>NZ_JAUXMX010000010.1 GCF_030683065.1 Pseudomonas sp.
GCCCGATCAGGAGCACATGAGCGGATTTTCATTATGGCTCAAGGCACCTAATGCCTTAATTAGAAGCCGGATATACGGAAGCAGTCGTACCTAGGTTCGTTTGAAGAGCGTATCACTGGCAAAACGGGGGGAGTCCATATATGGATAAGCCCTGGCGCAATCCGGGAGATGCGTTTGGCTGATCAGGTGGCCGGGCCGCGCTCGGGCGTCCTCAGATGCCTTGGGGTGTCTCTTCGCCGCCCAGGGCTTCGAACAGCGCGGGGAGAAACTCGACGAAGGTCAGCATCATCAAGGTGAAGCTTGCGTCCTGCTGGCCGAGATCGTCGTCGCCGCCATCCTGCTCGGCCTGATCCTGCAACAAGTCTTCGAAGCGCAGGCGCTTGACCACTAGTTTGTCGTCGAGCATGAACGACAGCTTGTCTTGCCAGGCCAGGGACAGTTGGGTGACCTGTTTGCCGGAGGTCATGTGCAGCTGGATTTCATCGCCAGTCAGGTCCTGGCGTTTGCAGCGCACTACGCCGCCGTCTTCGTGGGTGTCACGCAGCTCGCATTCGTCGAGTACATGGAAGTCGTCGGCAGCTTTTTGCGTCTTGACCCACTCGGTCATGGTCGCGCTGGGGGCGATCTTCACGGTCAGTGGGCGAACTGGCAACGAACCGATGGCCTCGCGCAGGGTTGAAAGCAGGTCTTCCGCGCGTTTCGGGCTGGAGGCATTGACCAGAATCAGGCCCTGCTTCGGTGCGATGGCGGCGAAGGTCGCCGACTTGCGGATAAAGGCACGCGGCAGGAACGCTTGCACGATTTCATCCTTGAGCTGGTCGCGTTCTTTCTTATAGACCTTGCGCATCTGCTCGGCTTCGATCTCGTCGACTTTTTCCTTCAAGGCATCACGTACCACGCTTCCTGGCAGGATGCGGTCTTCCTTGCGCGCCGCGATCAGCAAAAAGTCGCCGCTAACATGCACCATTGGTGCATCGCCGCCCTTGCCGAAGGGAGCGATGAAGCCATAAGTGGTCAGCTCCTGGCTGGCGCAGGGACGCGCTGGCTTGGCGGCCAGTGCAGCTTCGAGTGCCTCGCTGTCAAAGGGGATGTCTTGGGTGAGGCGATAAACCAGCAGGTTACGAAACCACATGAGGGGGTAACTCTCCATATAACGTGAAGTCGCGAAGCGGCGCCAACTCGATTGCTCTTCTCCCTAGTGGGGAAGGTGGCGCGCCGCGACGTATGAGGGAAGCGGGTATGTTGTCAAAGGCGCTAATGGTTCGGTGTGCCTATTGCGGCAGCATACCGTTTAATCCGAGGCGCGCATTATTCTCCCCTTGGCGTCTGAGGCCAACCCTGCGCTAAGCCTTTGGCACGTCGATAGAAAATTTTTAAATCAGTGCTTGCCAAGGTGGATTCTGCTGTCTATGATGCGCCCCACTTCGAGAGTGAAGGGTGATTAGCTCAGCTGGGAGAGCATCTGCCTTACAAGCAGAGGGTCGGCGGTTCGATCCCGTCATCACCCACCAACTCGCTTTTGAAGTTACGCGCAGCGGTAGTTCAGTCGGTTAGAATACCGGCCTGTCACGCCGGGGGTCGCGGGTTCGAGTCCCGTCCGCTGCGCCATTTTTTACCTCGCTCCATGCCTGCTACACCCATTCCGAAACACTCGCTACATCCCTGATCTAATTCGCTTAAACACTTGAACTAATACATATTTCTCCGTTCGTATCCCTGTAGCCAGTGATTGCGGCAGCCTGCTAAGCTCGCGCCTTCACTCGATTGCCCTAGGGCGCACCGAACAAGGAATAAGCATGAAACAGCATCGTTTAGCGGCGGCGGTTGCCCTGGTGGGCTTGGTTCTCGCAGGTTGCGATTCGCAAACCAGCGCAGAGCTTGAGACTCCGGCGCAGAAAGCCTCCTATGGTATCGGCCTGAACATGGGCAAGAGCCTGGCACAGGAAGGTATGGATGACCTGGATTCGAACGCCGTAGCCCAGGGCATCGAAGATGCAATCGGCAAGAAAGAACAGCGCCTGAAAGATGATGAGCTGGTTGAAGCCTTCGCGTTCCTGCAGAAGCGTGCAGAAGAGCGCATGGCTGTCATGAGCGAGGAGTCTGCCCAGGCGGGCAAGAAATTCCTCGAAGAAAACGGCAAGCGTGAAGGTGTGGTTACCACCGAGTCCGGCTTGCAGTACGAAGTACTGAAGAAAGCCGAAGGCAATCAGCCAAAAGCCAGTGACGTGGTGAGCGTGCACTACGAGGGCAAATTGACCGATGGCAGTGTGTTCGACAGCTCCGTCGAGCGCGGTAGCCCAATCGAGTTGCCTGTAAGCGGTGTGATTCCGGGCTGGGTCGAAGGTTTGCAGTTGATGCACGTTGGCGAAAAGTACAAGCTTTATATCCCGAGTGAGCTGGCCTATGGCGAGCAGAGCCCGACTCCGGCGATTCCGGCCAATTCGGTGCTGGTGTTCGAGTTGGAGCTGCTGGAAATCAAGGCTGCCAGTGCTGAATAGCATGTGCTAGGTCTTTGGCTGGCTTGGGAGGCGCTCAGTCTCGGCAAGTCGCCAACGCTGCAGACAACGCCCCGTTTCGACGGGGCGTTGTCGTTTTCGTCGATTGAAAAACGAACTTGAGCCTGACTGATAGGTCGGAAAATAGACCTCAATGGAATTCTGGCGCCACAGTTATGCACATTTCATCCAGTCTCTGGCATGACCCTGTGATGCACTTCTTTAAAAACTCTTTGCAAAATTTAAATTATTGATTTAAAACAAATTTTTCAGCTGGATGAAAAATGTCCGATCTGTAGCGAGGCCGCATGGGGTGGGCGTTTGATCGGCTCATCTGGAATCTGTTCACAAGGTTATCCACAGCTTCAGTGGATAACCCAAGCGAGGCCAGCAGCCATGCGGGTTAACGGGGAACGCTTATGAAGCAGCCGTGGAATTTTTCCAGTTACCTGCGCCGGGCACCGGGTTTTTTACGCCGTGGGCGGTTGCCGGCGTTGTTGTTGGCAGTGGCGCGAAAGAGTGGCAAGCAAGGCCAACGGCTCAGCGGCCTGAAAGATGATTTGCGGCTCCTGCAAGGACTCTGCATGGCGTGGTGGCGTGGTGAGTACCGAGCCATCAGTTCCCAGGCGCTACTGGCAGTAGTGGCGGCGCTGGTGTATTTCGTCACGCCACTGGACGCGCTGCCGGACTGGTTGCCAGTGGTCGGTTTTATCGATGATCTTGCCGTGCTGGCTTGGGTGCTGCGCACTTGGAGCGAGGAGCTGGCGGCATTCAGGGCCTGGCGAGAGGCACAAGCGCCCGAAGCGCTTGAGGTTATCGAGCGGTTGCCTGATGGGCCAGCTCTGCGGTTGGACCAGCCTGAACCCTGAAAAAAGGCGCTGTCCCCGTTAGCTGTTGCAGATAGGTTGGTGTGAGCCGTGCAGCAGGTAGTGGCCTGTCACTTGCTGTAGGCCGCTTATTGCTTCGGCGCGGGTCAGGCGGTGCCTTGCCGCAAATCTGGCTGCGGCCTCGTGATGGGCAGCCATGCAGCCATGCAGCCATGCAGCGACGCCAGTAGCTGAGGTCGGCCGTCAGGCTCGACACATTCAGCGGGCGCCCCAGCGAGGCTCCTGGCGCTTCACGTCACCCTGGCACGTTACTTTGGCAAAGCCTGGGCAGCATAGGTCGCACCCTTGGACTATCGGGCTGTTAACATAGCGCCCTGCAAGGAAAGTGCTGAGGCTGTCGGTACTGCTTTCCACGGAGAGTCGAAAATGAAAGTGCAAGTAATCAAGCGTGATGGCGAGCCCGAATATGCGGTACTGCCCTGGGCCGATTACCTGGCCTTGTTGCAGGCCTCTGGCCACGCTGCGCAAGTGCCGCAAGTGCCGCAAGTGCCGCAAGCGGCTGTGGGCGGAGTCAAGCCGGCGCTGAACGAGTTGACGCGTTTGCGTGAAGAAAAGGGCCTGTCGCTACAAGAGTTGGCGCGTACGGTGGGAATCAGTCCACATTACCTGGGCATGATAGAAAGCGCCGAGCGCCAGCCGGATGCTGCCATCAAGCGGGCCTTGGCCTGGACGCTCGGCGTCGCTGGCTGGGAGGAGAAGCTTTGAGCGTAAGTATCAGTCGTCAGCACTGGCAAGCCCTGCTCGATGAGCTGGAGGACGCCCGGCGCCAGCGCCATCTGCTGACCTATCGGGCATTGGTCGAGCGTTTGGCCTTGCCGACGCCTGCCATGCAAACGCTCACCGCGGCGCTGGAGCACCTGGCCTCAATGGACGTCAAGGCTGAGCGGCCATTGCGCAGCGCCCTGGTGATTAGTCAGGGCGCCAGCCGGCTGCCACGCACGGGGTTCTTCGACTGTGTGACTCGTCTTGGCCGCTTTAGCGGTGCATCGGACGGTGTCGCCGCAGCGTCCTGGCATGCGGCCGAAGTGGTGCGGGTGTTTGAATTCGATTACTCCGAGGGTCTCTAGGTGCTTTGGCGACTACGTGCACGGGTCGGCTATGTTGTAGCGCGACGGCTTTTTCACTGGGCGTGGTTCGTCAAGCAACCACGTGGTTGGCGCTGGCTGGAAGGTCAGTTCGCACGCATGGCCAATCTGGACAATCTTGCCGCGCAGAGTTTCTACGGGCATATCCTGCTGTTTCGTGGCCAGGGTTTTGCTGCCCGTGAAGAAGGCGTGCGTTTGTTGCGCCTGGCTGCCACGGGTGGCGATGCCAAGGCCGCTTATCAGCTCGGTGCGCTGAGTCTGGCGGGTGATACCCGGCAAGCGCCCGACGGCCTTGATGCGGCGCACTGGTGGGCGCTGGCGGCCACGGCTGGCCACCCCCTGGCTGCCCAGCGTTTGGCTGATCTATACCGTGTTGGCGGTCCTGGCTTGCCAGCCGATACCGAGCAGGCGGCGCGCTTTGTCCAGCGGGCGCAAGAACTGGGTCTGTAGCGGGTAGGCGGTCATGGCTACCCGCGGGTAAGCTGGCGTGCTACTGATCCGCTGATCCGCTGATCCCGTGAGCCGGCAGCCCGCAGCAGGGCGGCCAGAGCACCGCAAATTCGCCGCCCTGACCCATGCTGCAAACCGCCGATAGCGAGATCGCCTTACGCCGAGAGTTTTTGCGTATCGATGATATGCATGCTGTAGCCGGGTACCGCCTTGGCGTGGCGCTTGGCCTCCGAGGCAAGACCTGCGAGCTGACCGGCGTCCAATTGCGCGCACTGTTCCGGGCGCAGCTGCACTACGCCCAGGGACAGGGAGAGCAGCGCAAATTCCTGGCGCTGGCCCTGGCGGCTATGGGCGACCAGGCAGCCTGCTTGCAGATGCTCAGCACTATAGAAGCGGCGACATTGACTTTGAAAGTCTTCCAGCAGGTGATTGAGGCGTGCGCGCCAATCGTGCGAGCCGAGCACTAGCAAGAAGTCATCGCCACCAATATGGCCGACAAAATCACGTGCCGGGTCGACTCGCTCGTTCAGGCATTGCGCCAGACTCAGGAGTACCTCGTCGCCCTTGGCATAGCCATACAGGTCGTTGAACGGCTTGAAGTTGTCGATATCCACATAGCAGATAACGGCTTCGCGGGTTTGTTGCAGCAGGCGAGTCAGGCACTGCTGGATAGGTACGTTACCCGGCAGCAGAGTCAGCGGATTGGCGTAGCGAGCCTGCTGGATCTTCTCTTCGGTGATCAGCTTGAGCACGTCGATCACCCGGCCAAGTCCCAGGTAGCTACCGTCCTGGGTGATGATGAAGTCTTCCTCGATGCGCTGCCGGGCTCGGCTGGTGAGCAGGCGACTGACTTTTTGCAGCGACTGTTTCAGTTCGACGGCGAGGAAGTCACTGCTCATCAGGCGGCTGATCGGTTTGCGCGCAAACAGGTCGGTGGCGAAGGGCTTGAGCAGCGCTTCAGACAGCGCATGGCGGTTGACGATACCGACCGGTTGGCCGTGCTCATCGACGACGGCCAGGGAGTTCAGATTGGCTTGGGCGCGGAAGGCTTCCAGTACCTCGGCGATCGTCGTGTGTTGGGCCACGGCAGGTTGTTCGTTGAGCAGGGCCGTGAGGTTGCTGCCTTCCTCACTCAAGATCAGCGCATTGCCATCAAGCTTCGGCAACAGCTCTTGTGCGTCGTGTGGTGGTTGTTCTTGCGGGCGACAGAGTAGATAGCCTTGCAGCAGGTCAATACCCATCTCTGCCAGGACGATGAGTTCTTCTTTCAGCTCGATACCTTCAGCAATCACCTGTGCACGCGACGCCTTGGCCATCTTCAGGATCGAGCCGACGAACTCACGCTTGACCGCATCCTGATGAATGCCGTCGATGAAGTGACGGTCTATTTTCACGTAGTCAGGGCGCAACTCGGACCACATGCGCAAGCTCGAATAGCCCGCGCCCAAGTCGTCCAGGGCAATCGAAAAGCCCATGGCGCGGTAGTGGTGCAGAGCTGTATCGAGGAGGGCAAAGTCGTCGGTGGGCGACTGTTCAGTCAGCTCAATCACCACCTGGCTGGGCGGGATGCCATAGGCTTGCAGCAGCTGCAGGGTTCGGCCGGGTTGATGGCCGGGTTCCAGCAATGATTCCGGGGAGACATTGAGGAACAGCTTGCCCGGCAGCTTTAGTTCGCTAAAGCGCCGACAGGCATTCTTGCGACAGGCCACTTCCAGCTCGCCCAGCCGTCCGGCATTGCGTGCGACGGCGAACAGATTGATTGGTGAGTGCAGAGGGCTGTTGGACGGGCCGCGTGTCAGGGCTTCGTAGCCAAGGATGCGTCGTTCGGAAAGGCTGACGATCGGCTGGAATAAACTATGCAGGTCGCCGTGAGCGAGAATGTGGTTCAGCGCGCTCAGTTGCTCGGTGACGGTCATGAGAGATCTCGATATGCATAAAAACGAAGGGGCTGATATCGCTATCAGCCCCTTCATTTCACGACAGATTGATGACCATTTGATGACAGCCCTAAGCGACGAGCCCTTAGTGTTTGGCCAGTCTCGAGCTCAGCCCCAAGAAGTCCAGGAGGATGTGCCCGCTTTCGGCAAGAAAGGCATCGTCTTCCGGTTTGGTTTTTTCAGGCTCGACCGGGGTGGCGTCTTCATCTTCTATTTTCAGTTCGCTCAGCAGGGTTTCCCCCTTGGCTTTGCGGCGGCTGTTTTCGATCACTAACTGCTGCGCTTCTATATCAGCCTGTTGCGCGCGGCGTTTGCTTTCATTGAGGCTGACGCTGGTTTCACTCATGAGCTTCTGTGCCAGCGCAAGACGTTCACGGGTGAAGGTGAAGTCTGGATTTTTTGCCGTTCGGCTATCGTAGCGAGACTGCAATTCTTCCAGGAACGGCTTGATCGGGTCCAGTTCCGGGGTGATTGCCGCCTTGATGCTGTCCCACGGTAAGGCCTCTGGCAGGGCGCTTTCGCCGATTTCCTTGGTGTCCATTACGTCGGGGTACTGGATGTCCGGGATCACGCCCTGGTGTTGGGTGCTTTGCCCGGAAACGCGGTAGAACTTGGCCAGAGTCAGCTTCAGCTCACCGTGATTGAGCGGCTGAATAGTCTGCACCGTGCCCTTGCCGAAGGTTTGGCCGCCGAGGATCAGTGCGCGGTGATAGTCCTGCATCGCGCCGGCGAAAATCTCCGATGCCGAGGCCGACAGGCGATTGACCAGTACCGCCAGCGGGCCTTTGTAGTAAATGCCGGTATTTTCATCGGCCAGCACATCGACTCGGCCGTCGCTGTTACGTACCAGAACGGTTGGCCCCTGGTCGATAAACAGCCCGGTCAGTTCGGTGGCTTCCTGCAATGAGCCGCCGCCGTTGTTGCGCAGGTCGATAACCACGCCGTCAACATTTTCCTGCTCAAGTTCTGTGATCAGGCGTTTGACGTCGCGGGTTGTGCTCTTGTAATTCGGATCGCCAGCGCGAAACGCTTTGAAATCCAGGTAGAACGCAGGAATTTCAATGATGCCCAGTTTGTAGTCGCGCCCCTCGTGGTTGAGTTGCAGTACGGACTTCTTCGCCGCCTGCTCTTCCAGCTTGACCGCTTCGCGCGTGATATTGACCACCCTGCTGGTATCGTCATTCGGCGCATTGCTTGCTGGAATCACTTCCAGGCGCACCAGTGAGCCTTTCGGGCCGCGGATCAGTTTGACCACTTCGTCCAGGCGCCAGCCGATCACATCGACCATGTCGTCGCCGCCCTGGGCAACACCGATGATTTTGTCTGCCGGTGCAATCTGCTTGCTCTTGTCGGCCGGGCCTGCGGGCACCAGGCGGACAACCTTGACGTGCTCATTATCGCTTTGCAGCACCGCACCAATACCTTCCAGCGACAGGCTCATATTGATGTCGAAGTTCTCCGCGCTGTCCGGGGAGAGGTAAGTGGTATGCGGGTCGTAGGACATGGCAAAAGCGTTGATGTAGGCCTGGAATATATCCTCGCCGCGAGTCTGGCGCAGGCGTGCCTGCTGACTCTTGTAGCGCTTGACCAGCAACTCCTGAATAGCCTTGGGTTCCTTGCCGGCGATTTTCAGGCGCAACACTTCATCTTTGACGCGCTTGCGCCATAGCTCGTCCAGTTCGGCCAGGTCCCTGGCCCAAGGGGCTTCCTCACGATCGATCAGCAGACTTTCGTCGATAGTGAAGTCAATCTTGTCGACGCCTTGTTCAAGCATGTTCAGGGCGAATTGCAAGCGGCTTTGCAGGCGCTCAAGGTGGCGCTTGTAGATATGAAAGCCCGGCCCCAGATTGCCATTTTTCAGCAGGTCATCGAACTGGCTGCGCCACTGGTCGAACTCGCGGATGTCACCCGCAGTAAAGTAGCTGCGCGAGGGGTCGAGCATCTTCAGGTAACCCTGATAAATCTTCAGCGAGCGCTCATCGTTGAGCGGAGGCTTGTTGTAGTGATGCCTATTGAGCAGTTCTACGACATTCAGGCTGGCGATGACTTGCTCGCGATTTGGCTGCAAGTATTCCCACGGATCAGCACTGGTGGTTTTCGCTGACAACGGCAAAGCGCTTAAGCCAAGGCTCAAGGCGAGGAGGGTGCTAAGCAGTGATCGCTTCATGCTGACTCGACGTGGGGACAATTGATAACGCATATTAGGCCATCTATCAGGGCGCCAGGTTCCATCGGCGCAATGCAAAAGCCCGACGTTGAAGCGTCGGACTCGGTTCAAATGCACTATGGAGGCAGCGTGAAGGCATTGCAAGGCGTTGAAGGCCGCGTGGAGTGGGCGCAGCAGCCCGCCCCGGTCTGTGATATTGGGCAGATTCGTATTCGAGTGGCGGCCGCCGGGCTGAACCGGGCTGACCTGTTGCAGTGTGCGGGTCTGTATCCGCCGCCGCCGGGGGTCAGCGAGATATTGGGGCTGGAATGTGCTGGGGTGGTCTCTGAGGTCGGAGCTGGCAGTGACTGGAAGGTTGGTGATCGGGTCTGTGCGTTGCTGGCTGGCGGCGGCATGGCCGAAGAAGTGGTAATCGATTCACGCCACGTCTTGCCAGTGCCCGAGGGTGTGTCACTGCATGAAGCGGCTGCCTTGCCGGAGGTGTACGCCACGGCCTGGCTCAATCTGTTCCAGTTGGCTGGCTTGAAACCTGGTGAGAAGGTTTTGCTGCATGCGGGCGCCAGTGGGGTGGGTTCGGCCGCGATCCAGTTATGTAAGGCATTTGGCAGCCCATGCTGGGTCAGTGTTGGCTCGGCTGAGCGGCTGGCCTATTGCGAAGCTCTGGGTGCTCAGGCAGGCGCGCTGCGTGATCAAGACGACTTGCAAGCCTTGCGCGATTTTGGCCCTTTCGATGTAATTCTCGACCCGGTAGGTGGCAATTACGCCGCGCTGAACCTGGCGTTGCTGGCGCTAGATGGTCGCTGGGTGAATATCGGCCTGATGGGCGGGCGCAAGGCCGAACTGGACCTGGGGTTGCTGTTGGGCAAACGTATTAACTTGATCGGTTCGACCCTGCGCAGCCGCGATGATCAGTTCAAGGCTGACCTGCTGCGTGATCTGCAACAACAGGTGTGGCCGCTGTTTGCCGAAGGGCGACTCAAACCGCAGCTGGCGCGTAGCTTTGCAGTGGGTGATGCGCAATTGGCCTTCGCCGAACTGGCGAGTAACCGGGTTAATGGCAAGCTGGTGCTAGTCATAGACCCAACCCTGGTATGAAGACCGGGCGATTGACTTAATCAATCGATACCATGGCGTCAATTAATAAGCTTTTTTCGAATAAGGGGCTAAAATGGCCCCTGTAAATTTCTCATCCCTCATCTAACCCTCACAAGGAATCAGAGATGTCCCTCATCAATACCCAAGTTCAACCGTTCAAGGCCAACGCTTTTCACAACGGCAAGTTCATCGAAGTGACCGAGCAGTCCCTGAAAGGCCAGTGGTCGGTACTGATCTTCATGCCTGCTGCCTTTACCTTCAACTGCCCGACTGAGATCGAAGACGCGGCCAACAACTACGCTGCGTTCCGTGATGCCGGCACTGAAGTTTACATCGTCACCACCGACACTCATTTCTCGCACAAAGTCTGGCACGAAACTTCGCCTGCCGTAGGCAAGGCTCAGTTCCCACTGGTTGGTGATCCTACTCACGCGCTGACCCGTGCTTTCGGTGTGCACATTGAAGAAGAAGGCCTGGCCCTGCGCGGCACCTTCCTGATCAATCCGGAAGGCATGATCAAGACTGTTGAAATTCACTCGAACGAAATCGCGCGTGACGTTTCGGAAACCCTGCGCAAGCTGCAAGCTGCCCAGTACACCGCTGCTCATCCGGGTGAAGTGTGACCAGCCAAGTGGAAAGAAGGCGAGAAGACTCTGGCTCCTTCCCTGGACCTGGTTGGCAAGATCTAAAAACGCTCGCAAAGCTGCCGCCCTGATGCTGGCGGCGCTTTGCAACCCGTTTACTGCTGATACACGCGCTTAAGGCTGTTACCCAGCCTTCCAGTGTGGAACGCCCGGGCGCGATCCGCCCGGGCGTTTTAGTTTCTGAATTTTGTTAATAGGGATACTTGACTCATGTTGGACGCCACGCTTAAAGCCCAATTGAAGGCCTATCTGGAAAAGGTCACTCAACCGTTCGAGATCGTTGCGTCCCTTGATGACAGCGACAAATCCCGTGAACTGAGTGCTCTGTTGCACGACATCGTCAGCCTGACTGACAAGATTTCTTTGCGTGAAGACGGCAGCGATAGCCGCGTACCGTCATTCTCGCTGGATCGCCCTGGGGCCGGTATCAGCCTGCGCTTTGCCGGAATTCCCATGGGCCACGAGTTCACCTCGCTGGTGCTGGCGTTGCTTCACGTTGGCGGCCATCCGTCCAAGGCTGCAGCTGACGTAATTGAGCAGATCAAAGGCATCGAAGGCGAGTTCAATTTCGAAACCTATTACTCATTGTCCTGCCAGAACTGCCCGGACGTGGTTCAGGCGCTGAACCTGATGGCGGTGCTCAATCCCAATATTCGCCACGTTGCCATCGACGGCGCGTTGTTCCAGGCTGAAGTCGAAGCGCGGCAGATCATGTCGGTACCCAGCCTCTACCTGAATGGCGAGCTGTTCGGCCAGGGCCGTATGGGCGTGGAAGAAATCATCGCCAAGATCGACACCAATGCCGGTGCCCGCGATGCCGACAAGCTCAATGGCAAAGAGGCCTTCGATGTGCTGGTGGTCGGTGGCGGCCCTGCGGGTGCTTCTGCGGCTATTTATGCGGCGCGTAAAGGCATTCGTACCGGCGTCGCGGCAGAGCGTTTCGGTGGTCAGGTGCTCGATACCATGTCCATCGAGAACTTCATCTCGGTACAGGAAACAGAAGGGCCGAAGCTGGCCCGTGCTCTGGAAGAGCACGTCAAGCAGTACCACGTGGACATCATGAACCTGCAGCGTGCCAGCGCCATCATTCCGGCCACCCAGGCGGGCGGCTTGCATGAGGTGCGGTTTGACAGCGGCGCGTCGCTCAAGGCCAAGACCCTGATTCTTGCCACCGGTGCACGCTGGAGGGAGATGAACGTACCCGGCGAGCAGCAATACCGTGGCAAAGGCGTGGCTTACTGCCCGCATTGCGATGGCCCGCTGTTCAAGGGCAAGCGGGTCGCGGTTATTGGCGGCGGTAACTCTGGCGTCGAGGCGGCCATTGACCTGGCCGGCATCGTCGCCCATGTCACCCTGATCGAGTTCGACAGTCAGTTGCGCGCGGATGCCGTGCTGCAGAACAAGCTCAACAGCATGCCCAACGTGACCATCCTCAAGAGTGCCTTGACCAGCGAAGTGCTGGGCGACGGACAGAAGGTCAAGGCGCTGGTCTACAAGGATCGCATCACCGACGATCTGCACACCGTGGAGCTGGAAGGTATCTTCGTGCAGATCGGTCTGCTGCCCAATAGCGATTGGCTCAAGGGCGTGATCGAGTTGTCACCGCGCGGCGAGATCATCGTCGATGCCAAGGGTGGCACTAACGTGCCAGGTATATTCGCAGCTGGCGACGTCACCACCGTGCCATATAAGCAGATCGTGATCGCTGTCGGTGAGGGCGCCAAGGCATCCCTCAGCGCCTTCGATCACCTGATTCGCAGCGTCTGATCGACTGACCGGGTGTGGGGCGCACTCTAGCGACTGCGCTCGCTGTGGCGCTGGGCAAGCGTGCAGAAAAACGCCACATATTGCGCATGCCCACCGCAGAAGACCACATCCAGGCCAAGTGGGTCGGCGGGGTCGCTGATGCCTTCGGCTGCTGGCCAGGGGGCCAGGTTCGGCTCGTCGGCCCTGCGCTGCAGGTGCGCTGCATTAAGGCCAGGGCGATCGACTTCATCGCCGCTGCTGTCGATGTAGAGCACGCAGTTGTTGCTGTAGTAGGCTTTGCCTAGCGCCTGCACCAAGGTCAGGAAGCCACGGTCGCTGCCACCGCGCAGTTGCCGCGTCTGGCCATCCACTATGGCGCTAGATGAGGTGATGGTATCGCCGACGCCGACGATGCGTGGCATCTGGGCTGGATCGAAGCGCTCGCGCGCCAGTTGCAGCAGGGCGCTATGTTCGCGCGGAGCCTGTCGGGCGTTGAAGTCGGCGCCCAACGGGTAGTGCCCGGTGTGTTGGTAGTAGTAGTGATTAAGGATCAGCAGTACGCCGACTTCCTTGATCGCGCCTTTGAGCATGAACTGAAAGTCGGTGGTGCCGGCATTTTCGCCAGTGCTGTACTTGATTCGTTCCTGGCCTAGGTCGTCGCTGCCGAGGTTGGGTGCGTAGTGGACGAAAAAGGATTCTCGCAGTTGGCAGGCGCTAGCCTGCTGTTGCAGGTGTTCCATGAAGCCTGCGACCGCTTGTTGCACCTGTAGATAGAGTGCCGGCTGGTTACTGAAGTGCTGGTAGAAGCTGTTGATATTGATAGTCGGCGAGGCGAGGTTGTCCAGTACGCTGGCGTCAACCAGCGGTGTGATCGCGCAAGCGTCGAGGGCGTAGGGCGGTGCAGCCAGCAACTGGCGAAGAAAGTGCTCGGCCTTGCCCGGTATTGTCCGTAAAAAGGTCAGCTCCGCCTCGCTTACGCCGGGATGAGAGACACTGCCGTAGCGGTCCTGCAACTGCACGCCGCCAGCGGCCAGTCCGGGTAAGTAGAGGCCTTGCTCGCGGGCCTGTGCTGGGGCGTCGAGGGCGTTGTCGACGATGTTGTTTACCCCGCGCCTGCCGATGTGTTCGCCATTGGTCAGGACGAAGAAATGCCCTGCCAACTGGTTGGCTGCATGCACATAGCGGCTTTCGATCGTGCGGGTTAGCGGGTCGCGTGCCAGGCCCATGCAGACACCGTCCAGGTCCTGAATGATCAGCAGTTTGTCGGTGGCGACGAGGGAGTCGAGCAGGCGGGAATGATCGAGTGAAAAGTGCGGGCTGTTTTTAGTCATGCGTTTATCTTACCCACAGTACCCGGCTCGACCAAATTCGTACGGCTATGAGCTTGCCGCTACTGCGGTTCGTAGGCATGGGACTGGGGGTGCCCCGGTTCCTAAGGTTTCGCGTTGTTCTTGTAGGAGGGGACTTGTCCGCGAATGGATCTTTGCCCTAGCGAGGGTGCGCAGGCACGGGACTGGGCGTGCCCCAGTGCCTGCAGGGCTGCGCTGCGCGTGTAAGAGTCCGTTGGTCGGCTCGATTGGTGGCGCACGCCGTAAGTCGGGATGGATAACGTGCGGTGTATCCACTTTTTTATGGCGTCATGGCACTATCCACGCTGATTTTTAATGGATTGGCAGTATTCATACCCACCACAGCACTTTGCCGCAATTATCGTCTTTATAGTGCTGCTCAATAACCAAACATCATTAATGTAATAGGGTTCTAGCTTGACCGAAACCAACCTCTCAGAAGGCGAGATGCGCCGCGCTCTCGGCCTCGATCCAGCTCCGTCAAAACAACATCAGCCGCAGACCAAACCCCCTTCCAGTTACACACTCGTCGAATTGAGCGTGCGCAACAACGGTGGTCCGCCTTTTCGCTTCGAGCATCGTTCGCGCTCGATCAGCACCCTCACCGCCCAACTCGAAGCCGAAAAAGCCGCGCGTGCCAAGGGCTATGAAGTCTGGGTGCTGCTGGATATTCGGCAAATTTCCGAGTAGTGGCTGGTTGCTGTACTGGTGACTAAGCGGTGTTGAATCGAGGTTGATCTGCCTGCCCATGGCGTGCCTGCGCGGTCTTGAACCCGCACCGGCAGCGCTCTTTGGCACTGGCGCGACTGGTATTGGCAGACCAGCGCTGCGCGCGAGTCGCCATTGGCGGTACTGTGCAGTGTTGCTGTCAAATAACGCTCGACCTCCTTGAGGCAGGTGCTGTCTCAGCGGCATCGGTGGGCTAGTGTTATCCGTAGATGACGAGGTGACAGCACAACGCTTCACCCCTGCGAACTCTCTTGCAAGCACCTGTTCTGCGCCGTGTAAGCCATCGATTGAGGATTATCTATGTCGCCAACAGCAGCGCTGTCCCGTCAACCGACCATCGGCGTCGCCAATGCGAGTGCCACACGAAGGGCGCTGCTGCTTATCTCAGCCTTGTTGCTTGTGTTGTTTGTCGTGGCCAGTTTCGCGCTGGTACAGATTGCCCTGCAGCAGAACAGTCGGGCTAGCGAGCAAGGTTTTTTCTATGTGGAAAAAGCCGTGGAGGCTCGGCAGAAGTCGATCCTGACGGCGATCTCCGACTATGCCTTTTGGGGTGATGCTTACCAGCATCTGCATGCCACGGTCGATCTTGACTGGGCCTATACGCGGCAGAATCTAGGCCCCAGCCTGTTCGATGATTTCGTCTTCGAAGGCGTGTTTGTCGTCGCACCCAACGGCTCCACCTCCTATGCGGTGGTCGACGGCAAGCTCGTTGACACCTCGGTGCAGCAATGGCTCGGTCACGACATAACTGCGCTGCTCGCTCAGGCGCGCGAGCAGGCCGAGGATGAAGAACCGCTCACAGGCTTTATGCAAATAGCCGGTCAACCGGCGCTGGTTGCTGCTGCAGGCTTTACCTCCGGCGGTGACCCGCAGGTAGTCGGCGTGCCGGGCCCGACCTCAGTTTTGCTCTTCGTTGACCTGCTCGGACCAAACAAGTTGCAGGCGCTTGGAGAGGATTTCGGTATCGATCAGCTGCATGTGGCTAACGCCTCCGCTGATCTGCCTGGGGAGCCCCCATTGCGTTTGGCTACCATCAACGGCGAGCCGCTGCTGTTGGCTTGGCAGCCAGCCCGGCCCGGCGATCAGTTGCTGTACTTGATTCTGCCGCTGCTGACCCTGGCTGGGAGCATTGTGGCGCTGGTCACCTGGTTGACCCTGCGCCGGGTTATGGCTTCCGCGCGTGAGATGCAAGTCAGCTACGCCTCCCTGTATGCCAGTCAGCGAGCCCTGGCGACCAGTGAAGCGCGCTTTCGCGATGTGGCCGAAGCTGCCTCGGACTGGATTTGGGAAGTCGATGCCGAGTTGCGTCTGACCTATTTGTCCACGCGTTTTCAGGCGGTGACCGGGCATGCCGAGAGCGACTGGCTGGGGCGTCCGATCGATGAGTTCATCGAGTGCCCCGGTGGTCTGTCCACCTGGCTGAGCAAGCGCAAGACCCGGGCGGCCAATGGCACCCGGCAATGTCATTACCGCGCCCAGGACGGTCGTCTGCGTACCTGTCGACTCGCCATGCGCACTGTTGCGGATTCGCAGGTTAGCTGCGGTTACCGCGGAACTGTCAGTGACATTACCGAAGAAGTTGAGGCGCGGGCGCGTATCGAACACCTGTCGCTGCATGATGCGCTGACCGGTTTGCCGAACCGCAACCGCATGCAGGAATTTCTCGACGGTAAGCTCAAGGCCCGGCCGACCACGGACAAGCCGCTGCTGATGCTGAGCCTCGATCTCGACCGGTTCAAGCAGGTCAACGACTCTTTCGGCCACGAGGTGGGCGATCAGGTACTCAACGAGGTTTCCCGGCGCTTGCGTCTGTGCCTGCGCGATGGCGATCTGGTCGCCCGCATGGGCGGTGACGAGTTCATCCTTATCGTCAGTGGCATATCCGCTCAGGAGGAAGTAGAGCGCCTGTGCGAGCGTTTGATTGCCAGCATCGAACAGCCATTCGAGATCGACAACCACAGTATCTTTATTGGCACTAGCATTGGCGTAGCCATGGCGCCCGTCGATGCCTGCGTGGCCGAAGAGTTGCTTCGCTACGCGGATATCGCCTTGTACGAGGCCAAGGGGGCCGGGCGCAATACCTGGCGCTTTTATGCCAGCGATATGAACGAGCGGGCTGTCGAGCGCCGTCAGCTAGAAAGTGATCTGCGCCACGCGTTGAAAAACGACGAACTGCGCCTGCTCCTGCAGCCGCGATACAGCGTCAGCAGCAAGCGCATGGTCGCGGCTGAAGCGCTGGTTCGCTGGGAGCATCCGCAACGCGGCCTGCTGGCCCCGGATACTTTTATTTCAATTGCTGAGACCACCGGCTTGATCGTGCCCCTGAGTTCCTGGGTGCTGCATACCGCGTGCACGGAAGCCATGAGTTGGGACGAGGAATTGATTGTTTCGGTCAACCTGTCGCCGGTGGAGTTCCAACGCGGGCACTTGGTTGAACGGGTACAAAGTGTGCTCGATGCAACCGGCTTGCCGGCGTCCAGGCTGGAATTGGAACTCACCGAGAGCGTCCTGCTGGAGGATGCCGAAGGTGCGCTGGTGATCATGCAGGCGCTCAAGGATTTAGGCGTCAGGCTGGCCATGGATGACTTTGGTACGGGCTATTCTTCCCTCGGCTATCTGCGCACATTCCCTTTCGATGGGCTGAAGATCGATCGCAGTTTTGTGTCCGACCTGGACGGTTGCGAGAGCAGCGAGGCAATCATCAAAGCGATTATTGGTCTTGGTCGAGCGCTCTCCCTGACGGTGACGGCTGAAGGCGTGGAGTCGCAGGAGCAACTCGATATTCTGCAGCGCCACGAGTGTGAAGAGGCCCAGGGCTACTTCCTCGATCGGCCGATGCAGCCGGCCCTGTTACGCAGTGCGCTGGAGCGTCTGGAGCAAGGTGTATGAGCTGGGCTGTCAGGCGGCCCGGTTGTCGCCGAGCCTGGTAGCCTCCCGGTTGGTCCCCAGGAGGGTCTGCCACGTCTTCGACACCGCGCTGTTGCGCAGCAAACTGTGTAGGAGCCTGGGGGACGCCTAGTCCTTGCTGCGGTTCGGCGCTCCGACGATGCTTTTGATCTGCAAAGATCGCCAGCAAGCTGGCTCCTACAGAAAACGCCATAACTCATAACATCAATGACATGCGGGTTGGCCTTGAGGCCGGATTGCGTCGCCTGGATAAGCCCGGGCTATGGGGTTGCACCAATTCGCGAGAGGCGGGCCTTCTTGTGAAGCGCCCCGGCTAAACCGCCTCCGGCACATCCTCGCTGCTGTCCAGCGCCACCTGGCGAATGGACAGGCGAATCTCCGCCGGCAGTACGCGCTTGGCTGCGCCTTCAGAGAGCTCGCCGAGCAGCGGGTGATGGCTGAGCTTGCCTGCCGCATCACGGTGCAGCACGCCCTGGTCGAGCAGGGTCTGGATGAAGTGGCGGAACAGGCTCTTGTCGAAAAATTCCGGGGCATTGAGGCCGTGGAGGATCGATAGGCGCTGGGCCATCACGGTACACAGGTCTTCCAGTTCTTCGGCGCTGATCGCATGTTGGCCGGCGTTGAGCAGCAGCGCAGTGGCCATGTAGAAGCGTTGCAGGGTCTGGGCGATGGTGCGCGAAAGCAGGGTTAGCAGGACGAAGTGGCGCGAACTGGGCACCGGGCGTACATAGACGCCAGCCTCGAAGGTGAGCAGGCCCTGCTCGACGAAGGCATCCAGCCATTGGTCGACCACCGCATCCAGTTGCTCCAGGTCCCAGCGGATGAACAGTTCGGCCTGCAGGTAGGGATAAAGCGCACGGGTATAACGCAGGATCTGTTCGCGACTCATCCGCGCGCTGCTCTGAAAGAAGCTGGTCAGCAGAGCAGGCAGGGCGAAAATATGCAGCACATTGTTGCGGTAGTAGGTCATCAGGACGGCGTTGTGTTCGTCCAGATAGAGAATCTTGCCCAGTGCATCGCGCTGTTCTGCAAGCAGGTCCATGCCCTGCACGTATTCGATCAGCGCCTGGCCATCGCCCTCCGGCAGGGTGGTGTGCGGCGAGTAGGGCACGCGGCGCAGCAGCGCCAGGTAGAGGTCGAGCACCCGCGCCAAGGCGCGTTCGTCGAGGGCCAGCTTGCTGGTGGAGAGCAGCGCCAGCGCCACCAGATTCACCGGGTTGATCGCTGCCGCTTCGTTGAGGTGCCGGGCCACACGCTCGCTGAGCTGGTTGGTCACCTCATTCAGCCAGGTCGGGCGGTACTGCGTGCCGTAATCCTGGGCGCGCCAGCCAGGTTGCTGCTGATCGAGGAATTCGGCCAGCTTGATCGGCTCGCCGAAGTTGACCCAGACCTGGCCAAAACGCTGCTTGAGCGCACCTATGACTTTGAAGATGTCGAAAATCGACTCCTTTTTCTTGCTTGCCCCGCGCAACTCGCCGAGGTAGGTACGGCCTTCGAGTACTCGCTCATAGCCGACATACACCGGCACGAACACTACCGGCAGGCGGTGGCTGCGCAGGAAGCTGCGCAGGGTGATGGCGAGCATGCCGGTCTTCGGCTGCAGCATGCGCCCGGTCCGCGAGCGCCCGCCTTCGACGAAATACTCAACCGGGAAGCCTTTGCTGAATAAGGTGTGCAGGTATTCGTTGAATACGGCGGTGTACAACGGATTGCCCTTGAAGGTGCGGCGCATGAAGAAGGCGCCGCCCCGGCGGAGCAGGCCACCGATCAGCGGCATGTTGAGGTTGATCCCGGCAGCGATATGCGGTGGGGTCAGGCCGTTGCGAAACAGCAGGTAAGACAGCAGCAGGTAGTCGATATGGCTGCGGTGGCAGGGCACGTAAACCACCTCGTGGCCCTGGGCAACCTCCTGCACGCCCTCGATATGGTTGACCTTGATGCCGTCGTAGATCTTGTTCCAGAACCAGCTGAGCACCAGTTCGAGAAAACGGATCACCGTGTAGGTGTAATCCGAAGCGATTTCATTGCCATAGCGCAGGGCCATGGCTTCGGCTTTGTGCAGCGTGATGTGTTCGCGCTCGGCTTCTTCGATGATCGCCTGGCGCACCTGCGGGCCATGCACCAGGCCCTTGACCAGGTTGCGCCGGTGCGAGACGTCCGGGCCAATGACCGCGGCCTTCTGGTTGCGAAAGTGCACCCGCAGGATGCGCTGGACCATGCGCAAGGTACGTTCGTGGCCCTTGTTCTGCTCGACCAGCTCGCGCATGTGAATCGGCGTGGAGAACTGCACGCGGGTCTTGCGCCCCAGAATCAGGATGCTGGCCAGTCGGCGCAGGCGCCCGGTGACTGCCCAGCTATCGGCGAACAGCAGCTTCCAGGCGCTGGTTTCCCGATCCGGCGACTGGCCCCAGAACACGCTGACCGGAACGATCTGTGCGTCGTCCACGGCATGCTGGCTAAGGGCGCTGACCAGGCGTTGCAGGGTCGGCGAGATGCCGCGCTTGTCCTGGCGACCCAGCCAGTCCGGTTCCAGCGTTAAATAGAAGAACGCTGCCGGCTCCAGCAATTCGCCGACTGCCACCGGCAATACCGGGCGCGGCAAGCCAGCCTTGCGACACTCGGTATCGACCACCGCCAGATCACTCCAGGATGGCAGTTGCAGCACATAGAACACCGGCTTGCTGCGGTCGAGTTTGAGGGTGAAGGCCGATTGGTTGATGGTTTCCGAGCGCACCCAGAGGTACAGCAGGCGGCGCAGGGTACCGAACACGAGGCGGTGAAGCGGGGAGCGGGTCATACAGAGTCTGCTGGCTGTGCAAACGAGCGATTGCTCGGGGCGGTTAGTGTGCCGGATCGGCGGGCTGCCGGCAAAATCTTGTAACTGCTTGATTCTTTGAGCGTAGGCCGGGTTAGCGGCGGGGCATATGCTCGAGTAAAACCCACGTTTAAGTTCGTAGGATGGGTTGAGCGCAGCGATACCCATCAGCGATTCATGCCCGCGGGCTAATCCAGCGCGCAGGCAAAGTTGCACCGTGAGCAGGTCGGGTTAGCGGTGCAGGCCGCTGGATCATAGGCCGTTGCGTCATTAGGGCGCTGCGTCAGCAGGCCCAGCGCCATGATGGGTTACGCCGCGCCTGAAAGGCTGTCCTGCCAGGAATCGCCTGGGCGGCTAACCCATCCTACGGGCAGGGACAGTTCGTAGGACGCGGGCCGCGCCGTTCGTAGGATGGGTTGAGCGCAGCGATACCCATCAGCGATTTATGCTCGCGGGCTAATCCAGCGCGCAGGCAAAGTTGCACCGTGAGCAGGTCGGGTTAGCGGTGCAGGCCGCCGGATCATAGGCCGTTGCGTCATTCGGGCGCTGCGTCAGCAGGCACGCCGCCATGCTGGGTTACGGCGCATCAAGCATGGCGCGGTGGTCACTATGCTCACCCACGCCTAACCCGGCCTACGTGGTTGGCATGCCCGGCAACCAAGGGCTGGCAGGGCAACCTCCCCAGTGTCCTGGCTTGCATTGACCATGGCCGACTCCTTATAGTCCGCCGGCACTTAAACACCCGGCCTGCGCCTGTAGGGGTAGCGAGCTGGGCCTGTTACCGCAATGGTGAAAGGTCATGATTGAAATAACAAACCTAACCAAGCGTTTTGCGCAGCACACCGTAGTGGACGACCTGTCCTTCAGCGTCGCGCAGGGGGAAGTGTTGGGGTTCCTCGGGCCGAACGGTGCCGGCAAGTCCACCACCATGAAAATGCTCACCGGTTTTCTTGCGCCAACCTCCGGCACGGCGAGCATTCTTGGTTTCGATATCCAGAAAGACACCCTCAAGGTTCAGCGCCAGATCGGCTACTTGCCGGAAGGTGCGCCCTGTTATGGCGACATGACGGTGCGCGGTTTCCTCGAGTTCATCGCCGAGGTGCGCGGTTTCAAGGGTGCGGCTAAACGTGAGCGGGTGGCCAAGGCTGTCAGCCAGGTTGAACTGGAACAGGTGCTGGAACAGTCGATCGAGACCCTTTCCAAGGGCTTCAAGCGCCGCGTCGGCCTGGCACAGGCCATCGTGCATGACCCCAAGGTGCTGATCCTCGACGAGCCCACCGATGGCCTCGACCCGAACCAGAAGCACCAGGTGCGTAAGCTGATCCAGAGCCTGGCCCACGACAAGATCGTGATCATCTCCACCCATATTCTCGAAGAAGTGTCTGCCGTGTGTACCCGTGCGGTGGTAATCGCCAACGGCAAACTGCTCGCCGATGGTACGCCGCTGGAGCTGGAAAGCCGCTCGCGCTATCACCAAGCGGTAACCCTGGTGGCCGCAGAGCCGCTGGATAAAGCGGCGCTGGCAGCATTGCCGGGCGTCATCGGGGTGGAAGAGAACGCGCGCGAGCACAGCCTGAGTGTGCTGGCCAAGCCGGGCGAGGTGATCTTCCCGCAGGTCAATGCACTGATCGTGCAGCGCGGCTGGCGGGTTAAAGAATTGAATGTCGAGCGCGGTCGGCTGGACGAAGTGTTCCGCAGCCTGACCCGTGGGGAGGTGCTATGAGACAGTTACCGGTACTGTTCAAGCGCGAGCTGGCGAGCTACTTCAGCACGCCGCTGGCCTATGTGTTTATCGTGATTTTCCTGGTGCTGTCCGGGGTGTTCACCTTCTATATGGGCGGTTTCTTCGAGAGTGGTCAGGCCAATCTGGCGCCGTTCTTCGGCTTTCATCCCTGGTTGTACCTGTTTCTGGTGCCGGCGATTGCCATGCGCCTGTGGGCTGAGGAGCGCAAATCCGGCACCATCGAACTGCTGATGACCTTGCCGATCACCCGCTTCGAGGCGGTCACCGGCAAGTTCCTCGCTGCCTGGGCCTTCGCCGGCTTGGCGTTGCTGCTGACCTTCCCGATGATCATCACCGTCAACTACCTGGGCGAGCCGGACAACGGCGCCATCGTCACCGGCTACATCGGCAGTTGGCTGCTGGCCGGCGCCTACCTGGCCATTGGCTCGTGCATGTCGGCGCTGGCGAAGAATCAGGTGATTGCCTTTATCCTCGCGGTCAGCGTGTGCTTCCTGTTCATCGTCAGTGGTTTTCCCATGGTGCTCGACGGCTTCAGTGGCTGGGCGCCGCAATGGCTGATTGATGCAGTGGCTTCGCTGAGTTTCCTGACCCGTTTCGATGCCATCAGCAAAGGCGTGATCGATCTGCGCGACCTGCTGTATTTCCTCACCCTGATCGCCGCCTGGTTGGCTGCGACAGCGGTGGTCATCGATCTTAAGAAAGCCGACTGAGGGTGCCCATGAAAAAGCTGATGGTTTCCGGCGCTGGGCTCGTCTTCATCGCCCTGGCGTTTCTCGCCTTCAACCTGTTTTCCAGTCTGAGCCTGACCGGTGCACGACTGGACCTGACCGAACAGAAGCTCTACACCATCTCCGCAGGCACTCGGCAGATTCTTGCCGATCTAGACGAGCCGGTAGAGCTGAACTTCTTCTACTCCGACACTGCCTCCAAGAACCTGCCGGCGCTGCGCACCTATGCCAAGCGCGTTGAGGAAATGCTCAAGGCCTACCAGCGCGAGGCGGACGGCAAGCTCAAGCTGAAGATCATCGACCCGGCGCCGTTCTCCGCGGAGGAGGACCAAGCGGCCGAGTTCGGCCTGCAGGCCATTCCCCTGCAGCAGGGCGGCGATTCGCTGTACTTCGGCCTGGCCGGCAAGAATGCCGAGGGCACGACCCAGGTGATCCCGTTCTTTGCCCTGGACCAGGAGGAGTTTCTTGAGTACGAACTCAGCCGCCTGGTACAGAGCCTGGCCAAGCCCGAACGGCCAGTGGTCGGCGTGCTGTCCGGGCTGCAGATCAATGGTGGTTTCGACATGGCCTCCCGCCAGCCGACGCCGCCGTGGATGCTGATGGAGGAAGTCCGCCAGCTGTTCCAGATCGAGAGCCTCAAGGCCGACGTTGATCTGATCCCCGAACATGTCTCGGTGCTGCTGCTGGTGCACCCCAAGCAGTTGCCGGAACAGACCCTCTACGCCATCGACCAGTTCGTGCTGCGCGGCGGCAAGTTGCTGGCCTTTGTCGACCCGTTCAGCGAAGCCGATACCCAGGCCGAGATGCCCGGCGAGAGGGTCATCGACAAGTCCTCCGACCTGCCTGAACTGTTCAAGGCCTGGGGCCTGCGCATGGTGCCGGACCAGGTCCTCGGCGATGGCTCCTACGCCATGTCCGTGAGCATGGGTCAGGATCGCCGGCCGGTGCGGCATGCGGCCTGGCTGAGCCTGCCGAAGAACGCCCTGGATCAGGACGACATCAGCACCGCCGCGCTGGAAACCATCACCGTGGCCACCGCCGGCATACTTGAACCGCTGGAGGGCGCCAAGACTCGTTTCATCCCGCTGATCCAGAGTTCGCAGTACGCCATGCCCTTCGACGTGAAGCGTTTCGGCATGCTGCAGAACCCCGAAGAGCTGATCCGCGAGCTGGAGCCGACCGGCGAGCGTTACACCCTTGCTGCACGCCTCGACGGCCCGGCGCTATCGGCCTATCCAGACGGCATCGAAGGGCGCAAGGACGGGCTCAAACAGACGGACAACATCAACGTCATCGTCGTCGCTGATACCGACATGCTCACCGACCGCATGTGGGTGCAGGTGCAGGATTTCTTCGGCCAGCGCATTCCGCAGCCTTGGGCAGACAACGCCGGTTTCGCGATCAACGCCCTGGACAACCTGACCGGCTCCGAGGCGCTGATCAGCGTGCGCTCGCGCGGACGCTTTACCCGTCCGTTCGAAGTGGTCGAGTCGATCCAGCGCGAGGCCGAGGTACGTTTTCGCGAGAAGGAGCAAGTGCTGCAGGCGCAACTGGCAGACACCGAGCAAAAGCTCGCTGCGCTGCAGAGCAGTGACGACCCGAGCCAGGTGCTGGAGTTGACCTCCGAGCAGCAGGCTGCGCTGCAGCAGTTTCTTCAGGAAAAGCTGAAAATCCGCAAGGAACTGCGCGAGGTGCGCTACCAGTTGAACGCCGATATCGAGGCGCTGGGTCGCACCCTGAAGTTCGTCAATATTGCCCTGGTGCCCTTGCTGCTGACCCTTGGCGTGCTGGCGCTGTGGCTATGGCGGCGGCGCAAGCACGGCTGACCGGGCAAAGGCCCGCCGGGATTACGGCTTGCGTGCGATCAGTACGGCGCGAGTCGGAGCCGGCAGGCCTTCGAGGGTGCGGCTGTGATCAGCCGGGTCGAGGAACTCCGGCAGCGACTGAAAGCGCATCCAGTCAGTCGCGCGCTGTTCCTGCACCGAGGTGGTGTTGACATCCACGCAGCGCACATCGACAAAGCCGGCACGGCGCAGCCATAGCTCCAGTGCCGGCACCGATGGCAGAAACCAGACGTTACGCATCTGCGCGTAGCGGTCCTCGGGTACCAGCACCTGCTGGGCATCGCCTTCCACCACCAGGGTTTCCAGCACCAGCTCGCCGCCCTTCACCAGGCAGTCTTTCAAGTCCAGCAAGTGATCGATTGGCGAGCGCCGGTGGTAGAGCACGCCCATGGAAAACACCGTATCGAAACCCTGCAGCTTGCCGGGCAGTTCCTCGAAGGCCAGCGGCAGGTGCCAGGCCTGCAGGTCGGGCAGGTAATTCTTGATCGCCAGGAACTGGCAGAGGAACAGCCAGTTAGGATCGATGCCAACCACGCTGTCGGCGCCGGCACCGAGCATGCGCCACATGTAGTAGCCGTTACCGCAGCCGACATCCAGTACGCGTTTGCCCTTGAGGTCGAGGTAGGGCGCCACGCGCTGCCACTTCCAGTCCGAGCGCCATTCGGTATCCACCTGCACGCCGAATAGATCGAACGGGCCTTTGCGCCATGGGATCAACCCCTGCAGTGCGCTCTTCAGCTCAGCTCGGGTGTTTTCGTCGCAGGCCCCGCCGAAGGTGAAGGCCGTCAACAGCTGCAATTGTTCGACATTCAGTTTTGGCAGTGCCTGAACGGCGCCATACCAGCGCTGCAGGTCGCCATGACCGATGGCCAGCTTGGCGTCGATCTGACCGGGCAGGCCGGCTGACCAGTCTTGTAGTGGGGTGCCCGCGAGGGCGGCTTGCAGGGCGTCGAGGTCTAGGCGGCTGATCATGGCAGGGCAATCAATGAGGCGAAGTTAAGGCACTGGAACCACGGCACCACCTTGCTGAAGCCGGCGGCCAGCAAGCGTTCGCGGTGCTGTTCCAGGCTGTCCGGGAGCATGACTTTCTCGATGGCGCTGCGCTTTTGCGCTATTTCCAGTTCGCTGTAACCGTTGGCGCGTTTGAACGCGATATGCAGGTCGCCGAGCAGCTGCTGTTGCTCGGCATCCTCGAAGCGCAGTTTTTCCGAGAGAATCAGCGCACCGCCGGGCAGCAAGGCCTGGCGAATCCGTGTCAGCAGGGCCAGGCGCTGTTCGGGCTGGATAAACTGCAGGGTGAAATTCAGCGCCACCAGCGAGGCCGGCTGGAACGTCAGGCTGAGAATGTCAGCCTCGACCACCTCGACGGGCAGCAGCTCCTGGAACATCGAGTCCTGGGCATGCAGGTATTCGCGGCAGCGTTCGACCATGGCGCTGGAATTGTCCACCGCGATCACCCGGCAGTCTTCGACCTGGACATGGCGGCGCAGGGCCTGGGTCACTGCACCGAGGGAGCTACCGAGGTCGTAGAGCACGCTGTGCGGCTGGGCGAACTGGCCGGCGAGTACGCCGATGTTCTCGACGATGGTCGGGTAACCGGGCACCGAGCGCTTGATCATGTCCGGGAACACCCGCACCACGTCCTCGTTGAAGGCGAAGTCCGGCACCTGGGCCAGGGGCTGGGCGAAGAGACGGTCGGGCTGTTTTTTCACGGTGGTTCCGCACAAGGTCGAGAAAGCCGGCGATTTTAGCGTGAAAGTCGCGCAGCGACGACGCCCATGTGAACGGTTGGCCTGTAGCACGCTGCCGCCGCCCAGACGTCGGTTGAGTTAGCGGCGCTAATATTCCCCAGCAAGCCACACCTCCCCGCCGCCACGTAACCCAACACCGCGGCAACAGGCCTACCGCCAAAGGTGATTACTTCAATTGATCGGAGAAATATTCACCCGCGCCCTGCAGCGGGCCCAGCGGGTTGCGTTTGACTTCAAAATGACGAATGTTCGGCTCAGCCATTGCTGACTTTGTGCACCAGGGTGTCGTCTACCAGCACGAACACCGCACGGAACGACCAGCCCTGCAACGCCCGTTGTTTGCGGAAATTGAATACGTCAGCCCAGAAACTGCCGACCCGTTGGGTGTCGGTCTTGGTGAATTCAAAGGCGTAGCCGATGCACTTATCCTTGGCCTCCAGGCATTCCAGCAGGCCGTCCGGCAGGTAGTCGATGGGGATATTCGGCTGCACGAACATCAGCCGCACGTCGATGAACGAGAGCATCTTGCCGTTGCCATGGGCCAGTGGATCAAAGCCCAGGGAGAACAGTTCGGCGCGACTGGTCTTGCCATTGATGGCCTGGGAATAGCGCATTTCTGCATCCAGGTAATCAATGAATGGTGACTGCACTTCGGCTCGTTCGCTGGGTAAAAGGCTGCCGCATCCACTCAACCATGCCAGCGCCATGCCCACCAGTGCTTCACGCCATAGCCGCGTCATGTGGTGTGCCTCGCAAGTAGAACCCGTGTATTTGCTATAGCCGATTAAACCGGGTTCTGCTTGCCCTGCGAGGACAACATTGACGGCATGAGCGTCGCCGACAATGCTGCCGGAGAGCCGCAACCAGGCGGTAACGGCCGAGTAGGGCGCTCACGCGGTTTTACTTGACCCTGATCGGGCAATCGAAGGTTTTTGCCGGGGCGACCTCGGTTTCCCAGGGCCGTTGATAGGTCAGCAGCAGGTGGCCTTCGCCGGCCTGTCGCGCCAGGAAACGCCACGTTGACTGGCCGGCACTGCCGATCAGTCCGGCGTCCTCAGGATTGCTGTAAACCTCGGGGCCGAGGCTATCGAGCAGGCTGCTGGCGCCGTCACGCAGCACCCAGCGAAAACCGGTGGTGGGGTTGCTCGGCAGGGTCAGGATCACTTGCTGACCGCTGCGCAGGCTCAGTGGACACTGGCTTTGCTGGTGCACATTGAGGCTACCGGCTTGGTGAGCACAGCCGCTCAACAAGACGAAGCCGAGCGGCAGTAACAGGCGATGGGCGTTGGGCATGGTGAACTCCTCGGTCGGCAAACGCCTGCCAGCATAGCCGCTGTACAGGACAAGACGTAAGCCGGTGGAGGCTGTTGTAGCCGAGATTCATGGAGCCGGCGCAGCGTAATCCCAGGCCGCCGCCCTCCTGGGTTGCGCCGCGATTTATCCGGGTGCGAGGGCTGGGTAGGGTGGATGACGCTGTTTTCATCCACCACCGCTATGGGTGGATGGGTAAAGCGTCATCCACCCTACGATCTTGCAGCGCCTGCATAGGCACAGGTGAACTAGTCGAACAACACCTTGGCCACATCGCTGTAGCGTTTGGCGAAGTGCACGGTGAGGCCTTCCTTGAGGTAGTCCGGTAGTTCCTCGTAGGAGCCGCGGTTGGCTTCCGGCAGGATCAGCTCGAAGATTTTCTGCCTGCGCGCGGCGATGACTTTCTCGCGCACCCCGCCAATTGGTAGCACCTGGCCGGTGAGGGTCAGTTCGCCGGTCATGGCCACGCCTTTTTTCGGCGCCTGGTTACGCGCGATCGAGAGCAGGGCGCTGGCCATGGTCACGCCGGCGCTGGGGCCGTCCTTGGGTGTGGCACCTTCAGGAACATGCAGGTGGACGAACGCCTGGTCGAAGAACCCCGGCTCGCCGCCGAACTGCTTGAGGTGCGAGCTGATGTAGCTGTGGGCGATTTCTGCCGACTCCTTCATCACCTCGCCCAGTTGGCCGGTGAGCTTGAAACCGCGGTTCAGCGTGTGGACGCGGGTCGCCTCGATCGGCAGCGTCGCGCCACCCATGCTGGTCCAGGCCAGGCCGGTAATCACGCCGACGCCGGACAACACCTGCTCGCGGCGGAAGACCGGCATGCCGAGGTAGGCTTCCAGATCCTTGGGGCCGATTTTGACCTTGCTGGCGGGGTCGTCGAGCAGCTTGACCACCGCCTTGCGCACCAGCTTGCCGAGCTGTTTTTCCAACTGGCGTACGCCGGCTTCCCGAGCGTAACCCTCGATCAACGCCCTGAGCGCAGTATCGCTGACGCTCAGGCGGTTCTTCGGCACGCCAGCCTTGGCCAGCTGCTTGGGCCACAGGTGACGCTTGGCGATGGCCAGCTTCTCCTCGGTGATGTAGCCGGACAGGCGGATCACCTCCATGCGGTCGAGCAAGGGGCCGGGAATTGAATCCAGGGTGTTGGCAGTGCAGATGAACAGCACCTTGGACAGGTCCAGACGCAGGTCCAGGTAATGGTCGAGAAACTCGACGTTCTGCTCCGGGTCGAGGGTTTCCAGCAACGCCGAAGCCGGGTCGCCCTGGTAGCTGCTGCTGAGCTTGTCGATCTCGTCGAGCATGATCACCGGGTTCATCACCTCGACCTCTTTCAGCGCCTGCACCAGCTTGCCGGGCAGGGCGCCGATGTAGGTGCGGCGGTGGCCCTTGATCTCGGCCTCATCGCGCATGCCGCCGACACTGAAACGATAGAACGGCCGCCCGAGGGATTCGGCAATCGACTTGCCGATGCTGGTCTTGCCCACGCCGGGCGGGCCGACCAGCAGGACGATGGAGCCGGCGATCTCGCCCTTGAAGGCGCCGACGGCGAGGAATTCGGTGATCCGTTCCTTGATGTCGTCCATCCCGGCATGGTGCTGATCGAGCACCTGGCGGGCGTGCTTGAGGTCGAGCTTGTCCTTGCCGACGATGCCCCAGGGCAGCGCGCTGGCCCAGTCCAGGTAGTTGCGGGTGACCGCGTATTCCGGCGAGCCGGTTTCCAGGATCGACAGCTTGTTGAGTTCTTCATCGATGCGTTTGCGCGCCTGCTCGGGCAGGGTCTTGCCCTGCAGGCGCAACTCGAACTGCTCGATGTCGGCGCTGCGGTCGTCTTTGCTCAGGCCCAGCTCCTGCTGGATGATCTTCAGCTGTTCCTTGAGGAAAAACTCACGCTGACTGCTGCCGATTTTGCGATTGACCTCCGCCGACAGCTCTTTCTGCAGGCGCCCGACTTCCACTTCCTTGCGCAGCAGCAGCAGGACTTTCTCCATGCGCTTGAGCATCGGCACGGTATCCAGCACTTCCTGCAATTGGTTGCCGGGTGCACTGGTCAGGGCTGCGGCGAAATCGGTCAGTGGCGAAGGGTCGTTGGGGCTGAAGCGGTTCAGGTAATTCTTCAGCTCTTCGCTGTACAGCGGGTTAAGCGGCAACAGCTCCTTGATCGCGTTGATCAGCGCCATGCCGTAGGCCTTAATCTCGTCGCGCGGGTCGGCTGGGCTTTTCGGGTATTCGACTTCTGCCAGGTATGGCGGCTTGCGGCTGAGCCAGCTGCGGATACGCACGCGGGTCAGGCCCTGGGCGACGAATTGCAGCTTGCCGCCTTCTTCGCTGGCGTGGTGCACCCGCACCAGGGTGCCGTGTTCCGGCAGGCTGTCGGGGTCGAAGCTGGCGCCGTCGGCTGGCGGGTTATCCATATAGAACAGTGCCAGGCACTTGTGCGCGGTATTGGAGACGCGCTCCAGGGTTTTGCCCCAGGGTTCCTGGTTGACGACCACCGGCAGCACCTGGGCCGGGAAGAAGGGCCGGTTATGAACCGGGATCACATACAACGTGTCCGGTAATTGCTGATCGGGCAACGCAAGGCCATGGCTATTCTGGTCGGTTTTGCTGGCTTGCTCTGCGACGATATCGATGTCCTGTGGCTCGTTCATGCGGCACCTTTATTTGCACGTTACATGCTACATGGGGCGGTGCGGCGCGCTTTTCAATCAAACCACAGCAATACGCGCCATAAGCTATCCCCCGTCGTCCAGCGCGCCGCGCTGTCGCGCAGCAACCAACCTGCGGCGCAAAGCCTCGTGCGCCCGCTAGCGGATGCCCGCAGCCGTCAACCAATACATCAACAGGGTCGGCCACTGCGCCTGCCGCTGGTCGCCGAGGATGACGGTTGCCCATGCAACTGGTTAAAGTGCCAGCACTCTCTGCGGAATTATCGTTGCAATGCTCAAAGCACGCCTACTGCGCCTGGATGACCAGGCCCACGAACACACCCACGATCACCACCAGTTGGTGCTGTCGTTGATTGGCCGTGCGGAGTTCGAAGTCAACGGCCGTGGTGGTGAGGTGTGTCGCATGCGTGCCTGCCTGGTACCCGGCGATGCCGATCACCAGTTTGCGGGCATGGGCGACAACCGCATGCTGATCATCGACCTGAATGAGCAGGACACCTCCAGCGAAGACCTGGCACTGCTCACCCATCTGTTCGAGACGCCGCGTTACCCGCAGCTGGATGCCGACTTTCAGAACCTGCTGAGCTACGCCGGCGCCGAACTCGAGCGCTATGGCAGCGATCCGCTGCTGGCGCGCGCCCTGGGTGGTGTGCTGCTGCGTGCGTTGCACCTGCGCCTGTTCGGCGAGCAATCCGCTCGGCTGCCGGGGGCGCTGAATCTGGAGCGGCTGGACGGCTACATCATCGAACACCTGGCGCGGCGCATCAGTGTCGCCGAGTTGGCCCAGGTCGCGTGCCTCAGCCCGAGTCATTTCCATGCGCAGTTCAAGGACAGCGTCGGCCTGACGCCCCATCAATACCTGCTGAAAACCCGCCTCGACAGTGCATCTCGTTTGTTGCGCGAGAGTCATTTGCCGTTGATTCGGATCGCTGAAGAGTGTGGCTTCTCCAGCCAGAGCGCACTGACCACCGCCATGCGTCGCTACCTTGGCCTGACCCCCAAGCGCCTGCGCGGCGCCGAGTAGCGTCGTCGCTCACTGTCCTACGGCTTTCGCCAGCGCAAATGCGTGATCTTCTGCGCACGTCCAGCTAGTCTTGTGCGCATTCGATCTACGAGTCGCCAGGAAGGCGAAAATCTCAGTGCGGTGCGGATGGCGCCAATCACAAGTGAGCCGTATGAACAGACCTTTCCTCAATTCGTTTCACGCCGTGTTGCTTGGTCTGCTTGGCGCGATCAGTCCAGCACTGTGGGCCGCCAGTTTGCATGCCGAGCTGGTGGACGCCCAAGGCCAGCCGCTGGCCAATGCGGTGCTCAGCTTGCGCGGCCCTCTGGGTGCGAATGCTGCGCCTGCGCCGGCACTGATGGACCAACAGGCCCAGCAGTTCGTGCCAAACGTGCTGGCGGTGCGCAGCGGCACCACGGTGTCGTTCCCCAATAGCGACAATATTCGCCACCATGTGTATTCCTTCTCGCCGGCCAAACGCTTCGAACTGCGCCTGTACCAAGGCACGCCCAGCGAACCGGTGCAGTTCGACACGCCCGGGGTCGTGGTACTCGGCTGCAATATCCACGACTGGATGGTCGGCTATGTCTACGTCACCGACGACCCCTGGTTTGCCGTGAGTGACGCGCAGGGCAGGGTGCAATTCGACACCTTACCGACCGGCAATTACAGCGTCAGCCTGTGGCACCCCCAGGCTCCCGACATGCTGCCGCAAGCTGCAGGTGAGTTGCTGTTGAGCGAGCAGCCCAGCCAGCAGCGCTTTACCCTGGCCATGCAGGCACCTGCCGCGCTGACCCCGGCGGCGCCGTCGAGTGCCTTTGGCGATGCCTTTAAAAAAGCGGCGCATGATGCTGCCCAATAGTTTTCAGGCGCGCATTACCAGTGTGTTGATCCTGCTGCTGCTGGTGGTGGTCGGTGCGTTGTATGTCGCCGTGCAGACCGCCACCAACGTGGCGGTGCGCAGCCAGGCCCGTGAACAACTGGATGTTGGTACGCGGGTTTTCGAGCAACTGCTCGATGTACGCGGTCGGCAATTGCACGATGCGGTGCAGGTGCTGGCCGCCGACTTCGGCTTCAAAGCGGCGGCTGCCAGTGACGACAGCGCCACCATTCGCTCGGCGCTGGCCAACCATGGCGCACGGATCAATGCCAGCGCAGTGATGATGCTCGGCCTCGATGGCAGCCTTGAAGTGAGCACCGACCCGCGCATCAGTGGGCAAGTCGCCGCGCGCCTGAGCGACCAGGTGATGGCGCAACAGCGAGCTGGCGCGCAGATATTCCTGATGCCGATTGGCGACAGCATTTACCTGCTGGTCCAGGCCACGGTCAACGCCCCCCTGCCGATCGCGCGGGTGATGATGGGTTTTAAAGTGGACGAAGTCTTCGCCCGCGAACTGCGCGACCTGACCCTGCTGGAGCTGACCCTGGTCGCCAGCCAGGCTGACCAGCCAGCGATCTGGATCAGCACCCTGTCGGCCGCAACCCAAGCGTTGCTGCAGGACGACATGCAGGTTGAACTCGCCGCTGCAGACGACATGATGCTGGTCGGTGCAGAGCGCTACCTTGGCCAGCGCCTGGTGCTCGCCAGTGGCGATGGCTTTCAGGTCCAGGCCCTGCTGCACAAATCCATGACCCAGGCGCAGCAAGCCTTTGCCCCGCTCGACCGGAATATTTTATTGATCGCCCTGGCCGCACTGCTGGCCTCACTGGGCGGTGCCTTGCTGCTGGCGCGCACCATTTCGCAGCCGGTGCGGCGGCTGGCTGCCGTGGCCGAGCGGGTAGGTCAGGGCGATTACCAAATGCCCCTGGAACTGCACCGCAGCGATGAGTTGGGCAGCCTGGCCAAGGCATTCCACAGCATGCAACTGAGTATTGCCGAGCGGGAACGGCAGTTGGCACACAACGCCCTGCATGATCCACTAACCGGCCTGCCCAATCGCACTCTGGCGCTGGAACGGCTCGGCAGTGCGATTGCCGCCGGCCGTCCAACGGCGTTGCTCTACGTGGGTGTCGGCAACTTGCGTGCAGTCAACGACAGCTGCGGGCCGGGTGCCAGCGACCTGGCCCTGCAACAGCTCAGTCAACGCCTGCAAGGCAGCCTGCGTCCCGGCGACAGCCTGGCTCAACTGATGACCAGCGAGTTGCTGCTGTTGCTGGAAAACAGCGACGGCGACAGCGCAATAGTAGTGGGCGACCGCTTGCAGCAATTGCTCAGCCAGCCTCTGCTCATCGGCAATCAGGAAGTCATGCTGGATTGCTGCGTCGGCATCGCCGCTTTCCCGGCCGATGGCGAAACCCCGGATGACCTGCTGCGGCGCGCCAGTATCGCCATGCAAGACGCTGCGCAACTGCCCGGCCGCCTGCAAATGTACGAACGTGGCCGCGACGCTGCGCATCAGCGGCAAATCCGCTTGATCCGCGACCTGCGCCTGGCCCCGGACAACGCCGAACTGCTCCTGCATTACCAGCCCAAACTGGATATCGCCGCCGGCCAGGTGCGCCAGGCTGAAGCCTTGTTGCGCTGGCAGCATCCACAACTGGGGATGATTTCGCCGGGTGAATTTATCCCCCTGGCCGAGCGCACCGGCAGCATCCAGAGCCTCACCGCCTGGGTGATCGAAGAGTCCTTGCGTCAGCTGCGCGAATGGAATGGTCGCGGCCTGCACGTACAACTGTCGCTGAACATCTCTACCGAAGATCTGGTCGACCCCAAGTTACCGACCCGCGTCAGCCAATTGCTGGCGCGCTACCAGGTGCCGGGCGAACAACTGATATTCGAAATCACCGAGAGCGGAGTGATGGTCAACCCCACCCTGGCCTTGCAGGTGCTGCATGACCTGCGCGACCTCGGCATCAGCCTGTCGGTGGACGATTTCGGCACCGGATACTCCTCGCTGACCCAGCTCAAACGCATGCCGGTACAGGAGCTGAAAATCGACCAGTCCTTCATCCGCGACCTCGACGACGACAGCGAAGATGCAGTGATCGTCCGCTCGACCATCGACATGAGCCACAGCCTGGGCCTCAAGGTAGTTGCCGAGGGCGTCGAACTGGCCTGCAGCCTGCGCTTGCTCGAACGCTGGCAGTGCGATGCCGCCCAGGGTTACCTGATCAGCCGCCCACTGCCGGCCGCCGCCTTCGAAGCCTGGATCGCCCAGCCGCTACAACCCCCCGTGCGCAAACCATCCTGAGCCGGCTCCCGCGTCGGTTATCCGCATGTCCACGTGCCTGCCTGCAAATACACCTGTAGGCGCAGCCCACGCTCGCGAACCCAGCCTATGCCCCAGTCCCCCATAGGAGCGCAATGCTGCTCACTTAAGCGGCCATCTCTGGGCGCCTGTCGTAGCCATGCACCCACCCGTAACCCGGATGCAATCCGGGAGCGATTTTCAAGCGCCAGACTTCCCCCGGATTTCATCCGGGCTACAAAAAATGCTGCTCACTTGGCTTAAGTGAACAGCATTGCCGTAGGAGCGGGCCATGCCCGCGAAGCCAGGCACGACTCCCTATACGGCCTGGCGGTTTTTTGCACAACCCACGGTCGATACCAGGCTTGATCACAACCACGTCGAGCCCTGCGCTGTCAGGCCGCAGGAACCTCTGCTTGGCGCGGAACACCCACTGCACTATGCTCGGCCGAGCCAAGGGAATGCCAGCCAACCCCGCCTATGCGGCAAGGACCGCCGTTATTCCCTGTCTTTTGTCATGCAGTCGCCAGCCTCGTCGTGCGCAGGGGAGGGCGGTAGCGTGTCTGCCCCGAGCAATGGGAGGCCACTATTAACTTTCTTGATCTGCCAGGCCCCCGAACACCTGCTCAAGTAGCCCGGGTTGAGCGCAGCGATACCCGGGAGAAGATACCCCGGGTGTCGCCATGCTCGACCCAGGCCACCAGTCGATGGGCGGGGCGTAGACGCCAACCCGCTTGATGTGCGCTGCGCCGTCAGAACAGCTACCGGGATAACCCGCGCTGGAGTCAATTTTCAAGCAATCCGAAACCACCCCTGACGGTCTCTCACCCTGCAACACGAAGCGCCCAATCACCTAAGTAGCCCGGGTTGAGCGCAGCGATACCCGGGAGAAGATGTCCCAGGTGTCGCCACGCTCGACCCAGGCTACCAACCAATGCGTGTGGCGTAGCCGCAAGCCCGCTGGATAGGCGCCGGGCTGTCAGGGCATTACCGGGATAACCCGCGCTGGCGTCGACTTTCAAATCATTCGACTCTGCCCCTGATTGTTTCACCGCCAAGCCCGGTCCAACGGACTCAACACAGCCAGCCCGCCACGATTCAACACATGGGTATAAATCATCGTGGTTTTCACATCTGAGTGGCCCAGCAACTCCTGCACCGTACGAATATCCTGACCGCTCTCCAACAAATGAGTGGCAAATGAATGACGCAGCGTATGCGGCGTGGCTAGCTTCACAATATCAGTGCGCCTGATTGCCGCCTTGAAGCCGCGCTGCACGCGCTTTTCATCAATATGGTGTCGCCGCGTTTTACCGCTTCGTGGATCAACCGACAGCCCTGCCGCCGGGAACATATATTGCCAACACCACTCCTGCGGCCCCTTGGGGTACTTGCGCTCCAGCGCGAACGGCAAATAGACATCACCTCGGCCCGCCTCTAACTCTGCTGCATGCCGCGCCCTGACAACGGCCAAATGCTGCTTGAGCGGCACAACCAAACAGCGGGGCAACACTGTCACGCGGTCTTTCATCCCCTTGCCATCACGCACCAGGATCTCGCCCCGATTAAAGTCCACGTCTTTTACCCGCAGGCGTAACACCTCCATCAAACGCATGCCCGAGCCATAGAGCAAGTTAGCCACCAGCCAAATCTCGCCGTCCAGTTGAGCCAAGATCCCCTGAACCTCCGTAATGGTAAGTACCACAGGCAAGCGGCTCGGTTTTTTAGCCCACACCACTTCGCTAAGCCATGGCAAATCAAGCTTCAGTACTTGCTTATAAAGAAACAAAAGCGCCGCCAACGCTTGGTTCTACGTGGACGCGGAAACATGCTTACGCACCGCCAAATCCGACAAAAACGCTTCAACCTCCACCGCCCCCATCTCGCTAGGATGCTGATAATGGTGAAATCGAATGAAGCGCTTTACCCACTCGCAATAGACTTGCTCAGTGCGAATCGAGTAATGTTTCAAGCGAATCTGCTCACGAACCGGGTCGAGCAACCGAGGCTTTCCGTCCATGGTGTATAACTCCCTTTTTTGTTGAATCACAGCCGCAGCCCTGAGACTAGACGGCCCAGCACGACTCGACAAGAAGGTTATCCACCACGCCCTGAAAAGCGTAACGACACCAAGTGGTGTCTATTTAACGTTAGACGTTCATGTTTCCAAAGCTTGTTTTTGTAATGCGTACATCCGTAACAACGCACGTTTGCTTTCGAGGTTTTCACGGTTTGAAATTTTCATTGCCTGAACTGACGCCCGTTATATTTGCGGCATTTTTCAACACTGCGTTCAGGTCGTTAAATTGCAAACATTGGATTTATCGCGTTTCATCCGTTGCGTCATTTTTGTTCGCAAGGCCGCACGATTGCTTTCGGGGCTTTCTCGGGTTTAGTTTTGCGGTTGCTGTGCGTACGCAGGCTGCCATCGAGGCACGTTGAAATTGCGGACTATCAGTTGCATTGCAAACATTAAATTTTTTGCGTTTCGCCAGATTAATCGCGCAACGCGTTACAAGCTTGAAAGCGGTGCTTTAAATTATGCGTACATCCGAGCGTCTAACAAATGGTATATGGACTCTTCCCACAAGTAGTGAGCAAAGCGTTGCTTTTGCACCTGTCGTCAGCGCGGTTGCATTCGTATATCCGGCCTGTTTTTGGCTTTTCCGCCCTGGCCATTCTGTAGTTCGCGCAGCGGGGGCCAAGCGTTCAATCGATCCCTGGGATCATCGTTGTTATCGGCCTTGTTCCGCTGCAGGACTCGCCTGTTCCGACAGTGCTGCTGCTCACCACAACCACAAGAAAACCATCACTCCTTACTGATTACCCCCGCCGTCAGGCGGGCTTTACGCTTTGCCAGTTACCGCTGAAACGCCGCTCATGGCACCACACCGCCCAACAGATCCTGGCCAATTTGTTGGCCAACGCCACAGCCGCTTTGTTGTGGCCGATACGGGCTGCTGTCTCGACGGCCCAGCGTTGTAACTGGGTTAGTTTTTCTGGCGTGCGGGCCTGACAGCGTTGTGCGGCCAGCAGTGCTGCTCGGGAGCCATGGATTAACAGGGTGCGCACATAGACGTTGCCCTGTCGGCTGATATGACCGAGCTTGCGGCGGTCGCCGCTGCTGAACTCACGCGGTGTCATGCCCAGCCAGGCACTGAGCTGCCGACCATTGGCAAAGCGTTCAGGCTTGCCGACAGCCGCGGTCAGGGCGCTGGCCGTTAGCAAGCCAATACCGCTGACTTCATCGAGTTTGCGAACTATTTCATCGTTAGCGTGCCAACGTTTTAGCTGCTGCTCGCACTCGGCCATGCATTGTTCGTGCAGGTTGATTTCCGCCAAAACGATATGCAGTTGATGACTCAAGGGGGCGAGCTCTGGGCGGTCAACCAACTCATGGGCGGCGCGGAGAAACGCGGCGGTGGACGCCGGGGCTTCGATGCCCGCCTCGCGCAGGATGCCGCGCAACAGGTTGATGCGTTGAGTGCGGCTTTTCTTCCAGGTCTCGCGCAGCCCATGCAGTTGCTGCAGCTGTTGCTGCTCATGGGTTTTCACTGGCACCGGATAAATATCCTTGCAGCGCGCCGCCTCTAGCATTGCGTCGCAGTCGTTACGGTCGGTCTTGTTGCGCCGGCGATAGGGCCGCACATAGCGGGGATGGATCAGTTTTACCGAATGGCCCAGATACTGCGCCACACGACCCCAGTAGTGGGCCGTACCACAGGCCTCCATCACCCACTCGACCGGCTCGGCCTGCTCCTGTATATATCGCCTAAACGCCTCTCGGTTCAGCCGCTTACGCTGCACCACCTGGCCGGAACGGACAC
>NZ_JAUXMX010000014.1 GCF_030683065.1 Pseudomonas sp.
AATCCTTCTGCCACACGGCGGCTTACCCGAAGCCGGTCGACGTGAAGACCCACCGCGAGCTGCCGGCCTTCATCAGCAGCCGGGGCGGCGTGTCGCTGCGCCCGGGCGACGGCGTGATTCACAGCTGGCTCAACCGCCTGCTGCTGCCCGACACCGTGGGCACCGGCGGTGACTCGCACACCCGCTTCCCCATCGGCATCTCCTTCCCCGCGGGTTCCGGTCTGGTGGCATTCGGTGCCGCCACCGGCGTGATGCCGCTGGACATGCCCGAGTCGGTGCTGGTGCGCTTCAAGGGCGAAATGCAGCCGGGCGTGACCCTGCGCGATCTGGTGCACGCCATTCCGCTGTACGCCATCAAGCAAGGTCTGCTGACCGTGGCCAAGGCCGGCAAGATCAACGAGTTCTCGGGCCGCATTCTGGAAATCGAAGGTCTGCCCAACCTCAAGGTCGAACAGGCGTTTGAGCTCTCCGACGCGTCGGCCGAGCGCTCCGCCGCCGGTTGCACCATCAAGCTGCCGGAAAAGGCGATTGCCGAGTACCTGCAGTCCAACATCACCCTGCTGCGCTGGATGATCAGCGAAGGCTACGGCGATGCGCGCACCATGGAACGTCGTGCCCAGGCGATGGAAGCCTGGCTGGCCGATCCGAAGCTGATGGCAGCAGACCAGGACGCCGAGTACGCCGAGATCATCGAAATCGATCTGGCCGACATCAACGAGCCAATCCTCTGCGCGCCGAACGACCCGGACGATGCCCGTCTGTTGTCCAGCGTTCAAGGCGAGAAGATCGACGAAGTGTTCATCGGCTCGTGCATGACCAACATCGGTCACTTCCGCGCGGCCGGCAAACTGCTGGAAAAAGTCGAAGGCACCCTGCCGACCCGTCTGTGGCTGTCGCCGCCGACCAAGATGGACCAGCACCAGCTCACCGAAGAAGGCTACTACGGCATCTTCGGTAAAGCTGGCGCACGCCTGGAAATGCCAGGGTGCTCGCTGTGCATGGGCAACCAGGCGCGCGTTGAAGCCAATTCCACAGTGGTATCGACCTCAACCCGCAACTTCCCCAACCGTCTGGGCGATGGTGCCAACGTCTACCTGGCTTCGGCTGAGCTGGCTGCGGTGTCTTCGATCCTCGGCAAACTGCCGAGCGTCGAGGAGTACATGGTCTACGCGAAGGAAATCGACAGCATGGCTGCGGACGTTTACCGCTACCTGAGCTTCGACCAGATCGCCGAGTTCCGTGAAGCTGCAGCGAACGCCAACATCCCGGTCGTGCAAGCATAACGAAACAACGCGTCACGCTGCATGTGCAAACAGAAGCCCCGCCTAGTGCGGGGCTTTTTATTTTCTGAAGCACTTGCAGGTGACGTTCCAGAAGCTACCTTTTTAGGAGGAATATCAACCGACTATTTATAGCCTCTGGAGAATGCCATGAAGAACGTGTTAATTGCTGCCCTGTGCTCTTTGGCCCTGGCTGGCTGCAGTAGCGAGTACATCATTACCACCACCGATGGCCAGATGCTGACCAGCGATGGTAAGCCTCAGGTGGACAAAGACACCGGCATGCTAGAGTTCACCGACAGCGAGGGCCGCAAGCAGCAGGTCCCGCAAAGCAGCGTCAAGCAGATGCTCGAACGTTGAGCAAGGCTTGACCAGATACCGTGAAAATATCCGGCGCCCAGCCATCACCAGTGATGCACGACTGATCGCCAACTTTTACAACCGTCCATACCCGCCACTTCATTGCCAGGCCCCAGTCATGGCCATGCCAACAGACGCTGCATACTGGCATATCACTTGCTTAACTCCAGACAACAAGGCCCTTCCAATGGCGGAATCGGCTAAATAGACAATGGTGTCGCTCCAATAGCTGGGTCATTCAGCCGTTGGTGCGGCACTTTTTTGTGTTGATCTGGGAAAAGCGCCATGAGCGAGCATGAAAACAGCCACACCAATACACAGGCTTGGACTGCCAGTAATGAAGCACCGGAAAAGCGTGTATTGAATCTAGGCTTTATGGCCCTGACCGATGCCGCATCGGTGATTGTCGCCGCCACTCAAGGTTTCGCCGAGAAGTATGGCCTGACCATCAACCTGCAGCGCCAGGCCTCCTGGGCCAGCCTGCGCGACAAGCTGCTCAGCGGCGAGCTCGATGCAGCGCACAGCCTTTATGGTCTGATCTATGGCGTACAACTCGGCCTTGGCGGTGCGCCAGCCACCGATATGGCGGTGTTGATGGGGCTGAACCAGAACGGCCAGAGCATCAATCTGTCTCATGCCCTGCAATGCACGGGAGTGACCACTAGCGACGCACTAAATCTGCGTGCGCATCAAAAAGGCGCAAGACTGACCTTCGCCCAGACACTGCCTACGGGCACCCACGCCATGTGGTTGTATTACTGGCTGGCTAGCCAGGGCATTCACCCACTCAACGATGTCGACAGCGTAGTAGTACCTCCACCACAAATGGTCGCCCACCTCAAAGCCCGGCGTATCGATGGTTTCTGCGCAGGCGAGCCTTGGTGCGCACAGGCGGTCGATGAAAACCTAGGATTCACCATCGCCACCACTCAGTCGATCTGGCCGGATCATCCGGAAAAAGTGCTCGGCTGTACCCGCGCCTTTGTCGAACACTACCCCAATAGCGCCCGCGCCCTGGTGATGGCCGTATTGGAGGCCAGTCGCTTCATCGACGAGAACGACGAGAACAAGCGCAGCACCGCGCAATTGCTCTGCGGCAGCGACTATGTCGATGCGCCATTGAGCGCTATCCAGCCACGTTTCCTCGGTCAGTATCAAGATGGTCTTGGCCATGCCTGGCTCGATCCGCACCCGCTGCGCTTTCACGCTGACGGCGCAGTCAACATGCCTTATCTCTCCGACGGCATGTGGTTCATGACCCAGTTCCGGCGCTGGGGCTTGCTACGTGATGATCCCGATTACCTCAACATTGCGCGCCAGGTACAACAGCTTGACCTCTACCGGCAGGCGGCCAAGGCGTTGGATATCAGGGTGCCTAGCGAACAGCGCAGCGCCACGCTGCTCGACGGCAAGACCTGGGATGGCGCAGACCCCGCGGGCTATGCGCGCAGCTTCACGCTTCACGCCTTGGCCGACAGCGATGCTGTCGCCCTGTAATCGCCCGGAGAAGCTCCTATGCTGCGCATCCTATTGATTAACGACACCCCGAAGAAGGTCGGCCGCCTGAAGGCCGCGCTGAGCGAAGCCGGCTTCGAGGTGATCGACGAGTCAGGGTTGACCATCGACCTGCCCGCACGTGTCGAGGCCGTGCGCCCGGACGTGATCCTTATCGACACCGAGTCGCCCAGCCGCGATGTGATGGAGCAAGTGGTGCTGGTTAGCCGCGACCAACCGCGTCCAATTGTCATGTTCACTGACGAGCACGACCCAGGTGTAATGCGCCAGGCCATTCAGTCCGGAGTCAGCGCCTATATCGTCGAAGGTATCCACGCTCAGCGTCTGCAACCGATACTCGATGTGGCCATGGCCCGTTTCGAGAGCGACCAGGCGCTGCGCGCACAGTTGCAAGCCCGCGATGCGCAGCTGGCCGAGCGCAAGCGCATCGAACTGGCCAAAGGCCTGCTGATGAAGATGAAAAACTGCACCGAGGAAGAGGCCTACACCCTGATGCGCCGCCAAGCCATGAGCCGCCAGCAGAAGCTTTTGCAGGTCGCCGAGCAGATTATTGCCATGCACGACATGCTCGGCGGGTGAGCCGAGTACGCGCAGGCGTCTTGCCGGCACCCGTTGCTGGGTGCCTCGCCCTGTGCACCTCACAAAAACAGTCATGCCGCATACCGCCGATCGGCCAGCAGAGAGCAATCAGCTAGGCGTCATGAAAGTGGTATGCCAGTGACCTTATTTTCAGGCCGAACGGCGAACGCCTGACACCACTCAAGCATCGGCAGCGCATAGCGTCATGGCCCATGCCTACGGCAAGACCGCTGCCAAAAGCTTCGCCCCCTGAGCGGCATGCCTGAGGCCCATGAACATGCAGCGCAAGCAGTCTCGACAAGCTCATGCGGGCAGCGTATGTTGCGACCTGGCCAGTGCACTGGCCAACGTCGCTCGGACGGTTCCGGGCGCTTACGTTTCCGAGGACAGCATGGCTGATCAAGCTCCGCGCCGCTTTGCGCGCATCGATCGACTCCCCCCCTACGTTTTCAACATCACCGCCGAACTGAAGATGGCCGCGCGTCGCCGTGGAGAGGACATCATCGACTTCAGCATGGGCAATCCGGACGGCCCCACACCGCCACATATTGTCGAGAAACTGGTGCAGGTCGCCCAGCGCGAAGACACCCACGGCTACTCCACCTCCCGTGGTATTCCGCGTTTGCGCCGTGCCATCTCGCGCTGGTACCAGGATCGCTACGGCGTGGAGATCGATCCTGAAAGCGAAGCCATTGTCACCATCGGCTCAAAGGAAGGCCTGGCGCACCTGATGCTCGCCACCCTGGACCACGGTGACACCGTACTGGTGCCCAACCCCAGCTACCCGATCCATATTTATGGCGCCGTAATTGCCGGCGCCCAGGTGCGTTCGGTGCCGCTGATTCCGGGCGTGGACTTCTTCGCCGAACTGGAACGGGCGATTCGCGAGTCGATTCCCAAGCCGAAGATGATGATCCTCGGCTTCCCTTCCAACCCCACCGCACAGTGTGTGGAGTTGGATTTCTTCGAGCGCGTGGTGGCCCTGGCCAAGCAGTACGACGTGTTGGTGATCCACGACCTGGCCTACGCCGATATCGTCTACGACGGCTGGAAGGCGCCATCGATCATGCAGGTGCCGGGTGCCAAGGACATTGCCGTGGAGTTCTTCACCCTGTCGAAGAGCTACAACATGGCCGGCTGGCGCATCGGCTTCATGGTCGGCAACAAGGAACTGGTCAACGCCCTGGCGCGGATCAAGAGCTACCACGACTACGGCACCTTCACTCCGCTGCAAGTCGCCGCCATCGCCGCACTGGAAGGCGATCAGCAGTGCGTGCGCGATATCGCCGAGCAGTATCGCCAGCGCCGCAATGTGCTGGTCAAAGGCCTGCATGAGATCGACTGGATGGTGGTTAACCCGAAAGCCTCGATGTATGTCTGGGCCAAAATTCCCGAGGCCTACGCCAAGCTCGGCTCGCTTGAATTCGCCAAGAAGCTGTTGCTGGATGCCAAGGTATGCGTATCACCTGGCATCGGTTTTGGCGACTATGGCGATGACCATGTGCGCTTTGCCCTGATCGAGAACCAGGATCGCATTCGCCAGGCCGTGCGCGGGATCAAGGCGATGTTCCGGGCCGATGGTTTAATTCAAGCCTCGGCCCCCAGCAAACCACGCAAGTCGCCCAGCAATAGCTAACCCACTATCAACCTTTGCTGCAGCGCCCGCAAAACGAGCTTGTGCGGCCGCTGCATCTGGCCTCCCTGCTGGCGCATCAGCCCGAATAATCCAGTACCGTCCACATCCGGGTCAGGCCATTACCAATCACACAGCCAGCAGCGTCAAGTTGCTGGTTGTTATGCAGCGACATCAGCGTGGTGGCACCTTCTGCGTCATCGGCCCGCTCAGTCAGCCATTGCACCCGGCCGCAATTGGCCGTTTCGATCACATAGCTGGCGGCAACTGCAGAGTGCTGGCTCGGCAGCTTGATCGCATCCAGCACGGTGCCGCGCTCTTCCACCCGTTTGCCATCCGAGACCAGCACCGCCCAGGCCTGGCTGTTTTCAATCACTAAATAATTGCCATTGGCTTTAGGTTGCTCGACCTGTGGCTGGGCGCAGCCTGCCAGCAGGCCTAATAGCACGATTGTCATCAGCATCTGTTGCATTACTAGTTGCTCCTCTGCAGTCCCTGCGGTCAGTGGCTGTGCAAGCGATTGGCGGGGGTTATCGAGTGAATGCCCTGGAGGCTCTGGCCTTACTATTGCTGAATACTGTTTATCTGTACAGTGCTTTCGACTACCCTTGCGGAACTGCCCAGCAGACCTACAAGGCAGTAACACCTGGCAAATCCACAGCGTCAATCAGGAGCACAATGATGATGGACGTCTTGCAACTGAAACACAGCGTTAACCACATGCCCCTCGATAAAGTTCGCACCACCATCGCCGAATTGCAGCTGGAGGGAATCGTCACCGAGGGAAAAACCCCATTCACCCGCGTGCACTTCAACACCTGTTTCGCCGAAATCGAGGCCCTGCTTCAGCGCGCCGGCTATCACAAGCAGTTGGATGTAGTGGGCTATCAGGGTCTCGCTTACGCCATGTTCGACCCAGCACGCTGGGAAGCCGTCGATGTGCTCAAGTGGCTGAAAGAGTTTGTCGAGCATGCGCAGGCGCAACCTCTATCCCGACTGCAAAGCCAGGATGGTTGTCGCCTCAAGCAGGCCTATTGAAAACGAACCAAAAGCGTTCAAGGCACCTCGCGCATGCACGCCAATGGCTCAAAAGCCGCTTAGCGTTTGGGGGCAGACACATCAATGTCTAGATATTCGATTCGAAAAATAAAACCAGATAAAGGATTAGATAGTTATCTTATCCTTTTGATTTAAATCAAATAAATACACTATTCAAGATTCATTCTAGCAGCCAAGAAGGGAGACACCAGGCGTGCCCTGCTAACGTACCAGGCAAACCTGGCAAGCCCCTTGCTAGTAGATCTTCAAGACACCTACACACGTCTTCAGATCGCCAACGGCGGTGATCGGGACGAAATTGACAAAGACGTCAACGACACCCTGGCCAATCACTGGCTGGGCTGTGCGCGACGTCTTTTTTCGTTTCTGGGACTTGAGGAACCACTATGCGTAACTCCATCGCTCGCCGTTCACTACTGAAGAACACCATCGCAGGATTTGGCTGTGCCGCGTTCATCCTGCTGTCGCCCCTGAGTCTGCAGATAGCCATCGCCGCCGAGGCGGAGAAGGACGAGCTGAAATTCGGCTTTATCAAACTGACCGATATGGCGCCACTGGCCATCGCCTATGAAAAAGGCTTCTTCGAGGATGAAGGGCTGTACGTCACCCTGGAAGCCCAGGCCAACTGGAAGGTGCTGCTGGATCGGGTGATCGATGGCGAGCTAGACGGCGCGCACATGCTCTCCGGCCAGCCGATCGGCGCCACCATCGGTTTCGGTACCAAGGCCGAGGTGGTCACCGCCTTCACCCTGGACCTCAACGGCAACGCCATCACCGTGTCCAATGCGGTATGGGATGAGATGAAGCAACATGTGCCAATGGAAGGCGGCAAGCCGGTGCACCCGATCAAGGCTGACACCCTGAAGCCGGTGATCGACAAGATCAACGCCAGCGGCAAGTCCTTCAATCTGGGCATGGTATTTCCGGTTTCCACCCATAACTACGAACTGCGCTACTGGCTCGCCGCGGGCGGTATCCACCCGGGTTTTTACGCACCGCACACCGGTGACACCAGCGGTCAGATCGATGCCCAGGTACTGCTCTCGGTCACCCCGCCACCGCAGATGCCAGCCACCATGGAAGCCGGCACCATCCATGGTTACAGCGTCGGCGAACCCTGGAACCAGGCCGCAGTATTCAAGGGCATCGGCGTGCCGGTCGTCGCCGACTACGCGATCCGCAAGAACATGTCGGAGAAGGTCTTCGGCGTGTCGAAGAGCTGGGCCGAAGCCAATCCGGAAACCCACAAACGCGTGGTCAAAGCATTGATTCGCGCCGGCCATTGGCTGGACGCAGACAACAACGCCAACCGCCAGGAAGCCGTGGAAATCCTCTCCCGTCCCGAGTACGTGGGGGCCGACGCCCAGGTGATCGCCAACTCGATGACCGGTACTTTCGAGTTCGAGAAGGGCGACAAGCGCGAAGTGCCGGACTTCAACGTGTTCTTCCGCTACCACGCCACCTACCCCTACTACTCCGATGCCGTCTGGTACCTGACGCAGATGCGCCGCTGGGGCCAGATCGCAGAAGGCAAGCCGGACAGTTGGTACCTGGAGATGGCCAAGAAGGTCTACCTGCCGGAGATCTACCGCGAGGCGGCCGCCGAACTGGTGGCAGAAGGTAAGTTCGCCGCCAGCGATTTCCCGCCGATCAGTGACGATGGCTTCCGTGCACCGCTGACCGACACCATCGACGGCGTGCCTTACGACGGTCGCACGCCCAACGCCTACCTCGAGCAGTTTGAGATTGGCCTGAAGGGCGACACCCAGCTCTAACAGGCACTCCCGGAGCCGGTACGCCGGCTCCCTCCTAATAAAGAGGACAGGACGATGAGCAATCCGAGCGTCGCCACCCAGATAACCGACACACTGAAAACTGCCCGCACCAGTGCGCTACTCAAGCGCTGGGCACCACCCGTGATCCTGCCGCTACTCGGCATTATCGGCTTCCTGCTGTGCTGGCAGCTGTTGGCAAACAACATTCAAACCAGCCTCGGCCAGTTCCCTGGACCGGTACAGGTTTCAGAACAGTTCTCCGGGCTGGTCAGCGCCCACCTCAAGGAACGCGACAAGGCCCAGGTCTTCTACGAACGCCAGGACACGCGCAACGCCGCTCTGTTGGAGAAAAACCCCGACGCCGAGATCAAGGTGCGCCCCTATACCGGTAAACCGACCTTCGTTCAGCAGATTTTCACCAGCCTCTACACCGTCATGGCCGGCTTCGTCATTGCCTCGCTGATCGCCATTCCGCTGGGCATCGTCTGTGGCCTGAGCAAGACCATCTACATTGCCATCAACCCCCTGATTCAGGTGTTCAAACCAGTGTCGCCGCTGGCCTGGCTGCCGCTGGTGACCATGCTGGTTAGCGCCCTATACGTCAGTGACGATCCGCTGTTCGCCAAGTCCTTTCTCACCTCGGCGATCACCGTGGCGCTGTGCTGCCTGTGGCCGACAGTGATCAACACCACGGTGGGCGTGGCCAGCATCGAGCAGGACCTGAACAACGTCAGCAAGGTGCTGAGCCTGTCGCCGCTGTCGCATGTACGGCGCATCGTCCTGCCCGCCGCCGTGCCGATGATCTTCACCGGCCTGCGCATGTCGCTCGGCACCGGCTGGATGGTGCTGATCGCTGCCGAGATGCTGGCGCAAAACCCAGGCCTGGGTAAATTCATCTGGGACGAGTTCCAGAACGGCAGTTCCAACTCCCTCGGCCGGATCATGGTGGCGGTGATCGTCATCGGCCTGATCGGCTTCGCTCTCGACCGCCTCATGCTCCTGCTGCAACGCCAGTTCAGCTGGGACAAGAATGCCGTACTGCGCTAATCAGGAGACTTCCCATGAGCCATTCACACCTAGAACTCAGCGGCGTCGGCATCGACTTCCCGACCGACAAGGGCCTGTACCGTGCGCTGCAGAACGTCAACCTGCGTATCGACAAGGGTGAGTTCGTATCCTTGATCGGCCATTCCGGCTGCGGCAAATCTACCGTACTGAATATCGTCGCCGGCCTGTACAAGGCCACCACCGGCGGCGTGATACTCGATGGCCGTGAGGTCGACGAACCCGGCCCCGAGCGGGCGGTGGTGTTCCAGAACCACAGCCTATTGCCCTGGCTAAGCTGCTACCAGAACGTTGAATTGGCAGTGCGCCAGGTGTTCCAGGGCAAGAAGTCACGCGGCGAAATGCGTGAATGGATTGAGCACAACCTGGCGCTGGTGCACATGACGCACGCCAAGGACAAGCGCCCCAGCGAGATATCCGGCGGCATGAAGCAGCGCATCGGCATCGCCCGCGCCCTGGCCATGCAGCCCAAGGTGTTGCTGATGGACGAACCCTTCGGCGCCCTGGATGCCCTGACCCGCGCCCACCTGCAGGACTCGCTGATGGAGATCCATGCCGAACTGGGCAACACCGTGATCATGATCACCCACGACGTCGACGAGGCCGTGCTGCTCTCCGACCGCATCGTCATGATGAGCAACGGCCCGGCGGCCAGTGTCGGCGAGATCCTCCATGTCGAACTGCAGCGCCCGCGTAACCGTATCGCCTTGGCCCATGACGCGCGTTATCACGAATACCGCGCAGCGGTACTGGAGTTCCTCTACCAGAAGCAACAGCGCCCGGCAGCCTGACGGCCGCCTCGCAATCCGCCCTCCACGGCGGATTGTGGAACGTGTCGCAGCCTTGCAGGCTATTGCGCCCACCGCCTATCCGCTCCATGGAACTTACTGCGCCTGCAGTCACCGAAAGGAGTCGCCCGCCCCACGCACAAGACAACCACACCAAGGATCAGTCGTGCTCGACCTCACCACCTGGAACCTCTCGGTTCCCACCGACCCATTCCCCACTACTATCGAAACCCCGCGCCTGAACAATGGCTATGACAGCCAATATTTCCGCCGCAATGACGACGGCAGTGTCACCTTCTGGGCACCGGTCAATGGCTCGCACACCGCTGACGCCCGCTACCCGCGGAGCGAACTGCGCGAAACCCAGGCCGACGGCACCCTGAGCAACTGGTACCACGCCAGTTCCGACAGCTATTTGAGTGCAGTGCTGACGGTCAACCAGGTACCGAGCAAGAACAAGATCGTCATCGCGCAGATTCACAGCAAAGACGAACCCGGCAGCAACAATGACCCGCTGGCCAAACTGCAATACCACTACTTGCGCGGCGTCGGCCGACTTGAACTGTTGCTGCGCAAACGCCCGGGCGATGCCGACGTACAGAACATCCTGCTCACTGAGCATATCCAGTTGAACGAACGCTTCAGCTATACACTGCGCATCACGCCGAGCGGCAAACTTGGTGTCAGCGTCCAGAGCAGCCAGGGCGACCACGGCTCGTTTTATCAGCAATTGAGCGGGTATTGGAGCAAGCAGCAACTGTACTTCAAGGCCGGCGCCTATATTCAGGACAATTACGGCCCGCCCAATGAAGGCGGCCGGGTCACCTTCTACCACGTGAACACCCAGCACCGCTGAGAGCGAGTAGCCAGGGCGGCGCATCATTCAGCGGGCCGATAGCACAGAATCGATCAAAGCCCACGTACAATTGCGCCGCCCTACCCCGTTTGCATGAGAGCTGCCCATGGCCCGCCTGAAACTCGAGTTCCCCGAAGACCAGTTTTGCTACAGCACCCACCTGACCGTGCGCGTGACCGACATCAACGCCGCCAACCACTTGGGCAACGATTCAATGATCTCGATGATCTCTGAGGCCAGGGCGCGTTTTCTCTTTGAATATGGCATCGCCGAAACCCAGGAAGACGGCACCGGCATCATCGTCACCGACCTGGCCACCACCTACCGCGCCGAAGCTCATGCCCGCGACCAACTGCTGTTCGACGTAGGGGTTATGGACTTCAACAAATACGGCGGCGACATCACCTTTCGCATCAGTCGCCCAGCGGACGGCAGCCTGGTGGCCATGGCCAAATCGGGGTTTGTGTTCTTCAACTACACACTGGGCAAAGTGGTGCCCATGCCCACACGCTTCAGCGACATGTTCACTAAGGTTAATTGGCTCAATCCAGCCTGACTGTACGCGCACCAACACAGAGCGCCACGGCTTATAAAGGGGCACTAAGCAGCGGTTTGTGCTGCTCAGCCGGGCTGTTTGCCGCATAAATCAACACATTCCAAGTTGGCACACGCCCTGCATTGGTGATTGCACAATTTAATAAAGTGCAGCTTTCAACGACGAAAGCCGCACCTCCCGACAGAACGGGACTTGGACAAAGGCGTCCTCGCTAGGTGACTAGCGGGACGCCTTTTTTGTTTTTTGGTCTGCCATCCCTGGCAGCCACTCTTTGAGCCGTCGCGGGGCGACGTTAAAAACTGCTCCCGACAATTTTTCCGTGATTATTGATTCAGGAGATGGCCGGCATGCAAAAACTCAAGCTGGTGATGATCGGCAACGGCATGGCGGGTGTACGCACCCTCGAAGAGCTGCTCAAGCTCGCCCCCGACCTTTACGACATCACGGTGTTCGGCGCCGAGCCGCACCCCAACTACAACCGCATCTTGCTCTCCCCCGTGCTGGCCGGCGAGCAGACCTTCGAGGAGATCGTGCTCAACGACCTCAACTGGTACGCGCAAAACAACATCAAGCTACTGCTCGGGCGCAAGGTCACCAGGATTGATCGCAAGAAGCGTCTGGTAATTGCCGATGACGGTAGCGAGGCCGAATACGATCGCCTGCTCATCGCCACTGGCTCCAACCCATTCATCCTGCCGATACCGGGCAAGGACCTGCAGGGTGTGATCGGCTACCGCGATATCGCCGACACCCAGATGATGATGGACACCGCCAAGACCCATAAGCATGCCGTGGTGATCGGTGGCGGCCTGCTCGGCCTGGAGGCCGCCAACGGCCTCAAACTGCGCGGCATGGACGTGACCGTGGTGCATATCGGCGACTGGTTGCTGGAGCGCCAACTCGATGTCACCGCCGGCCGTCTGCTGCAAAAGTCCCTGGAAGACCGCGGCCTGAAATTCCTCTTGCCCAAGCACACGGCCGAACTGCTGGACAACGGCGAAGGCCGGGTCTGTGCGGTGAAGTTCAAAGACGGTGAGGTGATTCCCGCCGACCTGGTGGTGATGGCCGCCGGTATCCGTCCCAACAGCGAGCTGGCCGAACAATCCGGAATCGCCTGCAACCGCGGCATCCTGGTCAATGACACCCTGCAAACCTATGATCCGCGCGTCTACGCCATTGGTGAATGCGCCAACCACCGCGGCATTGCCTACGGCCTGGTAGCGCCGCTGTTCGAACAGGCCAAGGTCTGCGCCAACCACCTGGCCCAGCTTGGCTTCGCCCGCTATCAAGGTTCGGTGACCTCGACCAAACTGAAAGTCACCGGCATCGACCTGTTCTCCGCCGGCGAATTTATCGGCGCAGAAGGCACCGAGACGATCACCCTGTCCGACCCTATCGGCGGCGTGTACAAGAAACTGGTGATCCGGGATGACATCCTGGTCGGCGCCTGCCTGTACGGTGATACCGCCGACGGCGGCTGGTACTTCCGCCAGATCCGCGAGAATCACAACGTAAGCGAAATCCGCGATCACCTGATGTTCGGTGAAAACGCCATCGGCGACGTCGGCCACCAGGGCGCAAGCAAAACCGCACAGATGCCCGACAGCATGGAAATCTGCGGCTGCAATGGCGTGTGCAAGGGCACCATCGTCAAGGCCATCCAGGAAAACGGCCTGTTTTCCGTCGACGAGGTGAAGAAGCACACCAAGGCTGCCAGCTCCTGCGGCTCCTGCGCTGGCCTGGTCGAGCAGATCCTGATCAGCACCGTCGGTGGCGCCGCCGACGTCAAGCCGAAGAGCGAAAAAGCCATCTGCGGCTGCAGCGACCTTAACCACGGACAGATCCGCAGCGCAATCCGCGAGCAGCACCTGATCACCCTCGCTGACACCATGGCCCTGCTCAACTGGAGTACGCCCAACGGCTGCGCCACCTGCCGCCCGGCGCTGAACTACTACCTGATCTCCACCTGGCCCGGCGAGGCCAAGGACGATCCGCAGTCGCGCCTGATTAACGAGCGCGCCCACGCCAACATCCAGAAAGACGGCACCTACTCGGTGGTACCGCGCATGTGGGGCGGCGTAACCAACCCGTCCGAGCTACGCCGCATCGCCGACGTGGCCGACAAGTACAACGTGCCCATGGTCAAGGTTACCGGCGGTCAGCGTATCGACCTGCTAGGGATCAAGAAGGACGACCTGCCTGGCGTGTGGAAGGATCTGGACATGCCGTCGGGCCATGCCTATGGCAAATCCATCCGTACCGTGAAGACCTGCGTCGGCAGCGAATTCTGTCGCTTCGGCACACAGAACTCGACTCAACTGGGCATCGAGCTGGAGCACGACCTGTTCAACATGTGGTCGCCGCACAAGGTCAAGCTGGCGGTTTCAGGTTGCCCGCGCAACTGCTCCGAGGCCGGCATCAAGGACGTTGGCATCATCGGTGTGGATTCCGGCTGGGAGATGTACATCGGCGGTAACGGCGGGATCAAGACCGAAGTGGCGGAGTTCTTCGTCAAACTCAAGACTGCCGAAGAAGTCCGCGAATACAACGGTGCCTTCCTCCAGCTCTACCGCGAAGAGGCCTTCTACCTCGAGCGTACCGTGCACTATCTGCAGCGCGTGGGCATGGACCATATCAAGAAGGCCGTGCTGCAAGACGACGATAACCGCAAGGCCCTGAATGCGCGCCTGCAGTTCTCGCTGTCCTTCGAGCAGGACCCATGGAAACAACGGATCGAGCAACCACAACTGAAGAAAGAATTCGATCGTATTGCCATTATGCAAATCGAGGAGGCACACGTATGAGCTGGCTGGATATCTGCGCTCTGGAGGAGATCAACGTGCTGGGCTCGCGTATCATCGCCGGCCCCAAAGGCGACATCGCAATTTTCCGCACCGCTGGCGATGAAGTGTTCGCCCTGGATGACCGCTGCCCGCACAAGGGTGGTCCGCTCTCCCAGGGGCTGATCTATGGCAAGCGCGTGGCCTGCCCGCTGCATAACTGGCAGATCGAGTTGGAATCCGGCGAAGCCGTGGCCCCGGACGTCGGTTGCGCACATCGGCATCAAGCCAAAGTCGAAAACGGCCGGGTGTTGTTGACCCTTAACAAAGCGCTCGAATGTGCCTGACAGGTTATGTGTAAGCCGTGCACTGCGCGGCTTACAGGATTACCGCAGAGAGATGACGCCATGACCCAACCCCATCAGATCACCGCCTCCACCTGCTGCTACTGCGGCGTGGGCTGTGGTGTGCTGATCGAGCACGATGACGAGAAGATTCTCGGCGTCCAAGGCGATCCGGACCACCCGGCCAACTTCGGAAAACTCTGCAGCAAGGGCTCAACCCTACACCTGACCGGCGACCTCGACGCGCGCGGCCTGTATCCCGAGCTGCGTCTGGGCAAAGGCCTGGCGCGCGCGCGCACGGACTGGGACAGCGCCCTGGATCACGCGGCCAGCGTATTCGCCGAGACCATCCGCGAGCATGGCCCGGACAGCGTGGCCTTCTATATCTCCGGGCAATTGCTGACCGAGGACTACTACGCCTTCAACAAGCTGGCGCGGGCTCTGGTCGGCACCAACAACATCGACAGCAACTCACGCCTGTGCATGTCTTCGGCGGTGGTCGGCTACAAGCGCAGCCTGGGTGCCGACGCGCCGCCGTGCAATTATCAGGACATCGAACAAAGTGATTGCGTGCTGATCGCAGGCTCCAACATGGCTTACGCCCATCCGGTGCTGTTCCGCCGCCTGGAAGAAGCCAAAGCCAAGCGTCCAGACATGCAGGTCATCGTCATCGACCCGCGGCGCACCGACACCTGCGAACTGGCCGACCTGCACCTGGCAATCCTGCCGGGCAGTGATGTCGCGCTATTTCACGGCATCCTGCATATCCTGATGTGGGAAGGCTGGATCGACCGCACCTACATTGACGCCCACACAGAGGGCTTCGATGCACTGAAGACCCTGGTGCGCGACTATAGCCCGCAGATGGTCAGCGAGCTATGCGGCATCAGCCAGGACAGCCTGCAGCAGTGCGCACGGATGATCGGCAGCGCGCCGAGTTTCCTCTCGCTCTGGTGCATGGGCCTTAACCAATCCAGCGCCGGCAGCGCCAAGAACAGCGCGCTGATCAACCTGCACCTGGCTACCGGTCAGATCGGCCGCCCCGGCGCCGGCCCCTTTTCCCTTACCGGCCAACCGAACGCCATGGGCGGTCGCGAAACCGGCAGTCTGAGCAACCTGCTGCCCGGCCACCGCGACGCTGGCAATGCGCAGCACCGTGCTGAAGTGGCGCAGTACTGGGGCGTCGACAGCCTGCCGCAGACTACTGGTCTGACCGCCATCGAACTGTTCGAGGCGGTTCGCGTGGGCACGATCAAAGCGCTGTGGATCGCCTGCACTAACCCGGCGCAGTCCATGCCGGATCAGAACAAGGTGCATGAAGCGCTGGCCGCCTGCCCGTTCGTGGTGGTGCAGGAAGCCTTCTTCACCACCGAGACCTGCCACTACGCCGACCTGCTGCTGCCCGCCGCCAGTTGGGGCGAGAAGGAAGGCACGGTGACCAACTCCGAGCGGCGCATCAGCCATGTGCGCCGCGCCGTGCCAGCCCCCGCCGAGGCGCGGGCAGATTGGGCGATTACCACGGATTTCGCCCACCGACTGGAAAAACTACTGCGCCCCGGCCTGCCCAGCCTGTTCGACTTCGCCAACCCGCAAGCACTGTTCGAGGAGTACAAACACCTGACCGCCCAGCGCGACCTGGACCTGTCGGGGCTCAGCTACGCGATTCTGGACAACCAAGGCCCCCAGCAATGGCCGTTCCCGGCCGGCGCCACTCAGGGTACTGCACGCCTGTACGGCGATGGCCGTTACCCTACGGCAACGGGTCGCGCACAGTTTCATGCCGACCCCTACCGGGAACCCCAGGAAAAACGCGACGCGCGTTTCCCGTTAACCCTCAACACCGGTCGCCTGCGCGATCAGTGGCATGGCATGAGCCGCACCGGTACCGCCGCTCGCTCGTTTGGCCATGTTGAAGAGGCGGTGCTCAGCCTGCACCCGGACGAACTACGCCGACTGCGCCTGCACGCAGGTGATCTGGTCAAGGTGCGCAGCCGGCGCGGCAGCCTTATTGTGCCGGTGCAAGCCGATGCCTCGGTGCGCTCCGGCCAGGCCTATCTGCCGATGCACTGGGGCAACCGTTTTCTCAAGGGGCTGGGCACCAACGTGCTGACCCTACCGGCCTTCGACCCATTGTCAAAACAACCCGAGCTCAAGCACGCTGGGGTTCGGGTGGAAAAAGTCGAGCTGCCCTGGCATTTCTTCGCGCTGGTCGAGGGTGACGTGCAAAAGCGTTTCGAGGCATTACGCCCGCTGTTCGAGTCCTTTGCCTACGCCAACCTCGGTCTCACAGGCCGCGAGCGCCCTGCCCTGGTCATCCGCGCGGCATGCGCAGTGGCGCCCGAGCCCGAACGCTTGGCACAGATCGATCAATTACTGGGTTTGCACGAAGGTCCGGTGCTGGCTTACGACGACCCACGCAGGGCGGTAGGCAAGCGCGTGCGCATCGAGGACGGCCGCATCAAGGCCATCCGCCTGGCCGGCGAGACCGCCGCTCGCGATTGGCTGAAGAGCCTGTGGAGCGAAGGCCAGGCCGATGCCGATCTGCGCCGCTGGCTGCTGGCGCCGCTGTCCACCCCTCCGGGCGTGGCCGGCGGTAAGGCCAGCAAGACCCTGTGCAACTGCCTGAACGTCAGCCAGGACGCGGTGTGTGCCGGTATCGCCCGCGGCCTCGACCTGTACGGCCTCAAACAGGAACTCAAGTGCGGCACCAGTTGCGGCTCTTGTGTACCGGAAATCAAGCGACTGCTGGCCACCCAAGTAATCGCGATCAATACATAACCGTAGGGTGCGCGGGGCCGCCTAGGCCATGCGCACCAACCCCGACACTTGGTGCGCACGGCGCACCCTACGCTAGGAATTTCATATGAGCGCAAAAGTCTGGCTGGTGGGCGCAGGCCCGGGTGACCCGGAACTGCTGACCCTCAAGGCAGTGAAAGCCCTGAGTCTTGCCGATGTCGTGATGATCGACGACCTGGTCAACCCGGCGGTACTGGAACACTGCCCAACCGCGCGTATCGTCCAGGTAGGCAAACGTGGCGGCTGCCGCTCGACACCCCAGGCCTTTATCCATCGCCTGATGCTGCGCTATGCGCGACAGGGTAAATGTGTGGTGCGCCTGAAAGGCGGCGACCCGTGCATCTTCGGCAGGGGCAGCGAAGAGATCGACTGGCTCCAACAGCACGGCATCGAGGTGGAGATGGTTAACGGCATCACTGCTGGCCTGGCTGGCGCCACCAACTGCGGCATTCCCCTGACCCTACGCGGTGTTGCCCGCGGCGTTACCCTGGTAACCGCTCATACCCAAGATGACAGCACGCTGAACTGGCAAGCCCTGGCCCAGGGCGGCACCACCCTGGTGGTGTACATGGGTGTGGCTAAGCTGGCAGACATCCGCGATAGCCTGCTGGCCGGCGGCATGTGCGCCGATATGCCGGTAGCAATGATCGAAAATGCCTCGTTGCCTCACCAGCGCGAATGCCGCAGCTCACTGGCGGCGATGCACCAGGACGCCCTGGCTTTCCAGCTGAAAAGCCCAGCCATCCTGGTAATAGGTCAGGTTGCCGCCGGACATCAAGCGCAGTCTATGGCAGCGATTGCCTAACCTCGCAGAGTTACTCCTGCCCGGCCTTGACCGGGCTTTTTTCTGGACAAAGAAAAACCCGGCCGAAGCCGGGTTTTTCATAGCAGCTTGAGACCAGTTACTGGACTTGAGCTTCTACTTGAGCTTCAACACGACGGTTGATGGCACGGCCCGACTCAGTTGCGTTGTCGGCAACCGGTTGAGTTTCGCCATAACCAGCAGCGTTTACGCGCTGACCTTCAACACCGTACTGGTTGACCAGAACTTCACGAACAGCGCTTGCGCGCTTTTCGGACAGCTGCTGGTTGTAGGTGTCAGTACCGACGGAGTCAGTGTGACCTTCAACAGTGGTGCTGGTCTGCGGGTACTGATTCATGAAATCAGCCAGGTTCTTGATGTCGCCATAGCTTTCTTCTTTGACTTGAGCTTTGTCAAAGTCGAATTTCACGTCCAGCTCAACACGTACAACCTGGGCTGGCTCTTCAGCAACTACAACCGGCTCTGGCATCGGCTCTGGAGCGGCTTCTGCAACCTGAACAGGTTGAGTGCTGCCACCGAAGTTCATGCCAAGACCGATGCTTGGAGCCCACTCGGTGTCACCTTGGTCAATGTTGTACTGAGCTTCAACGCCAGCACGAGCATAAAGATTTTCGGTGATGAAGTACTTGGCACCGCCGCCAATGTTGGCAAAGGTAGAGCCATTACGGCCGCCGCGACCGGTTTGACCGATGCTTTGATCCGAGAAGCCTGCAGAAACGTAAGGACGCAGCGCGTCACCGGCATTGTTGAAGTGGTACAGAGCATCGAGGGCGGTGTTGGAGCCCTTGATGTTACGACCGTCTTCGCCGCGAGCGTTGTGTACTTCGTCGTATGCCAGACGCAGTTCAACATCATCAGTCAGGTAGTAGCCGATGCTGCCGCCGAACAGGTTGCCGTTATTTTTGAAGTCACGAGCGCTGTCGAAGATTTCCTTCTTGGCAAAACCCTCCACTTCAATAGCGCCTTGACCTTGAGCCAGAACGCCGAAAGATGAAGACGCCAGCACAGAACTGATCACAACGCCCAAAGTGTTTTTAAATTTCATCCGTAAATCCCTAACTTGGTGGCCAGTAAGTTGTCTGACAAACAAGACAACCAAAGAGTAATTCTAACAGAACCACTCCTAACATTAGAGGCCCTATACATATTTAAGTTTCAATACTGCCTGAAAATTTTTCTCGCAACCGGTCAAGCGCGCGTTTGTAGCGCATTTTCGTGGCGCTCAGGCCCATGTGCATGATGTCTGCGATCTCCTGAAACTCCAGCTCTGCGACAAAACGTAGCACCAGAATTTCCCGATCAATAGGGTTTACATGCACCAGCCAACGATCAAGACCACCGGGATCTTCAACTTTAGGCATCTTTTCTTCAGATGCCTCCTCCAGTGGATCAAGGCTCAATGCATCCATCAGGCGCCGCTTGCGCCGTTCTTTACGGTATTGGGTAATGCACTCGTTATAGGTGATGCTGTAGAGCCAGGTTTTAAACTTCGATTTCCCTTCGAAGTTCTTCAAACCATATAGCACCTTGAGCATTACCTCCTGGCACACATCGTCCGCGTCCCGCTCACTGCCCAAGTAACGCGCACATACATTGAACAGCGTTCGTTGATAACGACGCATCAGCTCTTCGTATGCGCGGGTGACGTGAAATAGCTCGCCGTGCGCACGCGCAACCAGCTCCTCATCCGAGAGTTCGCGGGGGTCATAGCGCAAGGGCATCGGTTGGGCTTTATTCAAAACGAGTCGGGCCGACAGTCGGGACGGGGCTGCCAGCACCTGATGCAACAGGCGCTGGGTTGGCAGGATAGATTAGCAGGATTGGCGCGTTAGCGACTGCTCACCCGGTTCTCAAGAAGAGTGCGATTAGCCACTGAGACCAATTCGCCTTCGTCAGTCAAGAGGATCGTCTTGACTGTGCCGATCTCCTCGATCTGCCCTTCGACATCACCGACCTGAACGTGTTGCCCTACCTGATACAGCTCACGCACATAAATACCGGCGAGGATCTGCCCGGCGATTTCCCTGCTCCCAAGCCCTAAAGCCAAGGCAGCAGCCAACCCGACCGAAATCAGCACGATGGCAATAACATTGTTCAGCAGGTCGGTTTTGATCTCCAGCTGGCCGATGGCAACCGAGATACTGATGATGATCACCAGCCCTTGTGCGATGCGACCCAGGCCATGGGCGTAATCGAGACCAACGCCCTCGGCCGCTCCGCGCACCAGTCCGCTGACCAACTGCGCCAACAATACCCCCGCCAGCAGGACGAGAGCAGCACCAAAGACCTTGGGCAGATAGAGCGCGAGCACGTCAAGGGTTGCGGAAACACGCTCCAAGCCAAGCGACTCAGCGGCGGAAACCAGAAAAATCAGCAACACGAACCAATAAACAATCTTGCCGATCAGGGTCGAAACCGGCACCTGAATACCCGCACGACCGAGCAGCTTGGTCAGTCCGGTACCTGCCATCAAACGATCCAGGCCAATCTTGCCAAGTAATTTTGACAGCAGAGTGTCGAGCAGCTTGGCTACGACGAAGCCGAGCAACACCAATATCAACGCAACGAACAGGTTCGGAATAAAGCCGGCGACTTTAGTCCAGAGCGCGGTCATCGCAGCTATTAGGCTTTGAGTCCAGGGATCGAGTTCCATTTCAGTCAGCCTTGTCAGTAGAACGAACAGTAGGGCGGCGGCGTGACACGGGAGACACATGAGCCGAGCCGTTATTCAGCGCGATCATCATTGCACCAAGCCAGTGCCCCATGAGCGCGAAAAGGTCGCCGGCACCGACCTGGCGGTTGGCCGTTTTCAGTACGCGATGCAGGCAAGCGTCGTCATCGTGATCAGACGCGCCAGACTTGAGCATATCGCGCAGGGATTCTTCAAATGGATCGTGCATGAAGCACCTCATAGAACGTCTCGGCTAGACGAGACCAACTTGCGGCAAGTCACATCAGGCCCAACGCAGGCGGCGCAGCAGCCACCATTGGCCAAGGCCGATCACCAGCATGAGCAGGCAGGCGATAAGAAAGCCGAAGGGGCTATCAGTGCCGGGAATGCCACCCACATTGATACCCAGTAAACCTGTGAGGAAGCTCATCGGCAGAAAAACTCCGGTGATAATGGCGAAACGGTACATGATCCGATTCATCCGCTGATCCATGCGGCGATTTTCCGCCTCCAGCAGCAGGCTGACGCGCTCACGGCTGAGCTCCAACTCTTCCAGGTAACGGGTCAGGCGGTTATGCAGCTCGTTCCAATAACCTGAGTCGTCGGCAAGAAACCAGGGCTGCTGCTTGCGCGTCAACTGCGCATAAATCTCACTTTGCGGCGCGAGGAAACGACGCAAGCCGGCAGCGCGGCGCCGCACCTGCAGCAATTGCGCGTGATCCGGCACAGCATGCTCATCGGCATCGACCTGCTCTTCCTGCTCGTCGACTCGCTCGGACAACTCGGCTACTAGAGCGTCGACCTTGTCGGTCAGGTAATCCGCGAGGGTCAGGATCAGTTCTGACGAGGTTTTCGGACCACGACCTGCGGCGAAGTCGGCAATCAGGTTCTCGGTCGCGCGCAACGGGCGCAGGCGCAAGGAAATAATCCGCCTGGCATCGGCAAAGATGCGCACTGAGACCATGTCCTCCGGCTCTGCTCCCGGGTTGAGATTGACCCCGCGCAGAAACAGCAGCAACGCGTCATCCGGCAGCATCAGCAGGCGCGGCCGGGTGTTTTCCTCGAGCATCAGATCACAGGCGAACTCACTCAAGCCGCTTTCGCCGCGCAACCACTGCTGGGTCTTCGGATGACTGCGATCCCAGTGCACCCACAGGCTCTCTCGCTCGGCCAGTTCGAGGCCAGCCAATTGCCCTTGAGCGATGGCACGTGCGCCGCCTGCTCCATCCAGGACAAAAGCGTGCACCAGGCCCCACAACGTGTTGTCTTGCTCGTGCATGCCGACTCCTGGCATTTCTTATTCCGGCATCTTCAGCGCAGTGGGCGAAATGATGATGCCGTTGTTGTCAGCATACAGGTATTCACCTGGGCGGAACGTTACGCCACCGAAAGTCACGGCCACATTAAGGTCGCCGATGCCGCGCTTATCGGTTTTCATCGGATGACTGGCCAGTGCCTGTATGCCGAGTTCGGTCTGCGCCAGGACATCGACATCGCGCACACAGCCATAGATGACTAAACCTTCCCAGCCATTCTTCGCGGCTTTTTCCGCCAGCATGTCACCGAGTAAAGCGCGGCGCATGGAGGCACCACCATCCACTACCATCACCTTGCCTTTACCGGGCTGCTCTACGTGCTCCTTGACCAGCGAGTTGTCTTCAAAGCATTTGATGGTGACGATCTCGCCACCGAAGGAGTCGCGCCCGCCGAAATTGCTGAACATCGGCTCGACGACCTGGACCAGTTCAGGGTAGGCGTCACACAAGTCCGGGGTGATGTAATGCATAGGGAAACTCCTGATTGACTAGATATTTAACCTCAGGCTGCAGCGATCAGTGCTGACACGATCAGCGCAACGCCTGAGCTGTGACAGTGGTGTTGTACAAGGGTGCCCTGACTGAGCCTGCGCCTTGCGCGACGATCGTCGCAGTCGAGCCAAGCACAAAACCACCGAACGGCCATTTCGCAGCACATATTAGCGACATCACTGCGCGGGAAGATCGCCCTGCACCTGCTCAAGCGCAGCAGGTTTGAGTTCACCAGGCATATTCTGGGTTTTATCCAGCCACCGCGCCACCAAAGGCCACACCTCACGTTGCGCCTCTTTGCTGACGAGCATTTCGACATGACCGAAATCGCCCGCGAAACCGTTTTCCTGACCCAGGCAGAGGAACTCGCTTACCGGCGAGCCGAACTGTTCAAGCAGCTTGCGACACGCCCACACCGGATCCTGCCGATCACCTACTGCTGCCACCGCGAGCACAGGTACCCGTACTTCAGCCAGGCCAGCCCACCAATCACGCTCAGCATCGCCAAAACGACCAAACAAACCATGCCAGCGCAAGCTCTCCAGGGCCAGACCGACAGGCTCATCTTCCGGCCCGCGCTTGAGCCGGCTACCGGACAGAACAGAGAACTGCTTGAGCAGCAAGCGCCCGCCCCATTCTACCGGCGGCACTTTCAGCGGCCAGTAGGTGCGACTGATCTGGCTGCCGAACAAGGCCGCAGACGCCACCCGGCTCTGGTCTAGATAATGCCCACCCAACGCACCAGCCAAGGTGATACCGCCCAGCGAATGGCCGATCCAATGGGCCGGCTGGGGGTTCTGTTCATGGACGAACTCGGCTAGCGCAGGTAAATCGTAACGCACGTAGTCGCTGACACGGTTGTGCCGGTACGCCTTGTTGCGCGGCGACAGTCCATGCCCTCGCATCTCGGCGATCCACACGTCGAAACCGGCACGCGCCAGGTAAGGACCAAGCCCGATACCCTTGGGTGAATACCAGAAACGCCGGTTAGAGAAACTGCCGGGGATCAATATCACCGGGACGCCCCGTACGCCCTGCGGAACGGCCAAGCCCAAACGGGTCAGGGCCAATTCGACAGTGCGATCCGGGCTGTTGCAGGGCTTGAGGCGATAGACATCCTCGCTCAAGTCCCCACGAAACTCCGCGCTGATCAAAGCGACGGGAAAAAGCTCACTGCTGCTTTGCATCTTTGCTCTTGCACAAAAAAGGGCAGGATCAACCTGCCCTTGAATCAAAAGGTTAACGGTAAATCAGACAGGCTGGCCTTCCGCGAGGAAGAACCAGGTGTCCAGTACCGAATCCGGGTTCAGCGATACGCTTTCGATACCCTGCTCCATCAGCCAGCGTGCCAGATCTGGATGATCCGAAGGCCCCTGACCGCAAATGCCGATGTACTTGCCGGCCTTGTTGCACGCCTGGATGGCGTTACTCAGTAACTTCTTGACTGCCGGATTACGCTCGTCGAAAAGGTGCGCAACGATGCCGGAATCCCGATCCAGGCCCAAGGTCAGCTGGGTCAGATCGTTGGAGCCAATCGAGAAGCCATCGAAGAACTCGAGGAACTCTTCAGCCAGAATTGCGTTGGATGGCAACTCGCACATCATGATGATGCGCAAGCCGTTCTCGCCGCGCGTAAGGCCGTTACTGGCCAGCAGGTCGATGACCTGACTGGCTTCGCCGAGGGTGCGCACGAAAGGCACCATGATCTCGACGTTGGTCAGGCCCATCTCATTGCGCACCTTCTTCATCGCCCGGCATTCCAGCTCGAAGCAATCGCGGAAGGATTCGCTGATGTAGCGCGAGGCGCCACGGAAGCCGAGCATCGGGTTCTCTTCTTCCGGCTCGTAGAGCTTGCCGCCGATCAGGTTGGCGTATTCGTTGGACTTGAAGTCGGACAGACGCACGATGACCTTCTTCGGCCAGAAGGCTGCCGCCAGGGTGCTGATACCCTCGACCAGCTTCTCGACGTAGAAGTTGACCGGGTCGTCGTAACCGGCGATGCGCTTCTCGACGCTGTCCTTGATCTCCGGCGGCAAGCCAGCGAAGTTCAGCAACGCTTTTGGATGCACGCCGATCATGCGGTTGATGATGAATTCCAGACGGGCCAAGCCTACGCCAGCGTTCGGCAACTGGGCGAAATCGAAGGCACGATCGGGGTTACCGACGTTCATCATGATCTTGAACGGCAGGTCGGGCATGGCATCCACGGAGTTTGTGCGGACATCGAAGCCCAGCTCGCCCTCGAAGATGAAGCCGGTGTCGCCCTCGGCGCAGGACACAGTCACACCCTGGCCATCTTTCAGCACATGGGTGGCATTGCCACAGCCAACCACGGCCGGTACACCCAGCTCACGAGCGATGATCGCCGCGTGGCAGGTGCGCCCGCCCCGGTTGGTGACGATGGCGCTGGCGCGCTTCATGACCGGCTCCCAGTCCGGGTCGGTCATGTCGGAAACCAGCACGTCGCCTGGCTGTACCTTGTCCATTTCGGAGATGTCGTTGATTACCCGCACCTTGCCAGCGCCGATCTTCTGGCCGATCGCTCGACCCTCGACCAGCACGGTACCGGTTTCCTTGAGCAGGTAGCGCTCCATGACATTGACATTGGTGCGGCTTCTAACGGTTTCCGGGCGGGCCTGGACGATATACAGCTTGCCGTCATCGCCGTCTTTGGCCCATTCGATGTCCATCGGCCGGCCGTAGTGTTTCTCGATGATCATGGCCTGCTTGGCCAACTCGCTGACCTCGGCGTCAGTCAGACAGAAGCGCGCGCGATCGGCACGGTCGACATCAACCACCTTGACTGATTTACCAGCCTTGGCTTCGTCGCCGTAGATCATCTTGATCGCCTTGCTGCCTAGGTTGCGGCGCAGGATCGCCGGACGTCCGGCTTCAAGGGTCTGCTTGTGCACATAGAATTCGTCGGGGTTGACTGCACCCTGCACCACGGTTTCGCCCAGGCCGTAAGCGCCAGTGATGAACACTACATCGCGAAAGCCCGACTCGGTGTCCAGGGTAAACATTACCCCGGCAGTGCCGGTTTCCGAACGCACCATGCGCTGCACACCGGCAGACAGGGCGACCAGCTTGTGGTCGAAGCCCTGATGCACGCGGTAGGAGATGGCGCGGTCGTTGAACAGCGAAGCGAACACTTCCTTGGCCGCACGGATCACGTTGTCCACGCCGCGAATGTTCAAGAAGGTTTCTTGTTGGCCCGCGAAAGAGGCATCCGGCAGATCTTCGGCGGTGGCCGAGGAGCGTACGGCTACAGCCATATGCTCATTGCCGTCAGCCATGGCGGCGAAGGCGGTGCGAATTTGCGCATCCAGTTCGACCGGGAAAGTGGCGTCCATCACCCATTCGCGGATCTGCGCACCGGTTTTGGCCAGGGCATTGACGTCGTCAACGTCGAGGGCATCCAGCGCCGCGTGGATCTGCTCATTCAGGCCGCTCAGCTCGAGAAAGTCACGGTAGGCCAGGGCGGTAGTGGCGAAACCACCGGGGACCGATACTCCGGCGCCGGCAAGGTTGCTGATCATCTCGCCCAGGGAGGCGTTCTTGCCCCCTACGTGCTCAACATCGTGATTGCCGAGCTTATCGAGGGAAACTACGTACTCTACCAAGGTGATCTCTCCACTAAGGTGTTGGAAAAGCTCAAGGGGCTGGGGCATTCGGCGGCGTATGTCCGCACGATTGTGGCCGGGCCCTGGAAAATAAGTAACAATGCAAGCACTCACTGCCTGCCAAAGCGGGCCCATGATAGCCAAGAATCGTCCTCAGCTTAAGGCCCACGGTGCAAATGAAACGAAGCGCATTCTTTATCTCTGATGGTACCGGCATCACGGCCGAAACCCTGGGCCAAAGCTTATTGGCGCAGTTCGAAACTATCAACTTCACCAAACTCACGCGACCGTACATCGACAGCGTGGAAAAAGCGCGCGCAATCGTACAACAAATCAATGCTGCTGCCGAGAAGGACGATGCGCGGCCCATCATCTTCGACACCATCGTCAACCAGGAAATTCGCGAGGTTCTAGCCGAGTCCGACGGTTTCATGATTGACATTTTCTCGAGCTTTCTCGCCCCTCTCGAGCAGGAATTGAGTTCTCACTCTTCCTATTCAGTCGGCAAGTCCCACTCCATCGGGCACAACTCCAATTATATGGAGCGTATCGAGGCAGTAAACTTCGCCCTGGACAACGATGACGGCGCGCGTACCCACTATTACGACAAGGCTGATCTGATCCTGGTCGGTGTTTCCCGCTGCGGGAAAACCCCTACGTGCCTGTATATGGCAATGCAATACGGGATTCGTGCCGCAAATTACCCATTAACCGAAGATGATATGGAAAGTTTGCAGTTGCCCGCAGTGCTGAAAAAATACCGAGAAAAGCTGTTCGGCCTGACCATCGACCCTGATCGGCTGACCGCCATTCGCCACGAGCGCAAACCCAATAGCCGTTACGCCAGCTTCGCCCAGGCCGAGTTTGAGGTGCGTGAGGTGGAAAGCCTGTTCCGCCGCGAGAACATCAACTTCATCAATTCCACCTATTTTTCTGTGGAAGAGATTTCCGCCAAGATTCTGGTGGAAAAAGGTGTTGAGCGACGCCTCAAGTAGGCGCGGGCGTACCGCGATACCCATCAATCTCAACGCAGAAATGATGGGTATCGCTGCGCTCAACTCACCCTACAGCCTTCAGCAGCAGTCACCCGGCACGCGTACCCAGCCTTCCATCAATATCCGCGCACTGCGCGACATAATGGCCTTGGTTACAACCCACTGGCCGTCGACCAGAGCCGCCTGAGCGCCAACACGCAAGGTGCCGGACGGATGACCAAAACGCACCGCGTCGCGCGCAGTACCACCGGCCGCCTGATTGACCAGGGTTCCCGGAATCGCCGCCGCGGTAGCGATGGCGACTGCGCAGGTGCCCATCATCGCGTGGTGCAGCTTGCCCATGGACAGGGCGCGCACCAGCAGATCGACATCAGCGGCCTGCACGGCTTTGCCACTGGACGACTGATAATCTTTAGGCCGGGAAACGAACGCAATTTTCGGCGTATGTTGGCGCTTGAGCGCCTCTTCTGGCGTCTTGATCAGCCCCATGCGCAGTGCCGCAGCGATGCGGATCTGCTCGAGCCTCTCCAGCGCCTTGGCATCTGTGTTGATTGCCTCGCGCAGCTCGGTGCCGGTGTAACCGATGTCCTCGGCATTGACGAACACAGTCGGAATGCCGGCGCTGATCATCGTCGCCTTGAGCGTGCCGCTGCTTACAACATCTACGGGCACCTCAAGATCGTCGACCAGGTTGCCGGTAGGGAACATCGAGCCGCCCTCCTCGCCGTCATCGGACGGATCGATAAACTCCAGGACGATTTCGGCTGCCGGGAAGGTCACGCCATCCAACTCGAAGTCACCGGTTTCCTGCACCTGGCCGTTGGTTACCGGCACATGGGCAATGATGGTTTTCTTGATATTGGCCTGCCAAATGCGCACCACGCAGGTGCCGTTCTGCGGAACGCGCGAGGGATCAATCAGGCCGGCGTGGATCGCAAACGCGCCAGCGGCGGTCGACAGATTGCCGCAGTTGCCGGACCAATCCACAAAAGCCGAGTCGATCGAGACCTGGCCATAGAGGTAGTCCACGTCATGTTCGGGCACGCTGCTCTTGGCCAGGATCACGCACTTGCTGGTACTGGAGGTAGCGCTACCCATGCCGTCGATGTGCGCGGCATAGGGGTCCGGGCTGCCGATCACCCGCATGAACAACTTGTCACGGGCCTCGCCCGGCACCTGGCAACGCTCGGGCAGGTCCTGTAGGCGGAAAAAAACGCCCTTGCTGGTGCCGCCACGGATGTAGGTGGCGGGCACTTTGATCTGGGGTACATGGGACATTGGATGACTCCTCAAGCTGAATAAGGGCGGCCATTTGCACATCGACCCGCAGCGTAAGCCGCAGCGGGTCGAGAGCAGGACTAGACCGCAGAATGGGTTGAGCGCAGCGATGCCCATGCAGCGTACGGATGTTGGGTAGCGCTGCGCTCAAGACCAACCTAGGACCTCAGTTGGTGGTCGATTCGAGGAAGTCCTGGGCGAAGCGCTGCAGCACGCCGCCGGCTTGGTAGACCGAGACTTCATCGTTGCTGTCCAGGCGGCAGGTCATTGGCACATCGACACGTTCACCATTCTTACGATGGATGACCAGGGTCAGATCGGCGCGCGGCTTGAGCTCACCCACCACGTCGTAGGTCTCGGTGCCATCGATGGCCAGAGTCAGGCGAGTGGTACCTGGTTTGAACTCCAGCGGCAGCACGCCCATGCCGAGCAGGTTGGTGCGGTGGATACGTTCGAAGCCTTCGGCGGCGATGGCTTCCACGCCGGCCAGACGCACGCCTTTGGCGGCCCAGTCCCGCGAAGAACCTTGGCCGTAGTCGGCACCGGCAACGATAATCAGCGGCTGCTTGCGCTCCATATAGGTTTCGATGGCTTCCCACATACGGGTCACCTTGCCTTCCGGCTCGATACGCGTCAGCGAGCCTTTCTTCACCTGACCATCGACTACAGCCATCTCGTTGACCAACTGCGGGTTGGCGAAGGTGGCACGCTGCGCGGTCAAATGATCCCCCCGGTGGGTGGCGTAGGAATTGAAGTCCTCTTCCGGCAGGCCCATTTTGTGCAAATACTCACCCGCAGCACTGTCGAGCATGATGGCGTTGGACGGCGACAGGTGGTCGGTGGTGATGTTGTCCGGCAGTACGGCCAGCGGCCGCATGCCCTTGAGCGTACGCTCGCCGGCCAGGGCGCCTTCCCAGTAGGGCGGACGGCGGATGTAAGTGGACATCGGTCGCCATTCATACAACGGCGCGACCTTCAGGCCGGTGTCTTCCTCGATGGCGAACATCGGGATGTAAACCTGGCGAAACTGCTCAGGTTTGACCGCAGCCTTGACCACGGCATTGATTTCCTCGTCGCTTGGCCAGATGTCCTTCAGGCGGATTTCCTTGCCGTCGACCACCGCCAGCACATCCTTCTCGATATCGAAGCGCATGGTGCCGGCAATGGCATAGGCCACCACCAGCGGCGGCGAAGCCAGGAAAGCCTGCTTGGCATAGGGATGGATACGCCCGTCGAAATTGCGGTTACCCGACAATACGGCGGTGGCATACAGGTCGCGGTCGATGATTTCCTGCTGAATCTTCGGGTCCAGTGCGCCGGACATGCCATTGCAGGTGGTGCAGGCGAAACCCACCACACCGAAGCCGAGTGCCTCCAACTCCTTGGTCAGTCCCGCTTCGTCCAAATACATGGACACCGTCTTGGAACCGGGCGCCAGCGAGGACTTCACCCAGGGCTTGCGGGTCAGGCCGAGCTTGTTGGCGTTGCGTGCCAGCAGGCCAGCGGCAATCACATTGCGCGGGTTGCTGGTGTTGGTGCAGCTGGTGATTGCGGCGATGATCACCGCGCCATCCGGCATCAGACCCTGGGCCTCTTCGGCACGCGCCTTGTCCAGGTCAACCGCGATTCCCCGCGCAGCCAGGTCGGCGACCGGCAGGCGACGGTGCGGGTTGCTCGGGCCGGCCAGGGTGCGCACGACCGTAGACAGGTCGAACTTGAGCACACGCTCATATTCAGCATTGACCAGACTATCAGCCCACAGGCCGGTAGCCTTGGCATACAGCTCGACCAGTTTGACCTGCTCGTCATCACGCCCGGTAAGCGTGAGGTAATCGATGGTCTGCTGGTCGATGGCGAACATTGCTGCGGTGGCGCCGTATTCCGGCGCCATGTTGGAAATGGTCGCGCGATCGCCGAGGGTCAGACTGGCCGCGCCTTCACCGTAGAACTCAAGCCAGGCACCGACGACTTTTTCCTTGCGCAGGAACTCGGTCAACGACAGCACCACGTCGGTGGCGGTAATACCGGGCTGGGGCTTACCGGAAAGCTCCACACCGATGATGTCGGGCAGGCGCATCCAGGACGCACGGCCGAGCATGACGTTCTCCGCTTCCAGGCCGCCAACGCCGATGGCGATCACGCCCAAGGCATCGACGTGCGGGGTGTGGCTGTCGGTACCCACACAGGTATCCGGGAAAGCAACACCGTCGCGCACCTGGATCACCGGCGACATCTTCTCCAGATTGATCTGGTGCATGATGCCGTTGCCAGGCGGGATCACGTCGACGTTCTTGAACGCCTGCTTGGTCCAATTAATGAAATGAAAGCGATCCTCGTTGCGACGGTCCTCGATGGCGCGATTCTTCTCGAACGCCTGCGGTTCAAAACCGCCGCTCTCGACGGCCAGCGAATGGTCGACGATAAGTTGCACCGGCACCACGGGGTTGACCTGCGACGGGTCACCGCCTTGATCGGCGATGGCGTCACGCAGGCCCGCCAAGTCGACCAGCGCAGTCTGGCCGAGGATGTCATGGCAGACCACACGCGCAGGATACCAAGGGAAATCCAGATCGCACTTGCGCTCGATAAACTGGCTCAGCGAGGCAGTCAGCGTGGCTGGGTCACAACGGCGCACCAGGTTTTCCGCCAGCACACGCGAGCTGTAGGGCAGCTTGTCGTAGGCACCCGCCTGAATCGCATCGACCGCAGCGCGGGTATCGAAGTAGTCAAGGGCAGTGCCGGGCAGGGATTTGCGGTATTGGCTGTTCATGGTCATGGGCGATCCTTGAGCGGCACGAATGTGAGGTCTTCGGGGCCGACATAGTTGGCGCTCGGGCGAATGATCTTGCCGTCGATCCGCTGCTCGATAACGTGGCTGGACCAGCCCGAAGTACGGGCAATCACGAACAGTGGCGTGAACATGGCGGTCGGAATACCCATCATGTGGTAACTAACGGCACTGAACCAATCGAGGTTGGGGAACATCTTCTTGATTTCCCACATGGTCGATTCCAGCCGCTCGGCGATGTCATACATCTTCATGTTGCCCTGCTCAGCGCAGAGGGACTGAGCCACGCCCTTGATCACGTTGTTGCGCGGATCGCTCACGGTGTAGACCGGGTGACCGAAACCAATCACCACTTCTTTCTTTTCGACGCGGGCACGAATATCGGCCTCGGCTTCGTCCGGATTGTCATAGCGCTTCTGAATTTCGAAGGCGACTTCGTTGGCGCCGCCATGCTTGGGACCGCGCAACGCGCCGATGCCACCGGCAATGCAGCTGAACATGTCTGAACCCGTGCCGGCGATCACCCGCGAGGCAAATGTTGAGGCATTGAATTCGTGCTCGGCGTAAAGGACCAGCGAGGTGTGCATAGCCCGCACCCACGACTCGCGCGGCGCCTCGCCATGCAGCAGGTGGAGGAAGTGACCACCAATGGAGTCGTCGTCGGTTTCCACATCTATACGCTTGCCGTTATGGCTGAAGTGGTACCAGTACAACAGCATGGAACCCAGTGAAGCCATCAGCTTGTCGGCGATGTCGCGCGCGCCTGGATGATTGTGGTCATCCTTCTCCGGCGACAGGCAGCCGAGCACCGACACACCCGTGCGCATCACATCCATCGGATGAGCAGATGGCGGCAGCTGCTCCAGAGCGGTTTTCAGTGCCGCTGGCAGACCACGTAGGGCCTTGAGCTTGGCCTTGTAACCGGCCAACTCGGCAACATTGGGCAACTTGCCGTGCACCAACAGGTGAGCGATTTCCTCGAACTCGCAGGCAGTGGCGACATCGAGGATGTCATAGCCACGGTAGTGCAGGTCGTTACCACTGCGGCCGACGGTACACAGCGCGGTATTACCGGCGGCGGTTCCGCTCAGGGCTACCGATTTCTTTGGCTTGAAGCCGGGGGTGGTGGTTTCTGGGGTCGTGCTCATCAGGTATCTCTCCTCGTCCGATCCGGTCGGGTATTTTCTTGTTATGCAGCGAGCCGCTGCGGCTCGCGCTCCGGTTATTTCTTGGCGGCGAACAGCGCGTCGAGATGCTGCTCGAAGGCGTGGTAGTTGATGCGATCGTAGAGCTCCATACGGGTCTGCATGGTGTCGATCACATTCTTCTGGGTGCCATCACGGCGCAGCGCGGTGTAGACATTTTCGGCCGCCTTGTTCATGGCGCGGAAGGCTGACAGCGGGTAGAGCACCAGGGAGACGTCGACGCTGGCCAGCTCTTCGGTGGTGTAAAGCGGCGTGGCGCCAAACTCGGTGATATTGGCCAGGATCGGTGCCTTGAGGCGGTCGGCAAAGGTCTTGTACATCGCCAGCTCGGTGATCGCCTCGGGGAAGATCATGTCGGCGCCGGCTTCAATGCAGGCCTCTGCTCGATCCAGCGCCGAATTCAGGCCTTCGACTGCCAGTGCATCGGTGCGCGCCATGATCACGAAACTGTCGTCGGTACGCGCATCCACTGCGGCCTTGATCCGGTCGACCATCTCCTGCAGCGTGACGATCTCCTTGTTCGGCCGATGACCACAGCGCTTGGCGCCAACCTGATCTTCGATGTGAATCGCTGCGGCGCCGAATTTGATCATCGACTTTACTGTGCGTGCCACATTGAACGCCGAGGAGCCAAAGCCGGTGTCGACATCCACCAGCAGCGGCAGGTCGCAGACATCGGTAATCCGCCGCACGTCGGTCAGCACATCGTCCAACCCGGTGATACCCAGATCCGGCAGACCGAGGGAGCCAGCAGCCACACCGCCGCCCGACAGGTAGATCGCCTTGAAGCCGGCGCGCTTGGCCAGCAGCGCGTGATTGGCGTTGATCGCACCGACGACCTGCAGCGGATGTTCCGCGGCAACGGCATCGCGGAAACGCTGACCGGGACTGCTCTGGATAGAAAGCTGACTCATGACTCACCTCGGGGTTTGGCTGTCTTGGTTGGTGCGCCCTGCCCCATGCTCATGGCGAAGTGGCGCTCGATATTGCGTTTGGATGCGCCGATATGACGGCGCATCAATAATTCAGCAAGCTCGCCATCACGCTCGGCAATGGCGTCAAGAATGCGGTGGTGCTCAGCAAATGCCTGGCGTGGACGGTTCGGCGTAGCCGAAAACTGCAGGCGATACATGCGCACCAGCTGGTAAAGCTCACCGCAGAGCATCTGCACCAGGGTGCGATTGCCGCTGCCCTGAATAATCCGGTAATGGAAATCGAAATCGCCTTCCTGCTGGTAGTAGCCGACACCCGCTTTGAAGGCCTCATCCTGCTCATGCAGGTCGAGCACCCGGCGCAGGTCATCGATCTCCGCAGGGCTCATGCGCTCGGCTGCCAAGCGGCAGGCCATGCCCTCTAGTGACTCGCGAATCTCATACAGCTCGATCAATTCGGCGTGATCGAGCGACACCACCCGCGCCCCGACATGAGGAATGCGGACTAACAGGCGCTGGCCCTCCAGGCGGTGAATTGCTTCGCGCAGCGGCCCACGACTAATGCCGTAGGTACGCGCCAGTTCCGGCTCGGAGATTTTGCTGCCAGGGGCGATCTCGCCTTTGACGATAGCCGCCTGAATACGGCGGAAAACATGCTCGGACAGCGTTTCCGAGTCATCTTGAACGATACGTGGCAACTCAACGGTATCGGGCATATTGTCGACACTACCTGCTGGATTCGCCAAAAAATTACCCTACAGCAGGGCTATTGTCAAACAAGCAACCAGCACTGTCGACAATCCACCCAATAACAAAAAGGCATTGCCGAGCCCTTATTCTCGAATAAACGCACATAAGCGTCTGTCGCAGCAGCAAAATCTCCGTGATAGAATGACGCCCACTTTTACCTGACCCAGCTTTGCGGCCGTTCAAACCAGGCGCCGCGCGCCATGCCGCATCGCCCGCGGCGCCCCATAATCTGACGCCAGCGCCACACCTAATTAGGATTTATGAGACTCAAGCCCTTCGCCTTGCTGTTCTGCATGCTGTTACTGCCTAACATAGGCTTTGCCGCCACAGAGAAAGCCGTATACGGCCTTAATGAATACGTCATGCTGTTCAACCTCGGCCTGCAGGTACCCGCCAAGTTGGATACTGGCGCCAAGACAGCTTCTTTGAGTGCACGCGACATTGAACGATTCAAACGTGACGGTGAGTCTTGGGTACGCTTCTACCTGGCTATCGACGATGCCCACGCCCATCCGATAGAGCGCCCGTTAGCGCGGATCAGCAAAATCAAACGGCGCGCAGGCGACTATGATCCAGAGGAAGAAAAAACCTACACCGCACGACCGGTAATTGAATTAGATATCTGCATGGGCGAAGCCTTGCGCAAGATTGAAGTGAACTTGACTGACCGCAGCGCATTCCAATACCCGTTATTGATCGGCTCCGAAGCGTTAAAACGATTCAGTGCGCTGGTCGACCCAAGCCTAAAATACGCAGCCGGTAAACCTGACTGCCCCCCTGACGCAAACGTTGGCGCCACCCCTAATGAGTAATACCTATGCGCTCTCTTAACCTGCATCTGAAAGTCCTGATTACACTACTGGTGGGTCTGGGCATTTTGATTACGGCCTACCAGATATTCATCCTTGGTATTCCGCTGACCGAAGATGAAACCGATGACCTGTGGAATATCGACGCCCGAGTGGAGTTTCAGGCCAGCCCGCGCGAGCCGGTCAAACTGCAGATGTTCGTGCCGCCACTGAATCAGGATTTCGTAAGCCTTAACGAGAGCTTCATTTCCAATAACTATGGCGTGAGCATCAACCGCGCCAATGGCAATCGTAAGGTCACCTGGTCTGCCCGCCGCGCCAACGGCAAGCAAACGCTTTACTACCGCCTGGTATTGACCAAACGCTACAGCGGCGAACAAGCCAAGAGCACGGGACCGATTTTCCGCGACAGCATTCCAGTTGAGGGTGCCGAGAAGATTGCCGCTGACGCCCTGCTCGCGCCGATCCGCCAACACTCGGCTGACGTAGAAACCTTCATCAGCGAGACCATTAAACGGGTCAGCAATGTCAACGACGACAACGTCAAACTGCTGTTGAGCGGCGACGCCTCCACTGCAAATAAAGCCAATGCCATCGAACTGCTACTGTCCATTGCCCATGTACCAATGGAACGCGTGCACACGGTTCGTCTCGCTGCCGATATTCAGCAAAGCCCCGAGCTTTGGCTACGCAGCTTCAACGGTGAAAAATGGCTCTACTTCAACCCGGAAACCGGCCAACAAGGCATGCCAGTCGATCGCCTGATCTGGTGGATCGGTGATGACGACCTGGTCACCCTCGACGGCGGCAAGCAAGCGCAAGTCAGCTTCACCCTGAGCAATAGCGAGATGAACGCCATCCGCCTGGCCAAGTTGACTGACGAAAATACTGACGCTGACTTCCTTGAGTACTCCCTGTACGGCCTGCCGCTCTCTACCCAGCAGACCTTCCAGATCATGATGGTGATCCCGATCGGCGTGCTGGTGATCCTGATCCTGCGCAACCTCGGTGGCCTGCAAACGCTGGGGACATTCACGCCAGTACTGATCGCCCTGGCCTTCCGTGAAACCCAGCTGGGCTTCGGCATCATCCTGTTCACCATCATTACCGCCCTGGGCCTGTCACTACGCTCCTACCTCGAACACCTGAAACTGCAAATGCTGCCCAGATTGTCAGTGGTCTTGACCTTTGTGGTGGTACTGATCGCGGTAATCAGCCTGCTCAGTCATAAACTCGGCCTCGATCGCGGCCTCTCGGTGGCACTGTTCCCGATGGTAATTCTGACCATGACCATCGAACGCCTGTCGATCACCTGGGAAGAGCGTGGCGGTGGTCATGCCTTCAAGGTCGCCATTGGCACCCTGGTAGCCGCAACCCTGGCTCACCTGCTGATGAGCGTTCCGGAGTTGACCTACTTCGTCTTCACCTTCCCGGCTGTACTGATGATCCTGGTGGGCTTCATGCTGGCGATGGGCCGTTATCGCGGCTACCGCCTGACCGAACTTTTCCGCTTCAAAGCCTTCCTGAAGGATTGAGCAATGCTAGGTCTCTGGAAAACATGGAAGGCCCTTGAAGCCAAAGGCATCATGGGCATCAACAGGCGTAATGCGGATTACGTGCTGAAGTACAACAAGCGCAACCTGTATCCGATCGTCGATGACAAGATCATCACCAAGGAACGCGCCATCGCAGCCGGTATCGATGTACCGGAAATGTACGGCGTGATCGAGACTGAAAAAGGTATCGACAAGCTGCGCGAGATCATCGGCGACCGCCCTGACTTCGTGGTCAAGCCAGCACAAGGTGCTGGCGGTGACGGCATTCTGGTCATCGCTGACCGTTTTGAAGACAAGTACAGGACAGTTTCTGGAAAAATCATCAGCCACGAGGAAATTGAACACCAGATTTCCAGCATCCTCACCGGCCTTTATTCACTGGGCGGTCACCGTGACCGCGCACTGATCGAATACCGCGTAACTCCTGACCCAATCTTCAAGAGCATCAGCTACGAAGGTGTACCGGACATTCGCATCATCGTGCTGATGGGCTACCCGGTGATGGCCATGCTGCGCTTGCCGACTCGTCAGTCCGGCGGCAAAGCCAACCTGCACCAGGGCGCCATTGGTGTGGGCGTAGACCTGGCCACCGGCGTGACCTTGCGCGGCACCTGGCTGAACAACAAAATCAGCAAGCACCCGGACACCACCAACGCGGTAGACGGCGTCCAGCTACCCAACTGGGATGGCTTCATGAAGCTGGCTGCTGGCTGCTATGAGTTGTGCGGCCTTGGCTATATCGGCGTGGATATGGTTCTCGATCAGGAGAAAGGTCCACTGATTCTCGAACTCAACGCGCGCCCCGGCCTGAACATTCAGATCGCCAACGACTGCGGCCTTACCCACCGCACTCATGCGGTAGAAGCCCGACTGGCAGAACTGGCGAAAAAAGGCATCAGCGAAACGCCAGAAGAACGCACGCGTTTCTCCCAGCAGCTGTTTGGTCACGCTCCAAAAGCTGATAGCTGAGCCAAACGGCCAGCCTGTTATCGGGCTACCGACGCCGAGAACAGGCTCACGCCAAATGCCGCTCACGTTAACCACGTGAGCGGCATTTTTATGTTCAGCGTATTAATTGCCGGAAAAACAATTGCCAGGCAGAACAACGGCGCCCTCTCTGCGCAGATCAAGGCCGCCCGTTCAACATGCCATCTGGTCGCCAATGAGCACTCTACTCACGACTCAGGAGCGACAAGCCGTCGCGATCAGCTACCGCGGTAGGTGGAGTAGCTGTAGGGGGAAATCAGCAGCGGCACGTGGTAATGCTCCTGACTGGCATCGATACCGAAGCGCAGCACCACCACATCGAGAAAGGCCGGCTCCGGCAGGACAACGCCACGGCCGCGGTAGTAATCACCCGCATGAAAATGCAGTTGATAGACGCCCGAGCAATAGTCATCGCCCTGCAGCACCGGCGCGTCACAGCGGCCATCGCTGTTGGTCAATACGCTGTTGAGCAGCTCCAGCCGCGCCCCGTCAACCCGGTACAGCTCGATCTTAAGGGCGCTGCCGGGGCAGCCGTGCGCGGCATCTAGAACATGTGTAGTCAATCGTCCCATCGGTTAGGGGTGTCTACGCTGAGCACAGGCCCAGGCAGGCACCACACCTCCTTTACTTGTAGTGAATTCGAAAAATTCAGGCGTTGGCATCTTCATGCGCCTGCAGCATAGCATGTCAAAAGAACACAATTAGACACTTTAAATGATTTTTGTACACAATCTGCACGGCTTGTTTCCACGCATCTGTTTGCTTAATAACAGCGTACAAAGCTAATCACAGCCAACCTAGCCCGGGCAAACCAGACCTGCGCTGAGGCCTTGAATATTTTGCCTAAGCGACGATTTTTTATGAAATAGACAAATTTTAGATTTACAAAACACATATCACTTTGTATACAATTGACTCATCGCGGCTACCCGCCCAGCCCAAGGCCAACCCAGTGACCGTAACAACGCCAAGAAGGAAGACTGCAGTGAGCGCTGACTACCCACGCGACCTGATCGGTTACGCCAACAACCCGCCGCATCCGCACTGGCCAAATGATGCGCGTATCGCCTTGTCGTTCGTGCTCAATTACGAGGAAGGCGGCGAGCGCAACGTGCTGCACGGCGACAAGGAGTCCGAGGCGTTTCTTTCCGAGATGGTTTCCGCCCAGCCGCTGCAGGGCCAGCGCAACCTGTGCATGGAATCGCTCTACGAGTATGGCAGCCGTGCCGGCGTCTGGCGTTTGCTGAACCTGTTCCAGAAACACAACATCCCGCTGACCATCTTCGCCGTGGCCATGGCCGCGCAGCGTCATCCAGATGCGATCAAGGCGATGGTCGACGCCGGTCACGAGATCTGCAGCCACGGCTACCGCTGGATCGACTACCAGAACATGAGCGAAGCCGAAGAGCGCGAGCATATGCTCGAAGCCATCCGCATCCTCACCGAGCTGACCGGCCAACGCCCGCAAGGCTGGTACACCGGCCGTACCGGGCCGAACACCCGCCGCCTGGTGCGCGAGGAAGGCGGCTTCCTGTATGACAGCGACACCTACGACGATGACCTGCCCTATTGGGACCCGGCCAGCACCGCAGCCAAACCGCACCTGGTGATTCCTTACACCCTGGACACCAACGACATGCGCTTCACCCAGGCGCAGGGCTTCAATAAGGGCGACGATTTCTTCGAATACCTGAAAGACGCCTTCGATGTGCTGTACGCCGAAGGTGTGGCAGGCGCACCGAAGATGCTCTCGATCGGCATGCACTGCCGCCTGCTTGGTCGTCCGGCGCGCTTGGCGTCACTGGCGCGTTTTCTTGAATACGTGCAGAGCCACGATAAAGTCTGGTGCGCACGCCGCGTCGATATCGCCCAACACTGGTACGCAACCCATCCGTTGCACGATCAGCCGTCCAAGGAGCGCTCGAAATGAGCCGTTTTCAAACCCTGACCCCGTCCCGCTTGAGCCGCGAGGATTTCGTCACAGTCTTCGCCGACATCTACGAGCACTCGCCCTGGGTCGCCGAGAAGGCCTTTGACCTGGGCACAGATGACAGCATCAACCAGATCGACGGCCTGCATCAGCGCATGGCCGACCTGTTGCTCAGTGCCAGCTATGCGACGCAGCTGGCATTGATCAATGCTCACCCGGACCTGGCCGGCAAGGCAGCCGTACGCGGTGAGTTGACTGCCTCTTCCAACTCGGAGCAGGCAGGTGCGGGCATTCACGCCTGTACCGCAGAAGAGTTCGCCCGCTTTACCGAACTGAACGATGCCTACAAAGCCAAGTTCGGCTTCCCCTTCATCATGGCGGTGAAAGGCAGCGATCGGCACCAGATCCTGGCGGCCTTCGAGGCGCGGATTCACAACTCCCCGGAGCAGGAATTTGCCTGCGCCCTGGCCGAGATCAACAAGATCGCCCTGCTGCGCTTGCAGCAGCTGTAGCCGCAAGCCCACCGCCCCCTTCGCCATCAACCAAGGCAGATACGACATGAACGCTTACGCCGTACCCTTCGAAAAATACGTCAACCTCGCCGACGCACGCCTGGGCACCCAGGCCATCTCGGTTACCGACGACTGGTTCGCCGACGTTAACCGTCTGTTCCAGCCGACCCCGGCCGTATGGAAGGAGGGCGTGTTCGATGACAACGGCAAGTGGATGGATGGCTGGGAATCGCGCCGCAAACGCTTCGAAGGATACGACAGTGCGGTGATCCGCCTCGGCGTTGCGGGCTCGATCAAGGGCGTGGACATCGACACCAGCTTCTTCACCGGCAACTTCCCGCCATCGGCCTCACTGGAAGGTTGCTTCGTCGCTGAAGGCGACCCGACCGATGCCACCGAGTGGACCGAAGTGCTGGGCGCGGTCGAGCTGCAAGGCAACAGCCACCACTACCATGAAATAAACACCGCCCAGGCCTTCACCCACCTGCGCTTCAATATCTACCCGGACGGCGGCGTCGCTCGTCTACGCGTGTACGGCGTGCCGTTCCGCGACTGGAGCAACGTTGGCGACAACGAGCAGATCGACCTGGCTGCAGCGCTGAATGGTGGTCGCGCCCTGGCTTGTTCAGACGAACACTTCGGCCGTATGAGCAACATCCTCAACCCGGGCCGTGGCATCAACATGGGCGATGGCTGGGAAACCGCACGTCGCCGGACGCCGGGTAACGACTGGGTAATCATCGCCCTCGGCCATCCGGGTGAGATCGAGCGCATCGTCGTCGACACCCTGCACTTCAAAGGCAACTACCCGGACAGCTGCTCGATCCAGGCGGCCTTCGTAAAAGGCGGCACCGACAGCCAGATCGAAACCCAGAGCCTGTTCTGGCGCGAACTGCTGCCGAGCCAGAAGCTGCAAATGCACGCCGAACACGAGTTCAGCGAGCAGATCAAAGCCCTCGGCCCGATCACCCACGTACGGGTGAACGTGTTCCCGGACGGTGGTATCAGCCGCCTGCGCCTGTTCGGCAAAATCACTAAGTAAAACATGCTGAGGCCTCTGTGGGAGGGGCTTTAGCCGCGATGTCTTTAAACGCTCGCGGCTAAAGCGGGATGCCGCCCAACCCCTCCCACACAAACGCACAAGCAACCGCACTTATAAACAGAAGACCCACATGCGCACATTGATCATCGAGCCCTTAAGCAAAGAAGCCTTCGCCCCCTTCGGTGACGTTATCGAAACCGAAGGCAGCGAGTTCTTCATGATCAATAACGGCTCCACTCGCCGCTATCACAAACTGGCCACGGTCGCGACCGACCAGCCAGAGGATCAGGCGATCATCAGCATCTTCAGTGCCGAGGCCCTGGATATGCCGCTGACCGTGCGCATGCTGGAGCGCCACCCGCTGGGCAGCCAGGCGTTTATGCCGCTGCTCGGCAACCCCTTTCTGATTGTGGTCGCGCCACTTGGCGATGTACCTCAATCGGAGTTGGTCCGCGCCTTCCGCAGCAACGGCAGGCAGGGCATTAATTACCATCGCGGCGTTTGGCACCACCCGGTGCTGACGATCGAAAAGCGGGATGACTTCCTGGTGGTTGATCGCAGTGGTTCTGGCAACAACTGTGATGAGCATTTCTTTAGTGTCGCGGAGCAACTGCTCCTCGCCCCCCACCAATAAGAGAAGCCCAGGAGACCGGCGTGCCGGCACTGGGGAGAGGTACTGATAATGGAAGCGCATTTTACTGAGTGGCTGAACCTGGGCATCCGCTGGATCCATATGATCACCGGCATCGCCTGGATCGGCGCATCGTTCTATTTCGTCTGGCTGGAAAACAACCTCAACCGTTCCAACCCGCGTGAAGGACTGGCCGGGGATCTCTGGGCGATCCACGGTGGCGGTATCTACCACCTGGAAAAATACAAACTAGCCCCGCCAAAAATGCCGGAGAACCTGCACTGGTTCAAATGGGAGGCTTACGCCACCTGGCTGTCAGGGGTGGCCCTGATGCTGGTGGTCTACTACCTCAACCCGAGCCTGTACCTGGTCAAGCCGGGCATTGACCTGGCGCCGGGAATGGCCATTGCTATCGGATTCGGCTCGATGCTGGCCGGCTACGTGGCGTATCACTTGCTGTGTAATTCGGCCCTCGGCAAGCGCCCGGCCCTGCTTGGTGCGGTGCTGTTCGTCTTGCTGATCGCTGCGGCCTATGGCTTCAACCTGATTTTTAGCGGCCGCGCCGCCTATATCCATGTCGGTGCGATCATTGGCACCATCATGGTCGGCAACGTGTTCTTCACCATCATGCCCGCCCAGCGCGCACTGGTTAAGGCCATCGAAAACAACACCACCCCCGACCCGAGCCTGCCGGCCAAAGGCCTGCTGCGTTCGCGGCATAACAACTACTTCACCCTGCCGGTGCTGTTCATCATGATCAGCAACCACTTCCCGAGCACCTACGGCAGCCAATACAACTGGCTGATCCTCGCAGGCATCGCGATGCTGGCGGTACTGGTGCGCCACTACTTCAACACCCGCCACGACAGCAACAAATACGTCTGGACCCTGCCTGCCGCCGCACTGGGCATGATCTGCCTGGCGTTTGTCACCGGCCCGCAAATGAAGTCGAAAGCGACCGCCGCGCCCCAGACCGCCGAGCAGGCAGCAACCGCACAGATGGTTGAGCCGATTGCCCCTGCTACTGGCGACTTTGCCCAGGTCAACAGTGTGATTCAGGAGCGTTGCAGCGTGTGCCATTCGGCCACACCAAGCAGCCCGATGTTCAGCGCGGCGCCTGCCGGCTTCATGCTCGACACGCCGGAGCAGATCAAGGCCCAGGCCGCGAAGATCCATGCCCAGACCGTCGCCTCGCAGATCATGCCGTTGGGCAACATCACCCAGATGACCCAGGAAGAACGTGACTTGATCGGCACCTGGATCGACCAGGGCGCACAGCTCGACTGAGAGGGGCTGACAAGTACTGCAGACGCTTTTACCCGAAGCCGCTCACTCACCTAGAGTGAGCGGCTTTTTTGTGCAAGGCCTGACAAAGCCGGGATCAAGACCTATCAAGTGGCAGCCAGCCATAGCGCAGTAAGCCTTGCAGGCAAACAATTAAACCGCACACCACCGCGTCGCGCTCTGGAACAGGACTGGCACTGGACAACCGCTGCGAAAAGCCCGTTACAATGTCCGGCTTTTTGACCTCAAGCCCATAAGGACAGCCCATGATCGAAGCCACCTGGATCGCTTTCGCCTTCGTCATGGGCCTAGCCGTGCGTGGCATAGGTCTGCCGCCGCTGGTCGGCTATCTGGCCGCAGGATTCGCCCTCGCAACCTTTGGCGAACACGTGGGTGTAGGCCCACGCGACAGCGCCGCGCTGGAGCATATCGCCCACCTTGGCGTTCTCCTGCTGCTGTTTACCGTCGGCCTCAAGCTAAAACTTAGCAATCTGATCAAACGCGAAGTCATTGGCGGCGGCCTCCTGCACTTCACCATATCAAGCCTGATCTTCTTGCCGGCGATCCTGCTGATCCTCGACCTACCTTGGCAAGAAGGGCTGCTGCTAGCAATCGCCCTGTCGTTTTCCAGCACGGTGCTGGCAGCCAAAGTGCTGGAGGGCAAGCGCGAGCTGCGCGCCTTCCATGGCCGTGTGGCCATCGGCGTACTCATCATCCAGGACTTGCTCGCCCTGCTGGTGATGAGTCTGGCCAGCGGCGAAGTGCCTTCGGCCTGGGCCTTGCTGGTGTTCGCCCTGCCCCTCCTGCGCCCACTACTGTTTCGCCTGCTGGATGCCAGCGGCCACGAAGAGCTGATGGTGTTGCTCGGCCTGTTGCTGGCCCTAGTCGTGGGCGGCTACGGCTTTGAATCGCTAGGACTCAGCTCTGAACTCGGCGCCCTGGCGTTTGGCGCCATGCTGGCCAAACACCCGCGTGCCGGCGAACTGTCCAACTCGCTGTGGAGTATCAAGGAAGTATTTCTGGTCGGCTTCTTCCTGCAGATCGGCATTGGTGGCCTACCGGATGCCGATGCCATGGTCTTCGCCCTGGTGATGTCACTGCTGCTGCCGCTCAAGGGCCTGCTGTTTTTCGGCCTGTTCCTGATGTTCCGCCTGCGGGCGCGCAGCGCTTTTCTGAGTGGCGTCAGCCTGACCAACTACAGCGAATTCGGCCTGATCGTGGCCAGTGTGGTACTGCCGCAATGGCTCATCCCGCTGGCCATCACCGTGGCCCTGTCCTTCGTTATTTCCGCGCAACTGAACCGTTTTGCCCACCCGCTTTATGAGCGCCTGGCCAGGCGCCTGATCCCGCTTGAACGAAATATCCGCCACCCTGACGAGCAGCCAGTCTCGCTCGACGATGCACAAATCCTGATCATGGGCATGGGTCGTACCGGCCGCGCCGCCTACGACCACCTCAGTGAAAAGGGCTTCAAACTGTTCAGCCTGGACTCCGACCCAGTGATGATCGAGCTGAGCAGTAAAGCCGGGCGCCGTGTGAAATTCGCCGATGGCGAAGACCAGATGTTCTGGCAGAACCTGGAAATGCCGGAAGTCAAAGCAGTGATCCTGGCCATGAACGATGCCGAAGCTAAAATCATCTCCACTCAAAAGCTGCGCGAACGCGGCTTCAAAGGCCTAATCGTTTCTCACGCCATGTATGAAGACATCGCCCAGCGCATCCAGGCCGCTGGAGCCGACCGCACTTACCTGACCATGAGCGAGGCCGGCAGCGGCCTTGCCGAACACGTCGCCCGCGACCTGCAAGTGCGCGACTAAACAGCGACAGCCATCGGCGGGTTGTCGCTGCGCGCCGAAGCCGCCCTACGGAGGGTGGTGAATCACGAATCTGCAGTAAGCCACGATTCGTAGGGTGTCACTCGCCGCAGGCAGTGCACCATTAATTATCGGCGCGGCACAAAAAATTGCAGGCTCTCGCTGCGCGCCGAGCGGAGCGCCACCCGGCTCGTCCTGCGACCTGCACACAGTCGCGACAGCGACACCACCCGTAGGGCGTAAGCAATTCGCCGTTCTCGGCGGCAATCCACTGCCAGCCAAGGCATCTGCTGCGCGCCAATCCAATTATTGTGCACAATTTAAAAATAAATTGTTTATGGCCTTGTGGACAAGTTGTTATAGTCGGCCATCCTGATCGATCAGACAGTTTTAATGACGTTCAGCTAGAGGCGCCGTGAAGCCTCGTGCAAGCCCTTGACCATATAAAAACAACTGGCAGGCTCTGACATGACCACGACTCGCACCACGCCCACACCAGCTCCATCAGCGGGCAACAACGACCTGATCTACCAACTGGATGACTGCCCTGCTTTCGCACCGGCCATCTTCGCCGCCCTGCAGCATGTGCTGGCCAGCTTCGTCGGCATCATCACCCCGACCCTGATCGTCGGCAACGTGCTCGGCCTGGGCGCCTATGTGCCCTATCTGGTGAGCATGGCGCTGTTCGTGTCCGGCCTCGGCACCTTCGTTCAAGCCAAACGCATCGGCCCGATCGGCTCAGGGCTGCTGTGCCTGCAAGGCACCAGTTTCGCCTTTCTCAGCGCCATCCTCAGCGCCGGTTTTCTGGTGAAGGGCCGCGGCGGCAGCGAGGAGGAAATACTCGCCACCTTGTTCGGCGTGTGCTTTTGCGCAGCCTTCGTCGAGATTGCCTTCAGCCAGGTCATCTCAAAACTGCGCAAGGTTGTCACCCCGGTGGTCACCGGCACCATCATCTGCCTGATCGGCTTGTCGCTGATCAAGGTGGCAATGACAGATATCGCCGGCGGCTATGGCGCAGCCGACTTCGGCGCGCTGCACCATCTCGGGCTAGCGGCATTGGTACTGGTCACCATAGTTGTACTCAACCGCTTCAAGTCTCAGGCAGTGCGCCTGTCCGCAGTGATCATCGGCTTGGCCATGGGTTTTGCCGTCGCCTGGTTCAACGGTCGGGTGGATTTCTCCAGCATGGCCGCCGTGCCATTGGTCAGCGTGCCGGTGCCGTTCAAATACGGCTTCAGTTTCGACTGGGTGGCGTTTGTACCAATCGCGGTAATTTTCCTGATCACGCCATTGGAAACCGCTGGAGACCTGACTGCCAACTCGATCATTTCCAAGCAACCGGTCAAGGGTCCGCTGTACCTGCGCCGGATCAAGGGCGGCGTCCTCGCCGATGGCTGCAACTCGGCCATGGCGGCGATGTTCAATAGCCTGCCAATGACCACCTTCAGCCAGAACAACGGCGTCATCCAGCTCACCGGGGTCGCCAGCCGCCACGTTGCGTTTTATGTTGCGGGGATATTCATTGTGCTTGGGTTGTTCCCGGCGATCGGCGCGGTCCTGCAGTTGATGCCCAAGCCGGTTCTGGGCGGTGCCACCCTGATCATGTTCGGCACCGTTGCGGTGGCTGGGATCAGGATTCTCAGCGAAGCCGGCCTGCATCGGCGCAATGTGCTGATCGTGGCCATCTCACTCGGCCTTGGTCTTGGTGTGGCAGCCGTGCCGGATGCGCTGTCGCATATGCCGGACACCTTGAAAAACATCTTCGGTTCGCCGATCACCATCGGTGCCCTCAGCGCCATTCTGCTGAACATCTTCCTCCCGGAAGAGCATGTGGAACTGGAAGAAAACGATTACGAGCCCGAGGCACACCTGCACAGCGTGCTGCAGGGCCCGCGAGCCGATGAAACCCAAGGGCCTCGGCTGAAGAGCCTGGCCAGCGACCATGAGCCGCTCAACCGGCCGACCTGAACCAGCAACTGGGCAAACAACCTCCCCCCTGCGGGCAGCCGCGGGGTTGAGAAACCGTGCACCTCTAAAAATAAGGAAAACCCGATGAGACTTAAGCATCTGCCTTTCTGCATTGCGCTGTCTGCCGGCCTGATTGCCTGCCAACACGCCAGCGCCAGTGACCTGCTGCTGTGGCAGGACAACAGCCTGTCCTACCTGCATGGCGATAACTTCCAGCGCCTCAATTTCAATGCTGAGGAGCAGCGCTCACAGACCACGTTCACCTTCGAGCACGCCAGCGGCTGGGCCTGGGGCGATGTGTTTTATTTTCTCGACTACATCAGCGCCGACAACGTCCAATCGCGTGGCAGCTTCGCCAACGGCACTTTCGAGCAGAATGACAAGAACAGCTTCTACTACATGGAATTCTCACCACGCGTCAGCCTCAGCTGGCTGACTGGCCAGGATCTGTCCATGGGGCCGCTAAAAGACGTCAAAGCGGCCTTCACCTATGAAAAAGGTAATGGCGGCCCAGGCCCGGAAAACTACTTGTACGGTCTGGGCTTCGACTGGGACGTGCCGGGCTTCGCCTACCTCAAGACCAACGTGTACCGGGTCAAGATCAACAATCACGTGTTCTTCGCTGAACAAGACAGCAACGGCTACGCCACCCAACTGACCGTGACCGGCGCCTACCCCTTCGCCATCGGCGAGCAGGACTTCGTGATCGACGGTTACATCGACTGGCGCTCACCATCCAGGGACGCCGGCACCCAGACCTCCGTCGGCTCCTCGGTCCAGGTCAAATGGGACGCGGGCAAGGCGCTATTCGGTAAGGAGCGCAAGCTCTACGTCGGTACCGAAGTGAACATGTGGCACAACAAATACGGGATCAAGCCCGTCGACGGTTCCACCGACGGCTTCGACCAGACGGCTGTGCAAGCGTTGGTGAAGTACCATTTCTAAGCGCTTGATACGGATTGCCGAGTAGGCGGCCACTTGTAGCAAAAGGGGATGGCATGTTTGCCATCCCCTTTTGTGTGAGGTAACCGCAGTAGGCGCAGTACGCATCCTTGCAATTTAGCGTCCTTGAGCTTCTTGCGATCAAGAAAATCCAGCGTCCACTGTTGCAGGCCGATGCGATCGGTATCCAGGTTGGCTTCGACCTTGTAGTGACTTTTCAGCGCTGCAATTTCGCTCTGCTGCTCACGGGCAAAACCCTGGTACTGGCCTTGCGCATCCATGCTGGAGTGGGGTTAGCCGCCGGTCATGCTCATAAAACGGATGACCTGCACCTGGGCATCGGTCTCGAAGTGGTGCCGCTCGGGCTTAAGTCGCAAGGCCTGGATCAAGGCCTCGCTCAGCCGCTGGCTATCACCGGGGTGGGCGCGCATCAGGCCTTTCAGGTCCAGGGCATTGTCATGCCCCAGGCAGAGCACCAGCTTGCCCTCGGCGGTGACCCGCACACGGTTGCAGTCGCCACAGAAATTGTGGCTGTGGGGCGAGATAAAGCCGACCTGGGTGTCGCTGCCGACCACTTGCCAGTAGCGCGATGGCCCGCCAGTCAGCTTGCTGCTGCGCACCAAGGCATAACGCTGCTCGATACGCTCGCGCACCTCGTCGCTGGAGCAGAAAGTCTGCTCGCGCTGGTGGCTGGAAATACTGCCCAGCGGCATTTCCTCGATAAAGCTGATGTCCAGGCCACGCGCCATGGCGAACTCGACAAGGTCGAGCACCTCGTCATCATTGCGGCCTTTCTGCACCACCGCATTGAGTTTGATTCTGACGAAGCCGGCTGCCCGAGCTGCCTCGATGCCGGCCAGCACCTGGTCTAGCTTGTCGCGCCGGGTAAAGGCTGCAAAGCGTTCGCGCTTGAGTGAGTTCAGGCTGATGTTCAGGCGTTTGACCCCGGCCGCGCACAACTGTGGCGCCAGCTCGGCCAGTTGCGAGCCGTTGGTGGTGATGGCCAGATCATCCAGCTCGCTGCGCTGGCCCAGGCGGGTTAGCAGACTGAGCAGGTTCTTGCGTACCAGCGGCTCGCCACCGGTGATGCGGATACGCTTGACCCCGAGGCCGATAAAGGCGTCCGCCACGGTATAGAGTTCTTCAAGGCTGAGAATCTGCGCGCGCGGGGCGAAGACCATATCCTCGCTCATGCAATAGGTGCAACGGAAGTCGCAGCGGTCGGTAACTGACAGTCGCAGGTAGGTGATGCGCCGACCGAAAGGGTCGAGCAGTTGCGCATGATGCACAGCGAGCCTCCTGTATTCTGGGAACCGAGACGTTTTGTTAGTAAATGCAGTGGTCCAGATAGAAACAGAAAAGCCTATTTTTGTACACAATAAACTGACCGCGAGGTCAGTTAAGTTATCCAGACCCCTGCCAGCGCTGGCTTGAGCCATGCGCAGGCCCGGTGCTACCATGCCCGACCGCCGCCCAGCGCCGGGCGGCACATGCAAGCACAGGGGCTTATGACCAGTATTCGCGAGCGCAACAAAGAGCTGATTTTGCGCGCAGCCAGTGAAGAATTCGCCGACAAGGGCTTTGCCGCCAGCAAGACCAGCGATATCGCCGCCAAGGCCGGCGTGCCAAAGCCCAACGTCTATTACTACTTCAAGTCGAAAGAGAACCTCTACCGCGAGGTGCTCGAAAGCATTATCGAGCCATTACTGGACGCCTCGGCGCCGTTCAATCAGCCCGGCAAACCGGCTGACGTACTCACCGCCTATATCCGCTCGAAGATTCGTATTTCCCGCGAACTGCCCTCAGCCTCCAAGGTATTTGCCAGCGAGATCATGCACGGTGCACCGCACCTGTCCGCTGAGCAGGCTGAACAACTCAACGCCCAGGCCCAGCACAACATCACCTGCATCCAGCGCTGGATCGGCCAGGGGTTGATGGCCGCGATCGACCCCCACCATCTGATGTTCAGCATCTGGGCCGCGACCCAGACCTATGCCGACTTCGACTGGCAGATCGCCACTGTAACCGGCAAGGCCAGCCTGGATGACGCCGACTACGAAGCCGCCGCCCAGACCATCATCCGCCTGGTGATCAAGGGCTGCGAGATCGACGAAAGCCAGAGCGCCGCCTCCGAGCAGGTCACCCGCGCCTGATCCTCTGATCTGGGTGGGGTAACGGTGCAGAGCATCTGCCCGCGAACGGTCGACAAATCCGCGCGGTGCACACGGTGGTTCGCGGCCAAGGCCCCTCCTACAGGCTGCGGTGCTCTTGTACTTGGTCCGCCACCCTTCTGCGTTCTACGCTTGCCCCGCGTCAGCCTTGAGCCCCGCCGCCTGCACCGCGCCGATTGCGCACTGCTCATCGATATCCGAGGTGTCGCCGGTGATGCCAATCGCGCCGATCACCTCGCCGCGCACATCACGAATCAACACCCCGCCCGCGGCGGGCAGCAACTTGCCGTCCGCCAGGTTATTCAGCGCACCAATGAAGGCGGGTCGTTGCTGCGCATCGGCTGCGATCGCCCGCGAACCTTTGCCCAGCGCCACTGCGCCCCAGGCCTTGGCGATGGCGATCTGCGGGCGCAACAGGCTAGCACCGTCTTCACGCTGCAGGCTGATCAGGTGACCACCCGCATCCAGCACGGCCACGGTCAAGGGCGCGGCAGATAGCTCGCGCCCAAGCGCCAGGGCCCGGTTGCTGATGGTGGTCGCGGTGTGCAGGTTCAAAGCGCTCATATCTGAAGCCCTCCTCGAAAAGTGGATGAAAGCAAGGCCAGTTCCCACTGGTGCCATCGCCCACAGCGGACAGGCGGGGATAAGCCCAACCAATAAATCGTACACAATAAATAATATTTTTAGTACATTTAAAATATCGTTTGTATACAAAGACGTCCGTAACTCATCCTTCCCAGTACCCCGGCGTGTTGTAGATCGCCTTTAGGTAGTCGATGAAGAAACGCACCTTGGCGGGCAGATAACGCTGCTGCGGATAGACCGCCTGAATGTCGTAGGCCGGCATGGCGAACTGGTCGAGCACCGTGACCAACTGCCCGCGCTTGAGCTCGGCCTGGATCTCCCAGGTCGAGCGCCAGCCGATACCCAAGCCCTGCTTGACCCAGTCATAGAGGAGTTCGCCGTCATTACAATCGAGATTGCCGGAGACCTTGACCGCTACCTGTTTGCCATCGCGCAGGAAGGTCCAGCCGCGCTGCTGGCCACCCTGCAGGTTGAACGCCAGGCAGTTGTGCTGGGCAAGGTCTTCGAGGGATTGCGGGGCCGGGTGACGCTGAAAATAGTCCGGCGAACCGCAGACCACCCGCCGATTGGCGAACAGCTTGACCGCCACGTAGTTGGGGTCAGTCACTTCGCCGATGCGAATGCCCATGTCGTAGCCCTGACGCACCAGGTCGACCACGCTGTCGGTCAGGTTGAACGACAGGTTCAGCTCTGGATAACGGGCCTGAAACGCCGGGGCGTGGGGCGCGATATGCCGACGGCCAAACGCCGCAGGTGCCGACACCACCAAGTGCCCGCTCACCGAATGGCTGCCGTGGGTGATGCTGGCATCGGCCTCGGCGAAGTCACGCAGCAAGCCGCGGGCCCGCTCCAGGTATTGCTCGCCCAGATCGGTCAGCGACAGACCGCGGGTCGAGCGATGCATCAGCTTGACCCCCAAATGGCGTTCGAGCATGTCGAGCCGCCGGCCCATCACCACAGGGGTCACCCCTTCGACCAGCGCGGCAGCGGCAAAGCTGCCGTGATCGGCCACCAAAACAAAACTGTGCAACGCCGTATAACGGTCCATTCGATACTCCTGATACCGACAGAAATGCTGAATCCTGCAATTTACCGCATTAACCCGTTGCCATCATGCTTTAGGCATGTAGAAAAAATATCGACTAAAGCCTGGAGGAATTTTTTATGGCGCGTATGAGAGCAATCGATGCAGCAGTGGCGGTAATGCGCAAGGAAGGTATCGACGTCGTCTTTGGCATACCGGGTGCAGCCATCAACCCGATGTATTCCGCCCTGAAAGCGGACGGCAGTATTCGGCATATCCTCGCCCGCCATGTCGAGGGCGCCTCGCACATGGCCGAAGGTTATACCCGCGCCAAGGCCGGCAATATCGGCGTGTGCATCGGCACCTCCGGCCCGGCCGGGACCGACATGATCACCGGCCTGTACTCGGCCTCTGCCGACTCCATTCCGATCCTGTGCATCACCGGTCAGGCGCCGCGTGCCCGTTTGTACAAGGAAGATTTCCAGGCGGTAGACATCGAGTCGATCGCCAAGCCAGTTACCAAATGGTCGGTTACCGTGCGTGAGCCGGCCCTGGTGCCGCGAGTATTCCAGCAGGCCTTTCACGTAATGCGCTCGGGTCGCCCAGGCCCGGTATTGATCGATCTGCCGTTTGATGTGCAGATGGGTGAAATCGAATTCGACGTCGACACCTATCAACCGCTGCAGCCATACAAGCCGGCGGCCAGCCGGGCGCAGATCGAGAAAGCGCTGAACATGCTCAACGCTGCCGAGCGGCCGTTGATCGTCGCCGGTGGTGGCATCTACAACGCCGGAGCCGAGGCGCTGCTGCTGCAGTTTGCCGAACTGGTTGGCGTGCCGGTAATCCCGACATTGATGGGCTGGGGCTGCATCCCCGACGATCACCCGTTGATGGCCGGCATGGTCGGTTTGCAGACCAGCCACCGCTACGGCAACGCCACCATGCTGGCTTCGGACTTCGTACTTGGCGTGGGTAATCGTTGGGCCAATCGGCACACCGGCTCGGTTGAGGTGTACACAAAAGACCGTACCTTTGTGCACGTCGATATCGAGCCAACCCAGATTGGCCGGGTCTTCTCACCGGACTTCGGCATCGTTTCCGATGCTGGCGCCGCCCTGGCCATGTTCGTCCAGGTGGCCAGCGAGTGGAAGGCCGCCGGCCGCCTGAAAGACCGCAGCCACTGGGCCGCCGACTGCCAGGAGCGCAAGAGTACGCTGCTGCGCAAGACCAACTTCGAAGACGTGCCGATGAAACCGCAGCGCGTCTACCAGTGCATGAACAACGCGTTCGGCAAAGATGCCTGCTACGTCAGCACCATCGGCCTGTCACAGATCGCAGGCGCGCAGTTTCTGCACGTCTACAAGCCGCGGCACTGGATCAACTGCGGGCAGGCCGGGCCACTGGGCTGGACCATCCCGGCGGCACTGGGTGTGCGCGTAGCTGATCCAGAGCGCAAGATCGTCGCGCTGTCCGGCGACTACGACTTCCAGTTCATGATCGAGGAGCTGGCCGTAGGTGCGCAGTTCAAACTGCCCTACCTGCACATCCTGGTGAACAACGCCTACCTCGGCTTGATCCGCCAGAGCCAGCGCGGTTTCGACATGGACTACTGCGTGCAGCTGGCCTTCGACAACATCAACTCGGAGGAAGTCGCGGGTTATGGGGTCGATCACATCGCCGTGGTCGAGGGTCTCGGCTGCAAGGCGATCCGTGTACGCCGCCAGGAAGAATTGCGCCCGGCCATCGAGCAGGCCGAAGCCTGGATGGCGCAGTACCAGGTACCAGTAGTTATCGAGATCATCCTTGAGCGAGTGACCAACATCGCCATGGGTACCGAGATCGATGCGATCAACGAGTTCGAGGCCCTGGCCACCAATGGCGAAGATGCGCCCACCAGCATCATGCCGCTGGACTGACTTTGCCTGTTAATCCCTGGCCCGGACTGCATCCGGGCTACCTGAACAAGGAGCATCACATGCCCCGCTTTGCTGCCAACCTGTCCATGCTGTTCACCGAAGTGGACTTTCTGGATCGTTTCGCCGCTGCCGCCGCTGCCGGTTTCAGCGGTGTCGAGTACCTGTTTCCCTACGACTTCCCGGCCGAGGCGCTCAAGGCGCGACTGGATGCCAATAAACTTGAGCAGGTGCTGTTCAACCTGCCCGCCGGCGATTGGGCCAAGGGCGAGCGCGGTATCGCCTGCCACCCGGAGCGGGTCGAGGAATTCCGTGCCGGCGTCGACCAGGCCATCGCCTACGCCAAGGTATTGGGCAATGCGCAGATCAACTGCCTGGCCGGCATTCGTCCGCAGGGTTACGACTGCGCCACTATCGAGGCGACTTTTGTCGACAACCTCACGTTCGCCGCAGACCAGTTGGAGCAGGCCGGGATCAAGCTGGTCATGGAAATGATCAACACCCGCGACATTCCCGGCTTCTACCTGAACACCACCAAGCAGGCCCTGGCCATTCGCGCCAAGGTCGACAGCAGCAACCTGTACCTGCAATACGACATCTATCACATGCAAATCATGGAAGGTGACCTGGCCCGCACCCTGGACAACAACCTGGCGCTGATCAATCACGTGCAACTGGCCGACAACCCCGGGCGTCACGAGCCAGGTACTGGCGAGATCAACTACCGCTTCCTCTTCGAGCACCTGGACCGCATCGGCTACCGGGGCTGGATCGGCTGTGAATACAAGCCGGCAACCACCACCGCGGCCGGCCTCGGCTGGATGAAAACCCATAACGCGATCTGAACCGTAACACCCCTCTCCAGCAGATAAGAGGGTCACCCGTAGGATGGGTGGAGCGAAGAGATACCCATCGAGCCAGTGATGGGTATCGCAGGCTCAACCCATCCTACGCAACCAGGCTTCACCAGACATAACGACACCAGGAGACAATCTCATGGCTAAAATCGGATTTATCGGCACCGGCATCATGGGCAAGCCCATGGCGCAGAACCTGCAGAACGCCGGGCACACCCTGCTGCTCTCCGAGCATCACGACCAGGCACCGGCCGACCTGATCGCCGCCGGCGCCATCGCCCTAGCCACCCCGCAGCAGGTCGCCCAGGAAGCCGAATTCATCATCATCATGGTGCCGGACACCCCACAGGTCGAGGACGTGCTGCTGCGCGCTGACGGCGTTGCCGCAGGCGTAGGCGCCGGCAAGGTGGTGATCGACATGAGCTCGATCTCTCCCACCGCGACCAAGCAGTTCGCCGAGAAGATCAAGGCCACGGGTGCGCAGTACCTCGACGCGCCGGTATCCGGCGGTGAAGTCGGCGCCAAGGCCGCGACCCTGAGCATCATGGTCGGTGGCTGCGAGCAGACCTTCGAGCGCGCCCTGCCGCTGTTCCAGGTCATGGGCAAGAACATCACCCGGGTCGGCGGCAACGGTGACGGCCAGACCGCCAAGGTCGCCAACCAGATCATCGTCGCCCTGAACATCCAGGCGGTCGCCGAAGCCCTGTTGTTCGCCGCCAGGAACGGTGCCGATCCGGCCAAGGTGCGTGAAGCGCTGATGGGCGGCTTCGCCGGCTCGAAAATTCTCGAGGTGCATGGCGAGCGTATGATCAAGGGCACTTTCGATCCGGGCTTCCGCATAAGCCTGCACCAGAAGGACCTCAACCTGGCCCTGGCCGGCGCCCGCGAGCTGGGCCTGAATCTGCCTAACACCGCCAATGCCCAGCAGGTGTTCAGCACCTGTGCGGCCATCGGCGGCAGCAACTGGGACCACTCTGCGCTGATCAAGGGATTGGAGCACATGGCCAACTTTTCGATCCGCAAGGAGTGACCGACCGTAGGCCGACCACCCGTAGGTTTGGTTGAGCCTGCGATACCCAACAACCGGTTCGAAGAACCGGCCAACGCATCCCATTGCGGGGAGCACTGAGCGCTTCATGTTGGGTATCGCTTCGCTCAACCCAACCTACGGGGAATTTTTCGATCTGCCCGGCAGGCGGTGTCACGGCCTGCCGGCCGGGTGGGTCGATTCTAGTGCGCAGCGCCTGCCAAGCGGACGCTGCGCACTAGAATCGAGTTGATCCAGCCCGAAACAAGAGAGATCACCATGCCTATTGATCCATCTTTTAATCCAACGTCTCTGCTGCGCGAACTGTTCGCCAGCGCCATCGACGCCGCCCACCCACGCCAGGTGCTGGCTGACTACCTGCCCGCCGACCGGAGTGGCCGGGTCATTGTCATCGGCGCCGGCAAAGCCGCCGCAGCCATGGCCGAGGTAATCGAGCGCGAATGGCAGGGCGAAGTATCCGGCCTGGTGGTGACGCGCTACGAGCATGGGGCAAACTGCAAAAAGATCGAAGTAGTGGAAGCCGCGCACCCGGTGCCAGATGACGCCGGTGAGCGGGTCGCCCGCCGCGTGCTGGAGCTGGTCAGTAATCTCAACGAAGAGGATAGGGTGATCTTCCTCCTGTCCGGTGGCGGCTCTTCCCTGCTCGCCCTGCCGGCCGAAGGCATCAGCCTGAAAGACAAACAAGCAGTCAACAAGGCGCTGCTGAAATCCGGCGCCTCGATTGGCGAAATGAACTGCGTGCGCAAGCACCTCTCGGCGATCAAGGGCGGTCGCCTGGCCAAGGCCAGCTGGCCGGCCAGCGTGTACACCTACGCGATTTCCGATGTGCCGGGCGATGAGCCTACGGTGATCGCCTCCGGCCCGACCGTGGCCGACCCGACCACCTCGGGTCAGGCATTGGTGATTCTCACCCGCTATGGCATCGAGATCCCGGCCAACGTGCGCACCTGGCTGCAGAACCCAGCCTCGGAAACCGTCAAACCGGGCGACCCCTGCCTGTCGCGTAGCCACTTCCAGCTGATCGCCGCGCCGCAGCAATCCCTCGACGCGGCGGCCGCCAGGGCCGAGGCTGCCGGTTTTTCCACGCTGATCCTCGGTGACCTGGAAGGCGAGTCACGCGAGGTGGCCAAGGTACACGCCGGTATCGCCAAACAGGTGGTGTTGCATGGCCAACCGATCAAGCCACCCTGCGTAATTCTCTCCGGCGGCGAAACCACGGTAACCGTGCGCGGCAATGGCCGTGGTGGACGCAACGCCGAGTTCCTCCTCAGCCTGACCGATAGCCTCAAGGGTCTGCCCGGGGTCTATGCCCTGGCCGGGGACACTGATGGCATCGACGGCTCGGAAGACAACGCCGGGGCGCTGATGACCCCGAACAGCTATGCCCGCGCCGCCCAAATGGGCCTGAGTGCCAGCGACGAACTGCATGACAACAACGGCTATGGCTACTTCGCCGCCCTCGACCAATTGATTTTCACCGGGCCAACCCGGACCAACGTCAACGATTTCCGCGCCATTCTGATTCTCGAGAGCCCAACCCAATGAGTCCCGATAAGAAAGTCAAAATCCTCGCCACCCTCGGCCCGGCCGTCGCAGGCATCGACGATATCCGTGAGCTGGTCGAGGCCGGGGTCAACCTGTTCCGCCTCAACTTCAGCCACGGCGAACACGCCGATCACGCCCAGCGCTTCGCCTGGGTGCGCGAAGTTGAACAGCAACTGAACATGCCGATCGGCATCCTCATGGACCTGCAAGGGCCGAAGCTGCGCGTCGGCCGTTTTGCTACGGGCAAGGTCAACCTGCAACGCGGTCAGACCTTGCGCCTGGACCTCGACAGCACCCCAGGCGACGTTAATCGGGTCAACCTGCCGCACCCGGAAATCATCGCAGCCTTGCAGCCGGGCATGAGCCTGCTGCTCGACGACGGTCGTTTGCGCCTGAAAGTGACCGACAAGCAAACCGATGCGGTGATCACCGAGGTCATTGCCGGCGGCGAGCTGTCAGACCGCAAGGGGGTCAACGTACCCGAAGCAGTGCTGCAACTCAGCCCGCTGACCGAGAAGGATCGTCGCGACCTGGCCTTCGGCCTGGACCTGGGGGTGGACTGGGTCGCCCTGTCGTTTGTCCAGCGCCCGGAAGATATCGTCGAAGCCCGCCAGTTGATCGGCGAGCGCGCCTTGCTGATGGCCAAGATCGAAAAGCCGTCTGCAGTCATTCACCTGGAAGAAATCGCCCGTCTGTGCGACGCGATCATGGTCGCTCGCGGCGACCTGGGCGTGGAAGTGCCCGCGGAAAACGTGCCACGCATCCAGAAGGACATCATCCGCACTTGCCGCCAGCTCGGCAAACCGGTGGTGGTGGCCACCCAGATGCTCGAGTCCATGCGCTTCTCGCCGGCGCCGACCCGCGCCGAGGTCACCGACGTGGCCAATGCCGTGGCTGAAGGCAGCGATGCGCTGATGCTCTCGGCGGAAACCGCCTCCGGCGACTACCCGCTGGAAGCGGTGCAGATGATGAGCAAGATCATTCGCCAAGTGGAGAACGGCCCGGACTTCCAGGCCCAGCTTGACGTCGGCCGGCCCCAGGCTGAAGCCACTGCGTCGGATGCAATCAGTTGTGCGATCCGCAGGATCAGCTCGATCCTGCCGGTGGCTGCTCTGGTCAATTACACCGAATCCGGCGCTAGCAGCCTGCGCGCCTCGCGCGAGCGGCCGAAAGCACCGATCCTCAGCCTGACCCCGAGCCTGGATACCGCGCGGCGCCTGAGCGTGGCCTGGGGCGTGTACTCGGTGGTCAACGCGCGCCTGCACAAGGTCGAGGAAGTCATCAGCACCGCCCTGGAAATCGCCCAGGCCCAGGGCATGGCCAAGCGCGGCGACACCCTGGTGATCACCGCCGGCGAACCCTTTGGCCAGCCCGGCAGCACCAACAGCCTACGTATCGAAATTCTGCATTAAACAGCTACAGGCTCGTAGGGGGATGACGCTTCACCCATCCACCAACCGCGATGGTGGATGAAAAAGCGTCATCCACCCTACAGCACTGCGGCGGGTCGCCAGCATCGGCCGCAGAACACCTCCCCCATGCTGGCTTTGCCAGTTTTAGGCACTCACTGTTCCCGCGCTGGGTGCCTCTTTTAACTCCAAACCCGGTGATTAATATTCAGGTTCGTTTGTATGTCGCCATCAGTTCTTCCCACCCACGCCTCGCAAGACTTGCGCGCGCTACTGAACGGCTTTAGCCAGATCGTTCTGCTAGCCCACCCCGGCTGCGGCCTGTTGGTGCTCTTGGCTATTGCCATCGGTGCGCCGCAGCTGCTTGGCGGCGCCCTGCTCGGCTGTATTAGCAGCATGCTGACGGCGCATCGTCGTGGTTATGCCAAAGCCGATATCGACCTCGGTTTGTATGGCTACAACGGGGTTCTGCTGGGCATGCTGATCAGCCTGCAGTTCGCCTGGTCGGCGCTGCTGCCGCTGCTGATCATCGTCAGCGCCGGGCTTTCCAGCTTGCTGCTGGCGGCCTGGATGCAGCGCATGCGCGAGCGTCAGTGGCTACCCGCCTTCACCTTCCCGTTTGTCGCTCTGAGCTGGTTGCTGTTGTGGCTGGCACCCGCTCTGCAGCTTGAATTGGCGCTGGCCATCCCAAGTCAGGCGCAACCGCTCGACTGGAGGGCCAGCCTGATCGCCATGGCGCGCGGGTTGGGCCAGGTGATCTTTCTCGATCAGCCGCTGGCCGGCGTTTGCTTGTTGCTCGGCGTGCTGCTGGCCGATCGGCGCGCTGCCTGCTGGGCTGTGCTGGGTTCAGCCGGCGGCCTGGCTCTGGCGCTGCATCAGGGCTTACCGCAGCACAGCGCCCTCACCGGCCTGTATGGCTATAACGCCGCTCTTGCAGCAATCGCCCTCAGCCAGGTGCATCGCCGCCCCTGGCTGCCGGCATTCGGTATCGCCCTGGCGCTGGTGCTGCAACCCGGCTTTAGCGCCTTGGGTCTGCCGGCACTGACCATGCCGTTTATCCTCACCTGCTGGCTGATCCAGGCCGGCCAGCGGGTGTTGCGTCAGGCCCCCGCCGACTGCACGCCATGAACACTGAACGGCTGCGAAAAACTCACGCCTACGACGCTGGATATTTTCACAACCTCTTGGCACTTGCATTGCGGCGCCAGAACTCCCTAGGCTGACCCGTAGAGCCGTTGTCAGCCGCGCTAGAAGGGAACGAAAACCCACCATGAACACCTCACACGACTGGCGCCAGCGCCTGTACATCATCATTTTTCATACCGACACCCCAGCGGGGCAACGCTTCGACAGCCTCCTGCTGATGACCATCATGGCCAGCCTGGTGGTGGTGATGCTCGACAGCATCGACACTATTAACAGCCAGTACGGCGTGCAGCTGCTCGCTCTGGAATGGGCCTTCACTGGATTGTTCGCCGTGGAGTACCTGGTGCGCCTGTATTGCTCGCCGAAGCCGCTGCGTTATGCCTTCAGCTTCTTCGGCCTGGTCGACCTGCTGGCCGTGCTGCCGGCGATCCTCGCGCTGCTGTTCGCCGATGCCCAGTACCTGTTGATCATTCGGGTGATCCGCATGCTGCGGGTGTTCCGCGTGTTCAAACTCAGCCCTTACTTACGTCAGGCCAACTTCCTGGTCACCGCACTGCGTGGCAGCCGACAGAAGATCATCGTGTTCTTCGTCGGTATCGCCACCCTGGTTACGGTCTATGGCGCGCTGATGTATGTGATTGAAGGCCCCGCCCATGGCTTCAGCAGCATTCCCAGGAGTATCTACTGGGCGGTAGTCACCCTGACCACCGTCGGCTTCGGTGACATAGTTCCCCATACGCCACTGGGCCAGGCGCTGGCGACCGTGGTGATGATCACCGGCTACTCGATTATCGCCGTACCCACCGGGATCTTTACCGCGGAGCTGGCCACGGCAATGCGCGCCGACGGCCAGCTCGAACATGACTGCCCCAACTGCCACAAAGATCGCCATGACACGGCCGCGGCCTACTGCAACCGTTGCGGCAGCGCACTGTTCAGTCGCCCAGGCAACACCCCTGACGACACACACTGAAGCACTCCGGATAACGCCCACAGTGGCCAGCACGCTGCAGGTTGCGCTATAAACCCGGCCTTTTGATCAAGAGGAACTTGCATATGGCCGAAGCCCTCAGCCCCTTGCCCGCACCCGCCAAAGCGGCCTGGATAGGCTTGCTGCTAGGCCCATTGCTGCTATTGGCCTGCCTGCTCAGTGAGCCGCCTGCGGGATTGAGCACTGGCGCCTGGGCCACTGTTGGCCTGACCCTGCTGATGGCCACCTGGTGGTCCACCGAAGCCATTCCAATCCCCGCCACAGCCCTGCTGCCAATTCTGCTGATCCCGGCCCTGGGTATCGACAGCCTGAATGCGGCAACCGCACCCTACGCAAACCCGACTATCTACCTGTTTCTTGGCGGGTTTATCCTCGGCCTGGCCATGGAACGCTGGAACCTGCACAAGCGCATCGCCCTGATGACCCTGCTGGCCGTGGGTAGCAAGCCGAGCAAACAGATTGCCGGCTTTATGCTGGCCACCGCCTTTCTCAGCATGTGGGTGAGCAACACGGCCACCACCATCATGATGCTGCCCATCGGCCTCTCCGTGGTCGGTCTGCTGGCAGGCGAAAAAGGCGCCAGCGATTTGGAGCGCGAGCGCTTTGCCACCGCATTGCTGCTGGCCATCGCTTATGCCGCCAGTGTCGGCGGCATCGCCACCCTGATCGGCACCCCGCCCAATGCTCTGCTCGCGGCCTTCCTCGCGGAAAACTACGATGTGCAGATCGGTTTCGGGCAATGGATGCTAATCGGCCTGCCTGTATCGATAATGATGTTGGTTGTTATCTGGTGGTGGCTGACCCGTGGCGGCTTCCAGCTCAGCGGCCACGACAGCAGTCAGCTGATTCGCAGTGAACTGGCTGAACTGGGCCCGCTAAGCCGCGGCGAGAAACTGGTGGCGGTGGTATTCGTGCTCACCGCCATGGCCTGGGTCTTGCAACCACTGATCGCTGCACAGGTCCCCGGCGTCAACGACACCAGCATCGCCATCGCCGCCGCCATCGCGCTGTTCATCATCCCCGTGGACGCCAGGCAGCGGGTATTCCTGATGAACTGGGAGACCGCTGGCAAGCTACCCTGGGGCGTCTTGCTACTGTTCGGTGGCGGTTTGTCCCTGGCCGGGGTCATCCGCAGCACCGGGCTCGCCGAATGGATCGCCCAGAGCCTGGGCATGCTCGGCGCCCTGCCGGTGCTGGCGATGATTGGGGTGGTGGTGCTGGTGATCATTTTCCTCACCGAAGTCACCTCCAATACCGCCACCGCCGCGGCCTTCCTACCGCTGCTAGGCGCCCTGGCCGTAGCCCAAGGCATGCCACCAGAACTGCTGGCAATTCCCGCCGCTATCGCGGCCAGCTGCGCCTTTATGATGCCGGTAGCGACCCCGCCCAACGCCATCGTTTTCGGCACTGGGCATATGCGTATCCAATCGATGATCAAGGCTGGTTTCGTCCTCAACCTGATCGGCGTGGTGTTGGTAACGCTGGTCAGCTACCTGCTGGTAGGGCTGATCTGGAGTCATTGAACGCCAGTGGCGTGATGGTCATGGCGGTTATGCCTAGCCGCGCTCGACTGGCGCGGAGGTCAGTTCGAAGGGGCTGTTGCTGCGTCGCTGGTTGCGATCTTCGCGGGGAGTTGCGCCGAAGAAGTTGCGGTAAGCGCTGGAAAAGTGCGGGCCGGAGGAGAAACCGCAGGACAGGCCAATCTGGATGATCGACTTGCTGGTCTGCATCAGCAACTGGCGCGCCTTGTTCAAGCGCAGCTCGAGGTAATACTGGCTGGGCACCCGATTCAGGTACTGCTTGAAGATGCGCTCCAGCTGGCGGCGCGAGACGCAGACGTGCTGGGCGATTTCGTCAGTGGTCAGCGGCTCCTCAATATTCGCCTCCATCAACAGCACCGCCTGGGTCAGTTTAGGGTGGCTTGAGCCCAACCGATTCTGCAACGGAATGCGCTGACGTTCGCTGCCCTCGCGAATGCGCTCGACCACCAACTCTTCCGACACCGCACCGGCCAGTTCGGCGCCGTGATGACGGGACAGTAAAGCCAGCATCAGATCGAGCACGGCCAGGCCGCCACAGGCGCTGAGGCGATCACGGTCCCAGTCAAACAGGTGGCTGGTGGCGATGACCTTGGGGAAGCGCTCGCTGAAATCGTCCTGCCAGCGCCAGTGCACGGCAGCGCGGTAACCATCGAGCAGGCCCAGTTGTGCCAAGGGATAGACCCCGGCGGATATTGCACCGATCACACATCCGCTACGCACTAACTGCTTGAGCGCGCTGGACAAGGCCAGGGGCATGGGCCCGGGCGGCTCATCGGCGAGCAGGAAGAGCTTGTGCAAGCCGTCCAACTTACCGATCCAGGCTTCGCCCGGCAGACGCCAGGCGCCTTCGACTGGAGTCTCGGCCTGAATGAACGACAGTTCGTAGACCACGTCCGGGTGGACATGCTGGGCAACACGCAAAGCCTCCTCGGCCAACGCCAAGGTCAGGGGTTTGCAGTTGGACCAAAGCAGGAAGCCGATTCGATGGGCAGTCATGGGGGCAGTTTAGGCTCTGGCAGGCATTTAAGGGCATGTCACACGGATAAGCGTTTCGACTGTCGTAGGTGCGGGCCATGCCCGCGCTAGCAATCTGGCCGGCAATTTCGCGGCCATGGCGCTAGGCGTCTCCGCCACGCCTACGATCGTCTAACCGATGCATAGCATTATTTAAGGCTACCAGAGAGGAACTGCTGGAGGCGTTCCGATTGTGGGTTGAGCAGCACTTCGCGCGGGTCGCCACGTTCCTCGACCACGCCCTTATGCAGAAATACCAGCTGGTTGGACACCTCACGGGCGAAACCCATTTCGTGGGTGACGACCACCATGGTCCGACCTTCCTGAGCCAGGTCTTGCATGACCTTTAGCACCTCGCCGACCAGCTCAGGGTCGAGGGCCGAGGTCGGTTCGTCGAACAGCATCACTTCCGGTTCCATGGCCAGGGCGCGGGCGATCGCCACGCGCTGCTGCTCGCCACCGGACATATGCGCCGGGTAGGCATCCTGGCGATGGGCCACGCCTACCTTGTTCAGGTAGTGCTCGGCTTTTTCCCGTGCTTCGGCCTTGGCGATACCGAGCACATGCACCGGTGCTTCCATGACGTTTTCCAGGGCGCTCATGTGCGACCAGAGGTTGAAGTGCTGGAACACCATGGACAGACGCGAGCGCATGCGCTGCAACTGCTTGGGGTCGGCGGCCTTGAGCGCGCCTTCCTTGTTGGCCACCAACTTCAGCTCTTCGCCGTTAAGCAGAATCTTGCCGCCATGGGGCTGTTCGAGCAGGTTGATGCAGCGCAGGAAGGTACTCTTGCCCGAGCCGCTGGAGCCGATAATGCTGATCACGTCGCCCGCCTTGGCCGCCAGGGACACGCCCTTGAGCACTTCGTGGCTGCCATAGCGCTTGTGCAGATCCTGAACTTCGAGTTTGTACATGGTTTCCACTCTCATGCATCAGTCGCTGAGCAAGCGACCCTGGCGAATAGGGGTACGACCAGCAACCTTGGCCAACCATAGACCGGGCTGGGCAAAGCGCATCCGTTCACGAACGTAGAGCACACCATCGACCGAGGCGCAGACGGTGCTATGGCGATCGCTCAGGGGATCGATCACCTCGAACAGCGGATCGCCGGCCTTGACCCGCGCACCCACCGCTTGCAGAAAACTCACCACGCCGGCATGCGGCGCGTAGGCATATTCGGCACCCTCGAATGGCGTAGCCTCGCAGCAGTCGTCAGGTACAGCCGACCAATCGCCGGCAATCAGCCCCTGTTCGGCGAGAAACGCCAGAATACTCTCGGCACTAGCGGCTGCCTGCTCCTTGCCGGTATCGGCCATGCCGCCCAGTTCGACCGTAGCGGCCAGGCACGCCAGCGGGATCGTCGCCGCAGGGAAATGCCGAGCCAAACGCAACCAGGGCAGCGAACAGGACTCGTCGAACGAACTGCCCCCGCCATCCTCGGTCACCAGCACCGCGCCGGCGTGCAGGCGGGCGGCCAAGGGACGCAATTGCGCCCACTGCTGAGGCAGCGTGTATAGATGCACCACCGCCTCGAAGTCGCAGTGCAGGTCCAGCACCACATCGGCATCGCAGGCGTGCTGGAGTAATAAGCGTTGCAAGGCCTGCAACTCGGAGGTTGGTGCCGGCAGCACCTCTAGCGCGGCCTGCATCGCCGCACGGATCAAGCGCACATTGGCCGGACCATCCTCGCCCAGACAGCCTTCGAGTGCCGGGGCGATGACCTCGGCCAAGGCGAAGAAGTCACGGTTGAAATTCTTGCCGCTGGCGAACTCGAAGCGGCCCTGCTGGGTCGCCTGAAACAACTGCCCCAGGCCGATCGGATTGGCCACGGGCACCAACTCGATAACGCCGGTCAGGCGGCCCTGGGCTTCGAGTTCGCGCAGGCGGCGCTTGAGCTCCACGGCGACGCGCATGCCAGGCATCTCATCGGCATGCAGGGATGCCTGGATATACGCTTTGCACGGGCCGCTGCCAAAACGGAACACACTCAACCGTCGTTCCGTACCCGGACAGCTCCAGGGCAATACATGATCAATCCGTTGCATAGTTGCCTCCTCAGGCCTTGCGTGGCGCCAGATAGGCCAGCCAACGGCGCTCGGCATATTTGAACAGGCGCACCAGGACGAAGGTCAGGCACAAGTAGAACAACCCTGCGGTGATAAACGCCTCGAACGGCAGATAATGCCGGGAACTGACGGTGCGGGCTGCACCGGTGATGTCGATCAGAGTAACGATGGAGGCCAGCGACGTGGTGTGCAGCATCATGATCACCTCGTTACTGTACTGCGGCAGTGCCCGGCGCAATGCTGACGGCAGGAGAATGCGCCGGTACAGCTTGGCCCGCGACATACCCATGGCCTTGGCCGCCTCGATCTCGCCATGCGGAGTCGACTTGAGACTGCCGGCAAGGATTTCCGCGCTGTAGGCACTGGTGTTTATGCCGAATGCCAGACAGGCACAAAAGGTCGCACTGGAAAAATACGGCCAGAGAAAGCTCTCGCGCACCGCCTCGAACTGGGCCAGGCCGTAGTAGATCAGGAACAACTGCACCAGCATCGGCGTGCCGCGGATGACGTAGGTATAGAGCCAGGCCGGAAAGTTCAGCAGCGGCGACTTGGACACCCGCATCAGCCCCAGCGGAATCGCCAATGTCAGGCCCAATGCCAGGGAAATCAGGAGTAACTGTAACGTCACCAGTGCGCCACTGAAATACAGCGGCAGGTTTTCCCAGATCACGGTGTAGTCAAAAATCATGAAAGCGCTCCCCTGCTTACAAATCAGCGGCTTTAGTGCCGACCGAGTAGCGTTTTTCCACGTAGCGCAGCACCAGCAGAGATACGCTGGTCAGCACCAGATAGAGGGCGCCAACCGCCAGGTAAAAGGTGAACGGCTCGCGCGTGGCATCGGCCGCGCTTTTCGCCTTGAACATCATGTCCTGCAGCCCCACCACCGAAATCAACGCCGTGGCCTTGGTCAGCACCAACCAGTTGTTGGTGAAGCCCGGGATAGCGAAGCGGATCATCTGCGGCACCAGAATGCGCAAGAACACCTTGCTGCCACTCATGCCGTACGCCACGCCCGCCTCGCTCTGGCCTTTTGGAATGGCCATAAAGGCGCCGCGAAAGGTCTCCGACAGGTAGGCACCGAAGATGAAGCCCATGGTGAATACGCCGGCAATAAACGGATTAATATCGATGTATTCGTCATAACCCAGCAGCGGCGCAACCCGGTTCACCAGGTCCTGACCGCCATAGAAAATCAGCAGGATCAACACCAGATCGGGAATCCCGCGAATCACCGTGGCGTAGGTTTCGCCCAGAAGCGCTAGCCACCGGACCGATGACAAACGGCAGGCCGCGCCCATAAGGCCCAGGACAATCGCTACCGCCATGGACGTCAGCGCCAGAATCAGCGTTAGCCAGGCGCCCTCGAGAATGGTCGAGCCGTAGCCGTCAAGCATGCTCTAGTACCTCATGCAGGCACCGAGCGGCGCCGAGGAACACAACAAAAAAGTGGCACAAGGGCACTATCCACCTGCTTGTGCCACCCTCACTGAGAAGCGACTTGCATGCAGAAATCAGTCGCCGTAAACGTCAAAGTTGAAATACTTGTCCTGCACTTCCTGGTATTTGCCATTGGCACGGATACTGGCAATGGCTGCGGTGATTTTGTCAGCCAGCGCCGTGTCGCCCTTGCGCACGGCAATGCCGGCACCTTCGCCGAAGTACTTCTGCTCATTGAAATCGGGGCCAACCAAGGCAAAGGCCTTACCGGCATCGGTCTTGAGGAAGCCATCATCAATGTTCACTGAATCGGCGATGGTGGCGTCCAGGCGACCGGAGGTCAGGTCAAGAAAGATTTCATTCTGCGAGCTGTAACGCACCACTTCGACACCGGCTGGAGCGAACACATCGGTGGCATAACGGTCGTAAATCGAGGCGCGCTGTACGCCAACTTTCTTGCCCTTGAGATCGACCAACGGGTCGTTGAGCACGGTGCCAGCCTTCATCGCCAGCTTGGCCGGGGTGTGATAGTACTTCTTGGAGAAGTCAACGGACTTGAGGCGGTCCTCGGTGATGCTCAACGACGACAACACCGCATCGAACTTGCGTACTTTCAGCGCCGGAATCAGGCCATCGAACTCCTGCTCGATCCACTGGCACTTGACCTTCATTTCCTCGCACAGGGCGACGCCGATATCGTAGTCAAAGCCGGTAATGTTGCCTTCAGGAGTCTTGTAGGCGAACGGCGGGTATGCCGCTTCAATACCGATACGCAAAGGCTTGGCGTCTTCAGACATGACCAGCGGCGACAGTACGGATAGCGCCAGTGCGCCGAGAAGTGCAATCTTCTTCATCTTGTGACTCCTTCTAATGGGAATGGATGCTGCTGGCAGTAATCTATGGGTGCAGATGCATCCAGCCACGGATAAATTGTAGAGAACGTCGCCGTCTTTGCCGACTAACAGGCAGAGGCAAGCAGTTCCGGCTGGGTGAGCGGCATTCTAGCGACAGGTCGAATGTCGATATTTCTTCAATGCGACAAGTAATTACAAAAGCCCCGAGCGGGCACTGCGGACGTATTGACAGCCTCCGGCAGATATGCAGAGACAGAATAGAGAGGTAACCGGTTAAACAAGCAATTAGCGCGCCTGACTTTGCAAAACCCTTATTTCAAGCGCCTGCTGGGTAATTCCAGGATTCAAAGCCCTCGCGACCAGCACCGTATTGGAACGAAAGCGTTTCCATCAATCCCAGAAAAGTGCACGGCGTTACCGACCGGGTGACAGTGCCGAACCCGCCGGATCTTCCGCGAGCCCAAACAAAAACGCCCCGCCTCGGTTCGTGGCCGAGGCGGGGCGCGGTTTGCCGGTGCCGGTTAGGCGACCTGCATGTCGCGATGAGTATCGATAAGGTGCTGCACCACGCCAGGATCGGCCAGCGTGGAGATATCGCCAAGTGCATCGTATTCGCCGGTCGCTATCTTGCGCAGGATGCGGCGCATGATCTTGCCCGAACGAGTCTTAGGCAAACCCGGAGCCCACTGGATAACGTCTGGCGAGGCGATCGGACCGATCTCCTTGCGTACCCAGTTCTTCAATTCCTGACGCAACTGCTCGGACGCCTCGGTCCCGCCATTGAGGGTCACGTAGACGTAGATGCCCTGCCCCTTGATGTCGTGCGGCACACCAACCACTGCGGCTTCCGCCACTTTGGGGTGAGCAACCATGGCGCTTTCGATTTCAGCGGTACCCATGCGGTGACCGGAAACGTTCAGCACGTCGTCGACGCGGCCAGTGATCCAGAAGTAACCGTCTTCGTCGCGACGAGCACCGTCGCCAGTGAAATACATACCCTTGAAGGTCTTGAAATAAGTATCGACAAAGCGGTCGTGGTCGCCGTACAGGGTGCGCGACTGACCCGGCCAGGAGTCAATGATCACCAGGTTGCCCTCGACGGCCCCTTCCAGCAGATTACCCATGTTATCCACCAGCGCTGGCTGCACGCCGAAGAACGGACGGGTTGCCGAGCCTGGCTTGAGTGCGGTCGCACCCGGCAGCGGGCTGATCATGATGCCGCCGGTTTCAGTCTGCCACCAGGTGTCGACGATTGGGCAGCGCTCCTGACCGACCGCTTTGTAATACCAGTTCCAGGCTTCCGGGTTGATCGGCTCGCCCACCGAACCAAGCAGACGCAAGCTGGAGCCATCGGCGCCCTTCATGGCAGCATCGCCCTGAGCCATCATCGCGCGGATCGCGGTCGGCGCGGTGTAGAGAATATTGACCTTGTGCTTGTCGACGATCTTGGCGACGCGGGTGATATCCGGGTAGTTGGGCACGCCCTCGAACAGCAAGGTGGTCGCACCGTTGGCCAGCGGGCCGTAAACGATGTAACTGTGACCGGTGACCCAACCGACGTCGGCGGTGCACCAGTAGACATCACCTGGCTTGTAGTCGAACACTCGCTCGTGGGTCAGCGCGGCATACAACAGGTAGCCGGCAGTGGTGTGCTGCACACCCTTGGGCTTACCGGTGGAGCCGGAGGTGTAGAGGATGAACAGCGCTTCTTCAGCGCCCATTTCTTTCGGCGCGCAAACGCTGCCGGCAACCGCCATCAGGTCTTCGTACCAGATGTCGCGGTGCGGGTGCCACTTGATATCGCCACCGGTGCGCTTGCACACGATGATCTTCTGCACGCTGGCAGTTTCCGGGTTAGCCAAGGCGTCGTCGACGTTGGCTTTGAGCGGTGTGCGCTTACCACCACGCAGGCCTTCGTCGGCGGTGATGACTACCTTGGACTGGCAGTCGATAATGCGTCCGGCCAGTGCTTCCGGGGAGAAGCCACCGAACACCACCGAGTGAATCGCACCGATGCGGGTGCATGCCAGCATCGCCACTACTGCTTCTGGAATCATCGGCATGTAGATGGTCACCACGTCGCCACGGTGCACATCCTGACCGCGCAGGGCGTTGGCTAGCTTGCACACCTGCTCATGCAGTTCACGGTAGGTGATGTTCTTGTGCTCGGACGGATCATCGCCTTCCCAGATGATCGCTACCTGATCGCCACGCTCTTCCAGGTGACGGTCCAGGCAGTTGTAGGAAACGTTGAGGGTGCCGTCGGCGAACCACTTGATATCGACGTGGTGATCGTCGAACGAGGTCTGCTTGACCTTGGTGAACGGTTTGATCCAGTCGAGACGTTGGGCCTGCTCACGCCAGAAGCCGTCGGGGTTGATCACCGACTGCTGATACATGGCTTTGTAGGTGGCTTCGTCGGTAAGCGACTGAGCAGCCACCTCTGGGCGCACGGGATAGAGGGACGCAGCACTCATTGGATAGACCTCGGTGGGTAGTTGTTTTTCTATGGGGCATTTTGTAACCAGACACCCCTACTTGGGCCATTCGACCATGGTATTACCGCTCTACAACCATGGTCTTGCACTGCTGACAGCTCGCAAGGGCGGGTCAAGCAGCCTGCGCAACCGTGAAAATACCGGACGCCAGCAGGTGACGACAGGCTACCAGCAGTAGACCCACCCTCAGTAAAGCAGTTGCACGTCCCACTGCTAGGCTCAGCGCAACGGCGGCCTTGCAGCTGATCGCAGTCAAGGGCTCGTCGAGTTGGATTACAGGCGAAAAAAAAGGCGACCTGGAGGCCGCCTACCCAAACATTCCGCGAGCGCAATGGAGAACCGCTTTCACAGGACCCGAACGCCGCCATTCTTGCCCCAACCCCGCCCGCAAACAATTGCACCAAGGTCGTAAGGCGGTCAGACGCCGCAAGCATGACTAAGCTGACAAGACCCCTCATGCTCACATTGCTCGCCATCAAGCGCACGGAACCACCGATGAAAAGCCCGCACCTGACCTTGTTGGCGCACGCCCCGCACAGCCAAAAACCAGCGGACATCTGGGCGCGACTGTGCTGCGAACAGGCCCTGCTGGCACTGGAGCAGGGCTGCTATGCGGTAGGTGCGGTGCTGGTCAATGACGCTCAGGAGCTACTGTGCAGCGCCCGCAACGAGGTCTTTTCCAGCCATTACAACAGTGCCGGGCATGCCGAAATGCAGTTGCTCGACCAACTGGAAGCCCAGTACCCCGAGCAAGACCGCAGCGCCCTCACCCTCTACGTCAGCCTACAACCCTGCCTGATGTGCTACGGCCGCATTCTGCTCGCCGGCATCACTCGCGTGCGTTATCTGGCGCGCGACCAGCCGGGTGGCTTTGTCGCCCACCACCTTCCGCCGGCATGGGCGGAGCTGGCCGCGCGAACCTCGGTGCGCCAGGCGGATGTGAACGCCTACTGGATCAACCTGGCCGAGCAGGCGATCAACCAGTTGCAGGATCGTCAGGCATTGCGTGAGCGGGTGCTGACAGCCTGGCACGGAGGGCCCATCAACTGAGCAGTATGCGTCCCAGACCTGGGTCTAGCGCTTACAGATAGGCGGGCGTTGAGCGCAGAGGCAGTAAATCAGCGCCAGACCACTCAACGCCTCGATTGCAGGCGTCATATAAGGCATGTTTGTGGCGCCATGGGTAACGCATTGGCATGCCTTGTTCCAAGCTAATCAGCGACTCTGGCAAAACAGCTGGCTGCCGATTAGACTCGCCCCCGCAGGACGCGCCCCTACCTTTTGGATACATTGTCATGGACCGACTTCTGCCGTCATCCGCGCACCCGCAGATGCAGCGGCAATCCCGCCAATTCAATGCCTTGCCAATACCTCGACAGCCTAAAGGCCGCCGTTGGCTTTCCTGCGCCCATTTATCCAATGAGATCCTTATGCAAAAAATCATCTCGGCAAGCCTTGCAGGCTTGCTTGTAGTGCTCAGCGGTTGCGCCACTGAACAATCGCGCACTCTGGAAGTTGCCAAAGTCAGCACCGCCGGCAGTCACTACAGTGGTCCCCGCAGCCCGATTGCCGTCGGTAAGTTCGACAATCGCTCCAGCTATATGCGCGGCATCTTCAGTGACAATGTCGACCGCCTCGGCGGGCAAGCCAAAACGATCCTGATCACTCACTTGCAGCAGTCGAACCGCTTCAATGTGCTCGACCGTGACAACCTGGCCGAACTGCAACAGGAGTCAGGCTTCTCCAAGCAAGTTCAGCAAGTACGCGGGGCAAACTTTGTTGTCACCGGTGACGTAACCGAGTTCGGCCGTAAAGAGGTGGGCGACCACCAACTGTTCGGCATTCTGGGCCGCGGCAAACAACAGATTGCCTATGCCAAGGTCAATCTGAACATAGTCAACGTGCTGACATCCGAGGTGGTCTATTCCGCTCAAGGTGCTGGTGAGTACAGCCTCTCTAACCGCGAGATCGTAGGTTTCGGCGGCACTGCGAGCTATGACTCAACGCTCAACGGCAAAGTCCTGGACCTGGCGGTTCGTGAAGCAGTGAACAACCTGGTCAATGGCGTTGACAGTGGCGCCTGGCGTCCAGCCAAGTGAGCCCGGAGAAATCAGCCATGAGCGCTCGCCTCCTCCTCGCCCTGGTCACCACAGCCACGCTGGGTGGCTGTGTGACTCAACCACAAACGCTCTACTACTGGGATGGCTACCAGCAACAGGTTTACCAGCGCTTTGACAATACCAGCGGCACCGAGGAGCAAATTGCTGCTCTTGAGGCGAGCCTGCAAAAGGCCCGCGCGGCGGATCGTGCGCTGCCACCCGGGTTCCATGCGCATCTCGGCATGTTGTATGCGGACATCGGCAGAGCCGATCAGGTTCGCCAACAATTCGAAACAGAAAAAACGCTGTTCCCCGAGTCCGCGCCGTACATGGACTTCCTCATGCGTAAATTTGAAAAGTGATGAGCATGCCATTTCTACATTCATTCAGACCGTTCGCCGCGCTGGCCGTTGCCATGTTTCTTGCCGGCTGTGCGACGCCGCAAGCGCATGATTACAGTGCATTCAAAGAGAGCAACCCGACCTCTATTCTGGTTCTGCCGCCGGTTAACAAGTCACCCGATGTCAAAGCCTCCTACAGCGTTTACTCGCATATCACCTTGCCCCTGAGTGAGGCTGGTTACTATGTGTTGCCCGTGGCGGTGGTCGATGAAACCTTCAAGCAAAACGGCCTGATGAACGCCGAAGAGATCCGTGACGTCTCACCGCAGAAACTGCATGAGATTTTTGGCGCCGATACGGTGCTGTACCTGGATGTCATGGAGTACGGCAGCAGCTACATGATCATCACCAGTGAAGTTGTCGTGTCCGTCACCGCAACACTGGTCGACCTGCGCAGCGGCAAGCAACTGTGGAAGGGGGCTGCCCGTGCCAGCAGTGCAGAGCAGCAACAAAACAGCGGTGGCGGTCTTGCCGGCCTGCTGATAACCGCATTGGTCAACCAGGTAATGAACACCCTGAGTGATCGCGGCCATGAAATCGCTGGTATCACCAGCCATCGCTTGCTTGCCAGCAACCCCGTGAATGGCATTCTGCCGGGCCCGCGAGCGCGCCCGACCAGCGCTCGCTAACATGCCACGGCTTCAGGTGGCGGGGCTCGGCATTACCACCTGAAGCAGCGGCGCGGTACTCGTTACTCCTTGCCCAACCCATGCTGGCGTAGCTTGTTGGCGATAGTGGTATGCGACACCCCCAGCCGCTTGCCCAGTTGCCGGCTGCTCGGATGATCGTGATACAGGCGCTCCAGCACGGCTTTCTCGAAACGCCCAAGAATCTCATCCAGCCCGCCTTCTACCGAAAACGCGCCCAACGGCTGCGGGGCGCCGTAGTCTGGCAGACGGATATGCTCGAGCTTTACCGTACCGCCTTCGCACAGCGATACAGCCTGAAACAGGACGTTTTCCAACTGACGCACATTGCCCGGCCAGTGATAGTGGCCAAGTTTGTCCAGCACCTGGGTGGCCAGCTTGGGCAGCGGGCAGCCGATCTGTCGGCTGGCCGAATCGAGGAAGTGATCGACCAGCGGCGCCAGCCCGTCCAGGCATTCACGCAGCGGCGGGATATGCAGGGACAGCACATTGAGGCGGTGATAGAGGTCCTGACGGAACTCGCCCTTGGCGCACAGTTCGGACAGGTCGACCTGGGTCGCGCAGATCACCCGCACATCCAGGTACACCTCCTCATCACTGCCGACTCTGCGGAAGCAGCCGTCCTGGAGAAAGCGCAGCAGCTTGGCCTGCAGGCGTGGGCTCATCTCGCCGACACCATCGAGGAACAGGGTGCCGCCGGCCGTCAACTCCAGAAGCCCGAGCTTGCCTTCAGGGCGCGCACCTTCGAAGGCGCCGGGGCCGTAGCCGAACAACTCGGTCTCAGCCATGGATTCCGGCAGCCCCGCACAATTGAGCGCCATAAAGGGCGACTGGCCGCGCGGACTGGCCAGGTGGCAGGCGCGCGCCAGCAGCTCCTTGCCGGTGCCGGTCTCACCCTCGATCAGCAGTGGCGCGTCCAGCGGCGCCATACGCCGCGCCTCGCGCACCACCGCGGCCATCACCTTGGAACTCTGGAAGATGCTGTCGAAGCCGCGCAGCTCCTGCTTGCGCACATGATAGATACGCTCACCGACCCGGTCGGCGCGGTGCAAGGTGAGTACTGCGCCGGCCAGCGCATCGCTCTCGTCGTGTTCGGTCTGCAGCGGGGCGATGTCGGCGAGGAACACATCGCCCTTCACTTTCACCCGCAGACCGTTGATCCGTGACTTGTTGGCGCGCACCAACTCCGGCAAATCGAAATCTTCGGCGTACCGCGACAGTGGAATCCCCGGCACCTCGTCGACGCGTACGCCGAGCAACTGCGCGGCGGCGCGGTTGGCCGCCACTATCGAGCCGCCCATATCGATCGACAGCACCGGAAACTCCAGAGCGCCAAGCAAGGCGTTCAGCTCCAGATGACGGCGCTCGCTGGGCATCAGGCCGACGCGCTTGACCCCAAACACACCCGGGATCGCCTCCAGCTTCGGCCGCAGGGCCTGGAGCTGCAGATTGATCAGGTTTGGACACAGCATATAGATGGCGTTGCCTTGCTCACCGCCGACCTCGCCACGGGCAACGTTGATACCGTAGTCAACCAGCAGGTTGAGGATGTCGCGCAGAATGCCGATCCGGTTTTGACAGTGAATCTTGATACGCATGGCAGACCCTGAGCATATTTTCTGATGGCAGCGCATCGGGAATCGACGAGTTCGCCTTATTGTTCGTCAAGAATATGTGACGGATTAGCCCGGCATCAAGGCGATAACTGGCAGCGATGACAGATAATGTAACCTTTTCTTTACGAAATACATGCTATTGACCCCGTTCACCGCCGGATTCACGGCCGCGCAACGGCACAACCTGAGGTATTCATAGTCCAACACAATAACAATGGCCCCAGCAGGAGGCAGCAATGATGAGTACGCAGTATGTGGCTCGGCAACCGGATGAAAGCGGTTTTATCCACTACGGCGAAGCCGAGCATCAGGTGTGGAACACCCTGATCACCCGGCAACTCAAGGTAATCGAAGGACGCGCCTGCCAGGAGTACCTGGACGGTATCGAGCAACTCGGACTGCCCCATGAGCGTATCCCGCAACTCGATGAAGTGAATCGGGTGCTCCACGCTGCCACCGGCTGGCGCGTCACCCGGGTACCGGCGCTGATCCCCTTCCAGACCTTTTTCGAACTGCTGGCCAGCCAGCAATTCCCAGTGGCCACGTTTATCCGCCGCCCCGAGGAGCTCGACTACCTGCAGGAGCCGGACATCTTTCACGAGATCTTCGGTCACTGCCCGCTGCTGACCAACCCCTGGTTCGCCGAGTTCACCCACACCTATGGCAAACTCGGTCTCAAGGCCACGAAAGAACAGCGTGTTTACCTCGCGCGTCTTTACTGGCTGACCATCGAATTCGGATTGGTCGACACCAACCAGGGCCGCCGGATCTATGGCGGTGGCATCCTCTCTTCGCCAAAGGAAACCGTCTACAGCCTGTCCGGGCAGCCCGAGCACCTGCCATTCGATCCGACCGAGGCCATGCGTACGCCTTACCGCATCGACATCCTGCAACCGCTGTACTTCGTCCTGCCGGAGCTCAAGCATTTGTTCGAACTGGCGCATCAGGACATCATGGGCATGGTCCATCAGGCCATGCAGATGGGCCTGCACACGCCGAAGTTTCCGCCGAAAGCCGCCTGACAACTTTTGTAGGATGGGTTGAGCATCGCGATACCCATCATTTCCCGGTTTGATGGGTATCGCTGCGCTCAACCCATCCTACGTCTCACCACCGAACCCTGGAGAAACCTGATGACCCTTGCCCAAGCCCAATGCGAAGCCTGCAGCGCCGACGCCCCGAAAGTCTCGGACGAGGAGTTGGCCGAGTTGCTCCGCGAGATCCCCGACTGGAACATCGAGGTGCGTGACGACCACATGGAGCTGGAACGGGTGTTCCTGTTCAAGAACTTCCGTCATGCCCTGTCCTTCACCAACGCGGTCGGCGCCATCGCCGAGGAAGTCGGTCACCACCCTGCCCTGGTCACCGAATGGGGCAAGGTCACGGTCACCTGGTGGAGCCACGAAATGCGTGGCCTGCACCGTAATGACTTCATCATGGCTGCGCGTACCGATGAGCTCGCCGCTGCTGCCGAGGGCCGTAAGTGAGCCATTTCGCCCAGATTGCCCGCGTTCCCGGTGACCCGATACTGGGCCTGATGGAGGCCTATCGCAGCGACCGCAACCCGGCCAAGCTCGACCTGGGCGTCGGCGTGTACAAGGACGCTCAGGGCCTGACGCCAATCCTGCGCGCGGTGAAGCTGGCCGAGCAGCGCCTGGTAGACCGCGAAACCACTAAAAGCTATATCGGTGGCCACGGCGATGCCTTGTTTTGCAGCCACCTGGCCAGCCTGGTGCTGGGCGCCGCCAGCCCCTTGCTCGCCGAGCAGCGCGCGGCGGCCAGCCAGACCCCTGGCGGCACCGGGGCCCTGCGTCTGGCCGCAGACTTTATTGGCCACTGCCTGCCGGGCCGGGGCATCTGGCTGAGCGACCCGACCTGGCCGATTCATGAAACCATCTTTGCCGAGGCCGGGCTGCGCGTTGGCCATTACCCCTATGTGGGTGCCGACAATCGGCTCAACGTCGAGGCGATGATCGCCGCGCTCAGCCACCTTCCCCACGGCGACGTGGTGCTGCTGCACGCCTGCTGCCATAACCCCACCGGTTTCGACCTGACTGAGGACGATTGGCGGCGCGTGCTCGACGTGGTCAAGGCGCGCGAACTGCTGCCGCTGATCGATTTTGCCTACCAGGGCTTCGGCGACGGGCTTGAACAGGATGCCTGGGCCGTGCGCCTGTTTGCCGCCGAACTGCCCGAACTGTTGATCACCAGTTCCTGTTCGAAGAACTTCGGCCTCTACCGCGAGCGCACCGGCGCCCTGATTGCCTGCACCCGCGACGCGGAAAAACTCCTGGATGTGCGCAGCCAACTGGCCTCCATCGCCCGCAACCTCTGGTCGACGCCGCCGGCACACGGCGCTGCGGTGGTCGCCGCTATTCTCGACGACAACGAACTCAGAACGCTGTGGAGCGATGAACTGGGGGCTATGCGCCAACGGGTCGCAGGGCTGCGCCTGGGGCTGGTTGAGGCCCTGCAGCCTTATGGCCTGGCCGAGCGCTTCGCGCATATTGCCGAACAACGCGGGATGTTCTCCTACACCGGTTTGTCGCCTCAGCAGGTGCAGCGTCTGCGCGAGCAATACAGCGTGTACATGGTTGGCTCCGGCCGGGCCAATGTCGCCGGACTGGACGCCAATCGCCTGGATCAACTGGCCGATGTTATCGCTCAGGTTTGCGCCTAGCAGCGCCCCGCAAGGGTCTGGGTCTTGCCCTGAGTACATGCACGGCACACGCGCAGGGCTATTTAACTGCGACTCTTTTCCAGCAAATGACTCATGGCTGTTTTCAGCTTCATCGGTCGTACCGGCTTGTGCATCAGGGTGTGGCCAAGCTCGCGCATCTGCTGTTTGAGTTCGTTGCTGTAGTTGGCGGTGATCATCAGCGCCGGCAGCGGCGTGCTGCGCCGGGCGTTGATCAGGGCCACGGCGTCGACACCGTTGTGCCCGTCGTCGAGGTGGTAATCGGCGATCAACAGGTCGGCATCGGCGTGATAGTTGTCGACTTGGCGCGCCAGGTCTTCTTCGGAAAGCGCGGTGACCACCTGGCAACCCCAGGCCTCCAGCAGGGTACGCATACCGGCGCAGATTGCCGCATCGTTATCCAGCACCCAGATCCGCGATCCGCTGAGGCGTTCGAGCAGCAGATCAGACGCCTCATGCACCACCCGCGCGCGCGGTGCGAGAGCGGTCAAGGGGACTTCAATGGCAAACATCGAACCCTTGCCCAGTTGCGAAGACACGCGGATACGATGGCCCAGCATGCGCGCGATCTTGTCGACGATGGCCAGACCCAAACCGAGGCCGCGATCCTGCTTGCGGTGCGTAACGTCGCCACGTTTGAACTCCTGAAACACCTCGCCGAGTTTGTCTTCAGCGATACCAATACCAGTGTCCCACACCTCGATCGACAGACTCTGCCGGTGCCGGCGGCAACCGAGCAGGATGCGTCCGCTGGTGGTGTAACGAATGGCATTGCTCAGCAGGTTACGCAAAATTCGCGCGAGCAACTGGATATCGCTGCGCACCAGCGCCGAACTGGCCACGAAGTCCAGGCGCAGGCCCTCGCTGCCGGCAATCTGATGGTATTCGGCGGCGAGGTTTTCGAGCAGCTCACTGACCGCGAACGGGGCGATATCCGGTTTGATTACCCCGGCATCCAGCTTGGAGATATCCACCAAGGTGCCGAGCAAGCTTTCCACGTCCTCCAGCGAGTTGCTGACGTTGCGCACCAGGGCAGCGCTTTCGACCAGGTCGCGCTTTTCCAGCAGTGCGCTGGTGAACAGCCGTGCGGCGTTCAAGGGTTGCAACAGGTCGTGGCTGACTGCCGCGAGGAATTTGGTTTTCGACAAGTTGGCCTGCTCGGCCTCGCCCTTGGCTTCGCGCAGACGGGCCTCCATGTGCGTGCGCTCGTCGATTTCGCAGCGCAACTGGGCGTTTAGGTCGGTGAGTTCGGCGGTGCGTTCGCGCACCCGCTGTTCCAGGTGCTGATAGGCCTGGTGCAACGCCTCGGCGGTACGCCGGCGCTCGGTAATGTCGCGAATCAGCACAAAGATGCCGAGCACCTCGCCGCTGGCCTGACGGTTGGGCACGTAGGAGCGCAACATGTAGCGCTCCTGCCCATTATGGTTGGTCTCGGCCACCTCGAAAGTCACACTTTCGCCGGACAAGGCCCGCTCAATATAGGGTTCCAGGCGCCGGCAATGTTCTTCGTTGTGCACCGTTCGCAGGCTTTGGCCGAGCATCGCGCCACGCGGCCAGCAGTACCATTCCTCGTAGACCTTGTTAGTGAAATCATAGATCAGGTCGGCATTCAGGTAGGCAATCAGCGCCGGCACGTGGTCGGTGATCAGGCGAATCCAGCGCTCGCTTTCACTGAGTGCTTCGGCGTGTCGGTAACGCTCGGTGATGTCGGTAAAGGTGTTGACGAAGCCGCCGGTAGGCAGTGGATGGGTGCGCACCTCAAGCATGCGTCCGTCAAACAGGCGCAGCTCCAGCTCCTCAATGGCTTTGCCGCTGGCATCGCAGCTATCGGGGGTCAGCAGTTGCAACTCGCTGTCGGCCATTACCTCGGCGAAGGGCCGATGGGCGTTGATCGGTGCCAGGCCGCAGAGATCAAGAAAACGGTGATTCCACAACTCCAGCTGGCCCTCGGCATTGACCATGGCCATGCCTTGCGACAGGTTGTCCATGGCGCGCTGCAGCAGCCGTGACTTCTGCGCCAGGGCCTGTTCGCGGCGCAGGGTTTCGTTCTGTTTGACCTCGGTAATATCGGTATACAGGATCACCAGGCCGCCCTCACGGGTCGGTCGCTCGCTGACCTGCACCCAACGGCCGTCGCGCAGGCGATAGAGCATGTGCTCGCCGTCTTTGCCGCGCTGTTCCTCCACCACCAGACCGGTGCTTTTGCTCAGGCGTTTGATCTCGGTCAGCCGGGTGCCCGCGTTAATACGTGCACGGCTATGGGCCCAGAACGATTTGAAGCGGCTGTTGAACAGCACGATGCGCTGCTCGCTGTCGAACAGCACGAAGGCGTCGGAAATGCTTTCGATGGCATCGATCAGATGCTGGTGGGCGGTTTCTGCACGCAGCCGTGCATCGCTGAGTAATTGGTTGCTGGACTTCAGCTCGGCCATCGCCTGGTTCAGCGCATCGGTACGTTCACGCACCTGTTCGGCGAGCACCACCGAGTGCTGAAAGGCCGCGTAAGCATCGTCACCGCGCGCATGAACCGACTCGACCCGCTCGATCAGTGCGGTATTGATCCGTTTGAGCTTGTGGTTATCCTTTTCCAGCGCCGCGCAACGGGCTTGCAGCTCGGCGACATCAGCCTCGACCGGGACGGCCAATGGCGACTCCGGTGAAGGTCTGGTTGATGTGCATACCATTGAACTGCTCCCCGTAGGTATTGAAACCTATAACTTGCTGGCTACGCAGAAAGGCCGAGACTGGCTCGACGCCATCGCCATCCTCGATTTCCAGGCGGCGCAGAAAACAATCGCAGCCAATAGTCAGCAGCAAGGGCCCGAGGCGCTCGCGCAGCCCCTCGAACAGGTTTTCCAGATTGGGCAATAATGGACCGGGACGCATAGCGGTGAGGACGATGCCGTTCTCCACCGCGCAATAAAAACTCAAACTGAGGTCTTCATTGACCCGCTGAATCGAGCGCACGTAGTACTGATCGCTGATGCGCACAGCCAGAGGATTGGCGGCGAACACCCGGTGATCCAGGTCTTGCAGCGGCACGCCGATCAACTCGGCGTATTCCTGCGCGGCCGGCGCCGCATTCAGCTCATACACCCGGCGGCTGGCGCTGTCGGCTCGGGTGACCACCAACTTCTCAGCGCAAGGCTCGATGTGATGGGTGCTGAACACTTCGAAGTCCAGCCAGGTATTAAACAGCACCACCACCGCCGCGCCCGTATGGAACTTGCCGCCGTAGTAAACATGGGTGTGGGTCAGGTGGTTGTCGTCACCCGCCGAACCGCCGAAGTGCGGAATGCTGCCAAACGCCGCGCTAAGCGCACCGAGCACCACTTCCTCGCGACTGGATAAACCATCGAGCAGGGTCAGGGCGAAGCTGTGGCCCTTGATCGAGGCCAGTTCGTTGTTGCGGCAATCCTTGGCCAAACGCTCGACCAACTGCTGGGCGTCGATCAGGCTGAAACGCTCCATCTCGTCGATCAGTGCGCTGGAAATCGAGAAGCTGCGGTGATCGAAGCCCACCGCACTGACGCAGCCACGACCATAGCCATGCGCGGTGATCTCGCCAGCGCTGGTACAGCCAATCAGATTGATCCCGCCGAAGTACTGATCCAATGCATCGCCGAGGTGTTCCAGATCGTATTCCGCAGAACAGAAGAACAACACAAAGCCCAGGTGCGGATGAATCAGCTGACGCGCCAACTCCTGCGCCACCAGTTCCACATCCGTGGCACTTGAGGTAGCGGTGACGACGCCTTCAGTCCGTTCCTGCTGCATAGCTTGCCCCAATAAAAATCCCACCTTCCATGGAATTATTCTACGAAGCTCCAGGCTTGCGCCCCATGCAACTTGAGTCGCGTCGGCCTACTCCCTAAGTAGCGGTATACAACTGCATCAGACGGACAACGGCCAGAACAGTAACGTCAACAGGAATAATCCGGCATAGAAGCCGATCTCCAGCGTTTCGCTGAGAGGCTGGATACGCCGCAAGGCGCCATATACATGCACCACGATCATCATCAGCGCCGTAGCGGCGAGCAGTTCAAAAACCGTATGAATGGCCTCACCAGTCAAGGCCGCGCGCAGCATCATGGCTTCGAGGATCAGGATGAACGCACCCAGGCAGCGGCCGAAATACACCGCCAGATCAGTGTGCGTGGGTATCCGCCACCCCATCAACCGAGCCCAGGCCAGCGGAACGAGAAAGATCGGTAAAGCAAAGACCAGTGTGGTCGCGACGGTCAGAATCAGCAGGTAATCAGCCGCCGAATCACTCCATATTCCCAGCATCGGTGCATCCTTTCATGGGCATTGGGTAAGTAAGCTGCACTCAGAGGCAGCGCATCAGCACAATCGGTAGGGCGAGGAACAAGCCGGTTACCGGCAGCAGTATGAGCAACAGATCCAGGTCGTAGGGCATACCCGCCTCCATAGAAAAACCGGACAGGTTTGCCCTGCCCGGTTGTTTCAGCCCATGGTTACCAGTTAAATACGGCACCGACAGCGAAGGTGTCGGTGTCTTCGTTCAGACCGCTGCCGGTGGCGGCGTCGATCTCGAACTGGTTGTATTCGGCCACCAGCTTGAGGTTGTCGTTGATGGTGCGGAAGTAGGCGATGCCACGGGTCTCATAGTCGGCCTTGGTGCCCAGGCCGTTGCCATCGTCCTCGGTCTTGCCGTAGGACAACGCGACACGGTTCTTGCCGAAGCTGTAGGAGGTCTGCAACAGGTAACCGTCGCTGTCCACTTCGCGCAACGTGGCCTCACCGGCATTGTTGGTATAGAAGGGGTTCATGCCCTCAGCCTGGAAGCCCGAACCGGTTACCGAGAAACCGCCCATCTTGGCCTGGACGCCGTAGCCAAGGCCCTTGGAGGTAACCGAATCGACGGCGGAGTCGGTGTTGTCCGAAGTCTGCTGAGCAGCGTTGATCCAGGAGTAGATCTTCGCGCCGCCTACTTCGAACTCATAAGTGATCTCGGTTTCGAAGCGTGGGCTTTCCTGGTAGGCCTTGCCGTCACCGTCGATCTGGTTGGAGTCGTAGGGGTCCATGATCCCGGCGGCCACCCGCAAACCATTCATTTTCGGACTGCGGTAAGTGATCTGCGCGGTAGGGAACGGGTACGGGTAACCGCTGCCGATGTTGCCGAAGGACACGCCGCCGAAGTCGACCAGACCGAGCGTATCGCTGACCTGGCCATAACCGGACAACAGCTCGTCGAGGAAGATGTTGGAACGGGCGAACAGGCCGAAATCCTTACCCACCAGCACTTCGCCCCACTCGCTACCCACGGTGCCGTAGAACTGGCGCACGTCGATGGCAGTATCGGTGCCGTTCTGTTCGCTGTCGTTGATGGTGACCCAGAACGACGAACGCGCGCCGAGTTTCAGGTCATCGACTTGCTTGCCGAAGTTAAAGCCGATCCAGTTCGGCAGAAAGCCCATCTTCACCCGCGACTGACGGCGGTCAAACGTGTCGCCTTCGCGATCGACATCGCTGTTCACATAGAAGGCATTGATATAGCCATCGGTGGAGAACGTGGTGTCGTCCTGGTCATACAGGACGATTTCAGCGGCCGCTTGCTGGGCTGTTGCCAGTGCGACGGCGGCAGTCAGAGCCAGAGGCAGGAATCGGGTGTTGGCGATCTTCTTGTTGTTCATAACGCTCTCCGCTTGGGGTGACGACCATCGGTCAGTCGGTTCGGAGGCGATTATCGAAAAGCATGGCGCCCAGCCATACGCTGCTATGGCGCTGCTTGCCTGCTGCTTTGGCCGGGCGCAGCGGCGCGCTCAATAAGGTGTAAGACCTGGCCAATGCACGGAGCAAGCCAAAGGTCGTAGGCCTTTATTGCAACGCGCACAGCGCCCCTCCACCCGACTGGCGGCATAGCGGAGACGAAGAAATATAAGGCGGAAGTCGGGCAGCCGATCAGCTTGCCGATGACCAACCCGATGGCGGCGTAGCGGCAGTGGCCAGCACCCGCCAACTACCTTGGGCCTGACTCAATTGACGGTGAGCGGCCAGCAACTGTGGCCGTTCCAGCGCGGCCAGAGCGTGCAATACAGCCACCTCATGCTGTGCAGGCAAACCGGCCAGGTGCGCTTGCCAGTGTTGCTCGGCAAACTCCCGCAGGTCGCTGGCCTGGGCCAGCGCCTGGCGGCGCAACTCAGCGATCATGCGTACCAGCGCCTGCTCATCGAGCACCGTCAGGCGCTCGCCCTGGAGCTGGAGAAAGGTCTCGATATGGCCGAGGACTTGCTCGGCCGTCGCATGCGGCGACTGCACGGCAAATAGAATGCCGCGCTGCGCCTGCACCTGGCGGAACCCGCAAAACAGCGCATAGCCCAGTTGCAATTCGCTACGCAGACGCTGAAAAAACGCGCTCTGGCAGGACTGTGCCAGCAGGCGCCAGGCGGCCTCGGTCACTGCATCCGTGGCAGGCAACGGGCAGAACAGCAGCAACGCCGAGTCACTGCAGTCGATGGCCGCATCTTGCCAGTATCGCCCGACAGAGACCATTGGCGGCGCCTCGGGCACGCGCAACGGCGTGACCGAACGGAACAATCGCTCGACCCCGGCCTGCCCGTCTGGAGCAATCCCCACGCCCAAACCATCGAACCGCGCCTGCCGGTAGCACTCATGCAGGCGTTGCGGGTTCAGCGTGGCGCAGTCGCCGCTGGGCGGCGCGAACACCTCGGGCAAGCGCCTGAGCAACAGGCGTAACGGCATCTCGGCTTGCACCTGAATGGCAGCCTGTCGCGCCTCATGCGGCGCTTGCTGCCAAGCACTCGGCTCAGGGCATAGCAACGCTGCAAGCACCCGCTGCAAGACCATCGGCAACAAGCCAGCAGCGCCCTGCAGTGACAACTGCCAGCCATCATCACGGACGGCTAACTGCAAAGCGACGCCAACCTCTGCAGCGTCAGCCGCAAGCCTGCGCAACGCCACCGTCAACAGCGCCTGCAACTCGGCGGGGTGGATCCGCTCGGCCAACCAGCAGCGCCAGTAGAGCACGCCTTGTCCGCCGGAGGCCGACGCGGGCAACCAACGCACACCTGTCGCGATGCCAAGAGCAGGCATTGCGGCGCCGTCAGGATCAAGAAACCAATTTACCGGCGGCAATTGCCACGCCCAAGAGCGAGGCGGCGCATTAACCGGCACCGCCTCCTGCATCTGCAAGGTAAAACCGGGGGCCGGCCAATGGGGCATCGGTTGGTCGCTACCGAATAGCATGATCAGGCGCCGAGCGTCCCGCATCTGCTCAAGCAACAGCGCAATCGCCGCCTGCCCTACCCCGCCCACGCCTTCATCCGCCAGGCAGTCCTGCCAATGACGGGCCAATGCCAACGGCTGCAAGCTGCGCAAACGAAAATTCTGGGCAGCCCGATAGCGCTCGTGCAAAAGCCCACTCGGATCAGCACCCGCAAAGAACTCCAGCCAGTCCAATACCGCGGCCACAATCGCAGCATGGGCAGCAGGCGCCTGATCGACACCCACACAGCTCAACAGCAACATGGCCTGATCGGCGTAGCGATACACCACGCCTACCTGCACCCCCTGGCACAGGCCGGCCTCGCGCAAACCGGCGAGCAAGCCGCCCGGCGCCTCGGAGCGCAGCCAGGTCTGCAGAAAATCCACGGGGGCGGCGCACTCGAGGGCGAAGCCAACGTGCAGGGATGCACCACCACCGGGCAGGGTCATGTGCAACTGCTGGACGCTCAGCGGTAATAACGCTGCCGCAGGCGCCTGCTGTTGCCTTTGCCGACCCGGCAGCGCAGCGCAGCGCTGCTGGGCCAGTGCCGCCAGCTCATCGAGTGACTGTGGGCCAGCCACTATCAGCGACAATTGTGCGGCCTGGTAGAAACGCTGGTGAAAACCCCGCAGCGCCTGCTGGAATGCAACGTGTTCGACGGCCAGCGTGTCGCGGTTACCAGCCTGGAACGCCGCAAAACGGTGCCCGGCCGGAAGTGCCTGTGCCAGCGCCACAGCCACCAGGGTGTCAGGGTCCTGGCCGCGAGCGAGAAACTCGGCATGCACCACCTCACGCTCGCGCAACTGCGCCGCCTCATCCAATAACGGATTGATCAGCATATCAAGCAAGCGGGCCAACGCCTCATCGAGTCGATCCGCTGGCACCTCGCAGAAATAATCGGTGTGGCGCGCCTGAGTCGAAGCATTGACCTGGCCGCCGCAGCCCTGCACAAACGCCATCAGACTCTGCTCAACGGCATAACCGCTGCTGCCGAGAAACAGCATGTGTTCGAGAAAATGCGCCATGCCGGGGTAGTACGTCGGTTCGTCATGGCTGCCGGCAGCGACCCGCACGCTGATCGCCGCCTTGGCCGTACCCGGCAGACTGAGCATGCTCACCTGCAGCCCGTTGGCCAACAGCCGAGACTCGGGCTGGGCAACCTCAGTGTGCGGCACGTTACAGGTGACTGGCATGACAAGGCTCGTTTTTACAGGTATCGGCGCCTCAGCATCGACCACCCGGCACGGCAAGGGCAATAGTGCTTTGGATGTAACCACCACTGCCCAAAGGCCAAACCAATTACCGGGCCACGCTGACGGCTGAGCAGATAGCCAATATCCGGAGCTTTATCAGCCTTGCTTGGTTGCCGCGGTCCAAATCAGATCAACCCTGCCTGTCAGGCTGGCATGGGCCACTGCCGGCTGGGCTTGGCCGCTGTGCTGCTCAGGCAGCGTGAGCCTAGCAACAGTTACCAGGTACCTAGCCATGTGAAGGGCCCGAACGCTGCTTCCAGTCGCGACAGGCCTGATATTGCCAGGTCGACTTTTCGGATAAGCCCATTACTGCGCGCCTGACACCAGGGTATCGTTAGAGGTCGGCGAAACAAACCGTGCGATTACGCCCACGGTGTTTGGCTTCGTAGAGTGCAGTGTCTGCCTCACTGAGCAAGCGCTCAAGGAACCGCGCAGCCTCCTGCCCCTGAAGCGCGAAGCTGGTAATGCCGATGCTCACCGTAATCTGTTCGCAGACCACCTGCACTCGTGCAACGTGATCATGCACACGCCGTGCGGTCAGCTCAGCACCTTGACGGTCTGAATAAGGCAGCCAGACAGCGAACTCTTCACCGCCATAGCGCACAACGGTATCTTGAGCACGCACGCTGCCCTGCAACTGCCGGGCTAATTCGCAGAGCACCCGATCACCTTCACCATGACCGAAGCGATCATTCACCTGCTTGAAGAAATCGATATCGATAAGCAGCAGGCTGCCAACAGACTGATCTGTTGCGGAGTTAATCCACTGCTCGACGTGTAACGACAGTGCCCGTCGATTGCCCAGCGCAGTTAGCGGATCAGTGTGGCTCAATTGAGTAAGTTGCTCAGCTTCAACTTTAACGTCTGCGGCATACTCAGCGAGCTGCGCATTGGCATGCTGAAGCTCAATATTGACCTTGGCTAGTTTTGCGGCAGTGTCCTGAGCCTGTTGCCGGGCCTTGAGTAGTTCGGCCTCAAAACGCTGGCGTTCCTTGGCCACGAAAAACAACCAGACCACCACGCGCTCGCCATTTGCATCACTTACCCGCGCATTGGCCATAACCGGTATGGACTGTCGGTCAGCGGCGAGTAGCTGCATATAAATTTCACTGAACTCACCATTATTGAGCAGCAAAGGCCAAGCGTGAGTATGCAAAAAGATGCGACTGGCTGGGGGGAAGTAGCAATCCATGGTGTCACCATCCCCTGGCCCCAGCAGATTGATAAATTCAAGATTGCTGTGCAGGACATAGCCGCTGCAATCCGTCACCAGCACAGGGCAAGGCAGGCGTTCAAGATAGAACAAGGTTGCCGCACTCTGACAGGTAATCATGCATGGCCACTGCCACCAGAGTAGGGTGACTCATGTGGGCGCAATGACCGGTGACATCCAGGACGCCCAGATGACTGTTGCTCAACTGCTGCTGCAGGTACTCCCCAACAGACAAAGGCGCCAGGGCATCTCTGCCGTGTTGCAGGATCAGGCTTGGCGTAGTGCAGTGCTGTAAATCGTCACGAATGTCAGAAAAGAACGTGACCTCAGCAAAGAGTCGCGCCATGACCGGGTCAGTGGAGCAGAAGCTGCTGGACAACTCTGAGGTAAGCGGCTGATCAAGTGCCAAACCGGCGACTACCGGCGCGAAATACTGCGCCCAACCGATATAGTTTTGATCCATGAGGGCAAGTAAACCTTCAAGATCAACTCTTTCGAAGCCACCCAGATAGCCAGGCGGATCATTGAGAAAACACGGCGAAGGTCCTATCAGAATCATTCGAGAAAACAGTTCGGGGCGCTGTATCGCCGCAAGGATACCGATACTGCAACTGACCGAGTGCCCTACAAATACTACATCTCGCGTGAGAGCCAAGGCGTCGCAAACATCGATCAAGTCCTGCGCATAACCGCGCAGCGAGCAATAGCGCTCCGGGTTGAATGCACTGACATCCGAGTTGCCGCTACCGACGTAGTCAAATAACACCTGTCGATGGCTCGAAGAGAACGCAGGCGTGAGAAGCTTCCACATTTCCTGGTTGCAGCCAAATCCATGGGCGTAGAGCAAAACCGGCGCATCTTGATCCGCGTGCCATAACTGCTGAACGTTGTTGCGCTGGATAACATCCACTTAGGCACTACCTCATGCACAGCGTTTCGATAAACCACGGACAGACCTGCGGATACTCATCAAGATCGGTCAGCAATTTTTTCGCCAGTATAGCGTTGGAAATCTAAGGGATGTCGGGCATAGAACCAGTATTTTCAACCCCACAGGTTTGATACATCGAAGGGGCTCGGGCGCTCTTCACGGTGTTTTTGGTTACTGCGCCCACTTGCGCAACATCCACCGAGCATCAGGCATAGCCACGGCCGCGCGACGCAAAGCACCGCGTCACCCAGTACTTGGCAACTGCCTGCAACGTACATTCGCCAAGCGCCCTACTCAGCCAGTTATTGGTTTGGGATGCGCGGGCGTAGCCAACTGGCCGAAATCGCGGCGGGTCTGACATGGTTGGTTTACCCGAGCGGCATGAACACTTCGTATTCATCCGGGCAGTACTCTGGCCAACGCCCGAGCCATCACGCCGATGCGATTTGCTTTGGCGATAACATCCGGAACACCTACCCAGTCACGCACCGCTCACCCAGGCTCCCGCGCTGGCCTTACGATCGAACACCTGGCGTTCCTGATAAACTTCCGCAGTCTGCTGCATGAGTCTGAAGTGCGCGGCATTGCGTGCAGGCTCGCGCTTACGGGCAGCGAGCGCGCCGATAAATCTATTCTTCGATCAAATTAGTTTGCTACACGCAGCAACGCCTATTCAGAAGCACGCAAAAAAGCGGAAACAGTGGCACATGATCGATGCAGAAAACTTATTCAAATCCAGCTTATAGCCAGTAACCCCAGCGCCTGAGCCCAACAGAAGGTTTTCTGTCGCCCCCATGATGGACTGGCGCAACTCCATTGTTATCAGTGGCGCCTACAACCTTCATGCACAATTTCTACTCAGTTTGTAACACCACCATGGCACCCGTTTGCGCACGTCTCACTGGAGTGCGTCCAATCACAAAAGGTGCAAAAGCATTTGAAATGCCCTTAGCCAAACACGCTGAGTTGATAACCATCCAGCAGGCGACGCCGGAGGCACAGAGTAGGGATTTTCACGCGAAAAACGGCCTCAAATGCCCACTAGCCAGCAAAGAGCTCATAACCCCTTGGTCCACGGTTCGGCAGCATAGGATTATTTCAACATGACAGAACCGCACCGCAACCCTGAGTGTATCGGCCTGGTACTCGCCGCCGGCGCCGGGCAACGCTTCGGCAGCGATAAACGCCGCGCCCAGCTGGCAGATGGCAACAGCTTGCTGCGCGCAACGGTATTGCGCGCACGAGAAGCCTTCAGCGATGTTCGGGTCGTGTTAAAGGCTGGGGATGATGCGCAGGCCTTGGCTATTCCACCCGGCGTTCAGCTGATACGTGCGGTCGACGCCAAACAGGGCATGGGCTCAAGCCTGGCTGCCGGCATCCAGAGCCTGGCAAACACGCAGGCCACTGCGGTGGCGGTGCTGCTCGGGGATATGCCATGGATTTCTCTCGCGACCCTGCGGCAACTGCGTGCGCAAGCCCACGCTGAACATATCGTCGTGGCTTACTGCGAGGGTCAGCGCGGCCACCCGGTGTTATTCGGCCGGCGTTTCTGGCCGGAGCTGATGCAACTGCAAGGGGAGAATGGGGCCAAGGCTTTGATCGCCGCCCATGCGCAGCAGGTGATTGCAGTGACGCTTATTGACAGCGGCATTCTGCGGGACGTCGACAAGCCTGAGGATCTTAACCACCCACCGATTTCATAATCAGGGCGCTGCCAGTAAAGATGGCGTCTTGTTTATCCGTCGGCGCACGGCTGAGCAAGCCTGTCAGCTGCGGCCATCGGCCACCCAGCAAGTGCATGCTGCACGCGGCGGTGAAGCTCAGGCGAAGTGTGCGCAAACACCGACCCTGTCGATCAACGATCACCCGGCCATGTCAGCATCGAAGCCAACGGCTGACTCGCCAGTTAGCACCGCGACAACACGTATGGGTTGATTCATGCAGATGGATTCCTCGGTTAATTCAGTTGTCAGCGCTGCACGGCAAGCCGCCGACAGGCCTCTGCAGCAACAGCAGTTTGCGCCACGACAGCGATCCGCAGCGGATCGCTGTCGTGGATGCTCGCAGTGCGCAAACGCAGGCTGCCGCCACTGCGACCGTTGAGCACCGCCTGAATTTCCGCCAGCACCGCCATGGCCACGCTCTCCGGGGTATCGCCGCCCAGGTCCAGGCCAATCGGATAGTGCAAATTCGCCAGCCCCGGCAGCTCACCCTGCTGCTCGTGAATGCCGGCCAACAGGCGCTCGGTGCGCTCGCGCGGGCCTAACTGGCCGACATAGCAGGGTTCACTGTGTAACGCGCCCTGTAGCCAATGCGCATCTTGCACCAGGCTGTGAGTCATCACCGCCACCGCGGCTCCGCGCACCAGCTCGCGGTAGGCGAAAGGCTGCTCAACATCGCCGACCAGCACCTGATCCGCCTTAACAAAGCGCTCGGCTCGGGCAAAATGCGCCCGGCCGTCGACCACCGTCACATGCCAGCCCAACAGCTTGGCCATGCGCACCAGTGGCTGGGCATCATGGCCCGCACCGAAGATCACCAGCCGTCGCACAGCTGGCAGGTATTCCAGAAGCACCTCCACCTCGTCCGCGCCATGTGGATAGAGACAGCGGGATGACTTGCCGCGCACCAAGGTCTGGTGCAAGTCTGCGCTGATCTGTTCAGCCAGCCCCGAGCGCAGCAGCTCGCCCTCGGCGTCCTGCCCAGGCACCAAGTACAAGCGCTCGCCCAAGCGTGGCGAAGCAGCGCCCGGGCTGGCAATCACCGTGGCGATGGCCGCCGGTTGCTGGCTGTCACGCACGCCAATCAACGCATCGACCAAGGTGCAAGGGCCGCTGGCTGGCAGGCGCTCGAACAGCACGTGAACCTTGCCGTTGCAGCCCAAGCCGAAGCTCAGCGCTTCCTCGCTGGCCTCATCCTCTTCGGCGGTGCTGTAGCTGCGCAGCGCCGGTCCGGCTTCGGTCAGCCACCAGGCCTTTTTCGCCACTTCCGCCTCCAGGCAGCCACCACTGATGGTGCCCTCGGGCCGGCCAAAGCGCGACACCAGCATGCGCGCGCCGGGCCGCCGATACGCCGAGCCTTCGACCTTGACCACGGTCGCCAGCACCGCCTCGCGGCCAGCCTCGCGCTCAAGCAGGAGCGCCTCCAGCAATGTGTTCAGGCCTGACATGCGGCACCTCCACTCAATGCAGGGACTCGGTCCGGCGCTTGGCAACGGCCGGCACCGAGACCTGCGCACCACTCTCGCCAAAACGCTGCAACATAAAGCTGCTCAGCGCGGCCAACTCTTGATCGGTGTAAATGGTGCCGAACGACGGCATACGCCGATCCACTGGGGCGTCGGCGGTACCATGGCCACTCAACAGAATACCCAGCAAGTTACTGGCGGCAGGGTCGTTGACCGTCTTCAGGCCCAGCAGCATGGCCGTTGGACTCTGGCTGCCAGTGCCATCCCAGCGGTGGCAACTGGCGCACGCTTCGGCGAACAGCTTATTACCGAGCGCATTGCCGCTGCCCTGCTCCGCCAGCGAGGCCAGCTGCGGACGGGCCACACCTTCGCTGCGCGCCGGGGAGTCTTTGAGGAAGACGGCTATCGCGTGGCGGTCGGCGTCGGTCAGATGGCGCAAGCTGTGCTCCACCACATCCGCCATAGGCCCGGCAGACATGCCCAAACCTGGCGCGGCACCGTCTTTCAAGTAGTTGGCCAGTACGTCCGTAGGCCAGGCACCCACGCCATAAACGGGGTCGGCGCTAATGTTGTACGCATTCCAGCCCTGAAGCACGTTACCGGCCAACGAGCGATCGCTGCTGGCTGCCTGAAACAGGTTGCGCGGTGTATGGCACTCGCCGCAGTGGCCCGGCCCTTCGACCAGGTATTTACCGCGATTCCACTCATCGGAGTGCTGGCTGTCCGCCTGAAACGGCTCGTCATCAAGGAACAGAAGATTCCACAACGCCATGCCCCAGCGCTGGTTAAACGGGAAGCTGATGTGGTTTTCCCGCGGTGCCTGTTCGACAGGTTCCAGGCTGGCCAGGTAGCCCTTGATCGCCAGAATGTCATCGCGCGACATCTTGCTGTAGGAGGTATAGGGAAACGCCGGGTAGTAGTGTTTGCCATCTCGGCCCACGCCGGTTTGCAGCGCGCTGACGAACTCGTCATCCGTCCACGCGCCGATACCGGTTTGCATATCCGGGGTGATGTTGGACGAGAACAGCGAGCCAAACGGCAGCTTGAACTCAACACCACCGGCGAAAGGTTGACCGCCAGGCACGGTATGGCAAGCCACGCAGTTGGCGGCGCGCGTGAGGTATTCGCCCTTAGCGAGCAAGTCGTCTTGCGCATAGGCCGCTTGCGCCAGCAGAGCAGCGCTGGCGAGCGTCAGTAGGTTGTTTAGTAATTTCATCAGTAACTCCTTAAACCGGGTAGTAGCCGAAGCGGCTCAGCGGCAGGCGACGGATACGTTGACCGGAGGCCGCGTACAAGGCATTAACCAGGGCCGGGCCGATCAACGCAGTACCGGCCTCACCTACGCCACCCGGCGCTTCCAGGCTAGGCAGCAGGTGCACCTCCACCGCCGGGGCTTCACTGATGCGCAGCTGCCGATAGTTGTGGAAGTTGGTCTGCTGCACCTGGCCGTTGTCGATCAGGATTTCGTTGAACAGCGAGGCGGACAGGCCGAACAAGGTACCGCCCTCGATCTGCGCCTTAACCGAGGTCGGGTTAGTCGCAAAACCGCAATCCACCACACTGACCAGGCGCTTGATGCGCATGCCTAAGTCGCCCTGCATCTCCAATTCAACCAGGGTTGCCACATAGCTGCCGAACACCGCACTGACCGCTACGCCGCGCCCCTGCCCTGCTGGCAACGGCTGGTTCCAGTCACACTTCTCGGCCAGCAGGCGCAGCACCGCCTGGGCACGTGGCTGGTCTGCCATCAGCTCCAGGCGGTAGGCCACCGGGTCGGCCTTGGCGTTGTGCGCCAGCTCATCAATAAAACATTCCAGGGCATAAGTGCCGCGCAGCGGGCCCACGCCTCGCCACCAGGACACGGGGACAACATTCGGCTCCTGGCGGATATAGCGAACCTGCAAATGCGGCAGGCTGTAGAGAGGGTCCACCGCCACTTCCACAGCATCGGCATCCACGCCGTTGGCCGGCAAGCTACCGGCGTAGCGAGCGAGAATAGAGCCGCCAGCAATGCGGTGTTCCCAGCCCAGCGGACGCCCCTTCGCGTCGAGCGCGGCCTGCATACGGTCGGCGTACAGCGGCCGGTAGAGGTCGTGGGTCATGTCCTCTTCACGGCTCCAGATCAGTTTGATCGGGTAATCAACCTGCCGCGCAATGGCCACCGCCTGGGTGATGAAGTCGAACTCCAGACGCCGGCCAAATGCACCGCCGATCAGCTGGTTGTGCACCTGGATTTTTTCCACGGGCAACCCAGTGATTTGGGCAGCCGTCTGTTGGGCGAAGACCGGCACCTGGGTACCAACCCACAGCTCGCAGGCATCTTTACGCACATGGGCCACACAGCTCATGGGTTCAAGCGGCGAATGCGACAACAGCGCCTGCTCGTAAACCGCCTCGAACTGGCTGGCCGATTGCTGCTTGGCTTGCTCAATGTCGCCGGTGCGCTTGGCGACAACGCCATCACGGCTACTGGCCGCGAGCAGCTCTTGGTCCAACTGCTTGGAACCGATAGCGGCATGCGGCCCCAAGTCCCACTCGATCTTCAGCGCCTTGATGGCCTGCTGACAGGCCCAGAAGTTGCTCGCGGTGACGGCCACAGCATTGTCCAGGCGCACGATGTCGCGCACCCCAGGCACCCGCCGTGCCTGACTGTCATCCACTGTGAGTAGCCGTCCGCCATGCACCGGGCAGGTGATGCTGGAGGCCACCAGCATGCCGGGGATTTGCAGGTCGATGGTAAAGCGCGCCTTGCCGTTGACCTTCGCCGGCGTGTCCAGGCGCTGCGCGGGGGTGCCCAGCAACTTGAACTGCTCCGGGGTTTTCAGCGGCACCGTGTCTGGCAATGGCAGCGTCGCAGCCGCCTCGACCAAATCGCCATAGGCAGCCTGCAGGCCATTGGGGCCAAACACCTGGCCGTTCTGCGCATGGCACAGGCTTGGCGCGACGCGCCATTGCAGAGCAGCTGCCTGGATCAACAGGATGCGCGCCGTAGCGCCCGCCCGACGCAGCGGCTCCCAGGTGTAACGAGTAGACGTCGAGCCACCGGTGGCCTGAAACTGCAGCAGGGTGTCGGTATACAGCGCCGAGTTCGGTGGCGCCTCCTCGATTACCACCTGATCCAGGGGCACTTCCAGCTCCTCCGCGACCATCATGGCAATACCGGTGTGCGCGCCCTGCCCCATTTCAATCTTCGGCGAGATCACCGTGACCACGCCATCGGGGCCCACCCGCACAAAGGCCCCGAAGCCCTCCGCGGAACGGTCGCCCAGCCGGCCTGCAGCAGCCGCATCAGCGGCGGCACTCTTGGCCGCCAGCGGTGGTAACCAGGTGCTCAACACCAAGCCGCCGAGGGCGATACCGCTGCCCTGCAAGAGACGGCGACGGGACATATCAACGGTCATTACTTTTGGCTTTTTCATCTCACGCCTCCTCAACCTGGCCAACACTGTGAATGGCCGTGCGAATCCGGGTGTAGGTGGCGCAGCGGCACAGATTGCCCGCCATGGCGGCATCAATCGCCTGATCATCGGGCTTCGGCTGGCTCTGCAGCAGCGCCGTGGCGGCCATGATCTGCCCTGACTGGCAGTAGCCGCATTGCACCACCTCGTGCGCCAGCCAGGCCTGCTGCACGGCTTGGCCCACGGCTGTCTCACCGATGGCCTCAATGGTGGTGATCGAGCGCCCCGCCACAGCTGAAATCGGCGTCACACACGAACGGATCGGCTGGCCATCGAGGTGCACGGTGCACACGCCACATTGGGCAATGCCACAGCCATACTTGGTTCCGGTCAGGCCCAGCACATCGCGCAAGACCCACAGCAGAGGCATATCGGGTGCGACGTCAACCTGCTGCGACTGTCCGTTGATGATTAACGTTTGCATGCTATTTCCTCTGCCTAAAGTGTTAATGCTGACAACCTTGGTTATCGCTTTGATCATGTGGGTGCGCTACGTGAGGCAGACTAAAAGCTTCATGCCCTCACGAATTAATCCGCCTCAAACGGGCAACCAGCCACCACTGCCAGTGGAAAGGAGATCAGCTGGGAGACAGGCACCAATATCATCAGCGGGAAACGCAGATCACGGGTTAACGGAGCTAATACACTCAGCGCCAACAAGCGTGTTGGGTAAAGCCCCAGCCAACCACTGCACGCCAGAACATGGCGTTTATTTGATGCGAGCGCTTACTGAGTGCATGCATAAAAACCCCTGCGTGCATGCCTGTAATGTTGCGACCTGAATTTTTTAAATAAAAAAGCCCTACCAGCAAGGAGCTTGAGCTGGTAGAGCAATAACCACGGTTATACCAACAGCAGGCAGTCAGTCTTCACTGACGCGAACCACTAACTTGCCAAAATTGCGTCCCTCTAGCAGGCCGATAAAGGCCTTAGGCGCTTCTTCCAGACCACTCACCAATTCTTCACGGTATTTAATCCGGCCTTGCGCAAACCAGCTCGAAATGTCGTTAAAGAACTCGTCGTAGCGGTGGCCGTAATCATCAAAAATAATGAAACCCTGCACCTTAATACGCTTACGCAGAATGCTCCCCATCAAGACTGGCAAACGATCTGGCCCGCTGGGTAACTCGGTATCGTTGTAGTGCGCGATAATGCCGCAGACCGGCACTCGAGCCTTGGTATTGAGCAGCGGCAGCACCGCATCGAAGACCTTGCCGCCGACACTCTCAAAGTAGATGTCGATACCCGCCGGGCAGGCCTTGGCCAGTTGCTCGGCGAAGTCCGGCGCACGGTGATCGAGGCAAGCATCAAAACCCAGCACCTCGACCGCATGCCGGCATTTTTCCGCACCGCCGGCGACACCGACCACATGGCAGCCCTTGATCTTGCCGATTTGCCCGACAGTCGCGCCGACCGGACCGGTGGCAGCCGCTACCACCAGGGTTTCACCCGCCTGCGGCCGGCCAATATCCAGCAGGCCCATGTAAGCGGTGAAGCCCGGCATGCCAAAGATGCCCAAGGCATAAGAAGGGTGTGCCGGCGACTCACCCAACGCGGTCAGGTCGCTGCCATCGGACAGCGCGTGGCTCTGCCAGCCAGCAAAGGACAGCACCCAGTCACCAACCTTGTAGGCGGGATTTTTTGAGACCAGCACACGGCATACAGTCCCCCCCACCATAACCCCACCCACTTCGACTGGAGGCGCATACGACGGCGCATCACTCATACGACCACGCATGTAAGGGTCAAGTGAGAGGTAGACAGTACGGAGCAGTACCTGCCCCTCGGCAGGCTCAGGAATGGGGCTTTGCTCAATGCGAAAATTCGCCTCGGCAGGCGCGCCGTGCGGGCGCGAGGCTAGAACAACGCGCTGATTGATTAGCTTTGACTGGGACATGTGCAAGCTCCTGGCTGGTGTTTAAAGAAGAGATTGTCTCGGCGCAAAAAATAGACCAGTCGACTATTTTTCCGGTAAAAAAGCCCTCCTTCAGGAGGGCAATCTGCCGTCAGGTGTTGCCTGGGTTCAGCATGATCTGGGTCGTGGTCATGGCGCTTTCCAGCGACCGAGTATTACGGTGCAACTTGCTAAGCAGGCTGGCCCCCAGCCACAGCTGGTAGAGGGCCGTTGCCGTGCGGTAAGCATCGCTCTGCGGAAGGGAACCATCATGCTGACCCTGCTTAATGCAGTCAGCGATGCGCAAAATGATCTGCTCTGCGCCATCGCGCAGCGTGAGCCGCATGGACTCAGAGAGGTCCGCTACCTCAGCACTCAACTTAACCACCAGGCACTTCTGCTCATCGCACGGTCCACAATAGCTATCAAGCCATTTTTGCCAGTAGCCCATAAGACGTTCTCTAGCCGTACCCCGCGTCGCGGCAAAGTGTTCGTCCATGCTCGCTAAATAATTGCGAAAATAATCCTCGAGCAGAGACTGGCCGTACTGCTCTTTGGATTTGAAGTAATGATAGAACGAGCCCTTCGGCACGCTTGCTGCTTGCAAAATCTCGTTCAGCCCGACCCCCGTGAAGCCCTTGATAACCATCATTCGGTGGCCCGTATCGAGCAAATGTTGACGCGTATCCTCGTAACGTAATTTCATCGACTTGCTGCACCAAGAATAGACCAGCCGTCTATATCAGGTTTCCGACGGAATTTCGAGCCACTCTTGGCGTCCAAACAGCGTTCGCCTAACCCGCGTCCAGCGGTTTCATCGCACCGCAGTGGACGCAAAGCACCGACCTGAAGTTCCCTGGATCCCTCAAAGCCCCCTTCTCTAGCGCCAGAAGGCAAGCCCCAAGATACAGACCTCAGTGCACTCGGAGGGAACATCCATGACGTCAATGCACTCAGCTCGTCACTCTAGTAGACTGGTCGTATTCCAAAAGATAAGCAACTTTATTGCTCGTAGCCATCTCAAATACCAACCGAGGTGGCGACCTGCTTCTGCGTCCCGCACCGCGCCTGACAGCGCGACAGAAACGCCAACATCAATGCGGCAGTACTTACCCAAGAGAGCAGATTTGGCCGCGCAAACGATCCGACCTTAAATGCCCGATCAAAGCCATGGGGGAAGTGATGAAAAAGACCATGGCAATCCGGCATGATCCTCCAGTCTCAATTCAATAGCCGTGTTGCACTCAGCTCCTGCAACCGCCCGCCTGTGTGCAGCGGGCAAGCCGGGAGGTGCTCATCCCCTGCAGTCGGGATGGTGGCGTCACTATGCGGGCCTGTTATTTGCCACATTTAATTCAGAATGGAAGTTATGCACCCTGAATTCAACTCATAAGTGCAACGCTCACCCCTGCATACACTTCGTACGGTGTCTTCCAGCCCAAGCGTTTGCGTGGTCGTAAATTGATCTTCGCAACAACCCGATTCACGCTTTCCACCGTCAGTGCACTGAAGTCA
>NZ_JAUXMX010000030.1 GCF_030683065.1 Pseudomonas sp.
ATGGTTACGCTTTCAAGATCATCGAGGCCATCGGCGTCGCTCAGGGTGAAGGTGCCGCTGGCAAACTCACCGTTGCCGGCTGCCGCCGAGCCATTGGCCAGACCGGCTTCGAACACCTGGTCGTTGGCTCCGTCGTTGCCCGGATCGACCGAAATCTGAGGAATATCATTGCTGCCGGTAATGGTGATCGTCAGGGTCGCAGTGTCTGGGTCGCCGTCGGCGTCCTGCATGGTGTAGCTGAAGGTTTCTGTGAGGCTCTCGCCATCATCCAGGGCCTGGACTAGTGGATTGCTGTTGTCCAGCAGGTAGCTGTAAGTGCCGTTGCCGGTGTCGGTAAAGGTGCCGTAACTGGCCGCGGTACTGCTCCATCTGACCAAGCTGATCGGCGCAACCGCGCCCGGTTGGCCGTTGGCGTGCAGGTCGTTGGTCAGTACGTTGCCGCTGATCGGCGCGATCGTGTCTTCGCCGATGCTGTTGCTGTCGTCCACTGCATTGGGTACGTCGTCGACGATCTCGATAACGATGCTCGCTGGCGCCGATGACTGTGTACCGTCCGAGGCGCTCAAGACGAATACGCCAGCCGGGTTACCGGAGTTGCTATCGGCAGGACTGGTCAGCTCATAGCTATAGCTAACCAACCCAGTCACACCATCGTAGCCAGTGATGGTGAGCGTGCCATGCTCACCGACGAAACTTGCACCAACCAGACTAACGATGGATACCGTCAAGCCGTTAATGGTGAGGCTCTGCAGAGTGCTTAGCCCATCGGCATGCGCCAACCGGAAAGTACCGCTGGCGAACTCACCGTTCGAGTCCGCATTCGAACCCGCTGCCAAGGCGGATTCGGATACCGATTGGCGTTCACCCAAAATAATTTGAGGAGTGTTCGGTTCATCATCCGGCAGTACAGTCGGCAGCTCGTCAATCTGCTCGATATCCGGTTCGGGGAACTCCGGAACGCCACCCAAGCCCTCAGTTGGGAAGCCTATGACCGGATCTAGCGCTCCGGCAGTTTCACCCAACAAAACGAACGAATGACCACCACCGCCGCCTGCGCCCCCCGCTCCGGGCCCAGCAGCCGGAGCCTCAAGCGCAGTAGTCGGGTCGACGCCAGCTTCGATGGCCGCCTGGAGTTGCTCGATGTCAGTAAGGTCCTGATCACCAGTCGCCGCTTGCACAGCGGGCGCTGCGGCGTTGTCACCGCCGATATCTGCCAGCATCTGCACATCGAGCATCAGATTACTGTCACGTCCGAGGGTCAGCTCGCCACCTCTGTCCAAGGTAATGGCTACCGCACCACCCGCCCCGGTCACAAGCTGCTCACCGGTGAAAACCCGATCACCCTCAACCAGCGGTCGACGCACTCCATCGCCAGCTACCGCAAAAACCTCGCCGACAACCTGACTGACGATACCGATCAAAGTAGCCATGAGACCTTCCTCACTACAACTGCCAGCCACCGCTGGCACGTCTGAAAAAGGGTCCAAGCACCTTGCAAACGGGCGCGCCTCAAGAAGCAACTGATTAAACGGCATACGATCAATAAAAAACATGCGCCAAAAAAATAGCGCGCTTTGTTTGCCGTATTACTTCATCAGAACCATTCCCGCCCTATGTCTTGCGCATCGTGCTCGACCGCCTGTTATTGGTCACATTCAACTGAAAACCCGCCAGAGATGTGACTCTGTTCTAAACAGTGTCTTGCATTTTCCAGGCTGTATAAGATTTTTTTCTCATAAAGCTTGTGAGGATTTTTTCTTAGACTTTGATTAAAGATGTTCTTAGCTGTGATGTTACAAGGGCGAAACAGTTTGCATAAGAATAAAGCCAAATATCTGACGACAATAAAACAACGAAAGAAAAGGAGATTCATCACATGCGAGTTCTCAATCCGCTGTGGAGCAGTACCTTGCTGGCCTTGGCCTGCACGCATGCTCAGGCCATTACCCTCTCTGAAGCGATTCAAAGCACTCTGGATAACCACCCGGAAATTCATGCAGGGATCAACAGCCGTCTTTCGTCGGATGAAGAAGTCAAGATGGCCAAGGGTGGTTACCTGCCGACAGTCGATCTACTAGTCGGTTACGGCCGGGAAAATACCGACAGTCCGAGCACCCGAGCTCTTGGCGATCACAACACCGAAACGCTCAACTATCGCAATGCCGAGTTGCGTCTGCGGCAAATGCTGTTCGACGGTTTCAACACACCCAATGAAGTGGCACGCACCGAAGCAGTAGTGAACTCCAGGGCCTACCGAGTACTGGGCACCACGGAGAGCCTGGCGCTGCGCACCGTTGAGGTTTATCTGGATATTCTGAAGCGCCGTGAGATGGTCGATCTGGCCAAGAACAATCTGCTTGCCCACCAACGCATCACCGATCAGATCGATCTACGCAATCGCCAAGGCGTCGGTAGCACAGCTGACTTCGACCAATCCAACGCGCGCCTGGCTCTGGCGGAAAACAACCTCTACACCGAGCAGGTCAATCTCGCGGACGCCGAGGCGAACTTCATCAGCGTCACCGGTCGCATGCCGGACGAACTGCTGGCTCCGGTCTCGGTTCGCAGCACCTTGCCAGAAGACTTGAATGCTGCACGGCAGGCCGTCATGCAGAACAACCCCTACCTGAAATCCGCACAAGCCGATGTGAACGCCGCCGAGAAGCAATATGAAGTTGCCAAAGCACCTTTTTATCCACGTTTCGACGTCGAACTGGCGACCAACGCCGATGACAACATTCAGGGTGATGAAGGCCACTACAACAGCTGGCGTGCAGCTGTGGTGATGAATTACAACCTGTTCAATGGCATGCGCGATAAAGCGCGCCTGCAATCCTCTGCCTACCAGATCAACGAATCGATGGACATTCGCAACAATGCCCTGCGCGTGCTTAACGAAAACCTTTCCCTGGCTTGGAACGCCATGGACAACGCCCGCCTGCAAACGCCAAAGGCGCGAGACTATGCGGACTACACCACCCGCGTTCGCGAAGCCTATCAGCAGCAATTCAGCCTGAGTCAGCGCACCCTGCTCGACTTGCTGGACAGTGAAAACGAACTCTTCACCGCCAACCGCCGCTACACCGACGTGCGCTACACCGAAGAGTTCGCCATGTACCGTGTACTCGCGGCCATGGGCGACCTGCTGCGCCAGCAACAAGTAATTATCCCGGCAGAGGCTGTAGCCCTTTCCGAGGTAAAGAGCGAGGCACGCCTGCCGGAAATGAAGTGATGCCGGTCAAGGAGTAGTAAATCGTGACGACAATGGAAAGGGCTGGCCCCGCCAGTGACCCACGCTTGAACCACGACGATCCACTACTGGATGGCTTGCTGATCCTGTGCAAACTCCACGGCTGCAGTGCCAGTCGTGGCAGCCTCAGCGCAGGGCTGCCGATGCCCAAGCAACGCTTGAGCGCCGACTTGTTAACGCGCGCGGCCGCCAGAGCCGGCCTGCAAGGCCGCTTGCTGAACCGCGAATTAACAGCAATTTCTGCACTGAATCTGCCGGTACTGCTGCTGCTCAAGAATGGCCGCAGCGCAGTCCTGCGCAAGTGGCTAGACAACGGTCAGGCCCTGATTCTGCCGTGCGAGGCAGACGGTGGCGAGCAACGCCTTACGCGTGAACAACTGGCTGGGGCCTACACTGGGCAGGCGTTCTTCGCTCGCCCTCGACACCAACTCGAAGACGCACGCAGGCCGCTGCTACCGCGCATCGACGCCTGGTTCCGCGACACGCTGAAACTGTCCCGTTGGCTCTATGCCGATGCCATGCTGGCCAGCCTACTGATCAACGTGCTCGGCCTGATGGTCCCGTTGTTCGTCATGCAGACCTATGACCGCGTGGTGCCTAACCAGGCGATTTCGACGCTATGGGTTCTGGCCATAGGCCTGTTCATCGGCACCTCTTTCGAACTGCTGCTGCGGATACTGCGCGCAAATCTGCTGGACAGCGCAGGACGCAAGACCGACGTGGTGCTCTCCGCAAGCCTGTTCGAACGCATCACCGGCATGTCCATGAAAGCGCGCCCAGCCACCGTCGGTGGCTTCGCGCAGAACATCCACGACTTTCAGGGCCTGCGGGAATTTCTTACCGCGGTGACCCTGACCAGCCTGATCGACCTGCCTTTTGCCTTGCTGATGATCGCAGTGATCGGCTTACTCGGCGGTTCGTTGATCGTCATTCCACTGCTAGCTTTTCCGCTCACGGCAATTTTCGCCCTGATTATTCAAGGTCGCCTGCGCAGCACCGTGCAACGCAGCCTGGCACTCGCCACAGAGCGCCAGGCACTACTGATCGAAACCCTCGGTGGCCTGGAGACCCTAAAAGCCTGCGGCGCAGAAAGCCAACGACAACACCAATGGGAAACCACCCATGGCGCCCTCACCCGCCTGGATGCCCACGCCCGTTTCCTCTCATCGCTGGCCACCAACGGCACCCTGTTTCTTCAACAATGCGCCGGCATGGCCATCATCATCGTCGGCGTCTACGCGATCATTGCTGGCAACATGAGTGTTGGCGCGCTCATCGCCTGCTACATGCTCAATAGCCGGGTACTGGCCCCGCTCGGCCAGGTTGCCGGGCTGATCACCCGCTACCAGCAAGCGCGCCTAACGATGAAAAGCACCGACGCCCTGATGGGGTTGCCGCAAGAACGTCAAACCACCCAGCGGCCGCTGGAACGCACCCTACTGAAGGGAGACCTCGATGTGCGGCAGGCCAGCTTCAGCTACCCCGGCCAGAGCACTCCGGCACTGAGCAAAGTAAGCCTGCGCCTGCATGCCGGCGAGCGGGTCGGCATTATCGGCCGCAGTGGCTCGGGCAAGAGCACCCTGGCACGCCTGCTGATGGGTTTCTACACCCTGGACGAGGGACAAATCCTGCTTGACGGTCTGGATCTGCGCCAACTCGACGTGGCCGATCTGCGCCACCAGATCGGCTACGTCGCTCATGATTTACCACTATTGGCCGGCAGCCTGCGCGACAACCTGACCCTCGGCGCACGCTATGTCAGCGACGCGCGCATGCTCGAAGTGGCCGAGATGACCGGGGTCAGTGAGCTGGCCAGGCAACACCCACAAGGCTTCGACCGACCAGTCGGGGAGCGCGGCCAACAGCTCTCTGGCGGCCAACGTCAAGCCGTACTGCTGGCACGAGCCCTGCTGCTCGACCCACAAATCCTGGTATTCGACGAGCCAACCAGTGCGATGGACAACACCAGCGAGGAAATCCTGCGCGGCCGCCTGCACGCCTGGGCTCAGGGCAAAACCCTACTGCTGATCACACACCGCAGTTCGATGCTCAGCCTGGTCGATCGCCTGGTGGTGCTGGACAACGGTCACATCGTCGCCGACGGCCCAAAAGAGGCGGTGATCGAAGCCTTGCGCAAGGGCCGCGTCGGCCCGACAGCACACTAGGAAGGTACCTATGCCACTGCATATCTTGGCCTACTTCACCAGCTGGGGCAGGCGCAAGCAGGACACCGAATTCATGCCAGAAGTCGAGGGGGCAATTCTCGAGGACTCACCATGGATGTCGCGAATTACCATCTGGGTAGTCTGTACATGCCTGGCCAGTGCCTTGCTCTGGGCCAATTTCGCGGTACTTGAAGAAGTCACCACCGGCGAAGGCAAAGCGATTCCATCAAGCAAAATTCAGGTTATTCAAAACCTGGAGGGCGGCATCGTCAGTGAAATATTCGTGCGCGAAGGCCAGTTGGTGAACAAGGACGATGTATTGCTGCGGCTCGATGACACGCGCTTTCTCTCAAACAAGGGCGAGACCGAAGCTGACCGCCTGGCGCTGATTGCCCGCATCGAACGACTGACCGCCGAAGCCGAAAGCCGCCCCATCGCCATGCCCGAAGAAATCACCCGTACGGCAGCGCAACTGGCCGAAGACGAACTGGCCTTGTATGGCTCGAGACAACAACGCCTGCACAGCGAACAACGCACGCTGGGCGAACAGCTGCTGCAGAAAAGTCAGGAGCTTGCGGAATTCCGCTCCAAGGCCCAGCAATACCGCTCCAGCCTGGGCCTGATTCAACAGGAGCTGAACATGTCACAACCCCTGGTGGCCTCCGGGGCAATTTCCCAGGTGGAAATTCTCCGCCTGCGCCGCAGCGCAGTGGAAATGCGCGGCTCACTGGATGCCACCAACCTGGCGATCCCCAGGGCCGAGTCGGCGGTCAAAGAGATTAGAAGCAAGATTGAGGAATCCGAGCTGGGCTTTCGCTCCGACGCCTTCAAGGAACTCAACGATGCCCGCACCGAACTGAAGAAAATCACCGCCACCAGTTCGGCCATTCAGGACAGGGTCAGCCGCACCACCGTGGTGTCTCCGGTCAACGGCATCATCAAGCAGCTGAAGATCAATACAATCGGTGGCGTCGTCCAGCCGGGTAGCGACATGCTGGAGATCGTACCGCTGGAAGACAATCTGCTGATAGAGGCCAAGGTGCGCCCGCAGGATGTGGCCTTTCTCCATCCAGGGCAGAAGGCCATGGTCAAGTTCAGCGCCTATGACTACACCATCTATGGCGGACTCAGAGCCAATCTGGAACTGATCAGCGCCGACACCATCACCGACGAGGAAGGCAAGAGCTTCTACCTGATTCAGCTACGTACCGACAAAAGCCACCTGGGCAGCGATGAGCACCCCTTGTTAATTATTCCCGGCATGATCGCCACCGTGGACATCATTACCGGGGAGAAAAGCGTAATGGACTACCTGCTAAAACCCGTGCTCAAGGCCCGCGCCGAAGCGCTGCGCGAGCGCTAGCAGTCGAGACGCATCGTTAGCGACCAACGCCTGCGAATCGCGGCCAAGCCACAGCTCTTGTGGGAGCGGACTTGTCCGCGAATCGATGGCAAGACTGAAACAACGCTTCGCAGACAAGTCCCCTCTCATCAAAAAAATAACCCGTTGTTTTATATGTGAAAAATAAATCGGAACATGCCCCCTGTAGGAGCCAGTTTGCTGCGCGACAGCGCGGCGTCCGGGCGACGTGGGATCGCCTACCTGACCGCAATCCGTCGTAGAGCCTATGTGCATGCCCAAGGCCTGAACCCTGCGCGCTGCCTCAATCGCGCTGATGATTGCGTTGAAAGGTCTCCTCGCCCATCGCCTTGATCTGCCCTTCAATCAAGGCCTCGAAGGGTTTGAGCAAGGCTGCGAATTGCGCCGGCGCCTCCAGAATGTCCAGCGCACTGACAATCGCCTCGATAGTCGACAAAGCCCCCGGCATCGGCGCCTTGCGCAAGCGGTAGCGCGACTGCAACCCAGCCGCCAAGGTCACCCGCGGCAACGCCGCCAGCAACGGATTGCAGTGCATCAATTTGCGCGCCTTGCGCCAGCTGCCGTCGGGCACTACCAGCAGCGTGGGCAACCCGTCCAGTTGCGCCGCGAACTGCGGCAAAGGCTGAGCCTGCTCGCCCGGAAACAGCAGACAGGCCCGATAGCCGGGCTGTGCCAACAATGCCGGCATATCCTCAAACACCTCGGCAACGCGCAATTCAGCATTGCTCAGCCCCAACGCCGCCAAGCGTGCGGTATTCAGCGCATGCCTGACCTCGCTCGGGTGCTGCAGAATCAGCACTCGCGTGCGACTCGGCAATCGGGGAATCAGCGCACATAGACAGTGTTCGAGCGGACGGTTACAGCGTGGGCAATGGGGGCGTGACATCGGCATCTCCTCGGCCGAACAGTTTGCCACAGGCCTGACTACAAGCCACTTGCCCGGGCATATCGAATGGCGGCTTGCGCGATGCCAACGTACAGATTGAAGTAGCCAGCAGAGTCAAACGATGCCTTGCCGAGATGCTATTCACGCAAGGGGTTGCCCCATTGCGGGCCAATGCCCTACGCAGAGCCTGGATGCAATCCGGGGCCAGGTGTCGGCGCGAGATTTCCGCGGATTTGATCCGGGCTTGAGGGAGCTGTGTTGAGTGGATCGGGGCGCGTAGCTGACGCCTTTTTCATCCACCATCGCTATTGGTGGATGAAAAAGGCGTCATCCACCCTCCGCTGCCGCAGACCTTGCATATGAACATAGGATCTACAAAAGTGCGGCTCACTTGCCTGACTGCCGACTCATTCAGATGAGCAGCCTGACAGGCTGCTGTTAACGATTGAAGCGCTCGGCAAGGCTGTGCAGGTAATCAGCCATCTGCTCCAGCTCCTTGCCAACGGTCGCCCCTTGATGCGCCTGCCCTGCGCTCTGGTCGGAGAGTTGGGCAATCCGGGTAATCTGCCGACTGAGGTCCTCGGCCACATGGCTTTGCTCCTCCGAGGCGGCAGCAATCTGCTGACTCATGCCAGTGATACGGCTGACTGACGTGCTGATGCCATCCAGCGCCGAGCGCACCGCTTCGACGCTGTGCACACTGGCGAGCGATATCTCCTCCCCCCTGCCAGCGGTCACCACCGCCCGTTCGGCCCCGGCTCGCAGGGAGGCAATGATCTGGTGAATTTGCTCGGTCGACTCACGCGTACGTGCGGCCAGTGCACGCACCTCGTCAGCCACCACTGCGAAACCACGGCCCTGCTCACCCGCACGCGCGGCTTCGATAGCTGCATTGAGGGCGAGCAGATTGGTCTGGTCAGCAATCGAGGTGATCACATCCGCCACGCTGCCGATCGACTGGGTCGAGCTGGCCAAGTCATTAACCGCCTGGCCAATATCCGCTACCGATTTAGACATATGCTGCATCGACAGCAGGCTGTCAGCAGCCAATTGCAGGCCTTGCTTGGCCAAGCTATCTGCTTCTTCAGCAGCGTGGGACGTGCTCTGGACGTTGTGCGTGACTTCCTGAATGGTCGCGGCCATCTGATTGATCGCAGTGGCCGACTGATCGGCCTCGCTGCGCTGCTGGTCAAGCATCTCGGCGCCGGAACGGGAAAGTTGCGCCGATTGCGCCGCATGTTTCTTGACGTTGATGCCCGCATCCTCAAGCCGGGTCAGAGCCGTCTGCAGACGCGCTTCTTCGCTGATCATCGCCATGTCCAGCAAGGCCTGGGCGCCACGGTTGTCGCTGTACGTCAATGCCACCAGGCTGCTGGTGAAGGCTTTAGGATGGTCGGCCAGAGTCTTGCGAATCGACTGGCGACTGCTCGACAGCTGATAGACGCCCAAAGCGAACAGGGTTAACGCAATGAAGGCCAGCAACCAGGGGCCTTCGAGCAGCCAATGCGCCCCAATAATCGCCAGACCGGCAAGAATCAGCGGCCAAGAGCCAACCAAACTGTAAGCCCAGTACTCGAGCGCAGGTATCGCTGGCTTACCAGCCCTCAACCTCGCATAGAGTGCCTCCGCCCGGCGTTTCTGCACCTCGCTGGGCATTGTACGAACCGACTCATAGCCAGACATCTTACCGCTGTCATAAATGGGCGTGACGTAGGCGCTTACCCAGTAAAAATCACCATTTTTTGCACGATTCTTGACGATTCCCATCCAGGGCTTGCCCTGCTTGATGGTTTCCCACATATGCGCGAATACCATTGCCGGCATATCCGGGTGGCGCACCTGATTGTGCGGCTTGCCGATCAGCTCTTCCCGGGTGAAGCCACTGATGGCGACAAAAGCATCGTTGCAGTAGGTGACATTGCTGTTCAGGTCGGTGGTTGAAATCAGTCGTTCATGTGCCGCGAAGGTTCTTTCCCGCTGTGTTACTGGAGAGTTCTGACGCATCGCACGCAATCCTTGTCATTGATAAATTCGTATTCCCACGCTGACAACGGTTAGGTCTAGCACACCAAGGGCAAGACGCCACGTTGACTCTAAATTTGACCCTTCCTAGGCAGATGGATTTTCAGCTTAACCTTTTGATATAAAAAGGGTTAATCAAATAAAAATTTGCACAGGGCAAGGCTAGGCCGCCCCACGCGGCCCTCCAAAAGTCAGCTGATCTTTTCCACCACCGCCTGTTTTGCAGCGCGCACCGACGTCGAATGTCGCGTGTTCTCGAGCGATTTTGACCTGCACCTAACGGGCTGAGACCTGACCTAAGAACAGTATTGCGGGTTGAGTCGTCGCTTGGCGCGGCGATCCATGACGGCAGGCATGCGGGTCATACCAAATCGCACAGGACCTCAACGTGCGTTGAGTTGCGCTTTCAACAAGTCCCTGAAGGTCTGGATTAACGGCTCGCGCGAACGCCCGCGGCGCAGGATCAGGGAGAACGGCGCCTGATAGCCAAAGGTTGCCGGTAGCAATACACGCAAGCGGCCCTGGTCAACCCAAGGCTGAGCGTAGTGTTCCGGCAGGTAGCCGACATAAGCACCGGACAGCACCAGAATCAACTGCGCCTCCATCGATTCAACTGTCGCCGCGCTGTGTTTGAAACCATGCCGCGCCAGTTCGGCCTGGCTCCAGTAGCCGCGCCCGACCATGCGCTGCTGGGCGATAACCTCCCCAGGGATGCGCCGCTCGCTGAATAGCGAATGACGCTCACTGCAATACAACCAGTGTTGCTCGCGGTACAGCGGCTGGTAGACCAGGCCGTTCATGCGGGTGGAAAAGGCACCGATGGCCAGGTCCAGCCGATTATCCAGCACCGCCAATTGCAGTTCATAGGGGCTCATCACCGACAGGTGCAAATGCACGGCCGGGTGCTCCTGACTGTAGGCGCCGATCACTTCGGCCAACGGCAAGGCCGGATCGCTGACAGTCGAATCCAATACACCTAGATTGAGCGTGCCGCGCAGCTCGCCCTTGAGCGCAGCTGCGTAGCGCTCGAAACCTTCCAGCTCGCCGAGCAGGCGCAGGGTTTCCTGATAGAACAACTCACCCTTGCTGGTCAGACTGAAACCGCCGCGACCGCGATGGCACAGGCTCAGGCCGAGCTGGCCTTCCAGCTGACTCATATAGGTGCTGATCGCAGAAGTCGACAGGTTCAACTCCTGCTGCGCCGCAGCGAAGCCCTGGTGGCGCACCACGCTGGCGAAGATACGCAGCAGCTTGAGATCGGGCAAGGTGGTAGTCATGGTGCTCCAGTAGGGGTGTGCCATGCGCACTATTTATCGCAGTCAACGCTTAATGCCAGCCTCAATAGTGGTGCGCACGGCGCACCCTACGGCAGGCGATCCAACGCGTAGGGTGCGCGGGGCCGCCTAAGCCGCGCGCACTTGGGTGATCAGGTCGTGGATGGATTAGCTGCGCAGCGGCGTGACCCATCACAGCGTTAGCAGCGGCAGCATGGGTATCGCTGCGCTCAACCTACGCGGCCCAACCCATCCTACAGAGGCGGCTGATAGTTTAGAAATTTCTGAACTAAGTTTTTGCCTGCAGCGATTTGTCGCAGGTAAGACCTGGTCAAGAATCTGCCCAACGACTTCCATACCCACAAGAACTCCGAGGCCTAGTCATGGACAAGATTCTGCACCAGCCCCTGGGCGGCAACGAGATGCCGCGTTTTGGCGGCATAGCCACCATGATGCGCCTACCGCATATCCAGACGAGCGAACAGCAGCGCGAGCTGGATGTCGGTTTCATCGGCGTACCGCTCGATATCGGCACTTCGTTGCGTTCCGGCACCCGCTTTGGCCCGCGCGAGATCCGCGCCCAGTCGGTGATGATCCGCCCCTACAACATGGCCACTGGCGCCGCGCCTTTCGATTCGCTGAACGTGGCCGACATCGGCGACGTGCCGATCAATACGTTCAACATGCTGGACGCGGTACGCATCATCGAGGCGTTCTACGACAACGTTCTCGAACACGGCATAATCCCGCTGACCCTTGGCGGTGATCACACCATCACCCTGCCGATCCTGCGGGCGCTGAAGAAGAAGCACGGCAAGGTCGGCCTGGTGCACATCGATGCCCACGCCGATGTGAACGATCATATGTTCGGCGAGAAAATCGCCCACGGCACCACGTTCCGCCGCGCCGTCGAGGAAGACCTGCTCGATTGCGACCGAGTAGTGCAGATCGGTCTGCGCGCCCAGGGTTATACCGCCGAGGACTTCAACTGGAGCCGCAAGCAGGGCTTCCGTGTAGTGCAGGCCGAGGAATGCTGGCACAAATCGTTGACCCCGCTGATGGAGGAAGTTCGCGCCAAGGTCGACGGCGGGCCGGTGTACCTGTCGTTCGACATCGACGGCATCGACCCGGCCTGGGCACCGGGTACCGGCACCCCGGAAATCGGCGGCCTGACCACGATTCAGGCGATCGAAATCATTCGCGGCTGTCAGGGCCTGCAGCTGATCGGCGGCGACCTGGTCGAGGTCTCCCCGCCTTACGACACCACCGGCAACACCTCGTTGCTGGGGGCCAATCTGCTCTACGAAATGCTCTGCGTGTTGCCGGGTGTGCAGCACCGCTGACGCGGCCTGGCTTTTTATACTGAACGGGCGCCTCGTGCGGCGCCCGCGCACTACAACAATAAAATAGGGTGCCTAGATGAACTCCGAACAAGCCATGCCGCTGCTGGATGACCAACCGCCGGCGGATACGTCCTACAGCCTGCGTCAACTGCTGATCTTCCTGATCCCCTCGCTGGTTGGCGTGCTGTTGTTCCTCACCCCAATCGTCTATGACGGCAAAGTTACCATCGGCCTCGGCGTGATGGCTGATGCCCTGAAAACCTCGCTGAGTGCCTGGTTGCCAGCCATCGCCACCGGCCTGTTGCTGCTCTCCGCCGCCCTCGGCCTGCTTGGCTCGGCCCTCAAGCCGCGCTGGTTAACCCAGCGCCACGCGCTCAACGAACTGTTCAACCTGCACCCGCTATGGCTTGGCCTGCGTGTGCTCGGCGCAATTTTCGCGGCCATGACCTTCTGGCAGTTCGGCCCGGAATGGATCTGGAACGCCAACACCGGCGGCGTGGTACTGAAAGATCTGGCCCCGGTACTGATCACCTTCTTCCTGGTAGCCGGGCTGATCCTGCCGCTGCTCACCGACTTCGGCCTGATGGAATTCTGCGGCACCCTAGTGCGCAACGTGTTCCGCAAGGTCTTCGGCTTGCCGGGCCGCTCGGCTATTGACGCTATCGCCTCATGGCTCGGTTCGGGCACCGTCGGCGTGCTGATCACCGCCCAGCAGTATCAGAAGGGCTTTTACAGCGCCCGGGAAGCGGCGGTGATCGCCACCAACTTCTCCGTCGCCTCGATCGCCTTCAGCCTGTTGATCACCAGTTTCATGAACCTCGACCACCTGTTCGTACCTTTCTACCTGACGGTAGTAGTGGCCGGCCTGGCTGCCGCCATCATCACACCGCGCATTCCGCCGCTGTCGTGGAAGAAGGACGAGTACGTCGCCGGCGTTGGCAAGCAGATCAAGGAAGACGTCCCAACTGGCAGCTCACTGCTGCGCTGGGGCGTACTGCAGGCCGTCAAGCGCGCCAACAACAACCCTTCCCCGGCGCAGATGGTCAAAGTCGGCGTGCATAACGTGGTGGATATCTGGCTGGGCCTGCTGCCGCTGGTGATGGCCATCGGCACTTTGTCCCTTGCCATTGCCGAATACACCCAGGTTTTCAACTGGCTGTCCTACCCACTGGTGCCGCTGCTGGAACTGCTGCAACTGCCGGAAGCAGCCAAAGCAGCACCGGCCATACTGGTGGGTTTTGCCGATATGTTCCTGCCGGCCGTATTGGGCAAAGGCATAGAGAGCGAGCTGACCCGCTTCGTGGTGGCCTGCGTATCCCTGACCCAGCTGATTTATATGTCAGAAGTCGGTGTGCTGATCATCAAGGCCAAGCTGCCGCTAAACCTGCTCGAGCTGTTCGCCATCTTCATCATCCGCACCCTGATCACCCTGCCGATCATCGCGCTGATGGCGCACTGGATCGTCGGTTAAAAAATATCGGGCATAGGCGCGCGGGGGGACGCCGAGTCCCCCCGCTCCTAAAACGACAGCACAGGATTAGATGACATGACCACTTGCGGCGAATTTCTAGTCAAGCAACTCGAAGGCTGGGGTGTCGACACCGTGTTCGGCATTCCCGGTGTACACACCGTCGAGCTGTACCGCGGCTTGCCGCACAGCAACATCCGCCATATCACCCCGCGCCATGAGCAGGGTGCCGGCTTTATGGCCGATGGCTATGCCCGTGTCTCGGGTAAGCCGGGCGTGTGCTTCATCATCACCGGGCCGGGCATGACCAACATTCTCACGGCCATGGGCCAGGCCTATGCGGACTCGATCCCGATGCTGGTGATATCCAGCGTCAACCAGCGCAACCGTTTAGGTCTGGGCAAGGGTTACCTGCACGAACTGCCCAACCAGCGCGCTATGACCGCCGGCGTCACTGCCTTCAGCCACACACTGATGAGCGTCGAGGAACTGCCCAGTGTGTTGGCCCGCGCCTTTGCCGTCTTCGAGGGCGAACGGCCACGGCCGGTGCACATCGAGCTGCCGCTGGACATCATCACCGCGCCGGCCGAGCACATGCAGTTGGCGCCACGGCCCAGTATCCAGCGTCCGTCGCCCAATCGCGCGCTGATCCGCGAAGCGGCGGCCATGCTGAAAAACGCCAAACGCCCGCTGCTGCTACTCGGCGGTGGCTGTGTCAGCGCGCAAGCCGAAGCCCGCGCCCTGGCCGTGGCTCTGGATGCACCCACCGCGCAGACCATCAATGCCAAGGGCCTGCTGCCACCGGGTCACCCGCTGCTGCTCGGCAGTAACCAGTCGCTGGTCCCAGTACGCGAGCTGGCGCTGGAAGCGGACGTGGTGCTGGCCATCGGCACCGAGCTGGGCGAAACCGATTACGACGTGGTGTTCGACGGCAACTTCAAACTGGGCGGCGCACTGATTCGCATCGATATAGACGCCCAGCAATTGCAGCGCAATTTCACCCCGACCCTGGCCATCCAGAGCGATGCACGCCTGGCCATGCGCATGCTGCTGGCCGAGTTCAATCCCGGCGAAAAACTCGACAACAGCCCCGGTGCCCTGCGCACCGCTGCCGTGCAGGCGCAACTGGCCGAGGATTTCAGCGGCTGGTGGCATTACCGCCAGTTGTTCGACACGGTGCTGGACACACTTCCTGACGCGCGCTTCGTCGGCGACTCGACCCAGACCGTCTACAGCGGCAATCATTTGGTCGAGCTGGACGGCGCGCGGCGCTGGTTCAATGCCTCCACCGGCTACGGCACCCTGGGTTACGGCCTACCGGCGGCAATCGGCGCCAAACTGGCCGACCCGGACCGCCCGGTGATCAGCCTAATGGGTGACGGCGGCATCCAGTTCACCCTGCCCGAGCTGGCCAGCGCGGTGGAAGCCGGGGTCGGCATCATCGTGCTGCTGTGGAACAACAGCGGCTACGGCGAGATCAAGCGCTATATGCAGAAGCGCGACATCACCCCGCTCGGTGTGGACATCTACACCCCGGACTTTCTGGCCATCGCCCGCGGCTTCGGCTGCATGGCCGATCGCGCCCGCGACCATGCACACCTGGCCGAGCTGCTGCGAAGCGCTCCAGCAGATCGCCCCTTGATCATCGAACTGCTCGAAGAAGCGCCCTTCCATCCCTGAGCGGAGCACAGGAACAACACCATCCACTATGCACAAGGGCCCAACATGATCGCCAATACACCAGCCAACTCAGGGCAAAACACCGCCATAGAGGCGGAGTGCACCGACCATGACGATGTGCTGCAGGCCGCCGCAACCCTGGTCGCCGCCTTCGCCAGCAACGACAGCGCGGCCTATTTTGCCGCGTTCAGCGAAGACGCCAGCTTTGTCTTCCACAGCTGCGCCACGGTATTGGCAACTCTGGATGACTACCGGCAACTCTGGGCCAGCTGGCAGGCCGAGGGCTTCGTCGTCCTCGCCTGCACCTCCAGCAAGCCATTGCTAACCCTGCAGGGCGACAGCGCGATCTTCGTCCATGAAGTGAACACCCGACTGCGCATCGCGGGCGAAGAACTGCACAGCCAAGAGCGCGAGACCATTGTCTTTCGCCGCCAGCCCGACAGCCACCAATGGCTGGCCTGCCACGAACACCTATCCCTGCTGCCAAGCGGCTGAAGCCCCAAACGCTAACCCGCCAGGCCCATGAGCCCAGCTCGCCAACAACAACAACAACAACAACAACAACAACATAGCCTTGCCGTAACTGCCACGCACACCACCAACTGTAGTAATAATCAAAATAATCAGGGGAGTCACCCGCGTGTTCAAGAACCTAACCCAATACTTCGGTCAGGATGGTCTTGCGCCCACCTCAACCGAACATCGCAGCCTTGGGCTCAGCGGCACTACCGCACTATGGCTCGGCGCCAACGTGGTGGTCACCACCATCTTGACCGGCATGCTGCTGGTACCGGATTTGCCATTTATCCAGGCCATGCTGATCGTCTTGCTCGGCTCAGCCGTCGGCATCCTGCCGCTGGTACTGGTCGGCCTGATGGGCCAGCGCAGCGGGCTGACCACCATGGTGCTGGCGCGCGGCAGCTACGGCCCACTGGGCGCCAAGCTGCCTTCGCTGGTCAACCTTCTGACATTGCTGGCCTGGAGCTGGATCCAAGCGCTGCTGGCCGGCATGAGTCTGAATTACGCGGTGGAACACCTGACCGGCTATTCCAACCTGCCGCTGTTCACCATCCTCTGCGAAACCCTGGTACTGCTGATCGCCCTGCGTGGCCACCTGGGTATCGAGCGGGTCGAGCGCTGGGCCGCCGTTGGCATGCTACTGCTGACAGGCGCGGTATTTTATGTGATGGGGCAGAAATTCGAATTCACCAGCCTGCTGAGCATGCCGGTGGAGCCACGCAATGAAATAAGCCCCGGCATCGCCTTCGATATCGTCATCGCCACGGCGTTCTCCTGGATTCCCCTGGCCGCCGACTACAACCGCAACTGCCGCAGCCAAGGCGTGGCTGCGGTCGGCACCTGGGTCGGCTATGTCGCCGCCACCTTGCTGGCCATGGGCTTGGGCGCCACCGTATCGGGCTTCTCGGTACTCGGCGGCATGGAGCAGACCTACGACCCGGCAGTGCTGCTGGCCGGATTCGGCTTCGGTTTACCGGCGGCCATCGTGGTGTTCCTCTCGGTGATGACCACCAACGTGATGTGCGTCTACAGCGCGTCGTTGTCCTACCTGAACATCAGCCCAAAAACCAAGTTCTGGAAGCCGGCCCTGACCATCGGCGTGCTGTCGATCCTTGGTTCGCAGATCCCCGGCATCCTCGACAACTTCCAGAGCTTTCTGCTGATCATCGGTAGCGTATTTATCCCGGCTTTCGCCGTGCTGATCGCCGATTACTACCTGATCCACCGCGGCCACTACAATGTCAGCGACCTACTCAGCGAAGACGGTGGGCGCTACCGCTACCTCGGCGGCATCAATCCGGCCGCATTCGCCGCTTATGGTCTGGGCGCGCTGCTGGCGTACTACTGGGGCTGGGTATCGCCGCTGGCGTTCGGCGCCTCGCTACCGGTGTTCCTGATCACCGCTGCCAGCTACACCATACTGCGCCGCTGGGTGCTGGTGCCGCACAGACAGGTGGCCTGAGCCATTGGCATAGGTGTTAGTTCGGTGCGCATGGCTCATCCTACGGTCAGGCGCCGCGCGCACCCACAACAGCGCATAAGTCCGCCCCTGTAAGACCGCAGCAAGAACTCGGCGCCCTCACTGGCGCCTACAATTTAGTTAGGGACGAGCAACGAGCGGGGTCAACATGAAGATCGTCAGCCGCAACAACTGGTTCGAAGTACGCCACCTGCAGGATGGCGTCACCTTGATCCACGAGCCTTATATACGGCCCTTCTATCGCTGCAATCTCTGGCACATCCAGGGCCGTGATCGGGATCTGCTGGTCGACTCAGGCTCAGGCCTGGTCAGCCTGCGCGAGCAACTGCCCTGGCTGACCGAGAAGCCACTGCTGGCAGTGGCCAGTCACGCCCACTTCGACCATATTGCCGGCCACCACGAATTCCCCGAGCGCCTGGTGCATCCCGCAGAAGCAGACATCCTCGCCGCACCGACCGGCACCAATACCCTGGCCACGGACTTCATCGGCGACGACATGTTCGAGGCCCACCCGGATTGCCCGCTGTGCTACGCCGAGTACCAGGTCAAGGCCGCGCCCGCAACCCGCTTGATCGAGGACGGTGATGTACTGGACTTGGGCAATCGAATACTGCAGGTGTTGCATACCCCGGGCCATTCGCCAGGCGGCATCAGCCTGTGGGAGGCGGCGACGCAAACATTGTTTTCCGGGGATATTCTCTACGACGGCCCGTTGATCGAAGATGCGTATCACTCGAATCTGCAGGAATATGCGCAAAGTTTGGCACGCCTGCGCCAGCTACCCGTACGCAACGTACATGGCGGACACTTCCCGAGTTTTTCCGGTGAGCGCATGCGCGAGTTGATCAACCAGTGGTTCAGCGACCACCCGCAGCTAATCTGACTGACGGTGGATCGGCACAGTCAGCCAATAAATGACACTGCTGGATCAATCACTGATTAAAGGCTAATCAACCCTGAACTATCAGCGGCGTCGGCGCGGCGCTTGCGGACGTCGCTGGTCATCATCGCGCACAGGGACTGGCTGTAGTTTCGGCCGATCAAGCAGGCCTAAGGCAACCAGCAAATCGTGTAGGGTGTTATGCAACTTGGCGATCATGGAATCCCCTCCTGCCAAGAACTTCGATAAGGCACTTTAGAGCACCTGCTGTCAGTTTAGAGTAACCCAGCTCAATTGCAGAAGCTTGATGCAAATCAATCGACCGAAACACGACCGACTGTCGGCCCGAACCAGCCAACAGAAGCAAAAGCTTCGCTTCATCCTTGCTATTAGTTGGTCGCCTTTATTCGGTCTGCTCCGCTTTGCGCCGGTATGGGAAGACGTCGATCACCTTCCCGGCGCGAATTGCCTCCTGCAGACTTTTCCAGTAGTCGGCGTCATATAGCTCGCCATGCAGCTGGCTGAACAAGCGCCGTTGCTTGATATCGGCAAACAGAAATGGGGGAAACTCCTCGGGGAACACGTCCAGCGGCGCAACCGAATACCAAGGCTCGGCAGCCATTTCATCTTCCGGGTAACGCGGCGCCGGAATGTGCCGGAAATTGGCTTCGGTGAGAAAGCAGATTTCATCGTAGTCGTAGAACACCACTCGGCCGTGGCGGGTGACCCCAAAGTTCTTCAGCAACATATCGCCGGGGAATATATTGGCGGCGGCCAACTGCTTGATCGCCAGACCGTAATCATCAAGCGCTTCGCGCACCTGAGCTTCGCTGGCACTTTCGACATACATGTTCAACGGCGTCATGCGCCGCTCGGTCCAGCAGTGGCGAATCAGCACGGTATCTCCGTCCACCTCGACGGTCGACGGCGCCACCTCTAGCAGTTCAGCCAGACATTGCTCCTCGAACTTGACCTTGGGGAAGCGAAAATCGGCAAACTCCTGGGTATCTGCCATCCTGCCGACCCTATCGACGCTTTTAACCAGTCGATATTTCTCGATCACCGTGGCGCGATCGACGTTCTTCGATGGAGAGAAACGATCCTTGATGATCTTGAATACGGTGTTGAAGCCCGTCAGGGTAAACACACTCATGACCATGCCGCGAACGCCGGGCGCCATAATGAACTTATCATCGGTGTTCGCCAGGTGGTTGATCAGCGCACGGTAGAACTCCGACTTGCCGTGCTTGTAGAAGCCGATCGAGGTGTACAACTCGGCAATATGCTTGCCCGGCAGAATGCGTTTGAGGAAGCCGACGAACTCGGCCGGAATTGCCACATCCACCATGAAGTAGCTGCGGGTGAATGAAAAGATGATCGACACCTCGGCTTCGTCGGTGATCAGTACATCAATCTGGATGCCGCGTCCCTCGCGGTGCAGCAGCGGAATCACCAACGGCCACTGTTCGTCGCGGGTAAAGATCCGGCCGACCAGATAAGCCCCCTTGTTGCGATAGAGCACCGAGGAAAACAACTCGATGCGCAACTCCGGATCCTTGCACACCCAATCTGGCAGGTTTTCGCGCAGCTGTGCATCCAGGCGCTTGATGTCACGCGACAGATCCTCGAACGACACACTGAACCGATAGTCCTGGAAAATCGCCTCAAGCATGCCCGAGAGCCCATGCTCCGGGCTGTAACTGCGGGTTTGCGCAGCACGCTGCTGGCTACGCAGTGACGGCCGAGTGGTATGGATGAACATGCAGCCATCACTGATCTGGTCATGACTGAACAGGCTGCAGAAGATCGAGTTGAACCAGGTTTCCGCCAATTCATCGTCGAAGCGCAGGTCGATCAGCGTTATATAGGCACTTTTCACCAACGGCCACTGCGCCACCTCCAGCAACTCGTCGCTGAAGCAGTGACGCAAGCGATCACCCACCTCGCTGACTTTTTCCTCATACAGCTTGATCCGCGCGGCCGAGGCCTGCTGGGCCTCCTGCCAAAGCGCCTGCTCGAAGCGACCGCGGGCGCCATCGGTGATCTGGCGGAAGTGTTCGCGGTAGTCATCGAAGCCGTCGAGGATCAAACGGGCAATATCGGCGGCCGGCCATTGCTGTGCCATGGGCAAACCCCTGCTGGGAATGAACGAGCGGTATGGTGTGGCGAGCTTAGCCAGAGACTGCACTGAGGAACAGCAGGCGACGCTGGCAAACCGGTTTATCTCTAGCAAATAGTACTAGAGCGCCCGTTTAAAAGTCGTTTTCAGATTGCCTTGCCCAGCATGCCCGGCAACACTGCTTGCCCGTTAACCAATTTGGAATGCCGCGTGCGCCTCGCCGACTTACTGCGCCTGTTAGTGCTTGCCGCCATCTGGGGCGCCAGCTTTCTATTCATGCGCATCATTGCGCCCGAACTCGGCAGCATGCCGACCGCGTTCTTGCGTGCCAGCCTGGGCGCGCTTGGCCTGCTGGCGATTCTGCTGATCATGCGCGTGCAGTGGGACTTTCGCGGCAAGCTCAAGCAATGCTTGATGCTCGGCGTGATCAATGCAGGCCTGCCATCGGCCATGTATTGCCTGGCGGCCCTGGTTTTGCCTGCCGGCTACTCGGCAATATTCAACGCCACCACGCCGATGATGGGCGTGTTGATTGGCATGCTGTTCTTCGCCGAGGCCCTGACACTGAGCAAAGCTGCAGGAGTGGCGATTGGGTTGTTTGGTGTCGCCGTACTGACCCGAACCGGCCCGATCGAGGTTGATCAGCAATTGCTGCTCGGCGCAGCGGCTTGCCTGATAGCCACCACGTGCTATGGATTCGCCGGCTTTCTCACCCGTCGCTGGATCGGTCAGCAAGGCGGCCTGGATAATCGCCTCACCGCCTTCAGCAGCCTCTGCGGCGCCAGCTTGTTCCTTCTCCCCTTGTTCGCCGGCAGCTTGATCGTGCAACCACCCGCCAGTTGGGGCGGGCTTCACGTGTGGTTGTCTCTTGCCGGGCTTGGCTTTATCTGCACGGCCTTCGCTTACGTGCTGTACTTCCGTCTGCTGACGGATATCGGCCCGATCAGGGCATCGACCACCACCTTTCTGATCCCGCCGTTCGGCGTGTTGTGGGGCGCCCTGTTACTCGGCGAACCCCTGTCCTGGGCCTACCTGTATGGCGGTGCATTGATCGCCATCGCCCTGTGGTTGGTAGTGCGGCCTAGCACTGCCGGGAAAGCGCCAGATAGCGCTACGCCAGCAACCGCCAGGCCTGACCGGCCCTAGCCTGCCGCGGTCTCTCGCTAGCGCTGTAGAGCAAGGTTTGGCTGCTGCGACGCTTCTCTGTGCGTACCATCTGCTGCGGTGCGCCCGCACCTGTAGTTGATTGCGCCCATCTGGCGCTCTGCACGTTAGCGCGGTGCAGTGATTGAGAGATCACCCGGTTACCGCACGCCAAGTCGCTCTGGCCAGAGCGTGTCTTTGGATTGGCGCCTAACCCACTCTCGCAACTGGCTAAATCTCAGGCACAAAAAAGGGCGACCGAAGTCGCCCTTTTTTATGGGTCAGCTGAACTTAGTTCTGCTTTTCCATTTGTGCGCGGAGCAGATCACCAATGGTGGTCGGACCGGAAGCTTCAACTTCCTGCTTACGCATTTCTTTGATGGCTTCTTTCTCGTCTTCAACGTCTTTCGACTTGACCGACAAGCTGATTACGCGGCTCTTACGGTCAACGCTGATGATCTTGGCTTCAACTTCTTCGCCTTCTTTCAGTACGTTGCGCGCGTCTTCAACGCGGTCACGGCTGATTTCGGAGGCTTTCAGTGTGGCTTCGATACCATCGGCCAGGGTGATGATCGCGCCCTTGGCGTCAACTTCTTTAACGATGCCGCGCACGATGGTGCCTTTATCGTTAACAGCAACGTAGTCGGAGAACGGATCTTCTTCCAGCTGCTTGATGCCGAGGGAAATGCGCTCACGCTCCGGGTCAACGGAGAGGATAACGGTTTCCAGCTCGTCGCCCTTCTTGAAGCGGCGTACAGCTTCTTCGCCTACTTCGTTCCAGGAGATGTCGGACAGGTGAACGAGGCCGTCGATGCCGCCATCCAGACCAATGAAGATACCGAAATCGGTGATCGACTTGATGGTGCCGGAGATCTTGTCGCCCTTGTTGAACTGACCGGAGAAATCTTCCCACGGATTAGTTTTGCACTGCTTGATACCCAGGGAGATACGACGACGTTCTTCGTCGATATCCAGAACCTGAACTTCCACTTCGTCGCCAACCTGAACGACTTTGGACGGGTGGATGTTCTTGTTGGTCCAATCCATTTCGGATACGTGCACCAAACCTTCCACGCCTTCTTCCAGCTCTGCGAAGCAGCCGTAGTCGGTCAGGTTGGTTACGCGTGCATTGACGCGAGTGCCTTCCGGGTAACGCGCCTTGATAGCAACCCATGGGTCTTCGCCCAGTTGCTTCAGACCCAGGGAAACGCGGTTACGCTCGCGATCGTACTTGAGTACCTTGACATCGATCTCGTCGCCAACGTTGACGATCTCGGACGGGTGCTTGATACGCTTCCAGGCCATGTCGGTGATGTGCAACAGGCCATCGACGCCGCCCAGATCGACGAATGCGCCGTAATCCGTGAGGTTCTTGACGATACCCTTGACTTGCTGACCTTCCTGCAAGGATTCCAGCAGAGCTTCGCGCTCGGCGCTGTTCTCGGCTTCCAGCACGCTGCGGCGGGAAACGACAACGTTGTTGCGCTTCTGGTCCAGCTTGATGACTTTGAATTCGAGCTCTTTGCCTTCCAGGTGAGTGGTATCACGCACCGGACGGACATCGACCAAGGAACCTGGGAGGAACGCACGGATACCGTTAACGTCGACAGTGAAGCCGCCTTTAACCTTACCGTTGATAACGCCCTTGACCACTTCCTCAGCGGCGAAAGCTGCTTCCAGAACAATCCAGCACTCGGCACGCTTGGCTTTTTCGCGGGACAGCTTGGTTTCACCAAAGCCATCTTCAACCGCGTCCAGCGCAACGTGAACTTCGTCACCGACCTTGATGGTCAGCTCGCCAGCGTCGTTGTGGAACTGCTCAAGCGGGATGAGGCCTTCCGACTTCAAACCAGCGTGAACGGTTACCCAACCAGCTTGGTAATCGATGTCGACGATGATAGCGGTGATGATCGAGCCAGCCTGAAGATTCAGGGTTTTTAGGCTTTCTTCAAATAGTTCAGCAAAGCTTTCGCTCATTTTAATTCCTGTTGATTCCGGGCGGGGAATCCGCCCAAACCACATTCCAGACAATGTGGGTACGTTCATATAAAAAGAGGCATGCGGGTCTAGGACTGGGTTCCCGTATGCCTCCTTGCGAGCTGACCAACTTAAGCAGCTGGGGCTCTTGTTATCCGGCGAGGTCGCGATTGGCGACTTCACTCAGAATACGTTCCATTACCTGCTCGATGGAAAGTTCGGTGGAATCCAGCTGAATCGCATCGGCTGCCGGTTTTAGCGGAGCCACTGCACGCTGGGTATCACGTTCATCACGCGCCCGAATCTCGTCGAGAAGACTCGCGAGATTAACATCATCGCCCTTGGCCTTCAACTGCAAGTAACGTCTGCGCGCACGCTCTTCGGCGCTGGCGGTCAGAAAAATCTTCAACGCCGCGCCTGGGAACACCACGGTGCCCATGTCGCGACCGTCGGCAACCAACCCCGGCATTTCCTGAAACGCCCGCTGACGCTGGAGCAAGGCCTCGCGTACCGCGGGCAGCGAAGCCACCTGTGAGGCCCCGGCACCGATCCCTTCATTGCGGATGGCATCGGTAACTTCCTCACCCTCGAGAATGATCCGCTGCCCCTGCCCTTGGGCACCGGCGAGGAACTGCACATCAAGATGCGCGGCCAGTACCTTCATCGCCTCTTCGTTGGTCAGGTCGACCCCATGGTTGCGCGCGGCAAAGGCCAGCAAACGATACAGGGCACCGGAATCCAACAGATTCCAACCCAACTTCTGCGCCAACAAGCCGGCAATGGTGCCCTTGCCAGAGCCGCTGGGCCCATCAATGGCGACTATCGGCGCGAGAGCAGTCATGACTTGACCTCCTCTGCCACGCGGATACCAACCTGCGCCGCCAAGGCCAGGAAGTTCGGAAACGATGTCGCCACGTTGGCGCAGTCGTGAATACGGATCGGCGCACTGGCGCGCAACGATGCCACGCTGAAAGCCATGGCAATCCGGTGGTCACCATGACTCCAGACCTCGCCACCGCCCAGGCTGCCACCATCAATGATGATGCCATCCGGCGTCGGCTCGACCTTGGCGCCCAGCGCCAGCAAGCCATCGGCCATGACCTGGATGCGATCAGACTCCTTGACCCGCAACTCCTCGGCGCCACGCAGCACGGTGCGGCCTTCGGCACACGCAGCCGCCACGAACAGTACCGGGAATTCATCAATGGCCAACGGCACCAGATGCTCGGGAATGTCGATGCCATGCAGCTTGGCGCTGCGCACGCGAATATCGGCTACCGGCTCACCACCCACGACCCGCTGGTTTTCCAGGCTGATATCGCCGCCCATCAATTTGAGGATGTCGATTACCCCGGTGCGCGTCGGGTTGACCCCTACATGCTCCAGCAGCAACTCGGAATCTTCGGCAATGCTACCGGCGACCAGGAAGAAAGCGGCCGAGGAAATATCCGCCGGCACCTCGATATGACAAGCGGTCAATTTTTGCCCGGACTGCAGACTGGCCGTACTGCCATCGACGGCGACCGGATAACCGAAGCCGCGCAGCATGCGCTCGGTATGATCCCGAGTGGGTGCCGGCTCAGTGACCGAGGTCTGTCCCGCCGCGTACAAGCCGGCCAGCAACAGGCAGGATTTCACCTGGGCACTGGCCATCGGCATTTCGTAGTGCATGCCGCTCAGGCGCTGGCCACCGCGAATGGTCAACGGCGGACGCCCTTCCGGAGCGGTTTCGATTACCGCGCCCATCTCACGCAGCGGCTTGGCCACCCGATTCATCGGCCGCTTGGACAATGACGCGTCGCCGCTCAGGGTGGTGTCGAACGACTGCCCGGCCAGCAAGCCTGCAAGCAGGCGCATGGAGGTGCCCGAATTGCCCAGATAAATTGGCCCAGGAGGTGCCTGCAAACCCTGCAGACCCACACCATGAATAGTCACCCGACCATGGTGCGGGCCTTCGATCACCACCCCCATATCACGGAAAGCCTGCAGGGTTGCCAGGGCATCTTCGCCCTCCAGGAAGCCTTCGACCTCAGTAGTACCTTCGGCCAGCGACCCCAGCATGATCGAGCGGTGCGAGATGGACTTGTCGCCCGGAACACGAATCCGCCCGGACAGCTTGCCACCGGGATTAGCCAGAAAAATCAGATCATTCGAGTGCATAGCGTCCACATAGGCCCGTCGGGCTAGAATTTTGCTGAAATGTTCGCGGGCCACCCGAGCGCGGGTAAATACCCCCAACAGCTGATGGCCATCCCCAGCGTCGACCGCATCGCGCAAGGCGTCGAGGTCGCCGCGAAATAAATCCAGGGTGTGCAGCACGGCCTCGCGATTGGCGAGAAAGATGTCGTGCCACATCACCGGATCACTGCCAGCAATCCGCGTGAAATCGCGAAAGCCGCCAGCGGCGTAACGGAATATCTCCAGGTTTTCGCTGCGCTTGGCCAGCGAATCGACCAGGCCAAATGCCAACAGATGCGGCAGATGACTGGTCGCGGCAAGCACCTGATCATGATGCTCGACCTGCATGTGCTCAACATCCGCACCCAGCTCGCACCAGAGCCGGTCGACCAGCTGCAGCGCCTGCGGATCGGTCTGCGCCAATGGCGTCAAGATCACCTTGTGCCGGCGAAACAGCTCGGCATTGGCAGCCTCAACGCCGCTTTGTTCGGAGCCGGCAATCGGGTGACCGGGCACGAAGCGTGCCGGCATCTCGCCAAAAGCCAGACGCGCAGCACGCACCACATTGCCCTTGGCGCTGCCGACATCAGTAAGCACGGCATTGCCCAGATCGAGCCTGGCCAACTCTGCCAGCAGCTTCTCCATTGCCAGAATCGGCACCGCCAACTGGATCACCTCAGCGCCCTGGCAGGCGACTGCCAACTGCTCTTCGCAGCGATCGACCACCCCCAACTCGACAGCCAGACGGCGTGACTGGGGGTCGAGATCGACGCCTACAACTTCCCGGCACAGGCCACGCTCACGCAAACCTTTGGCGAACGATCCACCGATCAGACCGAGACCGATCACCACCAGACGACCGATCATAGGCGTGCCGGGTTGCGCCTTGGTGACAGCACTCTTCAATTCGCTCACGCGCTCAGCACCTTGCCCAGCGCCTCAAGGAAACGCTCATTCTCTTCCGCCAAACCGATAGAGACACGCAGGTAGGTCGGCATACCGTAGTTGGCCACCGGCCGCACGATCACGCCTTCGCGCAACAGTGCCTGATACAGCGGCATCGACTCGCGCCCGAGATCAACGGCAATGAAGTTGCCCCTGGAAGGAATCCAGCTCAACCCGAGCGCGCGGAAACCCGCTTCCAATTGCAGCATGCCGGCAGCGTTGACCCGCCGACTTTGCGCCAGGTATTCGGCATCATCAAACGCCGCACAGGCGGCCGCCAAAGCCAGGCTATTGACGTTAAAGGGCTGACGCACTCGATTGAGTACATCGGCGACCTGCGCCGAGCTGATGGCGTAACCGACACGCAACGCCGCCAGGCCATAGGCCTTGGAAAAAGTCCGCGAGACCAGCAGATTCTCATAGCGGGCCAGATAATCGAGACCATCCGGCAGATCAAGACCGTCGGCATACTCGATGTAAGCCTCGTCGAGCACCACCAGTACATTGCCCGGTACACGGACGAGAAAATCGCTTAACGCCTGCGGACTGAACCAGGTGCCGGTCGGGTTATTCGGGTTGGCAATAAACACCACACGGGTGTTGCTGTCGATGGCCGCAAGCATGGCATCCAGGTCATGACCGAAGTCCTTGGCCGGTACCACCTTGCCTAACGCACCGACTGCCTGAGTGGCGATCGGGTAGACGGCGAACGCATGCTCGCTAAACACCGCATTGAGACCGGGCGCCAGATAGGCCCGCGCCACCAGCTCTAGAATGTCGTTGGAACCGTTACCCAGGGTGACCTGGCTGGGTTGCACACCGCAGCGCTCGGCCAACAGACTTTTCAGGGCGAAGCCATTGCCATCGGGATAACGAGTCAGCTCGGCCAGCTCGCTGCGAATCGCCTGCAACGCTTTAGGGCTGGGGCCCAGCGGGTTTTCGTTGCTGGCCAGCTTAACGATGGTGGCTGGATCCAGATCCAGCTCGCGCGCCAGCTCATCTACCGGCTTGCCCGGCACATAGGGCGACAATTGCTGCACCCCTGGCTGAGCCAGGGCAAGGAAATCGGTCATGACATAAGCCTCAAGCTAAAAGCCGCAAGCCCAAGCACAGCCAGGCGTCGATCCGCGTGAAGCTTGAGGCTTGGCGCTTGCTGCTGCAGTTTTAAAGTACCGCCTTCGGATACGACCCCAATACTTTCAGCGCCACGGCTTCCTGATTGATCTTCTCCAGCACATCCTTGATCAGCGGATCACGGTGATGGCCGACGAAGTCGATAAAGAACACATAGGTCCACTTGCCGCTACGCGAAGGACGGGTTTCGATGCGAGTCAGGTCGATGCCGTTGTTATGGAACGGCACCAGCAGCTCGTGCAGGGCGCCCGGCTTGTTGCGCATGGAGACGATGACCGAGGTCTTATCGTCGCCGGTCGGTGGCACTTCCTGGCTGCCGATGATCAAGAACCGTGTCGAGTTGTCCGGGCGGTCTTCGATTTTTTCCGCCAACTTGGTCAAGCCATACAGGCTGGCGGCCATGTCGCCGGCAATAGCTGCCGAGTTCCACTCGCCCTTGACCCTTTTGGCTGCATCGGCGTTGCTTGAAACCGCCACGCGCTCGACGTTCGGGTAATGCGCATCCAGCCACTTGCGACACTGCGCCAGGGACTGGGCATGGGAATAGATGCGGGTGATCTTGTCGACCTTGGTGGTTTCGCCGACCAGCAGATGGTGGTGGATGCGCAGCTCGACTTCGCCACAGATCACCATATCGTGCTCAAGGAAACTGTCCAGCGTGTGATTGATTGCGCCTTCGGTGGAGTTTTCCACCGGCACCACGCCGAAGTTCACCGAGCCGGCAGCCACCTCGCGGAACACCTCATCGATCGCCGCCATCGGCACACTGATCACCGCATGGCCGAAGTGCTTCATCGCCGCAGCCTGTGAGAACGTGCCCTCAGGCCCGAGATAGGCGACTTTCAGTGGGTTCTCCAGGGCCAGACAGGAGGACATGATCTCGCGAAACAGCCGCGCCATTTCCTCGTTACCCAACGGCCCCTGGTTGCGCTCCATGATGCGTTTCAGCACCTGGGCTTCGCGCTCGGGGCGGTAGAACACCGGCTTCTCGCCGACCGGCAACGAGGCCATCTTGACCCGCGCCACTTCTTCGGCGCAACGCGCACGATCGCTGATCAGCGCGAGGATTTTCTCATCCAGATTGTCGATGCGCAGGCGCAGGGCTTGAAGTTCTTGCTCGGAGACCAGATCCGTCATCAGCCGTGTTCCTTCTCGAATTGCGCCATGTAAGCGACCAGCGCCTCGACGGCATCCAGACCCACGGCGTTATAGATGGAGGCACGCATGCCGCCGACCGAGCGATGGCCCTTCAGATTGAGTAGATTGCGCGCCTCGGCACCGACCAGGAACGGTTTATCCAGACGCTCATCCGCCAGGCGGAAAGGCACGTTCATCCAGGAGCGGGCATTCAGCGCAATCGGATTGCTGTACAGCTCACTGCTGTCGATGGCGCCGTAGAGCAGTTCTTTCTTGGCGCGGTTACGCTGCTCCATGGCTGCGACACCGCCCTGCTCCTTCAACCACTCGAACACCAGCCCGGAGAGGTACCAGGAAAATGTCGCTGGGGTGTTGTACATCGAACCGTTATCAGCAGCGACCTTGTAGTTGAGCATGGTCGGACAGACGCTGCGGGCACGGCCGAGCAGGTCTTCGCGAACGATGGTCACCACCAGGCCGCTAGGGCCGATGTTCTTCTGCGCGCCGGCATAGATCAGGCCGAACTTCGACACGTCGATGGGCCGCGAAAGGATGTCGGAAGACATGTCCGCCACCAGCGGCACGTCGCCGACATCGGGAATCCAGTCGAACTGCAGGCCGCCGATGGTTTCGTTGCTGGCATAGTGCAGGTAGGCGGCGTCTTTCGAGAGTTGCCAGTCGTTCTGCCCAGGAATCGCAAAGTAGTCGTAAGGCTTGGCGCTGGCAGCAACGTTGATGTTGCCGTAGCGACTGGCCTCCTCGATGCTCTTCTTCGACCAGATACCGGTATCGATATAGTCGGCGACACCGTCTTCCGGCAGTAAGTTGAGGGCAATCTCGGCGAACTGCTGGCTGGCACCGCCCTGCAGAAACAGGACTTTATAGTTGGAGGGAATGCCAAGCAGGTCGCGCAGATCCTGTTCGGCCTTTGCCGCAATGGCCATGTAGTCATCGCTGCGGTGACTCATCTCCATCACGGACAGGCCTTTACCCTGCCAGTCGAGGAGTTCCGCCTGGGCGCGCTGCAGAACAGCTTCAGGAAGCGCGGCCGGGCCGGCGCAGAAGTTATAGGCTCGCTTGCTCACGTCTGTCTCTCTCAGTTCACCAACACTGTCGCCCGGGCGACGGTGCGCTTTCATGTAGGGCGTACCCGCCGCAGGCAGTACGCCGTAAAAAAAGGTGTACTGCTTCGCGAGTACACCCTACGCACTGTCGGCCAGTCGTCGAATCCAACGCTGCAATGAGCGAGGCAGAGCCTCGCTCACCCAGATCACTCTTCGCTGACTGGGTTCTCGTCAGCAGCATCCGAGGTCTCGACAACATCGTCGTCCAGCGCCTCATCACCCTCAAGCACTTCGTCACCCTCCTCTTCGGACGGCTCCTGCACACGCTCGAGACCGACCAGTTTTTCATCCTTGGCCAGCTTGATCAGCGTCACGCCCTGGGTATTGCGACCGAGACTGGAGACCTCACCAACCCGGGTACGCACCAGAGTGCCCTGGTCGGAAATCAGCATGATCTCCTCACCATCGAGCACCTGAACAGCACCAACCAGCTTGCCGTTGCGCTCGTTGCTGACCATGGCGATCACACCCTGGCCGCCACGCTTGTACTCGGGGAACTCTTCGATGGCGGTACGCTTGCCGAAACCACGCTCGGAGGCGGTGAGAATCTCACTGCCTTCTTCCGGGATCAGCATAGAAATCAGCTTTTGCCCTTCTGGTAGCCGCATGCCACGCACACCACGCGCCGTACGGCCCATAGCCCGCACGTCGGTTTCCTTGAAGCGAGTGACCTTGCCACCATCGGAGAACAACATGACTTCACGGCCACCATCAGTGATAGCGGCGGAGATCAGGGTATCGCCCTCGTCGAGGCCCAAGGCGATCAAACCAACACTGCGCGGGCGGCTGAACTGGGTCAGCGGGGTTTTCTTCACGGTACCGTTGGCGGTGGCCATGAAAATGAACGGCCCCTTGGCTTCCAGTGCGCCTTCGACATCATCGAGCACGCCGTCGATATCTTCGACTTCGTCCTGCTTGCCTTTAGGGGCAATTTCGACCGGCAACATGGTGGTGATGTACTCACCCTCACTTAGCGGCAGCAGGTTGACCAGCGGACGACCACGGGCTGCGCGCGAAGCTTCCGGAATTTCATAAGTTTTCAGCCAGTACACCTTGCCCTTGCTGGAAAACAGCAGCAGCGTGGTGTGGCTGTTGGCGACCAGCAGGTGTGCGATGTAGTCCTCATCCTTGATACCGGTAGCCGACTTGCCTTTACCGCCGCGACGCTGGGCCTGATAAGCGCTCAACGGCTGCGACTTGGCGTAACCGGTATGGGAAATGGTTACTACACGCTCTTCTTCGGTGATCAGATCACCCAAGGTCAGATCCAGGCGGGCATCGAGAATCTCGGTACGTCGGGCATCGCCAAACTCGGCCTTGATGGCTTCCAGCTCTTCGCGAATCACTTCCATCAGGCGCACGGCGCTGGTGAGGATGCGAATCAGCTCGCCGATCTGGGCAAGAATTTCCTGGTATTCGGCCAGCAGCTTCTCGTGTTCCAGCCCCGTCAGGCGGTGCAGGCGCAATTCCAGAATGGCCTGAGCCTGTTCAGGCGACAGGTAATACTTGCCGTCGCGCAGACCATACTGCGGCTCCAAGGCTTCCGGACGGCAGGAGTCGGCACCGGCGCGCTCGACCATGGCTTCCACCGCAGTGGACTCCCAGGCGGTTGCAATCAACGCTTCCTTGGCTTCTGCAGGCGACTGCGAGGCCTTGATCAGCGCAATTACCGGGTCGATGTTAGACAGTGCTACTGCCTGACCTTCGAGGATGTGTCCACGCTCACGCGCCTTGCGCAGCTCGAACACGGTGCGCCGGGTGACCACTTCACGGCGGTGCAGGACAAACGCTTCGAGCATGTCCTTGAGGTTGAGGACTTTCGGCTGGCCGTCGATCAGGGCCACGACGTTGATGCCGAATACGCTCTGCATCTGGGTCTGGGCGTAAAGATTATTGAGCACTACTTCCGGCACTTCGCCGCGACGCAGCTCGATGACGATGCGCATGCCATCCTTGTCGGACTCATCGCGCAGCTCGGTGATGCCTTCGAGCTTCTTGTCTTTAACCAGCTCGGCGATCTTCTCGATCAGGCGCGCCTTGTTCAGCTGATACGGCAGTTCGCTGACGATAATCTGCTGACGACCACCGACCTTGTCGATGTCTTCGATAATCGCCCGGGCACGCATGTAGATGCGTCCGCGACCGGTACGGTAGGCTTCGATGATACCGGCACGACCATTGATGATCGCCGCGGTCGGGAAATCCGGACCGGGGATGTACTGCATCAGCTCATCGACGGTCAGATCGCCATTGTCGATCAGCGCCAGGCAGCCGTTGATCACTTCCGTGAGGTTGTGCGGCGGACTGTTGGTGGCCATGCCCACAGCGATACCGCTGGAGCCGTTGACCAGCAGGTTGGGAACCCTTGTCGGCATGACCGCCGGGATCATCTCGGTGCCGTCGTAGTTCGGCACCCAGTCGACGGTTTCCTTGTGCAGGTCAGCCAGCAGCTCGTGAGCCAGCTTGGTCATGCGCACTTCGGTGTAACGCATGGCGGCTGCGTTATCGCCGTCCACCGAACCGAAGTTGCCCTGACCGTCGACCAGCAGGTAGCGCAAAGAGAATGGCTGAGCCATGCGGACGATGGTGTCGTAGACCGCGGTATCACCATGCGGGTGATACTTACCGATCACGTCACCGACCACACGGGCGGACTTCTTGTATGCCTTGTTCCAGTCGTTACCCAACTCACTCATTGCAAAGAGCACACGACGGTGCACGGGCTTCAAGCCGTCGCGCGCATCCGGCAGGGCACGCCCGACGATTACGCTCATCGCGTAGTCGAGGTAGGACTGCTTCAGTTCGTCTTCGATATTGACCGGGAGGATTTCTTTGGCCAGTTCGCCCATGAGTAGCCTGGTTCCTTTTTCTGGTGATACCCCGCGCCATTCATCCCGAACGAGGCGAAGCGTGCCGCGCGGCCCTAGGCCAGCAGCGACTCACGACAAATCAATGAGTTATGCCACGTATCTGCGCAGTTAAGGCGACTGTTGCCAGTGCCCCTGAAAACGGTCGGATATTACCACAACCGGCGCGCCGCACCTATCCCCAGCCAGCCACCGCAACAACAGCCACTGGCCACGCGCGACACGCTTAATGCAGACGCTTGCGACACATCAATCTGGTCATTTTCGCCAGATCCGGCCGCTCGACCACACCCTTCTCGGTGATGATGAAGTCGATCAGGTCAGCCGGCGTTACATCAAACACCGGATTGAGCGCATCCACAGCCGCCGCGACCCGCTGCCCATTGAGCTCCAGCAACTCGCTGGCATCTCGCTCTTCAAGAGGAATGTCGTCGCCACTTTCCAGCGCCATATCAATGGTTGAGCTTGGCGCCACCACCATGAAACGCACGCCGTGGTGCATGGCATTGACCGCCAACTGGTAAGTGCCGATCTTGTTCGCCACATCGCCATTGGCGGCAATTCGGTCGGCGCCGACAATGACCCAGGTAATACCGCGAGTCTTCATCAGGTGCGCGGCGGCCGAATCGACATTCAGGCTGACCGGAATGCCTTCACCCGCCAATTCCCAGGCGGTCAGGCGCGAGCCCTGCAGCCAAGGACGGGTTTCGTCGACATAGACACGCTCAACCAAGTCTTCCAGATAGGCGGCGCGTATCACCCCCAATGCCGTACCGAAGCCGCCAGTGGCCAAGGCACCAGCATTGCAGTGGGTCAGCAGGTTCTGCTGACTGCCCTGATGCTTGCGAATCAGGTCGACACCCAGCTGCGCCATGGTCAGATTGGCTTCACGATCGCTCAGATGGATACCCAGCGCCTCGCCCTCCAGCAGCGCAAGCGGGTCGTCACCGTCCTTAATACGCGCCAAACGTTCGCGCATACGATTGAGCGCCCAGAACAGATTAACCGCGGTCGGTCGCGAGTCGCTCAGCACTTGAAAATCAACCTCCAGGGCCGCCCGCCAGTCACCACCCGCAGCCACTCGCGCGCGCGCGCCGAGCACCACTCCATAGGCAGCACTGATGCCGATAGCCGGCGCACCGCGCACCACCATCAAGCGAATCGCCTCGGCGACAGCTGCGGCAGAATGGCAGGCATGCCAGGTTTCCTCGAACGGCAACACACGCTGATCGAGCAGATACAGAGCACCATCGCGCCAATCAATGGCCTGAACCTTCTCTGCCGCTAGCAATTGCTCGCGCATGACTCACCCCACCCCCGGAAAAGCCGAACATTATACCCAGAGAATCAGACTGCACGTTGCCAGCGAATCGGTGCCACCACCTGTCCTGGCAGCGCTTACTCCCCGACTGAAACGCATGGCGCAGCGCTGCACCGCTTCAAGCGCACGACGAACCCCTATAAACTCAGCCTCATCAGATACCCGCAGGAAGTCCCCGGCATGCCCGAAACCCCTCTCGACCTTCTCCTACTCCCAACCTGGCTGGTGCCGGTCGAGCCAGCAGGCGTGGTGCTGCACGAGCATGGTCTGGGCATCCGCAACGGACGCATCGCACTGATCGCCCCGCGCGCCGAAGCACTCAAGCACCAGGCACTGGAAGTGCGCGAACTGCCCGGCCGACTGCTCACGCCAGGACTGATCAACGCCCACGGCCATGCTGCCATGAGCCTGTTCCGCGGCATGGCCGACGAGCTGCCACTAAACGACTGGCTGCAGCAGCATATCTGGCCCGCTGAGGCCAAGTGGGTTGATGAGCAGTTCATCATTGACGGCACCGAACTGGCTATCGCCGAGCAGCTCAAGGGCGGCATCACCTGCTTCTCGGACATGTACTTCTTTCCCGAAGTGGCCAGCGAGATGGTGCACAAGAGCGGCATTCGCGCGCAGATCACCATCCCCGTACTGGATTTCCCCATACCTGGGGCGCGCGATGCCGACGAAGCGCTGCGTAAAGGGCTGGCACTGTTTGACGACCTCAAGCATCACCCGCGCCTGAGCGTCGCCTTCGGCCCCCACGCCCCTTACACGGTGAGCGATGACAAGCTGGAAAACATCCGCATGTTCGCCGAGGAACTGGATGCAGGCATTCACATGCACGTGCATGAGACCGCCTTCGAGGTGCAGCAGAGCCTGCAACAGCATGGCGAACGACCGCTGGCGCGGCTGGCACGCCTCGGCCTGCTCGGCCCGCGCTTCCAGGCCGTGCACATGACCCAGATCGACGACGAGGACCTGGCTCTGCTGGTGACCAGCAACAGCAGCGTCATCCATTGCCCAGAGTCCAACCTCAAGTTGGCCTGCGGCTTCTGCCCAGTAGAAAAACTCTGGCAAGCCGGGATAAATGTAGCCATCGGCACCGACGGCGCCGCCAGCAATAATGACCTGGACCTGCTCAGCGAAACCCGCACAGCAGCCTTGCTGGCAAAAGCCGTGGCCGGCTCGGCCAGTGCCCTGGACGCACACCGCGCGCTACGCATGGCAACCCTTAACGGCGCGCGCGCCTTGGGCCTGGAAAATCAGATCGGCTCGCTGGAGCTTGGCAAAGCCGCCGACCTGGTGACATTCGACCTGACCGGCCTGGCCCAACAACCGATTTACGACCCTGTTTCGCAGCTGATCTATACCAGCAACCGCAGCTGTGTCGAAGACGTATGGGTCGGCGGCAAGCACCTGCTTGATGCAGGGCAACTGACGCGCATGGACGAACAACGGATTATCGCCAACGCTCGCACCTGGGGCGCAAAGATCGCCCAGCGCTAGCATGCAAAACAGGCAGCCCGAGGGGCTTGCAGGAGGCGCTTTAGCCGCAATGAGCCGGCACCTCATTTGGCCAGTCGCGGCCAAAGCCCCTCTCACCGACACCGACCAACACAGACTAGTGCGACAAACTGACATACATTGATTGGTCAGCAGGCACCCACCCCACAACGTGAAACTGGCACCATAAGCATTAACAGCGTCAGGCTTCCCGCCGCCAGTTCTATTCAGGGAACATTATGAGCAACGTCGACCACGCCGAAATCGCCAAATTCGAAGCCCTGGCCCACCGCTGGTGGGACCGCGAAAGCGAATTCAAACCCTTGCATGACATCAATCCGCTGCGGGTCAACTGGATCGAAGAGCGCGTCAGCCTTGCTGGCAAGAAAGTGCTCGACATCGGCTGCGGCGGCGGAATCCTCAGTGAAGCCATGGCCCAGCGTGGCGCCGAGGTAACCGGCATCGACATGGGCGAAGCCCCCCTGGCCGTGGCCCAACTGCACCAACTGGAATCCGGCGTCACGGTCGAGTACCGGCAGATCACCGCCGAAGCCCTGGCCCTTGAGATGCCAGAGCAATTCGACGTGGTCACCTGCCTGGAAATGCTCGAACACGTCCCGGACCCAGCCTCGGTGATCCGTGCCTGCCATACGCTGGTCAAACCCGGCGGTCAGGTGTTCTTTTCCACCATCAACCGCAACCCCAAGGCTTACCTGTTTGCGGTGATCGGCGCGGAATACCTGCTGCGCTTGCTGCCACGCGGCACCCACGATTTCAAGAAATTCATCCGCCCCTCAGAGCTGGGGGCCTGGAGCCGCGACACCGGCCTGCAAGTCAAAGACATCATTGGCCTGACTTACAACCCGCTGACCAAGCGCTACAAGCTGCAAGCGGATGTCGACGTCAACTACATGATCCAGACGCTCAAGGAGGCCTGATGCGCCTGCGCGCAGTTCTTTTCGACATGGATGGCACGCTGCTCGACAGTGCCCCGGACTTTATTGCCATCTGCCAGGCGATGCGTGCCGAGCGCGGCTTGGCGACCGTGAATGACAAGCTGATTCGCGATCAGATTTCCGGCGGCGCCCGCGCCATGGTTGCCGCGAGCTTTGCCATGGACCCGCTGGACGAGCAATTCGAGGCGTTGCGCCTGGAGTTTCTCGAGCGCTATCAGGATCACTGCGCGGTACTGACGCGGCCATTCGACGGCATCAATCAACTGCTCGCCGATATCGAGCAGGCCAAACTGATCTGGGGCGTGGTGACCAACAAGCCTCTGCGCTTCGCCGAACCGATCATGCAGCAACTGGGCCTGGCCGAACGCTCTGCGCTGCTGATCTGCCCGGATCATGTGACCAGAAGCAAACCTGACCCAGAGCCAATGATCCTTGCCTGCAGCCAACTAGGCCTGGACCCGGCCAGCGTGCTGTTCGTCGGCGACGACCTGCGTGACATCGAATCGGGACGCGCCGCCGGCACCAGAACCGCAGCAGTCACCTACGGCTATATTCACCCCGAAGACAACCCGAGAAACTGGGGCGCCGACGTGGTGGTTGACCACCCGCTGGAGCTGCGCGCAGTGCTTGAACGAGCGCTCTGTAGCTGCTGAACGCAATACAAATGCAGTACAAATGCAGTACAGGATACCGCTGGATACAACCTGCGCGCGCAACCCCAGGCTTCGCGCAGCGCAGCCAGCGTGCTCCAACCCACCCACATCAAAATACAGCCGCGCAACTTGTAGCTTATGGCTTGAAGCTTGCCGCTCGCTAAAGGAGTCCCCATGTTCCAATACTCTGCCCGCCCTGACTTGCTCAAGGATCGGGTGATCCTGGTCACCGGTGCCGGCCGCGGAATTGGCGCTGCCGCCGCACAGGCCTTTGCCGCCCACGGGGCGACCGTGCTGCTGCTGGGCAAGACCGAAGCAAACCTGAGCCGAGTCTACGACGCCATCGAGGCAGCCGGACACCCGCAGCCAGCTGTAATCCCGTTCAACCTGGAAACCGCCCTGGCGCACCAGTACGACGAACTGGCGGCGATGATCGAGAGTGAATTCGGCAAACTTGATGGCCTACTACACAACGCCTCGATTGTCGGCCCGCGCACACCACTGGAACAGCTCTCCGGCGACAACTTCATGCGCGTGATGCAAGTCAACGTCAACGCCACCTTCATGCTCACCAGCACCCTTCTGCCGCTGCTGAAACTCTCCAGCGACGCCTCAGTGGTATTCACCTCGAGCAGCGTGGGACGCAAAGGCCGCGCCTACTGGGGCGCTTATGCGGTCTCCAAGTTTGCCACCGAAGGCTTGATGCAAGTGTTGGCCGACGAGGTCGACGGCGTGGCGCCGGTACGCGCCAACAGCGTCAACCCGGGCGCAACCCGCACGGATATGCGCGCCCAGGCTTATCCGGGGGAAAACCCGGTAAACAATCCGCTACCCGAGGCGATATTGCCGGTTTATCTGTACCTGATGGGCCCCGACAGCAGCGGCGTCAATGGTCAGGCATTCGACGCCCAGTAACGACCTCAGCAACCGATTTGACCGGCAGAAAAATGGCGGCGCACGCACAAATCGGCAACAACTTGCCGCCCTGCCAGGTAAGGCAATTGCTAATACTGGCCATTGGCCGCGCAAGAACCCGCGCAAGCTACTGATTTGAAATATTTTTCATATCCGCTGAACCCTCTGGCACGAAATTCGCTCTATAGCCAGTGTTGCCGCATAAACGCGCCAGAGGCTCAGCACTTATGATTACCCCCAGCCAGACCAACACCATCGACTTTGATGCAGCCAAGCTCCAACGCTTGGGCTTTTCTGGCAATCGCGCGCCATCCTTACGCCCGGCCAGCCTGGCACAACTGCGCCAGCAGCTCAGCATGCAATTACAGACCAGCCTGGATGCCGAACGCATTCTCAAGCTGTTCTTCACCACCGTGCAAAGCCTGGTGCCACTCAATGCCCTAACCTATCAGCAGCCAACAGCTGACTTGCGTCTGGAGCTAGGGGAGCGCGCGAGCCACTCTGCCGGCTATCGCCTCAGCCATGAGGGCGAATACCTCGGCGAGCTGATTTTCCGCCGCCAACAGCGTTTTAGCGACGAGGAGCTCGGCCAGCTGGAATCACTGCTAGCCAGCCTGCTGTTCCCGCTGCGCAATGCGCTGCTCTACCGCGCGGCAATCCAGAGCGCACTGCGTGACCCGCTGACCAATACCGGCAACCGCATTGCCATGGACCAGATTCTGCAGCGCGAAATTGATCTGGCGCGACGCAACCAGCAACCGCTCTCGCTACTGATGCTCGACCTCGACCACTTCAAGCAGATCAACGACAACCACGGCCACAGCATCGGCGATGAAGTATTGATCGATGTTGCCGCCACCCTGAAAAGCCAGCTACGCAACATCGACATGGTGTTTCGCTACGGCGGCGAAGAGTTTCTCGTACTGCTCTCGGGGACCTGCCGCGAAGCAGCCGCCATGGTTGGCGAGCGCCTGCGTCGTTCCGTCCAAGACCTGCAATGCCTGGCCCAAGGCAAACCAATAGAGGTGTCCATCAGCCTCGGCTGCGCGAGCCTGCTCGCAGGCGAATCTGCGGAAAGCCTGTTGCGCCGTGCCGATAGCGCACTCTATGTAGCCAAACGTGACGGGCGCAATCGCCTGAGCATGGCCGGCTAAAAAGAGTCTATGGCCCCGTTAGGCGTTGCAGGCAATGGGTCGCGTTGAGCAATCAGGTAGTCGCCTGTCACGCTGGGCTTCAGCGTCCAACGTGCCCAGCCAACCTCGGCTTATCTTCTCGCAACCGAGTACATAGCTAAAAATTCCATAAAAAAAGGGACTCGATCGAGTCCCTTTTTTAGGCCACCAAGATGGTGGCGCCTTAGCGTGTTACTGCGGCTTGTTGGTACCGCGGCCAAAACCCGGACGCTGCCCTTCGCCCTTCGGCTGACTGCGACGCTTGACTGGAGCAGCCGGCTTGCGCCCTGGGCGCGCGCTCAGTTCGACGCCTGGGCGCAACGTCTTGGACTTGTTCGGTGCCTTCTTGTTGACATCGCGCGGCCGCTCGGCAACGGGAGTCCCCTTACTCGGAGCAGAACGACCTTGCTCGCCACGGCCGTTTTCCACACGCGGCGGGCGCGGAGTACGGACTGCACCACCTTCACTGCGTGGTGTACGCACGGCACGCTCACCACTTTCGCTGCGAGGTGTACGCACGGCACGCTCACCACCTTCGCTGCGTGGTGTACGCACGGCACGCTCACCACCTTCGCTACGAGGTGTACGCACGGCACGCTCACCACCTTCGCTGCGTGGTGTACGCACGGCACGCTCACCACTTTCGCTGCGCGGCGTACGTACGGCATGCTCACTACCTTCGCTGCGCGGCGTACGCACGGCACGCTCACCACCTTCGCTGCGTGGTGTACGTCCGGAACCGGAACGCTCAGAGCTCACCGCACCACCATGAGCAGGCCGCAGGGTGCGCTGCGGGCGCGCGTCGCGACCAACCGGCTTGGCCGACTTGCGCTGCAGCCGCTCAAGCTTGTCGCGGGTTTTTTCTTTCATGTCCGGTAATGCAACCGACTTGAGACCCACTTCCTCGCTGAGAATATCCACTTCGCGCTGGCTCATTTCGCGCCAACGGCCCATGGTCAGATCCGAGGTTATGAATACCGGACCGAAACGCACGCGCTTCAGGCGACTAACTACCAAGCCCTGGGATTCCCATAGACGGCGCACTTCGCGGTTACGACCCTCCATCACCACGCAGTGATACCAGTGGTTGAAACCCACTCCACCGGGAGCCACTTTGATATCAGTGAACTTGGCCGGACCGTCTTCAAGCATCACGCCGGCTTTCAGCCGCTCGATCATTTCATCGTCGACTTCGCCGCGCACACGTACCGCGTACTCACGGTCCATCTGGAAGGACGGATGCATCAAGCGGTTGGCCAACTCACCATCGGTGGTGAACATCAGCAAACCAGTGGTATTGATGTCGAGGCGACCGATGTTGATCCAACGGCCCTCTCTTGGGCGCGGCAAGCGGTCGAACACGGTCGGACGCCCTTCCGGGTCGTCGCGGGTGCAGATCTCGCCTTCGGGTTTGTTATAGATGATCACACGGCGCACGCTTTCGGCGGCTTCTTCACGTTTGATCAAGCGGCCGTCAATGGCGATGGCATCGTGCAAATCGACACGCTGACCTAGGCCGGCAACGGCGCCGTTGACCTTGACTCGGCCGGCGCTGATCCAACCTTCGATTTCGCGACGCGAAGCAAGGCCCATACGCGCCATGACTTTCTGCAGTTTTTCGCCTGCGGGGCTATATTCTTCGGACTCACTCATCTGGGCACCTCCCGGTGTATCTCTAGTGATGGACGACAGTACGTCGTCGAAAGGCCGAAGATCATACGCCAATAGCGCAGCGCACGCACCGCCCATGACCCACTCACAGACGAGCCGTTAGCGGTTTTCGACAGCCGGCGCACCCAGGTTACCTATGATGCGGCAGCGTCTGCTCATCCGCCGACTCGGCCAGCTCGCCGCATGTTTCATCCACCGCCAACACTGAAAAATCATCGAAATCGGTCTTCAAACCCTGCTCCATGGAGTCCAGCTCGGCCAGCAGACTGCTGAAGCTGGTTTCCTCGCTGGCCGCCACGACCGGTTCATCAGCAAGCGCCAAGTCCGCACGGGCCTGCAGGCTTTGCGGCGCCGCAGGCTCGTCATCGAAGTCCAGTAGCGGCTCAGGCTCAAGCTCACGTAGAGACGCAAGCGGCGGTAGCTGATCGAGACTTTTCAGATTGAAGTGATCGAGAAACGCCTTGGTGGTCGCCAGCATCGCCGGCTTGCCCGGAACGTCGCGATAGCCAACCACCCGAATCCACTCGCGTTCCAGCAAGGTTTTGACGATGTGGCTGTTGACCGCCACGCCGCGAATATCTTCGATCTCGCCACGGGTAATCGGCTGCCGGTAGGCAATCAACGCCAGGGTCTCCAGCATGGCACGCGAATAACGCTGCGGGCGCTCTTCCCACAGGCGCCCGACCCAGGGCGCGTAGACCTCACGTACCTGCAGGCGGTAGCCGGAAGCCACCTCAACCAGCTCGAAGGCACGCCCCTCGCAGGATTGACGCAGCCGCTCCAGGGCTTTTTTGAACACTGCAGGCTCGGGGCGCTCCGCCTCCTCGAACAGCTCGAACAGGCGCTCCAGCGATTGCGGTTTGCCAGAGGCGAACAAGAACGCCTCCAACAGGCTGGCCAGTTCACGGGGATTGGTCAGGTTCATGGTCATTCAGCTCGCGCACGCACGTGGATAGGTCCAAAGGCTTCATTTTGCACCAGTTCGACCAACGATTCCTTGATCAGCTCGAGCACTGCCATAAAGGTCACCACAATACCCAGGCGTCCTTCATCGGCCGTGTAAAGATCGACAAAAGGCACGAATGCTCCGCCCTTGAGGCGTTCCAGCACCTCGCTCATACGCTCGCGGGTCGACAGCGTCTCACGGCTGACCTGGTGACTTTCGAACATGTCGGCGCGGTGCAACACCTGCGCCATCGACAGCAACAGCTCCTCCAGGTTGACCTCTGGCAGCAGCTTGCGCGCCTGTGCCTGAGGCGCGTCCAGACGCGGTACCGTGAGGTCACGACCAACCCGCGTCAGCCTATCGAGACCTTCGGCAGCAGCCTTGTAGCGCTCGTATTCCTGCAGGCGGCGAATCAGTTCGGCGCGCGGATCGTCTTCTTCCTCCAGGACCTCGCTCGAACGCGGCAGAAGCATCCGCGACTTGATCTCGGCGAGCATCGCCGCCATCACCAGATACTCGGCGGCCAGCTCCAGGCGCACCGTCTGCATCAACTCGACATAGCCCATGTACTGGCGGGTTATTTCCGCCACGGGAATGTCCAGCACATCGATATTTTGCTTTCGGATTAGATAGAGCAACAAGTCCAGAGGCCCCTCGAAGGCTTCGAGAAATACCTCGAGTGCATCCGGCGGGATATACAGATCCAGCGGCATTTCGGTCACCGCCCGGCCATATACCAACGCGAACGGCAACTCTTGCTGGGCGCCGGCTTGAGCGTCGGCGGGCGGTTGAGGTGACTGCATAGCGATTTACCGAACCCTTGCTCAGCGGTAATTCAGACCCAAGGCCAAGCGCACCTCGGCCAGGGTTTCCCGGGCTTCATTGCGCGCACGTTCAGCGCCCTCAGCAAGAATGCTGCGCAGCAAATCAGGGTTGTCCTGATAGTCGGCAGCACGCGCCTGCAACGGCTGCAGCTCTTTTTGCACGGCCTCGATCAATGGCCCCTTGCAGTCCAGACAACCGATCCCCGCGCTTTTGCACCCTTGCTCCAGCGCAGCACGTGCCTCTTTACTTGTGTACACCTCATGCAACTGCCACACAGGACAATGGGCAGGATTACCGGGATCGTTACGATGCACCCGCGCAGGGTCAGTGGGCATACGCCGGATCTTTTCTTCGACCTCGGCACTGCTGTCGCGCAGAAAAATGGCATTGCCGCTAGACGTGGACATTTTGCCGCCATCAAGCCCCGGCAGCTTGGGCGTATCGCTGAGCAACGGTCCCGGCTCAGGCAGCAACACCTTGCCACCGCCCTCCAGGTAACCGAACAGGCGCTCTTTATCGCCGATAATGATGCTCTGCTGCTCTTTGAGCAGCGCGCGGGCGGTCTCCAGAGCCTCGACATCGCCTTGCTGCTGGTACGCCTGGCGCAGGTTGTTGTAGAGCGCGGCGGTTTTCTTGCCGAGTTTTAGAATCGCCGCCTCAGCTTTCAGTTCAAAGCCTGGCTCGCGTCCGTAGAGATGATTGAAGCGGCGAGCTACTTCGCGAGCAAACTCGATATGGGCCAATTGATCGGCACCAACCGGCACCACGCCGGCCCGGTACAGCAGGATATCGGCGGCCTGCAGCAATGGATAACCCAGAAAACCATAGGTACCAAGCTCCCGACCCGGCAGCAGATTTTGCTGCTCTTTATAGGATGGCACCCGCTCCAGCCAACTGAGCGGACAGATCATCGACAGCAGCAGGTGCAGTTCAGCATGCTCGGGCACTTGCGACTGAATGAACAAGGTCGCAGAACTTGGACTTACCCCGGCAGCCAGCCAATCCACTGCCATGTCCATCACATGCTGGGATATTTGCCCAGCATCCTGGTAGCTGGTCGTCAGTGCGTGCCAGTCAACGATGCAGAAATAGCATTCGTATTCGTGCTGCAACTTGATCCAGCTCTTCAACACACCATGATAATGACCAAGGTGTAAGCGGCCACTGGGCCGCATACCTGAGAGCACGCGACGTTCGGAATCAACAAGGCTCAAACCGGGTTACCTAAGCGAATCAACAAGGTCGGGAGTATAGCGAGGCACGAAGCTGTCGCGGGAAAAACGACAAGGGAACCGTTCGTGCAAAAAAACGGTCGCACATAATGATGCTGCTCGGCCAGTGCTGACAGCAGAACTGCGCGCCAGCAGCAGTACCAGGCTTGACGCAAATCCCGGCCATTCGTCGAGGATCACAGCATGAAAACTCCCGCCCTGACCTTAACCCTGGCTGCAGCCTTGCTGCTGCTCTTGGCGCAGCCAAGCGCATATGCCGCGATGATCGGCACACAGGAAGTCCTCGACGCTCAGACCGAGCGTGACAAAGTCAGTGAGTTTTTCCACCGAGCCGATGTCGAGGAGCGCTTGCAGGCTATGGATATCCCAGCGGCCGTAGCCCGCAGCCGGGTAAGCGCCCTGACACCTGCGGAAGTTGCCACTCTGGCACAGCGGATTGATGCCTTGCCGGCTGCCGGAGCACTCAGCGGTAGCGACTTCGTCATCATCCTGCTGGTCGCCATCCTGGTGGCATTGCTTTTATAGGTGGGGCATATCGCGCTTTTCGGGCGCGGCCTCAGGCATCGCCGAAAGGCGTTGGGTCGCCACAGCCGACACGAATGATTTGCGGCTCATCGTCAACCAGGTTGATGACGGTCGAGGCCTCCAATCCGCCAAAGCCGCCATCGATGATCAGGTCGACCTGATGCTCCAGGATCTGGCGCATTTCGTAGGGGTCGCTCATCGGCAGCTTCTCGCCCGGCAGAATCAGGCTGACGCTCATCAACGGCTCGCCAAGCTCACCGAGCAACGCCTGGGCAATCGGATGATTAGGTACCCGCAAACCAATGGTGCGCCGCTTGGGGTGCAACAGCATGCGCGGCACTTCGCGTGTAGCACTGAGAATAAAGGTGTAGGGCCCAGGCGTATGGCTCTTCAACAAACGGAAGGCACCCGTACCGACTTTGGCGAACAGGCCAATCTGCGACAGGTCGCGGCAAACCAGGGTGAAATTGTGTTTGTCGTCCAGCAGGCGCAAACGGCGGATACGCTCCACCGCACTCTTGTCGCCAATGTGGCAACCCAGTGCATAGGACGAGTCGGTGGGATAAATCACTACGCCCCCGGCCCTGATGATCTCCACGGCCTGTTTGATCAGGCGCAGCTGTGGGTTTTCCGGGTGAACCTGGAAAAATTGACTCACACTAACTCCCTGTTCAACTTGCAGTAGGCTGTTGGACATGCTGGAAACGCGCCCAAAGGGGCGACAGGTCTTCGGGCACGGGGCGATACATACCCAGTTCAGACCAGTCACCAGGTGCATGAAAGTCACTGCCGGCGCTTGCCAGCAGACCGAATTCGCGGGCCAGGATCGCCAATCCACCAACCTGTTCGGCTGGCTGCATACCGTTGACCACCTCAAGCGCATGGCCACCGGCAGCGGCATAGTCGGCGATCAACTTGCGGCGCTTACTACGAGTAAAGTCGTACTGCCACGGGTGCGCCAGGCTGATCAAGCCTCCCGACTCCAGCAAGGTCGCAACGGTCTGCTGTAAGGTCGGCCAATGCTGTTTGACGTCACCCAACTTGCCCGATCCGAGCCACTTGCGAAAGGCCTCGGCGCGGTCTTTGACGTAACCGGCGCGCACCATAAATTCGGCGAAATGCGGGCGAGCCGGGGCGTTACCGCTGTCACCCAATTCCTGCTGCACCGCGCGCGCGCCTTCCAGCGCGCCAGGCATACCTTTATTGTCCAAGCGCTTACTGATTTCAGCCGCGCGCAGCCAGCGGCCCTCATGCAACTCGGCAATCGACTGCAGCAACGCTGGAGCGTCGCTGCGAAAGGCATAACCAAGCACATGAATGGTAGCGCCACCCCAGGTGCAGGACAGCTCGATGCCATTGACCAGCTGCATATCCAGCGCCAGAGCCGCAGCTCGCGCCTCGTCTTGGCCTTCGAGGGTGTCGTGATCGGTCAGTGCCAATAGCCGCACACCACGTTCATGTGCCCGCGCAACCACCACCGCCGGTGCGAGCGCACCGTCTGAGGCTGTGCTGTGACAATGCAAATCAACATCCATAAGGAGCGCTTTCTCGATAATTTATGTTTGTTATTATGCCGACACTGGCGAACTCTTGCTGACATCACTAATAAACCGTTGAATAGTGACAAGTTAATGCCCGCCCTCAGGGCAGAAGAAACGCGTTAGGCACTCATTCGTGAGCATGGGGCTGCAGACTTCTAGCCTCTGACGCCAGGCGCATCGTGATACGAGACTGCCGTCACTACTCACTGTATGTGCAACGGGCCGCCAAGCGGATAACGTTCAACGAATCGCCAAACAATTTCTCGACTTTGTCAGTCCATGCTGCTTTTCTGCATTAATAACGACTGGCAACCAGCCATTAAGGATTGAGATGCTCTACGCCATTATCGCAACCGATGTTGAAAACTCCCTGGAAAACCGTCTGGCTGCCCGTCCTGCGCACGTCGCGCGGCTGGAGCAGCTGAAAAGCGAAGGCCGCCTGGTTCTCGCTGGCCCGCATCCAGCCATCGACAGCACGGACCCAGGCCCGGCGGGCTTTTCCGGCAGCCTGATCGTTGCCGAGTTCGACTCGCTGACTGCAGCTAAACACTGGGCCGATGCCGACCCTTACCGCGCGGCAGGCGTCTATGCCTCGGTGCAGGTCAAGCCATTCAAGCTGGTACTGCCTTAATACGCACCAGCCACTGCAGCTCTCCCCTAACGATCCAATAGGACACAGGAGTTCCGATGCGACCAGGCCCGCGGTCTTTGTTGTTTGCGCTGTTGCTGCTGCCGCTTGTTACCTATGCTGAGCAAAACCCGCCGGCCTCCACCGCCACTGCAGAGCAGGCACAGATCGACGCCCTCGAACAGCGCCTGGCCACCAGTGAGCAGCAGCGCGAAGCCTTGAATGCAGAACTGCAAGCCAGCGCAGGCGAGCGCGAAAGCGCGCAATTACAACGCCTGCGCCAGGAAAACCAACGCCTCAAACTACAATTGAAGAAAACCCAGGCCGAAGCGCCCAAACCGCTGCTCGGCGATCAACAACAATGGTTCGCCGTGGGCGCCGGCGCCGCACTGCTGGGCGTCATTCTCGGCGCACTGCTGCGCGGCAATCGTCGTTCACGGCGTGAGTGGATAAACTGAATTTAGTATGAGCGCTCTTCTCCTGATCGACGATGACATCGAACTCTGTGAGCTGCTGGCCAGTTGGCTGGAGCAGGAAGGTTTCCAGGTCAGCGCTTGCCATGATGGCAGCAGCGCACGCCTTGCCTTGGCCAACCAGACACCCGATGCGGTGATACTCGATGTGATGCTGCCTGACGGCAGTGGCCTGGAGTTACTCAAGCAATTACGCAGTGACTACCCGGAGTTACCGGTGCTGATGCTCTCCGCCAGGGGTGAGCCGCTGGATCGCATCCTTGGTCTTGAGCTTGGCGCCGACGATTATCTGGCCAAGCCCTGCGACCCCCGCGAGTTGACCGCACGCCTGCGCGCCGTATTGCGGCGCAGCGTGCACCCGACGGTGACCAGCCAACTGCAACTGGGCGACTTGTGCTTCAGTCAAGCCCGTGGCGTGGCGACTATCGGCGAGCATGAGGTCATTCTCACCCTGTCGGAAAGTCGCCTGCTCGAAACCCTGCTGCAACAGCCCGGCGAACCCGTGGGTAAGCAGGAGCTGGCGCAACTGGCGTTGGGCCGCAAGCTGACCCTGTATGACCGCAGCCTGGACATGCACGTCAGCAACCTGCGCAAAAAACTCGGCCCGCACCCGGACGGACGCCCGCGCATCCTTGCCTTGCGCAGCCGCGGCTACTACTACAGCGCCTGAGATTGCCGGGTAAAGCCACACGTAGCGCGCCTTTACGCAAGCTTTACCCTCGCCTGACGGCTCTTGACCTTGACCGCTCTAGACTGGGCGCATCCGGTAACTAACCGGCATCGAGACAAGGAGACACACCATGCGCAAGACTCTCACCGCCCTGTTACTCACACTGACTCTGCCAACGCTGGCCATGGCCATGCCTGAAGGCGGCTCGTATCACGGCGGCGGCCACCATGGCGGGCACGGTGACAAGCACGGTTCGCGGATGTTCAAAGACCTCGACCTGAGCAAAGAGCAACACCGTGAGATCCGTACATTGATGGGCGACCAGATGAAGAGCCTCCACGAAATCAACCAGCGCTACCTGGAAAAACTGCCCGCAGCCGAACAAAAGGCCATGCAAGACGAGCTGAAAGCCTCCAAGGACAAACAGCACAGCGCCATTCGCAACCTGCTCAAACCCGAGCAGCAGAAGGCCTTCGACGAGCACCAGAAGAACATGCAGGAACGCCGCGCCGAGCGTGCAGCCTTCAACGTATGGAAAGCCGAGCAGGCCGACAAGGCCGAATGATGGCAAGCGGCTGCGGCTGCTCCTGATCCACCCCACCCATCAAGCTCAGGCTTGATGGGTTTTTTAATTACTGAGGAGTGACCCGTGCGTTCATTGTTCTGGCGCATTTTGGCCAGCTTTTGGCTCGCCCTCGCCTTGGTGGCAGGGCTGTCCATGCTGCTGGGGCGAGTACTGAATCAGGACGCCTGGATTCTCAGCCAGCATCCGGCCCTTGATGGACTGGCCGAAACCTGGACCCGCCACTACGAAGAGCAAGGCGCAGCTGCCGCTCAGGCCTATCTCGAGCGACGCAAAGATGTGTCGCGCCTCAACGTACAAGTACTCGATGACAACGGCCAGCCCTTGGTCAGGGGGACGTTTCCACCGCGCGCGGCCGCCTACGAGGCACGCCAGAAGAATGAAAAACGCCTGCCCTGGCGCCGCCTGACCACCGACTACAGCAGCCCGCAGAGCGGCGAAACCTACCTGTTTGTTTACCGCATCCCCCACCCGGAACTGGCCGCCTGGCACCGAGGCAGCCTGCTCTGGCCGCTCAGTGCACTGGCCATCGCACTGGTTGTACTGACCCTGCTCAGCCTGCTGGTGACGCTGTCCATTACCCGCCCACTGAACCGCCTGCGCGGCGCGGTGCATGACCTCGGCCAGACCGCCTACCAGCAAAACAGCCTGGCCCGCCTGGCCAATAGACGGGACGAACTCGGCGTGCTGGCCCGCGATTTCAACCGCATGGGTGCACGCCTGCAAGGGCTGATCGGCAGTCAGCGCCAACTGCTGCGTGACGTGTCCCACGAACTGCGCTCGCCACTGGCGCGCTTGCGCATCGCCCTGGCACTGGCCGAGCGCGCTGATTCCGACCAACGGGACAAGCTCTGGCCGCGCCTGGCGCGCGAATGCGACCGTTTGGAAACCTTGATCAGCGAGATTCTCGCCCTCGCCCGTCTCGACGCCGACCCTGGCGCAGCGCAACCCGTCGACCTTGCCGCGCTGCTGCGCAAGCTGCAGGAAGAGGCGCAACTCAACACCCCAGAGCAGCGGGTGGAGATCAAGCTGCAACCAGGAATAAGCCTGTGCGGCTGGCCGGATATGCTCGAACGAGCGCTGGATAACCTGCTGCGCAATGCCGTGCGCTTTAACCCGGCCGGCCAGCCGATTGAGCTCAAGGCCGAGCATCAAGCCGGCGAGCTATGCCTCAGCGTACGCGACCACGGACCGGGCGTTGCTGCCGAATACCTGACCAGGCTGGGCGAGCCCTTCTTTCGCGCGCCAGGGCAAAACTCGCCAGGTCATGGGCTGGGCCTGGCAATTGCGCGCCGCGCCGCAGAGCGCCACGGCGGCCGGCTCGTCCTGACCAATCACCCCGAAGGAGGCTTCAGCGCCAGCTTGCAGCTACCGCTCACGCCGCAAGCCAGTCTGTAAGGGCGGCGTTCCGCCAGTTTTTCTGGCGCGCCGATGAACCTGCGCCCGCCCCTATGAATCGCCCGCTACACGCCAGGCCAGGGGCTGACGAAATCGGCTACCGCCAATGGCGCAGGTTTGCGTAATTCACGCTCGGCAGTGCCCAGGTAGAGGACGGCGATAATCTGCTCGTCACTGCCCAAACCAAGCCCCTGCGCCACGTGAGCGTTGTAGCTGAGCTCACCGGTGCGCCATACCGCGCCGATGCCCTGGGCATGGGCGGCGAGCAGAATGGCATGGGTAGCGCAACCCGCGGCGATTACCTGCTCCTGCGCCGGCACCTTGGATTGAGCCTGCACACGCGCAATCACCACCACCAGCAACGGCGCCCGAAGCGGCATGGCGCGCGCCTTGACCAAGGCTTCCTCGCTGATGTCATCAGCACCGGCGGCCATGGCCTGGGCAAACAGCTCACCCAGCTGCTCACGCGCAGCCCCCTCAATCGTGAGAAAACGCCACGGCCGCAACTGTCCGTGATCCGGCGCACGCAATGCCGCGCGAAACAGTAATTCACGCTGCGCAGCATCGGGTGCAGGCTCGCGCAAACGCGGCACTGAAACACGATGTAGCAGAGCATCGAGAGCATCCATCGACCACCTCCTGAATTTAATTAAGCGGGAATTCTAGAACGTAGTGTCGGGCACTGGGTAAATACTCTTACCCAGAGACACAGCAACAGCTGAAATTGGCTGCAGGAATCAACTCAGAGACGCGCGCAAATTCACCGACGCCAGCGTTACTGGCGCAAACAGGATCGAGCGAGAGGGCGCTAGATGGGTAAAAATCGCCAAGCGGCTGTATGCAGCACCCTGCAAGGGTAAAGCGCAGTATTGCGGGTGGGCATAATAGTTTTCCGCGATGCCCGGCAACAACTGATTACAACGCTACAGACGCCAGCACAGCGGCGTGATCGAGCAGGTTTACAGCCACTGCGGCGCGAGTAGAATGGCGCCCCTTGCCGTAATCAACCCGAGCTCCTTGTCATGGCCCTGCCGACGCTGCGTATCATCGGTTTCATCCTCGGCATTTTCCTGATTACCCTGGCCGTCAGCATGACCATCCCCATGCTGACGCTCGTGGTGTTCGAGCGCACCGATGACCTGGCGGCCTTTCTCTGGTCGAGCCTGATCACCCTGGCCTGCGGCCTTGCCTTGGTGCTTACCGGGCGCCCGGCCGATGCTCAACTGCGCCCGCGCGACATGTACATGCTGACCACCACCAGTTGGTTGGTGGTGTGCGTCTTCGCCGCCCTGCCGATGATGCTGATTCAACACATCAGCTACACCGACGCCTTCTTCGAAACCATGTCAGGCATCACCACCACCGGCTCCACCGTACTGACCAACCTCGATAGCGCCTCACCGGGGCTGCTGATCTGGCGTTCGCTGCTGCAGTGGCTGGGTGGTATCGGCTTTATCGGCATGGCAGTGGCGATTCTGCCGCTGCTGCGCGTCGGTGGCATGCGCTTGTTCCAGAGTGAATCATCGGATTGGGGCCAGAAGGTCATGCCGCGCTCGCACATGGCGGCCAAGTACATCATCGCGATTTTCGTCGGCTTGACCCTGGCCGGCACCCTGGCCTACTGGTTGGCCGGCATGAGCTGGTTCGAGGCCATCAACCATGCAATGACCTCAATCTCCACTGGCGGCTATTCCACCTCCGACAATTCCATGGCCAACTTCGGCCCGGCCTCCCACTGGGTAGCAATCGTACTGATGCTGCTGGGCGCCCTGCCCTTCACCCTCTTCGTCGCCACCATCCGTGGCAATCGCCGCGCCATGATCAAGGACCAGCAAGTACGCGGCCTCATCTCGATGCTGGTCTTCACCTGCCTGCTGTTCAGCCTGTGGCTCTGGGCAAACTCCGAATACGCCTATCTCGATGCCTTGCGCATCGTCACCCTCAACGTGGTTTCGGTGGTCACGACCACTGGGTATGCCCTCGGCGACTACACCCTGTGGGGCGATTTCGCCGTGATGATTTTCTTCTACCTGACCTTCGTTGGCGGCTGCTCTGGCTCGACCTCGGGCGGCCTGAAGATCTTTCGCTTTCAAGTAGCCTATACCCTGCTGCGCAGCGGCCTCAACCAACTGGTCCACCCGCGCGCGGTGATCAAGCAGCGCTATAACGGGCACAACCTTGATGAGGAGATCGTCCGTTCGATCCTCACCTTCTCGTTCTTCTTCACCATCACCATCGGCCTGATCGCCCTGGGGCTGGCGATGATCGGGCTGGACTGGACCACCGCACTCACTGCAGCAGCCACCGCCGTGTGCAATGTCGGCCCGGGGCTTGGCCCGATAATCGGCCCAGCGGGCAATTTTTCCAGCCTGCCAGATGCGGCCAAATGGCTACTGACCCTCGGCATGTTGCTTGGTCGCCTGGAGATCCTCACCGTACTGGTGCTGGTTACCCGCGCGTTCTGGAGGCATTAAATACCGGCAAAGCTGCCGATGACTCGGCGCCTTACCAACAGTTGCACCTGGAATCACGTCATTATTTGCCTGGAAATCCATTAGATGGCCGTACCGACCCTGCGCATCATCGCCTTTATCAATGGCATATTTTTAATCACCCTGGCGGTGAGCATGCTGGTGCCGATGCTTACCCTGGTGATTTTCGAGCGGACTCATGAGCTCAATGGTTTTCTCTGGTCGAGCCTGATCACCTTCGTCGTCGGGCTGTCCATGGTCGCCCAGGGCTACCCGAAAGGGGTCGAACTGCGACCACGCGACATGTACATGCTCACTGTGTCGAGTTGGCTGCTGGTGTGCATCTTCGCCTCGCTGCCATTCATGCTGGCCCAGCATATGGGCCTGGCCGATGCCATCTTCGAGAGCATGTCGGGCATTACCGCTACCGGTGCCACTGTGCTCAGCGGCCTGGACAGCATGTCGCCGGGCATCCTGATCTGGCGCTCGCTGTTGCACTGGCTCGGCGGCATCGGCTTCATCGCCATGGCTGTTGCGATCCTGCCGATGCTGCGCATCGGTGGTATGCGCCTGTTCCAGACCGAATCTTCGGATCGTTCGGACAAGGTCATGCCGCGCTCGCACATGGTGGCCAAGTACATGGTCGCAGCCTATGTCGGCATCAGCCTGCTGAGTTGCCTGGCGTTCTGGCTCGCGGGCATGGGCCTGTTCGATGCGATCAACCACACCATGTCGGCAATCGCTACCGGCGGGTTCTCGACCTCTGACAGCTCGCTCGGCAAATGGTCACAACCGGCGATACATTGGGTAGCAGTAGTGGTAATGATTCTCGGCAGCCTGCCGTTCGTGCTCTATGTGTCGACCCTTCGCGGCAACTTCCTGGCGCTGTTCAGGGATCAGCAGGTACGCGGCTTCCTCGGTATTCTGCTAAGCACCTGGTTGGCACTTGGCCTCTGGTACAGCCTGACCAGCGAACTGCACTGGCTGGACGCGGTACGGCATGTGGCGGTGAACACCACCTCGATCATGACCACCACCGGCTTTGCCCTGGGCGACTACACCCTGTGGGGTGGCTTTGCCGGCATGTTGTTCTTCTACCTGGGCTTTATTGGCGGCTGCTCCGGCTCGACCGCCGGCGGCCTGAAGATCTTCCGTTTCCAGGTCGCCTATATTCTGCTCAAGGCCAACCTGCAACAACTGGTGCACCCGCGCGCGGTGATCAAGCAGCAATACAACCAACACCGCCTGGACGAAGACATCGTCCGTTCGATCCTGACCTTTTCATTTTTCTTCACCATCACCATCGCCCTACTGGCCCTGGCCTTGACGCTCTGCGGCCTGGACTGGATCACCGCGCTCAGCGGTGCCGCCAGCACGGTGTCCGGGGTCGGACCGGGGATGGGCCCAATCATTGGCCCCGCCGGCAACTTCTCAAGCCTGCCGGACACGGCCAAGTGGCTGTTGAGCGCCGGCATGCTGCTCGGCCGCCTGGAAATCCTGACGGTGCTGGTGCTGCTGATGCCCGCGTTCTGGAGGCATTGAGGCTGCCAGTAGCCGCCTACAGCCGCGCGCGGTACTCGCCTGGCGTGAGGTCAAACCAGCGCCGAAATGCGCGAAAGAAATTGCTCGGATCGGCAAAACCGAGCAGATAAGCCACTTCCAGCAGGGTCAGATTGGGCTGAGCCAAGTACTGCTCGGCCAACTCGCGACGGCTGTCATCGAGCAGGCGCTGAAAGCTCGCCCCCTCGTCCTGCAGACGCCGCTGCAAGGTCCGTTGCGACACATGCAGCGCCTGCGCCACTACCTCACGCCGCGGTTCGCCCTGAGGTAGCAGGCGGCACAGTACTTGCCGGACCTGGTGACTGACGCGGCTGTCCGAGAAGCGCGCCAGGTACTCGCCGGCAAACCTGTCATGCAGCTGGGCCAGCGACTCATTGGCCGTCGGCAGAGGCCGATCCAGATCGGCGCGCTCGAACAGCAGCGCATAGTGCGTGGCGTTGAACCTGAGCGGCGCCTGGAACACCTGCTGAAAGGGTTCGAGGTTGGCTGGCGGCTCACCTTGAAACAGCACCTGTTGCGGACGAATCGGCTGGCCGGTCAGCCAGCGACAGAAGGCCAGCGCATAGGCCATCGAGGCCTCGGCGCTTTGCCGTGCCGGCGGCAGACGGTCGCCATGAATCGCCAGGATCAACTCATACCCCTTGGCCGTGGTGCGGAAGCTGAGGTCGGCGCCCTCGGCGATGATCCGCTGATAGCGCACCAGGCGCGCGAGCCCTTCGGTCAGGCTACGACTGGACATCAAGGCGTAGCCAACCACATGAAATGACGCCGGACGCACCACCTTGGCCATGTTCAGGCCAATCGCCGGATTACCTGATAGTTCCACCGCGCGCAGCCATAGACGGGTCATGTCATCTTGGGCAAAGCGTGCATCGGGATCTGCAAGCGCGGCGTAATCCAGCCCCAGTTCGCGAAAGATCGCGCGGCAGTCGACACTGCCCATTTCCAGAGCCTGGACAATGCCCAAGGCCCAACTCGATGAAGTGGTGCGTTCGCTCATGGCGTTATTCTTATTAAAGTCATCGGATAGCCGCTGGCAGGATACTAAACTGGCACTTAATGTCACTGGCCCAACAGGACAGCGAGCCTAGACTGCAAACACTGCGCAGCCGCTGAATCTGAATACCAGGCGCAGCCAGTACATTATCAGGAGACAGCTCATGGCCACGCCCCCCAGCGATCGTTTCACCCGCTTTGCCGACTTCTACCCTTATTACCTGCAGGAACACAGCAACCCGACCTGTCGCCGCCTGCATTACGTCGGCAGCCTGTTGGTGCTGGGCATCCTCGCCTACGCCCTGACCACACAGCAGTGGCTATGGCTGCTGGCCATGCCCTTCGCCGGTTATGGATTTGCCTGGGTCGGCCACTTCATCTTCGAGAAGAACCGCCCGGCCACCTTTCAATACCCGCTGTACAGTTTCATGGGGGACTGGGTAATGCTCAAGGATGCCTTCAGTGGGCGTATCAAGTTCTGATCCGACGCGTTGCGGCAGCCTCCAACCATCCACTGGCCGGCATCTTCACACCGTTGAGCAGTGATGCTTGGCTCGCGTCGCCTTGCGTGGTTATGATCCGCGCTCTGTTGCAATCCTGGTTCAGCGCTTTTAGTGCTACGTAGACGTCCAGCAGAGACGTCGGTTAATCAGCAGGAATCGTTTCAACCGCATGAATGCCACGACTCAGACCCGGCTCCGCGCATCGCTGGAGCCACCCCTACACGAGTATTACTCGCGCGTACTGGCCTATATCGCTGTGGCCGCAAGCATCGCTGCCGGCACCTATACCCAGCATTTCGCCTACGACATTCTGTGGCTGGTGCCGTATGCCCTGCTCTATCCGCACCTGGCTCACCACCTGAGTCAGCGCTTCAAGGGTGATAATGCACAACCCACCACCCTGGCCCTGCTATTCATCGACGCGCTGCACTGCGGTGCGGTGCTTGTCCTGCTCAACTTGTCGGTAGTCCCGAGCCTGATGTGCCTGCTGATTCTGGCCTTCAGTTCGATGCTGCAGGGTGGCCTGCGTTACCTCGGGCTGGCCATGCTGGCAGCACTCAGCAGCACCCTGCTCAGCGTCGCGTTGATCGAGCTGAAGTTCAACCCCGACACACCGGCTCTGGTCGCTTTGGTGAGCATCGCCTTCAGCGCCCTGTATGTCTGCATCAGCGCTTATTTCGTTCACCAGCAAAGCTTGCGCCTGACCCTGGTGCGCTGCGAAATCAAACGCGAACAGGAAAAAGCCGCCCGCCTGGCGCGCAACCTGGCCAAGTACCTGTCACCGCAAGTGTGGGAGTCGATCTTCACCGGCAAGAAGAGCGTGCGCCTGGAGACCCAGCGCAAGAAACTCACGGTGTTTTTCTCCGATATCAAAGGCTTCACCGAACTATCCGAAGAGCTGGAAGCCGAGGCCCTGACCGACCTGCTCAACACCTACCTCAATGAAATGTCGAAGATCTGCCTGAAGTATGGCGGCACCATCGACAAGTTCATTGGCGACAGCGTCATGGTGTTCTTCGGCGACCCGGCCAGCAAAGGCGCCAAGCAAGATGCCATGGCCGCGGTATCGATGGCCGTGGCCATGCGCAAGCACATGAAAGTGCTGCGCCAACAGTGGCGTGCCCAGGGCATTACCAAACCGCTGGAAATCCGCATGGGCCTTAATACCGGCTACTGCACGGTGGGCAACTTTGGTGCCGATACGCGCATGGACTACACCATCATCGGTCGCGACGTAAACCTGGCCAGCCGCCTGGAAAGCGCTGCCGAAGCCGGCGAGATCCTCATCTCCCACGAGACCTACTCACTGGTCAAGGATCTGATCATGTGCCGCGACAAGGGCCAGATCAACGTCAAGGGCTTTACCCGTCCGGTACAGATCTACCAGGTGGTGGATTTCCGCCGCGACCTGGGCGCCACCTCCAGCTATGTCGAACATGAGTTGCCTGGCTTCTCCATGTACCTGGACACCAACGGCATCCAGAATTTCGACAAGCAACGGGTGATTCAGGCGCTGCAGCAGGCCGCCGAGAAATTACGCGACAAGGTGATCATGTAGGGTGGCCGGGTTTGCGTTCGCCGCGTTACCCATCAACGACACCTATGGGTATCGATCAACCCGTCGGGTTGGTTTGCGCCGGCTTTTGTAGGAGGTGGCGGGCCGCGTAGGCTTGAGCGCAGCGATACCCATCACAGAGGCCAGCAAATCAGTGCGAGGCAGAATCCAGGGCGGTCCGGACGTCACTCCGCTTTAGCCGCGAAGCCCTTTGCCCTAGCGCGCTCTACAACTCCGCGACCGGCTCCTGGCCCAGGCACGGCGCGCCGCCGAGTAACGGCTGACGGGCCAGGAATTCCAGTGCCGAGACCCGCCAGGATTCCTGCGCCGCCAACTCGGCGCAGCGCGTGCGATCCAGCTCCAGCGCCGCCAGGCAGGCCGCACGCAAATCTTCGCGCATCACCCCGGTCACGCCCGCCTCCAGCACATCCAATGGGCCAGGCACGGGAAAAGCCGCCACCGGCGTACCGCAGGCCAACGCCTCGAGCATCACCAGGCCATAGGTATCGGTGCGCGAGGGAAACACCAGCACGCTGGCCTGACGATAGGCTTCGGCCAATTCTGCAGTGTGCCGATAGCCGAGAAACTTCACCGCCGGGTAACGCGCCTGCAAGGCTTCACGCAGCGGACCGTCGCCGACCACCCGCTTCTCGCCGGGCAGGTCAAGGTCGAGAAAGGCCTCCAGGTTCTTTTCCGTGGCGACCCGCCCGACACACAGGAACACCGGTTTGAGCGCCCCGAACTGCTGTGCCTGCGGCTTAAACAAGCGCGTATCGACGCCCTTGCGCCACAGCAGCAGGCGCTGCAGGCCCCAGCCGGCAAACTCCGTGCGCATGCGTTCAGTGGTTACCAGCACGGCCTCGCTCGGGCGATGGAAAACGCGCAGGTAGGCATAACCCCAGCGCAGCGGCACCCAGGGCCAACGGCCCTGGATGTACTCGGGAAAGCGCGTATGGATAGCACTGGAAAACGCCAGGCCGCGCTTGCACAGCCAGCGTCTGGCGGCCCAGCCGAGTGGTCCTTCGGTGGCCAGATGCACACAGTCGGGCTGAAACTGGCGAATTGCCGGGCCGACCCGCCAGAGGTTCCACGCCAGCGGAATCTCCGGATACGTCGGGCACGGCCAGCTGCGAAAGTCCTGCGGCGACAGCAGTTTGACCTGATGACCAAGGCTGCGCAGTTCGCCGACCAGAGCCTGCAAGCTGGTGACCACGCCGTTGACCTGAGGTAGCCAGGCGTCCGAGACGATCAGTATTCTCATGCAGCCGGCTCGACTGCTACCAGCTGGTCGCCCAGTACCAAGGCTTGACGAGCCTGGTCATCGGCCAGCCGATACAGTTCAATATGGCCATCCAGGTGCTCAATCAAGGCCGTGCAGGACTCGACCCAGTCGCCGCAATTCATGTATTCCACATCACCCATCGGGCGAATCTCGGCATGGTGAATGTGCCCGCAGACCACACCATTGAAGCCGCGCTTGACGCATTCATGGACGATCGCCTGCTCAAAGTCGCTGATGAAGTTCACCGCGCCCTTGACCTTGTGCTTGAGGTAGGCCGACAGCGACCAATAACCGTAGCCGTAACGACTGCGCCAATGATTGAGCCAGCGGTTGAGCGTGAGGGTGATCTCGTAGGCCGAGTCGCCGAGAAAGGCCAACCAGCGGTGGTAACGGGTGATCACATCGAACTGGTCGCCATGGATCACCAGTAAACGACGACCATCGGCGGTGATGTGTTCGGCCTCGTCGACCAACTGGATATTACCCAGCATCAGCGACGAATAACGGCGCAGAAACTCGTCATGATTGCCAGTGACATAGATCACCTCGGTGCCGCGCTTGCTCATGGTCAGCAGGCGCCGGATCACGTTGCTATGGCTCTGTGGCCAGTACACCCCGCTGCGCAATCGCCAGCCGTCGATGATGTCGCCCACCAGGTAAATCCGGTCGACCTGATAGCGCTTGAGGAACGCCGCCAGGTGTTCGGCCTGACAATCCCGGGTACCTAGATGAACATCGGAAATCCACAGGGTGCGAACGCGTTGCTTGCGACTCGGCTTGGCGAGCTGGGCGCTGGTCATGGGCGGCCTCCGGCTGGGTTTTTACAAGCCTGCATGCCTGCGGTGAAAGCTCTGTGACGAAGCCATGGCAGTTCAATGACAGCGACCCACCCCGTCCACGGCCAGCTGCCTGCTAGCAGGCCGTTGAAAAATGTAGGCGAGGCAGGCAAGACAAGGCAAAAACGGCCGAGGAAGCGGAGTTTACTGGCTGTAAATGAGCATTCCGAGGCCGTTTTTAACGCCGGATTGCCAACGCAGGTAGTTTTTCAACAGCCTGCTAAACTGGCCGTCCTGCCACGAGGACCTTGCCATGCCGTCGCTGCTCTCTTTGCGTCACTACAGCCATGAACTGCTCAACCACAGCCATGCCCATGCGCAGTTGGTCTTCGGCCTTAGCGGCCAACTGGACTTCGAAGTGGCTGGGCTGGGCAGCCAGGTGATCCGCCAGTCCCTCGCCGTGGTGCCGGCGGCGGCGCAACACGCTTGTGGCAGCAGCAGCGGCAGCCAGTGCCTGGTGCTCGATGTGCCCTCGGAGTATTGGCTGCATCAGCACCTGGGCATCCACGCAGATGCCAGCCGGCGCCTGCTCGACCGCCCCGGCGCTCGCTGCCTCAACCCGGCGCAAAGCCAGCTGGTCAGTTGGCTCGCGGCCAGCCCGATCAATGACCCGGTGATCGCCCAACAAGGCGCCGCCCTGCTGCTCGCCAGCCTGGCAAGCGAGGGTATCGAGTTGGCGAGGGTGCGAGGCTTACCGCTGGCCGCCCTGGACGCACACATCGACCGACATGCCGCCTACCCGCTGCAGGTTGGCGACCTGGCCCGGCTGGCCGGTTTATCGGCAGCGCGTTTTCATACGCGCTTTCTCGACGAAACCGGCCAGACCCCCATGGCCTACGTGCGAAGCAGGCGCCTGCACCTGGCCCACCAGCTGCTGTGTACTAGCCAACTGGCGGTCGGCGAGATCGCTGCTCGCGTCGGCTACAGTTCGCAGAGCGCTTTTACTGCGGCTCTGCTGCGGCAATTTGGCTGCACCCCGCGCGCGTTGCGCCAGCGCCACGAGTGACGCGACAAAACCCGCGACTCCTGCGACAGACAAGGCCCGTGTCTCTCCTTAGACTGCATGCAGCATCAGCTAGCCAAGGACGCGTTATGCAGCACATCGAATGGGCCGACTTTCAACAGGTGCAATTGCGCGTCGGCACCGGGCTGTCCGTCGAGCCGAACGACCACGCCTGCAAGCCGGCCTACGGACTAAGGGTTGAACTCGGGGCGCACTCCGAGGTGATGGTGGCCAGCATGTATGACCCGCACGACACCCGCTTCGACAAACCGCGGCCCAATGGCGCGTGCCTGGCATGACCGAGCGCAAGGCACTGCTGGCGATTCACCTGGGGGCGCTGTTGTTCGGCCTGTCGGGGATCTTCGGCAAATTGGCGAATACCACACCCATGGCCATCGTCGGCGGTCGGGCGATTTTCGCCGTCATCGCGCTGGCCTTGTTCGCCCGCCTCCTTAGCCAGGCGCACAGCCAACGTCCCAGCGCCCGCCAACTGGCCATGCTGGCACTCGGCGGCTTATTGCTCGGCAGCCACTGGCTGACCTTCTTCGAGGCGGTCAAGGTTTCCGGCGTGGCCATCGCCACCCTTGGCTTCGCTAGCTTCCCGGCGTTTACCGTGCTACTGGAAGGCCTGCTGTTTCGAGAGCGCACGCGGCCCAGCGAGTTCGCCATGGTCGGGGTCGTCTGTCTGGGGTTGGTTCTGGTCACGCCGAATTTCGACATCGCCAGCGAGGCCACCATCGGACTGCTCTGGGCAGTACTGTCGGGCTTGCTGTTCGCCCTGCTGTCGCTGCTCAATCGCGCCAGCACCCGCGGCCTGGACCCGGTGCAGGCCGCACTCGGCCAGAACCTCACGGTGCTGCTGTGCTTCATGCCGTTCGCCTGGCCGTTGCTGCCAAGCCTGGCGCTGCTCGACTGGTTCTGGCTGGCAATGCTCGGGATATTCTGTACCGGCCTGGCGCACAGCCTATTTGTGGCCAGCCTGCGCGTGATCAAGGCGCGCAGCGCTGCGGTGATCTTTGCCCTGGAGCCGGTCTATGGCATCACCTTCGCCTGGTGGCTGTTCAGCGAAATTCCCACCGTGCGCATGCTGCTCGGCGGCACGCTGATCATCCTGGCGATTTTCTTCTCGGCGCGCATGGCACGTTGACCACCTGGCTGGCGAGGGGTAAACCCACGCCAGCCAGGCCACGCCTCAACTAGGCTGGCTTACCTTTGGCGCGCATCTTGTCGGCCATGCTGGTCATTTCGTCATACAGCAACTGCGGGTTCTTCTGCTTCAACGCCCAGGCCATCCGCCCCTGCTCATGGGGCAGGATCATGAACGCACCCTTGGCTATCTCCTGGTAGATATAGTCGGCGATGTCCGCGGCGCTGATCGGCGAGCTTTCCAGCAACTTGCCGACCTGGGCCTTCATCGCCGGCGTCGGCCCGCGGAAGGAATCGAGCAGGTTGGTCTGGAAGAATGACGGGCACACCACATGCACACCGACTTCCTGCATCTTCAACTCGATCAACAGGCTTTCCGACAGCGCCACCACACCAGCCTTGGCCACGTTGTAGTTGCTCATCGCCGGGCCTTGCATCAAGGCTGCCATCGACGCGATGTTGACGATTTTGCCCTTGCTGCGCTCGATCAACGGCAAGAACGCTTTGCAGCCCTTGACCACCCCCATCAAGTTGATCGCGATCTGCCAGTCCCAGTCCTCCAGCGACAGCTCGCCGAAGAACCCGCCCGAGGCCACGCCGGCGTTGTTGACGATCACATCGATACCGTCGAACTTTTCTTCGCAGGCCTGCGCCAGAGCAGTCAGTTGACTGTAGTCGCGCACGTCGCAGCGCTGGGTGAAGCCATCACCACCGGCTGCACGGACCAACTCCAGGGTTTCGGCGAGGCCCGCCTCGTTGACATCGGCGAGCGCCAGACGCCAGCCCTCGCGCGCCCAGCGCAGGGCGATTTCACGACCCAACCCGGAACCCGCGCCGGTAATCATCATGCGATTTTGCATATGGAAGTCGCCTTGTTGTGCGATGGAAGACAGGGCGCAGTGTAGCCAAGGAAATAATCAGCCCCACGCACCATCATGTTGCTGAATGACCAGAGCAAACTGCAGCCACTGGCAAGCCGGCTAGCGGCCGCGCCAACGCCAGAGCAAAAGGCCGTACACCAGCAGGTTCGGCAACACGACCAAGACCGCCAGCCACAGCTGGATACCGGGCGTAAGCCCGGCCGGGTAGATGATCGGCAGCAGGTAGTGCTCAACAAAACCAGCGCCGTAGCCCGCTTCTCCGGCAGCCTGACGCAAGGCATTTTCCAGTGGTGTCAGTGGGCACAGCCACTGCTGTGCTTCGACTGTCGCAGCCCAGAGCACGGCAGGCAGGTGCAGCCAGGCCAGCCAACGCCAGCGCAACACCAGCACGCCACCCAGCAGCGCAAAAACAATGAACAACAGATGCACAAGCAGCACAGCATCGGCAGCCAGACTCAGGAGCATGGCGTTATTCCACCTTGAGTAGGTTGAAGCTAACCCACGATAACCCCGTGGCGAGCATCAGGCGACAGCTACCGGCTCAGCGCCTGTAGGGCCGACATAAAAAAACCGCGACCCTGAGGCCGCGGTTTTTTAGTGCTGCGCCTACCTATCAGCCCTTGTTACGCAGCTTCTCCGGATTGATCAGGAAGCGCGCCAGTGCCGGCAGCAGCCAGATCGCGCCGATCATGTTCCAGAGGAACATGAAAGTCAGCATCAGGCCCATGTCGGCCTGGAACTTGATCGCCGAGAACATCCAGGTCGCCACACCGATCGCCAGGCACACGCCGGTGAACAGCACGGCCTTACCGGTCGACTTGAGGGTCTCGTAGTAAGCCTCCTGCAACGACAGCCCTTGGCGCAGGAAGGTTTCCAGGCGACTGTAGATATAGATGCCGTAGTCGACACCGATACCCACACCCAGGGCAATCACCGGCAGGGTTGCCACCTTGACCCCGATACCCATGTAAGCCATCAGCGCGTTACCCAACACCGAGGTCAACACCAGCGGCAAAATCACACACAAGGTGGCGGCAATCGAGCGGAATGTCAGCAAGCACATGATGCTCACTGCGGCATAGACCGCCAGCAGCATGGTGGTCTCGGACGCTGCGATCACCTCGTTGGTGGCCGCTTCGATACCGGCGTTACCGGCCGCCAGGATGAACTCCAGGCCTTCCTTGTTGGTTTCCTTGGCGAAGTCTTCGACCACCGCAACCGCACGCTCAAGGGTTTCGGCCTTGTGGTCGTTGAGGAACACCAGTACCGGCGCCACCGAACAATCAGCGTTATACAAGCCGTCGGCGCGGGCGATGGAGTTGTTCAGCACGTCCTGGTTACGCGACAGGGTTTCCCATTTCAGGTTGCCTTCGTTCATGCCCTTGATCACCTGGCGCGACACCGTGACCATGGAGATGGCCGACTGCACGCCCTCGGTGTTTTCCATGGTCCACATCAGCTCGTCCATGGCTGACAAGGTCTGGTGGGTCGAGCAGCCTTCCGATCCGGTCTTGACCATCACCACCAGCACATCGGAGCTGGTCGAGTAGTTGCGGATGACGAAATCGTTATCCAGGTTGTAGCGCGAATCAGGGTGCAGTTCGGGCGCGCCCTGATCGAGATCGCCAATCTTCAGATTCTGGCCATACCAGGCACCACCGGCCAAAGCCACCACGGCAATCAGCACAGACACCGGCGCAACCATCGGGTGGGCGCAGTTGGAAATCATACGCCAGACCGGATGGTCTTTGGCCGCCTCTTCACGGCTGACCTTGACCGCCTTCTTGCTGATGCCAATGTAGGAAATCATCACTGGCAGCAGGATCAGGTTGGTCAGAATGATCACCGCCACACCCAACGATGCGCCGATAGCCAGCTCGCGAATCACACCAATATCGATCAGCAGCAGGGTGATAAAGCCGACCGCATCAGACAGCAAGGCGACCAAGCCGGGTATGAACAATTGACGGAACGCCATACGCGCGGCAGCCAACGGGGTCGTTGCCTCGCCCGAGGCCATGGCAATACCGTTGATCTTCTGTACGCCATGGGAAATACCAATGGCGAATACCAGGAACGGCACCAGCATCGAATAAGGGTCAAGACCGAAACCCAGGGTATGCAACAGGCCTAGCTGCCAGATCACGGCGATCAAGGTTGTGCTGATGACCACAATGGTGCTTTTGAAACAGTTGGTGAACCACAGCAGCAACACGAAGGTGATGCCAATGGCCACGGCAAAAAACATCGCCACGCCAACCAGACCATCGATCAAATCGCCGACTTTCTTGGCGAAGCCGATGATGTGTACCTTCACATTGGGGTTTTGCGTCTGGAACTTCTCGCGAATCTTATCTTCCAGCTCGTGGGAGAACGCCTGGTAGTCGAGCGGAATCAGCTTGCTCTGGTCGTTAGGGTCCGGATAAGACTCAAGCAACGGCACATCGACGATGCTCGACTTGAAGTTGTTGGCCACCAGCCGGCCGACCTGCCCGGATTTGAGAATATTGCTGCGCAACTCCTCCAGGCTGTCGGAGGAGCCATCATAGGTCTGCGGAATCACTTCGCCGCCAGCGAAACCCTCTTCGGTCACCTCGGTCCAGCGAACGCTCGGGCTCCACAGCGATTTCAGACCGGAGCGATCGACACCGGAAATGTAGAACACTTCATCGTTGATCAGCCGCAGCGTCTCCATGTACTCCTTGGAGAAGATGTCACCGTCGAGCGCCTCCACCGAGATGCGCACGGTATTGCCCAGGTTCGCCAGATCGTTGCGATGCTCGATCATCTTCTGGATGTAGGGATGGCCCAGCGGGATCATCTTTTCGAAGCTGGTTTGTGGACGCACCTGCGCAGCTTGATAGAACAGAAACACGCTGATCAGCAGGCACAGCACAATCACAGCCGGACGATTGTTGAAGATCAACCGTTCGAGGACAGACGCAGGTTGTTGTTGATGCTTACTCATGCAAACTCTCCCGGCTTATTATTGTTGGCCCAGATCAGCGCCAGTCGGCGAAGCGACATGGACGCCGCCCTGCCCCACCAGAATCAGGTTGCCGTTATCCAGTGCAGTGACACCCGCCAGCGAGAGCCGGTCGGTGCGATTGAGCAAGCTGAAGCTGCGACCATCATCGCCGCTTTTCAGCACGCTGCCGCCATGCCCAACCACCACGATCGAGCCGTCGGCAAATCGATTGCCATCGGCTAAACCGAATTCCAGCGGGCCATTATTCGGGGTATTCAGCGCGATCTGCTGCCAGCTGTCACCGAAGTCGGCGGAGCGGAACAGGTGGCCACGCAGGCCATAGACCAGCAGGCTGCCAGACTCGCCGGTGCCCAGCGCACCAAACAGTGAACCCTCATAGGGCCCCTGGATGGTTTCCCAGGTTTGCCCCAGATCGGCCGAGCGGAACATGCCGCCCAGTTCGCCGACGACGAACAACCCTGCATCCTTGACCGCGACGATGGCGTTCAGGTGGTAACCGTCTTCGCTATCGAGACGATCGCTGACATCTTCCCAGCGCTTGCCGCCATCGTTTGTCGTGAACAGCGCACCGTAGGCGCCGACGACAAAACCAGTGTTTACATCCTGGAACCAGACATCCAGGAAAGGCGAGCCTTCCTCGCGCTGCAGGTCCTCGAACTGTTTGACCCAGGTGACGCCGCCATCGTTACTGGCGAGAATCTGTGCATCGTGGCCTACCGCCCAGCCGTGTTGATCATCAACAAAGAACAGCGCGGTAAGCATCTGCCGGGTTGGCACCTTGGCCTGGACCCAGCTGGCGGCGTTGTCATCGGAGTAGAGGATATGCCCGCGATCACCCAAAGCCACCAAGCGCTGGCCAGCACGCGTGACATCCAACAACAGCTTCTCAACTGCTTTCGGCGATTCGATCGAGTAACGGACGGCTGAATCAGCGGCGGTTTGCGCCTGCAACGGCGCGGCAGCGAACAGCACAATCGACAGCACACTGCAGAGCGAAAGCGCTTTGACCAACGACGAGTAGACACTCAACGCCGGTACGTTGAACAGACCGGCCCGGGTGCGCCGCATGATGGGCTCACTCATATACCTTCCCCTTATTTTTATCGGTGGTCCTGCTTTTTAGCAGACCGCCTATGCTAGCGAGCTTTTGAAAGACCTGACAATCAGCGTGACGTTATGTTTTGTTAAAGCCAGCCCGCATGATTGAGCGCTTATTCGATTTATTGATAGGCAAAGCTGGCCGCCACTGTAGCGGCCTTTTGCCAACACTACACGAACATCAGCGGGTGCCGCGACGGCGCAAGGCCGCCGGCTTGAAGTAGCCGTCATCTGGAACCGGCTGACTGAAGTCGATGGTGCCTGACTCTTGGTTATCCAGGTTCTGTACGTGGTAACGACGCGCCTGCAGATCGTGGAAAACGTCCAGCGCCGACCAGGTGGTGGGTAACTCGTAGTAGTTCTTCAGGTAGGCGATTGATACGCGCCACAACTGGCCACGACCGTCGTACTGATCGACCACCGCCGCTTGCCAGCTGTCCTCATCGAGATACAGGGTGCGCCTGGAGTAGATGTGCCGGGCAGTAGATTTCAGTGTGCCTTCGACAACCCACACCCGGTGCAACTCGTGACGGGTGAACGCCGGGTTCAAATGACCGACCTGCAGCAGCTCCTTGTAGCTGACCGCAGGGCTGGTCACTTGATAGTTGTTGTAGGGAATGTAGATTTCCTGCTTGCCCAGCAGCTGCCAGTCATAGCGATCCGGAGCACCGTTGAACATGTCGGTGTCGTCGGCGGTGCGTAAGCCATCGGCAACGTCAATCGGCGTGTCATACGCCAGATTCGGTGCACGCCGCACACGGCGCTGACCAGGGCTGTAACCCCAGGCCTGGCGCGCCTCCTTGACCTGATCGAGCTTCTCGTGAACCAGCACCGCACCACCGGCCAGACGCGCCGGACTTTTGGTAAATGACAGGTAATAGAACAGGTTGTTGTCCAGATCGCGGTAGGAGCCTTGCGGGTCGTAGTATTTGAACAGCGCCTCCTGCTGCGAGGTCACCAGCGAGTAGGCACCGTTGCGCTGCACCGCCACTTCCGAAGCGCGGCGCACAATATAGTGGCCACGGTAGCGGGCAATGTGGTTCCACAAGGCTTCAACACCGCTGCGCGGGATCGGGAATGGAATAGCCCCATAGGCATCGGCAAAGCCATTGCCACCGTCCAGCAGCCTGGCGCTGGTAGCGTTTTTCTGAATGTTGTCGTAGACCCACTGCGGCGCCGACCCCGAGCGGCGAGATTGATAGACCGGCATCTGGTAGCTGTCCGGGTAGCTCTCGAACAGCGCGAGCTGGCCTGCTGTCAGGTTGCTTTGGTACTGCTGCAGGTTGGCGCTGGTGATGGTGAACAGCGGCCGGTCGGCAGCAAATGGATCCGGATGGTGCTGGCCAGCAGCTTGGTATTGCGCAGGCGCCTGGGTGATCCCGCCGGTCCACGCTGGAATAGTGCCGGCGGCATTGCCCGCACGTTGGGCACCGAACGGCGTTAGCGTCGTGCCCAGACTGGCCGCTTCATCTGCGCTAACCGCTGCCAGCAGGGAACCTGCGCACAGCGACAGCATGATGGCCGCGACCAGCGAATGCATGTTCAGCATGGTGACTCTCCGTGATAACTCATCGAGCACGTACCTGCTGCACGCCTGGGGCATGGCCAGCGATGCACATCAGAAGGAATACTTGACGTTGGCACCGACACTGTCGCGGTCACGCCCTGCGTTGTTCTGCCCGGCACCATAGAACTCGGTGTACTGCAGCTCGGCTTGCAGGCTGTTCAGGTAGCTGGCCCGCAGACCAAGGGTATGAGCCTTGCGACCCTCGATGAAGTTGCCGGTCTGGTGCGCATTGCCCTCGAAGTCATGCTTGAACACCGCGAAGGGCGACAGATTGATCCCGGCATAGACATCGTTCCAGGTGCCGGACAGCAACAGGGTGTAGCCGTAGGCGTTCTTGTTGATCTGATCGTCGCGTTCGTAACCGGAGATATAGGAACCATCACCACGCCCGACGTAATAGCGCGTGCCGTTGCGTGAACGGTACTGCAGGTCGCTGCCGCGGATGTGCTCGGATGCCAGCTCGACCACACCCAGCAACGCGTCGAAGCCGAGTCTGGGGCCAAAGCTGTAAATACTGCCCAGCGAGCCGTTAAAGGCCTCGACCCGTTCGTAGCTGTGGATCTGCTGGTTTCGCGTGACCAACTGCCCACCGACATTGACCACATCGCCATTAGCCAGGGGCAACGCCTGGCTGAGCAAATCACCCAGCAGATCGTTGCTGGCGGCGATGCCGATGGGCAGGTTGGGCCGGTAGGCCAACTCACCAAACACCGACGCCTCACCCAGGGTGGTATTGAAGCTCATGCCGTACATGCGAATATCTTCAGCGTACTCGCGACGCCCATTGACCTGGTTCGCCACATCGATGGCGGCAACCCCGGCAGCCCCGGCCAGGGCTTGCGCGGCGCCCGCATTGCCCATGCCGGCCGCCAGAGTCAGGTCGGCACAACTGGCACCACCAATTGCAGCGCACAGCGCATCGGCATTCACCCCGGCATAGTCAGCATTCAGGTCGGCGTAAATGGTCGGCTCCTTGGCGTGGTAATTGACCAGGAAGAAACCGAACTCGGTGGCATTAAGCTGTTCGGCGATATAGCGCAGGGCCACACCAAACTGGCCATCGTCCCTGGCATTCAGATCCGACTGGATATTGGCAACCTTGATCACGCCACGGCTTCGATCATAGAAACCCTGCCCTTGCAGAAGACCACCACCGACCAATTGGTCATACAAACCGAGGGTCGGCGTTGCGATCTGCGGGATGGCAAAGTTGTCGCTCTGGGTATAGGCCGTATTGCCCCCCTCGGCGAACAGATCCGTCTCGGAAAAGTAAGTACCCACCGGGTCGATCGCGGTTTCCTGCCAGTTCCACTGGTAGAAGGTTTCCATCGACAGGTTATCGCTCAGGCCGATATTGAAACTGAGAGCCGCAACCGGCACCAGCACCTCCCTGACCTCGGCACCCGGTAAACGGAACTTGGCCGCATCGACCGGGTTGGTGGTGTTGATCGCGCCACGGTAGAACAGGCCCTCCCCCCAATTGAAGACCTGACGTCCAACGCGGGCGGTCAGTGGCATATCCGCGACATCCCAGTTGCCATACACATAGGCGTCGAGAATCTGCGCGCCACGCCCTGCCTTGTGCCGCGTGGCCGAGGTGAAGCGGTCATCGTTCGGGAAGTTCTGGCTCGGCTGCCGCGGATCGTTGGCGCTGAGGTAATCGTTACGCTTGTCCATGATCTGGCTGTCATAAAACGCCGTACCGCGGACGAAAACTCCGTAATGACGGTAGTTCGCCTCCAGGTCAGAGGTGATTTTCAACACCTCGGAAACCAGGCCGGTATCGAAGTTGCGATTGCCATCATTGGCATTAATGTCGTCGTTACTCTTGTCGCGCCCCTGCACTCGCCAGAGCTGGCCAAAGGACAGCGTGCTGTCGATCGAACCGCTCACTTGCTTGTCGGCAAAGCTGAACTCCACTGCCTGGGCCTGCGCAAGCAACAACGGCAGAACAGTGGCGAAGCCACACGCCACCTTGGCCGAGACAGCTCGCCGGCGCGTTTTACAAAATTCAACTTCCATCGAGACTTCACCACCGCGTGGACAGATTATTGTGCTTGTGCGGTCTAGTGCCGCCATCAGCCCCGCGCGCATGCAAAACAAACGCAAACACTTACAGCCACGTAGCTACTCACGCATAAGGCGCTTTTTGTATCTGCACCTTAGTACCCCAAACGTGTTACCGGTCGGTGACCGATAACACGTTCAGACCCGCGCCGAGGCGGTCAGGCGAGGCTTTTGCTGACCACCTCAAACACATCGCTGGACAGTTCGCCAGAAGCGAGGACCCGCTCCAGCTCGGCCTTCATCAAGGCCTGACGCGCGTCGCTGTATTTACCCCAGCGGGTTAACGGCCCGAGCAGGCGCGAGGCGATCTGCGGGTTGAGGGCATTCAGGATAATCACCTGATCGGCCAGGAAGCGGTAGCCGCTGCCATCAGCCTGATGGAAGTTGACCGGATTCTGCCCAGTGAATGCGCCGATCAGGGCTCGCACCTTGTTCGGGTTTTTCAGGGTGAAGGCCGGGTGCGTCATCAGTTCCTGCACGCGCGCCAGGGCGCCCGGCAGGCTGCAAGCTGCCTGGACACTGAACCACTGATCCATGACCAATGGGTTGTCCTTGAAGAAGTCGGCAAAGCTGGCCAAGGCCTTGGCTTTTTCCTCATCGAATGTCGAATTAACCAACACCGCCAGCGACGCCAAGCGCTCGGTCATGTTGTCGCACACCTCGAACTGCTCCAGACACGCCGCCAGCACCTCGGGTTTGCCACTGAGCATCAGGTAGGACAGCGCAATGTTCTGCAGGCTGCGGCGGGCGAAGTGCTCGGCCTCGGCGACATAGGCGGTGCTGCGCGAAAGCTCGCGATTGGCCTGGTAACGCTGCCAGAGCAGATCGAACAGCGCATCGGCCAGTTGCTTGCGGGCGAACTCGCGGGCCGTATGGATGGCCTCGACATCAGCCACGTCGCTGATCTCGCTGAGGTAAGCCTCGCCCGGCAACGACAGCAGCTCGGCGACCATGGCCTGATCCAGCGACGCATTCTCCAGCACGCTGCGCAGTGCACTGACCAGACGCTGGTCCAGTTGCAGGGTCTCGCCACGCTGATGCTGGCCGATCAACTCCTGCAACACCTGCACGGACAACTGCTGGCCGGCTTCCCAACGGTTGAAGCCGTCGGCGTCGTGCTGCATGAGGAACATCAACTGATCGCGGCTGTAGGGAAAGCTCAGCTTGACCGGGGCAGAGAAGCCGCGCAGCAACGAGGGCAATGGCTGTTCGGCGACATCGACAAAGGTCACCAGCTGCTCGGCTTCGGTGATCGAAATCACCCGCGACGTCGCGCCTGCAGCGGCTTCACCGACCAGCCGCAGCGGCAGGGCCTGGCCCTGCGCGCCGAGCAGGCCCAGCTCCACGGGAATCACGAAGGGCTGCTTGTCGAGCTGCCCTGGCGTGGCCGGGCAGCTCTGGCGGAAGGTCAGGCTGTAGGTCTTGGCGGCGGCATCGTAAGCCTCGCTGACGACCAGGCGCGGTGTGCCGCCCTGACTGTACCAACGCTTGAACTGGGTCAGGTCGACGCCGTTGGCGTCTTCCATGGCCTTGATGAAATCGTCGCAGGTAACCGCTTGCCCATCGTGACGCTCGAAGTACAGGTCACTGCCCTGACGGAAACCCGCGTCACCGACCAGGGTGCGGATCATGCGCACCACTTCCGAACCCTTCTCATAGACGGTCAGGGTGTAGAAGTTGGAAATCTCCATAAAGGACTCGGGGCGCACCGGATGAGCCATCGGGCCGGCATCTTCGGCGAACTGATGGGTGCGCAGGTAGGCCACATCCTCGATGCGCTTGACCGTGGCCGAGTTCATATCCGCCGAGAACTGGGAATCGCGAAACACGGTGAAGCCTTCTTTCAGCGACAGCTGGAACCAGTCGCGGCAGGTCACCCGGTTGCCCGACCAATTGTGGAAGTACTCGTGGGCAACCACTGCTTCGACCCGCTGGTGGGCGGCATCGGTAGCGGTCTCGGCGCGGGCCAGCACACAGCTGGAGTTGAAGATATTCAGGCCCTTGTTTTCCATGGCGCCCATGTTGAAGTCGTTGACCGCAACGATCATGAAGATGTCCAGGTCGTACTCGCGGCCATAGACCTCTTCGTCCCACTTCATCGACTTCTTCAAGCTGTCCATGGCGTGCTGGCATTTGTCGATATTCTCCGGCTCGACATAGATGCGCAGCGCCACTTCACGCTGGCTCATGGTGGTGAAGCTGTCTTCCACGCACCAGAGGTCACCGGCGACCAGGGCAAACAGGTAGGCCGGCTTCATAAAGGGGTCTTCCCAGGTCGCCCAGTGACGAACACTCTTTCCAGGGGCAGTCTCTTCAGTGCCGCTGGCAATCGGGTTGCCGTTGGACAGCAGCACCGGATAGCTGTGCTGCTCGGCGCTCAGGGTGGTGGTGAACTTGCTCATCACGTCCGGGCGGTCGAGGTAGTAGGTGATCTTGCGAAAGCCCTCAGCCTCGCACTGGGTGCAGAACATGCTGCCGGACTTGTACAGGCCTTCCAGCGCGGTATTGCTTTCCGGGTGGATACGCACGCTGCTGTCGATCACGAAGCTGGCGCTCGTGGGCTGCAAGGTCAGATGGCTGTCGCTCAGCTGGTAATCGCCGGCACTAAGTTCGCGGTCGTCGAGCGCCACGCTGAGCAGCTCCAGCTGCTGACCGTCCAGCACCAGCGGCGGCATGCGGGCTTCCGACAGGCCGCTGTCGGCAGCCGGGTTGCGGCGCATCACCAGTTGCGCATGGACCAGGCTGTGGTCATCGAACAACTCGAAAGTCAGGTGCGTTTCATCGATCAGATAATCCGGTACCTGGTAGTCCTTGAGGTAGATCATCTTCGGCTGTTCGGTGCGCATGGCTTGTGGCCCTTTGTCTGCGGCGCGCGGGCGCCGGGTTCGCGAATAGGTAACTCAGGCGGCCAGTTCGTGAACGGCCAGCTGATAAGCGGTGTATTTGCGGATATTGATCACGCCGGTGTCGAACATCAGGTACTGGCCCTTGATGCCCAGCAGCGTGCCCTCGGCCAGTGGATTCTTGTCCAGATTGAAACTGCTGATCTTGGCCGGATAAGCCTCAATCGGGTAGGCAATCTGCACCACGGCTTGATCGCTGAGCGGCTGGATGGCCTGAATGCCAAAGCGCTGCTGCAACTCGGTGAGCCCGCTGCCGCAACTGGCAAACAGCTGTTCGCGCACGGCGAGCAGATCAACCGGCGCGGCATCGCCCTTGAGCAGCGCGCGCCAGTTGGTCTTGTCCGCCACCTGACTACGCAGCAGGTCTTCGACAAAGCCGGACTGCTGGCGAGTGGCGACCCGCAGAATCGGCAGCGCCTGGGTCGCGCCCTGATCCATCCAGCGCGTCGGAATCTGCGTCGCACGGGTGATGCCGACCTTAACGCCCGAGGAATTGGCCAGGTAAACCACATGGTCAGTCATGCAGAACTGCTCGCCCCAGCTCGGTTCGCGGCAGGTGCCGGCGTCGTAGTGGCAGCGCTCCGGGCTCATGATGCAGATATCGCACTGTGCCAGTTTCTGCATGCAGGGATAACAGTAGCCTTGGCTGAAACTGGTCTTGGTCTTGCGCCCGCAGTGGCTGCAATGAATGGCGCCGAGGTACTCGAGGCGCAAAGTCTTGCCGATCAACGGATTGACCGCTATTTCCTGTTCGTCCAGGCGAAAGGCGTACTGCACAGGTGCATCCAGACGCACCGCCATCTTGCTCAGGGCACCGCGTGCCAACTCGGCCATCAGTGCAGGCTGTCCGAGGAGGTGAACAGCAGGTTAGGCAGCGGCGCGGACTTCGAAGCGCAAGCCTGCTCGCCCATGTAGCCGATACGCTGATCCTCGGGAAGATTAAGGGCTTCCCAGGCAATCAGCGCCTGCAGGGTCAGTTCCTTTTGCTCCCGGGTCAGCTTGCGGCCGTCGGGCCACTTGCCGATTTCCAGAGCCAGTTTCAAGCTCTGGTGAATTTCCGGGGTGATATTTTCGATTGCTTGGAGAAAGGACGACATAGATACCTCCGAATACAAAGCCGCAGTTTACCGGCTGCGCCGGGCACTCGCGAGCGCTTGGCGCAAGCCAGTGTAATCATCTGTCACCACGCTGGCGTGCCAGCAGCCCACCCAACGTACCGGTCACACAGCCGGCAAGTAATCCGCCGACATGCGCGGCATTGGCAATCGCGCCGAACTGCAGCAGTTCGAAAATGCCGGTCATACAGATCAGCAGCCAGGCCAGCATCATCACCAGCACGCCGCGCGGCAGCTGATACTCGGCAGTGGGGGCCAGGCGCTGAAACAGCCAGCAGTGCCCCAACAGGCCATAGAGCACGCCGGACAAGCCGCCAAACAAGGCTGGCCCGGAAAAACTGTACTGGGCAAAATTGGAAGCCAGGCTAAACAACAACGTCAGCCCGAGCAGCATCCACGGCCCCTGACGCGCCTCGATACGCCGCCCCAGCACCCAGTACCAGAGTGCATTCATCGTCAGGTGCAGCAGGCCGAAATGAATCAGCATCGGCGTAACCAGGCGCCACCACTGCCCTGTTTCGAGCATCTCGGCCAGGTAACTGAAATAGATGTAATCGCCCTGAATGCGAAAGTCGACAAAGCTCAGCCAGCGGATCGCCGCAAAGTTGTCGCCCAGCGCGGTCAGCGCAGCCACCAGCAGGGTCAGCCCGAGCATGCCGGCCGTCAGCGGACTGCCCCGCAACTGCTGGACAAACCCTGTGGTGGCCGGCGCAGATGCAGCCGGCTGCAGCGCTGCATCGCCCTGCGGGTAGCGCAGGTACAAATCGCGCACCTGCTCGACCCGCTCACTCGGCACCCAGAGCACCTGCTCGCCAGCCTCCTCGGCGACGCGATGAGGCACCTGCAAGCGCTCCAGCAAGGCTATAAAACCACTGAGATCAGTCTGCACCGGAAGGCGCATGGCAGCCACCGGACTCATGGCTGCACCTCGACCCAGACAAACTTGCGCGGATCCAGGCGCGTTTCCTGATCCAGCCGATAAGCCACCAGCTTGCCGTTCAACACCGCGCTGTAATCCAGGCAAGCCAGGTTGGGCCGGATCGGTGCTGGCTTGCCACTGCGCCAATAGTGACCAACGAAGAGCGGTGGCTGATCGGCGCCGTACTTCAGCAACTCGGTCTTCTGCAACTCGGTCAGCGGCGTTTGTGCGGCCAATGCCGGCAAGGCATCCGGTTGGAAGACGATATCGCCATAGGTTTGCGGGTCTTCCTCCCAGAACTTGGTGCGAAAATGCGCCCTGGTGAAGCCCTGGGCACTGGTCAAGGTCAAGCCATGCGGCAGACGCATGTCGGTGCCACGCAGCAGACGATCCAGGGCGGTATTGGCAAAGCTCCCCGGCACCGCCGAGGCCTGGAGGAAATGCTCGTCGATACAAGCGTCCGGATACTGCGCCCGCAACGGTTCGATCAGGCCCGCATCCCAACAGGCATGCACCACGCGAAAATGCCCGGCATCGATGCACAACGGCAACTCGTAGAACCAGGCCAGGAACTCCGACCATTCCGCAGGATAAGCCTCGAACTGTTCCAGGGTCTCTTTGATCAGCCGTGCATGCCGCGGCGTGTGTTCACGCACGAAGTGCTGACCGCTGCCGGGCGCAGCCAGCGTAGTCCAGCCGAGGGCGTAGAATTCGTGATTGCCCATGATGCACAGCGCCTCGCCGGCTTGAACCATGTCACGCACCAGATGCAAGGCCTCACGGATGCGCGGACCACGATCAACTAGATCGCCGAGGAAAATCGCCATGCGCCGCGGATGCCGCCACACACCGCCCTGACGCCGATAACCGAGGGTATCAAGCAGGCGCTCGAGGGTCAGTGCACAACCGTGAATGTCACCGATCAGGTCGTAGCCACGCGCGGGATCGAGGTGCATTCAGCCTCCCCCACCACCGAGCCGACTGCCCCAACCCAGCTTGTTGCGGCAGACCTCGTAGTAGTTATGATCAAGCGGGTGGATCAGGCACAGCTTCTGCGGCCTCTTGCTGACCGTAACGGTATCGCCCGGCGCGCAGGTGAAATGGTTCTGCCCATCGCAGGAAACCTGCGGGTAAATCTGCAGGTCCTTGGATACGACGATCTTCAACTCGCTATTACCATCCACCACGATCGGCCGGCTGGACAGCGTATGCGGGTACATCGGCACGATGACCATGGCGTCCAGCTTGGGGTGCATGATCGGTCCGCCAGCAGACAGCGCATAGGCCGTGGAGCCGGTTGGCGTGGCGACAATCAGGCCGTCGGCCTTCTGGCTGCAGACGAACTGGCCATCGATGAACAACTCGAACTCGATCATCCGCGTCGATTTACCCGGGTGCAGCACCACATCATTGAGCGCATCGCCTTGACCGATCGCCTCGCCATGCCGGCGCACTTCAGCCTCCAGCAGGAAACGGTTCTCGGTCAGGTAGTTGCCTTCCAGCACCTGGGCAACCTTGAGTTCCAGCTCGTCCGGGCGGATATCGGTGAGAAAACCCAGGCTGCCGCGATTCACCCCCAGCACCGGCACCTTGTGCCGCGCCAGTGCGCGGGCCGCGCCGAGCATACTGCCGTCGCCACCGACAACGATGACCAGGTCGCAGACTTCACCGAGAATCTTCCGTGATGAGGTCTGCAAGCCATGGCCCGGGAGTACTTCGGCAATCGTGTCTTCGAGAATCACATGCAGGTGACGATCGATCAGAAACTTCTTCAGCCGGCGGATGGTATCCAGCACCTGGGTACTGCCCAGACGGCCGATGATGCCGATATTACGAAATTGGTCCATGGTCTTCCCGCAGGCTCTGGATCTAGAGAGGCCCGATTATGGGCGAAAGCCTGCAGCAGCGGCAAACTCGCGATATTTATGCCAAACCAGGCCGCGCATGGCCACTCACTTCTGCGCAGGGATTTGCCGCTATGCTCGAACAATGACGAGTTTTCCTATGTTTACCGACCTGCAGCAGCAACTGCGCCAACCCGTGGTGCGCGATTTGGCCTGGGTGCTGCTTTCACCGCCGCTGCTGAGTGACCTGCCGTGGCCACAACGTCACCCGCTCAGCGCCAGCCAATGGTGCCGCACGCCGGGCATGCTGGCCGACTGGCTGCTGCGGCTCGACCAAGACCCAAGCAGCTTGCTGAACTGGCTGGCACAACATTCGGTGCGGCGTCTGGGCCTGTATTACGAACGTCTCTGGCAATTCGCCCTGCACGCCGCCCCCGGCATCGAACTGCTGGCGGCCAACCTGCCGATCCGCCAAAACGGCCAGACCCTCGGCGAGCTCGACTTGCTGCTGCGCGACGAAGAAGGCGTGCACCACCTGGAACTGGCGATCAAGCTCTACCTTGGCCCGCAGCAGCAAAGCGGTGCCGAACTCGCCCACTGGATCGGCCCGGGCAGCCGCGACCGTCTGGATATCAAGCTCGATCATCTCAGCCAGCACCAGCTGCCCATGTCGGCACGCGGCGAAGCACGCCCGGCGCTGGCTGAGCTCGACCTGGCCAGCGCACAGGCCGCACTCTGGCTCGGCGGTTACCTGTTCTACCCCTGGCCGAAACCTTGCGAACCTCCTCCCGGCGCCAACCCGCAGCATTTGACTGGGCGCTGGCTGCATCGGCGAGACTGGCCAGCTTTCGCCGCCCAGAACAGCGACGGCTGCTGGCAACCTTTACCACGCGCGGCCTGGCTGGCGCCGGCACGCATTAGCCGGCACCAACTGTGGTCCGGCGAGAGTCTGCAAGCCTGGCTGCAGACCTTGCTGCCGCAAGCCAAGGCGCAGTTGCTGGTGAGGCTGCAACCCAGCCGGCAGGACGACTGGCAGGAGGTGGAACGGGTGTTTTTAGTCAGCGATGACTGGCCGACCCAGATGCCGGACGCCACCGAGACCTAGCCGCCAGGTCAGGTTGCCTGGCGCCCAAGAATGCCTAGCAGCCTGTCGGACTTAACACTGCCCTACTGCGGAAAAGCCAGGACTGGTCATTTTCTGCGCGCTTTTTCGTTAAATAGAGCGACTATTCGCCTCAAAAGCACACAAAAACTGCCTCAACCCGGACTTTCCCTCGCTACGGACGGTCAAGTCCGACAGGCTGCTAGCCGCTGCGCTCGGTACGTCCGCCGGACCGCGCCAGGTAACCCGAACCGCTTTCGCACAACAAGGCATCGCGCTGCACGGCCGGCAATCCATCCACACCATCACGCAGGGCGTAGGCACTGAAGCCCAGCTGCGCGAGCAAGAACACCGCACTGGCGCTACGTTTGCCGCTGTCGCAATAGCACAGGTAGGTGCGCGTCTTATCCAGCAGCCGTGCCTTCAGGCGCAGGAGCTGCAAGGGCATATGCAGAGACTCCAGGGCATGCGCTTGCTGGTATTCCTCTTGCAGTCGCACGTCCAGCCATTGCGCGCCTGCCCCCAGCAGACGAGCCGCCTCGCCCAGAGAAACGTCGTCAACCACCGGCGCCTTGAGCAACGAGAGGAAATCCTGACGAGCGAGGCGCAACACCACGCCATCATCGAGCAAGGTCACCGTGGCATTGCGCGGCCGATCGGCGAGCAAGGCCTCTTCTCCGAAACAGGCGCCTACGTCCAGTTCGGCCAATACCTGCTGTTCGCCACCGGCACCGCGAATCACTTCGGCACGGCCACTTTCGAGGAAATAACAGCAATCACCAGACTCCCCTTCACGCAGCAGAATCGAGCCCGATGGCAGCTCGATACGCTGTAGACGCTCAAGCATGGTGCGTACATTGCTTGGCGGTACCTTGGCGAATAGCGGATTTTCTAGAAGGTGCTCCAGCCAAGCCACATCGGCGTGGTGCTGGCCAAGATCCAGGAGCAAATCCTGGTAGGCCAGACGCCAGGTCAGCAGCCGCTCAAGGGTTGCCGTGTCCACCGCCAACAGGCTCACATCAGTCGCCGCACGCGCTTCACGCATGCGCGGCACGGCAAGGCAACTGGCCTCAGTGCCGGCGATCAAGCGCTGCTGCCGGCCATCTGCCCCTTGCAGCAACAACTCTCCAGCAAGCAGGTAATAGGTCAACCTCACCTGCTCGCCGTGGCTAAAGAGCAGCTGCCCAGCCAGCAATGGCTGCGGCACCAACTGATGGCGCAACGCCCGCCATTGCTGCTCGGACAGAACGTTGAGTGGCGTAAAACTGCGCAACTGCTCGGGGTTCAGGGGGGCACTCATGGGTATCCAGGCTCCGCTGGTGAAGACTCGGAGGATGCGCAAATAGCGAAGACCATTGCGAGCCTTATATTCACAACTATTGATGCTCCGCCGCATGCTGGCGTAACGCTGCGGCACGTCCTTGCAAGCCGCCGGTGTGCACGAACACCAGGCGAGTGCCGCGCTCAAAGTAACCGGCCTCGACGCGCTGGCGCAACGCCATTAACGCCTTGGCGGTGTACAGCGGCTCTAACGCCAGCCCACTGGCCGCCTCACTCGCCAGAAGAAACTCCAGCAGCGCCGCATCGACCTTGGCGAAACCGCCGCGACTGGCATCCAGCAACTGATAGGCACAATCAGCCGCCTGCGCCTCGTCAAGAATCGCCCGCACGTTTTGCGCCACGCCATGATCGTCCGGCACCGCCACCGCGCCATAGACCGGATGAGCACCGGCCTCGCCCAGCACCAACCCGGCCAGCGTCGTTCCGGTTCCGGCCGCCAACCACCAGCCGTGATAATCCGGCCAACCGAGCACGCTCAGCTGCTCCTGCACCTGACTCACTAATACGCTGCAGCCCATGGCTCCCGGCAACCCGCCACCACCTTCAGGCACCGGATGCAGGTTGCAGTAGCGCTCACGCCACGGCGCCCAGAAACCCGGCTGATGGCGGGCACGATAACCGCCATAACCGAGCCAGTGCAGCTGCATGCCGAAGCGCTGTAGATCACGCACGGTAGGCGTGTCCTGCGGCGTGCCGCGGAGCAAACCAACGGTGGCAAAATCGAAGCGCTTGCCTGCGGCAGCCAGCGCATGCAGATGATTGGAATGTGCACCGCCGAGACTGATCAGCCCCTCGGCGCCGGCCGTGCAGGCCACTTGCAGGTAGGGCGCCAACTTGAACCATTTGTTGCCGCTGATCAGCGGATCGATCAGATCCAGACGCAACACCGCCAACTCGACTTCGGCAGCCACCAGCCAATCCAGCCGCAAGCGCTGCAGCGGCGCCTTGGGTGCCCAGTGGGGGTCAACGAGTGGCAAGGTCTAGCCTACGGGGCGTAAACGGCTAGCGGCTTTGTGCCGTTCGCAGCAGTTGGAATCACCGACACTGAAGCGACTCGGGGTGTCGACGCGATCGATCGGGATGGCGCAGCGTTGCCCGCTGGGCAACGCTGCCTCGCAACGCGGTTGCTGATAGTGGGCCAACCACTGGCGATACTGCTCTTCGGAAACGAAGCACTTGGCTGCCGCATAAGCCATGGGACTGGCCCGATAACTGCCAATCTCCTGCAGGGGAATGGTCAGGTGCCCCGCACCTGGGTGATAAACCACAAAAACCACCCCAAGCGACGCTAAACGCTCGAGGGTCTGCTCCCCCCCCTGGCTGGCCAGTTCATCGCGCTCACGCCTGAGTCGCTCGACTTCCCCACTCAACTGCGTGTCCTGCTCATTGCGGTAGGCCAGCTCGACATCGCGAATAGCGACTTGCTCCTGGTAGTCGGCCACCGCAGAGGCGATCTTGGCGTGCAGCTCATTCTCGAACTGAGCGCGCAAAATCTCGCTTTTGGTTCGGGCGTGGTGCTCCAACTCACGCATCTGCGCGGTCACTTCTTCGCGAAAAGACTGCATGCCGGCCGCCTGAGCAGCCAATTGCGCCTTGAGACTGACGTTCAGCTCCTGCTGTTGGCGCAATGCCTGACGCAGCTCGCTCGTCTGCGCCTGAAAACGCTTGTCCTGCTGATCAGTCGCCAACTTGAGCTTGGCCACTTCCTCTTCGTGTTGCTGACTCAGGCTGCTGATGCGCAACCGCTGCTGCTTGATCAGCTGCGCCGTCTTCAGGCGGTGCTCCTGCCCCATCGTCTCGGCGACTTTTTCGGCCACCTCCGCGGCGGCATCGGGCGCATACCACTGGTCTTCCGATGCCATGTGCAAACGCTCGGGAGCTACAGCCTGAGTGCTGTCATCCTCGATCAGCAGACCCAGGGTGTTGCGCTTGGCAGCGTCACGCAGCAATACCAGGTCATTGTGCCCAGGGGTCAGATTCGGATCCCACAGGTGCATTTGGTGCCAGGACACCGGGCACTGGCTGCGACAGGCTAGGCGAATCGGCCCGGCACCAAGATCGGGACCACGACCGGCACGCTCGGACAGGTGCTGCAGGGGGAGATTCCAACCGGTATCCGGCGCACCCTTCTCATCGAAATCCAGATAGAAGAACACTGCAGAACGGATCAACAGGCGCGGATTAATTGCCACATAGGCAATGCGCATCTGCTGATCGGCGAATTCCGGCATGTTGACCACGCCGTCGAGCAAGGCCTCGAACTCGGTAAAGAACATCTGTTTGCAGATGCCGCCGCGCTCGCTGAAGAACATCACGGCCTCAACCATCTGCGGCTTGTTCTGCATGCTCATCGGGTTCCCTCTAGGCCAAGACGATGGAATCAGCCAACGTGGATAACAAGCTGGAGCACAAACACTCCACTCGTAGCCGTTCGCCACGGCCAGACGAGAGGTCTTATGGGTAAGACCTGGCCCGAGATACGACCGCTATTCCTATATATTCCAGCCAGTCTAGGGGAAAAGCCGACAGCAGCAATGTGACTCGGTTGGCAGTCGCTCCGCCGCCATACTCGAACAAGCCGACGACAGAGCGGAACTGTGATGGGTTTGGTGCATTCGGTCAGGCTGTTTTGCCAGGCAACAACGGCGCCAAGCGCCGGGCCATTTCATCACCCAAGGCCTGCAAACCGCTCATTGGCCGGATCATCACCTCGAACTCGACAATTGCCCCCTGCTCATCGAAACGGATCATATCGATACCCTTGAGCTCGCGCTCGCCGACTTTCGCGCTGAATTCCAGCACCACATCGAGGCCATCACGGCCAACCAGCTCACGGTGATAAGCGAAATCCTCAAACACCTTGGTCACAGTGCTAAGAATCAAGGCCACCAGCGGCGCGCCGGCATAGGGTTTGAAGGCCATAGGCGAGCGAAACACCACCTGCGGGTGCAATAACGCTGGCAACGCACCCAGATCGCCAGCAGCAATCATCGCATGCCATTTATTCAATGCCTCAGCCACCGCTGGCTGCACGGCCAGCGCGGCTATAGCCTCTGGCTCGCCCGTCACAGCTGCGCAGCCAGACGCGACCCCTGGTCAATCGCTCGCTTGGCATCCAATTCGCTGGCCACATCGGCACCGCCGATCAGGTGCACGCTTTGCCCGGCTGCGACCAGCCCGTCCTGCAACTCGCGCAGCGGATCCTGGCCGGCACAGAGAATTACGGTGTCCACCGCCAGCACCTGCGGCTCACCCTCGCCAATACGGATGTGCAAACCCTGATCATCGACCTTGAGGTATTCGACCGAATTGAGCATCTGTACGTTCTTGTTCTTCAGGCCAGCACGGTGGATCCAGCCGGTAGTCTTGCCCAGGCCATCGCCGACCTTGGATTTCTTGCGCTGCAGCAGGAACACCTGACGCGCCGCAGGGTGCGGCTGAGCCTGGATACCAGCAACGCCACCACGGGCCTCCAGCGTGCCGTCGATGCCCCATTCCTTCCAGAACGCCTCGCGATTGAGGCTGCTGGCCTCACCCTGGTGAGTGATAAATTCGGATACGTCAAAGCCGATACCGCCAGCCCCGACCACGGCGACCCGCTGACCAACTGGCTTGCGCTCAAGAATGGCATCCAGATAGCTGATTACCATGGGGTGATCGACCCCGCTGATCGCCGGGGTGCGCGGCGCAATACCGGTGGCCATGATCACCTCATCGAAACCGCCCGCGGTCAATTCGCTGACCGATACCCGGGTATTCAAGTGCAGGTCGACGCCTGTGGTTTCCAGCTTGCGCTTGAAATAGCGCAGGGTTTCGAAGAATTCTTCCTTGCCCGGCACCCGTTTGGCCACGTTGAACTGACCGCCGATCTCACTGGCCGAGTCGAACAGGGTCACAATGTGGCCACGTTCGGCGGCCACGGTAGCAGCAGCCAGCCCGGCCGGACCGGCACCGACCACGGCGATTTTTTTCACCTGGGTGGTGGGGATGTAATTGAGCTCGGTCTCGTGACAGGCACGCGGGTTGACCAGGCAACTGGTCAACTTGCCGCCAAAGGTGTGATCCAGGCAAGCCTGGTTGCAGCCGATGCAGGTGTTGATCTCATCACTGCGCCCGGCAGCGGCCTTGTTGACGAATTCCGGGTCAGCAAGGAAGGGACGCGCCATGGACACCATGTCGGCGTCGCCTTCGGCCAGTACTTGCTCGGCGATTTCCGGGGTATTGATGCGGTTAGTGGTGATCAGCGGGATCTGCACTTCGCCGCGCAGCTTGGCAGTGACCTTGGTAAACGCCGCGCGCGGCACTTTGGTGGCGATAGTCGGAATCCGCGCTTCGTGCCAGCCGATGCCGGTGTTTATCAGGGTTGCGCCAGCCTGCTCGACGGCCTTGGCCAACAGCACAATCTCGTCCCAGCTGCTGCCACCCTCGACCAGATCGAGCATCGACAGGCGATAGATGATGATGAAATTCGGCCCCACGGCCTCGCGCACCCGGCGAACGATCTCCACCGGCAGGCGCATACGGTTTTCGTAGCTGCCGCCCCAGCGGTCGCTGCGGTGGTTGGTGTGAACCGCGAGGAACTGATTGATGAAGTAGCCTTCGGAACCCATGACCTCGACGCCGTCATACTCGGCCTGCTGGGCCAGCAGCGAACAGGTGACAAAGTCCTGAATCTGTTTCTCGATACCGTCTTCGTCCAGCTCGCGCGGCTTGAACGGATTGATCGGCGCCTGGATCGCGCTCGGCGCCACCGACTTGGGGCTGTAGGCATAGCGCCCTGCATGCAGGATCTGCATGCAGATCTTGCCACCCGCTGCGTGAACGGCCTGGGTGACGACCTTGTGTTTCTCTGCCTCTTCGACGGTAGTCAACTTGGCCGCGCCGGAATACACACCGCCCTCCTCGTTCGGCCCGATCCCGCCGGTCACCATCAGGCCAACGCCGCCACGGGCGCGCTCGGCAAAATAGGCGGCCATGCGCTCGAAACCGCCCGGCTTCTCCTCCAACCCCGTGTGCATCGAGCCCATCAGGGTGCGGTTGCGCAGGGTGGTGAAGCCCAAATCCAGCGGGGCGAGCAGGTGCGGGTACTGAGCAGTCATGGAAGTCTCCACATCGAGCGTGTGCAATTCACGGAATGCCGAGGCCTCAACTGGACCTCGGTCGGTATGAGCTAGACCATAAAGATCAGTAGCAGACGCCTCAATGACTGAAAGTTACAACTTGATGATCAAAATGAACTCCACCGCTTGGCAGACTGACACTCATCGACCTACCCTGTAGCCATGACCCGAAAACTTTCGATACTTCTTGTCTCACTGGCCATCGGTGGCTGCCTGCTGGCATTCCTGATCTGGGCCGAACGGCGCCCGCCCGCTCACTACCTGTCCGACCTGCGCAGTGTGATCAGCAGCGAGCCAGTCCCGGCGCAATCGCGCGGCAACCTGCTGTTAATCCGTCCGCAACTCTACCCCATGGATTACCAGAGTCCGGCCCACCTGCGCCTGAAGCTCGCCGCCGCCCTGGATAACGCCCAGCATGCAGGCATGCTCGGTCCTGACACCCTGGTAGCGCTGCCTGAACATATCGGCACCTGGCTGCTGGCACGCGGCGAGAAGGTTGAGTTCTATCAGGCTCGCAGCCGCCGGGAAGTGCGCGACTGGCTGCTGCTCGGCAACCCGCTGCTGGCTATCGAGGCACTGCTGCTGAATCTGGATGCCAAGCGCCTGGACGAAGCCCTGCTAAGGATGAAAGCCGAGCAGATGGCCGAGGATTACCAGCAGCTGTTCGGCGGACTCGCCCGCGAGTACCAGATCACCTTGCTGGCCGGCTCCATCCTGCTCCCCGAACCGCGCGTGGAAGACGGCCAACTGCGCAGCGGCGAGGGCCCGCTGCGCAACCTCAGCCTGGTATTTTCGCCACAAGGCACAATCCAGGGTAGCCCGCACCTCGAAGCCTGGCCCTGGAGAGCCGACGCCACGCCAGCACAACACCTGAACGTTGGCGCCCTGCAGTACCGCGTCGAGCGCGACTGGCGGCCCGGCTACCCGCAGAGCAGCGTGCACCTGGTGGGCAGCGACATGAGCAGCCCGGCGTTGTTTCTGCGCGGCCGACTGGACTGGCCAATTGGCGGGGCCTCGCGAGACATCCAACTGATCCCTGACGAAGCTGAACACGCTCGCCAGGCGCCGGGCAGCCACCTGCTGAATGTCTGGATAAGTAGCGAGTGAAACCGCAACGGGTGCGCCTCGGTGACCTCTCGGTTGGCTTCGTTCACAGCCTGGACGATGCCGTGCGCCAACGAGGGCAGGATCTGCAGCCGCTGCTTGAGCAGTTTGGCCTGGACCCCGCACGCCTGGGCGAACCCCGGGCACGCCTATCGATCCCACGCTACATGCGCCTGGGCCATGCGGCCATTCAACTGACTGGCGAGCCCGGCCTCGGCCTGCTGATGGGCCGCCTCAGCCGCCTCAGCCTGGCCGGGTTGGCTGGCGTCTGCGCAGCACAAGCACCTACCGTGCGTGAGGCGGCACGCGCACTCACTCGTTTCGAGCCACTGTATGCATCCAATTACCGCGGCCAGTCCAGCCTGCACGAAGACGCCCAGGGAGCCTGGCTACGCTTCTACTCGATCAGCCCGTACAACGCCTATAACCGCTTCGTCGTCGACTCGGTACTCGCCGGCTGGGCCCAGCAGCTGGGCAGCGTGGCCAACCAGCGCCTAAGCGTGGCAAAGGTGCACATCGAGTTCCCTGCGCCTGGTTACGCCGCGCAGCACAGCGAGCTGTTCGACTGCCCTGTCGAGTTTGCTGCAGAGCACAACCAGTTGAGGCTGCATCAAGCGACGCTCAACCTGCGCAACCCCGAACATTGCCCGAGCACCTGGCATCATCTAGTGGAAGTCTGCGAACAGGAACTTGAGCAACTGACCCGCACCCGCAGCCTGCGCGAGCGCATCACCCGCATGCTCGGCCCGCTGCTGCACGGCCGCGAACCCGACCTGCAAGAAGTCGCCGCGCGCCTGCAACTGCCTAGCTGGACCCTGCGACGCAAGCTGGCCGAAGAAGGCACGCAGTTCCGCAGCATTCTCAACGAAACCCGCCGCGACCTGGCCATGGCTTATATACGCGACACCGAACTGGCCTTCGGCGAAATCGCCTACCTGCTCGGCTTCGCCTCAGCCGAGGCGTTCCAGCGCGCCTTCAAACGCTGGAACCAGCAAACTCCGGGCGAATTCCGCCGCACCCAACGCCAGGCCAGCTAACGGCCTATTACAGACAGCGTGAGTCAAATTTCGGTGGCGTCTTCAACCGGCTCCGCATCGTCCTGGTCAAAGGCGCGAGAATCGAGCAGCTCTTCTTGATAGTCATCCATTGCTTGTTCCTCTCGCTTGATTGCATGACGGCTGCTCCAAACCTCGACAAGGAGCATGCCAATCAAGCTAGAGCAGGCATATGAACACAAGATGACGGTTTGTCGCGGACAGCAGAAAATTCTCGGGCATCGTTACAGCGGGGACGACGTTGATCGGCGTTTGCCTAGCAGGGCTATGGCGAGGAGCGGCAACGCCGCATGACGACAGGCGCCGCCAAAATCAAACAGACAACGTCTGATTCAGGACATTAGATCGATTGCGCCAGCCGGCGCGCGGCCAGCTTGTGCAGGAGTTCTTGCCGACGCACCTGGTCAGCGCGCTCCTTGGCCAGAAGGTCAGGCAATAATAGCTGCGCTTGCTGCGCCCCAAGGATGAACACACCGTCATCGTCACCGATGGCCAGGTCACCCGGCTGCACCCGGACCCCGCCCACGCTGACCGGCAGATTGACCTCTCCTGCCAATCCCAGGCTGCGCGTGGTGAAGGCGCTGGCGCCCTGGCAGAACACCGGCAGCCGGTGCCGACGCAGCGCACCGACATCGGTAACGGCCCCCGCTACGACCACCCCGGCCAGCCCCTTGATCAACCCGGCCAAAGTGCGCAGCTCGCCCCAGCAGGCACACTCAGCATCGCCGACGCACTCGATCACCAGAACGTCGCCCGGCTCGCTGGCCAACAGGGCTTCACGGATAACGCTGCCGTCAGGGCTGAACACTTTGGCGGTGACAACGTTACCGAGCATGTGGATGTCGTCGAACAGTGGCCTGATGCCGCGCAGGTAGCCGCTGTCGGTCAGGTGGCCGATGGTCGAGGCGGCAATGCCGCGATAGGCGTCCAGCATCTCGTGACTCAAGCCCTGCCGACGTGCTGCGATCTGATAACTCACCGGTTTTTCTTCGGGCGTAACAAGGGGCAGGCCGAGCAGTATTCAACGGGATTGGAGGCCTGGTAGTAGAAACAGCAGGTGCGCCGGAAGCGTACGCTACGCTGCCCGTCGTCAACCGGGGTTAATGGCCGGCGGAAATGCCGCAGCGGATTGTAGTCGAGGCCGAACAGATGCGGCTGCGCTGCCTCCAGCAGCCAGGCGAAATCCGCTGCGCAGCGCTCGCGTAGCTCTATCGCCTCAAGTTTGGCCATGCGTTTCTCGTACAGCGAATAGACCCGCACGGCGGTGTTGTCCCACAGGATACGTACGGAAACGCCGCTGACCCGGGCAAAAGTTTGCCACAGCGGTTTGAGCAAGCCCGCAAACAGCGTTTCGACGATCATGGCCCGCCAGGCCTCGCGTTCGCCCGGCGCGTAGGCACAGGGCTGGAGCTGCTGCAGGGGCAGCGAGGATGTCCACAGCCCCTCATCGTGGCCATATTCGATCACGGCGTTATCCAGTGACAGCAACAGCCCTTTGTCATACACCGACATGGCATACAGGCACGCCCCGGTAGCCAGGAAGGCCAGCCGCTTGGCCAGCAGCGAGGCGGTAACCGCTATCGATGGTGAGCCGATGATGGGTGTCAGGTTGAGCAGCAAGTGTTCGCAGACCGCCTCGTCCAGCAGGTCCGCTGCCGCCAGCGAACGCTGCGAGTCGCGTTGCGCGAAGGACTTCAGGCGCAGTGCGCCGGCCAGTAGCGCCCACTCCTGCTCGCTGAACGTGCAGGCCAGGTTCATTGCGGATGCTCCCGACCAAAGGGGATGCACAGTGGCGTACCGAAGAAGGGATCGGGGATGATCCGGCAGTTGAGGTTGAACACCTGCTTGACCAGGGCTTCAGTCAGGATTTCCTCGGGTTTGCCCTGGGCAAAGGCGCGCCGTTGATGCACCGCGACTATGTGATCGGCATAGCGGCAGGCCAGGTTAAGGTCGTGCAGCACCATGATGATGGTCTTGTTCTCGCGCCGGTTGAGTTCGCGCAGCAGGTCGAGGATCTCGATCTGATGGGCCAGGTCAAGGAAGGTGGTCGGCTCATCCAGCAGTACGACATCGGTGTCCTGCGCCAGGGTCATGGCGATCCACGCCCGTTGTCGCTGCCCGCCGGACAGTGTGTCCACCGGGCGATCCGCCAGGTCCTGTACGCCGGTTTGCAGCAGCGCACGCTCGACCATGGCCTCATCCTGGGCAGACCATTGCTGCATCCAGTTCTGGTAGGGATAACGGCCCAGGCCCACTAACTGGCGCACGCTAATGCCCTCTGGCGCGGTGGGCATCTGCGGCAGGATCGCCAACTCCCGGGCGACAACCGCGGTGGGTTTCAAATGAATATCGCTGCCGTTGAGCAGCACCGCGCCCTGTTGCGGCTTGAGCAGACGGGCAAAGGCTTTCAGCAGCGTGCTCTTGCCGCAGCCGTTGCTGCCGATCAGCACCGAGACTTTGCCCTGCGGCAGTTGCATGTCCAGCCCGTCGATAATCACCTGGCGCTGGTAGCCCAGGGTCAGGCTGCGTGTGGCAATGGAGGCCATGAATAGGGTTCCTCAGTGACGCTGTTTGATCAAAAGGTAGAGAAAGAACGGCGTGCCCAAGACCGCGACAAAGATGCCAGCCGGTAAATCCAGCGGCAGGAACAGCGTGCGCCCGGCCAAATCCGCGAGCATCAGCAGATTCGCCCCGACCAGGGCACTCATCGCCGCCTGGCCGGCGAAACCGGGAGCTACCAGGCGCTTGGCGATGTGTGGCGCAATCAGGCCGACAAAAGCCATGGCGCCGCCCCAGGCGACCGCCGCACCGGCCAGGGCCACGCTGACCAGCAGCAGGCCGACCCGCAACCACTGGACGCGCACGCCAATCCCCTGCGCCAGACTGTCATCCAACTGCTGTACCCGCACATGCCGGGCTACCAGCAGCAAGCCGGGCAGGATCACCAACAACCAGCCCGCCAGCGCACGGGGTTGCGCCCAACTCGCGCCATAGACACTGCCCGTCAGCCAGACATACGCCGACAAGGTAGTGGTCAGCGGGCTGAACACCAGGATGAAGGTGGTCACCGCGCTCAGCAGCGCCGAGACGCCCACGCCGATCAGCACCAGACGCAGCGGCGAGGCGCCCTGCTTCCAGGCCAGCAGGTAAATGGCCAGGACCGCTAATCCGGCACCGAGCATCGCCGCCATGGGCAGCCAGTGCTGGCCCAGCGCGCCGGCGCAAAACGACAGGTAGAACACCGCAGCGGCACTGGCGCCGCTGGTGATACCGAGCAAATCCGGCGAGGCCAGCGGATTGCGGATGATGCTTTGCAGGATCACCCCGGATACCGCCAAGGCGCCGCCGACCAGCGCCGCCAGTAGCATACGTGGCAGACGCAGTTGCTCGACGATGAATACCAGGCTGCTGTCCTCGCTGGAGAACAGTATGCGCAGCACCTCCAAAGGGGACAGGAGCACTTTGCCCAGGGACAGCGAGCACAGCATCAGCAACAGGCTAATCAGCACTGCCAGTAACAGCCGCAGCACTGTGGAGGGGTTGATCTGGCGGGAAAAGCCGAGCGTGCGCAGGGTCAGCAGCTTATCCATGACGAGCTCCACGGCGCGCCAGCAGGATGAAGAACGGCGCACCGAACAGCGCCGTCATCACCCCCACCGGTACCTCCTGCGGGAGTATCACCACCCGCGCGAGCATGTCGGCCAGCAATAGGAGAATCGCCCCCGCCAGCGCACACCCCGGCAACAGCCAGCGATGGTCGATGGACAGGCCTTTGCGCACCATATGCGGCACCAGCAGACCGATGAAACCAATGCTGCCGGCCAAGGCCACGGCGCTTCCGGCCAGGCAGATGATCAGCACGCTGAGTAACAGGCGTATCAGCCCCGTGCGCTGGCCAAGGCCGGTGGCAATCGCCTCCCCCGCGCTCAGTACATTGACCTGCCCGGCCAGCAGCAGCGCGCCGCACAGCGCCAGCAGCGCACACAGCAACAGCGGTGCGGCGGCGTCCAGGCTGCGTTCGGTGAGTGAACCAGCCAGCCAGAACAACACGCTATCCAGGCCTTCCTGATTGACCACCAGCAACGCCTGGCTGAAGGCAGAGAACAGAGCTGCCATCGCCGCGCCCGCCAGCACCATGCGCAGCGGGTTGAGGCTGCCCTGGCCCATGTTGCCGATCAGCCACACCAGGCAGCCGACCAGCGCGGCGCCGGCAAAGGCGCACCACAGCCACTGTTCGGGCGAAGACAGGGAAAACAGCGAGGACGCCAGAATAATGAAGAAGGTCGCCCCGGCATTGATGCCGAACAGCCCCGGAGACGCCAGCGGATTGCGCGTTAGCGCCTGCATCAGGGCGCCGGCTACCGCCAGGCTGGCGCCCACCGCGACAGCTATCAAGGTGCGTGACAGGCGGGTACTACTTACCAGGGTCTGCTCGACACTCGCGGGGTCGGGCTGCACGAAAGCCGCCACTACCTGCCCGAACGGAATCGACATGGCGCCGACCGCCAGGCTGGCAACACTGCAGAACAGCAACAGCAGCAGCGCCAGAGACAATTTCCACGACACACTCATGGGCTGGCATCCGACCTGGCCAAGCGGGCGATGTCGTCGAGCATCAGATTGGCGCCCATAATTCCGCCCGACATGCTCCAGGGCACAGCGTCGACCAGCCACACCTGTTGCCGCCGCGGCGCCCGCATCTGCTGCCACAGGGGGTGCCGCAACAAGCGGTCATAACTCTGCTGCACGGCCTGGCTATCCGCACGCATGAAGACAAAAAAGATATCGGCATTGACCACCGGAAGGCTTTCTTTACTGGTGAGTTTCAGGGATACGCCACGCGCCCCCTGGCTAGCCGCGCTCCAGTTGAAGCCCAGCTCGTTGAGCACCGAGCCGGCAAAGCTGGCGGGCAGATGGCTGCGGACATGGTCTTCACGAACTTCCAGCACCGACACCGTGGGCGGCCAGTGCCCGGCGAACGCCCGTTGTAGTTGCGCGCGCAGCTGTGCCACGCGGCGCTGCCATTTTTGCAGAAGCGCCACGGCCATCTGCTGCCGGTGCAGGGCAACGCCCATTTGCAGCAGGGTCTGCTTGAACTCGGAGACTTCATCGAGCATCACCACTGGGGCGATTCGTTCGAGCAAGGGCGCAATGCGCTGATGGCGAAAGCGCGAGGCGACGATCAAGTCGGGCTTAAGCAGGACGATATCTTCCAGGCTCGGCTGGGTCTCCAGCCCGACATGCGGCACCTGCGCCAATGCCCCGCGCAAATAGCGATAGGTCGGTTTTTCGCTCCAGGAATCGACGATGCCACAGGGTGTCACGCCAAGGGCTACGGCGCTGTCGGTGGCGCCCTGGAACAGGGTCACCAGCCGCGCCGGGGTTGCCAACGCTTGCGCCGTGGCCGAGGTGAATGGCCTGAGCGCCAGCAGGCCGAGGGACAGGCGCAACAGCGTGCGCCTGGACACCTGTTTGAGAGACTCAGGCTTCACGCTGCAACCTGTGGAAGGGGTTGACCACCTGGCCCTTGCCGAACGGCATACTGCCCGGGCCGCCCGCCCGCGCGATCATGGGGGTCAGCAGCAGTTTCTGCGGCCAGTGCGGCAATTCGAAAAGCTGGCGTTTCAGCATGGCGCGGGTGTCATCGTCGAATTCAATGGTCTCGATCAGCTCATCCAGCACCTCGCGCAGACTGCCCCACAAGATCGTAACTGGGAGTGAATAGACCTGCGCGAGGGTATCGATGATCGCCCGGATATTGACCTGGATGGCCAGCGTCTGCAGCCAGAACAACAGGTCTTCAGGACGTTCGTGATAGAGCGTGTTGGCGTGGCCTTGTTTCAGCCGGTAGCACGGGTCAGCCATGCCGTTGCGCTCCAGCCAGGGCACCAAGATGCGCAAAGAGTCGTGATCGCGCAGTAGCAAACCTTGCACATGGCCGGCTTGCCACACCAGCACTGCATTCTGCCCGTGTACTTCAGCGAGCATGCCGAGGCGGAACAGGCGCAGATTGATGTCGAAGAAGCTGTGGCACAGCTCGCGGAACAGCGTCAGCACCGAGGGCGTATCCGCAGGCAGGTCGCGGTAGCTCATCCAGTCATCGAAGAAATGCCGGTCGCTTGCCGGCAGCGACGTGCCTAGGGCGGCCATGGGCAGCAGGCGACAATCGGCATCCGCGAGCAGCTCCGCCGGGTAGCTGCGCACCATCGCCGCCAGGTGGCGCGGCGCCTCATCGAACAGCGTGGCCTCCGTCGGCAAGGAGGCACCATTTTCGACCTCTTCGATAAACTGGCTGAAGTAGTGAGTGAGGGCCTGTATTCCGGCGCCTCCACCAATGCCCAGCGGGCAACGGTATTCGTGGCTATTCCTGCACCACGGATCGCCATAAGGCGATCCGCTGGCAGCCAATACCCGTACTCTCACTTTCGCGGCACCGTTAAAATCCGACGGTCGTCGACAATAGCCAGGTTCTTGGCGTCGACATCGTCAGCCCAGGCTCGCTGTCATCCGAAGCGCCGGCCGAAGCCCAGTAGCGGTCATCCAGCACGTTCTCGACACTGGCGCGCAGGGTGACGTCCTTGCCATCGACCTTGAAGGCATAACGCGCACCGAGGTCGAATCGCTCCCAGCCATCGATCTGCTTGCTGTTGGCCTGGTCCAGGTACTGCGAGCTGGAATGAATGCCGCGTGCGGTCAGGGTCGCCCCCGGCAGGGCCGGTACATCCCACTCGGCGCCGAGGTTGACGTTGTACTCGGGCGTGGCCGGTGCACGGTTGCCGTCGGAGATGCCGCCGACTGTATCGGTCAGCTCGCTGCCCATGTACATCACGCCACCGAGCAGGCGAAAGCCCTTGAGCGGTTCGCCGAACACGCTCAGCTCGACGCCCTGGTTCTCGCGCTTGCCGTTGGGGCCGAATACCCGCGAGGTGGCGTTGGTCTCGTAGGCCGGCTGCTTGATGCGGAAGGCGCTGGCGGTGAGCGCGAAAGCGCCCAGGTCATACTTGGCGCCAACCTCGACCTGGCGGCTGGTAAACGGCGGGAATATCTGGTCCTCGTTGATCGAGGTCGACGGGGCGATCTTGCCCTGGCTCAAGCCTTCCATGTAGTTGGCGTAAAGCGACAGCTGATCGGTGACTTTGTACAGGATGCCGGCCGATGGCGAGACCTTCTCCTCGTCATAGGCCGTGGCGCCTTTCACGTCATCGCTCCAGTCATCGACCTTGACCCGCTGCCAGCGCGCGCCCAGGGTCAGCAGCAAGCGATCCTCGAAGAGACCGAGGGTGTCGGACAGTGCCACGCCGGTAAAGCGGTTCTCGGTGTAGACCTCGGAATCGAAGCGGGTCGGCGTGCCGGGTGTCGGCGTCGCTACCGGGTTGTAGAGGTTGCTGGGCGCTGCAGCATAACGGGCACCACCATTGGTGAAGTCCATGTAGAAATAACTGGCGGACAGGTTCAACTCATGGCTCACGGGGCCGGTATCGAACCAGTTACGCAGGCCCGCTATGGCGGTCCTGACCGTCTCGTCGCGGGTAAAATCACGGGGCTGGACGCTGAAGTCTCCCGCGTCGTTGGTGATTGAGACGTTATGCCGGAGGAAATCATGGTTGCTCTCGCGAGCGCCGACAGCGCCATAGACCATCAGCGAATCGCTGAGATCGAACTCGCCATTCAGCGCGCCAAAGGTATCCTGGGTACGCGCCTTGCTCCAGGCCTGCGCATAGTTGCGGCGCACGTCATCGGCATCCGGCACCTTGGCATTGGCCCCCACCAGTACGCGTTCCTGCGGGGCATCGGTAGCGCGCTCGGTATGCCCGACATCCGCCGAAAGCCGCAGCCGCTCACCGTGAAAATCCAGGCCCAACACGGCCATCTCGCGGTCGACGCTCTGCTGGTCCCACTCGGTGTCACCAGACTGCTTCACGCCGTTGAAACGCAGACCGAACTGCTTCTCGTCACCGAAACGGCGGCCGATATCCAGCGCACCGCCGACCTGGCTGTCCGCGGCGTGGCTGCCGGTGAACTCGGTGATCGGCTTGTCGCCCGCACGCTTGGGCAGCACATTGATGCCGCCGCCCACGCTGCCCCGCGGCGAGATACCGTTGATCAGCTGGCTCGGCCCCTTGATGACGTCCACGCGCTCGGCCATTTCCATGTCGATCGAGTAGGTCGGCAGGATGCCGTAGAGGCCGTTGTAGGCAACATCGCTGTTGAACAGGCTGAGCCCACGGATGGTGAACTGCTCGAAGCGGCCGCCCGCCGGGTTGGTCGCGCGCACCGACGGGTCGCTGGCGATCAGGTCGCCCAGGGTACGCGCCTGCTGGTTCTTCACCATCTCGCTGGTGTAGGTGATCAAGCTGAACGGCGTTTCCATGAAGTCACGCTTGCCCAACATGCCCAATCCCCCTTCACGGGCCACCTGGCCGCCGGCATACGCCTGCCCGGCAGCCTCGGTAGGTGTGCCAATAATCGAAGTCGCTGGCAGTTGATACACGTCAGCGGGCTGATCCGCCGCGGGATTGAGGGTGTAGGCCTGCTCACCCACAGGCTGCAAGCGCAGTCCGGAGCCTTGCAGCAACTGGGCAAAGCCATCCTCCACCTGGTATTCGCCGGAAAGGCCGGCGCTGTTGAGGCCATTCACCAACGCCGGATCCACCGACAGGTTGACCCCGGCCAGGCCGGCGAAGCGGGTCAGCGCTGCGCTCAGGCTACCGGCAGGCACCTCATAGCTGCGTCGGGCCGTATCTTCGGCCCAGCTGGTGGAGATCAATAGCGGACTGGCGCTTAGGCTCAGCAGCAGACTCAGGCGCAACAGCGGACGAAGGGTGGACGAGGCTGGACGCAAACGGCATGGCATTCTTGCGGGCATTGGAGAAGCTCTCATTTATTTGTTCACTTACCTGTAAAGACAGGCGAGCCGAAATAAAGGGACAGGCTTCAACCGATATTTTTACGCGCCAGCAAGGTGACCCAGAAACGGGTGCGCGAATGCACCTCCAGCGGTAGGCTGGCGGCAAGCAATTCCAGGATGCGGCCGGTGTCATCCAGGCGGAAACTGCCGGTGACACGTAACGACTCAAGCTCCGGCTCCCAACGCAACATCCCAGGGCGGTGCTTGCTCAGCTCGCGCAGAAAATCGCCCAACATCTGGTCTTGGGCAATCAGCACACCATCGCGCCAGCCCAGTTCGAACACATCGAATGGCTCCGCCGTGCCGACGCTGGCAGCCAGGAGGTTCGCGCGTTGACCTGCGCGCAAATCCAGTGCCGCCCCCCGCAAGGGCTGCAGCGCCACCAAGCCACTGAGCACCGAGACCTGACAGCCCTGCAGAGTTTGCCGGATGCAGAGCTCACTCTGCGCGACTACAACCTGCCCGTGACGGGTCTGGATGGTCAATGGCGACGTGCCCGGCACCTTCAAGGCTATTTCGCCTTCAATGAGGGTCAAGCTCCGGCTCTGCATATTCACATCAACGGCGCTGGCGGTATTGAGCTGCAGCGAGCTGCCATCGGCTAGTTGCAACAGCTTGCGCTCTCCGGTGGCGGTGTGCAGGTCGGCCCGCCAGACATCCAGAGGCAGCTGCCGACCGAGCAGCCAGGCGGTCGGCACCAGCGCCGCCGCGCCCAACGCGCACTTGAGCACCGCGCGCCGCCCCGGCTGCGGACGATCCAGGCTGGCCAAGGCCAGTGCCGAAGGGAGTTCGGCGAGGCGTTGGCGCAAGACCTGAGCCTTCTGCCAGGCCTGTTCGTGACTGGCGCAGCTGTCGCGCCAACATTGCAGGCCGGCCCGATCCTGCTCACTGGCAGCACCTGACTCCAGCAACGCCAGCCACTGCGCGGCGGCCCGCGCCACCTGGCGAGCCTCGGCCGAGGGCGGCGAAGCCATTACAGTTCCACCAACAGGCAATGCTCGTAGGCTTGCGCCATGTAGCGTTTGACCGTGCGCTCCGATACCTGCAAACGCTCGGCGATCTGCTGATAACCCAGGCCCTCCAATTGGCTCCAGAGAAACGCCCGGCGTATCGCCGCCGGCAGCCCGTCGAGCATTTCATCCAACGCCTGCAGGGTTTCCAACAGCAGCCAGCGTTGTTCGGGGGACGGCACACTGACCTCGGGCAGCGCCGCCAGCGCATCCAGGTAAGCCTGCTCCAGGCTGCGGCGCTGGTAGAAGTTGCTCAGCAGCCGTTTGCCCACCGTCAGCAGATAGGCCCGCGGCTCATGCAAGTCGGCAATCCGCTGGGAGCTGGCGAGTAACCGCACAAAGGTATCCTGACTGAGATCCGCGGCATCGCAGCCATTGCCCAGGCGCCGCCTCAACCAACCCTCCAGCCAACCGCTATGGTCGCGGTACAGATCGTGGAGGGTTTGCTCCGTCGCCATCGCCGTATCACTCATGTCAAAAGCCTTGCGCTTAGAATGATTCAAATGAGATTCATTCTAATTAACATTACTACTGCAAACCAAGCCTTTTATGCAGCTGGAACCCTCGCCCAGTTCAGACAGGACGAGCCGACGGAGTAAGAAGCGCGCCACAGAGCCCATGCCGAGCTCAGTCGGCGGGCCAGCATCTACCGCTGACGATCAACTGCCGGAATCTCGGGAAATAGGGATGGCTGTCTCGGCTGCCACAGCAGGGCGCCGCGGCCAGCCAAGCATTCGCCTCGACCGGCAACGAAGGCGGCAAGCGCGAGCCGCGCGATGCGGCACTGAGGAAATAGGATTGAAAGGCCTCAACGGCGTGGATGCCGGAGCGATTTTGTGGGAGGGCTGGTAAACAGGCCGAGGCGTACCTAGAAGGCGCTATTTCCGACAGATAGCGGCAAAGTGCGCGCCGCAGCGCCGGCAACGCGCACATAAAAAACCCCCAGGTATCACTACCTGAGGGCTTCATATATGGCGCAGCGGACGGGACTCGAACCCGCGACCCCCGGCGTGACAGGCCGGTATTCTAACCGACTGAACTACCGCTGCGTGTCGGATGGACTTGCGTCCAAAGAACTCTTGCTTCCTCTGGTAGAGCGCTGTGCTAGCCGTTCTACCTCATGCCAGACAAACCTGACATGGAAAATATGGCGCAGCGGACGGGACTCGAACCCGCGACCCCCGGCGTGACAGGCCGGTATTCTAACCGACTGAACTACCGCTGCGCGTCGGTCGGACTTGCGTCCGAATTCACAAAGAGTGGTGGGTGATGACGGGATCGAACCGCCGACCCTCTGCTTGTAAGGCAGATGCTCTCCCAGCTGAGCTAATCACCCTTCGCTTTGTGAGGCGCGCAATTTACGGGTGGGACGGACCTAAGTCAATACCCTGCTTAAAGTTTTTCTCAGAAACGGGAAATATCACGAGCGTCACCCAAAGCATGATGAGTTCGAAAGATCCTGTGCAGGCGGTCTGACGCCGGATTACAGCGCCACATTCAAGGTGAGCGTTGCCGTCACGCGATTGTCCGTAGCGCGATCCAGACCCGCCCCGGCAATCCGCACGCCCTGCTGTTCCAGCCAAGTGAACCAACGCAGGAGCTGGACGAATGGCGCCGGCTGCAGGCTAACCTGTAGCGAACCGTCGCTGTCGCTATCCAGCCGCTCTATAAGCAAACCCTGCTCGGCTGCACTGGCGGTAACCAGGCCTTGCAAGCGCGCCGGATCGAGACTGACCTGCGGCTGGTTCGCCAGGCTGCGCGCCAACGGCGCCTGTGCCTGCAGGTAGGCGTACAAAGCCTGCTCCTGCGCAAAGGCGCTGCGGGCCGCCGTCACACCCTGTCGCGCGGGTTGCCAGAACAACACATACACCAGCGTTAGCAGCACAAACAGGGCCAACAGCCCCAGCGCCAGGCGCTCACGGGGCAGCAGAGCACGCCAGCGCTGCAGCGCCAGCGAACCTTGCAAGTGTGCCGCGAATGGCTTCTTCGACTCGCTCAAGTTGTTCATCCTCCAATCACCAAACGGGCGCTGAGCCCTTCCGCCTCACGGCTTGCCGACCCCAGTTGCACCCGCAAGCCAGCCGCTTGCAAGCGTTCGCGCAAGCGCTCCAGCTCAGCGAAACCGCGCGCCTGAATCTGCATGGCCAGATCGCCGCGAATGTCGCTGAAATCCACTTGTTGCACCTGCACATGTTCGCCTTCGACCTCGATGGCCTGAGTCACCTGAGCGAGCATCCCGAGCAAGCGCCCCTGACCACGGCTATCGCCCACGGCTAGATGCTGATCCAACTGCGCACGCAGATCGACCAGCTTGCGATCCTCGGGAAACAGATCCTGGTAGAGCACCACGCTGGCCTGCGCATAGGTATCGGCCTGACGCTGCAGATGCCAGCCTTGGGCCAGATTGAAGCCCCACTGCAAGACCAGCCACAAACCGAGCAAGCCGAGCAAAGGCCGCCAGCCCCGCCACCGCCCAGCATTCTCTAGTGGCGCGAACTCTCCCTGAGCCAGATCATTGCTCGGCGCCTGCTGCGCTAACCAGCCATAGGCATCGGCAAGCTCCAGACACTCATCCAGCGGCGCCAGCCCGGCCTGCTGCGTAGAGCGATAGGCGATATGCGGATGCGGGCAAAGCTCCGCCAGTGGCGGCCATGACTCGCCATTCAGCGCCATGCGCGCCACCCCTTCCCCGCCGAGCAGCCAGCGCGAACCCAGGTACAGCAACTGAGTACCCTGGCGTGGCAACAGATCGGCATCCACGGCAATCGCCCGTGGCGCTACCGGGCACAGCGCCAGCCAGCCCGCCAACCAACTGCGGCGCACTGCAAACACCCGGTGACGGCCGTCCGCGAGCCGCTCGCCCAAGGCCAGATGCAGTTGCTCGATGTCCTCGGCCAGCAACTCCTCTACCGCGTACGGTAAAGCCTGACGCAGCCAGCGCGTTTTCTGTGTCGGCAAGCGCACGGCGCAGGCCGTTACCGCCTCGACCGGCAGAACCAGGGTCCACGCCTCGGTCAAACCGGCCAGCGCCTCGGCAAACGGCAGACACTGGCTGTCGTCGCCATGGACGCGTTGCACCGGCAACTCCGCCCAGGCGCCGACAGCGGCTGCAGGCGGCAGAAACACACACAACTGATTCATCGCTCGACTTCCTCGACAGGTGCAGGCTGCGCCCCGCTCTGCCCTAGATCACGGGATAGGACGTACAGCTTGCCATCGCTGGCGCGCTGCAAGGTACTGCGTAAAACCTGACGGCGCTCACCCACGCTGACCTCACTGATCACCTGAAAATACTGGCTGCCGACGGCCAAACCCTGACCCTGCACACTCAACCCCGGCAATTGCCCCAGGAAACCCGGCACATCGGGGTAACCCTGATCAGCGCGCCGAGCAACCAGCGCCTCGGCCGTACTCAGCGGCAGCCCTTCAGCCAGGCTCGCCAGCACCCGGGCACTGGCGGTGTTGACGTTCAAGGTCGCATCCGCTGGCAAGCTAGTGACAAAAGGCAGCAGGCGTTGGTAGTCAGTCTCGCTCATTTCCAGCAACAGGCGCAGTTCGGACACATCGGCCAGCGCCCGGTTGGCGGCGCGATAGGCCGGCTGTGCCAACACGTATTGATTATCTTCGGCGCCATAGCCGCCGCTCGGCTCCTGATCCGCGTCCAGCCAATCGAGCAGACGCTCAGCATAGGGTGCTTCGATTTGCAGGCCGAGCAGCAGACGACGAAACTGCCCCAGCGCCGCCGCATTGGCCTGCCCCTGACGCACCAGGCTATTGAGGTTGAAACGGCCCGTAGGATCGAGGATGCGCACACGCAACTCACCGCCTTCATCCAGGGCGAACGGCACCAGCGGCTGCGCCCAGGGCTCACCCAGGTGATCCACAGGCGCCTGCGGGTCGCCTTGCTGCAGATCACGCCGCAACACCGCCTTGGCCAGGGTTTCGCCACCCAGTGCGTAATGCCAGGCCTGACGCACATGCAACTGGTTGGCGCTGCTGCGAATCGACAATTGCTGACGCGCGATAATCCCGGCGCTCACCACAGTCGCCACCGCCACCACCAGCATCACGGTGATAAGCGCCACACCGCGCTGCGCCCTCATGGCTCGAGCACCTCGCCAAACGCTTCCGCCTCTTCCGGCGACTGCGCCTCTGACGCCTGCGCCACGCCTGCGGGCCGCACATCGGGCAAACGCAACAAGCGGCGCAGCTCACCATAGCGGCGATGCTCCAGCACCAGTTCGACTGCCTGCGGCAACGCGCTCAGTTGGGCTTCGCCACTGATTCCGGCTGGCGGCCAATGGTCTAGCCAACTACCGTCGTCATCCAGGTAACGCATGCGCATGCCTGTCACCCCATCCAGCGCCTGCTGCACCTGAGGCTGGCTGTCCTGTGCCTGATCGAGCACATTCCAGTAGCGGCGCTGCCACTGCTCGCCGCTCAGTTGCCAGCGCACCCGTTGCACTTCGGCACGCGCCAGGCCAAGCGGATTGCGCCAACCGGCACGGCTCAGCTCCACTGCGGCGGCAGCACCTTCCTCCCCCAGCAGGGCCGGTCGCGGATCGCCGAACGGGTCGCGCACCGGGCGCACACTCACCTGCAACAGGTCTCGCTCGAAAGCGGCAACGGCGCGCACCAGCTCACGCAGCTGCACCTCATGGTTACGGGTGACGCTGTCGGTGCGCAGCACGCTGGTGAGCATGCGGTAGGTCGCCAGCCCGAGCAGGGCAAAGATCGCGATGGCGATCAGCAATTCGAGCAGGGTGAAGCCACGCGCACGCCTCATTGCGGGTCTCCCAGAAAGCCGCTGAGACTGACCACTGAGCGCTCACGCAGATCGCCACCCGGGTGAGCGCGTGCCGGTAGCGGCGCCACCCACAGGGTGATCCGACGCATGCTCGGCTCACTGGTCGCCTGGATTTCACTCTGCCATTGCCAACGCCGCCCAGCGAACTCCAGTTCCCCCTGATCGCGCCCGGCACTGGCCGGTGTCTCGGCCAGTTGCAACTCGGTCAGGTGATTGTCGGCAATCCACATCGCCAAGGTTTTTTCTTCCAGGCGTGCGGCGGTTTGCAGGCTGCGCGCGCTGGCGGTTAATACGCTGGCGGCGACCAGCGCGAAGATGGCCAGGGCAACCAGCACTTCGAGCAGGGTGAAGCCTCGGCAATGCTTCATTCCGAGCGCCCCGTCGCGCCATCGACCTCGACCCGGGGCAAACGGAAACCATCGCTGCTCAGCTGCAAGCGTAAACCGTCCTTGCGCCGCTCGCGTAGGTGCACGCGAAAGGGGCTGAGCTCGCCACTGGAGAGAATCAACAACTGTGGTGTGTCTGCCGCGCGCCGCCGCTCGGCTGTCGCCTGCGGCAATTGCAGCGCTTCTCCCTCCAATTCGACACTCAACTCGGCCCAGGCCGGCAAGCGATAAGGCTCGCCATCCAGAGGCTGCCAGCGCGCGGCACCGGGCAGGTACTGCAGCACCTGATAACCCTCGGCGCTCAGCCGTAAACCGTACTCACGATTATCCAGCACCGCCTCCTCGGCCAGCACGCCGATCAATCCGGCCAGCCGCTCGGCTTCGTTACGCAACTCACGGGCCGGACCGGCGATACCGGTACTGAGTACGGCGAGACCGATCAGGCTACCGAGAATCACGATGACCACCAGCAGCTCGATCAGGGTAAACCCCCGGACCGGGCCAGACGCACCAGCGCGACCAGCACGCATGGCTCAGTCAACCCTCATCAGAGGTCCCAGCTACCGATATCGGCATCCAGATCACTGCCGCCCGGTTTGCCATCGGCACCCAGCGAATAGAGGTCGAAGGCGCCCCTGGTGCCGGGCGCCAGGTATTGATAGACATTGCCCCACGGGTCGATGGGCAAGCGTTTGAGGTAGCCATCGCGACTCCAGTTCTTCGCTGGCGGGTTGCCGGAGGGTTTCTCCACCAGCGCCTCCAACCCCTGTTGAGTGCTCGGGTAGGCGTGATTGTCCAGCTTGTACATGTCCAAGGCAGCAGAGATGGCCTTGATGTCGCCTTTGGCGACTGTCACCTTGGCCTGATCCGGACGGCCCATGATCTGTGGCACCACCAGGGCCGCGAGAATCCCGAGGATCACCACCACCACCATGATTTCGATCAGGGTGAAACCAGCCTGATGCCGGGCAGACCGCCGCCAAGCGGCCTGCGTTGTTTTGATGGTTACACCTGCGTGTTGCAACGACCTGCTATTCACCTGCTTACCCCACCAACTGATTGAGCGACAAAATCGGCAGCAGGATGGCCAGCACTATGACCAGCACCACCGCGCCCATAAACACCAACATGAAAGGCTCGAACAACCCGACCAGCAACGCCACCTGTGCGCCCAGGTCGTTTTCCTGATTGCGCGCCGTGCGTGCGAGCATCTGATCCAGCTCGCCGGAACGCTCGCCGCTGGCAATCATGTGCAGCATCATCGGCGGGAATTGCCCACTGGCCTCCAGCGCGCGAGTCAGGCTACTGCCTTCACGGACTTTCTGCGCAGCGACCACCACCTGTGCCCGAATCACCCGATTGACTATTACCTCGGCGCCAATGGCCAAGGCTTCCACCAGGGGCACACCACTGCGGGTAAGAATCGCCAGGGTCGAGGCGAAACGCGCGCAATCGGTGGCACGAATAAGACCGCCGAACAGCGGCACGCGCAGCAGCACGCCGTGCCAGCGCAGCTTCACTGCCTCATCGTGCAGCGCCCAGCGCAGGGCGAAAAACCCCAACAGCAGCAGAATGACCGCCAGCCAGCCCCAGCCCTTGACCCATTCACTCGCCACGATAAGCCCGCGGGTCAGCGCCGGCAGGGTCTGCCCGGAATCGACGAACACCCGCACGATATCCGGCACCACATAACCAAGCAGAAAGCCGACGATCAACAGCGAGGCGCACATCAGAATCAGCGGATAGAGCAGTGCCAACTGGATCTTCTGCCGCGATTGCTGGCGCTGCTCGGTGTAATCGGCCAGTTGCTCCAGCACCGGCCCCAGGTGCCCGGCGTGCTCACCCGCCGCCACGGTAGCGCGGTACAACTCGGGAAAGGCCGCAGGGAACTCTTTCAGGCTGCTGGCCAGGCCATGGCCCTCCAGCACCCGCGCCCGTACCGCCAGCAGCATGCTCTGGATACGCGGCACGCGGGCCTGGGCGGCCGCCGCACGCAACGCCTCCTCAATTGGCAGCGCGGCCTGGATCAGGGTCGCCAACTGACGGGTAAGCAAGGCCAGGTCGCGCGCCGACAGCCCGCGCACCAGACTGAAGTGCCCTCCGCCAGGAGCCTGCTCGCGGGTGCGGGTAGCCTGGACATCCAGCGGCGACAGTTGCCGCTCGCGCAGAATCTGCCGCACCTGACGCGCACTGTCGGCCTCCAGCACACCTTTATGCTGACGACCTTTGTCATCGAGGGCGTGGTATTCGAATGCGGCCATTATTCTTCCTGGGTTACGCGCAGCACTTCTTCCAGGCTGGTCAGCCCTTCCAGTACTTTGCGCCGGCCGTCTTCGCGGATGTTTGGACCAAGGCTACGGGCATGGCGGATCATCTCCTGCTCCCCTGCAGCGCTATGGATCAGGGTGCGCAAGTGATCGTCGAACACCACCAATTCATAGATCCCGGTGCGGCCACGGTAGCCCTGCTGATGACACTCGTCACAGCCGCGCGGGCGATACAGGGTCGGCGCCTGCTCGATAGCCACACCAAGCAACGCACACTCGGCAGCATCGGCCTGAAAGGCCTCCTTGCAGTGCGGACAGAGCACTCTGACCAGGCGCTGGGCCAGCACGCCAAGCAGGGAGGATGACAACAGAAACGGCTCGATACCCATGTCCACCAGGCGGGTTATGGCGCCTATCGCGCTATTGGTGTGCAGGGTGGAGAGCACCAGATGGCCGGTCAATGACGCCTGCACGGCGATTTCGGCGGTTTCCTTGTCACGGATCTCGCCGACCATCACCACATCCGGGTCCTGGCGCAAAATCGCGCGCAGACCGCGGGCGAAGGTCATGTCGACCTTGGTGTTGACCTGGGTCTGGCCAATGCCTTCGAGGTGGTACTCGATCGGGTCTTCGACTGTGAGGATATTGCGCGTGCGGTCATTCAGGCTGACCAGGCTGGCGTACAGCGTAGTGGTCTTGCCCGAACCGGTTGGGCCAGTGACCAACAGGATGCCGTGGGGCTTGCGCACCGCCGCCTCCATCGCCTGGCAATCCCGGGCACTCATGCCCAGGCGCTGCAAATCGAGGCGACCGGCCTGCTTGTCGAGCAGGCGCAACACCACCCGCTCGCCATTAGCCGAAGGCAGCGTCGAGACGCGGATATCCACCTCACGGCCACCGACCTTGAGGGAAATACGCCCATCTTGCGGAATACGCTTCTCGGCTATATCCAGGCGCGCCATGACCTTGACCCGCGACACCAGCAGCGCCGCCAACTCGCGCTTGGGCTCGAGCACCTCGCGCAGGATTCCATCCACCCGAAAACGCACGACCAGGCGTTTCTCAAAGGTCTCCAGGTGGATATCCGAGGCATCTTCCTTGATTGCTTCACCAAGAATGGCGTTGATCAGACGGATAATCGGTGCGTCGTCTTCCTGCTCCAGCAAGTCTTCGATTTGCGGCACCTGCTCGGCCAGAGCAGCCAGATCGAGGCTACCACCAAGACCTTCAGCTAGCTGCATGGCCCCTGATTCGTGCTGATATGCCTTGGCCAGAGCCTGCTCGAACGCTTCGCCAGTCAAGGCCCGCAACGGCAATCGCTGGCCAAGGAAACGCTGCGCCTCGGCCAGCGCCACCAACTCAACCGTCGGCCTGTAAGCCAGGCAGGGGGTTGGCTCCACGGCCAGCAGCACCACCCCGTGACGCTTGGCGAAACCGAAGGGCAAACGGCGCAACGGTTCTTCAACGAGTAGAGCGTTCATCCTGTAAATGCCTTGAATCTGTGGCCTGCAGTAAGCATCAAGGCCTAATGCTGGCCCACGCTCGTAGGGGTTATGCATATGATTGTGCGCCGCCGAACTGAAGCGCGGGGCCATCTTTAGCACATCATGCGTAGCGGCACACCACCCTGACGGGTGACTGGAAAATCCTCGTCGACTGACTATGATAGCCGCGCGAAGCATGCCGCCCAACCCTGGCCCCCTGGAGTGACGCCCTTGCCTTTTTCGGCAACTCGACGCTGGCTACAGCAGCACGCCACCTCCCTGAGCGCTAGCGTGGTGGTCTTGGCCATAAGCATCAGCCTGGCCTGGCAGACGGCCGACTGGTTACGCCTGCTGCACACCCCCGCACTGCCCCCTTCGGTACAAAACGCACAAGAGACAGTTAAGCCTCCCAGCCAAGCCCTCGCCAACCTGTTCGGTACCAGCAGCCCAGCCAGCACCGCTCCCGCACCGCCCACCAGCCTGCGCCTGACCCTTTTGGGCAGTTTCGTGCATGCCGACCCTGCGCGTTCCAGCGCGATCATCGGCAGCGCAGGGCAGCCGCCGCAGCGGTTCTCTATCGGCAGCGAGATCACTCCTGACGTGCACCTCGATGCGGTGCATGCCAACCACGTCGAGCTGCTGCGCAGTGGCCGCCGGGAGACCCTGGCGTTCCCCCGCAGCCAATCCGATCAAGCGATCCAAACGTCAGCGCAATCGGCAACCGACAGCCTGAGCCAGCTCGATGAGCTGGAGAACCATGACCTCACGCAACTGCGCGAACGGATGGACGCCCTGCGCCAGCAGATGCAGGCGTCCGGCAGCGTACCGAGCGATACCGAACCCAGCGATCAGACCACGGAAAGCAACTGAACCGATGACCCCGATTTTCTCGCGCCTCACCTTCGCCCTGCTTGCCGCCGGCCTGGCCCTCGGCCCACTGCCTCTGCATGCTGCCATCGAACCGGTCGCCCCCAGTGCCAGCCAACAGGAAGAAAGCTGGACCATCAACCTGAAAGGCGCCGACATTCGCGAGTTCATCGAGCAGATCGCGCAGATCACCGGAGAAACCTTCGTCGTCGACCCACGGGTCAAAGGCCAGGTCAGCGTGGTATCGAGCACACCACTGAACCTGAGCGAAATCTATCAACTGTTCCTCTCGGTGATGACCACCCATGGCTTCAGCGTCATCACCCAGGGCAAGCAGGCGCGTATCGTGCCCAATGCCGAGGCCAAGGCCGATGCGGGTCAAGGCCCGGCAGCGCCGGATCGCCTGGAAACCCGCCTGATTCAAGTGCAGCACAGCTCGGCAATCGAACTCATCCCATTGATCCGCCCACTGGTACCGCAATATGGCCACCTGGCAGCGGTCACATCGGCCAACGCCATCATCATCAGCGACCGCAGTGCCAATATCGCCCGCATTGAAGACTTGCTGCGGCAACTCGACCAGGCAGGCGATCGCGATTACAGCGTGCTCGACCTGCAGCATGCCTGGGTCATGGATGCCGCCGAACTACTCAACAGCTCTCTGGAACGAGGCCAGGCGAAAGGTTCAGCCGGCATCCAGGTGATCGCTGACTCGCGCACCAATCGCCTGATCATCCTCGGCCCGCCAGCCGCACGCGCCAAACTGGTGGCGCTGGCGCAATCGCTGGACAGCCCGACCAGCCGCTCGGCCAATACCCGGGTGATTCGCCTGCGCCATAATGACGCCAAGGCCCTGGCAGAAACCCTCGGCGAGATCTCCGAGGGTCTGAAAAACCAGGGCGACGGTGAGTCCGCCGGCAAACCGCAGAACGTCCTGATCCGTGCCGATGAAAGCCTCAATGCCCTGGTATTGCTGGCCGATCCGGACATGGTGGCGACCCTCGAAGACATCGTCCGCCAGCTCGATGTGCCCCGCGCCCAAGTAATGGTGGAAGCGGCCATCGTCGAAGTTTCCGGTGACATCAGCGATGCCCTTGGCGTGCAGTGGGCGGTGGATGCCCGCGGCAGCACAGGTGGCCTGGGCGGGGTGAATTTCGGCAACACCGGACTGTCGGTCGGCGCGGTGCTGAATGCAATCCAGGAGGATACGCTGCCGGCAACCCTGCCCGACGGCGCCATCATTGGTCTCGGCTCCAGCAGCTTTGGCGTGCTGATCACCGCGCTGTCGGCCAACACCAAGAGTAACCTGTTGTCGACCCCCAGCCTGCTGACCCTGGACCACCAGAAAGCCGAGATTCTAGTCGGCCAGAACGTGCCCTTCCAGACCGGCTCCTTCACCACCAGCGCCTCGGGGGCGGACAACCCCTTCACCACCATCGAACGCCAAGACATCGGCGTGACCCTCAAGGTCACGCCGCATATCAACGAAGGCGCCAGCCTGCGCCTGGAAATCGAACAGGAAATTTCCTCCATCGCCCCCACCACCCAGGGGGTCAATGCAGTGGACCTGATCACCAATAAGCGCTCGATCAAAAGCACCATCCTCGCCGAAGACGGCCAGGTCATAGTGCTGGGCGGATTGATCCAGGATGACGTGACCCAGACCGACTCGAAAGTGCCGTTGCTCGGCGACATCCCCCTACTCGGCCGCTTGTTCCGCTCGACCAAGGACACCCGGATCAAACGCAACCTGATGGTCTTCCTGCGCCCAACCGTGATCCGTGATGCCGCGGGTATGGCCGCGCTCTCAGGCAAGAAGTACAGCGACATCCGCGTACTCGGCGACATCCGCAGCGATTACCGCCCCGGCATCCTGCCACGCGACCCCAGCAAACTGTTCGATCGCGACAGCGCCCCGGCCATCGACCTGCGCGAGTAAAACTCGCATAAAAAAAAGCCCTGCATGCGAGCAGGGCTTTTTCTATGAGGCCTGCACCAACTGCCTCAGAGCGCTGCCAAACCGCGCGCCAGATCGGCCTTGAGATCAACGATATCCTCCAGCCCCACGGCCACCCGAATCAGGTTGTCGCGAATACCGGCGTTGGCCCGCTCGGCCGGCGACAGCCGACCATGGGAAGTGGTCGCCGGGTGGGCAATGGTGGTTTTGGTATCGCCCAGATTAGTGGTGATCGAGATCACCCGAGTCGCATCGATAAAGCGCCAGGCCGCTTCCTTGCCACCACTGACCTCGAAACTGACCACCGCGCCGAAACCAGTCTGCTGGCGCTTGGCCAAGGCATGCTGCGGATGACTGGGCAGCCCGGAATAGTAGACGTGCTCAATACCCGGCTGCTGCTCCAGCCACTCGGCCAACTGCTGGGCACTGGCACAATGCGCCTGCATGCGCACCCGCAGCGTTTCCAGGCCCTTGAGGAAGATCCAGGCGTTGAACGGGCTGAGGGTCGGCCCTGCGGTACGCAGAAAACCCACCACTTCCTTCATCAACTCGGCCTTGCCGGCGACTACGCCGCCCATGCTACGACCTTGACCGTCGATATACTTGGTGGCTGAGTGCATGACGATATCCGCCCCAAGCTTGAGCGGCTGCTGCAGCGCTGGCGTACAAAAGCAGTTATCTACTGCCAGCAGAGCACCCTTGCTGTGGGTAAGGTCAGCAAGTGCGGCGATATCGACCAACTCGGCCAGGGGGTTGGATGGCGACTCGACGAACAGCAGTTTGGTGTTGGGTTTGAAAGCAGCACTCCAGGCTTGCAGGTCGGCCAGCGGCACATAATCGACTTGCACACCAAAGCGCTTAAGGTACTTCTCGAACAGACTGATGGTCGAACCGAACACACTGCGCGATACCAGCACATGGTCGCCGCTACTGCACAGGCTCATGACCATGGCCAGGATCGCCGACATGCCGGACGAAGTCGCGACGGCTTGCTCGGCACCTTCCAGCGCAGCGATGCGCTCCTCGAAGGCGCGCACCGTGGGGTTGGTGTAGCGCGAGTAGACATTCCCGGGGACTTCCCCGGCAAAGCGCGCGGCAGCATCAGCAGCAGTGCGAAACACATAACTGGAGGTCGGATAAATCGCCTCGCTGTGCTCGCCTTCAGGCGAGCGGTGCTGGCCGGCACGCACTGCCAGGGTGTCAAAACCTACACCGTCCAGATCGCTATCCAGGCGACCTGCTTGCCATTCTTCGGTCATGCTGCAAACCTCATCACGACCGACTGTGTCGGCCTTACCGCTTACGGTGCGCCGAGCGCACCAGCCAAATACCGGACAGGTTCGCCCGGCCTGCCGTCAGTCGTTATACAGGTCGATAATCGCGCTGACTGCTTGTGACTTGACCTTGGAGACGTCATTACGCGCCTGCTCGATCTTGTTCAGGTAGCACTCATCGACATCGCCAGTAATGTACTTGCCATCGAATACCGCACAGTCGAAGTGCTCGATCTTGATCTTGCCGCCACCAACGGCCTCGATCAGGTCTGGCAAATCCTGATAAACCAGCCAATCGGCGCCAATCAACTCGGCCACTTCCTCGGTGCTGCGGTTGTGGGCGATCAGCTCGTGAGCGCTCGGCATATCGATGCCATACACGTTGGGATAACGCACGGCAGGCGCAGCCGAGCAGAAGTAGACGTTCTTCGCCCCAGCTTCGCGAGCCATCTGGATAATCTGCTTGCAGGTGGTGCCACGGACGATGGAATCGTCCACCAGCATCACGTTCTTGCCGCGGAACTCCAGCTCGATGGCGTTGAGCTTCTGGCGTACCGACTTCTTCCGTGCAGCCTGACCCGGCATGATGAAGGTACGACCGATGTAGCGGTTCTTGACGAAGCCTTCACGGAACTTCACACCCAGGTGATTGGCCAACTCCAGCGCCGAGGTACGACTGGTATCGGGAATCGGAATCACCACGTCAATATCGTGCTCCGGCCGTTCGCGGAGGATCTTGTCGGCCAGCTTCTCGCCCATGCGCAAGCGCGCCTTGTACACCGAGACGCCATCAATGATCGAATCCGGACGTGCCAGATAGACATGTTCGAAGATGCACGGTGAGAGATGCGGATTGCTCGCGCACTGGCGGGTCGACAGCTTGCCGTCCTCGGTGATGTACACCGCTTCACCCGGCGCAAGATCGCGAATCAGGGTGAAACCAAGCACGTCCAGCGCCACGCTTTCCGAGGCAATCATGTACTCCACACCCTCATCGGTGTGGCGCTGACCGAAGACGATCGGGCGAATACCATTCGGGTCGCGGAAACCGACGATACCGTAACCGGTGATCATCGCCACCACCGCATAACCGCCGATGCAGCGCTGATGAACCTGGCTGACCGCGGCGAAGACATCTTCTTCAGTGGGCTGCAGCTTGCCGCGCTGGGCCAGCTCGTGGGCGAATACGTTGAGCAGTACTTCCGAGTCGGAGTTGGTGTTCACATGGCGCAGATCGGATTCGTAGATTTCCTTGGCCAACTGCTCGACGTTGGTCAGGTTACCGTTGTGCGCCAGGGTGATGCCGTAGGGCGAGTTGACGTAGAACGGTTGCGCCTCGGCCGAGCTGGAGCTGCCGGCAGTCGGATAGCGCACATGGCCAATGCCCATGTGGCCGACCAAGCGCTGCATATGGCGCTGATGAAATACATCACGAACCAAGCCGTTGTCCTTGCGCAGGAACAACCGTCCATCGTGACTGGTAACAATACCGGCAGCATCCTGGCCGCGGTGCTGCAGGACGGTTAGGCCGTCATACAGCGCCTGATTGACGTTCGATTTACCGACGATACCGACAATGCCACACATGTGACGCAACCCCTACTGAAGTGAAACAGGCTAATTCTGAATGCGCTAAGGCAACTTATGCTGCATCAGTGCTTCTTTGAACGGCAGCTCAGCAGGTGTGCTGATGCCGCTGGCAAGCCACTGGCTGGACACCCCGAGAATGAGGTTCTTCGACCAGTCCGCGACCATTAAAAAGTGCGGCAACAGCGTTGATTGCTGCCACCACGGATCCTGCTGCACCGGCGCCAGGCTGAGCAACCCGACCAGTATGACAACCAGCAAGCCACCACGGGCGGCGCCGAAAACCATACCGAGAAAACGGTCAGTGCCGGAAAGCCCGGTAACGCGGACCAGCTCGCCGATCAGGTAGTTGACCAGCGCACCGACCAGCAAGGTAACAATGAAGAGTAAGGCACAGGCTGCAATCACCCGCGCAGAAGGCGTTTCAATCCACCCGGCGAGGTGTTCGGATAATGCCCCGCCAAACATCCAGGCAACCACACCGGCAATAATCCAGGTCAGCAAGGACAAGGCTTCCTTGACGAAACCACGGCTCAAGCTGATCAAGCTCGATACGGCGATGATGGCGATAATCGCCCAATCGACCCAAGTGAATGCCACGATGCAGATTACCGACTGGAAAGGCGCTGCATTTTAGCAGAGCCCCTCGCATGGGGTAAGAAAAGGATTATCAGGCGCCAGGAAAGTTGCCCCACGCAGCAACACCTGCACTGGAGTAGGTAAAAACCCAGTGCCAGCGCTGCGCAACACGAACGAAGCAGTTCGACGCTTACAATCGGCTAACTGCGTTCTGGCTGAAAGCGCACGACGAAACCGCTTAGTTTGTGCTGACGGCTCAATTGCTCACGCAAGCGATTGGCTTCAGCTCGCTCGATAACCGGACCTACAAACACTCGGTTCATCCCATCCACGTGGCGGACATAGGCGTCATAACCTTGTCTGCGCAGAGTGTCCTGCAACGCTTGCGCACCGGTGCGACTGGATAGACTGGCCAGCTGCACCGACCAACTGATCGGCAGGCTGTTGGCATCCAGACGACTGGCAGGAGCCTGCACCGCAGCACTGACTGGCACCGAAGGCGCAACCACTGGCGCCGGCACAGGAACCGGAGCAGGCGCCACTTCCGCCGGGGCTGGCGCCTCGGCAATGGGCTCCAACTCTTCGGGCAGTACCTCAGGTTCCGGCACAACTACGGGCTGCATTTCAATCTGCGGCATAACCGGCGCCTGCGGCATCGCTGGCGCATCGACCACAACACGCTGCAATTCGTCTTCACGCGACAGCAGCATGGGCAGAAAAATCACCGCCAACGCCACCAACACCAAGGCGCCGACAATCCGCTGCTTCAATACGTTATCCAGCAAAGCCATCCCGCAGATCCCCCGAGGCTTGGCGGGCCAGCCAATCCAAAGCCTCGGCCACGCAATAAAAAGACCCAAACAGCAGTATTTCGTCCCCTGCCGACGCTCGCGCACATTGCGCTTGTAAAGCGGCCTGCACATCGGCATGAGCCGTAACCTGCGCGCCACAATCGTACAAATACGCGTGTAACTCGCTAGCAGGGCGCGTGCGCACAGTCGGCAGTGGCGCCACGGCCCAAGCCTGAACCTGACCGAGCAGCGGCGTAACCACCCCGGCCAAATCCTTGTCGACCAGCAGACCAAACACCGCTAGTCGCTTGCCCGTAAGCGCCCGACCAGACAAGCGTTGCGCCAAATACTCAGCCGCGTGGGGATTATGCCCAACATCCAGCAGCAAAGTGAGCGGTTTGCCCTGCCAATTCAGGGTTCGGCGATCCAGACGACCAGTTACCCGAGTACTCGCCAAGGCACTAGCAATCTGTTCGGCCTGCCAGGGCAGATCGAGCAGAGCAAACGCTTGCAACGCCAGGGCTGCGTTTTCCATCGGCAAATCGAGTAACGGCAGGGACTCCAGCCGCAAGGCTTCACCCCTGGCATTCACACCAAACCAGGACCAGCACTGCCCTTCGATACTCAGGTCGTAATCGCGACCGCGCAAAAATAACGGCGCAGCCAACCGCGCTGCCTGGCTCAGCAAAGACTGCGGTGGATCGACATCACCACACAGCGCCGGCTTGCCAGCACGAAAGATACCAGCCTTCTCGAAGGCCACAGACTCACGGGTATCGCCCAACCATTCAGCGTGATCAATGCCAATACTGGTCACCAGAGCCAAATCGGCGTCGATCAGATTGACTGCATCCAATCGCCCGCCCAGCCCGACTTCCAGCACTACGGCATCCAGGGCTGCATGCTGAAACAGCCAGAAAGCCGCCAGAGTGCCCATCTCGAAATAGGTCAGGGAAATCTCACCACGCGCAGCCTCAACCGCCGTGAAGGCCTGGCAAAGCTCAGCATCGCTGGCCTCGACACCGGCAACCTGTACACGCTCGTTATAGCGCATCAAGTGGGGCGAACTGTAGACCCCAACCTTTAGCCCATGCTCTTGCAGCAACGCAGCGAGAAAAGCACAGGTAGAGCCCTTGCCGTTGGTGCCCGTGACCGTGATCACCTGCGGCGCAGGCCTGGATAAACCCATGCGCTGCGCCACAGCCCTGGAACGATCCAGTCCCATGTCAATGGCGCTTGGATGCAACTGCTCCAGGTACGCCAGCCAATCGGCCAGAGAGCGCTCGGTCATGCAGTGACCGGCAACGCATCAACAACCGGCGATGGCAGCCCCATGAACTGGGCAAGCAGTCGGGCCAGGCGCGGACGCAACTCCTCGCGATGAATGATCATATCGATGGCGCCGTGCTCGATCAGAAACTCGCTACGCTGGAATCCTTCCGGAAGTTTTTCACGCACTGTCTGCTCGATAACCCGCGGACCGGCAAAACCGATCAGCGCCTTGGGCTCGGCGACGATCACATCACCGAGCATGGCCAGGCTGGCGGAAACGCCACCATAAACCGGGTCGGTCAATACCGAGATAAACGGAATACCTTCTTCACGCAAACGCGCCAGCACCGCAGACGTCTTGGCCATCTGCATCAGGGAAATCAGCGCTTCCTGCATGCGCGCACCACCCGACGCGGAGAAACACACGAACGGACAACGCTGCTCCAGCGCCACGTTGGCCGCACGCACGAAACGCTCACCGACAACCGCACCCATCGAGCCACCCATAAAGGAGAACTCGAAGGCACAGGCCACCACAGGCATCGACTCAAGCGTGCCACGCATGGCAATCAGTGCATCTTTTTCGCCGGTCTGCTTCTGGGCGCCAACCAGGCGATCCTTGTACTTCTTGCTGTCACGGAATTTAAGACGGTCAACCGGCTCAAGCTCCGCAGCGATTTCTTCACGGCCGTCGGCATCAAGGAAAATATCCAGGCGCGCACGCGCATTAATGCGCATGTGGTGATTGCACTTGGGGCAGACATCCAGCGTCTTCTCCAGCTCAGGCTTGTACAACACCGCATCACAAGACGGGCATTTGTGCCAGAGACCTTCAGGCACCGAACTCTTCTTGACTTCGGACCGCATGATCGATGGGATCAGTTTGTCTACCAACCAGTTGCTCATGCTCTTGATTCTCCAAAACTGTGGGCTCGAACAGGCGTCTGGCACAGGGCCTTGCCGGTACATCCAAGCGAATTCACGAGGGCAGTCTCAATAGGGGCCGGCAGCCACCTTGGCCTCGACTGCCAAAGGCGATCGTTGCATCAGGGTTATGGACGGCCAAGCCTGCAGCGTCGTCACATCGCATGGTCACTGCCTCAGGCACTTCTGACCGCACGCATGAATGCATGAATCTTGTCACTGTCCTTCACACCCTTGCTCGCCTCGATGCCGCCGCTGACATCTACGGCATAGGGTCGCACCTGCTCGATCGCCGCGCGGACATTCTCGGGCGTCAGGCCACCGGCCAGGATAATCGGCATACGCAAGCCGCGGGGTACCAGTGACCAGTCAAAGGCTTCACCAGTACCGCCCGGCACACCCGGCACAAACGTATCCAGCAAAACACCTGAGGCTGAGCCGTACAAACCTATCTGCGCAGCAATATCGTCGCCCGGCCTGACCCGCAACGCCTTGATATAAGGACGCATGAAGCCCTCACAGGCAGCCGGCGATTCATCACCATGAAACTGCAACAGATCAAGCGGCAACACATCGAGAATGGCGCGCAACTCGCTGCGTTCACAATCGACGAACAGGCCCACCGTGGTCACAAACGGCGGTAACGCCGCCAGAATTGCTTGCGCCTGAGGCACAGTTACAGCTCGCGGGCTCTTGGCATAAAACACCAGGCCAATAGCGTCAGCACCCGCCTCAACAGCAGCCAGTGCATCTTCTACGCGGGTAATTCCACAGATTTTGCTACGAACGACTGACAACGGGCGAATACCTCAGTAAAGAGCCGATGGTAGCAAATGAACCACTATGCGTCTGCCGCCACATCCGGTAATCCCGAGAGGAAGTGTGGCCCCAGATAACGCACAGGCAAGTCGAACTCCGGCGGGTAATCAACCTGCACCAGGTACAGGCCATGAGGGTGTGCGGTCACGCCACCTGTGCGGCGCACTCCGGTCTCCAGCACTGCGCGCGCCCACTCTACCGGTTGCTCGCCAGCACCGACTGTCATCAATACCCCGGCAATGTTACGCACCATGTGATGCAGGAACGCATTGGCCCGGATATCCAGAACAATAAAGCGGCCGTGTTCGATCAGCTCCAGGTGATGCACCGTCTTGATCGGCGACTTGGCCTGACACTGGCGCGCACGAAAGGCACTGAAGTCATGCGTACCGACAAATGCTTTTGCTGCCTCGCGCATGCGCTCGATATCCAGCGGCCGATGATTCCAGGTCACTTCCTCGGCCATATGCGCCGGACGGACCTGATCACTGTAGATCACGTAGCGATAGCGCCGGGCCTTCGCACAGAAACGCGCATCAAAATGAGCGGGCATCAGCTTGGCCCACACCACACTGATATCGTTTGGCAGATTCCGGTTCGCCCCCATGGCCCAGGCGAGCATGGAGCGCTCGACCGGCGTATCGAAGTGCACCACTTGGGCGCTGGCATGCACTGACGCATCGGTGCGCCCGGCGCAGCTCAAGGTGACGGGCACGCCACCAGCAACTTTCGACAGGGCTTTTTCCAGGGATGCCTGAATTGTCGGCACGCCGGCGCGTTGGCGCTGAAAGCCACGATAACGCGAGCCTTTGTATTCAACGCCAAGGGCGATTCTGTAAATGCCAACGGCAGCCGATTCGGCTGCCGAGATTTCTATGTTATTCAATAGCTTATCGCCACATCGTTTCCGCAATTGGCGCAATTATACCCGCCTGCGGCCTTAGTGCCACGCGGGACAGTGTTTTAGTTGCGGAAACGATTTGCCCCCTCCCCGCCCGTCCTGGGCACCTTTACCCCCTCCTATTTACACGCCGCAAGATCAGGCCTCAGCTCGCACACGTATCCCTGCAGATAGTCCAGCTTCGCCTGGTCGCTGATCACTCCTGCTCGGATATCCCAAACAGCGCGTCCAGCTCGCTCACTGAGTTCGAGGCTTTCTCCATCGACCACGCGGCCGGCGCGGGTGGTGGTGGACACGACGCGATCGGCGTCGGCAGCTCGGACTTCGATGCGCAGCCGCTTGCGCTCATCATCAGCGCCAGCGTACAGCCGGCGTAGGCGTTCGTTCTCTGCTTGTGCATCGGTCAGCTCCTGGTGCTCTTTTGAATCGAGGGCAGCCAGGCGCAGTTCGAGCGCCTGGCGTTTGTCTTGCTGGGCCTGCAACTGGCGGGTGGCGGCGCGCGCGATCTCGCCGAGGGTGTGTTCGTGCGCGGCGGCCTGCTCGGCCTGCTGCTTGCCGTAAAAATTGCTCTGCCACCGCCAGGCACCAGCTGCCGACAGCGCCATCAGTACGGCCACGGCCAGGCCGATCAGCGCCAAGCGGTAGTGCTGCAGCAGGGCGATCATGCCCGCACCTCGGCCAGCGCCTTGGCGTAGTTGGCGTGCCACTTGCGGCTCAGCTCGGCGCGTTTGGCGGCATTGCCGTTGGTGTAGGCACCAGGCCGCCAGTTGTGCAGGTAGCTCTGCAATGCGGCGTCAGCATCGCCGAGGGCCGGCAGCGGCTTGGGGTCAGTCCAGTACAGCAGTCGCGCCAGGGCGGCATCGAGCACGTCGCACTGAGTGGGTAGCGCGTCGAAGATCCCGTCGAGCGTCGGCACTACGCCAAGTTTCGCGCAGACGGTGAACACGTGCGGGCGGCTTGCCGGGTGGCGCAGTACGCCAGCAACCCCGCCGCCACGCTCGAACTGCCAGATGCCCCGCGCAGGACCGCACTTGCCGGGGCGCGCTGGCAACTGGCACTGCTCGCGATTGGGCGACTCCTGCAAGTGAGTGGCCAGCAGCAGCGCCTCGACCTGTGGCAGTCGCTCGGACATGCGCGCAGGCAGAAGCGCCAGCGCAGGCGCAATGGCCTGGCGCCGGATTTCAGAGAGAGTCATAGGTTTCTCCAGGCGTAAAAAAGCCCGCTCAGTGGCGGGCATGGGTTGTGCGGGCGTGGCTCTACGCGGCGATCAGGTCGCCAGCCCAGGCGCAGGTCGCGCCAAGCGTTGCTGGGCTGTAGCTCGACGGGCTGGGCAGGCCGATGGCATTGGCGCACCACTCGCTGCAAAACTGCGCGTGCTCGCTCTGGCGGTTGCGGTTGAATACTTGGCTCATGATCAGCGACGGCCAGCCATAGCGGTCGTCATCGGTGGCGGCGAAGTACGCGACCACCGCATCGGCATCAGCCCAGGGCAGATCGATCAGATCCCAGTGCGCGCCCAGGCTGATCTGGCCGGCGTCGGGGCCGACCCGCTTACGCCGCACACCCTTGTCCATCACGCTGGACGAGTAGCACCATCCGTCGACCACCAGCTCGCAGTGGCTGTAGACGCTCCCAGTCCACAGTCGGATAGCAGCATTGCCAATCTTCCCCTTGCCCTTGTACAGGGCGAGCTGGACGGTCACGGGGCCACCGGCAGTGTGTAATCGAACGTGATGGCAGCCAACTGTTCAGCGGTGGTAGCAGACTTGATGTCGTGCTCGTAGCGCTGACGCAGGCCAGTCAGGTACGCACTGGCTTGGGCAAACTGAGTCGCTTTAATAAGCGTGCGGGCGAGGTACTCGTCACGCGGTATGCCTCGGGCGGTAGACGCAATGTCGATCCACGGCGTTGGTGCGTCTGCGTTGATAGACCAAGCCAAAGACTCAGCCCGCTGGCGTTCCCACGTAGCAATCTCGCTAGGCGGGTATGCGCTGGTGAGTGCGGCGATGGCGGTTTCGTAGGCGGCGTTGTTTTTGGTACACAGTTGCCCGAAAGATAGACCGGAATTAACCCGCTCAGCCTCTACCACCTGGGCAACTTCTGCGGCATCCAGCGGCTCAATACGCCATGTTTGTTGCCACATGCCGTCTATTAATTCGGCGCCGTCCGGCACGGCTTTTTCGAGGCGCTCAGTTAGGGGGCACTGGGTTTCCATTACCCGCTCTAAGTTGGCGGCAGGCTCGGCAGATAGTTCTAGTGTTTCGGGATTGATCCACATTATGCGGCCTCCACGGTTTCAAGTTGAGCAACCCAACGGATTGAAGTTGATGCAAGGCCGGTAACAATTACAGCAAGCGCCCCACGAGTTGTATCGGCAGATAGCGTAACGGTGCAATCTGACATAGCAGCGTCTCCGAAGTCGCTGGTGATAGTGCTGCCGACCAGTGTTGTAGATGCTGCGTTAGCGCCCCGTTTGATTAGTGCTGTGCCTGACCAACTCATTGCTTCATTAGTACCAGTGTTGCGGGCCAATACTCGGATACGGCAGTAGTAGGCGGAGTTGTTGGGCATTACTGGGGCGCGCGCAGCGGTAAGTGCGTAGCCATCGGTTGTTAGTCGCTGGGACTCGGCGGTTGTCGTATCCCAACGCAGGAGGAATCGCTCTACCTGCTGCCGGCCAGAAGACGCCGCAAACCCCTCCGCTATTGCGCCGACAATGCTTCTAGTAGTCGTGTAAAACCCTGTAGCGGAAGACCAGTCGCCAGACGCTACGCAGTATTGCCCGAATGTATAAGATGTCGATCCAGACGACACATTAGCGAACCCAGCGCTAAAGGATGCAGCTCCCGAGGCAGTATTAGTTGACCCCGCCAAAAAGCTCCTATTTCCGCTAGCAACCTGCGCCGCGCTTGACCGTTGAAGCTGCAAATCAACAGATCCCTGGCCGCGCTTGTTACCTCCAGTAGAAGCCCCATCCGGCACCTGGGCCAGAATAGCCCCAGTACCTTTAGGCGCAATCACAAAGTCTATATTCGCCTCGTCGCCTAGTGCAGTAAGCGCATGTACCGGGACAGCAGCGTTAGGCGAGGCGGTAGAGCGCGAGTCTTCAAAGTAAGTGAGGCCCCCGCCGCCCCCGCCGCCCGCTTCTAATTCAATATTCCCCGAGCCGAGCAGAGTCTGGCCGTTAAGGGTTTTGATGTTAGTGGCAGATATGAGGGTGTCTTGTTTCGCGGCCAGCGCATCAGGCACCCCGGCAACTACCACTTTATCTGCCGCACTCATAACGCCCGCCAGCGTATCCGTGGCAGCGTCAAGCGTAGCGTCCTCGCCAGTGCTGGACTCGATGACCACGGTTGTAGTTGTGCGCGTGCCTTGAGCCAAGTTAGTGGCCACGTTTACCTGGGCGCCTGCAGCAACATCGCCGAGCTTGATGCGCTCGGCATCTGTCATCAGGGATTGGCCAGTGGCTTTGTCCACTTTCTCATCCAGCGCAGTGCCCAGCCCGGTGACGGTGCTGATTGCTTGCGCCCCAGTGTGGTTAGCGCGGTCGAATGCCAGCGCCAACCGTCCGGCGAGTTTGCCGATGGCCTGCAGCAGGCTGTCGGTTTCGGCGACCACGGTGCTGGTGGCCAGGCTAAGCCCGGTCAGTAGCGCGGCGCGCACGCGGGCGGCGGTGTGGTAGAGGTTGGCGCCCTCTGGCACGTTGTCGGTGGTGCCCGGCGAGGCGCTGATTTCGGTGTACGCGCTGCCGCCCCAGCGCCATGCTTTGTTTGAGTCAAGCGTGACGTAGATTTTCCCAGCCTCGCCGGTAGCCGGCAGGCTGGCGAAGTCGGCAGCCTCTAGCACGTCGTCGACGTAGGATGGCAGCTGGATAGCTGGCACCTTGCCGGCGGCGTCCAGCGTGGCAACGCCGAGCGCTTCACCCTTCTCGACTGACTGGATCGCGCCATCGGCAAGCGCGCCCTGGGCAGTAGTTGCCTTGCCGGCCAATGCCGCAGCGACAGCGGTTTCGAGCGCGTACTGTGCGTGCGGATCATCCTGCGCGACGTGGGCGGCTACGGCGGCAGCAGAGGTGCCGCCAGACTCCTTGCCGGCCAGCTCAGCCGACAGCCCTTCAATCGTGCTGATTGCCTGCGTGCCGGTGTGATTGCCGCGATCCAGCAGCGCGGCGTCGGAGCTGTTCGCGGTGGCGTTGGCTGCGATATCGCCAAGTTTTGCCTTGTCCTCGGTCGTGTAGTCCTCGGTGCTCAGGCCTTTGCCGGCGGACTTGTCGACCTTATCCGCAAGCGCTTCCGGGATCTCCGGCGGCATCGAGGACAGCGGTAGGGTGTCGCTTTCGCCGAACTCCTCCAGCCGGCCAGATCCGCCGCCGAGGTCGGCCAGCTTTATCGGTTTAATTTCAGCCATTGAGCATCACCTGCACATTGAGCGGGCCGCCGGCACGGTAAACCGGCAGCGCGTAATTGATGGCAAGAGCCAGGCGCAGCAGCGTCCCGTCCTGCTGGAATGCGGACAGGTACACCGGCAAGCCCAGCACCGTATCGCCGGGCGGTAACTGCTGATCACGCCCGCCAGCGCGGACAATCGGTCTGCGCGCTGTCATCAGAGCACCACGTAGCCGTCGTCATCGGTGACCAGCTCGGTCGCCGATTTGGCCACGCCGATGTACTGGCTGATTTTGTTGACGTTGCCGGTGTCGGTTTCGTCGAGCGGGGTCGCGGTTACGCCGCCGGCAGTGCCGAGCCAGTGACGGGCGCCGATGGCCAGGCCGGTCAACTCGGCGTTGGTGCCGTCCAGTGGGTAGACGGTCGCGGTGGCGGCACTGGCGAACTCCTCGAGCACGTAGCCATCCGCCTGGCGACCGTTGCTGTTGTCAGCCAGGCGTACCGAGAACACGCCGGTGTTGTCGTGGTAGTTGACGAACTTGCCCGCGCCCAGTGTCTCGCTGGCGACGGCCTGAGTGGTGTCAGCGCCGATACCGACCGGCAGCACGCTGTCGTCGAGGCGACCATCCGCACCGAGCGCGACGATATTGCCGGAGCTGCCCGCGCCCGAAGAGATGACGGTGGCGAACAGTTGCTTGGTTTTGCCCGCAACGCGAGCCAGAAAGCCTTGAGCCATGGTGTGTTACTCCAGATCGATAGGGTCAGTGAAATTCAGGGTGATGCTTGTTGCCGAAGTGGCCGCGCCGATCAGCACGTCGAAGCCGTCAGCTGGCGGGGTTTGCGTGAGTGCGCCATCGATGCCAAGCCAGATGCGCCCGGGCGTCCAGTTCCAGCCGCTGTCATCGATCACGCCGGAGCGCTGGACGTTGACCGGTGAGCCAGCACTGGCCGCGCTGAGGGTGATGCCGAGCAGCAGGTCGATGTGCGCGGTGTCGCGGTAGTCGAGGTAATGCACCTGGTCGTCGAGTTCGTAGACCGCGCGCAGGGCGCTGAGGGTGTGCCCGGCGGTGCGCTGGAAGGCGCTGCCGCCAGCGGGGCCGGGTGCGCCGGCAATGCCCGGCGGGCCTTGGTCGCCCATGGTCACCACCAGCACATCCGGCGGCGGTTCGACGGTGACGGCGTACTCGAGTAAATGCTCAATCACCAGCGGCGCGCAGCCGCCCTCCACCACTACCGCCCAGGCCTCGACCTGGGCGACGGGCTCAGTCACGCGTCACCTCCGGGCTGACAGTGACCGGCCCCTCGAAGTAGCGGTGCACGGTGCCGTCGGTATAGGTCACTTCCAGGTCATACACCGCCGTCGCCCAGGTGATCGCCGCCGTAGCAGTGGCCGACAGGGTGCGGGCGATGGTACCGGGGCCGGTGATAGTCAGCCCGCCATTGGTGGTGCTCAGCTCCAGCAGCAGGCTGCCGCCCGGCTTGTCGCGGATCTGCATGCGCGCGGTGGCGCCGGTCAAATCAACCGGAGGCTGGTAGATCAGCTGGCCACCGGACGGCGTGCGCCCGACTGCCGACAGCGCGTTGATCTCCAGCGTGCTGGCGTCGATCACCTCGACCCGGTGCGGATGCTCGCGGCGCGGCGCTCGGTTGAGCTCGGGCATCTGCTGCGCGCCCTGCAGCCACACCAGCCAGTCGCCAGGTAGGTCGTGGTCGCACGTCAGGCGCACTGGCGCCGTCGCAGCGATAGCGGTGATCGGGCGGTACTCGAAACGCGGCTGCATGATGCGCAGCGTGTCGCGCAGGGTCGCGCCCTGAATGATGGACAGGGGGATACGGGCCGGCTGCATGGCTGGCTACTCCGAAATGATGGGATAGGTGTCTTAGGCGCTGCGGCGGATTGAGACAAAAGGGGCGGCGTCGATGGCGCTGCTAAAGTCGCCCACATCGAAACCCCAGGTGAAGGGTGGCGCGGCGCCGGTGAATCGCTTGAGAATGCGAGCGGATACCCCCGTGCTCGCCATGCCTACAGGGCGGCTATTGACGTTGATCATGTTGACAGCGGCGCCCACGGGCTGGATCGCGAACCAGTACAGCTGCCCAACCTCAAGTGCCCGCGGTGCGTCCAGGGCTGCCGTTTGATGGCCGGCAGATGCCGCCGGAATAGTGACCATGTCGATGCGCGCATCGGGCCAGCCCTCTGCGGCGGCGGAATAAAGCGCGACCCGGATCGAGGCGCTCGCATTGGCCACCTGTATGCGCACGCCAAGCCGATCTACTTCAATCGGGTAATCCGGCTCGAACGGCACAAGGTAGATATAGGAGTTGCTGTAGGAGGTGTTGCCCGCCGAGGTCAGCTCAAACGGGCACACCATTGAGCCGACCGGCAGGCGCGGCGAGCCGAACCGAGCAGCAGCCGAGCTGCCATCGCCAGGCGCGGGACGCAGCCCCTCCAGCGCGGCAGCGGTCAGGCGCATCTCGAGCGCTGTACCGGCTGGCCAGTAGCGCGCGGCCGTACCTTCCTGCTCGCGCACAATTGTCAGGTCGCCGCCGAGAACGCCGGTCACCTTGATAATTTCCCGGCTTATCTCGCTGGAGCCCAGGCTTTCCAATGCAGTGATGACATAGTGGTCGCCGCTACCCAGCCCGGCTAGCATCGCCGCCTGGTCTGGATCGACGCTCATAGTCAGGTCACCCTCTAGAGCGTCGCCCAGGAGAGCCGCTGACCAGTTGTTCAGGAATAGTTGCATGCTGCCCTCACACGAACGTCATAGTGTCGCCGGCTGGGTCTGAGACCTCGCCGGTGAATGGATTGAAGCAGGCAAACTCAAGAGGCCCGGCGGCCTGATTTGCGTTAAGCGCGCCAACCACTACGCCGCTCATAGACACAAGGCCGTGTGGCGTGGCGCAACCGTAGTACTGCAGCTGCGCCGCGGCGCCCTCGATGTAGTAGTCGCGCAGCAGCACCGCGACGTTGTTTGTCAGCAGGCGCCACTGGTTGCCAGCAAAGACGCGCTGAGAAAAGCCCGGCGGGGTGAGCGGGTCTTCGAGCAGGCTAGATCCGCTGCTCAGCGTCTCGAAGAGCTCGCCGCGACCATCGTCCAGCTCCCACTCGTATGTATCGAGAGTGTTGATTAGGGATGGATAGGTACTGTCACGCACTGAGCGCTCGGTATTCCAAAACGTGACCATCGCCTCACCAGCGACCCGCAGCGTGCCCTCCTCGCGCAGGAAGCGAGAGGCAACTCGCGCCCACCGGTCGCGCTCATCCGGGTTGCCCTCGTACGGGACGCGATGGAACGCAGGGAAGCTCAGATCGATTTCGCGCAGGCGGTCAATCGTGCATTCAATGACATCACCGGCAGAGCCGAACCACAGCGCCAAAATCCGGCCAGTGACATTGCTGCTCATGGGACCGACGATCTTTGCGTAGTCGGCGCCGGTCTGGGCGCTGCCCGTGGCATACACAGTGCCGGGCGGGTCATCGCTCTTGAGGCGGTCTGGCGCGAGGTGGCGCGACGTGCCTGGGTGTTGCGGCGTAGTCTGCCGATTTGTGCGCTGTTCCGTTTCCCTGCCGTCCCCGAACACCGCCGTGCCCAGCGTCTGCTGCATGGTGCGCACCGTGCTGATCTCCAGGGTTATCGCGCCGGTCTCGCCGGTAACCGTGACCAACTGAAACCCCACAGGCAACTTGCGCACCCCGACGTTATAAGCGGGGTCGTCGACGTAAAGCATGTAGATGGCGCGAGCGCCATCCGGGGCGATATCCACCGGCAGAATCCAGCGCTTGACTACCACGGGACTGCTGTTGATCGTCAGCTCATCGCCTGGCTGGATGTCGTCCGCTGGCCACGCCACGGTCAGCGTCTGTTCAGCCGGCGCGCCGCCCAATACACCGAAGCGAGTTGCGCTGCCGCTCAGGCGGATGATCCAGCGCGAGTCATCCGGGGCACTGTAAATCCAGCCACCCAACGATTGCCCGTAGAGGTCAAGGCCCTGCATGATCGCCTCGTTGCGCCACTCCCTGCCCCGCTCATAATCCGCCGCCAACTCCTCCGTGGTGCGGGCCACTGGCGCCACTCCCGGCACTTTTACCCGGTAGGTGTGATTGGCCCAATCCGATAGCAGGTACGGCATGATCGTGCCGTTAAGCAGGTGCAGGCGCCCCGTCGTGTCTACCCGGCCATGCCAGGGCCATCCCCATTGCGGCAGGTTCATTCAATCGTGCCCTCCGGGTCCGCAAGGAAGATTTGAACGACCGCATCATTGGCGTCGCGCAGGTTTAGGATTTTTATCGCGGGCAGCACGAACAGCCCGTCGCTGCTGGTGTGGCCTTCCGGCCAGTACTCCCGGTCGGGGTAGTACTTGCCCTCGAGCAGCGTGACATCCTCAGCCAGCGGGCTGGCAATGCCGCCTGTAGTTGCCGCCGGCTCTTGGTAAACGCCGCGCCCCACGCTCGCCGGCAGCGCACCCACCGCGCCGACCGGGCGCAGGCTGCTGCGCTGGCGGGCGGGAGTGGTCAGGCGGTTGAGGTCTTCAACTACTGCTTTGCCGGTGCGCTCCTCGATGATGCGTTTGCCGATGGCCTTGCGCTCGGCTTCGGCGGTCGGGGCGCGACTGGCGGCCATGCCGGCGGCGATGGCTTGGCGTTGCTCCTGCAGTGTGGCCATGGTTACAACTCCAGCATGTCGTTGGGGATGCCGACGCGGTACAGCTGCTCGGCGGTGAGTTTGTTTTCGTCGCGCTCAGTGATTGGGATCTCGTCGGCAGGGGCATCAAAACGGCGCGGGAAGGTTTCGGTTCCACCGCCGGCGTCGTTGTTGCCGCTAAAGCCCTGCATGGTCTCGTCGTAACCCGGCAGCAGGTAGCCGGAGAGCTGGGTCGGCAGATCCTCGCCGGCACCGGAATCCGCAGTACCTATTACGCCAGCACCCAGGCGAGCCGGCAGGGTCAGCGGATCACTGCTGCCGCCGCCGCGCATGACCGCGATGGTCAGCGTGGTGACAGCTGAGCCGCTGCCCAGGTCGAAGCGGTCGGCGATGCGCGTGCACTTGCCGACGGCGTGCACACCATCACTGTTGATCTCCAGGGTGTGGGTCAGATCAACGCCCATGGCCATGCTGGTAGGCACGTCCCAGCTGATCAGTGTGGCGCGGTGGCCGGCGATGATCTCGGTCTGGCCGGCGCGCAGGGCGACGTTAATCGCGGCAGCGCGGCGTGACTCGTCGTGCAAGTCGCTCGCGCCGCTCTCGCCGCCGGTGATCGGGTCATCCGTCCAGGCCTCGGCCGCTTCGTCCTCGATCTCGAAGGAATAGGACGCGCGCTGGACGATGCGGCTCTCTTCGGCCTCGCCGGCGGCGGTGGCCAGGCTCAGGCTGTAGGTTTCGGTGACGGTTTGCGTCCAGCGCCGGGCGCCCGTCCAGCTCGCGCCCAGCAGCAGGTCGGTATATTTGTTGATCCAGGCCACGCCGTTGTTGCACGGGTCGGTCATGGTGCCTGGCAGCGTGTAGTAGTTCGGCGCGAGCAGGGTCTGGCCGTTGGCGCTGGCCGCATCCTCGATCATCTCGATGTTGGGCAATTCGCTGGGGAAGCCGCGCCACCAACAGAAGCCGCTCATGCCCGTGGAGCCAGCAGTCTCCGGGTGAGCCCAGCTGTACTGCTGATTGCGCTGCCACAGCCGGCTGTAGCGATAACTGAACTCGATCTCGACGCGGTTGGTGATGCTGCTCAGCGGCGCCAAATCGAGGCGCAGGCTTTGGTAAATCGTGGTACCGGGGCCGAATACGAAGTGCGGCGTCGGTGCGGCATACCAGCTGGTCACCCGCAACGCACCAGTGGGCGAGCAGTCGAGGCTGACCGGGCGGGTACTCAGGCGCTCAATGGCGTAGTCCCAATGACTGCGGCCCTCGGTCGGCTCGAACACGTCCGCCGACCAGTATCCGCCGACTAGGCTGTCGATGGCGGCAATGGGCATGGCCTCGACGCGTTGCTGCACCTGGTCGCTGCACTCGCAGCTGAGCAGGCGCGTGGTCGGGTTCCATACCGGGCTGGCGATCTGCCCGGTGTAGCGACGGCTCTCTGTAGTGATGCCGCCTGTAGTGCTGAGGTAATCGAGGCTGACCGCCTTGCCGAGCCAGTCGGTGGGCACCACCGGGGTGCCGGGGGCGATGTACAGGTCGAAGCCGCCCACACCTGCAGCGCCCTCCTCCCGATCACCGTCCGCGCCACCGGCAAGCTGCGCGGTCATGTCGAGCCCGCCGACCATCAGGCGCAGGCGCCAGCGATAGCCGACGCCCCGCACGACGTACTCGGGCTCGGGTACAGCGCCAGCAGCCAGGGCGCCGTTGAGCGGTGCTCCATTAAGCGGCGAGCCGTTGAGCATCAGAGTTCTTCCCAGGCGATGGACCAGCTATGCGTGGCGCTGGCAGATGACTGTTGTTTCGGTGGGCGGCGGGCTTTTACCGAGTAAACCGGCATCCACCACACCTGATACGCCTCCGCACCGTTGACGGCGGTGACCGTGGCCACGCCGTCGACGGTGCTGCAAGCAGCGGGCTGCCAGCGGTCACCGAGCAGCGCGAACGCCCACGGCGCTTGATCCGGACGCGGGGTGCTGGGCAAGGTGTAAACCAACCCGGCGCCCTGCATGCTGTTGACTTGAGTGCTGCGCAGTTCCAGCGGCTGGCTGTAGTCCAAGCCATCCAAGCCCGGCGGCATCCAGCCCTGGCCCGATATGCTGCCGGCCATCTTCTGCCAGTGCGTCATCGGTACACCGGCGCCGTCGCTCATGCGCAGCAGGGTCTCGCCGCCGATGGCCTCTTCGCTCAAGTCCGGCGCGCCAGCGTGCAGCACGATCGGGATTCCCCCGAGGGTGATTTTGGGTTGCGACATAGTGAGCCTCGGTTGTTACTTGTGGGTGCCGCCGAATTTCATTGCGGTTCGGCGCAGTACCTTGTCGAAGCCGTCTTGCTTCATCAGCACCTCAACGCTGTTGCCGCCAGAGTCGAGCGTGGCCCTGCCCCAGTCAGCGAGCGGGTTAGCGCTTTGCATCAAGGCTGGGTTCATCTGCGGGATGCTGGGTAGCGATCGCGCAGGCGCCACCAACCCGCCATCGGCATAGCCGCGCATGCCTGATGCCAGGCGGGCCTGCAGCTGGCTCATGGTGTTGCGGAAGCCCTGCCGGCGGATCTGCTCCAGGAACGACAACGCGCCCGGCTCGTTAACAATGTGCTTGGGCTGGACGTGTTCGTCGGCGTGGACAACGCCGGCTTCCTGGTACTTGCTGCCCGGGCCGGTCCAGCCGCCAGGAGCGAAGCCTGGCGACTGAACATTTTGCAGCACGTAATCACCTGATAGCGGCGCCACATCCTTGATTATCGGCCCGTCAGGATGCGCAACCCTTACCGGAATCACGATCTCAGTGTTGCCCAGCTCGGAGACCAGCGCCTGGATCTGATTTCGCACCGCCTCAATGCTGGCTTCGTCAGACTTGATGCTGACAGGCATATCCTGCAGCTTCTTGGCTCCATCTTTCAGCGCCTCCATGCTGTCCTGGATAGATTTAATCTTCGCTTCGGCGTTGGTCTGCTCGATATCGTTGGCGGCCAACTCGATATCCTGCAGCTCTTGGATAAAGCCGCTGAAGCCGTAGGTGTTCTCGCCGGCTGCCGCCAGATCCTGCAGCATCTTCAATGCTGCCTGAGCCTGGGCCTGGGCGCCTTCGACATCGCCAGCAGCAAGCGCTTCACGAGCACCAACTTTTAGCGCCTGAGCATTGCCGTAGGTAGCGCTGCCATCGCCACCCAGGCCCGCGAGCGCTTCCTTGTAGCGTTCTTCGATTTTTAACCGGTCATCGCGAACCTTCTTAAGGTCCGCGTTGGCTTTTCTCTCGGCGCCGACGAGGGCCTTGGCGCCTTGCTCGGCAGCCTTGACCTGTTCACCCTGGAGCTTTTTCAGCTCACCGATGTATTTGCTATGGGCGTCTACCTCCTGCTGGCGGGCGAACTCGGCAGCACCTGCGGCTACCTCCGCGAGAAACTCCAGCTCGGCATTCATGCCGGTTTGTTCTTGGACGATGGCGGCGCGGAAGGCTGCCAGGGACTCGCGCTTTGCGGTCAGCTCTTCCTCGGTGAACCATAGCGAGTAAACGGTAGTGGTACCGCTCAGGCTCTTGTCGATGTCGGCAATTTCCTGATCCAGCTGATCCAGCTCGGTGGTCAGACCTGCAGAGTTGGCAGCAATAAACGCGATACGATTGCCCAGGTCGACAAACTCAGATGCTCCAGACACGGCAGTGCCTGCCAGGGTTGCCAGCGCCGAGGCGAGCCTGACTAGGTTGTCGATCACGACCGGGTCGGACAGAGTGTCGCCGAGGCCGTTGATCGCATCGATCAGCGGCTGCACATCGGCCTGACCCACTGCCTCGTTCCAGCGATCCGACAGCGCGGTCATGGCGCCGCCAACAGTCTCCGGCAGCGACTCGGCTTCACGGCGCAGGGTTTCGAGCTGGCCGACCATGGCGTCGGTTACTACGTCAGCGGTCAACAGGCCCTGGGTTGCCATTTCCTTGAGCGCGCCAATTGGCACGCCCAGCGAAGCGGCGAGCGCCTGCATCAGGCGCGGGGCCTGCTCTGCGACGCTGTTGAACTCTTCACCTCGCAACGCGCCTGCACCCAGCGCCTGGGCGAACTGGATAACGCCATTCTCGGCCTCGGTCGCCGTAGCGCCTGAAACTCTGAATGATGTGGCCACCGCCTCAGTTAGCTTGAGGATATCGGCCTGGCTGCGCCCTGCTTCTTTCAGCGGGCGACTAATGCGACCGTACAGGGTAACGAGCGAGGCCACAGGGGTCTGGGTGTCGGTCGCGATTCTGCGAAGCTCAGATTGGGCGACGTTGAACTCTTGCTGCGAATCGGTCGCCAACTTCAGGCGCGCGTTCATCAAACTGTAGGCGTCTGCCGTCTGCGCGATGGACTTGATTGTGTTCACCGCAATATAGGCAGCTCCGATTCCGCCGACAGCACCAGTAATCCCTGCGCCGCCAGTGCGCTGACGCTGCTGCTCAGAAACCAGCTGACGCATGGCCAGCTGCGTTTCCTTCACGCGGCGAGTGTATGCAAGCTGGGCAACGGCCAGCTCCTTGTTGGTCAGCCCACCCACTCGGCGCAATAGCGCATATTGCGACTGCGTGCGCGCAAGTTCTGACTGCAAGGCCCGATAGCGGTTCACGCCCAAATCGCCACGGGCCGCTTCGATATTGGCCTGGCGCTGCTCACGCGTAACCTGGGCCAGGGCGGCGGCCTGGGCGCGAATACCTTCCCGGGCGCTCGCATATCGGCCCCTTTCGGCGGCAGCGGCGGCCTCTGACTGAGTGGCGCCGGCCTGCACGCCGGCTCGAAGCCTGCGCAGCTCTTCGAGGGTTTCAGAGACCTTGCGGCGATAGCTGGCCTCTGCTTCCGCACGTTGCTTGCCAGTAAGGGTCGCGTCCGCAGCTACCAGCTGGTATTGCCGGCGCAGATCGACCAGGGCGCGCTGAGTGTCCTCGATTGCCCCAACGCCAAAGGTGTCCTTGGCACCCCTCATGGCTACGTCGGCATTGCCAGCCGCCACACCTTTGGCGATCTCTGCCTGGAGCCTCTGCTGCTCGCCGGCAAGGTTGCGAGTATCCACGCCAGCGGCGCGCAACTCAGTTCGCTGCTCGCGCACCTTGGCCTTCTGCCGGTCAAACTCAAGGGTGGTGCGTGCCAGGGTGCGCTCGGCCTTGCTCAGTTCGCTAGCCAAGCCCTTTACGGGCTGGCCTGCCTGCTGGAATGCATCGCGCAACAGCTCCACGTTGCGCTTTGCTGCGAAGAACTCGGTGGCGGCCTTCTTGGCACTTTCCTGGGACTGCTGCAACACGCTGATCTGGCCAAGCGGTTTTTCAAGCGCCTTGACCATATCGCCGAATTCTTTACGGAACCCGCTAATGCCCTTGGTTGCCTGGCCTACATCGGCCGTCAGCCGCAGCTCGACGTCAGTCATGATCTAACCCTTCAAAGCGCTGCGAAACAGCGACCATGGATAATCGAGCACCCGGTGATGACCGAGCACGGTGAGCTTGCAAATCAGACCATCGAGCTGGCTCAGGCTGGACTGCGCGGTTTGGCCAGCCTGGCCAGCATCCCGAAAAAATCCGGATTGGCCTTTTTGCAGGCGTCAACCACGACCGCCAGCTCGCTAGGCAGCATGCCCTCGATGTCTTCCTTGGTGAGGCTGGTCAGGACTTCGAGATCGCCGAGGCGCACATCTTCGAATAGCGCCTCCGTGATCAGGTCGCCCGATGACTCGGACTCGATCAACTTGCGGGTGCCAGCGACGGTAAGCTCCCGGCAGATCACTTCTTTGTCGCCGAACTTCTTGACCACTGTTTTGCCGAGGTCGCTCATACTTTTCTCCGGGTAATAAAAAACCCGCCGAAGCGGGTTATTTGTTGAAGTTGGTTAATCGCTCGTAAATCGGCGGGCTCAGCAACGCTGACCCGCTGATGCCATGTATCTCTGACCCGGCCGCCCTGAGTTCATTGGCTACGACTGCCAAGCTGGTGCGCGACTCTTTCAGATCATTCAGCGCTTTAAGCTGCGCGTCCAACGCCGAGAGCCTGGACTCGCTCGCTCTTTCACGCACATATTCATTGGAAGAAAGACGATCATCAGAAGCCTTATCCTCCCGTTTTTTTGCCGTCGTTAGATCAAGCAAAGACCGCATAGACCGCGCAGTGCCCCTAATGACCTCTTGCGATTTCTTCATATAGACGATTGCAGCTGCCGATGCTTCTGCAGAAGGCTCAAGAACTGAAACCTGAACCATTGATGCATCGATTTCAGCAACGCCTTTGTTTGCCTTCTCGAAAAACTCAGAAAATGTTATCGACCCCCCTTCATCTAAGGCGGTCACTATCTGCGTAACGTAGGCAGATGTAAGCCTGACCTGCTCCTCCACGGCAGCTAGCACCTGGCGGTACTGATAGAATTTCCACCCGCCGATGGCCGCGCCTGCCAATACGATAACCACGATGATCTTGGAAATAGCGGAACGTGATCGTTCGCCGGATTTGCTCCGATAAGACCCCCGCCCCACGCTCGCATCGGCGTTGCTGTAAATCACACCACACTTCGGGCAGGCATCTGGGCTCGCCTGCATTTCTGACATGGTCGGCTCATACTTGCACTTCAGGCACTGCATTGGGCGTCCCTCCCATCAAATGAGGGGAGACTGTAGTCCATTACCCATAAGCGGTCACGCCAGCCAGGCTGGCCCGCGCCAAGGAGCGGCAAATGTCACTGCCCAAGCCGGACAAAGAAGCGATCAAGCGAATTCGCAAAGCGCGTAACCTCTGGCTGGACGACGATAATTTATTCGACCCCGTCAGGGACGCCGTGTTGATCGCCATCGGCGATGGCTCCATCAGCAGGGTCAGTGCGGACGCCCTTCATTGGTGGCTAGAAGCGAACCCGCGTATAGCGGCGCTGTACCCCAATAGCGCGCTCATGACGGCACTGGCCAAGGGCTTAGAGCCAGGCCAGTGGACGCCTGAAGTTGAGCATGATCTGCTGGTATTCATTGGCGCGTTCTATTTAGATACCGAATCCATCCGCGACACTGCCTACGACCTACTAAAAAATCCTCCCTCCCTTTTCGGTGACCTGTACTCCGCCATGTTTGGTGTCCAAGCCGAACCACTGATACTCACAGACCATATCTGCGCCCTCACCGGGCCGTTCGTTGGCCGGACCAGGCGGAACTGCTTCGAGCAGATACTTGCCGCCGGAGGCGCACCAAGCGGCGTGTCCTATTACACCGACTATTTGTTTGTGGCTGACGCGCACATCCAGAACAGAGTGCTGTCCAGTTCCATGCTTGAAGGTATTGCTCAGCAAATGCGAAACGGCCGAATCAAAATACTAAGCGAATCACAATTCCCGCCGCCCTCAGCACCATTGACGGTGTGAGAATATGGCCATCCCTGGCCACCCCACGGTCACGCCACAGCCTTCTCCTTCATGACCTTCATGTACTGCGAGATGCCTGCGCCGATGCGGGTGTCGTCGGCCAGCACTTCGCAGGTGGACTGCAGGCCCATGAAGTCTTCGACGCTGATCCAGTCGAGGCTTTGCGCGATGCCGAACTTGCAGCGAAAGTACAGGTTGTTGACGCGTTTCTTGGTGCCGACGGCGTTGGCGCCCTCGAACAGGATCTCCCACTCCTCGCCGCTGTTGGTCAGGGCTTCGATCTCGTCGTAGGCAGCGCAGGTGTAATCGACCTTGACCTTGTAGTCCAGGTCGGCGCCGATGGCGGTGGCCAGGGCGCTGCCCTCGAGTACTTCGATGCCGGAGCCGGTCATCTTGTAGTCGATGTCTTCGTCGAACTCGACCAGCCCGGTTTCGTCATCCACGACGGTGTCGATTTCCAGCGGCATCTTGGCAAGCATGGTGGTCTTGCCGATCTGCACGATGGCGACTTCGTCGACGACCGCAGCAGACGGCACGTCGCTGATGTCCGCCCACAGCAGGTTGGCCAGGTTGAGGCTGTTGAACTCGCGGAAGAACAGCGCCAGGGTCATGGAGGTGACCCGGTCGAGCTTGTCGAAGGTGCCGCCCAGTGGGGTGCGGGTGTTCTCGATGCGCAGCTGGTTGGTTTCATGTGCCTGCTGGTAGGTGCTGACCAGGCCTACGTCGGCGAACGGGCCGCCAAGGCCCGCCTTGCGCATCTTCAGGATGCCGCCGACTACGAAGGTTTCTACAGTGCGAGCCATGATTGGCCTCCTGAATGCAGAAGCCCGGCGCTTGGCCGGGCTTCTGTTTGGGTTGGGTGGTTACTCGATGAGGGTGTGCAGGTAAACGGGGATCAGTACCGTGGCGGCGGACAAGCCGTCGCCCGGCGGGAATTGCTCGGGTGCGCCAAAGCTGAGCGTGGGGATACCGCGCGGCGTCCAGTCTGTGGCGCGGCCATGCAGGGGCATGAGGCAACGCACCAGATCCAGCTCCAGGTCGTCGAGGGCGTCTTCGTAGTTGTCGAGGCCAACATCAACGGCGCCGATTACGTTGTAGCCCGGGTACATCTTGCAGCCGCCTGCGCCGGGCTCGGGCACACGGCCCTTGGCCTTTTGCACGACGATCAGCGGGAAGCCAACGCCGGAGGCCTTGATCACCTCGTTGAGCCAGCCGCTTTTGACGTTGAAGCCGGCAGTGGTCCGGTAGCCGTTGTCGACGCTGATCGTTTGCAGTTGCGTGATCAGCGCCTTGCGGCCTTCGGATAACAGGTTTATGGGGACGGTCATTGCTGCACCATGCACACGGCGGTAGCCATGTGTCCGTCATCGGCAATGGTGTCTTCGACGATGTAGCGCCCGCGGTCAAAGACGAAGTAGCCGCCGCGGGTGACGCCGGCCAGCTCGGCCTTGTTCCAGGTGATGCCGACGGCATCGCTGAGTAATACCCCGCCGGCGCCGGCGCGCTCCAGGTTGTGGTCAACGATCAGCTCGATACCTTGAGCCACCGGCATGCCGGCAGACTCGAAGTAGTCGCCGGTGCCGTCATTCAGTGCCTTCATGATTGCCGCATCCATGCGGTCAATCAGCGCGCCGAAGCCGGCCATGGTTAGCGGGTCAACAGGATGTTGGCGCGCGGACGGCTGCCCATGTGCAGCGGGTTGGACTGGGCTTCACCACTCACGCCCTTGCCGTACTTCATGGGCTCCAGTTTGGTGTAGTACGGCACGCCCAGGGTGTTGACCGTCTCCATGTAGTTGGCAGGCGCGAACACGGTCTTGAACAGGCCGGGCACGCCGTCCGGCACCAGGTAGGCGTGGTCGTCGCCTACGAACGGCACGCCGCCGATCTTGCCGCGATAGCGAATCCACAGCACGCCAGCGAACTCGAAGGCCTGGCGGCGATCGCCACGCAGAGCGGCGGCTGCTTCGTGGCCGAGGTAGGTTTCCTTGACCGATTGATCGGAGATCAGGTCGGCCCAGAAGTTCTTGCCGCACCAGGCGATAGCGCCGGTGCCGGTGACGTTACCGAGTACATCTTCCTGCATGTCCAGTGCTTCGCCGGCGCGAACGCTGACATCCGCAGAGCCGAAGTCCATCTTCAGTTTCAGCTGCTTGATACCGAACCGCTGGAACAAGTCGACCAGCACGCTGCCGTCCTTGTCGAGCACCTGGCCCTTGATGGCGCCAATACGCTGGTACTCGTGGGTCAGGTCCAGCTGCAGCCGGGCTTTGTTGGCGCGGGCATTGACCACTTCCTGTACGCCCTGCAACTCGGTGCGGCTACCGAAGGCGCGAATGCCCTGGATCTCGTCCGCCATGATGGTGAACTCTTGCGGCAGGTGCACGCAGTTGAACGGGATCAGTTCGCGCTTGCTGCCGATCACCACTTGACCAGGCGCGCCACGCGGGGCAGCGGCCACCAGCTCGAGGACGTCGCCGTCTTTCTCGATCTGCTGAGTGACAGTGGTGCTGCCCTCTTCGGTGAACAGGCCCGATGCGGCGATCTGCCCCGGGATGGGATGCTCTTCGTTGATGGTAGCGAGCAGCGAGGTGACGCTGAACGCCTCGTCTTCAAAAATGGATATCTCGGCCATGGTGGGCTCCTAGAAATGACAAACCCCGCAATGGCGGGGTTTAGGGTGTCAGGGTTGGCGGGGCAGATTAGGGGCGGATGACGATGCCCAGGGTGGCCAAGTCGCCGCGACCGAAATCGTCGAGGCCGGTGAGCAGGCGCTCGATCACTTCGGCATCGCGTACCACGGCTGCAACACGGATGTCGTTGAGGGTGGCGTCGACCGGGGCATACAGGATGCCGCTTGCAGATCGGCGGCCGTCGTCGGTGCCGTCGTCGTCATAGGCGCGGTACTCGCCGAGGGCCGCAGTCACGGCGATGGTGAAGGCGTCGTCGACCGCAAAGTCGTTGGCGCCATCAGCCAGGGTGAAGCTAAGGCCGCCGCCGACGAATGCAACGCCAACACTGCCCTCGCCCACCAGGCTGCCGAGCGGATCAACCAACTCGAATTTGCCGCCGGCCGCGACGGCCTCGGTGATGGTCAGGACATAGGTGCCGGTGACAGCAGCGCTGCCGGTGGTGATGCCGCCCATGACGCCATTGCCGGCGTTGCCGCCGACTGCAGTAGCTACGGCAGCGTTGGCGGCGGTGATCATGGCGATCAGCGTGCCGGCGGCGAGGATGCCGGCGCCAGCGGTGATGATGACTTCTTTGCGGCTGCGGCTGCCGTTGGCCTCCGAAAGGAGGAACTCACCGGCGTGTACGCCTTCGGTTTTGATGCTCATTTATGCGCTCCTTTCGAGGCGTTGGGTTTGCGGCTGGCGTAGATGGCGCCGGGGTCGACCGCGTTGCTGGTAGGCGCCGGCTGGTCTTCCGGCAGGGGTGGTTTGTTGCTGATCTCGACCTTGCCGCTGTTTTCCAGAACTTTGTCGAACAGCTTGAGGCGCGCGGCGTCGGCATCCAGGCCGGCGGTGATCAGGCCGACCGCTTCGTCTGGCAGCTTGGCCAGCACGCACAGGTCGCGCACGGCCTTGGCGCGATCCAACTGGGCCTTGATTGCGGCCTGGCTCTTGAGGCCGCTGGCCTTGATCAGCACCGCGGCGACGTTACTCAGGCCGGCGGCTTGGCAGTCAGCGGCCAGCTGCGCGGCCAGGGCGGCGGGGTCGGGGGTCGGTTCTGGTTCTGGTTCTGGCTCAGGCGGCAGGTCAGGGTCGGCAATTGGTTCTGGCTCAGGCTCAGGGTCGGCGCTCGCAAGCAGGTCGCGAGCGGCCTGGGGGGTATTGCGGTAGCGATTGAGGATCTTGCCGTGTGCGCCGCTGCTGACCTGCGGCAGGCTCCCGGCCATCACTTCGTCAGCGAAGCCGAGCGCCAAGGCCTCGCTGGGGGTTAGCCAGGTCTCTTCATCAATCAGGCGGCGCAGCTCAGTTTCGTCGATGGTCAGCGGGCGGCGCTGGTAGCTGGCGACAATGCCCTCGAGCGCCTTGTCCATCATGTCTGCCATCTTGCGCAGCTCTTCGCTGCCGCCGGCCATGAAGGTCCAGGGGTTGTGGATCATGAACAGGGCGTTGTCGGCCATCTCTACGCGGTGGGCGCCACAGGCTGCCACGCTGCCGGAGCTGAAGCAGGCGCCGACGATGCGAGCAGTGGCGCGCTCGCCCAGTGCGGTCAAGGCGTTATGGATGGCAATGCCGTCGAAGAGGTCGCCGCCGATGGTGTCGAAGAACACCACCACCGGAGACACGCCGTCATCCCTGGATTTGAGGTCGCGGATAAAGTCGCCGGAGGTAATACCCCAGTAACCAATCTCGCCATAGATATAGACCTCGATAGCCTTCTGCTCAGCCTCGCCAACCGCGCGGATGCTGTACCAGTGTTCGGCCTGCAGGTCGGGCGTGCCAGCCTTGTTCATGATGCGCGGCTGCGCAAGGGTGCTGACGCCAAGAGCCGCCATCGCGACGGCCAGCGCGAGCCGGTGGGTGCGCTTGATGTTCATTCGTCGTCCTCTTTGTCTTTCGCCGGTACCGGCGTCGGGGTGGCGGTGCTGTTGTAGTTGAGGCCCAGCTTCTGGGCGCGCTCGTTGTCCTGGGCGTTTTCTTCGTCGATCTGCTCGGCGTCGTAGCCAGTGCGCAGCACGTGTTCGCTGCGGCTGTTGAGCCCGCCGTTGATCTCCTTCAGCTTGCCCTCAACGTCCTGCACCGGATGGATGTACGGATGCCCTTGCGGCACCCAGCGCGTGCGCAGGTAGTCACGGCGGCGAGCGATGTAGTCCGGCAGCACGATGGCGCCGGCCAGCACGGCGGTATCCAGCCAGGCGGCGCGAACGGGGCGGCATAGCTGGAACACGTAAACGGCGAACTGCAGCTGCTCGATGCGGCGGCGGAAGTCGTTGAGCAAAACCCTCAGCACGCGGTCGCTGATATCGCCCATGTCGCCGGTCAAAAGCTCATAGGGCAGGTCCACGCCAACGGCGGCGCCCTGCAACTGTTGGCGCATGAAATCGACGTAGGTGTTGCCGGCGTCTGGCGGGTCGGAGAATTTGACCTCCTCGCCCTCGCCCAGCTCCTGCATGGAGCCGGGCTCAAGCCCAACCAGGGGCGCGCCGTCACGGTCAGCAACAATCGGCTGGCCGGTGAGCGGGTCGATACCCGGCTGATAATCAGCGGCCGCCTTCTTGGTGATGAAGCCGGCAAACAGGTTGGCGACCTCTTGCCTAAACAGCACTGCGTCGTCGTAGCCATCGAGCGACTTGAGCCGCAGCAACACTGGCGAGAGGCGCGGCAAGCCGCGAAGCTGGCCAGCCTCAGTTGGCTCGAAGATGTGCAGCACTTCGCTGGCTGGTATCCGGTGCAGGGTGTTGTAGCTGTAATTGCTGGCTGAGGGGTCACCCGGGTGGGTGCCATACATCCAGTACGCGACTCGCTTACCGATAGCGTTGAACTCGATGCCGGCGCGGACGATGTTGCCGGCGCGGGTCTTGAAGTTTTTATCGATCGGGACGTACTCGGCTGCCAGCAGCTGCAATTGCAGCGGTACGGCGTAACCGTCCTCTGGCCGGCGATAGCGCATGCGCACGAAGCATTCGCCGCTCTCCTCGACCATGCGGGCAATGAGCGCCTGCTGGCCGTAGAAGTCGGCAACTCCATCGGCGTCTGACTCGTCGGTCCAGTCCTCCCACAGCAGGCGCAGGGCGGCGCGGATACCTGCGTCATCGATCGTCGCGCGCGGGGTTATGCCCGTGCCGATGATGTTGCTGACGCGCTTGCTGATGGCGCTGAAGGCGTAGGGGTCGTTGCGCACCGCAGCCCGCGATCGCTTGCGCAGTGCAGGCAACGCCGGCAGCGCGATGGCATTTAGCGCGCCTTCCGGTGCATCCCAGCCCGCGGCGCGGCGGCCTGTGCCGGCGGCCTCGTAGCTGTTCTTGATGCGCTTGGAGATTCCTTTAGTCCGGGCCATTAGATCCCCTTGCCTGCGCGAAACAGGCGCGAGATGCGCGGACGGGTGGAGGCTGCCGCCACTTCAAGGGCTGCGGCCTTGGCGCACTGCTCCTCGAGGATGCGCAGGCTAGCCAACTGGGCGCGGTCGAGCTGGCGATCGCCCTTGCGCATGGACTGGCCATTTTCGAGGACGTCTTTAATCGACGCCCGGACTTCAGCCAGGCGCTGTTGGGCTGTGCTCATGGTGGCCTCTTGTGGCGATCAACGCCGAGTTAGGTAGCTGCTTGCGGCCTTACGGCGAGTGGGTGGCGGTGGCGTGGTTACGGGTGCCGGAGAGCTGCGCAGGTCAACCCCGAAGCGCTGCTGGGCTAAGCGCACCATGGCGAGCGCACCGACAAAGCAGTCGAGCGCCTCGTTGCGGCGGCCCCTGGCGTCCCATTTGGTAACGCGGCGCCCTTTCTCGATCTTGGATATTTTCGCCTCCGACGTGAGCTGCTTCAGCTCGCTTTCGTCGCAGACCTCATCATCGGCTGGCAGGTGCACGCAGCCAGGCACTGCCTGGTTGGGCTGTGGCTGGATCTTGAACCGGCTGTAGATAATCTCTTTGGCGTTGTCCGTACCGATCATGGTCAGGTAGACGCCAGCCTTGTTTTTCGTTTTGGGGAAGTCGGCGATCGGCTTGCCATAAATGCTGTGGCCCTTTGTCGGGATGACCCAGTGCAGCCCGTGCTTGCGGCTCTCGGCATAGACCTCGTCGGTGTAGTGGCCGCCGGAGTCCCAGCCCCACAGTGCCGTGCGCATCAACTGTCCATCGTCGCGGCGATAGGTCTGGTGCAGGCGTAGCCCGACCTTGCGGCGCAGCTCCTCACTTGCGGGGTCGCCGTAGATGATCCAGCGATGTACCAACCAGCACTCCTCACCTTCTGCCCAGGCCCAAACGCGGCCTTCATAGCGGTCGTCCTGGGTGTCGATGAAGCCAGTCAGCACCACCGCTCGCGCGGGGATGTCTTGCCAAACTTCACGGCGCGCATAGAGGTTTTCCCACTCGACCTTCTCGCCTTCGTCTTCTTCCCAGGTTTCGCCGAGGGTGGTGTTGACGAAGGTTTTCAGCTTGCTGAGGTCGCCCTTGGCCTTATAAAAATCAAGGACGATGCGGCCCCATGTTGTGAATGGCGAGTAAGCCGTCCAGATATGAAAGGTTACCGAGTCCGGTGTCGGGATCGGCTCGTCTTCCGTGTCGAAATAGTCGAACCCGTCACGCGTCCAGATCCCCGTCTTCTCGCAGATCCAGCGGCCCTTGGCGTGCTGATCCTGCATTTCATGCTGCTGGACCACGCACCCGGTGTGCTCGCACAGGTACCAGGCAGTGCCGGGATTTTGCGGGTCCCACTTGATGCCGAAGACGCAGTCCTTGCCGCCCCATTTCAGATACTGCTCGGCCTGGCAGTGCGGGCACGGCACATGAAGCCGGAATAGGTGTGGAGATTCGCTTGCTGCGGCCTCGATCTGGCAGGTGCCTTTGATCTTCGGGGTGCTGCCTCGGATCGACTTCGGGAAGGTCGAGCCTTCTATACGCTTGTCGCCGAGGAATGTCGGGCTGCCTTCTTTCTCGACGTCCGGCTCGAATGCGGCCAGCTCGTCATAGATAACGGTGTCGACTGACTTCTCGCGGTAGTTCTTCGCGGCCGCGCCACCCAGGCACCAGAGCTGCTTGGAGTGGCTGAAACGCTTGGTGCTCAGTGTGTTGTCTCGGTGCTTCTTGCCATACCACGGCGCCAGGGCGCGCACGCTAGGCACGTCGCGGATCATGGTTTCGACGTGGGCCTTCATGAAGCCTTCAGCCGATCCGTCTGTAGGTAGCAACAACAGGATGTTCCGGCGCTTGTGTTCGATCTGGTAGGCAGACGCAGCGAGCAGCATCTTGGAGTAGCCAACCCGAGCCGACTTGATCACGTTTACCGTGCGGATCTCGTCATTGCCCATGGCGTTGAGCATGGCTACCTGAAACGGCAGCGTCTCCCACTTGCCTTCCTGGTAGCTCGATTCGCTCGACAGGTAGAAGCCTTCGTCGGCGTCGGCCCATTCAACGGGTGTCATGGGCAAAGGACGCGACAGCGGAACTAAACCGACACGAATGGCGGCGGCCAGCTCTTCAATCTGCGGCGTCGAGATATTCATCCAGTAATCCGGGCAGGCGGTCATTTAAGGTCGCCGCCCGGTTGCGCGCCTTGGCCAGCTCGCGCTGTACCGATTCGATATGCCGAACTTCAAGATCCGGATGGCGGCGCTTCAGGGTGAGCGGCAAGGTGTCGAGGATCGAGCCAATTTCCGAGGCCAGGCGCGATAGCACAAAGGTGGCAAACCCGGACGGCACCGACTTGCGCTTGGTGACCTCGTTCTTCAGCTCCTGGCCTTCCGCCTGAGCCGAGGTCAGTCGCAAGCGCTCTTGTGTGAGCCGCGCCTCGGCGAACGGATCAACGCCCTCAAAATCGGGGGACACTTCCGGTCTGACCTGACCGGTGCCCATGCCGCGCAAATATCGGATATACGCCAAGCGGCAGGCTTCAATATCAAGGCCGCCCGCCCCCTTGGAGCTAGGCAGGACGCCGTCTGCAACCAAACTACGCACCTGCCTGTCGCTCAGATCTATGTGAGCGCCAACTTCAAGTTGCGTGGCCATGGATACCCCGAGCGGAACCGGAAGCGGTCACCCTGTAAAAAGTTCATATGAAGTGAAACGTCGGGCCTCGAATTACCCTCGACGACCCCTGACCGCCCAGGGGCCCCTGGCCGCACTATGATGGTGCGTCATCGGTTGCGGGTCGCGAGAGCGCGAGCCAGTGCCAGCTCGAACTGGATCGGCAGCTGGTCCTCGGCGACCTGGTCAGCGATGGCGAAGAAGTCGAACTCCTTGCGGTAGCCGGGCCGCCCAACGAATGCCAGTACAAGCTTAACCTTGCCCTTGCCGCGCCCTGCTCGCTCGCCGATGCCTATAGCCTCTCGGCCCTTGCGCATGACAAAGAAACGATTGCGGTTGCCGATACTGCGGCGGCTGTCGGTGCTGTTCGAATAGCGGTCGAACTGCGACCCAAGACCCGAGAGGATCTTCTGTATCTGCCCCCTGCCGATGTTGCCGAAGCCGTCCAGCTTGGCATCACGACCAGGCACGATGTACTTGCCATCGGGCAATATCCCTTTTGCCCTAAGTAGTTTCTCACTGCGCTTGTCATCACGCGGCCCGCCATACACCTGAGGCGTGAGCCACCTGGTAGCAGGTGCCGCCTTGTCCGCCTCGTTCTTCATCCAGACCCGCGCGACCAGCTTCTGCTTGGTGGCTGGGAACAGGCGCAGGCTGTTTAGCGTCCAGCTGGTTGGCCGGTCGAAGACAGACCGCATCTCACCCTCAAGCCGCTCCTTCACCTGCTTCGCAGTCTCGGTCAATGCCAGGGCGGTGGCATAGGGCAGCTGATTACGCTCGAGGTCGGTGATCTCGGCCAAGCGAGCCTGTAAGCCCTTGACCTCGATCCGGATCACTCTCGGCGCTCCCGTCCATCCCAGGCCGTAGGATTGCGCAGCACAGAGGAAAGATTGCCGCCGCAGCGCATCACCGAGGCCGTGAACACGGCGATCAGTACCACCAGGGGCCAGGCGTAAACAGGGACGACCAGCTTGCCTTGCATCACATAGAGCATCACCGCGCCCGCGCAGCCCATGATCAATGTTGCCAGCAGGGATACGCCGCGGCGGAACCGGGCGCCATCGCGGCGGTACGTGAACAGGCGGAAGAACAGGGACGCGGCCAGCGCCAGGGTAATGTGAGTAAGTGCGATGCTAATCATCAGCAATCCCTCTCGACTCTCCCGCGCGCTTGCGTATCGCGGCCAGCGAAACAGTCACCACCAACAGCGAGGCGCCGAACGCAGCAGGCCCGGGGAATGCAAACGGCCGCATGCCCCACAGCTCGAACTCGCCAACCGCAGGAGAGAACAGATAACCCATGACGAATGAGGTCAGGAAGAACAGCGTGCGCTGCAGGACCGGCATCTCTTTCGTGGTGCTGAAATAAAGCAGGGCGCCGAACAGCGCGCCGACAGCGGCCTCGGCATTGATCCCCGCCAGCATCCCAGCGAAGCCGGCACCCAGGGCGCCAGCCGCAACGATGGCTGCTGTGCTCGGCTCGGCCATAGGTTTGTCTCCGGTAGTAATAGATCCGGCACAGCACTGCGCAGCCATCCGCTTGGAGCAAAGAGGCAGGCAGTGGCGCCGGAGTTCAGGAATAAAAAGGCCCGCAGGTGACGGGCAAATCAGCGCTGACTGGGGAGAGCAGCGCGGAGCAGAGACGAAAAAGCCCCGGCGGTTAGGCCAGGGCTTTTTGATGGATCTGATGATTACGCACCAGACCGCAGATTGGCCTTAATAGTGCTCACTCGCTCACCGCACGTCAAGCAGCTTCGCTCTCGATCAGTCCACGCTCTACCAGGACCTGCTCAGCCATCCCGAAGGCATCATTCACCCTCGCCTCCAGCCAGCGCTTCATAACCGACCGCCACCGCCGCAGCGTTCCCTCCGGCGTGCCGTCCGCATCCCAGGTGTGCAGCACATAGAACCCCTCAGGCATCCGCCTGGGGATTGCCCAGGCTGTCACGCACTTCATCCGGAACAGATGATGGGCCGGGCAAACAACGCGCGGGATCAACCAGTGGATGGCCGCAGCTACCTCAACGTCATTGATGCTGTACTTCGCCACCAAGACATTCCAAGCCATAGTCGGCAGTTCACGCCGCAGCGCCGCGCGCGTCATGCTGTCCTGCGTCAACCGCTCCTGCTCAGACAACCCCTCGCCCCCGCTGCGCGCCTCCGGAAAGCCCGCCTGATACCGCTGCTGCCATCCAGCCTTCTTCGTGCCGTCGATGGTCTCGATGCTCATCACTCGAGCGATTACGTGCCCAACGTCTCTATATACGGTCATGAATGCCCCTCAATCCCCAGTCCAGTTGCCACCGCCCCGATGGCGCTTATTGTTCTGCCCTGCATAATCCTTCGCCGCGCCGGCCAGCCCTTGCCGCTCGAGCTGCTGGCGCTGCTGTTCAATAACCCCCGCTACCCCACCCAGCCGCTGGCGCAGTTGGCCAACCATCACCGCCGGCTCCAAGGCCTCGCCGGTCTCTTTGTGCACCAAGCCAGCCCCATGGCATCCGGCGCACTCCATGCGATGGAAGATGCCCTGGATGACGCCCTTGCCCAGGCAGATCTCGCAGCGGCCGAGCGGGATAGTCGTCACGATGCGGCCACCTCCGCGAAGCGACTGATCCGTACCCGCACAACGCCGCCCGGGTGAACCTGCTTGCTCAGCTGCACCTGGCTGACGAACACGCTGTCGTCGATGCGTAAGGCATCAGCCAACCCATCACGACCGGCCTTGAACGAAGCCAGCAGGTTGTCGTCGTCCCGGCGCCGAGCTGTCGGTGGAAGGAACTCCAGGGACAGCAGCAGCCGCCCGATCGGCGCAACTAGCCCGGCCTTGCGAGCCAGCAGAAAGCACTGCATGCGGTACGCCTTGGCCGCACGGCTGCGCTTCGCCCAGTGGCCTCGAGCGTTAGGGCTCAGCTCCTTGGGCGGCCACGGCAGCAGCACTGTCTGCGCCTCAAACCCTGCTTTATCGCTCATATTCATCCTCTACAGCTGAATAGTCAGGAATCGACCGCAGCGCCCGTAGGCTCTGCCTTTCCGGCTTTTTGTGAATATGCAGGAGTGCTCGCATTCAAGTCGTGAGCAATGGAAAACCCACACTCATCTAGGCGGGCATGCCAGCGCTCCAACGCTTCTCGGCAACGCTCCATTACGTCACGGGTCAAGTAGGTTTCTGATACCTTGCCGAGGCTGTGATTGATCAGCCGCTCACCGATAAAGAAGTCGATGCCCAGGTCAGCCAAGCAATCGCGCATCAGCTTGCGCAGGTCATGGCTGGACCACTTGCCGCCCGACAATGAACGGAACATTGCGCTGGCCGTGGTTGGCGACAGGCGAGCACCGCCGCGTACCGGGAACACCCAATCGATCTGCGCCCGAGCATCCGGCAGCGCTTGGCGATAGCGGGCCAGCAAAGCCAGCGTCTGAGGGGTCAGCGGCAGGATGTGCTGACGCCGAGACTTGCAGTTCAGCTCAGGAAGCACCCACGCCCTTTCTGCAAGCGAGATGTGCGACCACTGCGCCTGCAGTGTTTCGCCGATGCGCGTGCCATGGGCCAGCATCATCAGAGGCAGCAGCCCATTCACCGGGTCACGATCAAAGTTCTCGGCTAATTTCTGCACAAGGCTTGGCAAGTCAATCCTAGAAAGCCGCGCCGGCTTACTAGGAAGGGCCCCCCTGTAAAAGCTCCTAAACGTCAAAGACGCCATCGGGTTGACCTTAATTCGGGTAGTTTCCTCGGCCATCAAAAAAGCCTGCCTCAATGCCTGCAATGCCTTTTGTTGCACTCGCGGCTTCAGCCCCTCTTCATGCATCGCCCAAATGAGTTTTTCGTCGATTGCGCGGCGAGTCAGCCGAGCAATGGTCAGCTTTCCTACCTTGGGGACAATGTGTTTGCGCACCATAGACCGCATGTTTTTCTTGTAGCTGTCAGATGTCTCGCGATTCTTCTCCACACGCTCAACCCACCACAAAACAACGTCGCCAGTAGTGCGCATTGCGCCAGCCCTCTTGATTGCAGAAGCCATCAGCGCCCCACCTGGTCAGCGATGGTGAAGTGCTTCGGCGAGCGATCAGCGTGCACATCCTGCAGGCGCGGCACATGCTGGGTCAGCGCATCAATCAACGAGCGGTAACCGCCTGGCACCTGCCGATCATCAACCAGCAGCCCAGCCGCATCGGCGTCAACCAGAATGGCCAAGCACGCCAGCGCATGAGACAGATGCGGAAGGCCGCTATCAGGGTCGACCGCCTCACCCTCGAACCACGCATTGAGGTGGCGGCTTGCGGCGTCAAAGTAGATCGAAGCTCGCACACCACTAACCCGCCAGTTGGCGCGGCCATACTTCAACGCGCCGTCCATCAAACCCAAGCAACCCATGGCAGTCGCGGTGGTTGGCCAAAGGTGCAGCGGCAGCTTCTGCGAGCCGATAGCGTCCTTAGGGTTGGTTTCTTTCAGCTCACCCACGTACCACCTCCGGTAATTCCATCCAACCCTTGAGCGTCAGCTCGTACTCAGTCACATAGCCCGGGTCGCCCCTGCCTTCGCATAGGTTCCCCTCAAGCTGCGCCGTCACCCATTCGCCCTGGTACTCGCTCCAGACAGCGACAACAGGCCAAGGCCAGCCGGTGTCAGCCAGAATCTGGCGGTCCTTCGGAGCCGTTTCCGGTATCTGCCAATCAGCCATTCACCACCTCCCGCTTGATCCCCATGCGCGCCAGCAACGCACCGCGGGCATTCGCCCCAGCACCAGCCAGCCCCTGACGCTGCAACTGCTCGAGCAACATCCGCTCGCCGTATTCCTGCTGCACCTGGGTGGCCGGCTTGCTGCCGTCATGCCCAAGCGCGGCCAGCGGTGCAGTCAGCTCGCCACCCGTTGCCACCTGCAGCACCAACTGCTCGTAGTACCGATCGAAGCGCTGCCGCAGCTCGCGGGCCTGGTAGGCATCGGCCGTGCGCAAGTCATGCGCGCCAACCGCCTTCACCGCCATCAGCACCGCAACGTGCGACCACCGATGCCGGGCGCTCATCGCATGCCGCTGCGCCTCAACCCAGGCCGCATCCTTGCCCGGCATCCCCATCGCCTCGGGCGAGGGCCGGCACAGCGCCATAAAATCCCCAAAGCTCGGCAGCGACTTGCTCGCCCGGCCCACCTGGTACTCCAGGCCGATCCGGCGCAGCGCCAACTCGAACAGCGCCTTCGGCACCCGAGCCAGCTCAGGGCGAAACCACGTCGCCTTCGCAGCCTTCAGCTTCGGGTCTTGCGGATCAGCGGCCTGGAACTCCCAGCGGAAGGCGTTGGCCAGCCCAAGGTCGGTCTGGAACGTGGCAAAAATCAGATTCACCCGCGCCGCCAGCTCAGTCTGGCTGCAGAGTGCCGAGCCCATCGGCCCAGCTGGTGTCGTTGAGGTTGTCAGCGAGCGAGATGCCGCTGGCAGGACGGCTGCCACGTGCTGTGGACGATTCATTGGCGTTCCCTCGAGAGAATTCGTGTTGACGCTTGGCCCACTTGACCAGCCGCTTGCACCAGCCCGCTGCGTTCTCCACGGTGTCTGGCAGGGTCAGGTAGTGCCCAATGAAACCGGCGACCGCCTCTGCGGTGACGCAGTCCCGAGTCAAGCCAGCAACCCGCAGCTGGCTGGCCAGGCTCACGTCGTCAGGTAGCCAACCCTCGTCCATCGGGAACCGCTGCCACGCATCTGCAGCAGCTGAAGTACCGTTAGGTACTGAAGTAGAAGATGAAGAAGAAGATGTAGAGCCGTCACCTTGCCGATGGCGTGGTGCAGCACCCTTGCCTTCACCAATGGGGGGCTTGGGTGAAGGGCTTGGTGCATCGTAATCACTACCAAAGCGCGTGCTTTCACCCTTCCTCTGCCGTACATATTCGTCCCGCACCATGCGCGGCGAAAACCACAGCGGCCCAGGCTGTGCGGCGACCAGCTCGACCGGAGCGCCCTTCACCCGACCACTGACAGGCGTATAAATCATCGGCTCACAGTCGCCCTGCTCAATCCCATAAAGCACGCCGCAATCAACCAGCTCTTTCAGCAACTTGATCGGCGCGCCAAGCGCCTGTGCAATCTGCTTCAAAGGCCACGCCAAAACGCCATAGTTATCGCTGTCGTGCATCAAACCCATCAGCTCGATCCACACCCCACGCGCACCCCAAGAGCAACGACGCAGCTTCGCGTTGTTGCGCCAATCGGCCGGGTAAAACTGGAAAGCAGGACGTCTCACAGCACACCCCCAATTTTCTGCGCCAGCATCGCAAGCCCCTTCGGCGTCACACGCACCTGAGAGGCCAGGCGCTGCTCGCCGTCATCCTCAGTGCCCAGCACCGTCACCTTGTGCTCCAGCAGGCCAGCGGCCTCCCGGGGCTGGTACGCCACCCAGCGAGTCGAACCCTCCCGGCGGTAGATCCAGCGGTGCTCGCGCATCCACTCCAGCAACTGCTTGCGCTGCACACCCAAGTGTTTGGCGGCATCGGTCAGGCACATCGTCCCGCGTGCCTGACTGATCCGCTCCAGAGCCTCCACCTTCGGCGCCTGCTCGCTCACCACCAGCTGCAAGTGGTTGTTCTGCTCCGACAGGTCAGCCGCCAGGCGCAGGGCCTCCGAATAGTTCTGGGGTATTTGCAGGCTGCTGGCGGGTTGCTCCAACGCAATCCAGCGATCGACAACCGCGGCCAAAAGCTGGTCATTCAGCTTGGCCGCAATCACCATGCTGTTGCGCTTATCAAAGTGCATCACCAGGCGTGGCCGGCCGCCGAGGGGGTTACGGGCAGATTCTTCCCGAAACTCCAACAGCCCCTTCGCCGCCATTGCGTTGGCCTTCTTGCGCAGCTCGTTATGCTCGATCTGCAACAGCTCGGCCAACTGCTCGCTGGTCATCGTCGCGTTGCGCGACACCATCACGCCAACGCCAAAACATGGCGCGACATGGTGGCTATTGCCTTGAGTGGTTGGGTTGTCCATAATCGACCTCAGTTTTGTTGCTGTAGAAGAAGCCGGTCTAGCCACCGGCTTTTTTGTGCCTGCGATTTGCGTCCCGGTAATTACTAAGTGCAAAACCGAAGGGCCCCGGAATCGCGTTTTTCTGCCACCTCGTGAAAATATTTCTCTCGCATCCGTTAATCCGCGCATGCGCGTCCTCAGGCCGACTTCACCGACGCATCCAACACCTCAAGCGAAGCGCCCACCTCACGGATATGCCGCGCCAGCGCAAGCTTCTCCGCGCCACAGATCCGCCCATCCGCCAGCGCGTCATGCAGCCCGCGCGTCACATCAGCGGTTTCTGCCAGCAGGTCCAGCAGCGCGTGCAAAGGCCCCGCCGTAACCGGGCGAGCCTTCGTCACCAGCCCATAACCAAACTCAGCCAGCAGCACGCTCAAAATGTGCCGCCGCGACTCATCCGGCAGATGCACCAGCACCTGGGTGAACATCTGCAGGTTCATCCGGTGCTCTTCCCTGTTCGGGTTGGCGCAATCCAGCAGGCGTGTGCGGTTAACCCCCATGCGCTTGGCCAACTCAGTGCCGCCCTGGGCGATCACCTCGTCGTGAATGGCGCGTTCGAACGTTTCCATCTGCGAATCCCCTGTCTTGTTTCGCGTACCGCCGTAATGCGGCCGCTGGCAATCTGCAATCACTCGACCAACAGGGAAGACCCCATGCCAACCGACCTATCCGAACTCCAGGGCGAAGTGCTCGCCCTTCGTTGCTTACTGGCCGCGCTACTTACGGCGCTGCCTATGGGTATTCAGTTGCGGGCCTGGCCCGCCTTCGATCATCACGCCGCGCTGCTCAGTGGTCAGCTCGGCGGCCCTGCCCTGGCTGGCTTCACTCGGGCGACCACATCGCTCAAGGCGCGCCAGCCGGTCAGTCTTGGTGTTTCAGGTCTTCCCGTAGCTGCACCAAGTCAGCGGTCAGCTGCTCAAGGTGTCGCGCCATGACATCCAGTCGTGCTGAAGGGGTTTCGCCTCCGTGCGCATCTGGTGTCATAGGCTCGTCTCCTATGCGGCGGTCTTTGGGGTGCTTGTCTCTGTGCTGCTGAGTTCGATGTACATGGCGTCGATGGCCGAGCCGACCGAATACTTCGGATCAGGGATCTCGCCTTGCCGGATACGAAACAAAGTCGAGATATCGCAATTCGATCTTTTGGCGATGGCTGTGTAGGTCACGCCAGCCGCGCGGATTGCTTCGATTTTTGCAGGCAGGTCAGTGGCGTTCATTCAAGGAGTCTCGATATGGTTCGCCCCCATTCTATGCGGCAGTGCATAGAAGTCAATGCAGAACAGCATTTGCCTTATGCATTTAAGCCAGACAGCATTGCACTCATGCACAAGCGCACCGTTCACACCGTCCTGGCCGATTTGATTCGCGCATCAGGAAAGACCCCGACCGAGGTGTCACGCCAATCCGGCGTGGCGCAATCGACCCTATCCAGGATCCTCAGCGAGAAAATCGCCGACCCTTCGGACAAACACGTCTCAGCATTGGCGGACTACTTCGGGGTCACTACCGATCAGATGAGGGGGCGCGCGGAAATCGTGTCTACCCCTGGTCGGACAGCGGGCGGCGGCCGCGAGACGAACGCCGCCTATCACCCAGGCATCACCCCAGTCACCAGCTGGGATGACGACACACCACTCGACGATGACGAGGTAGAAGTGCCGTTTCTAAAGGAAGTAGAACTCTCCGCAGGCAGCGGACGCACGGTCATCCAAGAAAGCAGCCGCTTCAAGCTGCGCTTCGGCAAGTACACCCTGCGCAAGCAGGGCGTCCAGGTAGAGCACGCCGTGTGCGTGCCCATCTACGGCAACTCCATGGAGCCCGTGCTGCGCAGCGGCGCCACCGTAGGCGTAGACCGCAGCAAAACCACAGTCATCGACGGCGACCTCTACGCCCTCAACCACGCCGGCCAGCTCCGCGTGAAGCAGCTCTACCGCCTCCCCGGCGGCGGCATACGCATGCGCAGCTTCAACCGCGACGAACACCCCGACGAGGAATACACCCCCGAACAGATGCAAGAACGCGAAATCAGCCTCATCGGCCGCGTGTTCTGGGGCGCCATGTTCTTCTGATCCATCACCACCGCAGGGAAGGCTCGCGAATGAATTTGAGACCGGCGGCACAGGTATCAGATACCTGCTATATTGATAAGCAGGTATTGCATACCTATACTCTGCTCGCGAAAGGCGGGGGTGCACATGGTTAATGTCCATGAAATCCGGCGCCACCCTACGCGGGTTCTAGCCCGCGTCAGAGCTTATGCGGCCGACCTGGACAAGGTCATTTACCAGAGAGAGACAATCAACGCCCTGGTAAAGGACAAGATTGTTTTCATGGCCGACATCTGGGACTGCCTTGAGAATGGCGAGATCATGGAGGAGCACTTGCACTTCGAAGAAGACGGCACTTATGCAAAACTGGTATGTCATACCGGTGACTGCACAATTTATGTCGATATCAAAATGCTAAATATTGAAGACAAACTAATGGTTTTGTATGCGGAGAAAGAAGATGAGTGACATGTTTCACTATGTCGCATGTGGCCTACCCAACGTCTGGCTTTCCAACGGCTTCACTGAGACCGTTGACGAAGCGGGAGAGCCATTCTTTAGCATCGCAGAGGTTCGAGATCTGCACCGAGCCATTGGGCACTCGCTGACTGAGAAAGAGTCCGTGCTTACTGGCGACGAGTTCAGATTCCTCCGTACAGAACTGCGCATGTCCCGCCGGACCCTGGCCGAGCTACTCGGCTACAGCGACGAGGCAATCAAGAAGTGGGAGTCTGGAGAGAATCGCATTCACAAGCTCGCCGACGCCAACCTCCGCCAGCTCTTCCTAGAAGGTCAGAGTGAAGATGGGACGCTGAAGGCGCTGCTTACCCAGATCAAGGATTTGGAGCGAGAGGAGCGGAAGCTTTGCTTTGAAGAGACACAAAAAGGCTGGGAAGGAAAAGTCGACCAGTGCGCATAACCTTTACCGGCCCACCGCAAGCCTCGCCACCCGCGGGGCTTTTTTCTGCCTGCCACCCTCTCGCCCTTCCCCGCCCACTCTGGCAAACTACTGTACACCCATACAGTAAAGGCGCCACCCATGGCCAAGCCAAAGCCCATCACCCCCAAGCAGCCCAGCCCCTATGAGCTGATGGCAACCCGCATCCAGAAGATCATCAACTCCCAGTCCGCACAAAAGGCCAAGGCCGCCCTGCTCGAGCGCCTGCCTGATGAATCGCCAGACGACTGGGCGCAGATCCTCAGCGAGATAGCCGAGACCGAGAACGTCACCCTCGCCCACCGCGACGACGGCGCCGTGCAGCTCTTCTGGGTGGTCCCGCAAGACGACTGAGCCACCTAAACAAAACCAAGCCCGCCAATGCGCGGGCTTTTTTATGGGCGCATGCCTAAATGCATAAATAATTGCACGTGCGCATTGACACAATATGCACCAGTGCATAGAGTTGCACCAACGCCGCAGCAACACCGCAGTGCCAGCCCAACCAACCGGGCGCCCACTCTTTAAAAACTCAATGCACCAAGCAGTCCCGACAGGTGCGGCGCAAGCCGACAGCCTGAGCGATGGTGGCAAAACCGACTGCTACGCCCGTGAACCGGGCTATCGCTGGAAGAATCCAGCCTGCTCAACGCCAGGTCGAGCGCTCCCTCTACTCAAGTCACCGAGTCGATAGCGCAGAACGGGCCAAGGGTTGCACCGAATACGCTCCCTGCTGGATGCCTGAGATGAAGGCGCAACACCAGCACAGCGCACTAAGTGATACCGACAACGCAACGACAAGACATCGCCCAGCCGGGTGTGGCGCGTAACCCCGGCCAGCAACCCAGAAGATCAAGCTTCAGCGCACGGCAGGCCGGCGCGGCGGTGAGACAACTGACATCAGTAAAACGCACGCGACCGCCGCCAGTAGCGGGTCGCAGTGCCAGAGATAACGGCCCGCCAAGCGTGGGCCGGATGCTCTCCAGGAAGCCTTGCTGCAGGGCTTCGCGGAGAGTGTTGAATCAAGCGTTTTCAGCTTCCTGCTGCTCGATCTCTTCGGACTCACTGATCGCTGCCTGAAGCAGTGCAATCAGATCCTTCGCCTCATCCCGGTGAAGAATGATCACGTGTTCATCTTGCTGAGAATCGCGCTCCTGCTTTACGCACACATCAAACAAGTCGCCGACATAAACCTCGACGCCATAACGCGGATTGATCTTCCCAACCATCGGAGCTTCTCCATGCAATGCACTTACTTCGTTAAAGGCGGCACCTACCACTACAGGGCGCCGCGCCTGAGCGGCTTCAACTACTCGCTTGAAGCCATCCACCGGAGCCTGACACAGCGATTTGGGGCGGGCAACTACGGCCTCACCCAGGTTAACGCACCGGAATAACTCCACCAGGGCGAACCATCGCCCTGGTTGCTCACCGGATCGCCTTCTACCAGGGCGATGCGCTGAGCAACCCAACCAGAGGAAACACCATGTTCGGTATTGGCAAGAAACTGTTTGGCGCGAAGCGCGCCGTGAAGAAGCTGGAGAATCGTGACCTGATGCAGGCCATCGTCGGCGGCTGCCTGTTGGTGGCCGCCGCGGACGGCGAGATCAGCAAGAACGAAGCCGCGCAAATCGATCTGCAGATCCGCGCCAACAAGGCGCTGGAACACTTCGGCAGCGAGATCACCACCACGGTCAACCTGTTCACTGAGCAACTTCAAGCAGGCTTCCGTCTCGGGCGCATGAACATCATGCGTGAGATTAACGACATCAAGAACAACCCGATGGATGCCGAGGAGGTGTTCGTCAACATGCTCACGGTGGCGGAAGGTGACGGCAACATCAGCCCGGAAGAACTGAAGGTTCTGTCGGAAATCGGCAACCAGCTCGGCCTGCGCGTTAAAGATTTCGGCATCGAGGCATGAGCCGGAGGCTCGCCATGTGGGCTGTGGCGGCGGTACTAGTGGTCGTAGGCATCAGCGCCGCAGCCAGCCGCGGCGCCTGCGCCTACTACGGCTACCAGACAGACCGCGACACCCGCTATGCCGCATTCGTCGGCTGCATGGTCAAGGTCGACGCAGCATGGATACCGCGCAACGAACTGCGCGTCGTGCAGTAGGCATCACTGCTGCACCTTGGCAACAGGGTGCAGCGGGATGACAACCGGGAGACACCGATGGACAACACCGCGCCCCTGCGTATCAAGCTCACCGGCACGGTGACTATCACCAAGCACGGCATCCAGGTGGCAGGCTTCGAACTGCACAACGCCAACTTCACCCCGCGCGACCACGCCATCCTCGCCGCCTCCTGGGCCATCGGCCAACTGCAGCGCGAGATGAACAAACTGATTCGCGGGGTAGACGGCGGCAACATCGCCGTCGACTGACAGTAGGAGGTGTTAGACATGGCTTCTGGAAGACCGAAAAGCCAGGAAAAGCTTCAGGCCCAACTGGCTGGCAGAAAGTACTACCAGGGAGCGACCTGCAGCCGGTGCGGGGGCTCTCAGCGCTACACAAGCACCAGCCACTGTACCGCTTGCCAGGGGAACAAGAGCACGGGCGAAAAGGCACCCGCCAAGGCCAGAGCGTTCCGAGTATCAAAACCTCTGGCTCTCCGCCTTGCTGCGGAAATCGAACATCTCGACGGCCAGGTCTTTAGAGAGATCAAGAAGCTTATGGGTCAGCAATCAATCAGCTTGACCGACTAAGAATCCCGCCCAACGACCGGGACGCCACCCCGCAACGCACGGATGCTGCGCAGGGTAATGAGAGCGAATCGCCCGCGCTGGCAGTCAGGGCCACTACTTCACCGCCGTGCCTCGTTCGGCATGCAGCAGCGTTAGCGGCTTGGACCTTATCCAGCCAGACCAGGCGTTAGCGCCCGGGTCAAAGCGCGCTGCTGTTCGAGTAAACAGGAAGCCAAGGTGCCGGTGAATGCCGGTTGCCGTATTGAGTTGTAGGCGCGCAGCTAGCGAAAGAGCGTCCCGATCACCTCGAAAGAGGCTGCATCGGAGTGTGATTGCACGGGAGCAAAACAGCGCAACTGGTACGCCGTGGAGCGCTAACGCAACCCCCGATCACACCCCGATGCAGATGAATGCGCAGTTGCTGCGTGTGACGGAGACACGTTGACCGATGGAGTGGGTGAGGTAGGGCTTGAATCCCCCGTAACCGCCATGACCGATGCGCCGAAAGGCTGGCTGTGCGTCAACAGGCCGGGATCAGCGCCGGCCATCTGCATCAACAACCAACCCAGGCGAGCGCCCGCCAACATGCCAACGGCGCGCACAACAGGAGCACGCAGCCATGTGAATCCCTGCCAAGGCCGGCACGACTAAGGCCTCAACCCAGCTCGATCACGTAAGGCGGCTTATTGATCGAAACAAAAGCCCGGTTCGCCGGGCTTTTCATTGCGCCTACATACGCCGCGGCCTTGACCGGCTGACCTTGCCCAAGCGTCTGCTTCCGGCCAGGGCCGCGACCTATGCACGCCAACCACAGGAGCAGCGCCCGTGATCATCATCGCCGGAAGCCTCAAAGGAATTGCCGAAGCCCTGTTCATGCAGGGCTTTTTGTTGGTCAACGAAGTGCCCTTCACCCGCGCCCCGTTCAAATCCGGCGGGCGCTGGGTGTGCGAGCTTGCCCAATGACCAACTACCAGCGCGCCAAGCGCCGCGCCACCTGGGTATCGGCCGCCATCGCCATCCTGCTTTACAGCCTGCTGCTGATCCTGCCCGCCATCGGCGGCCACATCACCGCCGAACAACCAGCAGGCCAGCACTAGCCGCCCTCAAAGACCAAGCCACGCCTGGAGCATCCATGCCATTCATGACCACCCAAGAGCTGCTCAGCCAGCGCCGCTTCACCCAAGAGAACATCCGCAACCTGCAGGAAGTCCTGCCCGAGCTGCAGGCCGCCAACCGTGACCGTGCGGTCAGCACCATCACCAACCTGATCGGCCAGCTCGACCGCATCGCCGCCGAACTGGCCATGGCCACCGCCAGCTAACCAAGAAAGGAAACGCTGATGGCCAAGACCAACGCCGAGGCCTGCAAAGACTCCCGCGACAAAGCCGCCGCCGAGCGCGAACGCCTCGGCATCGTCATCCGCAAGTGGCCCATCCCCGCAGGCATCAACACCCAGCTCGAATCAGTACGCAAAGCGCACGGCTTCAAAGACTGGCGCGAGCTGCTCGAAACCGTCATCCAGCGCCTGCACGACGCCACCCCCGCAGACGCAGCGCGCTTCCTCGCCGTGTCGCGACACCAATTCACGCCAACCGAAGAGATGTTGCGACAGGTCGCCGAATACAGACCACCACCCGAACCCGAATAACCCAACCGTCCCACCCGCCGCAGCACCAGCACGCGGCCTGGCGTCTTTCGCTCAGGAGCAACCAATGTCAGGAATGATCGGCGCCCGCGAGGCCCAGCCGAAGCACAAGAGCGTCGAGTGGTACACGCCGGCGTGGGTCTTTGATCGTCTCGGCCTGCAATTCGACACTGACCCTTCAAGCCCGCACGACTATGAAACGCCGGTGCCAGCCAAGGTGAAGTACACGATGTTCGACAACGGCTTAGCCCAGCCATGGTTCGGGAGGGTATGGATGAACCCGCCATACGGACCAGATACAGGCTTCTGGATGCGGCGCCTCATCTCCCACGGCAACGGCATCGCCATGGTGTTCAGCAGAACCGACGCAGCATGGTTCCAAGAAGCGATAGCTGCAGCCACCGCAACCCTGCTGATTGCTGGCCGAATCGAATTCATACCCGGACACGAGAACAGCCATAAGAAAGGACGCTCTGGAGCCGGCAGCGCAATGTTCGCTTTCGGCCATGACAATGCGGTCGCCCTTTCCAGGCTCGCAGACCTTGGCGTGTTCATACCCCGCATCGATCCCAAGGGCTCAGCCGCATGATCCACCACCCCAAAGGCGGCCGCTGCAGCGCCTGCGCCAAGCGCCTCGACGACTGCAGCCACCTGCCCTTCCATACCATGCCCGTGCACTGGCATGACGGCGCCGACGTGGTGGTGATCTGCACCCAGTTCGTGCCGGCCACCGCAGAGCGCGGCAAACCATTCCTAAACCCGCGACGAGGCCGGAGGGTCTGAGGCATGAATGCACGCGCTAAGCAGGTGCCGCGCACCCAGGCGGAATGTCGCAAGAACCTCGTTAACCTGCTGCAGGCCAACAGCCGCCGGCGTCACCTCTGGGAAGTGTTCGGCGACTTCATCGAACTAGCGGCCCTGGCCATGGCCAACTCGGTAGACCTGGCCCAGTTCGACGAACGCGAGCAGCGCTACCTGACAATCATCAAACGCTATGAGCCAGATGAAGTGCAGCGCTTCCCGCAGATGCTCGGCGAGCTAACCATGGCCCTCGAGTTCGGCCCCGCCGACGTACTCGGCCAAGTGTTCGGCGAACTGGAGCTTGGCAACTCAGCCCGCGGCCAGTTCTTCACGCCCTACTCACTCTGCGCGCTGATGGCAGGCATGCAGATAGGTGACGGTGCCGACATCCGCAAGCATATCGCCGCGCGCGGCTTCATCACTCTCAGCGAGCCAACCTGTGGCGCCGGCGCGATGGTCATAGCCATGGCCGCCACGATGCAAGCGCAGGGCATCAACTACCAGCACCACCTACACGTCACCGCCCAGGACATCGACTCACGCGGCGTGCACATGGCCTACCTGCAACTCAGCCTGCTGCACATCCCCGCCGTGATCATCCTCGGCAACACCCTGCTGGTCGAAGAGCGCGAGCGCTGGTACACCCCCGCCCACATCCTCGGCCTCTGGAGCCAAAAGCTGCGCCGCGGCTATGCCCTCGGCAGCGCCCTGGATCCAGCCAGCGCACCGGTACCAGCACCAGCACCAGCACCAGCACCAGCACCGATCATCATCGAGCGCCTACCCACCCCACCGCTACCCGTTGGCCGCACGGCGGTATTGGGGGCGCAGATCAGTTTGTTCTGAGGAATACGCCGCATGACTTCAATGAAGAAGCCCGCCCCGATCGACTTCCACACCCAGTACGGCCTGCCCCTCAACGAGCAAGACGAAGAGATCAACGTCGATCTGTTCGCCGGCGGCGGTGGCGCCAGCACCGGCATCGAGATGGGCCTTGGTCGCCCGGTACACATCGCCATCAACCACAACCCCGCGGCCATCAGCATGCACCAGGCCAACCACCCGGGCGCGCTGCACCTGCAGACCGATGTCTGGGCAGTGGATCCGCTGGAAGTCCTGGCAGGCCGGCACATCGGCTGGTTTCACGCCTCACCAGACTGCACCCACCATAGCCAGGCCGCCGGCGGCCAGCCGCGCAAAAAGGAGATCCGCGACCTCAGTTGGGTGGTGATCAAGTGGGCGGGCATCGGCAAGCCGCGCATCATCAGCCTAGAGAACGTGAAGCAGATCCGCCAATGGGGCCCGCTGATCGCCAAGCGCTGCAAGCAAACCGGCCGAGTGCTGCGCCTCGATGGCAGCATTGCCGCCAAGGGCGAGCGGGTACCGCGCGGCGAACAGTTCCTGGTGCCCGACCCGAAGCGCAAAGGCACCACCTGGAACAAGTTACTGGCCTGCCTCGAGGCGCTTGGGTATGTAGTCGAGCACCGCATCATCAAGGCCTGCGACTTCGGCGCCCCAACCAGCCGCGAGCGCCTGTTTATGGTGGCCCGCCGCGATGGCCACCCCATCGTTTGGCCGCAGCCAACCCACGCCGCCAAGCCGGCCAAGGGCCAGCAGCCCTACCGCACCGCCGCCGAGTGCATCGACTTCAGCCTGCCCAGCCAAAGCATCTTCGAACGCAAAAAGCCCCTGGCCGACGCCACCATGCGCCGCATCGCCAAGGGCATCCAGCGCGAGGTGCTGCAGAAGGCCAAGCCATTCATCGTGCCGATCGCCAACTGGTCACGTGACGCATTGCATCCAGTTGACCAGCCTCTGAACACTGTCACGGCATGGCCGAAGGGTGGATCGTTTGCGCTGGCCACCCCGCATCTGGTGAAGTTTCGCTTCGATGAAGGCGGCCTACCGCTCGACCAGCCATTGCCTACCATCACATCGGGCGGCAACTGCAAGCGGCCAGCGGGTGCGGCGCACGCAATGGGAGTAGCCACCGCCTTCCTGGCCCAGGCCAACGGCGGCTTCAACACCACACACTCCAAAGCGCTTCCGGAGCCGATGACCACCGTCACCAACACCGGCAGCCAGCAGCAACTGGTGACCGCCAACCTGGTGCACCTGCGCGGCAACTGCGATGCCAGGGATGTTGTAGACCCGCTGCACACCATCAGTGCCGGCGGCCAGCACCACGGCCTGGCTACCGCCTTCCTGTCGCGGCAGTTCGGCGCCAGCATAGGCCAAGGCCTGGACACACCCGCCCCGGTGATCACCGCTGGCGGAGGTGGCAAGTCAGCACTGGTCGAGCTGCAGCTTTCGCCTGACGTGCAAGAGGGCGCCCTGCGCTGTGCGGCCTTCCTCATGAAGTACCACGGCATCGGCGAGAACATCGTCGGGATGGGCGAGACGGTCAGCACGATCACCACAAAGGATCGCCTGGCCCTGGTAACCGTGTGGATCGGCGGCGACCCCTACGTCATCGTCGACATCCACCTGCGCATGCTCCAGCCCCACGAGCTGTACGCCGCGCAAGGCTTCCCGCCGAACTACATCATCACCCACGGCCACGATGGCCGGAAGTTCACCAAGAGCCAGCAAGTCCACATGTGCGGCAACAGCGTAAGCCCACCGCCGCTGGCAGCCATTGCGGCAGCCAACGACACCTGGCGCAGCCATCAGCGCCAGGCGCTTGCAGCCTGAACCTGAACCAGAACCAGAACCACCCTACCCGGCCATTCCCTGCCTGACGCGCTAGCCGGGCGGATGGCCCGCAAGTATCGCCCCCATTTACCAATCACGCCAATTGGCGAGGTAGCAGTCATGGACAAGAAAACCAAGATCCTCATCCCAGAGATCCCGGGAGACTGGACTGCGCGCATTCGCAGCGGTCACCTCAACATCTGGAACGAGGCACTGCACGGCCGGCCCCACAGAAACGGTCTGCCAGAAGTGCGGATGGAGCCGCCGGAGAAGGGCCTGTATGCCGAGCGCATCGGCGAGGCCTGGTACTGGGTCTGTGGTTGCGAGCGCTGCCTGGACCGCGGCAAGGGCTACAGCTACATCGTCTGCCATGAGCACGACCGCTGCATCACCTGCCACACCCACAACACCGAACTACCCAAGAACATGACCCGCTGGGGTAAGCGCGAAGGATTCAGATGCGGTACGTGCCAGGACCATCTGGACGCGACCCGCAAGGCTGACGCACTGGCCAAAGCTGCCGCGAGCGGGCACAGCGAGAGCGATTGCTCCTACACCGACGCAATTCTCTGCCCGCACTGCGCCAGCGAGCAGTCTAGCGATGATCGGTATGAGGACGAGGCCGAGGCCGAGTGCGGTGTTTGTGGCGGCCTGTACTCGCTAGAACTGCACTACTCGGTCAGCTACACCACGATGGTGGCTGGGAAGGCGCCCGCATGAACGCCCCAACCTTCTGCCGTACCAGCGGCAAGCGCATCGGCCACTGCCCTTGCCTGCGCTGCAACCCACCCAAGGAGCCGACGCCATGCGCCGCACCCTGAGCATCCGCCACACCGTAGACCGGCACGGCAAGCCACTGGCCGAACTGATCGACAACCTGTCCGGCCTCTGCGGCGGGCTCTACCCCGCAGACCTGCGCCACCTCGCCCGCACCTTCAACACCGCCGCCAACGACCTCGAGCAGGGCGAACGCGGCCTGGTCGTCTACTGCATCCAGGAGTAACCCATGCACCCACTCATCTACGTCGCCGGCCGGTACCGGGCAGCGACCCGCGAAGCCGTGGCCGCCAACATCGCCGCAGCCCGCCAGGTCGGCACCCAAGCCGCCCGCCTCGGCTGGTACCCGGTGATCCCCCACGCCAACACCGCCCACATGGAACTCGACCTGGACCACAACGACGAGTTCTGGCTGACCGGCACCCTGGAGCTGATGACCCGCTGCGATGCCGTCGTGCTGGTCGACGGCTGGGAGAACAGCGCCGGCACCCTCGCCGAGATCGCCCGCGCCGACGCCATGCACATCCCCGTCTATCGCGGCCTGCACCTGCTGCCCGGTGCACAAGAGTTTATCGCCTGGCTGTACGCAGTCGAGGCACGGCACGCATGAGCAACATGACCGAAAGCCCCACCGTCCAACGCATCAACGCCCAAGCCAACGGCATCACCCTGGCCCAGGCGATCGCCCTGCTCAACCGCGCCAACCGCTACGTCGGCACCCACTCCACCATCGGCGGCCAGGCGCTCGGCGTAGAGATCACCGAATTCGTCGCCAGCCACCAGAGGGCACAGCAATGATCAACGACGACAACTCACAGCAGAGCGGCGACGCGATCCTCGACAAACTCCGCGCCAGCGGCCTGACCATCGACGGCGACAACGCCTACAAGCGCGACCTACTGGATGCAGTAGTGGGTGCCATGATGCTCGGCAGGCTAAACACCAACCCACCACCAGCCGACCACTGGGCGCAGCGCTTCTGGGATATCGGCCGGGAATATGGCGAATTGCCGGCCGCTTCGCCGGCAATCGTTATCCCGATGCCAGTTATGCCAGAGCAGCCCGAGGATGCTATCGACGACAGCTGGATGGATGGCTACAACGCCGCCCTGCGCATGCGCGAAGACTGCATGCGAGCCATCGAATCAGCTGGGGCCGCACTGAAAGCACAGCCGAGCGTAGTGCAATGGCCTGGTACTGACGAAATCATGCAGATGGCTTTTGAGGAGGGTCAGCCCGACGACGATGCCAGCGGGTACTACTTCGAGCTTGAAGAGTTCGATTTGTTTATCCAGCGCCTTATGGAAGAAGTCGCCCGCCTCAACGCCAGCGCTGCTGTGCCGGATTGGTGGCCAGAGCAGTGGAGGCGAGAGGGGTACAACGGCTGCGTAAAAACGGCAGTCTATGCTCTGCGTTTTCTGCGCAACAATCGGCCAGCAGAAGGCGGTGAACAGCAATACAACGACATGCACTTAATGCAGATCGCTGGCGACCTCGAAACGACTATGCGCGAACTTCTCGCCACCGCCCCAGCCCCTGCGCCATCTACCGGCGTATACAGCGCCGATCCGCTCGCGTGCCCAGGTTGCGTGAGCGGCTGCTTCCGATGCGCGCCAGACCATGTTGAGGGTGCGCGCAAGATGGGCAGCGTACCCAGGGATCTGCTGGAAAGGCTGGAGGTCGCAGCTCGCACAATGTCGGCCGTGCTGGCGCAGGAGCCAAAGCTGAAGGCCGTAGCCAAGCGAGTTATGGCGCTGGAAGTTGCCCGCATCGACGCCGCACTCGCCACCCTCCGCAAGTAACCCACACCATAAAACAAGCTGCCGGCAGCGTCGGCGGCGAGGATATTGCTATGCCTGAGAAAAACCAAACGCCCACCGATCACATCATGAAGCAAGCCCAGGTGTTCGCCTCGGCCTGGTCTCTTGTTGGCGGCGTGTTCGACAGTGGTAACGCGATGGCTGACGCGGAAGAGGCGAAGGAAGAGCTGCGCGACATGGTCGACGGCCTACTGCAATCCCATGTCGAGCAGATAGAGGGTGTGGCTGACGCCATGGAGAGCCTGGTCGACTGGCACGCGAACAAGATTCGGCAGCTTCAAGAGCTCAAGGACGGGGCAGTGGCCGGAACCACCATCGACTTCGGCAGCGACTGCTCTGTCACGCTGACAGAGGACATGTCAAAGGGTATGCGGGCCGCCCTGGCGATCGCGCTGGAGTTCGTCGGCACGCTCCCGATAACGCTCAGCCGTCCAGCCTAACCCCATCAATCACGCCCGCGCTCATGCCGGGCGCGGAGGTATCTATGCCCAAAGAAAAGCAGTCAGGGCATCAGCCCGAAACACTCAGCGACGGCGAGCTGGTGGCGATCACCGGCTATCGTCTACCCTCAAAACAGATTGCCTGGCTCCGGCAAAAAAGCTGGGAGTTCGTCACCAGCGGAGCAAATCGCCCGGTGGTTGGCCGCCTGTATGCCCGGCTCAAGCTGGCCGGGGTCAGGCCGTCGACCGTAAACGCAGTGACTGAACCTTGGTCGCTGGATCTGTCTCGCGTGGGGTAAATCATGCGCCCGAAGAAACCCGCCAATCGCGACCTGCCGCCACGGATGATCCGTCGGGTGCGCGAGCTGAAGTCCGGCGAGAAATGGACAGGCTACTACTACGCCGGACGTGACGAGGCGGGCAAGCGCAAGGAGATACCGCTGGGGACTGATGTCGACGATGCGCGAGTGAAGTGGGCGCAGCTCGAACGCAAGCAGGTGCCGCTGTCAGCTAAGACCGTCGGCGACCTGCTGCGTCGCTACGACCGCGACGTGATACCAGGTAAGGGCGCAAAAACGCAGAACGACAACCGCAAGTGCCTGACCCAGCTGCTCAAAGCGTTCGATGGGGCGCCGCTGGAGGCTGTCACGCCGCAGATAATCGCCCAGTACCGGGACGCCAGGACGGCGCCAGTGCGGGCAAACCGGGAGATTGCCCTGCTCTCGCATGCGTTCAATATGGCTAGGGAGTGGGGGCTCTATAACCGGGAGAACCCTACGCGCGGCGTCAGGCGCAACAAGGAAGAGCCGCGCGACGTGTACGTCACCGACGAGGTGTGGCAGGCACTGTACATCGAGGCACCGAGCGACTTACGGCTGGCCATGGATCTGGCATACCTCACCGGGCAGCGACCGGCCGACGTGCGCAAGATGCGCTGGGCTGACGTGGGCGATGACTTCCTAATGGTCGGCCAGGGCAAGACCTCGACCAAGCTGCGCATCCGTCTGCACATCGACGGGCTACGCACCGGGCTTGGCCGGCTGCTTGATCAGCTCGACCGGAGTCGCCCGCACCTGATTACCAGCGACCAGGGCGCCCAGCTCACCGAGAACATGCTACGGCTGCGATTTGAGCCAGCCAGGAAGCGCGCCGCGGCGAAAGCCATCGAGAACAAAGACCCCGATCTGGCGGCAGCCATCATGCAGTTCCAGTTCCGTGACATACGACCCAAGGCGGCATCGGAAATCATCAGTCTGGAAGATGCGTCAGACCTGCTCGGGCACACCACTCAAGGCATGACGCGGCGCGTATACCGTCGTGTCGGCAAGGTGGTAAACCCGGTCAAATAGCCTGGTAGTTGCGGAAACGGTTCTAATAGTTGCGGAAATGACAGGGCGCAAAGCCGTGCAAATACTGGCACGCACAAACCAAAACGGCAGCCGATTCGGCTGCCGTTGCGGGTAGTGCATCAGACATGTATCAAACCAAGTTAGCGATCAGCTCGCGGGCTTCCTGCTGCTGATCATCGTTACCTTCAGCGACCACTTCATCAAGGATGTCACGCGCACCCTCTGTGTCACCCATATCAATGTAAGCCCGCGCCAAGTCCAGCTTGGTCGCCGACTCATCGGTCCCCGAAAGGAAGTCAAAATCATCGTCGTCATCCAGGTCAGCGCTTTGCAGCGCAGCGACAGGTGCCGGTTGGGGCAACTCGGCAGGCTGATCCAGACTCTCCGACAACTGATCAAGCTGCGCAGTCACTTCATCAAGCTGGGCTGCGAAGCTGTCGCTGCTGAGCTCAACTACCGGCTCGTCGCTTAGCGACAGATCGAAGTCGTCAGAAAGATCGAAATCATCACTCTCGGTTACGCCCGGCAGATCGAGACTCAACTCAGCAAAATCGGCAGTCGCCAGCTCAGCGGGCTTACCTGCTGGCTCATCATCCAGACTCAACAGAAACTCATCATCATCGGCTTCTTCCAGGGTGCCTGGCGCATCCAGATCCAGACTGAAATCTGCAAGATCTCCACCCAGCTCTACGCTGCTGGTAGAGGCATCATCAAGGCTCAGATCGAATTCAAGATCATCCTTATCTGCAACTGGCTCGGCCGAGGCGGCCAAATCCAGATCCGAGTCCAGAGACAGGCTGTCCAGGTCGGACGCGCCTGGAGGGTTCAGATCACGCTGAAGATCCGCCTCAAGGTCAGACTCAAGATCATCCAGACTCAGATCGAAGGCATCATCCAGATCACCAGCAACAGTGACCTGCGGCTCAGGTTCATCCAGGATCAGTTCGTCTAGATTGAAGCTGGAAAAATCATCATCAGCCAAGGCGGCTGCGGCCACACCAGCGCCAGCGAAAGCTGCTATTGCCGGATACTTGCCTTTCAATTGATCGACTTCGGCAGCGGCGCCACCAATTTCACCCAATTCGCTTTCCTGACGAGCAAAGCCGTCACGATCACCCAGCTCGGCATAAACTTCCATCAGCTTGAGTCGCAGGTCACTGCGTTGCGGCTCATCGTTGATAGCATTCTGCAACAGCTCGGCAGCCTGATTAAAACGGCCATAGGCGATATAGATATCCGCCTCGCCCAGCGCATCATTGGTTTGTGCAATCACACGCTCGTCGCCCGGCTCAGTGCTGGCGGTGGCGTCGAGAAAGTCGTCAGGAAAACTGTCAGCTGGCAGCTCCATGTCGCTATCGAAATCATTGTCTCTGCTCTCAGCCGCCAGGCTTTCCTGCAACTCGGCTTCCTTGAGTGCGTTGCGCCGCGACAGCATCATCAGCCCGATCAACAGCGCCAGTAAGGCACCACCACCAGCAAGCCCAAGCAACAGGGGATTGGCGAGCAGACCATCGAGCGTGCTGACTGGTGACGACTGCTCCACTGGCTTGGCAGCAGTCACTGGCTCATCCGCTTTTACCACTGGGGCCGGCTGCGCTATGGGCTCTACAACAGTAGCCGGCTGAACGACCGGCTGCTGGGGCTGAGGCTCCTCAGCGTAATTAAGGTCAGGCGCCTCGGCGTCTGCAGGCGCAGCGACCTCAGCAGCCGCCGCGGCCGGTACTTCAGCCGCCAACTCCGGAGCCTGCCCTTGCGCGGCGAGATTCGCCTGCAACTGGGCAAGCTGATCATCTTTCAGCTGAATCAGACGCTGCAGCTTGTCGAGCTGACCTTGCAGATCACTCACGCGGCCTTTCAGCTCTTCATTCTCGCGGCGGGTAGAGTCCAGCCCCTCCTGGGTTACCGCCAACTTGTCGGTCAGCGCCTTGCTGGCGGCGGCGCCAGCATCATTACCGCTCGCAGCCTTGCCGGTATCAGCAGATAGCAGCTTGAGGCTGTCCTGAGTTTTCGCTTCCGCTGGCGCTGCGCCAGCGGCACTGCGCCTGGTTGCATCCATTTGACGCGCACCGGCAGCCAGGCTGCGCCCCTCGCGCCAGGCGGCATTTTGCTCAGCAACCTGGGCCACAGCTTCAGCCTGGGCACGACTGCCTGCTTGCTCACCCTGGGGCAGACGCAACACCTGACCGTTTTTGAGGCGATTGATATTGCCGCCGATAAAAGCGTCAGGGTTCAAGTCCTGAATGGCCAGCATGGTTTGCTGCACGCTGCCACCACCACGCACACGCTGGGCAATTTCCCACAGCGTGTCATTGGCAGTGGTCTTGTATTCGTCGCCTTGCAAGGTACTTGGCGCAGCGACCGGCGCACGCACTACCGGAGCACTGGCCTGCGGGGCTGGTGCGGCTAGCGGGCGTGGCCCCGGGGCGGCTACGGGTAGCTGAGGCGCTGCGGCGGCGGCAGTTTGTGGCGAGTAAAGCGGCGGATCGAGCAGCAACGTGTACTCGCGCAACAGGCGGCCATTGGGCCACATCACCTCGACCAGGAAATTCAGATAGGGCTCGCGCACCGGCTTGCTCGAGGTAACGCGGATGACGCTCTTGCCATTGGGCTTGAGGATCGGGGTGAACTTGAGGTCGGTAAGGAAGTACTGACGATCAACCCCCGCCCTGGTGAACTCTTCAGGGGACGCCAGGTTCGGCAGCAACTCATTGGAAGCCAGGTCACGCACCTCCAGCAATTCGATCTCAGCCACCAGCGGCTGATTCAGCGCCGACTGCAAGGTCACTTCACCCAGCCCCAACGCGTGCGCCATACCGGAGGAGAATGCCGAAGCAGCTGCGATTGCCAGCACCAGTTTGCGAACCCGAACCATAGCGTTATCCCTTGTTTTATCTTTTTTTATCGATATCCGAGAGGATCTTGATAGTTGCTGCCTGCATTCACCCGAGGGTGACTCCCCATTCAGCAATCAACTCAGCCGATGCTGCTAAGCTCGAAAGGTTATTCAGTTCTATGCCTAAGTATCTTTTACAGATAGTTTTTTATCAATAACTCAGCCAATTGCACAGCGTTCAAGGCGGCGCCTTTCCTCACATTATCAGACGTAATCCACAAATTGAGCTCCGCAGGGTCATCCTGCCCACCACGCACACGGCCGACATACACCACATCCTGACCCACCGCATCACCGACAGCCGTCGGGTAGTCACCCGGTTCGATGTACTCCAGGGCGGTAGATGACTGCAAGGCCGTGCAGATTTTCGGCAGATCGACGGCAGCATCGGCCTGCAGCGACACACTGAGGCTGTCGCCAAAGAACACCGGTACCTGGACGCAGGTCGCAGAAACATTTAGCTGCGGCCGGGCAAGCAACTCTTTGAGTTCACTGGCCAAGCGCTTTTCCAGAACACCGTGACCGTCGCTGTCCGGTGCATCCACTTGTGCAAGCAGATTAAATGCAACCTGGCGGTCGAACAACTGCGGCTCGAATGAACGCCCATTGAGCAGTTCAGCGGTTTGCCGTGCCAACTCGGACACGCCCTCGCGGCCGCGACTGGATACGGCCAAACACGCCGTGACCGCCACGCGCAGCACATTGACCTGCTCGCGCAGAGCAGCCAACACTACCGCCACAGCGATTGCCGAAGGACTCGGGCTGGTGACCTGAAAGGGCGCACTGAGCGTTTTCAGGATCTCGGGGTTGACCTCGGGCACGACGCGAGGCGCTTGTTCGGCGGGCAACGCTGCTGCCAGATCGATCAGCGAACACCCAGCCGCATGGGCCTTGGCCGCATAGCTGCGGGTAATCGCCTCACTGGCAGCAAAGAAAACCAGGCCAACACTCGCGAAATCGAATGCCTCCAGGCTGCGCACCCGCAGATTCTTACCCTTGAACGACAACGAACGCCCGGCCGACTCGCCACTGGCCAGAAGATGCAGATTGGCCACGGGGAAATCGCGCTCTTCGAGCAGCTGCACGAGGGTTTCGCCAACACTGCCTGTGGCGCCGATCACGGCAATATCAAAGGTACGGGTCATGGATAGGCTTCTGACGGAATAAGCACCGCACTGTATAGCGCAGTCCCTTAAATGCAAAGGAGCCAGCAGTACCGATGATCGATCAACATCTCGATCACCGACACCACTCGCTCCTGTTCATTACAGCCGGGCAGTCACTGCAGGCGCTATCAACGCTCCAGCAGAATTCGCAGCATACGTCGCAGCGGTTCGGCAGCGCCCCACAGCAGCTGGTCGCCGACCGTGAAAGCGCCCAGATACTGCGAGCCCATGTTCAGTTTGCGCAGACGCCCGATCGGTACACTCAAGGTGCCGGTGACGGCAGTTGGCCCAAGGTCACGAATACTGGCTTCACGCTGGTTCGGCACCAATTTGACCCAAGGGTTGTGCTGACTGATCAGCCCCTCGATGTCCGACAGCGGCACATCCTTGTTCAGTTTGATGGTCAAGGCCTGGCTGTGGCAGCGCATGGCACCGATGCGCACGCAGAGGCCGTCCACCGGGATCGGATTCTTGAAACGACCAAGAATCTTGTTGGTCTCGGCCTGAGCTTTCCATTCTTCGCGGCTCTGTCCGTTGGGCAACTCCTTGTCGATGTAGGGAATCAGGCTGCCGGCCAGGGGCACACCGAAGTTGTCCACCGGGAAGGACTCGCCACGCATGGCTTGCGCTACCTTGCGGTCGATGTCCAGGATGGCGCTGGCCGGGTCAGCCAGATCACTGGCAACCGAGGCGTTGATAGCGCCCATCTGCTTGATCAGCTCGCGCATGTTCTGCGCGCCGGCACCGCTCGCGGCCTGATAGGTCATAGCGCTCATCCACTCGACCAGACCGGCTTCGTAGAGACCGCCCAGAGCCATCAGCATCAGGCTGACGGTGCAGTTGCCGCCGATGTAGTTCTTGGTGCCGGCATCCAGCTGCTGGTCGATTACCTTGCGATTGACCGGGTCCAGCACAATCACCGAGTCGTCGGCCATGCGCAGACTGGAGGCTGCATCGATCCAGTAACCCTTCCAGCCAGCCTCGCGCAGCTTGGGGAAGACTTCGCTGGTGTAATCACCACCCTGACAGGTAAGGATCACGTCGAGGCTTTTAAGCTCGTCGATGCTGTAGGCATCCTTCAGCGGGGCGGTGTCCTTGCCGATGGCCGGGCCCTGACCGCCGACATTGGAGGTGGTGAAGAACACGGGCTCGATCAAATCGAAATCCTGCTCTTCCAGCATGCGCTGCATCAGCACGGAACCCACCATGCCACGCCAACCGATCAGACCTACACGTTTCATAACCACTACACCTATATGAACAGACCGCCGGGAATTCGCCGGAGAACCTGGAAGATTACAGACTACGCAACGCCTCGACTACCGCATCGCCCATGGCGGCGGTGCCGACCTTGGTCGTACCCGCGCAATAGATGTCACCGGTGCGCAGGCCTTGATCGAGTACCTTGCTGACTGCCTGCTCGATGGCATCGGCAGCCTGGCTCTGGCTGAAGCTGTAACGCAACATCATCGAGACCGAGAGAATGGTCGCCAGCGGATTGGCGATACCCTGCCCGGCGATGTCCGGCGCCGAACCGTGGCACGGCTCGTACATACCCTTGTTGTTGGCATCCAGCGAAGCGGACGGCAGCATGCCGATAGACCCGGTGAGCATGGAAGCCTCATCCGACAGAATATCGCCGAACATGTTGTCGGTGACCATCACGTCGAACTGTTTCGGCGCGCGCACCAGTTGCATGGCCGCGTTATCGACATACATATGGCTGAGCTGAACGTCCGGATAATCCTTGGCCACTTCCTCGACCACGGTGCGCCACAACTGGCTGGAGGCCAGCACGTTAGCCTTGTCTACCGAGCAGAGTTTCTTGTCGCGTACGCGGGCCATGTCGAAACCGACACGGGCGATGCGACGGATCTCGCTTTCGCTGTACGGCAGGGTGTCGAACGCCATGCGCTCGCCATTCTCCAGCACACGCGATTCACGCGGGCTGCCGAAATAGATACCGCCGGTCAGTTCACGCACGATCAGGATGTTCAGCCCGGCAACCACTTCCGGCTTCAGCGACGAGGCATCAGCCAGCTGCGGATAGAGGATGGCCGGGCGCAGGTTGGCGAACAGACCCAGTTGCGAACGGATCTTCAACAGGCCGCGTTCCGGGCGCAGGGCCGGATCAATGGCATCCCACTGGGGGCCACCCACCGCACCGAGCAAAATCGCATCGGCGGCGCGGGCGCGCTCCAGGGTCTCGTCGGCCAGTGGTACGCCATATTGCTCATAGGCGGCGCCGCCCAACTGGTCGAACGACAGCTCAAAACCCAGGTCGAACTTGTCGTTGGCCAACTCCAGCACCTTGACCGCCTCGGCCATAATTTCCGGGCCGATACCATCGCCGGGCAGAATCAGAATCTGTTTGCTCATATTGTCCTCAATACGCCGTAGGGTGCGCCGTGCGCACCAGACCTTTTATTCAATGGTGCGCACAGCCTAGGCGGCCCCGCGCACCCTACTTGATTGCGCCGAACAGCCAGGGGCTCTTCTGCTGGTAATCGACTTCGAAGGCCTTGATCGCCTCGGCATCCTGCAGAGTCAGGCCGATGTCGTCTAGGCCGTTGAACAGGCAATGCTTGCGGAAGGCATCCACCTCGAAGGCGTATTGCTTGCCGTCAGGCCGGGTCACCGTCTGCGCGCCCAGGTCGACAGTCAGCTGATAGCCTTCGCAGGCTTCGCTCTGCTGAAACAATTCATCGACATCGTGCTCGTCGAGAACGATCGGCAGCAGGCCGTTCTTGAAACTGTTGTTGTAGAAAATATCGGCAAAGCTCGGTGCGATGATCGCGCGGAAACCGTATTCCTCCAGCGCCCAAGGCGCATGTTCACGACTCGAACCGCAACCGAAGTTCTCCCGCGCCAGCAGCACGCTGGCACCCTGGTAACGCGGGAAATTCAGCACGAAATCCTGGTTCAGTGGACGCTTGGAGCTGTCCTGATTGGGCTGGCCGACATCCAGGTAACGCCACTCATCGAACAGATTGGGGCCGAAGCCGCTGCGTTTGATCGATTTCAAGAACTGCTTGGGGATGATCTGGTCGGTGTCGACATTGGCGCGGTCAAGTGGCGCAACCAGGCCGGTGTGTTGAGTAAAAGCTCGCATATTCGGACTCCTCAGGCCTGGGTCAATTCACGCACGTCGATAAAGTGGCCGGTCACCGCCGCCGCCGCTGCCATGGCCGGGCTGACCAGGTGAGTACGGCCGCCGGCGCCCTGACGACCTTCGAAATTGCGGTTGGAGGTGGAGGCGCAATGCTCGCCACTGCCGAGCTTGTCCGGGTTCATCGCCAGGCACATGGAGCAGCCCGGTTCGCGCCATTCAAAGCCAGCGGCAATAAAGATCTGATCCAGTCCCTCTTTTTCCGCCTGGGCTTTGACCAGGCCGGAGCCTGGCACCACCATGGCCTGCTTGATGGTCGATGCGACCTTGCGGCCCTTGGCCACGGCAGCAGCAGCGCGCAGGTCTTCGATCCGCGAGTTGGTGCAGGAGCCGATGAATACCCGGTCGAGCTGAATGTCGGTGATCGCCTGATTGGCCTTGAGCCCCATGTATTTCAGGGCGCGAGTGATCGAATCCTTTTTTACTGGATCGCTCTCGACCGCTGGGTCCGGCACCCGCTGATCAACTGCCAGCACCATCTCCGGCGACGTGCCCCAACTGACTTGCGGCTTGATGTCTTCGGCACGCAACTCGACGATTTTATCGAAATGCGCGTCGGCGTCGGACACCAGGTCTTGCCACTGAGCGACCGCCTTGGCCCAATCTGCACCCTTGGGGGCGAACGGGCGACCTTCGACGTAATCGACGGTCTTCTGATCCACGGCCACCAGACCGACCCGGGCGCCCGCCTCGATCGACATGTTGCAGATAGTCATGCGCCCTTCCAGCGACAGCTCGCGAATCGCGCTGCCGGCGAATTCCAGGGCATGGCCATTGCCGCCAGCGGTGCCGATCTTGCCGATCACTGCGAGGACGATGTCCTTGGCGGTCACGCCGAAGGGCAACTGGCCCTCCACGCGAACCTGCATGTTCTTCATCTTCTTGGCCACCAGGCACTGGGTGGCCAGCACATGCTCGACCTCGGAAGTGCCGATGCCGTGGGCCAACGCGCCGAACGCACCATGGGTCGAGGTATGCGAGTCGCCGCAGACCACGGTCATGCCCGGCAGGGTCGCGCCCTGCTCCGGGCCGACCACATGGACGATGCCCTGGCGCACATCGTTCATCTTGAATTCGAGAATACCGAAGGCGTCGCAGTTCTCGTCGAGGGTCTGCACCTGAATCCGCGACACCTCATCGGTGATCGACTCCAGGCCGCCCTGACGCTCGGCCTTGGTGGTCGGCACATTGTGATCCGGGGTGGCGATGTTGGCATCGATGCGCCACGGCTTGCGCCCTGCCTGACGTAGCCCTTCGAAGGCCTGCGGCGAGGTCACTTCGTGGAGGATATGGCGGTCGATGTAGATCAGCGACGAACCATCGTCACGGCGCTTCACCTCATGCATTTCCCAGAGCTTGTCATAGAGCGTTTTGCCGGCCATCAGCGGTTTCCTCATCAGCGTGTTTCTATTCAAGGACCAATAGCCCTTTATTTATAGGGTGATCCTATGAGCTTGGATTGAATTACTCAAATTCATATTTTTTATCCAAAGGATTCCATTCAGGAATAGCGGTACGCTACAAGCCTCTCGTTATGGCTTACCGCTGGGAGCTATTGCCATGGATCTCGCCACGCTCAATGCCTTTATTGCCATCGCCGAACTGGGCAGCTTCTCTGATGCCGCCGAACGCCTGCACCTGACCCAACCGGCGGTGAGCAAGCGTATCGCCAACCTGGAACAGCAACTGAATGTGCGCCTGTTCGACCGCCTGGGTCGCGAGGTGAGCCTGACCGAGGCCGGCCGCGCCCTGCTGCCGCGCGCCTACCAGATTCTCAATGTACTGGACGACACCCGCCGCGCCCTGAACAACCTCAGCGGCGAGGTCAGCGGCCGGCTGACATTGGCCACCAGCCATCATATAGGCCTGCACCGCTTGCCACCCCTGCTGCGCGCCTTCACCCGCACGCACCCGCAGGTGGCGCTGGACATCCAGTTTCTCGACTCCGAAGTGGCCTATGAAGAAGTCCTGCATGGCCGCGCCGAGCTGGCGGTAATCACCCTGGCCCCGGAAACCCGCGAGCCAGTGCATGCGGTAGCGGTGTGGGACGACCCACTGGATTTCGTCGCCGCGCCCGAGCATCCGCTGGCACGCAGCAAGGCGATCAGCCTGGCCGATGTGGCGCATCACCCGGCAGTGTTTCCGGGCGGCAACACCTTTACCCACCATATCGTGCGACGCCTGTTCGAAGCGCAGGGGCTGACGCCGAACATCGCCATGAGCACCAACTACCTGGAAACCATCAAGATGATGGTGTCGATCGGCCTGGCCTGGAGCGTACTGCCACGCACCATGCTCGATGAGCAGGTCGCCCGCCTCCCGCTACCCGGCATCCAGCTATCACGACAACTCGGCTATATCTCGCACACCGAGCGTACCCTGTCGAATGCCGCACGGGCCTTCATGCAGTTACTCGATGCGCAGCGCGACGACCTTGCGCTGGCGCCTGCGCAAAGGCTAACGTGAGCTTTATAAGTATAAGAGAGCGCTCTCGCCATGACCCCGCACCGTAGTCACTTCGAGGACCCCACCATCTCATCGCATAGCGAAAGGGCCGCTCATGGCCAGCTCCAGTGATAGCCTGCCGCCGCCGCACGTCCCGGGCCTGAGCCCAGCCCTAGCGGAGAACACTCGGACAGATGTCCCGCGCCTGCATGCTGCGCGCAATGATGTGCAGCCGGGCGCATGGCATTGGGACATCGAACGCGGCCAGATCATCGGGGCAGGTAACGCCCAGGCACGACTCAATTCCGAGCAGCGCTTCTCCAGCCTGTTCCATCTCAGCCCGGACGCTACGCTCCTGGTGCGTTTAGCCGACAGCGTGATCATTGAGGCCAACCAACACTTCGCCAGCACCTTCGGCTGGTCGAGCGACGAAGTCATCGGCCGTTCGACCCTCGACCTGAAGCTCTGGGTGCATGACCAGCAGCGCGACTATCTGCGCCGCACAGCGCCCAATAGCCGCCAACCGGTCACCCAGGAAGTACAGATGCGTGCCCGCGACGGCCGCATCCTCGACGGCGTGATATCCAGCCAACACATCGAACTGGACGGGCAAGCCGTTCTACTCTGCACTTTCCTCGACACCAGCGAACGCAAGTGTGTCGAAGCCGCACTGCGCAGCAGCGAGGAGAAATTCGCCCAGGCGTTCCTGCATACCCCGGACGCCGTGGTGATCACCGACAAAGCAACCGGGCGCTTTGTTGAGGTCAACCCGGCTTTCGAGCGGCAATTCGGCTGGAAAAGTAGCGAAACCCTGGGGCTCACCTCACTGGAGCTGGGTATTTGGGCTGATCCCAATGACCGTCAGCGGATGCTCGATGCCGTGCGGCAAAACAGCCTGAACGAGCTGGAGGTGCGTCTATATAGTCGCGATGGCAGCGTCAGTAACAACCTGTTGTTCGGCGGTGAAATCGAGCTGGATGGGCGCACCTGCCTGGTCCTGACGGTGCGCGAAATCACTCAGCAGCGCGCCCAGGAGCAAGCCCTGAAGAACAGCCAGGAGCGCCTTAACCTGGCCTTGGAATCTGCCGACCTGGGCACCTGGGACTGGCACATCCCGAGCAACATGCTGTTCGCCTCGACCCGCGCCTCAACCCTGCATGGCTTGAGTCAAGAACCCTTCCATGGCGATTTCCGCGGGTTCTTCAGCCATGTGCCGCTGGGTGACCGGCGAGCCATGCGCCGGACCTACAACGGTCTGGCGCAAGGTGCCGAGCGGGACTTTCAAGTCACTTACCGGGCGATCTACAGCAACAACGAAGTGCACTACCTAGAGAGCACCGCCAAGCTCTACCGCGACGAACAAGGCAAGCCCTTACGCATGGCCGGCATCCTCATCGACATCAGCGAGCGGGTGCAGCGCGAACAGCGCCTGGCCGCCTCGGAGGAGAAGTTCGCCACCCTGTTTCAGGCCAGCCCCGACCCCATTTGCGTCTCACGAATACGCGACGGGGTATTCGTTGAAATCAACGACAGCTTCAGCGCGGTCTTCGGCTGGACGCCGCAGGAGATTGTCGGCCGCAGCAGCGCGGAGCTCAGTTTCTGGGTCGAGAACGACGAACGCGAGCGGATCTACGGCAAGCTTACCGCGCAACAGAGTCTGGATAACGAGCAGGCTCGTTACCGCACCAAGAGTGGTGCTGAACTGACCTGCGTGGTGTCCAGCCGCTTCATCCGGGTCGATCGTCAGCTGTGCATCCTCACCACATTGCGTGATGTCGGCGAGCGCCTGCAAGCCGAGGTCGCACTGCAGGCCAGTCAGGAAAAATTCGCCAAGGCCTTTCACTCCAGCCCCGACGCCATCACCATCACCGAGCGCAATACGGCCCGCTACATCGAGGTCAATGAAGGCTTCTACCGCCTCACCGGCTATCACGCCGAGGAAGTCATTGGCCACACCGCCCTGGAATTGAACGTCTGGGCCGACCTCAGGCAGCGCCAGGAAATGCTCGAAACTCTCCAGCGCGACGGCCGTGTGACGCACAAGGAGATGCTCGGCAAGCACCGCGATGGCAGCATCAGAACAGTGGAAGTTTCGGTCGAGCCGATCGACCTCAACGGCCTCGACTGCCTGCTGCTGACCGCCCGCGACGTCAGCCTGCTGAAGGACGCCCAGGCGCAGATTGAGCATCTGGCCTATCACGACTCGCTGACCAACCTGCCCAACCGTGCCCTGCTGATGGATCGCCTGACCCAGCAGATCGCCCTACTCAAGCGCCACGACCTGCGCGGCGCGCTGCTGTTCCTCGACCTCGACCACTTCAAACACATCAATGACTCACTCGGCCATCCAGTCGGCGACAGCGTGCTAAAACTGGTCACTGCTCGCCTGGAAGCCAGCATCCGCGAAGAAGACACGGTTGCCCGTCTTGGCGGTGACGAGTTTGTCGTACTGCTCTCAGGTCTCGAAGGCTCACGCACGGCCGTGACTCGCCAAGCCAGCATGGTTGCCGAAAAACTGCGCATGCTGCTGACCGAACCCATGCTCATCGACGGTCATCGCCTGCAGGTCACGCCGAGCATCGGCATCGCCCTGATCCCCGACCACGGCGCCACTCCTGCCGACCTGCTGAAACGCGCTGACATCGCCCTGTATCGGGCCAAGGATTCCGGGCGCAATACCGTACAGCTATTCCACCGGACCATGCAGGAAGCTGCCAGCGAGCGCTTACGCCTGGAAAACGATCTGCGTCTGGCCCTGGCACGCGGTGAGTTCGAATTGTACTTTCAAGCCCAGGCGGATGCCCGTAGCGGCCAGATCATCGGTGCCGAAGTGCTGTTGCGCTGGCTCCATCCAACCCTGGGCGCACAGTCGCCAGCCGTGTTTATCAACGTTCTGGAAGAGAGCGGATTGATCCTTGAGGTCGGCGGCTGGGTGCTAGCCGAATCCTGCCATGCCTGCGCTCAGTTGCTCGAAGAAGGCCTCGTCGATGCGCAAAACTTCAGTCTTTGCGTCAACATCAGCCCACGCCAGTTCCGCCACAACGACTTTGTCGAGCGCGTGGAAAGCAGTCTGTGCAGTAGCGCCCTGCCCGCCTCCATGCTCAAGCTGGAAATCACTGAAGGCATCGTGATCCAGAACATCGAAGACACCATTGCCAAGATGAATCGCCTGAAAAAGCTCGGTGTCAGCTTTGCCATGGACGATTTCGGTACGGGCTATTCCTCGCTGACCTACCTCAAACGCCTGCCGGTGGATCTGCTGAAGATCGACCAATCGTTTGTCCGCGACGCCCCCAGTGATGCCAACGATGCGGAAATCATCCGCGCCATCGTCGCCATGGCGCGCAGCCTTGGTCTGGAGATCATTGCCGAAGGGGTTGAACAGCAGGAGCAGCTGGATTTTCTGCAACAACAAGGCTGCCACCTCTACCAGGGTTACCTGTTCAGCAAGCCGCTGCCACTGGGCGAGTTTCGCGCCCTGTTGATGCACACCCCGCAGCGCCCGCGCAGGGCATGAAACGCAACCGGGCACGTAGGTCGAGTTACCGGTCGCCACGTCATTCGAACGCCGCGTAACCCGACACAGCACCCGATGCCACACCGCAACGATGGGTTACGCCGCGCATAAACCGCAGCCCTGAGCCAATATCGGCTCAGCGGCTAACCCATCCTGCAAACACAAAACCCCTACGTTCAAGCGCTGGCCAGCTGCTCCTGGGGCGGGCCAGGCGGCACATCGACGCCGAGCAACGCATCGATACGCAGGCAATCGTTCTCCTGGCGCAGCACATTGAACAACGCGAACGCCTCGGGATAGCTGCGCGTCAGCATCGCCAGCCATTGCTTCAAGCGTCCCGGGGCATAGCGCGGGGACATCTTGCGCCGAGCCTGCAACCAGAAGTTGGCGAGCAAGGGTTGCAACTCGGCCCAGGTCATTTCAACCACGGCCTGCCCGGCCCGAGTCGCGGCAATCTGCCGGGCCAAGTCAGGCCGCGCCACCAGGCCGCGGCCGAGCATGATGTCCTCGACCCCGCTGATTTCGCGGCAACGCCGCCAGTCGTCCAGCGTCCACACCTCGCCATTGGCGAACACCGGCACCTTGACCGCCTCCTGCACCCGCGCCACCCATTCCCAATGGGCTGGCGGCTTGTAGCCCTCGACCTTGGTTCGCGCGTGGACCACTAGCTGCGACGCTCCACCTTCGACCAACGCCTCGGCGCACGCCAGGGCATAGTCCTTGTGATCGAAACCCAGGCGCATCTTGGCGGTTACCGCAATCTGCGCCGGCACCGTGCGACGCACCTCGCGGACAATGGCATGGAGCAACTCCGGCTCTTTCAACAACACCGCGCCGCCACGGGACTTGTTCACGGTTTTCGCCGGGCAGCCGAAGTTGAGATCGATCACCGGTGCACCCAGGCCACAGGCAAAGGCGGCGTTATCCGCCAGACACTGTGGATCGGAGCCGAGAAACTGCACGCGCAATGGCGTACCGGCCGCCGTTTGCGCAGCGCTGAACAGTTCCGGGGCCAGCTTCTGATAGGTCGAAACGGGCAGCACCCGCTCGGTGACCCGGATAAATTCGGTCACGCACCAGTCGATGCCGCCGACCCGGGTCAGCACATCGCGAAGGATCTCATCGACCAATCCTTCCATCGGTGCAAGGGCGATTTGCATAGCAACATTCTCGAAAAAGCGCCGCGTAGTGTACGCGGCCGATTGCCCGCAGTGAAATGCCCGCCAACGAGCAGACCAACTAAATGGAACGCTGCCTCTGGCACGGAGTCCACCATCGGAACACTACACCGTAAAGGAGAACCAATATGCGCATGCTCATACTGCTCGCCAGCCTCTACTTGTCCCTCGGCCTGAGCCAGGCAGACGAACAAAAACCAGGCGAATCCGAGCTGCAGTCCGCCCCAGAGGCCATGGCCCAACTGGTTATCAGCCGCGACCGCAAGGTACCGAAGGCTTGCGCTGTCGAGTTATTGGTAGAAGAGAAACAGGTGGCGCAACTGCAGGTTGGCAAGTCGGCAAGCCTGGAGGTGCCCGCCGGCACGTTCAACCTCAGAGCCCGCCTGACACGCGCAGACAACTGCGATGCGGCCGGTTTGGCCAGCAGCCAGTCGATTTTGCTCGACGCCGGGGAAACCCGCCGTTACCAGGTAATGCTCGACAACGATGCCTTGTTCCTGGCGCCACAGCTGTAATAAACGCGTCAGATGTTGTGAAAAAATCGAGCGCCGTAGCGAGACCGTATCCAGGCGTTCGCAGCCGGCGAGGGTTTCTCACAGCCTCCACGTCAAAGCTCCAGAGGAAAGGGCAACTGCAGAGCGCAGCCGTAGCCTTCGACGAATTCGACCGGCATGCGCTTGGGCTTGCCGCTGGACAACTCGATACAGACGAAGGTGGTCTTGGCCCGCAATAAAGTCAGGCCGTCTGCGGGACGGACCAACTGAAAGCGCCGATCCATCTTCAGGCGTTGATCGGACTCGACGATCCAGGTGGCCATCTGCAGTTCCTGGTCTTCATAAGCGCTGGCCAGGTAATCGATCTCGTGGCGCAGCACTGCCATCGCACGATCAAGCCGACGGTATTCGGCCAGGTCGAGCCCCAGGTATTGCGAGTGGCGCCAGGCGCAGCGCTCCAGCCAACTGACATAGACCGCATTATTGGCATGCCCAAGACCGTCGATGTCGTCGGCCACCACCTGGATATCGACCACAAACGGATTAGCCAGATCCCAGCTCATCGTAACGTCTCCAGCTTGCGGCTCATCGCAGCCTTAGGTACAGCAGGCGCTGGCGCTTGATTGTTCGTCACAGTCGAGTTCATGGGCTTGCTCCTGAATCTTCAAATGAGGTGCTGCCGGCATTCACCGGCGCACTATTCTAGGCGCGAAAGGAGCGGCAACTCCATGCTGCACAGGCTGTGCCGCAACGTTGCCCATGACCAACAGCACGGCATGCAGCAAAAGCCGCAGCTGCGCTGCAGACTTAAAGCCCTTTGGTTAATAGCGCAAAGCCACTAGGCTAGCGTCTTGTCGCCGTGTGAATAGCCATCCGCACGGACGTATCTTCGCCACTTGCCCGAGAGCCTGCACTTGCTTGCCGTCTTACGTGTGTTACTGCTGTGCGTGCTGCTGCCTGGCCTGAGCCAGGCAGATGCATTGTTATCTCTGCCTGCGACGGAGCGGACCATGCTGCCAGGACCCTTTATGCAGGTCTGGGAGGATACGCAGCAACAGGCAACGATAGACGATGTACGCCGCCTGCCCGACTCGGCCTGGCAACCGGTTGGCCGCCGCGATGCCAGCTTCGGCTATACCAGCAGCGCCTATTGGCTGCGCCTGCAACTGCATAATCCACAAGCCAAGAGCATGGACTGGGTGCTATTGATCGGCAACCCACTGCTGGACTACCTGGATGCCTATGGCCTGGATGGCGAGCGCGTCTACCGTTCTGGCGATCAGCGCCCATTCGCGGCACGCTGGATCGAACACCGGCAATTGCTGCTACCGCTACACCTGGCTGCCGGGGAAAGCCGTAAACTGATTCTGCGCATGCAGACCGAAGGCTCGGCCAACCTCAGCGCCAGCCTGATGACCAGCGCAACCTTCAACCACCATGAGCAACGCATGCTGCTCTTGCAGGGACTGTTCTTCGGCGCGCTGGCAGCAATGCTCATCTACAACCTGTCGATCTTCGTCATCACCCGCGACCGCAACTACTTCTGGTACAGCCTGTTCGTTGCCAGCTTCGGCTGCTACCAGTTCATCCAGCTCGGCTTCGCCCTGCAATGGCTTTGGCCAAACTCACTCGGCTGGCATCAATTGAGCTTTCCGCTCAGCTCGGCAGTAACCACCCTGTTCGGCATCCTGTTCACCTATGGGGTGCTCGACCTCAAGCATGCATCGCCCCGTTACACCCAGGTCGTAAACGTACTGCTGGGCTGCACCTGGCTGGTCATCGGCCTGTGCGTGTTCGGCCCTTACCAGGCAGCCTTGTTCGGCAGCTTTGTCCTGGTCGTCGCCTGCGCGGCACTCGCCTGCCTGTTCACCCTGCTGCGCTGGCGCGAGGGCTATAAACCTGCCCGCCTGTTCGCCATCGGCTGGTTCGTACTGATCGCCGCCAGCCTGTTCAGCATTCTCAGCGGTACCGGCCTGATCGCCAACTCACTGCTGACCCTGCATGCGCAACAAATAGGTGGCCTGATCGAACTGACAGTATTCTCCATCGCCCTGGCCGTGCGCATCCGCCAGGCGCAGAGCGCCCAGCAACTGGCCCAGGCGCGCCTGTTCGCTAAAGAACACCAGTTGCGCGTGGAGCAAGCCAGGCGAACGGAGCTGCAGAAACAAATCAATGACGGCCTGGAGCTGCGCGTCACAGAGCGCACCGCAGCCCTGGAGCAGGCCCTGAGCGAGCTTTCCGTCGCCCACCAGCAACTCTCCGAGCTTAATCGCCGTGACGGTCTTACCGGCCTGTTCAACCATCAGACGCTCACCGAAGAACTGCAGCGAATCCAGGCTCAGGCTATGCGCAGCCAGCGCCCCATGGCCATTCTGATGATGGACCTCGATCACTTCAAACAGGTCAACGACCACTATGGCCATCTGGCTGGCGATGCCTGCCTGCAGCATGCCGCCCAACGCCTTCAGCAACGTTTGCGCAGTAGCGACCTGCTCGCCCGCTTCGGCGGTGAGGAGTTCGTCGCCGTACTGAGCGATACCGATCCGGCCGGCGCCTATGACCTGGCGGCACAACTGCGCAATGACCTGGCCCTTCATCCCTGCACCTATCAAGGCCAGACCATTAGCCTGACCATCAGCATCGGAGTGTGCGCCGGGCTACCCGACAGCGCGGACAGCGAACAGCTGCTACAACAAGCCGACCAGGCTCTTTATCGTGCCAAGGCGGCAGGGCGTAATCGGGTGGAGAGCGGCCAGCTCGCTTGACGACGCTTCTTGCTGGCCACTGCCTGCGGCACACAGACAACTCACCAGGACCAAGCGCCCGAGCCCGCGCCAATCAAGGCGACACAGGCAGGCAGCGCCTCACCCCCGCAGGTCCGCGCGCACCAAGACGGCACTTGCCGCGCAAAGAATGTGCGTTCGGGCTTGGTCTTTTTTGTCGGCCATACTCGCTTCATGAATATTACAGACCAAATACTATGTCCGTAATTGATTCAAGCAAGCTAAGCCTCTCACCGCCGGGCGGGCCAGCAGATCGGAAAGGAAAGGGGACGTAGAAAAAACAAAAGGGCCACCCCGCAAAGAATGACCCTTTAAAAGTCCCGCATAGCGGGAAAAATGGCGTCCCCTAGGGGACTCGAACCCCTGTTACCGCCGTGAAAGGGCGGTGTCCTAGGCCACTAGACGAAGGGGACGAAACCTTCGAAGAACAAGGCCAGCTTATGCTGGCCCCGTGGCAGTTGTTACATCTGCAAAATTGGTGGAGATAAACGGGATCGAACCGTTGACCTCTTGCATGCCATGCAAGCGCTCTCCCAGCTGAGCTATACCCCCAGATTTATCGCCTCTCGGCTCACAGCCCAAACTGGCACTGCTTTTTAATACTGGCGTCCCCTAGGGGACTCGAACCCCTGTTACCGCCGTGAAAGGGCGGTGTCCTAGGCCACTAGACGAAGGGGACGTAACCCTTCTACAACCAACCAGCTACAAGAGCTGATTGTGGCAAGCCTTACGGCTTTAAAGATGGTGGAGCTAAACGGGATCGAACCGTTGACCTCTTGCATGCCATGCAAGCGCTCTCCCAGCTGAGCTATAGCCCCATCTCAAGGACGGGGCGCATGTTAAAAGCGCGCCAGGCTACTGTCAACAAAATTTTTGCCTACAGCAGCTTTCTTTATGCTGACAGAACAACCACTTAACCTATCCCGACCAGCCACGCAGGCGGCTGGGCGGGAGAACAGGTGATCAGGCGATAGATGCCAGCAGTTTTTCCCACTCCTTGTTTTCCTTCTTCGACATGCCACCGAGCAGCTCGATGGCCTGGCGCAGGCGGAAACGCGTGAGGTCCGGACCGAGTATCTGCATGGCATCGAGTACCGATACCGAGCTGGCCTGGCCGGTAACGGCAGCGAACATCAGCGGCATGGCGTCACGCAGCTTCAGCTCCAGGTGTTCAACCACGGCCTGGATACAGCCGGTGATCTTGTCCTTCTCCCACTGGCGCAAGGCCTCCAGCTTCCACAGGATCAACTGCATGAGCTGACGCACCTGATCGGGCGACAGTTTCTTGTGCTCGAACAGCTTGGCGTCAGGGCTGACCCCACCGGCGAAGAAGAAGCTGGCCAGCGGGGCGATCTGACTGAAGGTTTCGACCCTGCCCTGCACATGCGGGGCGATCTGCATCAGGTAATCGGAGTTGAATGCCCATTTCTGCGCCCCTGCGGCGAACTCCTCGACCGTCAGCTCACGCATCCACTGGCCGTTGAGCCAGGACAGCTTCTCCAGATCGAAGATCGGCCCACCCAGCGACACGCGCTGGATGTCGAAATGCTCGATCATCTCGTCGAGGCTGAATTTCTCACGCTCGTCAGGCATCGACCAGCCCATGCGCCCGAGGTAGTTGAGCATCGCCTGCGGCAGAAAACCCATGCGCTCGTAGAACGTGATGCTGGTCGGGTTCTTGCGCTTGGACAGCTTGCTCTTGTCCGGGTTACGCAGCAGCGGCATGTAGCACAGCTGCGGCTGTTCCCAGCCGAAGTATTCATAAAGCAGGATCAGCTTGGGCGCCGACGGCAACCACTCTTCGCCGCGCAGCACATGGGTGATGCCCATCAGATGGTCGTCGACCACGTTGGCCAGGAAGTAGGTCGGCAGGCCATCGGTCTTCATCAGCACCTGCATGTCCATGCGGTCCCACGGGATCTCGACCTCACCGCGGAGCATGTCCGGCACCACACAGAGGCCTTCGGTCGGCACCTTCATGCGCACGACATTCGGCTCACCGGCAGCCAGGCGCTGCTGCACTTCATCGCCTGCCAGGTGCATGCAGTGACCGTCGTAGCGCGGCGTCTGCTTGGCTTCCATCTGTTCGGCACGGACCTTGTCCAGGCGCTCGGGGCTGCAGAAGCAATGGAAGGCATGGCCCTTCTCCACCAGCTCAGCGCTGTACTTCTGGTAGATATGGCCGCGCTCGCTCTGCCGATACGGGCCATGCGGGCCGCCGACGTCCGGGCCTTCGCTCCACTCGATACCGAGCCAGCGCAACGCATCGTAGATCTGCTGTTCCGACTCACGGGTCGAGCGCACTTGGTCGGTGTCTTCGATACGCAGAATGAATTCACCACCGTGCTGGCGAGCGAAGCACAGGTTGAACAAGGCGATATAGGCGGTGCCTACATGCGGATCGCCAGTTGGCGAAGGCGCGATACGGGTACGGACGGTGGTCATGGCGGCTCTCAAAAAATCGACGCGTAAAACAAGGGGGCGATATTAACAGGCCTGCAGGCGCAGTCTCCAGCGCACACCGGGAGGCGAGCGCATTTCACAGCAGCTCAGCGCACCTCGCCACGCAACGCGGCTACCCGCGCCTGCAACAGCTGCCGGTCAGCCTGCTCGGCACTGAGTGGCGCCCCGGCCACCAGCGTGATGCGTGACCACAGACGCTTGAGCAGACGTTTTCGCGGATCGCGGCTGAAAAAACTGCCCCACAGGCCTTGCAGCGCCAAGGGAATCACCGGCACCGGATTTTCCTCAAGAATGCGCTCGATCCCGCCTTTGAACTCCTGGATCGCGCCATCGCCGGTCAACTTGCCTTCGGGAAAAATGCACACCAGCTCGCCATTACGCAGGTATTCGGCGATCTTCTTGAACGCTGCGTCGTAGATCAGCAGATCCTCGTTGCGCCCGGCAATCGGCACAGTACCGGCGGTGCGGAAGATGAAGTTGAGAACGGGCAAATTGTAGATCTTGTAGTACATGACGAAACGCACCGGGCGGCGTACCGCGCCGCCGACCAGCAGTGCATCGACGAAAGACACATGGTTGCACACCAGCACCGCCGGGCCTTCCTCGGGGATGGCGTCCAGCCCCCGGTGCTCGACCCGGTACAGCGAGTGACCGAGCAGCCAGATCAGAAAGCGCATGCTGAACTCGGGGACCAGCTTGAAGATGTAGCTGTTGACCGCGACATTCATCAGCGATATCGCCAGGAATAATTGCGGAATCGACAGCTCGGCGACGCTGAGAAAGAGGATCGAGACAATCGCCGAAAGCACCATGAACAGCGCGTTGAGGATGTTGTTGGCGGCAATCACCCGCGCCCGCTCATGCTCTGCAGTACGCGACTGGATCAGGGCGTACAGCGGCACGATGTAGAAACCGCCGAACAAACCGATGCCGAGCACCGAGGAAAGGATCCACCAGGCCTGGCCGTATCCCAGCACCGCCAGCCAGTCATGGGCCTGTGCGCCCTGCGGGAAGCCGCCCGAGTGCCACCAGAGCAGCATGCCGAACACAGTCAGGCCGATCGAGCCGAAGGGCACCAGACCGATCTCCACCTTGTGTCCGCTCATCCGCTCGCAGAGCATCGAGCCCAGGGCAATGCCCACCGAGAACACCGCGAGGATCAGGGTCACCACGCTTTCGTCACCGTACAGCCACTGCTTGGCATAGGCCGGAATCTGCGTCAGATAAACCGCGCCGAGAAACCAGAACCAGGAGTTGCCGACCAGCGAGCGCGACACCGCAGGCCGCTGCTCGACCAGCCCCAGGCGCATGATGCGCCAGGATTGGCGAAAGATGTTCCAGTCCAGCACCAGCTCCGGCAGCGCCGCATGGGCACGAGGAATGGCGCGACTGGCCAGGTAGCCGAGCAGCGCCACCGTCACCACAGTGCCGGCGACCAGGCTGGCGTAACCGCTGCTGGCCATCATGATGCCGGCACCGATGGTGCCGGCAAGAATTGCCAGGAAGGTGCCCATCTCCACCAGAGCGTTGCCGCCGACCAATTCCTCTTCGCGCAGATGCTGCGGCAGAATCGAATACTTGACCGGGCCGAACAGTGCCGACTGAGTGCCCATGCAGAACAGCACGGCGAGCATCAGCGGCAGATTATTCAGCAGCACCCCGGCAGCGCCGGCAAGCATGATCAGGATCTCGGCGAACTTGATCGCGCGGATCAGGCTGTCCTTGGCGAACTTTTCGCCGAACTGGCCGCCGAGGGCGGAAAACAGGAAGAACGGCAGGATGAACAGCAGCGCGCAGAGGTTGACCAGCAGACTGCTGTCCACACTGGAGCTGAGTTTGTAGAGGATGGCGAGGATCAGCGACTGCTTGAAGATATTGTCGTTGAAGGCGCCGAGCAGCTGAGTGAGGAAGAACGGCAAGAAGCGCCGTGTTCCGAGCAGGGTGAATTGCGAGTGTGGGGTCATCGTCCATGTACCTGGCATTAGGGCCGTGCAGGGCCGGGGAAACCGCGAGCGCCGCGGCGCCGGTCCAGCATTGGACTGCAACACGCCCCAGCAAAGCCACAGGGAACGCTGATTTTTGCCACGGCCTCGGCAAAATAGCCGGTCTCAGAGTGGCAACTGGCCCAGCGCCCAGCGCAACAGGAAGAACACCAGCAGCCCACCGCCGATGGTCGCCAGCAGGTTGCGAGTGACGGCCGCGATGGCGATAGTCACCAGTCCTGCCAACAGGTAGGCATTGTCCAGGCCCAGCGCCCAGTGCTGGCCATCCGGCAGCAACATGCCCGGCACTACGATGGCGGTGAGCACCGCGGTCGGCACGAAATGCAGGCCCTGGCGCACCAGCGGCGGGAAGCGCAAATCGGGAAAGGCGAACAGGCTGTAGCGAATCGAAAAGGTGATCGCCAGCATGCCGAGGATCAATAGCCAGTTATCCATCAGGCCAGCTCCTCGACAACCGAGTCATTACGCCGCTCCAGCAGCACACCGACGACTATTCCGCTGAACGCTGCGGCCAGCAACCCGAGCTTATAGGGCAAGGCATGACAGGCCAGCGCCACTGCGCCGGCCACCAGCGCTGCCGCAACTTGCGGCCGCGAGCGCAGCATGGGCACGACAATGCCAATAAAGGTCGCCAGCATGGCAAAGTCCAGGCCCCAGGCAGCAAGGTTCGGCACGCGCTGGCCGAACAGTACACCGATCAGGGTGCACAACTGCCAGTTCAGGTACATGGCCAGCGCCGCGCCGAGAAAGTACCAGTGTTTGTGCGGCGAGCTGTCCGGCTCGGTGTAGCGGTTGAGCACCACCGCATAGGCCTCGTCGGTCAGCCAGAACGCCAACGGCATCCGCCAACGCGTGGGCAGGTGACGGACGAAGGGTTGCAGGCTGGCGCTGTACAGGGCGTGACGCAGGTTGACCACCAGGGTGGTGAGCAACAGCACAGCCAGGCCGGTACCGGCGCCGAGCAGGCTGATGGCGATAAACTGCGCCGAACCGGCGAACACCAGCAGTGACATGCCAATGGTCTGCCAGGCGCTGAGGCCGGCGGCACCGGCCAGGCTACCGAAGATGATGCCGAAGGGTACGGCGCCGAGCAGCATCGGCAGCATATCGCGAGCGCCTTGGGCGAATTCATATTGACGAGACATGGGTCCTCCTTGGGCTGCGCAGGTTACACCCCAGCCCTGGGGACGGTCTTGCACAGAGGCCAGATAATGTCGCAACCCCCCTCCCGGCGCGGGAGAGGTTTTGTAGGCGGGGCTTTAGCCGCGAACCCAGACGACTCGATCGGTGAAGCAACCCAGGCGGTGTTGCGGACGCTGCAGCTCAACCCCGTGCAACTCGCGCGAGGCCCAGAAGCGTGTGCGTTCAACCTCAGTCTGCGCCATCGATCAACCGCTGAAACGCGCCTCCAGCTGTTGCTTGAGCGCCGGCCACTGCTGGTCGGTGATGCTGTACAGCACGCTGTCGTCGAGGCGCCCGTCGGCCAGGCGGCGATGATTGCGCAGTACACCTTCACGCTGCGCGCCGAGCTTCTCGATGGCACGCTGCGAGCGCAGGTTGCTGGCGGCGGTCTTCAGTTGCACACGCACCATGCGCCAGCTCTCGAAGGCATGGCGCAGCATCAGGTACTTGACCATGGCGTTGAGGCCGGTGCCATGCTGAGTTTGATCGAGCCAGGTCCAGCCGATCTCAGCGGCGGGCAGCGCCGGCATGAAGTCGCCGAAACGGGTGGTGCCGACCAGTTGTTCGCCGAGACGGATGACGAACGGCAGCGCCTTGCCTTCACGCTGATCGAGCAGGCCCTGGCGATACCAGTCCAGGCGCTGGGGGCCATTCATATGGATCAGCTCCTGGCGATTGGCTTCGGCCAGAGCGACCAGCGCCGGAATGTCGGCATCGAGCATCGGCTCGACACGCAGCGCACCACGCTGCAGGGTAATCAATTGCGGCTTGAACATGGGCTCCCTCCTCTGACTAGGCGCAAGCACGCCACGCTAACAGGGCGCACGCCCGACCACAATTACCAAGCGGTAGCAGCCAACTGACTTGCGACCTTGGTCGCGCCTGACGCCACGGTACTTTGCTGCGACACTGCTGGGCATTCATTTGAAGTATTGTCTCGCCTTGAGGGAGCTGCAATCAGCACCTGATTAAGACCGGGCAAGTCCCATATAGTTTGCTGTCGGAGTTTCCATGTCGTTGTCCAGTGGGCTGATCGCAGCGGTCGCCTTGATCTATATGGCCATCCTCTTCGCCATCGCCTTCTATGGCGACCGCCGCAGCACGCCCTTGCCGCCACGCATACGCGCCTGGGTCTACAGCCTGTCGCTAGCCGTCTACTGCACCAGCTGGACCTTCTTCGGCGCAGTCGGCCAAGCCGCCGAGCAGCTCTGGTCATTCCTGCCGATCTACCTGGGGCCAATCATCATCATGCTGTTCGCCCCCTGGGTGCTGCATAAGATGGTGATGATCAGCAAAGAAGAGAACATCACCTCGATCGCCGACTTCATCGCCGCACGTTATGGCAAATCCCAGGCGCTGGCGATAGTGGTGGCGCTAATTTGCCTGGTCGGCGTGCTGCCCTACATAGCCCTGCAACTCAAGGGCATCGTGCTCGGGGTCAACCTGCTAGTCGGCGCCGGCGCCAACTCCGCCGGCACCCGTGCCCAGGACACCGCGCTGATCGTATCGCTGGTTCTGGCACTGTTCACCATCCTGTTCGGCACGCGCAACCTGGACGTCACCGAGCACCACCGCGGCATGGTGCTGGCCATTGCCTTCGAGTCGCTGGTCAAGCTGCTGGCCTTTCTCGCCGTTGGCGCGTTCGTCACCTACGGCCTCTATAACGGTTTCGGCGATCTGTTCGACCAGGCGCGCAACACCCCCGCACTCGACGAATTCTGGGCCGAAGCAGTGAACTGGCCGGCCATGATGACGCTGACAGGCATGTCGATGATCGCCATCATCTGCCTGCCACGGCAGTTCCACGTCACCGTGGTGGAGAACATCGAGCCGCGGGACCTGCTCCTGGCGCGCTGGGTGTTCCCGGCATACCTGGTACTCGCCGCCTTGTTCGTCGTGCCCATCGCCCTGGCCGGTCAGATGCTGCTGCCGGCCGGAGTGAGCCCGGACTCATTTGTGATCAGCCTGCCGCTCGCCGAAGCCCACCCGGCCTTGGCCGTATTGGCCTTTATCGGCGGCGCCTCGGCTGCCACCGGCATGGTCATCGTTGCCTCGGTGGCACTGTCGACCATGATCTCCAACGACATGCTGCTGCCCTGGCTGCTGCGCCGGCAAAACGCCGAGCGACCCTTCGAGGCCTTCCGCCACTGGATGCTCACGGCACGGCGAGTGAGCATCGTGCTGATCCTGTTGCTGGCCTATGTGTGCTACCGCCTGCTCGGAGAGGGTGCCAGCCTGGCCACCATTGGCCAGATTTCGTTCGCCGCCATCAGCCAACTGGCCCCGGCCATGTTCGGCGCGCTGGTATGGAAGCAGGCCAACCGCCGCGGGGTGTTCGCCGGGATGATCTTCGGCGCACTGATCTGGTTCTACACCCTGATCATGCCGCTGGTGGCCCGCAGCCTGGGCTGGTCGCTGGACAGCTTGCCTGGCCTGCAAAGCCTGCTCTATGCCCCTATCGGCTTCCAGGTCGACGCCCTGACCCGCGGTGTGGTGCTGTCGCTGACCGGCAACTTCCTGCTGTTCGCCTGGGTGTCCTGGTTCTCCCGAACGCGGGTTTCCGAGCACTGGCAAGCCGGGCGCTTCATCAGCCACGATTTCGGCGCCAAGCCGAGCAGTCGCAGCCTGCTGGCGGTCCAGGTCAACGACTTGCTGATACTCGCCAGCCGCTTCGTCGGTGAGGAGCGCGCGCAGCAGAGCTTCATGCGCTGCGCCTACCGCCAGGGCCAAAGCTTCAACCCTAATCTGCCAGCCAACAGCGAGTGGATCGCCCATACCGAACGCCTGCTCGCTGGCGTGCTCGGCGCGTCATCGACCCGCGCGGTGGTCAAGGCGGCCATCGAAGGCCGAGAGATGCAGGTCGAAGATGTAGTGCGCATCGTCGACGAAGCCAGCGAGGTGCTGCAGTTCAACCGCGCCCTGCTGCAAGGGGCGATCGAGAACATCACCCAAGGCATCAGCGTGGTCGATCAATCGCTACGCCTGGTGGCCTGGAACCATCGTTACATGGACATCTTCGACTACCCGGACGGCCTGATCTACGTCGGCCGGCCGATTGCCGAGATCATCCGCTTCAACGCCGAGCGCGGCATGCTCGGCGCAGGCGATGTCGAGGACAATATTGCCAAACGCCTGCACTGGATGCGCCAGGGCACCGCGCACACGTACGAGCGCACCTTCCCCAATGGCCGGGTGATCGAACTGATCGGCAACCCGATGCCTGGGGGCGGCTTTGTCATGAGCTTTACCGACATCACCGAGTTTCGCGAGGCCGAGCGTGCGCTCAAGGACGCCAACGAGGGCCTGGAGCAGCGGGTCATCGAGCGAACCCATGAACTGTCGCAGCTGAATCAGGCGCTGACCGAAGCCAAGGGCGTGGCCGAGGCCGCCAACCAATCGAAAACCCGTTTCCTCGCCGCCGTCAGCCACGACCTGATGCAGCCGCTGAACGCCGCGCGACTGTTCTCCGCAGCACTCTCCCACCAAGAGGACGCGCTGCCGCGCGAGGCCAAGGAGCTGGTGCGTCACCTGGACAGCTCGCTGCGTTCGGCGGAAGACCTGATCAGCGACCTGCTCGACATCTCGCGCCTGGAGAATGGCCGCATAACCCCGGACCGCAATGCCTTTGTCCTCAACAGCCTGTTCGATACCCTGGGCACCGAATTCAAGGTTCTGGCCGCCGAATGCGGCATCGATTTTCGCCTGCGCGGCAGCCATCTGCGCGTGGACAGCGACAGCAAACTACTGCGCCGCGTGCTGCAGAACTTTCTCACTAACGCCTTCCGCTATGCCAAAGGCCGGGTACTGCTTGGCGTGCGCCGCTCAGGCGGGCAACTGCGCCTGGAAGTGTGGGATCGCGGCCCAGGCATCCCGGAAGACAAGCGCAAGGTTATCTTCGAGGAATTCAAGCGTCTGGACAGCCACCAGACTCGCGCCGAAAAAGGCCTTGGCCTTGGCCTGGCGATTGCCGATGGCCTGTGCCGGGTGCTCGAGCACAAACTGGAGGTACGCTCCTGGCCGGGCAAGGGCAGCGTGTTCAGCGTCACGGTGCCGCTGGGCCGCACCCCAGTGATCATACCCAAGCCAGCCGGCACCGAAGTCAATGGCCAGTTGCTAACGGGCAGCCGGGTACTGTGCGTCGACAACGAAGACAGCATCCTCACCGGCATGCACAGCCTGCTGTCACGCTGGGGCTGCCAGGTGTGGACCGCGCGTAACCGCCAGGAATGCGAACGCCTGCTCAGCGAGGACGTCCGCCCGCACCTGGCCCTAGTCGACTACCACTTGGACGAAGGCGAAACCGGCACCGAGCTAATGGCCTGGCTACGCACCCGCCTGGGTGAACCGGTGCCTGGCGTGGTGATCAGTGCCGACGGCCGCCCCGAGCTGATCGCCGAAGTCCACGCCGCAGGTCTCGACTACCTGGCCAAGCCAGTCAAACCGGCCGCCCTGCGTGCCCTGCTCAGCCGCCACCTGACGCTGCGCTAAGCTGGCCGCAGGAATCGCTCGCGGCTCAAGCCGCTGCCATAAGCAGCAATGCGCTTGCCACGTGGGAGCGGCTGGGTGGCACTCCGCTTCAGCCGCGATTGCCGGCTGCCGTAACACTCACCCACTGACCTGCCGCAATACATCGCCCCGGCGACTGGCTAGACTGCCAACATCACGCCCCGCACCAGGACGCCGCATGCCCGAGGCTCTCGACACCCTATTGAATTTCGCCAGCGCACTGGCGGTTGGCCTGCTTATCGGTGCCGAGCGTGGCTGGCAAGAACGCAACACCGAGGACGGGCGCCTGGCTGCGGGTATCCGCACGTTTGGCTTGAGCGGTTTACTCGGCGGTTTCGCCATGTTTCTCGGCGAACACTTCGGCGTGGTCGCCTGGGCAGTCATCTTTGTCGGTTTCGCCGCACTGGTACTCGCCTCCTACTTCGGCGATCTACTGCAATTGGGCGACCGCGGCCTGACCAGCGAAGTGGCGATGCTGATCACCTTCATCCTCGGCAGCCTGGCCGTCGCCGGCCACTCGCCACTAGCCGCGGCGGGTGCCGTGGCGGTAGCACTGCTGCTTAGCCTCAAACGCACCCTGCACACGATCCTCCAGCGCCTCAGCGAAGCCGAGCTGTCAGGGGCATTGAAGCTGCTGTTTATCTCACTGGTGCTGCTACCCGCGCTGCCCAACCAAGGCTACGGCCCCTGGCAGGCATTCAACCCTTACGTGACCTGGTGGATGGTGGTGCTGATCGCCGCCATCGGCTTCGCCGCCTATATGGCGATTCGCCTGGTCGGCACCCGCCATGGAATTTTGCTCACTGCGCTGCTGGGCAGCATTGTCTCCTCCACAGCCATGACCATCACCCTCGCCCGCCTGCACCAGGGCCGCAACCTGCAAGCGCTGCTGGCCTGCGGGCTGCTGGCCACCTCGGCGCTGATGTTTCCACGCGTACTGCTGGAGGTCGCCGTGGTCAACCCCAGCCTGCTGCCCCAACTGCTCTGGCCACTGGGGGTGACCACGCTGGTCTATGCGGCAGGCGCACTGGGTTACTTTCGTATCGCCAGCAAACAGGTCGACGAGGACACTGAGCCACCGCTAAAAAACCCCTTTGAACTGGGCCCTGCCTTGCGTTTCGCTGCACTGCTGGTACTGATCCTGTTTCTCGTGGAAGCATCACGCCGCTGGCTAGGCGATACGGGCGTGTACCTGGTAGCGCTATTTTCCGGACTGGCCGATGTGGATGCCATCACCCTGTCCCTGGCGCGCAATGCCCTGACCGGCCTGGATGCCCATGTGGCGGTACAGGGTATTTTTCTTGCGGCTCTGAGCAACAGCCTGGTCAAGGGTTTGCTGATCGCCCTGATCGCCGGCCGTCAGTTAGCCCTGCGCACCTTGCCGATTATGGCCGCTGGCCTGTTGGCAGGTGCGGCAGTATTGCTGCTGGTTTGACAGCGAACGGGGCGCGCGCCTTGCGACACCCCTGCATGGCGGCGCTGTACCCTACTGCGCTTCCTCATCCAGCACCGCCACTCCAGCCGCCTGTTCGAGCAACTCGGCTGGCAGGCTCTTACTCGCACGGGCACCGAGCAGCTTGAGGTTTTCCACCCGGCTGATGATATTGCCGCGCCCATCGCACAGCTTGTTGCGCGCCGCAGCGTAGGCCTTGTCCAGCTGCTGCAGGCGTGCGCCGACTTCGTCCAGGTCCTGGATGAACGCCACAAACTTGTCGTACAACGCCCCGGCACGCTCGGCAATTTCACGGGCGTTCTGGCCCTGGCGCTCCTGGCGCCAGAGGCTATCGATCACCCGCAGCGTGGCCAACAGCGTAGTCGGGCTGACGATTACGATGTTCTGCTCGAAAGCCTCCTGAAACAGGCCGGCATCAGCCTGCAGTGCAGCGGCGAAGGCTGCCTCGATCGGCACGAACAAGAGCACGAAGTCCAGACTGTGCAGCCCTTCCAGGCGCTGGTAATCCTTCAGCGACAGCCCCTTCAAATGACCACGCAGTGACAGCACGTGCTGCTTTAGCGCCTGCTGGCGGGCGGGTTCGTCTGCACCGGCTATATATTGCTGGTAGGCCGTCAGGCTGACTTTGGCATCGACCACCACCTGCCTGTCGCCGGGCAGCTGGATCAATACATCGGGCTGGAAGCGCTGACCGTCGGCGCTCTTCAGGCTGACCTGGGTCTGATATTCACGCCCCTTCTCCAGCCCGGCATGTTCCAGCACCCGCTCCAGCACCAGTTCGCCCCAGTTGCCCTGGATCTTCTGGCCTTGCAGGGCGCGGGTCAGGTTGGTCGCCTCATCGCCCAAGCGCTGATTAAGCTGCTGCAAGCGCTCCAATTCCTTGCCCAGGGAAAACCGCTCGCGGGCTTCCTGCTGATAGCTCTCCTCGACGCGCTTTTCGAAAGACTGGATGCGTTCCTTGAGCGGGTCGAGCAACTGACCAAGACGCTCCTGGCTGGTTTCGGCAAAACGCTGTTCGCGCTCGTCGAAGATCTTCCCGGCCAACTCGGCGAACTGCGCCCGCAACTCATCGCGCGAACCTTGCAAGTCGTCCAGGCGTTGCTGGTGGCTGCCCTGCTGCTGCCGCAGCTCGGCACTCAGGGCCGCACACTCGGCGCCCAGACGACGCAACTCGGCTTCCTGCTGCTCGCGCTGCTGCTGCCAGGCAATAGCAGCCTCGCGGGCGATCTGCCGCTCGTGCTGGAGCAGTTCGGTCTCACGCCGCTTGGCTGCCAACTCGGCTTGCTGGTCGGCCTTGATCTCGCTGATTTCGGCAATTTCCTGGCGGCACTCATCAAGCTGCGCACTCAAGCCGGCTTGGGCCATCTGGGTACCGGCCAGGCGCTCCTGCAACAGGCTTGCTTCGAGTTGCGCACTCGCCGCACGCCGCTGCAGCGACCAGGCCAACGCCAGCAATGGCAAACCAGCGGCGGCAAGGCCGAGGAGTAGTGCCGGTAGCTGAGAGGGTAAATCGAATGGCATAAGCAGCTCCGCGCAAGATTGCCAAGCAGTATACCCAGCCCGCCCCACGCAAAACGCCTAGCGCGGAGTCAGAGGCCGATCAACAACTGCTTGGCCTCTGCCGAACCCTGTGCGGCTGCCAGTTCCAACCAGTGCCGCGCCTGAAGAGGTTCATTGCTGCGCGGCCGCACATACAACCGCCCAAGCTCCAACTGGGCATGGCGATCGCCGGATCGGGCAGCTTGGCGCAGCAATTCGAGGCCAATGCGCCGGTCACGGCTATTGCCGCAGTCGCGGCAAAGCAATTGCCCCAGCCGGCTCTGAGCCAATACCACACCCTGGCGTGCAGGCTGCTTGAGCAACTGACCCGCGAAGCGTTTGACGCTGGGCGCATGACCGAAACGCGGGCTGTCCAGCAGCCACAACGCAACACGCATCGGCAAGCGAGAGCTAACAGGAGATGTTGAAGCGGATAAGCGGGGCAATACGCGGGACATGAGTGGCAGCTGTAGCGGGAAAGGCGCGCACTCTACTCCTTTTATCGCCGAGGTAAAGCCCAAAAAACTCACTCGACCGCATACTGAAGCGAGCGCCCAGGACAATCCACAGAAGCTGTGGATAACTCAGTGGATAACATGGGAGCAAGGCGCCTGATCGCCTATGGCATGGGGCCTGAGGTCAAACTGATGGTTTTTTCACCAGTGCAAAAAATTCATATTTTTCATTGACTTAAAAAATACTCATAAAGAATCAAGGATTTACACCAATCACAAAATCAGCCTTGACAAGGCGCATCGCAATTGTGCACAAGTTTTTTCACCCAGCGCTTGAGACGCCCGGTTTCGGGGCATTTACCAGCCAAGGCAGGCGTACTAGGCGGTCTTGCCGTATAAGTAACGCCCGATTCAGGAGCGCCAACCACACAGCGTCGATTGAGCGAACAAACATGCCCTCCCACATGGCCTCTTGAGTCACCCTGGGCGGTAACTTTCCAAGGATTTTCAGACATAACGCAGCTAAAAAACTGCTAATACCGACAACACGGTCAAGCCATACAGGACTGTTTACCCACCCTCTTCTGGCCCGGCAACGCTCCCACAGCCAGCGAACTGCGGCCGATGGTCGCAGACCGCCGGCAACTGCTACCGCAGTGGCTCGCTGGACGCCCAATGACCGACGCAGCAGATTTTCGCTACACGCAGTCGTTGATTGGCAGTCCCGGATTGATCGGTTAACGTCCTGACGGCACTCTGAGCGGGTGAAAAATCGAGCAGCGCAGCTGCTCGCAGTGGGCGGCGCAATCCGCAGGTGAACGTTGTCTCACAGGCTCTCCGCACTAATCATAATGGGAATCTACTCATGATCAGCCGGCGTTCCGGGCTGCGAATTACCAGCGTGCTCATGCTGCTGATACTGCTCGGCGGTTATAGCTACTACAGTTGGCTGCATGTGCTCGAGCGTCACGCGATCCGCCAACTCGACTGGCAGGGAGCTAGCCTGTCACTGTCGGGCATCGGCCTGGCACATATAGCGCTGGAGCAGCACGGCAGTGCCGGCATCGCTCGCGTGCGTGCGGAGCAACTGCAGCTGGGCTGGGAGCAATTCAGCCTGACGCCACCTTTCTGGCAGCATATTCGCCTCGAACGCCTCGCCATAGCCTGGCTGCCCGCCGCACAGGACCGTGAGCAGCAGCCCGCCACCGCACCCGACCTAAAGCAGCTTGGCGCCGCGCTAGCCTGGCTGCCGCTCAGCCTGCGCATCGAGCAGCTCACTGCCGAGCTGCCCTGTGCCAGCGGGCGCTGCACGCTGCACGGCGACCTGCAACTGAGCCAGACGCAAGATGCCACTCCCGCGCGGGAACTGCTGCTCAACCTGCAACACCGCGAACAACCACTCGCATGGCGCGCCCAACTGCAGGGCGATGCCATGGCGGCGGATCTACACCTGACCTTGGCAGTCGACGGACAAAGCCAACTGAGCCTGGACAGCAGCCTGCGCGATAGCCCTGCCGGGCTGTTATGGAGCGGCAACCTGAGGGCGCCCGACCTCAGCCAGGCGGCAGCCCTGCAAGACTGGCTCAGCCAGTGGACGCTCGCACCGGATGAACGATTGCCAAGCGCCCCCAGCGCTGTGCAACTCGCGGCGAATTGGCAACTGCAGTTAGCCGCCGGCGCCCTGAACCTGGAACAACTGCGCAACGCCAGTGGCCACCTCGACGTCAACGCCAGCCTTCCTGCGCCCTGGGCCATCCCTGGCGTGGGCCGAGTGCAAGGCACCTTCAGCGCCGTCGCCCGCGGGGTCGAGGGCCAATGGTTCGCTGAACAGCTGGAAGCTGACATGCAGCTGAACCGCCTGCCTGCAGAGTGGCTGAGCACACTGCCCGCAGCCTTGCACCCCGACTCACTGCACCTGCGCATTCAACCGGCAGCCCCACTCGCAGCGCTACCCGACAACCTGGCCGAGCGCTCACTGCCGCTGACGATCAGCCTGACCACTAGCGGCGCCAGCCAACTCGATCTGCAAGCCGACCTGACCTTGGCCAACGCCGCGCCCTGGGCCGCACAACTGAGCAACGCACAACTGCGCGCCAGCAGCCCGGGCTTAGCGGTCGGCGACTGGAAACTGCGCGACCTGAAAGCAACGCTGCACTTCAATAGCTACCTGGACAGCGAGCAATTGAGCCTCAACCTGAGCAAAGGCTCGCAACTCGAACTGGGCGAGTTGAGCGGTGCAGATCTGCGCATGCTGCAGGTCAGTGCCACGAGCCAGGACACGCAACTGCATGCACAGCACCAGGCAGGCACCCTGCAAACATGGCGCCTGCAAGGCCCCGTCACGCTGAGCACCCAGCGCCTCGTACACCCCACCCTCAAACCCCAGGGCTGGCGCTGGCAAGGCACGCTAGCGGCCACCGAGCAGCAACTAACCCTCAACGGCCAGATGACGGCAGATGCCGACCTACAACTGGCCATGCAACTGCAACATGACAGCCGCCTGGGCCTGCAACTCAAGGCGCAATTGGCCGACGTATTTTTGCGTGGCGGCAACGCCCTGAGTACTACCCTGGCTGACTGGCCAGCACTGCTCAATCTCAGTAACGGCCGGCTGAGTGGCAACGTCAGCCTCAGCCTCGCCCCGAGCCGTGACTCGCCCGACATACGGCTCGAGCTAAACGGCAAAGACCTGGCCGGCATCTACGACCGCAGCGAACTCAGCGGCCTGGATGCGCACCTGCACTTGCACCTCAATCAGCGCCAACTCCAGCTAGACCTGCACGAACTGCGCCTGCAACAGGCCAACCCCGGCATGCCAATTGGCCCGGTACTGCTGCGCGGTACCTACAAGGCGCCCCGCAGCCGGCCAACAGCGGGCCTGCTCGACTTGCAACAGGCCCAGGCCTCGCTAATGGGTGGAACCCTCTGGCTCGACCCGGGGCAATGGGATCTGGAACAGAGCAACCTGGTGTTCCCCCTGCAACTGCAAGGCCTCGACCTCAATCAGTTTTTTACCCTCTACCCGGCAGAGGGCCTGGCAGGCAGTGGCCTCATCGACGGCCAACTGCCCCTGAATCTCAGCGCCGCCGGCATTGAGATAGAACAGGGTCAACTGCTGGCACGCGCACCCGGCGGGCGCCTGGTATTTCATTCCGAGCGCATCAGGGCACTGGGCCGCAGCAACCCGGCCATGCAACTGGTGGCGCAATCGTTAGAAGACTTTCGGTTCACGGCACTGAGCAGCCAGGTCAATTATGATCGGCAAGGCAAGTTGCTCTTGGCCATGCGCCTGGAAGGCCGCAACCCGGCCATCGAACAAGGCCGCCCAATCCATTTCAATATCAACCTGGAGGAAGATATCCCAACCCTATTGGCCAGCTTGCAATTGACCGATAAGGTAAACGAGATCATCAAACAACGGGTGCAGCAGCGTATGCTGGAGCGCAATGCGGCCCCCCCGAAGGAGCCTTAATCAAGGAGAAGCGCCATGCGCTTGCGTAGTTGTTTCGCCGCACTGCTGATCGGCCTGCTGAGCGCGGCCTGTACCCCAACGGTACAGCTGGCGATGCCAAACGAGCCGATCAATATCAACCTCAACGTGAAGATCGAGCACGAAATCTACATCAAGGTAGATAAGGCGCTGGACAGCATGTTCAGCGAGTCCAGCGGACTGTTCTAAGGAGCCACACCATGACAGTGTCAAAACGAATCGCTAGCCTGCTCCTGCTGCTCAGCCTGAGCCTGCCGGTGCTGGCCCTGAACCTCAACGAAGCCATGTCCGCACTCGGCGACGCCAAGGCCAGCGGCCAGCTCGGCGAAATGCCCAACGGCTACCTCGGCGCGGTCAAACCCGGCCCTGAGGTCGACGAAATCGCCCGCCTGATCAACCAGGCTCGCCGCGCCGAATACCAGAAGCTGGCGACCCAGAACGGCATCCAGGTCAGTGACGTCGAAGCCATCGCCGGCAAGAAAGCCATCGACAAGACCCCGCCCGGCCAGTACATCCAATTGCAAGGGCAGTGGCGGCGCAAATAAGCCGACCAGCCATCCATGGGCGCAACAAGAAAAAAACCCCTGAAGCCCGCGCTTCAGGGGTTTTTAATTCTGGCGGGATCTACGCTACCGTCGTCAGCGGCGCATGGCATCAAGCCCGGCGACGGGCGCTTCGTGGCCGACCATGAGACGGGCTCCGGCCAGGCACTCGATCCCATCTACGGCCAGTCGAAGCATGCCACTACGCAGGACCTGGCCAATGCCGATATCTGGAAGCGGCTTACATAAGCAGCTAATCGTGCAACGTCATGGCAGTCTCCACGCCAACGCACCAAACGACTCGATGATGCGACTTGCCCCGCCTCCCCCCCTATCAGGATACTGAGCACCGCGCTTGGCCACACGCGACTGAATGAATTGTCATGCGCGTTGTCTGAAATTGCCTATTACGCCTGAATCATTCCGCCAGCGCCCTTGCACCCGAATGCCCCTGGTGGTTTGCGGTGTATCCCTCATCAGAAATTCAGCCTTGATTAGGCTCGCTTTAGCGCGAGGCGTTCAGCTGCGGATGACAAATGCAGGCATGATACTGCTGAAAATCCTGGCGGCGGCTGTCATGGCGGCCACCTCTGCCCGCTCCGGGCATCGTATGAAAGGGAATTACTAAATGTTAGTACGCATCATGGCTGTTGTTCTTGCAGGTCTGCTGATTTCAGGCTGTAGCCTGCGCTTACCCGGCATCGGCGTCGATATTGGCGGCAACGGTGGCAGTGGCGGCCCACCTCATTGCCCGCCGGGCCAAGCGAAAAAGGGTAACTGCTGAGATTCGATTGAATCAATTACAGCACCCGCAGCACCAGGAAAACCGGCATTGGCCGGTTTTCCTGCTTCCGGGCTCCGCACACCGGCCTGCAATAGCTATGGACGCCGCCAAGGAGCGGCGCGCTTAGAGCAGGAACCAGGCCGCGCCGGCCAACCGACTGCAGCGGCGACTCAGCCGGGAGTAAACCCTGAAAAGCAAAAAACCCCTGAAGCTTGCACTTCAAGGGTTTCGATATGGCGGGAAGATAGGGATTTGAACCCTAGGTGCTATCGCTAACACAACGGATTTCGAATCCGTCCCGTTCGGCCACTCCGGCATCTTCCCGTGGCGGCGCGCATCATAGCAGTACAAGTACGTTTGGCGAAGCCTAATTTGTAGAATTTTTCGCGTGCTTTCAGATGCTTGCGTTGGTGGGCCGTGTCGGTGCGTGCTGCCGTGGCCTGGCAGGCTGCTCTGAAACGGCCTGCACGGATGAGGTAATCCCCGACGGCCATGCAGCCACAGCCGCGTTGCCGACCCTAGCTCACCATGGCGCAGCACCCACTAACCAGAAGAGGCGCCTAAGCGCCTCTTCTGTGCCGTACAGTCGTTGATCAAGCAGTCAGCTTGATCAGCGCCTCGCGGTATTTGTCGGCGGTCTTCTGCGCGACTTCGGCCGGCACGGCCGGGGCCGGTGGCTCCTTGTTCCAGCCAGTGGACTCCAGCCAATCGCGCACAAACTGCTTGTCAAAGCTCGGCGGGTTCTTGCCTTCGACGTAGCTGTCGGCGGGCCAGAAGCGGCTGGAGTCGGGGGTCAGCACTTCGTCCATCAGGGTCAGGGTGCCGTTTTCGTCCAGACCGAACTCGAACTTGGTGTCGGCAATGATGATGCCGCGGGTGGCGGCGTACTCGACGGCGGCGCTGTACAGGGCAATCGAGGTGTCACGAACTTGAGCGGCCAGTTCGGTGCCGATGATGGCAGCGCACTGCTCGAAGGAGATGTTCTCGTCGTGGTCGCCGACGGCGGCCTTGGTCGAGGGGGTGAAGATCGGTTGTGGCAGCTTGGAGGCTTCCTGCAAGCCGGCTGGCAGCTGGATACCGCAGACAGTTCCGCTGCGCTGGTATTCCTTCCAGCCGGAGCCAGCGATGTAACCGCGCACAATGGCTTCCACGGCAACCGGCTTGAGGCGCTTGGCGACCACTGCACGGCCTTCGACCAGCGGCAGTTCGGCAGCGGGTACAACGTCTTCAACCTTGTCGCCGGTAAAGTGGTTGGGCACCAGGCCGGCCAGCTTGTCGAACCAGAAGTTGGAAATCGCGGTGAGAATCTTACCCTTGTCCGGAATCGGTTCAGCGAGGATCACGTCGAAAGCCGAGAGACGGTCGGTGGCGACCATCAGCATGCGCTTGTCGTCGATTTCGTAGAGGTCGCGGACTTTGCCCGAGTAGATTTTCTTCAGGCTCAGGGTCGCAGGAGTGGTCATATCGAGGTTTCCGCCTTTAGCAAACAAAACAGGCGAAACCCACCGGGTTTCGCCTATTGGTATTACAGCTGTGCATACAGCCGGTTAGCCGAGATTTTCCTGGATCAGACCCAGGATACGGCGCGCCACATCGGCCGGGGCAATGGTATTCAGGTCTTTTTCCACAGTGACTTGAACACTCTCACCCACCGCAGTCAGGCGCACCTGGTAACGCTCGGCACGCGCATCGATTGCTTCCTTGTCTGGCGAACCACCAAACAGACTGGAGAAGAAGCCCGGTTTTTCATCCTTCTTCTGCGCACCCTCGGCAAGGTTGATGTAATACACACCAATACTGCGGTTGAGGTCGTCGATGCGTACATCAGCCATCTCCAGGGAACGGCCAACACCAGACCAGGCACGATCGAAATCAGCACCCAGGTTCAATAACGGGTTGCCATTACCGTCTTCCGACAGGCTGACACGGCTCGGCGCATCGAAGTCGCGGGCAGCCAGCAACGATACGGAACCGCCCTGCTCAACACTGCGCGCCAGGCTCACGAGCATTTCGTCGAGCAAAGCGGCTTCCAGGCTGGGATTGCCGCTGCCACTGGCGAAGGCCACATCGGCACTGCTGCCAGCTGGACGCTCGGCACTGAGTACGAAGACCTCCGTAGTGTTGCGCTGCACGCCTGGCTCGATCCGCACCCGCAGGCGGGTTTCGGCATCAGCAGCGACGCCCGATACGCGACTGCTCAGGTGTTGCGCCATGCTCGCGGAGAGCTGATCGAAACGCTGCCAGCTGGTGACGAACTCGCCAATCTGCGGACGCTCGGCAGCGATCCGGAAGCCGTTGTCTTCGAAAAACTGACGGGCAATCGGCCAGACTTCGGCCGGCACGCGCTGAGCAACCAACCAACGCGACTCACCGCTCTTCTGCAGACTGAACTCGCTGGCATCGGCACGCACGGCCAGCGCTTGCGGACGCGGGACTTCGTATTCACCTTCGACCGTGCTGCTGGCGACCTGTTGCGGCACCGGCAACAACGGGTCAAGGCGCTTGGCCATGACGTTCGCTGGCAATTGCATGGGTGTAGTTTGCCGTGCAGCGAGGTAATCACTGCCGCGATCACGGAAATAGCCATCTTCGCCATAAATCCAGCCGCAACCGCTAGTGCTGGAGATGATCAGAGCAAGTGCGGAGAGTCCGCCCAGTCGCTTCATGCGTAGTATTTCCTCAATTAAACCAATACGCCGGACTGGCGCAGGGCCTGACGCAGCGGTTCATGACAACGCGGGCTGAGCCAGGTCAGCGGCAAACGGATACCGTCCGGCATCATGCCCATTTCATGCAGGGCAAACTTGACCGGGATCGGGTTTGACTCGATAAACAGCGCCTTGTGCAGTGGCATCAGACGATCATTGATGGCACGTGCAGTGACGGCGTCACCCGCCATGGCGGCGGCGCACAGCTCGCTCATGGCGCGCGGGGCGACGTTGGCCGTCACCGAGATGTTGCCCTTGCCGCCAATCAGCATCAACTCGACGGCTGTGGCGTCATCGCCGGAATACACCAAAAAATCCTTGCTCACTCGATCCAGAACTTCCTGGCCACGCTGCAGGTCGCCGGTGGCTTCCTTGATGCCGATGATGTTGGCAATCGTCGACAGGCGCTCGACCGTTTCCGGCAGCATGTCGCAGACGGTACGGCCAGGTACGTTGTAGAGAATCTGCGGAATGGCCACCGACTCGGCGATGTGTCGGAAGTGCAGATAAAGACCTTCCTGAGTCGGTTTGTTGTAATACGGCGTGACCAGCAGACAGGCATCGGCGCCTACATCTTTGGCCGCGCGGGTCAATTCAACTGATTCACGCGTGGAATTACCGCCAGTGCCCGCGATCACCGGGATACGCCCAGCGACTTGCTTGACCACACGTCGGATTACTTCGATGTGTTCAGACACTTCCAACGTGGCCGACTCGCCGGTAGTACCGACCGCGACGATGGCGTTGGTGCCCTCTTGCAGGTGGAAATCCACCAGTTTGCTCAGGCTGTCCCAATCGAGACCACCCTGCGCATCCATGGGCGTGACCAGTGCCACCATACTGCCCGCAATCATGCAACCACTCCAGCCGGAAAAAGAGAGCCACAATGGTACTGGCGCCACCCACCTTGCACAAGCGAAGGAAAAGATCGATCGGCAAGCACGGCAGCTGTGCGGGTAACCCGGCATTCCTTTTAGTAGAAGCTGGAACAGCTCGATGACTGCCACGAAAGCACCGCAAGGTGAGCGAAACAAGCTGCCTGGCGTGCAAGCGATGGCGAATGAGTCAAGCGAGCCCGCCAAACAACCGCAATTTTGTCACGCCTCGTTCGGCCTGCAGCTGTTACTCCGCAGCGTCGCACAACTCAGCTGCAGCCGCCCGACGGCGGTCGCAAGAGACGGCGATTTCTCGCACTCATCGAGTGACTAGCATTCCCCTGAGCTGCGCTTTTCGCTACCCTTCAGACTTTGCTCGGTACCCATTGTGGGCCGAGCGTTCATCGCTTTAGGAATGCTGCATGTCCACCCCCCCAGTTCGCGAACAATTCCTCGTCATCAGCGCACTCGGCCCCAACGCCATGGAGCTGACCAATGTGCTGTGCCGTACCAGCAATGAAAATCGCTGCGCAGTCATCAGTACCCGCCTGAGCCGTCATGGTGAGACCAGCGCTCTGGTGCTGCAGATCTCCGGTAGCTGGGACGCTCTGGCGCGCCTTGAGTCGAGCCTACCGGCCCTGGCCAAAAAGCACAGTTTTACCGTCAATGTGACGCGCAGTGCCGCGGCGGAAAATCGCCCTCAGGCCCTGCCGTATGTAGCCTATGTCAGCTCGGCCTACCGGCCGGACATCCTCAACGAGCTGTGCCAGTTCTTCATCGACCACAACGTCGAACTGGAAAGCCTGACCTGCGATACCTACCTGGCCCCGCAGACTGGCGGCACCATGCTCAATGCGACCCTGACTGTGACGCTGCCGGCAGGCACCCAGATCAGCTGGCTGCGCGACCAGTTCCTCGACTTCTCCGACGCCTTGAATCTAGACGCCCTGATCGAACCCTGGCGCCCACAAAACCCATAAGGAATTACCCCATGGCCGTAGCACTCGACACCCCGGTTGCAGATTTCCAGGCGCCGGGCACCAGCGGCCAACAGGTTCAGCTGTCGGCGCTGCAAGGTCAGCACGTAGTGATCTATTTCTACCCGAAAGACAGCACGCCTGGCTGCACCACCGAAGGCCAGGGCTTCCGTGATCAATACCCGGCTTTTCAGGCCGCCAACACCCTGGTGTTCGGCGTATCGCGGGACAGCCTCAAGTCCCACGAAAACTTCAAGTGCAAGCAGGCGTTCCCCTTCGAGCTGATCTCGGACAAGGATGAGGCACTCTGCCAGCTGTTCGACGTGATCAAGCTGAAGAAGCTCTACGGCAAGGAATACCTGGGCGTCGACCGCAGCACCTTCCTGATCGATAAGCACGGTGTGCTGCGCCAGGAGTGGCGCGGGGTGAAAGTGCCGGGCCATGTAGATGCAGTGCTCGCCGCAGCCCGGGACCTGAATAAGGCCTGACGCTGTACCAATACAAAAGGCCGCTTGCCGGGGATTCCCGCAAGCGGCCTTTTTGTTTGAGTCTGACTCAGCTAGCGACCAGCGGCGGCCATCAATCAGGCGCCTGCCCTCACTCGCCCGGCAACGCCAACTCCTTGCGCGGCCAGGCATTGAGCACAGCCTTGAACAGGGTTGCCAAGGGAATGGCGAAGAACACCCCCCAGAAGCCCCACAAGCCGCCGAACAACAACACTGCACAGATTATCGCCACAGGATGCAGGTTGACTGCCTCGGAGAACAGCAGCGGCACCAGCACGTTGCCGTCCAGCGCCTGGATCACGCCATAAACCACCATCAGGTAGAGAAACTGATCACCGTAGCCCCACTGGAACAAGCCGATCAGCGCCACCGGCACCGTCACCACCACCGCGCCGATATAGGGCACCACCACCGACAAGCCCACCAGCAGCGCGAGCAAGGCCGCATAATTGAGCCCCAGCACGGCGAAGGCGATGTAGGTGACCACACCTACGATAAGAATCTCGATAAATTTACCGCGGATATAGTTGGCGATCTGCTGGTTCATTTCCAGGGCCACCTGAGTAATCAGGGTGCGCTCGCGCGGGAGGTAGCCGCGAAACCATTCACCGATAACCTCACGATCCTTGAGGAAGAAAAACACCAGGATCGGCACCAGCACCAGGTAGATCATGATGCTAACCAGCAGCGGCAGGCTAGACAGTGAGAAAGACAACGCCCACTGGCCGAACTTGCCAGCCTCGCCACTGATCGCTTCGGTCAGCTGCAACACCTGGGCATCACTGATAAGCTTCGGGTAGCGCTCCGGCAGCAATAGAAACAGCGACTGCCACTCACCAAGCATGCGCGGCAGTTCATTGAACAGAGTACTCAACTGGCGCCAGAGCAACGGCATCAAGACCAGCAAAAACAAACCGAACGCGCTCATGAACAACAGGAACACCAGCGACACCGCGACTATCGCTGGCAGGCGCAAACGTTCCAGCGCGCTGACCAGCCCCTGCATGAGGAACGCCAGCACCAACCCGGTCAGCACCGGTGCCAACATGCCTCCCAGGGTCAGAACAGCGGCAAAGCCGAGTACTAACAGCACCGCCAAGACCACCGCCTGCTCGTCGGAAAAGTAGCGGTGCATCCAGTTGCGCAACACCTTAATCATCAATAGTCCTTAGATCGAAACAGCCCACGCAGGACGCGTATCAGGCCTTACGCAACCAATAGCGGTAGACACCCGCCTCTTCCTCTTCACGCAACACACTATGCCCAGCGAGCCTGGCGAAGGCGCGAAAATCACGTTGCGAGCCGGCATCTGTGGCAATGACTTTGAGCACCGCACCGCTTGCCATGCGATTCAACGCCAGCTTGGCCTTGAGCAACGGCAGCGGACAACTCAAGCCACACGCATCCAGCTCGGCCTCGCAGGCACCATCCCACTCCTCAACATCGTTCATTCGAACCCTCCTAAACAGCGCTAAGGATACCCAAGACCGTGCAACCCTGGCCAGGTGAACGCTTGCCCGGCTACAGTAGCGACTTTGTTCGCCAAGAGCTCTGTGCATGAATGTCCTGCGCCCCATCCTGTTGACGCTCGCCTGCCTGGCCGCCCAGCCCGGCCTGGCCAGCGACCTACCGTCACTCGGCGACTCCAGTTCTTCGATTGTCTCGCCACAGCAAGAACACCAGCTCGGACGCGCCTGGCTGAGTCTGTTGCGCGGCCAGATTCGCCAACTGTCAGACCCCCAGCTCAAGGATTTCGTCGAGAGCAGCGTGTATCGACTGGGCGAAACCAGCGAACTGCAAGACCGGCGTCTGGAATTCGTCCTGCTCGACAGCCCACAAATCAACGCCTTTGCCGCGCCCGGCGGGATCATTGGGGTCAACGGCGGCCTGTTTCTCTATGCCCAGACCGAGGCCGAATACGCCTCGGTAATGGCCCACGAACTTGCTCACTTGTCACAACGCCACTTTGCCCGCGGCCTGGAAGCCCAGCAGCGCATGCAACTGCCGCTGATGGCCGCCATGCTCGCCGGCATCGTGGCGGCGGCGGCCGGCGCGGGCGACGCCGGGATCGCGGCTATTGCCTCGGCCCAGGCGGCAGCCATCCAGGAACAACGGCGCTTCTCCCGGCAGAACGAGCAGGAGGCGGATCGCATCGGCCTGGTCAATCTGGAGAAGGCCGGCTACGACCCGCGCGCCATGCCGAGCATGTTCGAACGTCTGATGCGCCAGTATCGCTACGACCGCAAGCCGCCGGAGTTCCTGCTGACCCACCCGGTGTCCGAGTCACGGATCGCCGACACCCGTAACCGCGCCGAACAAGCAACGGCTGGCGGAGTGATCGACAGCGTGCGCTATCAACTGATGCGCGCCCGCGTGCAACTGATCTACGAAGACACACCCGGTCTTGCTGCCAAGCGTTTTCGCGCCATGCTCGACGAGAAGCCCGAGCTGGAAGCTGCTCGTTATGGCCTGGCCCTGGCGCAAATCAAGAGCGGCCAGCACCAAAAGGCTCGCGAAAGCCTACTACCGCTGCTGCAGTCGGCACCTAACGACATGACTTACAACCTGGCCCAGATCGAGCTGGATATGGCGTCCAGCCGCCTAAAGGAAGCCCAGAGCCGCATGGCAAGCCTTTTACGTGACTACCCGAACAACTACCCGCTGAATCAGGCCCACATCGACCTACTGATGAAACAGGGCCGCACCCAGGATGCCGAGAATGCCCTCGATGCACTGCTGAAGAAACGAACCAACGATCCGGATATCTGGTATCAAGTCGCCGAAGTGCGTGGCCTCAGCGGCAACACCATCGGCCTGCACCAGGCGCGCGCGGAGTACTTCGCCCTGGTCGGCGACTACACCCAGGCCATCGAGCAGCTCGATTTCGCCAAACGCCGCTCGACCAACAACTTCCAACTCGCCTCACGCATTGACGCACGACAACGGCAGCTGCTTGAAGACCAGCGCATCATCGAGCAAATGTTGCGATAAGCTTGCCCAAATCGAGTGGCGCAGCCTTCAGAGAGCGCATCTCCGGCCTAGCTCAGTAGCCTGAGCCAGGCCGTGTAGACGCCCATCATCGCCGGAGGCAGACAGCATGCCCGCCTACGCGTTGCCAGACAACTTGAGGCGCGCCGCCTGAGTAAAGTCGAGCATGCGCTTGAGCGGCTTGATTGCCTTGGGAATCAACGCTGCATCCACGAGAATCTCGTTACTGCCCTCACGCAGGCACTCCAGCGTGCGCTGCAGGGTATTCATGGCCATCCACGGACAATGTGCGCAACTGCGGCAAGCAGCGCCGTTACCTGCGGTAGGGGCCTCGATAAACTCTTTGTCCGGACACAACTGCTGCATCTTGTAGAAGATGCCCCGATCGGTGGCGACGATAAACGTCTTGTTTGGCAGACGCTGGGCAGCGGCAATCAGCTGGCTGGTAGAGCCCACCGCATCGGCCAGATCGATCACTGCCGTTGGCGACTCAGGGTGTACCAGGACGGCTGCATCCGGGTACAGCGCCTTCATGTCCTCCAACTGCTTGGCCTTGAACTCTTCGTGGACGATGCAAGCGCCGTCCCACAGCAGCATATCGGCACCGGTCTTGTTCTGGATGTAACGCCCCAGATGCTGATCCGGCGCCCAGATAATGCTCTCGCCGTTGTCCATCAGATGCTCGACGATTTCCACCGCGCAACTGGAGGTCACCACCCAGTCGGCCCGCGCCTTCACCGCCGCCGAAGTATTGGCATACACCACCACGGTGCGCTGCGGATGCTCATCACAGAACGCCGAGAACTCCGCCACCGGGCAACCCAGATCAAGCGAGCAGGTCGCTTCCAGCGTCGGCATCAACACGCGCTTTTCCGGATTGAGAATCTTCGCCGTCTCGCCCATGAACTTGACGCCAGCCACCAGCACGGTTTGCGCTGGGTGCTGATTGCCGAAACGCGCCATCTCCAGCGAGTCGGAAACACAACCGCCGGTCTCTTCGGCAAGAGCCTGCAGCACAGGATCGCAGTAATAATGCGCCACCAGCACGGCATTCTGCTTTTTCAACTCGGCGGCAATCTCGGCGCGGTAGAACGACTCTTGCTCAGGCGTTAGCGGCTTTGACTGCTTGGCATCGAGATGGGCCTGCACCAGCAGGCGTTCGGAAATCTGCGTCATGTCATCAGGCCCTGTGGAGGTCTATCAGCGCGGAACTCGAGTATATACCCGCCAGTCTGGCGAGAAAGCAGGCGAGCAATAACCACGCAACGGTGGTGAGGAGAAAAGCTACACATACAAAAAAGCCTGAAGGCTCCTTTATCGGAACCTTCAGGCTTTCTCGACCTTCCGTAGAAGGAAATATGGTGGGTCGTGTGGGATTCGAACCTACGACCAATTGGTTAAAAGCCAACTGCTCTACCAACTGAGCTAACGACCCGACGCAAGGCGCATCATACTGATTTAATTCAGAAATTCAACACTTCACGAGAACTTTTTTAGAAATAACGGGTGGGATCATCCACACCGGCCACTGAAAAGCCCACCGCACGCAGGCGACAGCTGTCGCATTTACCGCATGCACGCCCCTGCTCATCGGCCTGGTAACAAGAGACCGTCAGCGCATAATCGACACCAAGACGCATACCGACCTGAACGATTTCAGCTTTGCTCATATTCTGTAACGGCGCCTGAATGCGAAAGCCCTGCCCTTCTACACCGGCCTTGGTGGCCAGGTTAGCCATCCGCTCGAAGGCCTCGATAAACTCCGGCCGGCAATCTGGATAACCAGAGTAATCCACTGCATTGACGCCGATAAAAATATCCCGCGCGCCCAATACCTCGGCCCAGCCCAGCGCCAGGGAAAGAAACACGGTATTGCGCGCTGGCACATAAGTAACCGGAATCCCTTCGCTCGGGCTTTCCGGCACATCGATGCTGGCGTCGGTCAACGCCGAGCCACCCATGCCATTGAGGTTCAGGCCAATCACCTTATGCTCGACCACACCCAATTGCCGGGCCACCTGCTCGGCCGCATACAGTTCCGAGCAGTGACGCTGCCCGTAATCGAAGCTCATGGTGTAACAGCTGTAGCCATCGGCCTTGGCCAATGCCACTACAGTGGCCGAGTCCAGACCTCCAGACAGCAGGATTACCGCTTTTTTAGTGCTCATATCAGTGTCCCGGCTCATCATTCCAGAGAATCTTGTGCAGTTGCATCTGCAGACGGACTGGCAGGTTGTCGGCAATGATCCACTCGGCCAGCGTACGCGCTTGCAGCTCGTGATGACTGGGCGACATCAGCACCTCGCCGGCGCGCTGATCCAGCTGATACTGGATCAGCTTGGTCACCGCCCAGTCGTAATCTTCACGCGAGCAAATCACGAACTTGACCTGATCGTTGGCTGTCAGCAGCTCGATATTTTCGTAGCGGTTACGCGCCACCTCGGCCGAGCCGGGAGTCTTCAGGTCTAGCACCTTGCTGACCCGCGGATCGACCGCCGACACATCCAGCGCACCACTGGTCTCAAGGGACACCTCGTAACCGGCATCGCACAGGCGCTTGAGCAGAGGAATGCAATTGGGCTGGGCCAGCGGCTCGCCGCCAGTCACACAGATATAGCGCGGCTTGTAGCCGGCAACCTGTTCGACAATGGCATCCAGTGACTGGATTTCGCCGCCACTGAAGGCATAGGCGGTGTCGCAGTACTGGCAACGCAGGGGGCAGCCGGTCAGGCGAACGAACACAGTCGGCAAGCCGGCGGTGCGCGTTTCGCCCTGCAGCGAGTAGAAAATCTCGGTAATGCGCAGGGTATCTTGCATATCAGCCACGGGCGTGACGGCTACACAGGCCATCCGCCTCCGTTGCGGGAAAAGGGCGCGAATTGTATACGAAAAAATTTCCGGGAGAAATTTTTAACGTCGCGCAGCGACGGCCCAAAGGGTGGCCGCCAGGGATGGCTGGCCTATAAAAAACCCGCGGCAGGCGCGGGTTTATCACTGCAAGTAGCAAGCAGTACTTTGAGATTTTTAGCTGATTTTAGGGTATCCGCTGCAAATCCCGCTGCGCCAACTGAGCGGCAGAGCTACCGGGATAGGTTGCGATGACCTGCTGCAAGATACCTTTAGCCTTGTCTGCATTGCCCAGGCGCATTTCAACATCAGCGAGTTTGAACAGCGAGTCTGGCACCTTGGAATGCTGCGGGTAGGTCTGACTGACCCTTGCAAAGGCTTGACCAGCCCCTTGCAGATCGCCTTTGGCAAGATTCACTTCACCCAGCCAATACTGGGCATTACCGGCATATTGGCTGTTCGGGTATTTGCGCACAAAGGCAGTAAACGCCTGACTGGCCTTGTCAAAATCTTTGACTTTAATCAGATCGAAGGCAGCGTCGTAAAACAGCTTTTCCTTCTCGGGGTCAGCCGGCGCACTGCTGGCTGGCGATTGCGCCTGCCCAGCAACGCTGGACGGCGTGCCACTGGTGCCTGCAGCACCACTGGCGGAGGAATTATTGGTGGTTGCAGCACCTGCTGCTCCACTGCTCAGACGCCGATCAAGATCTTGGTAGCGCTCCAGGCCCTCTTGCTTCAAACGCTGAATTTCATTCTGTTGTTCTTCGAGCAGACCGCGCAGTTGCGCGATTTCTTGCTGCATCTGTTGCAGCTGGGTAAACACCATGCCTTGCGCCGAGGTCGGGGCTTCAGCCCCTCCCCCGACGTAGGCGCCGGACGTGCCATAACCAGAAGGCGGATAACTGCCATAGCCAGCATTGTTATCCACCACAGGAACCTCCGCCCAGACCGCGAACGGCAGGCAGAAGGTCAAAACAGTTAAAGCACGACGGCAAGTATGCATGGCTATTACTTACGCAGTTCTACGCGACGGTTCTGAGCCCAGGATTGCTCGTCGTTGCCAGTAGCAATCGCACGCTCTTCACCATAGGAAACCAGTTCCAGCTGAGCTGGGGAAACGCCCTGCAGCACCAGATAGCGTTGAACGGCTTTCGAGCGACGCTCGCCCAGAGCCATGTTGTATTCACGAGTACCGCGCTCGTCAGCGTGGCCTTCCAGAACGACGCGAGCGCCATTGCCTTTCAGGTCTTTCGCATGAACGTCGAGTGCGCGCATGGCTTCGGCTTTCAGGTCGGAGCTGTCGTATTCGAAGTAGAAAGTGGTGATAGCGCGCAGAGCAGCTTCTTCGCTCAGGCTGCCATCTACGGAACCAGTATCAGCACCGTAACCAGCGTTTGGATCGATAGCGCCTTCACCAGCAGCGTCGCCGCCTTTGGACGAACAACCAACAACAACGGCCAGAGCCAGACCCAGTGCAGCAATTTTGCCAAACTTCAGCATTTCCATCGTGTAACTCCTAATGAACCCCAGTGTGTTAAGCAGTGTTTCCAAACAGTAAAACGGTGTAGCGCCGCATCAGTTCAGGTAAGGGGACCAGGAAGGCTCTCGAACTTCGCCTTGGGCGGTAGGAAGAGGGAGCCGCACGCGCCCATTAATGGACGCCAACATCAAGACTCCCCGACCTTGCTGGCGGGTCGCGTAGATTAGCATGGTGCCGTTAGGCGCAACAGTAGGCGACTCATCCAAACTTGTATCTGAAAGGACGCGCAAACTACCGCGCTGCAGGTCCTGAGCGGCCACTTTGAACACGGTGTAACCGTCCTGACGATGGATCATCACCAGGGTCTTTTCATCCGCAGAAAGCTTCGGATTAGCATTGTAGTTACCGATAAAAGTAACTCGCTCTGCCGCACCGCTATTTATATTAGTCTTATAAATCTGAGGCTTACCGGATCGATCCGAGGTGAAGTAGATGGTATTGCCATCCTTGCCCCAGAACGGCTCGGTGTCGATCGAACCCTGATTGGTCACCCGACGCAGCTGCCGCGTGGCCATGTCCATCACATAAATCTCAGGATTGCCGTCCTTGGACAGGACGAACGCCAGGCGATTACCATCCGGCGACCAGGCGGGTGCGCCATTGAGGCCGTCAAAATTAGTGACCTGCTCACGTCGACCAGTATCGATATGCTGGACGAAGATACGCGGACGCTTCTGCTCGAAGGACACATAGGCGATACGACGGCCGTCCGGGGCAAACGATGGCGACAGAATCGGCTCGCGTGATTGCAGCAACGTCACCGCACGAGCGCCGTCATAATCGGATCGCTGCAAGGTGTAGCGCGTGTTGTTGACCGAGAAGCGCTCGGCGGTGACATACAGCATGCGCGTCGAGAATGCACCTTTGACCCCGGTAAGCTTCTCGAACGACAGATCAGCAATATGATGCGCCATGTCACGCAGTTGGTCGGTACCACCGCCCACATTACCGGTCAGCACCTGCTGCTCGGTAGCCACGTTGAACAGGGCAAACTGCACCTGCAAACGACCACCGCTAGGCACCATATTGCCTACCAGCACATATTGTGCGCCCAGGGCTTTCCAGTCGCGGTAAATGATTTCACTGGCCTGACTCGGCAAGCTGATCATGTTTTGCGCTGGAATCGGCTCGAACACGCCAGAGTTGCGCAGGTCATCGCCAATAATCTTGGCCATGTCTTCCGGCAGCACTGTGCCGCCCTGCCAGCCAAATGGCACAACCGCGATAGGTGTCGCGCGGTCAGTACCACTACTGATCACCAAGGGGTCAGCCGCCTGCACGGAGCCGACCAACATGGCCAGGCCCAGCAGAACGATACGCATCAGGGTATTCACAGACCTAAATCCTCCGGTTTGAACACGGCACGTCGCTGCCGGTAAAGTCGATCGAACGTGGCGCGATCCAATTGTTGCATCTCAGCGATGCGACCAACGTTACGCACCGCTTGTATTGCGGAACTGTCGAATGGCGAATCGCCACTGGAGCGAGTGACACTGGCGTTGATGATGGTGCCATCGGGCAGCATCTCGATTAGCACTTCTACACTCATCCCGTTACGCGCTGATGGCGGCCTGCGCCATTGCTCGCTGACTAACCGGACAATCAAATCATCGAGACTACCGGCAACCTGATCACCCACCTCATCGGCCAACGCTTGCTGGCGACCGACATCCTCGGAGAGCAACTCGGCCAATGCGGCAGCCTTCTTATCCTCTGTCGCCTTGCGCTGCGACGCCTCGGCTGCTTTTTTCTTGGCATCGTCAGCGGCTTTCTTCTTTGCAGCTTGCGCGGCGTCAGCTTTCTTCGCCTCTTCGGCTGCTTTCTTCTTGGCGTCTTCGGCTGCTTTTTTCTTGACCTCTTCGGCCGTTTTCTTCTTCGCTGCCTCATCTGCCGCTTTTTTCTTGGCGATGTCGGCTAATTTCTTTTGCTCGGCAGTTTTCTTTTCTGCATCGGCTTTCTTGGCCGCATCGGCCTTGGCTGCATCGGCTTTTTTAGCCGCATCGGCTTTTCGAGCCTCTTCGGCCTTCTTTTGTTCCACCGCCTTTGCTGCAACAGCCTGTTTCTCTTGCTCGGCTTTTTTCTGCTCGAGTTGCTCGGTCTCATAAATTGGCGCGGTGGTCTTCTTGGTCTCACCGGCAATTTTCTGATTGGTTTGGGTAGTTGCCTGGCTCTGCGACTTCAATTGATACAAGGTCGCTTGAACGATTGGCCGGGCCGGCGGCAGGTCCGGGGCGAAAGCAAAACTGACGAACAGCATGGCAAACATCAGGACATGCAGCGTCACAGCCCAGACAACAGGCCAAAACAGGCTTTCCGAAGGTGAAGGCTCGCGTTGCTGCTGCATCAGGGGGCCTCGGTAATCAGTCCGACGTTACCCACGTCAGCCTGCTGCAAACCACCCATAGCAGCCATTACGGTACCGTAATCGACTGTTTTATCGCCGCGCACGAACACCTGTACCTGCTTACCCTGAGCACGACTCTGATTGATGATCGCGGTTACTGCCCTGGTCATTTCTTCCAGGGTCATGGCTTGATCCTGCACGGTATCGACATCGACTTCCGTACCCATGTTCCAGAAGTAAGTCTTGTCGGCCTTGATCGAGATTGTCAGTACCTGGGCGTTATTGTCCTGCGGTAAGACCTCACTGCTGACTTGCGGCAGATCAACCTTGACCCCCTGATTGAGCATTGGCGCGGTCACCATGAAGATCACCAGCAGTACCAACATCACATCGATGTACGGCACCACGTTCATCTCGGCAACCGGCTTGCGTTTGTTGCGAATTCTAGCCATGGCTTGAAAAACCTATCCTGTGAAGAGCCTAAGGCTCAGCAGGCTGTTGAAAAACTACCTGCGCTGGCAATACTGCGTTAAAAACAGACTCGGAGTGCTCATTTACAGCAGTAAAGTCGAGTGCGACCCCAGTCGCTTCCTCGCCTGTTTTTGCCTTGTCTTGCCTGCCTCGCCTACGTTTTTTCAACGGCCTGTTAGTCGTCCGAGGTATGCACTTTACGGTGCAAGATCGCCTGGAATTCATCGGCGAAGGTGTAATAACGACCGATCAGCATTTCGCCGCGCGCAGCAAAGCGGTTGTAAGCAATTACCGCTGGAATCGCAGCGAACAGGCCGATGGCGGTGGCGATCAGTGCTTCGGCAATACCCGGCGCCACGGTGGCCAGGGTCGCTTGCTGCACCTGGGCCAGGCCGCGGAAGGAGTTCATGATCCCCCACACGGTGCCGAACAAACCGATATACGGGCTGGTGGAGCCCACGGTTGCGAGGAACGGCAGGCTTTGTTCGAGCTTCTCTTCTTCGCGCGCAATAGCCACACGCATGCCGCGCGCCACCCCGTCCATCACCGCATCTGGGTCGACGCCCGGCTGCTGACGCAGACGAGAGAACTCCTTGAAACCGGCACGAAAGATCTGCTCCAACCCCGAGTCAGGGTCAGGGTTACTGCCCGCCTGACGATACAATTTGGACAAGTCGATACCGGACCAAAAGCGCTCCTCGAAGCTGTCCAGGGCGCGCTTGGCTGCGCGCAACAGCGTGCTACGCTGAAAAATCATGACCCATGAGGTGACCGAAGCGGCCACCAGTATCAGCATCACCAACTGTACTACCAGGCTGGCATTGCTGATCAAACTCCACATCGACATATGGTCAACGGCGTTGGCTTCCACGCTTACTCTCCTGCTTTGGATGTACCCGTGCAGCTCAGGCCGGCAAACGCCGTACGCAGAGCTTCGGGAATAGCCCGGGGTTTCAAATTATCGGCGCGCACACAGGCCACCAGGAACTGCCCTTCACAGAGCAGCGCATCATCCGTAGCCCGCCTGACCTGCTGACGAAAACGCAGGCTGGCACGGTTTAATTCCATTACTTGCGCACTTACCAGTAGCTCATCATCCAGCCGCGCTGGCGCGTGATAGCGCGCCTCACTGGAATGCACGACAAACAACAGGCCCTCACCCGCCAACGTCGACTGGGCAAAGCCCAAGTCGCGCAGTCGCTCGGTGCGAGCCCGCTCCATGAATTTGAGGTAATTGACGTAGTAGACGATGCCGCCTGCATCAGTGTCTTCGTAATAAACACGACAACGATGGGCGAAAGACTGAACTCCGTTTTGCGCGTGCATACTTTAGTGCTAGCTCCTGAACTTGCCAATCACTGGCAGCAAGTATTTTTTGCTTAGTCGCCATCGACGGACGACAAGTCGCCCATACGTTTTGGCATATTCAAACCAAAATGCAGGTAGGCATGCCGAGTCACTACGCGCCCGCGCGGGGTACGCATAATGTAACCCTGCTGAATCAGATAGGGTTCCAGTACGTCTTCGATAGTGTGGCGCTCCTCGCTGATCGCTGCAGCCAGGCTATCGACCCCCACGGGGCCACCATCGAACTTCTCGATCATGGTCAGCAGCAGCCGGCGATCCTGATGATCGAAACCACGCTCGTCGACATCCAGCAAATTCAGCGCTGCATCGGCGATTTGCCGGGTGATATCACCCTGCCCGCGCACTTGGGCAAAATCCCGCACACGGCGCAACAGACGGTTGGCAATCCGCGGCGTACCGCGGGCACGCCGGGCAATCTCGAAAGCCCCCTGAGCCTCGATCGGTAAACCGAGAATGCCCGCCGACCGCGTAACAATCGTGGTCAGGTCCTCGGTATTGTAAAACTCCAGGCGCTGGACGATACCAAAACGATCACGCAGCGGATTGGTCAGCATGCCAGCACGGGTGGTGGCGCCAACCAGGGTAAATGCCGGCAGGTCGAGCTTGATCGAGCGCGCGGCAGGGCCTTCACCGATCATGATATCCAGTTGAAAGTCTTCCATCGCCGGATACAGCACCTCTTCGACGATCGGAGACAGGCGATGGATCTCATCGATGAACAGCACGTCACCCGGCTCAAGATTGGTCAGCAGCGCAGCCAAATCGCCCGGCCGCTCCAGCACGGGCCCGGAAGTGCTCTTGATCGACACGCCCATTTCCTGGGCGATGATATTGGCCAGGGTGGTCTTGCCGAGGCCCGGCGGCCCGAAGATCAGGGTGTGATCAAGGGCTTCACTGCGGCCCCTGGCGGCCTGGATAAACAGCTCCATCTGCTCGCGCACGCTCGGTTGACCGATGTAGTCGGCCAGGCTCAACGGACGAATGGCGCGGTCCACCTGCTCATCGCGGTCGCGCGTAGTGGCGGTAATCAGGCGGTCTGCTTCTAACATCTGGAGTTACACCATTCCCTTCAGGGCACGACGGATCATGTCTTCACTGCTCAACCCGTCTTCTTTGATCGCTGAGACGGCGCGACTGGCTTCTTGCGGTTTGTAACCGAGGGAAATAAGCGCACTGACTGCATCATTCTCCGCATGTGGGACTGCGCCAGCGGCGCGAGGTTCAACCACCAGGGTCGCCATACCCGGCACGGCCTCCCAGGCCTTGAAGCGATCTTTCAATTCAACCAGCAGGCGTTCGGCGGTCTTCTTGCCGACCCCAGGGATTTTCACCAGCACCGAGGTGTCCTGCGCTTGAACGCAGCGCACCAACTCATCGACCTCCAGCCCTGACATCAAGGCCAGCGCCAGCTTGGGGCCGACGCCGTTGAGCCGGATCAGTTCGCGAAACAGCTGGCGCTCACGCTTCTCGAAAAAACCGTACAGCAGGTGTGCATCCTCACGCACCACCAGATGGGTGTGCAAGGTCAACGGCTCACCGACTGCCGGCAAACGGTACAAGGTTGTCATGGGCACTTCCAGCTCATAGCCCAGACCATTCACATCCAGAATCAAATGTGGCGGTTGCTTCTCCGCCAGGGTGCCGCATAAACGTCCAATCACCGCTGCTTTCCTTGAGTAACCCTATAAACGAAGACGACCACCGCGCCGCTTGGCAGCGACCAGGCCATGTGGGATCAGGCTTTGTCGATGGTGGGCATGACACAACGCGATCGCCAAGGCATCCGACGCATCAATCTGCGGTTTCTGTATCAGCTTGAGCAAATGCATAACCATCATCTGCACCTGCTCTTTATCGGCACCGCCGGTACCGGCAATCGCCTGCTTGACCTGGGTTGCGGTGTACTCGGAGATATCCAGCCCCGCCTCGATGCCCGCCACAATCGCCACGCCACGCGCCTGACCAAGTTTGAGTGCCGAGTCCGGGTTACGTGCCATGAACACCTGTTCGATACCCATGGTTACCGGCCCGTAGGTCTCAATGACCTCGCGCACGCCGCGAAAGACAATTTGCAAGCGCTCCGGCATCGACCCGCTGCCGGTACGAATGCAGCCCGAAGCGACATATTCACAACTGCGCCCGGTATCACGCACCACACCGTAACCGGTGATACGCGAACCGGGGTCGATACCGAGAATCAACGTCATGCCCTACCATCCACCCAAGTTGTCGATCAATGCCGGCAACAACACTGTTTATCTATCCAGTTGGCGAGTATAGGGCCGGCCTTCGCTGACGTCACCCACATAGCAGTCATAAAAAAACCGGAAGCACCTGGGTAACAGCCTCCCAGCAACTTCCGGCCCTTTCGATGAACAGCCAATCAACCAAGCTGCTCCATGATCTCGTCGGATATCTCGGCGTTGTGGTAAACATTCTGCACGTCGTCGAGGTCCTCCAGCATGTCGATCAACTTGATCACCTTCTGTGCGGTTTCCAGGTCCGTGACCGGCGCACTGACCGATGGAATCATCGCCACTTCGGCCTCATCGCCTTTGAACCCGGCATTGCCCAGCGCTTCATTGACCGCATGGAAGTCGGCGAACGCGGTATACACCTCGACCGAACCGTCCTCGGCGCTGACAATATCGTCGGCACCGGCTTCCAGTGCCGCTTCCATCAAGGCATCTTCATCGACGCCTGGGGCGTAACTGATCTGCCCTTTGCGCTCGAACATATAGGCCACCGAACCATCGGTGCCCAGGTTGCCGCCACACTTGGTAAAGGCATGACGCACTTCGGCTGCGGTACGGTTGCGGTTGTCGGTCATCGCTTCGACGAAAATCGCCACACCACTGACGGCATAACCTTCGTAACTCAACTCGGCCATGTTGTCGGCGTCGTCCGAGCCGACGCCGCGGGCAATCGCCCGGTCGATGGTGTCACGGGTCATGTTGGCGGTCAGCGCCTTCTCCACGGCCAGGCGCAGACGCGGATTGTCTGCCGGCAGACCGCCGCCTTTGGCAGCGACCGTCAGCTCACGAATGAGCTTGGTGAAAATCTTGCCGCGCTTGGCGTCTTGACGTCCTTTGCGGTGTTTGATGTTGGCCCATTTGGAATGACCAGCCATAACTCACTCCGTCTTCAGTTCAATTCAGGTCCCATTACATAGCACCCATAACGAAGAAGCCTGGAAAACCCAGGCTCCTTGTCGTCGGCAAAGCTTATTCGGCTTTGGGCTGCTCGCGCAGGCGAATGTGCAATTCGCGCAACGACTTGGCATCCACCACACCCGGCGCCTGAGTCATGACGCAGGCCGCGCTCTGGGTTTTCGGGAAGGCGATCACTTCGCGGATCGACTGCGCGCCGGTCATCAGCATCACCAGGCGGTCGAGACCGAAGGCCAGTCCGCCGTGCGGTGGCGCGCCGAACTTCAGGGCGTCGAGGAGGAAGCCGAACTTCTCCTGCTGCTCGTCTTCACTGATGCCAAGCACACGGAACACGGTCTGCTGCATGGACTTGTCATGGATACGGATCGAACCGCCACCCAGTTCAGTGCCGTTCAGCACCATGTCGTAGGCCCGCGACAGCGCGGCCGCCGGATTGGCTTCCAGCTCTGCCGGGCTGCAGCTTGGCGCGGTAAACGGGTGGTGCATGGCAGTCAGGCTGCCGTCGTCGCTCTCTTCGAACATCGGGAAGTCGACGACCCACAGCGGCGCCCACTCGCAGGTCAGCAGGTTAAGGTCGTGACCCAGTTTGATACGCAGCGCGCCCAAGGCCTCGCTGACGATCTTGGCCTTGTCGGCGCCGAAGAACACGAGGTCGCCATCGACCGCACCGACGCGATCGAGGATCACATTGATGTTGTCCAGCGGGATGTTCTTGACGATCGGCGACTGCAAACCTTCAACGCCATTGCCGCGCTCGTTGACCTTGATATAGGCCAGGCCACGGGCGCCGTAGATGCCGACGAACTTGGTGTAGTCATCGATCTGCTTGCGCGGCATGCTCGCCCCGCCCGGTACACGCAGCGCGGTCACGCGACACTTGGGGTCGTTGGCAGGGCCGGCGAACACCTTGAAGTCGACGTCCTTGAGCTGATCCTCGACATCCACCAGCTCGAGCGGGTTGCGCAAATCCGGCTTGTCCGAACCGAAACGACGCATGGCTTCGGCCAGGGTCATGTGCGGCAACTCGCCGAACTCGACGTCCAGAACTTCCTTGAACAGCTGACGGATCATCTTTTCAGTGATGCCCATGATGTCGGCTTCGTCGAGAAAGCTGGTCTCGATGTCGATCTGGGTGAATTCCGGCTGGCGGTCGGCACGCAGGTCTTCGTCACGGAAGCATTTGGCGATCTGGTAGTAGCGGTCGAAACCCGCGACCATCAGCAACTGCTTAAACAGCTGCGGCGACTGCGGCAGGGCAAAGAAACTGCCAGCATGGGTGCGGCTCGGCACCAGGTAATCACGCGCGCCTTCCGGAGTGGCACGGGTGAGAATCGGCGTTTCCACGTCGAGGAAGCCGTTGTCATCCAGGTAGCGGCGGATGCTGCTGGTGATGCTCGAACGCAGCTTCAACTTGGCTGCCATTTCAGGGCGGCGCAGGTCGATAAAGCGATAGCGCAGACGAGTTTCTTCGCCGACATCGGAGTATTCGTTGAGCGGGAACGGCGGGGTCTCCGCCTCGTTGAGCACTTCCAGCTCATAGCCGAGCACTTCAATGGCGCCGGAGGCCATATTGGCGTTGCCGGCACCGGCTGGACGCAGGCGCACCTTGCCAGTGATTTTCACCACATACTCGCTGCGCACTTTATCGGCGACAGCAAACGTCTCGGCACGATCAGGATCGAATACCACCTGGGCCAGACCTTCGCGGTCACGAATGTCGAGGAAAATCACCCCGCCATGGTCACGACGGCGATGTACCCAACCGCAAAGGGTGACTTCCTGGCCGTCCAGGCTCTCGTTCAGTTGGCCGCAATAATGGCTGCGCATCATGGTGGTAATCGCTTCTCTTGAGTCTTGAATTCGTTGGGCCGCATGGAGCGCGGCGCTTGTCCGGGGCCATACCTGTCGGCAGGTTCACGCGGTATTTTTTTTGCAATTGCAACATTCGACGGGGCTGGCAACCAACGGCGCGCTTGCGCCAAACAGCCCCAGACCCGCTCGCAGCAGTAAAGCGCAAGATTATATATGGTTAAGCCGTTACTTGCAGCCGCCGCCCCAGGCGCCGTTGCTCAGCCACCCTAACAGACATATGCCTTGAGCAAGCGCCATGCACACGAAGCCCCAGAGGATATGCATGAGCGACATTCATAGCATCAGACAATGGCACTTATTGATATAAGCCAAGATAAAGCCAGCAGAGCCTATGTTAGGCTCGAACAACTGCGGAGCCTGACAAACTCCAAGCCACTTGAAAGGAGAAACGTTATGGAAATCAATATCGGCATCGCTGAACAGGACCGCGCAGCCATCGCTGAAGGGCTATCCCGCCTCCTTGCAGACACCTACACCCTGTACCTGAAAACTCACAATTTTCACTGGAACGTCACCGGCCCGATGTTCAACACCTTGCACCTGATGTTCGAGGGGCAATACACCGAACTAGCCTTGGCCGTCGACCAGATCGCCGAGCGCATTCGCGCCCTGGGCTTCCCGGCACCTGGCACCTACGCAGCCTATGCGCGCCTGTCGTCCATTAAAGAAGAAGAAGGCGTGCCGAACGCTGCCGACATGATCAAACAGCTGGTTCAAGGTCAGGAAGCCGTGATTCGCACTGCGCGCGGGATCTTCCCGCTGCTCGACAAAGTCAGCGACGAACCCACCGCAGACGTACTGACCCAGCGCATGCAAGTGCATGAAAAAACCGCCTGGATGCTGCGCAGCCTGCTCGACGCCTAACAGAACAGCGAGCACCACTCCCGCACAGCGCATAAAATAACCAGCAGGCAAAGACCACAGGTCTTTGCCTGTGCTTGCGACTGGACCGCCCAAGCGCGAAATGTGTCTAGGCGCAAGATCAGCGCGTGCTCTATGCTTTAGCTATCCGCAACTTGCCACAGTGACGTGCATGAGCAAGCCAGACAAAAACCTCAATATCCTTGAGCGCTACCCGGAAGACACCCGCGAGGCCGCCGCCCTGCTGAAACTGGCCGTGCCCCTCATGATGCGTCACGGCATACCGCCCAATCCGCTGCACTACGCGCTTTGGTACACCTACAGCCAAGGCCAGGTGCCGGAGTTAAACCGCCGCCTGGATAAAATCGTCAGCGACTTCGACAGTTTTCCAGCGGAAGTAGCGGTCAAGCTATTCCGCGACTACGTCATTCGTAACGAACTCGACGAGGCCCGCGCTGGCCAGCAACAAGTCATCGAACTGGCCGATTCCCTAGAAGATGGCATCGCCCTCAGCGTTACGGGCAGCCACAACTATCAAGCCAGCCTGCAGCAGGGCCTCAGCGCACTGCAAGAACCGATCATCGACGACCTGCCCAACGTACTCAACGACCTGCAGCAAAGCACCCAGCTCATGCAGGAACAGCAAGAGAAGTTCCTCTATCGCATTCGTGCAGCGCAGAACGAAATCCAGCACCTACGCGGCCAGCTAGAGCGTGCTCACGTCGCGGCAACCCTCGACAGCCTGACTCAGATCTTCAACCGGCATGCCTTTACCCGCCTGCTGGAACAAGCGCTGACGGGCGAACACCAAGGCGTCGCTTTGGTAATGCTGGATATTGACCACTTTAAACAGTTCAACGATCAATATGGCCATCCACTGGGTGACCGTGTCCTGCAGCATGTCGGTCAACTGCTGCGCGACGCACTGCCCCCGCGCGCCACTGCCGCGCGCTACGGCGGTGAAGAGTTCTGCATAATCCTTCGCGAGTGCCCAGACACGCAGGGCGCACACGAATTCGCCGAAGGCTTGCGGGAGAAAATCCAGTCCCTGCGGATAAAGGTACGCCGTACCGACCAGGTGCTCGACAGCATCAGCGCCTCCTTCGGCTATGCCCTCGCCAAACCCGGGGACACCCTGGAAAGCCTGCTTACCCGTGCCGATGACGCCCTGTACCAGGCCAAACACAACGGCCGCAACCAGGTACAACCCGAACCACGCGAAACCGCCATAAGCGCTTGATTTGAGTAGCTCCCCTCTTTGCTGTTAAATACGCCCCGTGCCACTGCTCCGAGCTACTGGAGCAGTGCATAGGCTGATTACACGCGCATCCACAACGCCCTCAACTCAAGGCAATGCCTGTGCAATCAGCTATTCCTGGCGATCCTTTTAATAAGTGAGCTCATTGAACATGTTGAAAATTGTCCACCTGCTAACGGGCCTAACTGCCCTGCTGCTGTCATTTGTGCCAAGCCTAAGTACTCAAACCCTGCCCTTCCTACAACAGCCAGAAGCCCTCTGCCTTGGCTTGTTTGGCTTACTCAACCTGCTCCTGGCACCGCAACTGCCAATCTGGCACGCCGGCCTGCGCCATCAACTGCAAAACCTGGTTTCAGCCCTGTTGATCCTGGGCACATTGTTGCAGGCCCTGATACTGTTAGCCCCGCTACCAACGATTGCCGATCAGCCTGCCACCCTGTTTAGCTTGCTGGTCGTTGTGGCTGCAGTATTGCTGCACCTGATGACTAACTTGCGCCTGAACTTCCGCGGCAGCGCCGTGACCCATGACATGACCGACCGAGAAACCGGCACGGTCAAATGGTTCAACACCTCCAAAGGCTTCGGCTTTATTTCTCGCGACTCGGGTGACGACATCTTTGTCCACTTTCGCGCGATTCGCGGCGAAGGCCATCGGGTACTGGTCGAGGGTCAACGCGTCGAATTCTCCGTCATGCAGCGCGATAAGGGCCTGCAAGCGGAAGACGTGATAGCGGCATCTCCTGCGCGCCGCTAGCCTCGACGCAAAGCAGAAAGCCCGCAAAATGCGGGCTTTTCTGTTTATACAACGTCGCCAGCGACTACTATTGTCGCGCCACAGATCATTTGTCGTGGAGTCCCATGCGCCGTTAGCCGTCAGGCGTAGGAGCCGGCCATGCCGGCGATTCGCACGCATGGCGTGCTCCTACAAGTTTGCGACATTTGAACCCTGTCTCGACACTAATAGTGAGGCGGCGGCAGCTCATCCTCCACCGCATCAAGTTGCCCGCCAATTTCCTCCTGACGCCTGGCCAGGGCCGCGAGCTGCAACTGCAAACGATCCAGCTCTCGCTGCTGAGTCACCAGCACATCATTGAGTGTTTGAATGGTGTCATCCTGAAAAGCCAAGCGGCTTTCCAGATCGGTGATTCGCTGTTCGGCATTCATACTCAGCCCTCGATAAAACAAAAATTCTCAGTCAGCACCAGGCGCAACCTGTCCTTGATCGCCAGCACCTGCTCATCGCTGTAAGGCTGCGCAGGCAACCGCCCCCACACGGGCGCAGGCCAGGCGGCATCGTCACGACGCCGAGCGATCACATGCATGTGCAGTTGGCTAACCATATTTCCCAGGGTGGCAACGTTCATTTTGTCGGCACCGAAGGCGTCCTTGAGCGTCTCGGCCAGCCTCGTGGTTTCTTTCCACAGGGCTTGCTGGTCATCGGCATCAAGCTGAAACAGCTCACTCACATCCTCGCGCCTCGGCACCAGGATAAACCAGGGGTAGTGCGCATCATTCATCAGCAGCAAACGGCATAACGAAAAATCGCCCACCGGCAGAGTGTCCTGCTGCAAACGCGGATCCAAAACAAACATAGGCCACCCTCCTGCTACACCACTGAATAGACAAAGCTTAGCGCCATAAATACAACCCGACACGCCAAACGACGGGCAAGCAGGATACGCGGGAGCTACGGCGGATTCACGTGAACACTCAACCGCCGCCAATACGCCGCCCAGCGGCACACACCGACCGAGCACGCACCATTAGTGCGCACAGTTTGTTTCTAACCGTAATAAAAAGCCCTGCAGACGTTACCGCGGCAACCCGCACCGCCCGGCAGAGTGCTGCCAATGCGCAGCAACAAACGCCGGACCAGCCACCCCTACACTGCAAAACGCGCGCGACAGAGAGCACCGCCAGCCCGCATTAAACCTGGCGCCAAGGCTTTTTGATGCTCGCCCAAACAAGCCTGGCCACGAAAAAAACCCCGCCCACCAGCAATACTCAGCCTTTTGAGCACGACTCTTGCTTTAGATTACTCAGGGTTCGGCACGGCGTGCCGCCCAGCAAAAAGCCCGGTTACTAGCAACCGAAATCATAGAATTTGTCAGCGCTGCAAAATACACGCGAAAAACTACAGAATTGCGACATGCCTCAACCTTTTTTGCGACATGACTGTGAACAAAACGCAAGGAATAGATTGCAACTGTCGCCAACTTTGGCCGCGTGTTATAAGTTAGCGCCGACACAAAAAGAAAGAGCTGTCCATATAACAATTAGTTGGACAGCGCAACTCTTCTAAACCAAAGGAGCAATCACGATGCAAGTGATGAAGTGGAGCGTAATCGCCCTCGCAGTAGCAGCGGGCAGTACCCAAATGGCCATGGCCTCGAGCCAGTCCGAATCCAAGGGCTTTGTTGAAGACAGCAGCTTCAATATCTTCAACCGCGCCCTGTACATGAACCGTGACTTCCGTAACGGTGGCGGCAATATTGCCGACGCCTCCAAGTCCAGCGGTTTCAAGAATGGTTACCGCGAAGAATTCGGCCTGGGCATCCGCCTGCTGGCCGAATCCGGCTTCACCCAAGGCACCGTCGGTGTCGGTGTCGACGCTCACTCCCTGAGCAGCATCAAGATCGACAGCGGCCGCGGCCGCCACAACACCGGCCAGTTCGGCACTACCGACAGCGGTCGCGGTGACGACACCCAGACCGAAGTGGGCGGCGCCATCAAGTTCCGCATCTCTGACACCGTACTGAAGTACGGCAACCAGTTCACCGGTAGCCCGGTCTTCAGCACCGACGACAGCCGCATCCTGCCGGAAGTCGCCACTGGTACTTTGCTGACCAGCAACGAGATCGAAGGCCTGGAACTGACTGCTGGTCGCTTCACCGCACTGAGCAGCCAGACCGGCTCCAGCCGTGATGACATCAACGGCAAGGGCGAAGCAGGCCTGACTTCCGCCAACATCATAGGCGCCAGCTACAGCTTCACCGACAACTTCAGCGGCGCCATCCACGCCTCGGACGTCGAAGACTACTTCAAGAAGACCTATGTCAACCTGAACTACAATCTGCCACTGGCAGAAGATCAGGGCCTGAACTTTGATTTCAATGCCTACAGAACTCGCGGCGAAGGTCAAGAACTAGCCGGCGAAGTTGACAACAAGATCTGGAGCTTGGCCGCCGCTTATAACTTGGGCGCTCACACCTTCACTGTTGCTCACCAGCGGTCCAGCGGTGATGCTGGCTACGCTTACGGCGTTGACGGTGGCGGCACCATCTGGCTGTCGAACTCGGTCCAGTACTCCGACTTCAACGCTGAAAACGAGAAGTCCTGGCAGGCCCGTTACGACATCGACATGGCCACCTTCGGCGTACCAGGTCTGAGCTTCATGACCCGATACATCACCGGTACCGATATCACTACCCGCAATGACCTTGGCGATATTACTGACAACAACGCCAAAGAACACGAACTGGATATCGAAGCCAAGTACGTGATCCAAGAAGGCGCTGCGAAGGACTTGTCCTTCCGCGTTCGCAATGCCATCTACCGTGCAAATAGCTCTTACGGTGGCGACGTAAACGATTTCCGTCTGATCGTCGAATACCCGCTGAGCGTTTTGTAATTCAGCTGTAATTCGTTAGCGACATGAAAAGCCCGGCTTCTGCCGGGCTTTTTCTTGTCTACCAGTTATCCATTGATCACTATTCAACCGCCCACTATCAAAGCGGCAAGGCGTAAGTGCCCGTCACATGCGCCACCAACTCCTCTTCATTACCCAGCGAATACAGCGAAACTTCGCACACCGCCTGGCGTCGACTCAGGCGTAATATTCGCGCCTCGGCGAATAGATCCACCGGTTTTGGCTTGACCAGAAAGTTGATATTCAGGTTCGAGGTCACCGCCATTTCCACGCGTCCCAAGCGCCCCAACACCACCGCGTACATGGCCGCATCCGCCAGCGCCATGATGGTCGGCCCCGACAACGTGCCACCCGGACGGATCAGCTTTTCGTGAAACGGTACCCGCGCCAGTACGCCCTGCGCATCCAAGCGGTCGATACACAGCTCGATATCTTCAGCTATTGGCAAACCCGCCCGAATCAGCGCTTGAACCTGTTCCGCCGTCATTTGCGTCACATCCGCCTCCTGTTGAACAGCCTGCCTGCATCCTGTACGCAACAGTACAGGCACCGTACAATGCCGACCTATTAAAAGCCCTTGCAACCGACAGAACGGCCAATTATGCGCACCAGTCAGTTCCTGCTCTCGACACTTAAAGAAAACCCTTCCGATGCCGTGGTGATCAGCCACCAGCTGATGCTGCGCGCCGGGATGATCCGTAAACTCGCCTCGGGCCTGTATACCTGGCTGCCGATGGGCCTGCGCGTGATGCGTAAGGTTGAGGCGATCGTGCGCGAAGAGATGAACGCCGCAGGCGCCCTCGAGGTGCTGATGCCGGCTATCCAACCCGCCGAGCTGTGGCAGGAGTCGGGCCGCTGGGAGCAATACGGCCCAGAATTGCTGCGTGTCAAAGACCGTCACGGCCGCGAGTTCTGCGTCGGCCCGACCCATGAAGAAGTGATCACCGACCTGGTACGCAACGAATTGAGCAGCTACAAGCAGTTGCCGCTCAACCTGTACCAGATCCAGACCAAGTTTCGCGACGAGATTCGTCCGCGCTTCGGCTTGATGCGTGGCCGCGAATTCATCATGAAGGACGCCTATTCTTTCCATGTCGATCAGGCGTCGCTGCAAGCGACCTATGACCGCATGCACCAGGCCTACTGCAACATATTCACCCGCCTTGGCTTGAATTTCCGTCCGGTACAGGCCGACACCGGCTCGATCGGCGGCACCGGCTCCCATGAGTTCCACGTGCTGGCCGAGTCTGGCGAAGACGATATCGCCTTCAGCAACAGCTCCGACTACGCCGCCAATATCGAAAAAGCCGAAGCTACTCCGCGCGAAACCGTGCGCGGCGCCGCCACTGAAGAACTACGCCTGGTCGATACGCCTAATACCAAGACCATCAGTGATTTGGTCGAAGGCTTCAACCTGCCCATCGAAAAAACCATCAAGACCCTGGTGGTGCAGGGTGCCGAAGACGGCAAGTTGATCGCGCTGATCATTCGCGGCGATCACGAACTGAACGAGATCAAGGCGGCTAACCTGGCACAGGTCGCCAGCCCATTGACCATGGCCACCGAAGCCGAACTACGTGACGCCATTGGCGCTGGCGCTGGCTCCCTCGGCCCGCTGAACCTGCCACTGCCGTGCATCGTCGACCGCTCGGTGGCCCTGATGAGCGATTTCGCCATTGGCGCCAATATCGACGACAAGCACTACTTCGGCGCCAACTGGGAGCGCGATCTGCCACTGCCTGAAGTCGCCGACCTGCGCAACGTCGTCGCTGGCGACCCAAGCCCGGATGGCCAGGGCACGCTGGAGATCAAGCGCGGCATCGAAGTCGGGCATATCTTCCAGCTGGGCAGTAAATACAGCGAAGCGATGAACTGCACCGTGATGGGCGAGAATGGCAAGCCTGCAACCCTGACCATGGGCTGCTACGGCATCGGTGTATCGCGCGTGGTGGCTGCGGCCATCGAGCAAAACAATGACGAGCGCGGAATTCTCTGGAACGACACGCTGGCGCCGTTCCAGGTCGCGCTGGTGCCGTTGCGTTATGAAACCGACGCCGTGCGTGAAACCACCGACCAGCTCTATGCTGATCTGACGGCTGCCGGCTTTGAAGTGCTACTCGATGACCGTGACAAGAAGACCAGTCCGGGCATCAAATTCGCAGACATGGAATTGATCGGCATCCCGCATCGCATTGTGATTAGTGATCGCGGCCTGGCCGATGGCAATCTGGAATACAAGAGCCGTCAGGAAACTGAAGCCCAGGTGGTTGCTGTCGCCGACATCATGCCGTTCATCCAAGCACGTATCCGCCGCTGATTTCAGCCTTTCAAAAGAGCCGTCATGTTCACACGAAACACCCTGGGCCTCGTTGGCTCCGCACTCTGCGGCGCCCTTTTCCTGAGTGGCTGTGCCAACCAGTTGCCACAACGCAGCGAGCATGAAGAGCGCGTCGAACGCAATCTGCTGGATCACAGCCTGCAAATAGACGTTGGCGAACCACGCGTACTGGAATTGCCGCAGCGGCGAATACGGGTGCATGAACAGAAGACCTTTGAGGTGACCGCCTTCGAGGTCACGCGTCGCTACGACCGCTACACGCCTTACCAGCCCTGGCGCGAGCTCTACGAAGTGCCGCTCGGCGCAGTTGCTGTGGTCGCCGGCATCGGCGCCAACGCACTCAACGTGGTATTGCTCGGCAGGCTGCCGGACAGCGCCACTAAAGACTGGATCAGCTATGGCTTCGCCGGGCTCAATCCATTCATGAACGTCGAGTCCAACGGCCGCTCGCAACAAAATCTCGCCAGCCTCGACGAGCAACGCCAGGATGCCCGCATGGAATACTCCAGCTTGCCTTGGGCTGAGCGCTCGGTGCTGGTCAACGCCAACGGGCAAACCCATGAGCTGCTGACCGATCGCAATGGCGTACTGCGCCTCAACCTGCTCGACAGCCCCTTTGCCGAGCAGGATGTCAGCCGTATCGGCACCCTGCAGCTGAGCGTTGCAGACCCGCAGGGCTCGACCCGAGCAGATGCTGCTCTTATGGTCAGTCGCACCCTGCGCGGCAAGCTGCAGGAAGCGCACACGCTGATCTACGATGACCTGGAAGGCGACGATGTCGAGCAATGGGTGCACCGGGTCAAGCGCTTGTCTGAGCTGGGCCTGGAAGAAGAAGCCAGCGAACTGGAACAGAGCTTGATCGAGTTGACCCGCAACGACCCCGAGCTGCAGGAGCAGTTTTTGCTGGCCCTGATCCAGGATGCCGGGCGCTTGGTTGCCGACCCCGGTAACGACTGAGCCGGAACATGGCCTTGCGCCTGTGCCTGACCCTGTTGATTGCACTGCTGTGCCCACCCAGCCAGGCCAACCTGCGCCAGGCAGCCGAGCCGGAACTGCGGGCGCTGCTGCAACGCACAGTGGCCGACGCCGACAGCTTTCAGGATCGCTTCGATGCAGAAGTCTGGTTGCTGGACATGTCGACCCGCCTGGCCCGCTACATCCCCGACGCGGAAGAACGCCTGACCCTGCTCAGGCTGGTACACCGCGAAGCCAGCAAGGCGGGCTTGCGCCCCGACTTGGTTCTGGCGCTGATCCACACGGAAAGCCACTTCGACCGGTTCGCTATTTCCTCGGCAGGCGCCCAGGGCATGATGCAAGTCATGCCGTTCTGGAAAGCCGAACTCGGTCGCCCGCAGGACAACCTCACCGATAACGCCACCAACCTGCGTTACGGCTGCACCATTCTCAGCTTCTATTTGCGCAAAGAGGGCGGCAACCTGAGCCGCGCCTTGGCCCGCTATAACGGCAGCCTTGGCAAACAGACCTACCCCGCCAAGGTCATCGGCTTCTGGCACGACTTCTGGTACGTCAAACCGTGATTGGCGGATGAGTGGACGCATCCTCGGTAGGTTCTGAGTTCATGTGCAATGGCCTGCGGCAACGTAGGCCGAGCACATAGCTCGCAAAAGACCCCGCCTCGTCTTCGACCCCGCGCTGTCGCGCTGCAAACTGGAGCACTCAAGGAGCAAGACCGTAGGATGGGTTAGGCGCCCGCAAATTGACCTGCTGCCAGCAGAACAAAGGCGCCGTAACCCATCATCGATATTCGCCATGCCAACGGGTACAGACATAAACCGCTTGATGGGTATCGCTGCGCTCAACGCCATCCTACAGTCACTGGCTCCTACAAGACTTTGTGTCTGATTTTTGATCGTTCCCACGCTCCGCATGGGCATGCAACCCAGGATGCACCCGGCCACTTCAACGCCAGCCTACACGCCATCAGCGCCGCACGATGAAGCCGGCAATCCCTTGCAGCGTCTGCTCCTCCAGCGCGACCGCAGTAACCTTGGCCTTGGGCGGCCCCTGCTCCAGCCAGGCGGCCAGCTCGCGCACGGCCGCCTCTTCGCCTTCGAGCAACACCTCGACACGGCCATCGCTCAGGTTACGCACCCAGCCATCCAACGCCAGGCGCTCGGCGTGATCGGCAGTCGCATGGCGAAAGAACACACCCTGCACCCGGCCGCTGACATAACCATGTAAACACATTCGTTGCATGCCTCTATTCTCCCGTACGCAAGGCCTGCACCCGCGCCGCCAGGCCTTTGGCGGATTGTTCGCCGAGCAAGCGTTCGCGCATCTGTCCGTGATCATCGACGATATAAGTCACCGGCAGCACGGCGCTCGGTGGCAAACCGAAGCGCACGGCCGGGTCTTGCGCGAGCACGGTGAATTCAATCCCCATTGCCTGTGACGCCGTGGTCAGATCGGCTCCCTGCAAGCCGTCGAAATTCACCCCCAGCACACTCACCGGCTGCCCTTTGAACTGCACGGCGAGCGCATTCAATTCGGGAATCTCGCTGCGGCAGGGCGCACACCATTCGGCCCAGTAATTAATCACCAACCACTGGCCTTCCAGGCGCTCAGCCGGTACCTTTTGCCCATGCTGATCGACGCCGACATCTTCAGCGCAACCAGCCAGCAGCAAGCCAACGCAAATTCCTATTACCGTACGAATAACGACCTGGAGTCGTGTTCCCATGCATTCGTTCCTCGTCCACATTGGGTTGATATGACGCTAGATGCCTTGCGCCTTGAAGTGCCGGACATCCTCGATGAAGACGCGGCGCCGTTGGCCGATCTTAACGAGCGGTTAGCCCAAGCCCGTTCGCTGCAGCATGAAGATGCGCTGCAACTGTTGCTCAGCCTGCTGTTCAGGCTCAATCGCAGCGCCATGACCTTACTCGAAAGGCAACGCGCACTGCAAAACTGCAGCGATGAGTACCGACACTATGCCGCAGCCTACCTTTACGGCAAGCCCCCTTCCCCGCTGTTCGTGCGTCTATGCAATGAGCTGGCCATCGGTTTCAAGCGTCTGCTTCTGCAGATTCTAAAAGGCCGGCAGCCCTCGCGCCCGCACCTGGCCTGGTGCCTGTACATGGCCCTGCATTTCCTCGCGCAAAGTCTGCTACGTAACTACCAGCGGTATCAGGAACCGGCGCCAAGCCTGTGGCGCGACAGTCATCTGCTGTACTGGATAGGCGAGCACCAGGACTGCCTGGATGAGCCGGTTGCAGCAGCCTTCCAACCGGCACCGGCGTGCACCTTGCGCGGCCTGTACCAACAGATGCTGCTGCTCGCCCTGAGCAACCCCTTTCACCTTGCCGAGGGCGAATGCCCTCAGCTATTTGGCGCCCTCGCCCCCCTGGCAAGCCTGGCTCGCTTGCTGCCTTGGGATGACGAGGGCGACAGCGAGGCCCCGGTTGTCGACTTGACCGAGTCGCAGCCCTGCCTTGGTTATGCGCAGCAACCCGACGGCAGCCGCGACTACCTGAGGCGTTTCGAGCTGGGCGCCCTGCTGGTCGCACTGGATGATCCAGCCCCGCTGCAGAGTACCCACGAGCACCAGCTACTTGAACGCGTCCGACACCACTGGCTGGGCCAGCAGCAACGCCGTGACCCTCGTGAAGAATTTGACGTGACCTGCAACCTGCTGGTCGGCTTGCCAGCCATCCACGCCCAATTACTGGAGCAGCGGCCTTGTTCCTCGGCAGCCCAGATGCTCGATGCCAGTGCCGGTGGCGCGCGCCTGCTGTGCCATCCCGACCAAGCCGCGCACGTAGCCGTGGGACAACTGGTGCTCTTGCTGACCAGCAACCCGACACCGCGCCTGGCACTGGTGCGCTGGCGTCATCTCAACATCGAGGGGCTGCACCTCGGGCTGCACTACCTGAAAGGCCTGGCGAAACCGGTCTGGCTACGCCGCACACCCAGCGCACAAACTCACCAAGGCGTTTTGCAGAGCACGCCAGAGCCCGGGAATGGCTGGCGTCACGGTCTGTGGCTACCCCATGGGCAATTCGGCGAAGGTGAAAATCTCTGGCTGCAGCAGGCCAACGTGCATAGCCAGGTGATCATGCAGCTACCGCCGACCGACCTCGGCACAGCCCTGGTCGCGCGTCACCCGCTGCTCCTGGCCTGAGCGGCAGACACTGCGAGAGGGCTCGGTTGGGGCTGAGCGCGACGAGGCCCAACAGCCAGTGGCATGTCTCGCACAAGTGATGAGCAAAAATGTGCCGGCCTGCATTCGCCCTAGGGGGACCTGAGAGGCGCCATAGCAATACTGTGCTTTTTGTTACTCGGCGACAGGGCTCAGCCAGTCCGCCAGGCTGCCATCGAACAGCACAGCCTGCTCCTCGTACAGCTGCTCCAGTGCCTGACGCAGCGCTGGATACCAGGGCTCATCGAGCTGCTCCGGCAACTGGCTGAGCTGCGGTAACGGCCACGGGCTGCGTTTCAGCAACTGCTGCAGGCTGTAGTGATCGAGATCACGACTCAATACCCACGATCCCGCGCTAGTCGGCGCAACCAACTGCTGCTGCTCAAGAAAATCGAGCACCTCCTCCCACTCATGCTCCGGCAACTGCCAGCCCTGACGCTGTACATCGCGCAGGCGCACTTTCAGGCCTGACTGCTGCCGCGCATAAAACACCCGCAAGATCCCCATCACCACCAACAACCGCGGCATTGCACGTTTTCGCCACTGCGGCGAGGCGTTCAGGTTGCAGACCAGTTCGGCACCAAATAGCACGATTAACCACGACAGGTAGATCCACAGAAGGAACAACGGCACAGTGGCAAAAGCGCCGTAAATCAACTGATAGCCCGGAAAGCGCTGCACATAAAACCCAAACAACGCTTTAGCCACCTCGAACAGCACGGCAGTGAACAACCCGCCCATCAAGGCATGTCGCACAGGCACCCGTGCATTAGGTACCGTGGCATAGAGCAGGGTAAACGCCGCCACACTGAACAGCAGCGGCGCAAAACCCAGCAAGGTTTTCGCACCAATCAACGCATCAGGACCGGAAATAAGCGACAGCGAAGCTATATAGGTGCTGACCGCAAAACCAGTGCCGAGCAGGATAGGGCCCAGACTCAAAATTGCCCAATACAGCAGAAAGCTCGAAACACCCCGGCGCGGCTGGCGTACCCGCCAGATGGTGTTGAAGGCTTTTTCTATGGTGACCAGCATCAAGAAGGCAGTAACCGCTAATACGATCACGCCTATCCAGGTCAGTTGACGGGCCTGCGCCGTGAAGTTACGCAGGTACTCCTGAACCATTTCACCGGCCGAAGGCACGAAATTACGGAAAATAAAGGTCTGGATTTGCTCACCCGTGCCCTGAAAAGCCGGCACGGCGGAGAGCATGGCAAAGGTCACGGTCATCATTGGCACCACCGCAAACAGCGTGGTGTAGGTCAACGCCGCGGCATTGTTGGCACCACGGTCGGCGAGAAAGCGCTGCAGCAGAAAACGCCAGAATTCCAACCAATCATTCAAGCGCTGACGCATGCATTCTCCTTAGCGATTAACCAACTGGCCCCAATGCAGACCACAAACACTTCACCCTGTTCAGACTAGCGGGCCGACGCGGTTAGAATAGCCGTCACCTGACGCAAGATGCGACCTGCACATGACCGATCTGACGCTCTACCACAATCCCCGCTGCTCGAAGTCCCGTAGCGCCTTGCAACTGCTCGAAGCGCGCGGCCTTACGCCGACCATCGTGCGCTACCTGGACACCCCGCCCAGCGTCGCCCAATTAAGCGACATACTCGGCAAACTCGGGATCGGCGCCAGACAACTGCTGCGCAGCGGCGAAGATGACTATCGCACGCTGAACCTGGCCGCCACGGACCTGAGCGAAGCGCAATTGATCGAAGCCATGGCCACCCATCCCAAACTGATCGAGCGGCCGATTCTGATCGTCGGCAGCCAAGCGGTAATTGGCCGGCCACCGGAGAAAATCCTGGAGATTCTGCCGTGAGCGCACCCTATATTCTGGTTCTGTATTACAGCCGCCACGGCGCCACCGCTGACATGGCCCGACAGATTGCCCGTGGTGTGGAAATGGCTGGCCTGGAGGCGCGCCTGCGCACGGTGCCGGCAATCTCCAGCGAGTGCGAGGCGGTAGCCCCGCAAATTCCAGCCGAAGGTGCGCTGTATGCCAGCCTCGACGACCTGAAGAACTGCTCAGGTCTGGCACTGGGTAGCCCGACACGCTTCGGCAACATGGCGGCGCCACTGAAATACTTCATCGATGGCACCAGCAGCCTGTGGCTGAGCGGTGGCCTGGTCGGTAAACCGGCCGGCGTATTCACCTCCACTGCCAGTTTGCACGGCGGCCAGGAAACCACCCTGCTATCGATGATGTTGCCACTGCTGCACCATGGCATGCTGATCACCGGCCTGCCTTACAGCGAATCTGCACTGCTGGAAACCCACGGCGGCGGAACCCCTTACGGCCCCAGCCATCTGGCGGGTGCCGACGGCAAACGCGCCCTCGACGAACATGAAATCGCCCTCTGCCGCGTACTCGGCCAGCGCTTGGCGAACACCGCAATCAAACTGGAGACAACCCGTGGCTAAAATCCCCAAACCCCTGCCGGCGCTCGCCTGGTTGAAACCGCGCATGGCCATCAGTCGCGCCATCAGCCTGGCGAGTTTCCTGGCTCTGGCGGTATTGCTGCTGGTGTGGAACCTGGTGTTTGCCGGCATACCGAGCAAACTGCTCTGGGTGATCGTGGCCTTCCAGCTGGTTCCCTTGCTGCTGCTTGCCCCTGGGCTGATCCTCGGCAACGCGCGCGCCCATGCTTGGGCCTGCTTCGTGGTCAACCTGTACTTCATTCAGGGGGTCCTGGCCGCCTTCGATCCGTCCAAGGCGCTGTTTGGTTGGGCACAAGCGGTGCTGAGTGTCAGCTTGTTCTGCGCCGCGCTGATGTACACCCGCTGGTGCTTCCAGTACGACCGCAAACTGGCTGGGGAGTAGCTGCAGCGAGTCAGCGTGTGGCCCCCGTAGGATGGCGTTGAGCGAAGCGATACCCATCACCGCGACCTGCGAAATCAACAACCTCAGCGGCTGTGCAACCAGTCGACAGGTATCGCTGCGCTGAAGCCTAAGCGCCCCGCCACACCCTACAAAAGCCCTGCGACTGCCAGCCCGGAGGGGTTAGCCGCATGCTGGCAGAGCCGCTAACCGCGCGGATATCCGTGCCGCGTAACCCATCAAACGCTAGCAGCAACGACCAAGCAATCGATTGCTACCACCCCAGGACTTCTTTGAGAAAGGGAATAGTCAGCTTGCGCTGGGCCTGCAAGGAGGCCTGATCCAGTCGCTCAAGCAACTCGAATAGCGCGCTCATGCTGCGCTCGCCCCGGGTCAGGATAAAACGGCCAACCTCATCACTGAGGTGCAGGCCGCGACGCGAAGCACGCAATTGCAGGGCGCGCAATTTGTCTTCATCGGACAACGACTGCAGCTGGAAGACCAGTGCCAAGGTCAGGCGCGACTGTAGGTCCGCCAGCTTGACTGGCAGTTCGCGCGGCGAACTGCTGGCCGCGAGCAGCAAACGTCTGCCGCTATCGCGCAAGCGATTGAACAGATGAAACAGCGCCTCTTCCCAATCACTAAGCCCGGCAACGGCATTCAGGTCATCAAGACAGACCAGTTCATACTGTTCCAGGTTATCCAGCATGGTCGGGCCGAGTTCGACCAACTCCGCCAGCGGCAGATAAACTGCCGGCTCACCGTTCTGTTCGAAACGCAGACAGGCCGCCTGGAGCAGATGGCTACGCCCCACCCCTGCACCGCCCCACAGATAGATCAGGCTTTCTGCCCAGCCGGCCTCGGCCTCGCACAGACGCTCGACATAGCCAAGCGCCGCGGCATTGGCGCCGGGATAGTAGTTGGCAAAGGTGGCGTCATCACGCAGACGCACGCCCAAGGGCAGTTGAATGGGTCTCATGCAGGGCTGATCGGCTCGTCAGAAGCGCTGGGGGGTTCCCCGTAAAGATCCGAAAGTTTATACAAATCATGTGCATGGCGCACTAGAACCATGATCACTGCAGCCACCGGCAAGGCCAGGAGCACACCGGTGAAGCCGAATAACTGACCACCAGCCATGATCGCGAAGATCACCGCGACAGGATGCAGGCCGATCCGGTCACCGACCAGCCAGGGAGTCAGCAGCATACCTTCGAGCATCTGGCCAACAGTGAAGACTGCAACAATGGCCAGCAGCGGGTAGACATCGCCGCCAAACTGAAACAGGCCGGCAGCCAATGCTGCGCTAATCCCAACCACCACCCCCAGGTAAGGCACGATGCTGGCCAGGCCCGCCAGTATGCCGATCAGCAGCCCCAGTTCCAGGCCGATCAGCATCAGACCAACGGCGTACATCAGGCCCAAGGCCAACATCACCAGCAGTTGCCCGCGCAGGAAGGCGCCGAGTACGTCATGACATTCGCGGCCCAGTTTCACCACCAGGCCTTCGTGATGACGGGGCAATAAGCCACGAAGTCGGGCGACCAGCAAATCCCAATCGCGCATCAGATAGAAGCTGACCACCGGAATCAGCAGTAAATTGACCAGCCAGGCCAACAGCGCCAGGCCTGAGGCCGTGGCTTTTGACAGGAGCATGCCAAGAATGTCGGTGGTTTGACCCAGGTGCTCGGAGAACGCAGCCTTGATCTGATCGAAACGCCAGAAACCGTCATTCAATCCCAGCTTGGCTTGCACCCAAGGCAACGCTTGATGCTGGGTCCAGTCGAGCATTTGCGGTGCCAGCTCATAGAGGCGCATCAGCTGCTTGCCGAGCATTGGCACGAGCACCAGCAGCAAAACCGCAAGAATCAGGCTGAACAGGGCGAAGACCACGATCACGCCCCAGGTGCGCGAAAGCTTCCAACGTTCGAGCCGATCCACCAAAGGATCACCCAGGTAGGCCAGCAGTACGCCGATCAGGAACGGCGAGAGAATCGGTTGGAGTACATACAGCAGCCAACCGAGCAGAAGCAGCCCAGCTATCCATAGCCAGCGACGTGAATCAATCATGCTCAATCCTCGATTGGTGCATCCGGGCACTCTGCAGAGCCGTGAGTAAGCGTCTGGTAGAGCAACGTGAAATAGGGTGCCACGCAGTATTGAACAGCACCCACGTATGACCTATGCGGCCGTCAGCACTCGGTGACCCGCGGCAGTCTACCAGCGAAAACGCAGCACATCGTCGCGCTTTAGCACCTGAGGCGCTGGCGCGTCGGTCGGCGGCTGCATCGACTGACCGGCATCGACTGGCTGGGCTTCGACAGCCACTTCCTGTAAATGCATCAGCGCCAGCTGCGCGCGTAACTGTTCGGCATTGGCATTAACCTGATAGATCAGGCGATCACCCTCGACCTTGTGCAGCTGCGCAGCCAGCGGCTGGAGAATCCGCTGCAACTCGGCATAGCGCGCCAGATCGGTGCCCTGCACCTCCAGGGTCAGGTTGCTCGCAGCACCTGGGGCAACCACGTAACGCTGCGCCAGCCGCTCGCTCACCATCAACAGCACAGCATCGGCCAATGTCGCCTGATCGGCACCCTGAGCCTTGCCTTGCTCACGCTCATCGCCCAACCACAGACGCCATTGGGCCTGCCACTCGCCGTTATCTTCACGGGCCTGCACAGCCAGCAGGGCATCGGCGCCGTAGCGCTCGGAGCCGCCACGCAGCGCCTCTGGCTCAGTCGCGCCAAGGTTCTCGGAAGTAGCCAGCAACTGCTCGCTCAAGTCGGCAAGCGGTAGGCGCAGCGGCAGGCCACGGTGCTGAGCTGCCTGACGCAAGGGTGCGGCACTACTCTGCCCGTCGCCGACCAGGCTCGAACCATCGCTGGCATCGTTCAGCCACCACAGCAGAATCACTGGGCGATTGGCTCCCCACAGTGATAATCCGGCCTGACGCAGGCTGCGGTCGGTGCTGGCGGGATCGAAATCGACCAGCAAAATGCCTTCTTCATAACCATATTGACTGATTATCTGCTGCGGATCCTTGCGCAGCTCGGCCAGCGCCGGGCTCTTTGCCGCCTCGCGGTCGCCGGTCAGGCGCAGCACCAGGGTCTGCAGGGCGCGATTCAAGGCAGCATCGCGCTCCTCCGGCTGCTGGCTGGCAACAGGCTCGCGAACCTGATACAGATCGCTTACTGGCGCCGCCTCAATGGACAGGCTGAACAGCGGCAGACTGAGAAATAACAGACGAGCGATCAGGCGCATGAAAGGGTTCTCGACAGACGGAAGGTGGCGTACAAGCCATAGCACAAGCCTTATACCTTAAACAGCCGCCCGCGACCCGGCAACCACCACACGCCGCAGGTGGCCGCTGCCCGGCAAGCCTGATAAAATCGCGCGCCTTCGCAGACCGACCGCCGCAGCGCCGGTGCACATCCGACATTCCCCTTAAAGGCCTGGATCTATGAGCAAGCAACCCTCCATCAGCTACAAGGACGCAGGTGTAGACATCGACGCAGGCGAAGCCCTGGTCGAGCGCATCAAAAGCGTGGCCAAACGCACCGCGCGTCCGGAAGTAATGGGTGGCCTGGGCGGCTTCGGCGCCCTCTGCGAGATCCCCGCTGGCTACAAGCAACCCGTGCTGGTGTCCGGTACTGACGGTGTTGGCACCAAACTGCGCCTGGCACTGAACCTGAACCGGCACGACAGCATCGGCCAGGACCTGGTCGCCATGTGCGTCAACGACCTGGTGGTGTGTGGCGCCGAGCCGCTGTTCTTCCTCGACTACTACGCCACCGGCAAGCTCAACGTCGACGTGGCCGCCACCGTGGTCACTGGTATTGGCGCTGGCTGTGAGCTGGCAGGTTGCTCGCTGGTCGGCGGCGAAACCGCTGAAATGCCGGGCATGTACGAAGGCGAAGACTACGACCTGGCCGGTTTTTGCGTCGGCGTGGTAGAAAAAGCCGACATCATCGACGGCTCCAAGGTTGCCAGCGGCGACGCCCTGATCGCCCTGCCGTCCTCCGGCCCGCATTCCAATGGCTACTCGCTGATCCGCAAGATCATCGAAGTTGCGGGTGCCGACATCGAAACCATCCAGCTCGACGGCACGCCGCTGACCGACCTGCTGATGGCGCCGACACGCATCTACGTCAAGCCGCTGCTCAAGCTGATCAAGGACACTGGCGCGGTCAAGGCCATGGCCCACATCACCGGCGGCGGCCTGCTCGACAATATCCCACGCGTGCTGCCCGACGGCGCCCAGGCAGTGGTCGACGTGGCCAGCTGGACTCGCCCAGCGGTATTCGACTGGCTGCAAGAGCAAGGCAATGTCGACGAAACCGAGATGCACCGCGTGCTCAACTGTGGCGTAGGCATGGTCATCTGCGTGGCTCAGGATGACGTCGAGCTGACCCTGCAAACCCTGGTCGCCGCTGGCGAACAGCCCTGGGTGATCGGCCAGATCGGCACAGCCGCCGAAGGTGCCGCCCAGGTCGTGCTGAACAACCTGAAACAGCACTAATGTCGGCACAGTGCAATGTGGTGGTGCTGATCTCCGGCTCCGGCAGCAACCTGCAGGCGCTGATCGACAGCATCGCCCATGACGGCAATCCGGCGCGTGTCAGTGCGGTGATTTCCAACCGCGCTGATGCCTATGGCCTGGAGCGCGCAAAACAGGCTGGCATCGCCACCGCAGTGCTCGACCACAAGCAGTTCGAAGGCCGCGAGGCCTTCGATGCCGCGCTGGTCGAGGCTATAGACGCCTTCGAACCGCAGCTGGTGGTACTCGCCGGCTTCATGCGCATCCTCACGCCGGGCTTCGTCCGTCACTACGCCGGCCGCCTGCTGAATATCCACCCCTCGTTGCTGCCCAAATACAAGGGCCTGCACACCCACCAGCGAGCACTCGAAGCAGGCGACAGCGAGCATGGCTGCAGCGTGCATTTTGTTACCGAGGAACTCGATGGTGGCCCTCTGGTCGTACAGGCAGTGATACCGGTACGCGCGAACGACACGCTGGATAGCTTGGCGCAACAGGTACACCGGCAGGAACACGTGATCTACCCATTGGCCGTGCGCTGGTTCGCTGAAGGCCGCTTGCGTCTCGATGCACAAGGCGCAATGCTGGATGGCCAGCCACTGCCGAGTTCTGGCCACCTGATTCGCACATAGGAACCTGTCGGGCTCAACGCTGTTCTACTGCAGAGCAGCCGGGGCCGGCGTTTTTCTGCTCTTACTTGATAAATAGCCAGCTATAAGCCTCGTAAGACCAACAACACTGACTCTAACTGAATTGTCGGACCACGGACTTTCCCTCGCTACGAACGGTCAAGTCCGACAGGCACCCAGGAGATACCATGCGTCGCGCCTTACTGTTCGCCATCGCCTTATTCAGCTTGCCGGCCCTGGCCAGCGAGCTGAAACCATTCTCCGCCAGCTACACCGCCGACTGGAAACAACTGCCGGTCAGCGGCACTGCGCAACGCAGCCTGCAGGCTCTGGACAACGAACGCTGGCAGCTCAATTTCGAAGCCTCCATGCTAGTGGCCGGCCTTAGTGAACAAAGCACCTTCCGCCTCGACAACAATGCTTTTATGCCCCTGACCTATCGTTTCGAGCGCAGCGGCCTGGGCAAAGGCAAGAAAATCAAGCACGACTTCGACTGGGCCGGCAAGCAAGTAACCGGCACCGACCGCGGCGATCCTGTGAGTTTTCCACTGAATCGCGGCGTACAGGACAAGTCGACCTATCAACTGGTGCTGCAATATGACGTTGCTGCCGGCAAGCAAAGCATGAGCTACCAGGTGATCGACGGCGACGAAATCGAAACCTATGATTTCCGCGTACTCGGTGAAGAAGTCGTGCGCACCAAAGCCGGTCAGATCGACGCGATCAAGGTCGAGCGCGTGCGTGACCCGACCCAAAGCAGCCGCAAGACTATCCTCTGGTTCGCCAAAGACTGGGACTTCTTGCTGGTACGCCTGCATCAGGTTGAAACCGACGGCAAGGAATACCAGATCATGCTTAAAGACGGCACAGTCGACGGCAAGCCGGTTGAAGGCCGCCGTGACTGAACGAGCGCCAGGTACAAAAAACCGAGCCAGTGGCTCGGTTTTTTTTTGCTGTGTACCCGTTATGTGTGGATGGGCTCTACGGCTCTTGTGGGAGCGGATTTATCCGCGAATTCTAAGCGGCACAGCAAAAGCTTCGCGGCTGAAGCCGCTCCTACAAAAGGTCGGCGGAGCACCCGGTTTGCTGCGCAGACTACGGCACCACGGCCCTTACCACATCAGATCATCCGGCACCTGGTAGGCGGCGTATGGATCGTCGGCATCCGGGGCTTCGGTCGGGGTGTTGAGCATGATCACGCGCTGCGGGTCGCGCTCCTGAATCTTCAGCGCCGCCTCACGCGGGATCACTTCATAACCACCGCCACTGCGCACGATGGCCAGCGAACCACTGCTGAGCTTGTCGCGCATCAGCGTGTTGACCGACAGGCGCTTAACCTTCTTGTCGTCAACGAAATTGTAATAGTCCTCAGTGGTCAGCTTGGGCAGCCGGGACGCTTCGATCAGCTGCTTGATCTGCGCGGCACGGGCCTTCTGCTCGGCCTTTTCCTGCTGCTGGCGGTTCAGCTCCTGATCGCGCGCGACTTTCTCGGCCATGGCCTGCTGGGCGGCGAGCTTTTGCGAGTCGTCTTTCTCGACCTGCCCCTTGTGCTCCATGCGCTGCTGCTTCTGTTTTTCCTTGCTGACCTGCTTGGCCTGCTTTTCGTTGACCAGCCCGGCTTTGAGCAACTGATCGCGTAGTGAGATCGCCATAACGTACCTATCTACCCAACAAACGATAAATGTAGGGCGGGGCTGACCACTTGGGCACACCCCACCAAAATCTCTGCATCACAGCTCGCTAGTCGGCCAGCTGCTGCTTTTCAAGCTTCTTGGCCTCGCCCCATAGCGCGTCCAATTCATCCAGGGCGCAATCTTCCATGGCCCGGCCCGCTTCGCGCAATGCCTGTTCAATAAAACGAAAGCGCTGCTCGAACTTGGCATTGGCCGCACGCAGGGCCGACTCAGGGTCGACCTTTAGATGGCGAGCGAGATTGGTCACCACAAATAGCAGGTCGCCGACTTCCTCGGCAATTGCCCGCGGATCATTCTCGCTCATGGCCTCGAGCACTTCATCCAGCTCTTCACGCACCTTGTCCACCACCGGCAAGGCTTCTGGCCAGTCGAACCCAACCTGGGCTGCGCGCTTCTGTAATTTGACCGCACGACTCAGGGCCGGCAAGGCGTTGGGCAAATCGTCGAGCAACGACAACTGCTCGGGCGCGCCCGCCTTCTCGGCGCGCTCCTCGGCCTTGAGCTCTTCCCAGCGCTGCTTGACTGCCGCTTCTTCGAGCCTGGCGGTATCCGGCGCGCCATACAAATCACCATCGACGAATACATGGGGATGGCGCCGAATCAGCTTGCGGGTGATGCCGTCGACTACCTCGGCAAACTCGAAACGCCCCTCTTCCCGCGCCAGCTGGCTGTAATACACCACCTGAAACAGCAGGTCACCCAACTCCCCCGGCAGGTGCTCGAAGTCGCCACGTTCGATGGCGTCGGCCACCTCGTAAGCCTCTTCGAGGGTGTGGGGCACGATGCTCGCGTAGGACTGTTTCAAGTCCCACGGGCAGCCATGCTGCGGGTCACGCAGCCGGGCCATCAGTTGCAGCAGGTCGTCGAGTTGGTACATAACAAATCCCGGTAATACGCATCCGTAGGATGGGTTAGCGGCGCGGGCCACGGATTACGCGGCAGTGATAAACCCGCGCGCCGCGTTACTCATCGAGCCAATGATAGATACAGCATGGGTATCGCTATGCTCAACCCATCCTACGAAGCGCGATGGCGGCGGGCCTCGATTATGTTCGGCAACTGCGAGATGCGCCCGAGCAAACGGCCCAGCGCATCCAGCCCGGGGATCTCGACCGTGATCGACATCGACGCGGTGTTGTCTTCCTTGTTCGAGCGGGTATTGACCGCCAGCACGTTGAGTTTTTCGTTGAGTAGCACCTGGGTCACGTCACGCAGCAGACCGGAACGGTCGTAGGCGCGGATGATGATATCCACCGGGTAGGTCTGCACCGGCACCGGCCCCCAATTGACCTGGATGATCCGTTCTGGCTCGCGGCCACCCAACTGCAGCACCGCGGCGCAATCCTGGCGGTGGATACTGACCCCTCGTCCCAAGGTGATGTAACCGACGATCGGATCACCGGGTAACGGCTTGCAGCACCCAGCCATCTGCGTCAGCAGGTTACCGACGCCCTGGATCTGGATATCGCCGCGTTTGCCCGGTTTGAAGCCCGTGGCCTTGCGCGGGATCAATTCGAGCTGCTCGGTGCCGCGCTCCGGCTCGACCAGTTGTTGCGCCAGGTTGACCAAGTGGGCCAGGCGCAGGTCGCCGGCACCGAGGCTGGCAAACAGGTCCTCGGCATTTTTCAGGTTGGCTTTCTCGGCCAGCTTCTCGAAATCCACATGGGGCAGCGCCAGGCGCGCCAACTCGCGCTCAAGCAGCGCCTTGCCAGCGGCAACGTTCTGGTCGCGGTCCTGCAATTTGAACCAGTGGACGATTTTCGCCCGCGCCCGCGAGGTGGTGACATACCCCAGGTTGGAGTTCAGCCAGTCACGGCTCGGTGTGCCGTGCTTGCTGGTGATGATCTCGACCTGCTCGCCGGTTTGCAGGCTGTAGCTGAGCGGCACGATACGTCCGTTGATCTTCGCGCCACGGCAGTTGTGGCCGATCTCGGTGTGCACCCGGTAGGCAAAATCCAGCGGCGTAGAGCCCTTCGGCAGGTCGATGGCGTGACCGTCCGGGGTAAATACATAGACCCGATCCGGTTCGATATCGACGCGCAACTGGTCGGCCAGCCCACCGATATCGCCCAGCTCTTCGTGCCACTCGAGCACCTGACGCAGCCAGGAAATCTTCTCTTCGTATTGATTGGAGCCGGACTTGACGTCAGTGCCTTTGTAGCGCCAATGGGCGCAGACGCCCAGTTCGGCCTCCTCGTGCATGGCGTGGGTGCGGATCTGCACTTCCAGCACTTTGCCTTCTGGGCCGAGCACCGCGGTATGCAGCGAGCGGTAGCCGTTTTCCTTGGGGTTGGCGATGTAGTCGTCGAACTCCTTGGGAATATGCCGCCACAAGGTGTGCACGATACCGAGGGCGGTGTAACAGTCGCGCACCTCCGGCACCAGCACGCGCACCGCGCGCACGTCATATATCTGACTGAACTGCAGACCCTTTTTCTGCATCTTGCGCCAGATCGAATAGATGTGTTTGGCGCGCCCACTGATGTCGGCCTTGACCCCGGTGGCTTCGAGTTCCAGGCGCAGGTCACCCATCACATCATTGATGTACTGCTCGCGATCGAGCCGGCGCTCATGCAGCAGCTTGGCGATCTGCTTGTACTGGTCGGGCTCCAGGTAGCGGAAGGACAGGTCTTCCAGCTCCCACTTGATATGCCCAATGCCAAGGCGATGTGCCAGCGGCGCATAGATGTCAAAAACTTCGCGAGCCACCCGCTGACGCTTTTCGTCATCGGCATGCTTGACCGCGCGGATTGCACACGTGCGCTCGGCCAGTTTGATCAGCGCCACGCGCACGTCATCGACCATGGCCACCAGCATCTTGCGCAGGTTTTCCACCTGGGCCTGGGAGCCGAGCACCAGGGAGTCGCGCGAATTGAGGCTGTCGCTGATCGCCGCCATGCGCAGCACCCCATCGACCAGCTTGGTTACCACCAGGCCGAAGCGTTGCTCCACCGCGGCCAGAGTCACCTTGCCCTCGCGTACACCGCGATAAATGACTGCAGCGACCAGGGAGTCCTGGTCGAGCTTGAGGTCTGCAAGAATCTCGGCGATCTCAAGACCCGCACGGAAGCTCGAAGCACCTTCCGACCACAAATTCTGTACCACGTTGGCCTGCTGGTCGGCTTCGCGAGCGAACTCGCAGGCGTCTAGCAAGGCGTCGTGTTCGAGCGCCGGATCGACGCTGAGTACATGGGCCAGCCAAGCCTCTAGGTTGATGCTGCCGTCATCGTTGATCGGCTGGTGCGCTCTAACCTGAACCATCTTGCTTACCTTCCCTTGGGTGTGCAGCACGCACACCGGACAGTCGCCGGACTTCTTCGACCCGGTCGGTTTAACCACTTTAAGGCACACTCCATGTGCGCCCCTGCACAGCGTAGATAAGGGCTACTGGCAGCAAAACCAAACGCATTGGCCTGCCGCTCACCCGTCGGCTACGCGCGTTGAATCTACGCCCTGACGAACAATGCCATCGCCTCGACGTGCGCCGTTTGCGGAAACATATCAAGAATGCCGGCCTTCTCCAGCCGATAACCCTGCGCCAGCAACTCGGCAGTGTCGCGGGCCAATGTAGTCGGGTTGCACGACACATAAACCAGACGCTTGGCGCCAAGACTGCCTATCTGCCTAACTACCTGTAACGCGCCATCCCGCGGCGGGTCGAGCAGTACGGCAGCAAAACCACCTTGCGCCCAGCTGCTCTCGCCCAGCGGTTTCGACAGATCGGCCTGGAAAAAGTGCAGGTTGTCGACGCCGTTGCTCGCCGCATTCTGCGCCGCCCGCTCGACCATCGCCTGCACCCCCTCCACCGCCACTACTTCGCGGGTCAGGCGCGCCAGCGGCAAAGCGAAATTACCCAAACCACAGAACAGATCCAGGACCCGCTCATCCGCTTGCGGCGCCAGCCAGTCCAGCGCCTGAGCGATCATCGCCTCGTTCACCTGCGCATTGACCTGAACAAAATCGCCAGGTCGATAGGCCAGCTGCAGATCCCAGCGCTGCAGGCGATAGCCCAGGCTTTGCTCTGCTTCGAACGGCTGCGGTTCGCCGATACCGTGCAACCACAGTTGCCCGCCATGGGCCTCACAGAACGCCTGCAAACGGGCCAAATCGGCCTCGCTCAATACAGAAGTGTGACGCACTAATACAGCACTGGCACTGCCATGAAACAACTCGACATGGCCGATCGACTGAGGACTATCCAGCGTCCGCAGAACCGCAGGCAATCCATGCAGAATCGGCTGCAAGGGCTGCACCAGAACCGGACAATCGGCGATGGCTACGATGTCCTGGCTGGCCGCCGCGCGAAAGCCGACATCCAGTCGCTTATGTTTGACGTCCCAGCGCACAGCGATGCGCGCGCGACGACGGTAGCCGAACTCCGGGCCGACCAACGGTGGCGCCCATTCATCCGGTTGCACATTGCCCAGGCGGCTGAACTGCTCGTCGAGCATGCGCTGCTTGAGGACCAACTGGTCAGCATGACTCATGTGCTGAACGCTGCAGCCGCCGCATATGCGCGCATGAGCGCAAGGCTCCTCCCGTCGCTCGGGGCTGGCGCTGAGCACCCGCTCGCTGCGCGCCTCGACCACCTGACTGCGCGCGCCAAGCACCCGCGCCTCGACCTCTTCACCGGGCAATGCGCCGCTGACAAACCAGGTGCGGCCCAGGGCAAAGGCAATGCCGCGACCATCATTGGCCAGGCGCTCGATGTTGAGTGTCTGCTTCTTTCCGAGCGGAATTTGCGCCGCGCGCACACCGCCACTGGGCTGGAAGCGCAAACCGCTGATTTTCTTGGCCATCAGAGCTCCGGCGTGTCGTACACGCCCGTTGATAGGTACCGGTCGCCGCGATCACAGATGATCGCCACCATTATGGCGTTCTGCACTTCCTGCGATAGGCGCAGCATCGCCGCCACCGAACCACCGGACGACACGCCGCAGAAAATGCCTTCTTCACGCGCCAGACGGCGCATCACGTCTTCGGCTTCCTGCTGGCCCATGTCGATGATGCGATCAACCCGCTCGGCCTGGTAAATCTTCGGCAGGTACTCCTGCGGCCAGCGACGGATACCGGGAATGCTTGCACCCTCCATCGGTTGCAAGCCGACGATCTGCACCTGCGGGTTCTGCTCCTTGAGGTAGCGCGACACGCCCATGATGGTGCCGGTGGTACCCATGGAGCTGATGAAATGGGTGACCTGCCCGCCGGTCTGCTGCCAGATTTCCGGGCCGGTGCTGGTGTAGTGAGCAATCGGATTGTCGCCGTTGGCGAACTGATCGAGCACCTTGCCCTTGCCATCGGCCTGCATCTGCAGGGCCAGGTCACGGGCTTCCTCCATGCCGCTCACAAGGATCAGCTGCGCACCGTAGGCGGTCATCGCGGCCTTGCGTTCAGCGGTAGAGTTATCCGGCATGATCAGCACCATGCGGTAGCCCTTGATCGCTGCAGCCATGGCCAAGGCGATGCCGGTATTGCCACTGGTGGCTTCGATCAACACATCGCCAGGCTGAATATCACCACGCAACTCGGCACGGGTGATCATCGACAACGCAGGGCGATCCTTCACCGAGCCGGCAGGATTGTTACCCTCAAGCTTCAACAACAACGTATTGGACGTATTACCGGGCAGGCGCTGCAGGCGCACCAGCGGAGTGTTGCCGACGCAATCGGCGATAGTAGGGTATTGCAAGGTCATGGCGTCGATCAGGTCCAGATGGCTGGAAAGGCCCTATGATACCGGCAAACGGGCAACGGCCATAACCGGCGATGGCGCAGGCCTTGTTGCAGCATGCTGCCAAGGCGGTGCTACTGATTTGTTGTTCCACCAGCCGTTACACTGCCAGCCTGACAGCGTGGGAAAAACGCTGGTTTACTGCGCTCGATGTTGCATAACCTCTGCGTTCAGCCAACAAGCAACCAGGAAGGAAGTCCGTGTTCAAGGATCTAGGCATCAAAGGCCGCGTACTCATGCTCACCCTGCTGCCCACCAGCCTGTTGGCGCTGGTGCTGGGCGGTTACTTCACCTGGGTACAGTTGTCTGACCTGCAGGCGCAACTGCTGCAACGCGGGCAGATGATTGCCGAACAACTCGCACCGCTGGCCGCACCTGCACTGCAGCATCGTAATGCGGATCTGCTGCAGCGCATTGCCACGCAGACGCTCGAACAGCCGGATGTAAGAGCGGTCAGCTTCCTCGGTGCCGAGCGCGAGCGCCTGGCCCATGCTGGCCCAAGCATGCTCGACCAACCGCCCAGCGATGAGCAAAACCAAGCAGCACTGCGCAGCAACGCAGATGCCACGCGCTTTCTCCTGCCTGTGTTGGCACAGCACCTGAGCCTCAGTGGCGAGCCACTGGAGCAACCCGCCAGTGACCTGCTCGGCTGGGTCGAGCTGGAGCTGTCGCACCACGGCACGCTACTCAAGGGCTACCGCAGCCTACTCGCCAGCCTGCTGCTGATCAGCGCCGGGCTAAGTGTCACTGCCCTGCTCGCCCTGCGCATGAGCCGCAGCATCAACGAGCCCTTGCGGCAGATCAAATACGGCGTCGCCCAGCTCAAAGATGGCCACCTGCAAACCCGCCTGCCTCCTTTAGGCAGCCATGAGCTGGACGAGCTGGCCTCGGGCATTAACCGCATGGCCGAGTCATTGCAGAACGCGCAGGAAGAACTGCAACACAGTGTCGACCAGGCCACCGAGGACGTGCGGCAGAACCTGGAGACCATCGAGATCCAGAATATCGAACTCGACTTCGCGCGGCGTGAGGCCTTGGAGGCCAGCCGGATAAAGTCCGAATTCCTTGCCAACATGAGCCACGAAATCCGTACCCCGCTCAACGGCATTCTCGGCTTCACCAACCTGCTGCAGAAAAGCGAGCTGACCCCGCGCCAACAAGATTATTTGGGCACCATCGAGAAATCCGCCGACAGCCTGCTGGGGATCATCAACGAGGTGCTCGACTTCTCCAAGATCGAGGCTGGCAAGCTGATCCTGGAAAGCATTCCCTTCAACCTGCGCGACCTGCTGCAAGACACCCTGACCATCCTCGCCCCGGTCGCCCATGAAAAACGCCTGGAACTGCTCAGCCTGGTCTACCGCGACACGCCACTGACCCTGATGGGCGATCCACTGCGACTCAAGCAGATCCTGACCAATCTGGTCAGCAACGCAATCAAGTTCACCCGTGAAGGCAGCATCGTCATGCGCGCCATGCTTGAGGACGAGACTGCCGACCGCGCCCAGCTGCGCATCAGCGTGCGCGACACTGGCATCGGACTGTCCAACGAAGACCTGCGCGCACTGTTCCAGGCCTTCAGCCAGGCCGATAACTCGCTGTCACGCCAGGCCGGCGGCACCGGCCTGGGCCTGGTGATTTCCAAGCGCCTGATCGAACAAATGGGCGGCGAGATTGGCGTCGACAGCACCCCAGGCGAAGGCTCGGAGTTCTGGATCAGCCTGAGCCTGCCAAAAGCCCGGGATGACGCCGAAGACCTGCCCCGCCCGCCGCTACTAGGGCGCCGCGCGGCAATCCTGGAAAGTCATGAGCTGTCACGCCAGGCCTTGCAACATCAACTGGAAGACTGCGGCCTGCTGGTCAGTGCCTTCGACAACCTCGACAACCTGCTTGAAGCGGTCGCCAGCGCGCACCACAGCGACCAACCGCTGGACATCGCGGTACTCGGCGTCAGCGCCCAGCACCTGCCACCGGAGCGCCTTGGTCAGCGCATCTGGGATCTTGAACGCCTGGCCTGCAAGACCGTGGTGCTTTGCCCGACCACAGAGCAGGCGCTCTACCACGAAGTCCTGCCTGATGCGCACAGCCAGCTGCAAGCCAAACCGGCCTGCACACGCAAACTGCAACGCGCGCTGGCCGAGTTGGTCAGCCCACGGCAAGCGCGCACGGACGTCAGCCCTTGCGCCCCAAGCCGACCGCCGCGCCTGCTCTGTGTCGATGACAACCCAGCCAACCTGTTGCTGGTGCAGACCCTGCTGGGCGACATGGGCGCTCAGGTCAGTACGGCCAGCAGCGGCTATGAAGCCCTGGAAAAAGCCCAGCAGGAAAGCTTCGACCTGATTCTTATGGACGTGCAGATGCCCGGCATGGACGGCCGCCAAACCACCGAAGCGATTCGCCAGCACGAGAGTGAGCACGGCCAGCCCCCTACCCCCATAGTCGCCCTGACCGCCCACGCCCTGGCCAACGAAAAACGTGCCCTGCTGCAAAGTGGCCTGGATGACTACCTGACCAAACCCATCAGCGAACGGCAACTGGCCCAGGTCGTACTCAAATGGACTGGCCTGGCGCTACGCAATCAAGGCCCCGAGCAAACCAGCGAAAGCGCCAACGCTGGTCGCGGCCTGCACGTACTGGACGCCGAAGAAGGTCTGCGCCTGGCCGCCGGCAAAGCCGACCTGGCAGCCGATATGCTGAGCATGCTACTCGCCGGCCTACCCGCAGACCGGCAGGCCATCCGTCAGGCCCGCGAGGCGGGCGAGCGCAACGCCCTGATCGAACGCGTGCACCGCCTGCACGGCGCCACCCGCTATTGTGGCGTGCCGCAACTGCGGGCCGCCTGTCAGCGCAGCGAAACCCTGCTTAAACAGAATGCCCCCACCGCTGCAGACGCTCTGGATCTGCTCGACGCAGCGATAGAACGACTGGCCAAGGAGGCGCAGATCAGTGCCTGAGAGACTGCCAGTAACTATGCATTTCTGTCAGTTGGCCGCTCGATAGACTCACAACCGGGCCCACCTACCATTTTCGCCCACTGTCAGGCTCGGACAGGCTGCCAAGGAGCCCGAATGCGAATCCTGTTTTTCAGTAGCAAACCCTACGACAGCGACAGCTTTAATGCCGCTGGCGCGCCCGCCGACTACCAATTGCACTTCCAGCAGGCGCGCCTGACCATCGACAGCGCCGCCCTGGCGGCAGGCCATGAAGTGGTCTGCGCGTTTATCAATGACGACCTCTCGGCACCTGTGCTGGAGCGCCTGGCCAATGCTGGCACCCGCCTGATCGCCCTGCGCTCGGCGGGCTACAACCATGTCGACCTGAGGGCAGCGCAACAGCTCGGCCTGACGGTGGTCAGGGTGCCCGCCTATTCACCGCACGCGGTGGCAGAGCATGCAGTGGCGCTGATCCTGGCACTCAACCGGCGGATTCACCGCGCGTTCAACCGCACCCGCGAAGGCGACTTCTCCCTGCATGGCCTGACTGGCTTCGACCTGCATGGCAAGAACATTGGCATCATCGGCGGCGGGCAGATAGGCATGGTCTTCGCACGGATAATGGCCGGCTTTGGCTGCCGCCTGCAGGTGTTCGACCCACACCCCGTGGCGGGTCTGGCCGAATTGGGCGGCAACCAGGTATCGCTGGCCCAGGTGTTTGCCGACAGCGACATCATTAGCCTGCATTGCCCGCTGACCACTGGCAGCCACCACTTGATCAATGCCCAGAGCCTGCAGCAGATGAAACCGGGGGTCATGCTGATCAACACGGGCCGCGGCGCCCTGATCGACACTCCGGCGCTGATCAGTGCACTGAAAAGCGGCCAGCTCGGCTACCTGGGCCTGGATGTGTACGAGGAAGAGGCCGAGGTGTTTTTCGAGGACTGCTCCAACCTTCCCCTGCAGGACGACGTATTGGCGCGCCTGCTGAGCTTCCCCAACGTCATAATCACCGCCCACCAAGGCTTCCTCACCCAGGAAGCACTGGCGGCTATCGCCCGCACCACGCTGGATAACATTGCTGACTGGGCCGCCGGCATACCGAGCAATCAGCTGCAGCCCGGCGCGTGATAGCATTTGCGCTGACTTGGAGGAACCATGGCCGAACACGATTTTCGCTACAACCTGCTCAACCCCGAGCACACCCTGACTGAATGCCGCGCACTGGCACCAGGCCGTTATCAGGTCACAGGCAACGGCGGCTCAATGCGCAATGGAGATAGCCTGCTGGTTACCCTCAAAGGCAGCCGCGAGTTGAGCATGCGTCTTGAGGTCGAAAAGGTGCGCCACCTGATCAACCCGCCAGGACAATGGATTGCAGTTGCCAAGGGCCCGGTTTTTGGCGAGCTGGCGATATTCAACTGGCAAGTAAAATGCGACGGCTGCGCCACCCAACTCGACTTTGAGTTTGCCGTCGATGCCGCGCTGGGTAAAAAAGCCCAGGCGCCTGCTGCCGAAGTACGGATCAATCAACTGGGCTGGCGCAGCCAAAATGGTCGCCACCTGTGCCCGAAATGCCAAAAGGAAGCCGCATGACCCGCACCCTCGTCGTCGGCCTGCTAAGCGCCAGTCTGCTGGGCTGCGCCAGCGCGCCGTTGCAACTTGAGACCGAGCGAACCTATCAGCTGGAATGGATTGGCGAACGCCCACTGATTGATCGCAGCCACCTGACCATCACACTGGGCGCGGACGGTCGTGCCTACGGCAATGCCGGCTGCAATCACTGGTTCGCCAGTTACACCCTGGCGGGCGCACAACTGAGCTTCGGCGCCGCCGGCAGCACCCGTAAAATGTGCGCCCCGGCGCTTATGGAACAGGAAGCACGCTTCCTAGACAGCCTGGGCAAGGTGCAACGCTGGGATGTCTCGCCGATCGAGCAGCTACGCCTTTGGCCTGCAGAAGGCAAGCCGCTGCGCTTGTGGCCGGAACAAGGCTGAGACACGCGCCCAACATAGTGGGAGCGGCTTCAGCCGCGAAAAGCTTCGCGGATAAAACGGAGTGCGGCCTAACGCCGCGCAGCCGCTCCTACGCACAGGCCATGGCGTAGATACGCATCCGCGGGGGTCACCTACCGCACAAACAACTCGAACTGCTCATGCCGCCCACGCAAGTCGTGCAGGCGCACACCTACGCCCAACAACCGCACCGGCTTGTTGCCGCGGGTGAAGGCGGCGCTCAGCAGCAGCTTGTAACTGTCCAGATCACGACCCGCGCCAGCCTGCTCAAGGGTAGTCTGGGTGAAATCGTGGAACTTGATTTTGACGAAAGGCTTGTCCGGCCGATAACTCGTATCCAGCCGTGCCATGCGCCTGGCCAACTCCTCGAGCAACTGCGGCAACTGTGCGAGGCAGGACGACAGATCGGGCAGATCTTGATCGTAAGTGGTTTCCACGCTGACCGTTTGCCGGCGGCTGTCGGTCTGGACCGCGCGCTCGTCAATACCGCGAGCCAGCCCCCAGAGACGCTCGCCGAAGCTACCGAACTCTTTCACCAGTCCCAGTTTTCGCCATTCACGCAGGTCAGCACAGGTGCGGATGCCGCGCCGCGCGAGCTTGTCGGCGGTCACCTTGCCGACCCCGTGCAACTTATTCACCGGCAAGGCGGCCACAAATGCCTCGACCTGATCAGGCGTGATCACAAACAAGCCGTTGGGCTTTTTCCAGTCGCTGGCGATCTTGGCCAGGAATTTATTGGGGGCCACGCCCGCCGAAACAGTGATGTGCAGCTCCTGCGAGACCCGCCGACGAATATCCTGGGCAATGCGCGTGGCACTGCCGGCAAAATGCGGGCTATCCGACACATCCAGATAGGCCTCATCCAGCGACAGCGGCTCGATCAACTCGGTGTATTCACGAAAGATCGCCTGGATTTCACGCGACACCGTCTTATAAGCATCCATCCGCGGCTTGACGATCAACAGGTCTGGGCACAGCTTCAGCGCATGCCCGGAGGCCATCGCTGAGCGCACCCCGTAGGCGCGGGCCTGGTAATTACAGGTCGCGATCACCCCACGTCGATCTGCAGCGCCGCCCACCGCCAGCGGCTTGCCGGCCAGACTCGGGTCGTCACGCATCTCAATGGCGGCATAGAAGCAGTCACAATCGACGTGGATGATTTTTCTGAGGGTCATATTTCACTATTGCGAATTCAGCCTCCGCTACTGCACCGGCGTCTCGGCCGCCGGTGCCGGCTCGACTGCATCGGGATCGGGCTTGCTCATATAAGACTGAATCACCAGGATCATGATCAACATAAAGGCCGCCAGCCGCAGCAAGTTCATCTTCTTCGGCACTGCGGCGCCACAGGCCGGGCAAGTCGCTGCCCGCTTAGGGAGCGGCGCACCGCAGGCTTTACATTCAAGTCCCATCTTCAACCTCCAACTGAATAGCCGCCGACTTTAGCCCAACAGCGGGCTGATGGGCTATGCCAGCGATGATCGGCCAGCACAGCGCCCTATCCTGGCAGGCCAAACCCGACGCCCCGACCGCTCAGCCATATCTCTCGCCAGCCCCCGGCCAGCAAGGCCTGACGCCTGAATCTGGCTCGCTAAAAAACGCTAAGCATTTGAACAAACAACAGTTTTTCCAAGACAAGAGTTGACAGACGGTTTTTTGGCGTTAGAATTGGCGCCGCGGGATGGAGCAGTCTGGTAGCTCGTCGGGCTCATAACCCGAAGGTCGTAGGTTCAAATCCTGCTCCCGCAACCAGTTTTACGGAAAGGCCACTCAATCGAGTGGCCTTTTTT
>NZ_JAUXMX010000033.1 GCF_030683065.1 Pseudomonas sp.
TCCCCTCCTACGGGGCGGTGGTGGTGCGGGTTGTGTGGTTGGCGGATATTCCTCGTCGGCCAGCTGTCGTGTTCGTCTCGGCGCGGACTTGTCCGCGAAGGTTGTCGGCTCAGGGCACAGCATCGCGGACAAGTCCCCTCCTACGGGGCGGTGGTGGTGCGGGTTGTGTGGCTGGCGGATATTCATCGTCGGTCTGCGGTCGTGTTCTTGTGGGAGCGGACTTGTCCGCGAAGGTTGTCGGCCCAGGGCAGAGCATCGCGGACAAGTCCCCTCCTACGGGGCGGTGGTGGTGCGGGTTGTGTGGTTGGCGGATATTCATCGTCGGCCTGCGGTCGGGCTTTTGTGGGAGCGGACTTGTCCGCGAAGATTGCCGGCCCAGGGCAAAGCATCGCGGACAAGTCCCCTCCTACGAGTCAGTCTTGATCTTTCGGCTTCCAGGTTTTCAGCAGCAGCGCGTTGCTGACTACGCTGAGGCTGGACAGGGCCATGGCGGCGCCGGCGAGCATCGGGTTGAGCATGCCAGCTGCGGCCAGGGGAATACCGATCAGGTTGTAGACGAAGGCCCAGAACAGATTCTGCCGGATCTTGTTGTAGGTACGCCGGCTGATGTCCAGCGCCGCCGGCACCAGGCGCGGGTCGCCGCGCATCAGGGTGATGCCGGCGGCATGCATGGCCACATCGGTGCCGCTGCCCATGGCGATGCCGACATCAGCGGCCGCCAGCGCCGGGGCGTCGTTGATGCCGTCGCCGACCATCGCCACCACGCCGGTTTTCCTGAGGTCGCCGATGATTGCCGCCTTGTCTGCCGGCAGCACCTCGGCATGCACCGCGTCGATGCCCAGGGCACCGGCCACTGCGTTGACGCTGCCGCGGTTGTCGCCGCTGATCAGGTGGCTGTCGATACCTTGCGCCTTGAGCTGGGCAATGGCCTCGGCGGCCCCGGGTTTAAGGGTGTCGCCAAAGGCGAACAGGCCCAGCACCTGCGGCGTTGGCGCCAGCTCCATCAGCCAGGACAGGGTACGGCCCTCGGCTTCCCAGGCCAGGGCGTCGGCGGCCAGGCTCGGGTTGTGCAACCAGCGCTCTTCGAGCAGGCGTTTGTTGCCCAAGGCCAGTTGCCGTTCGCCGATCTGCCCGGCAATCCCGCGCCCGGCCAGGGCCTGGCTGTCGAGCACCTCGTCCAGTGACAGCTGGCGAGCGCTGCATTCGTCGAGCACCGCCTTGGCCAGTGGGTGCTCGCTGCCGCGTTGCAGGGCGCCGGCCAATTGCAACAGGGTCGTGGTGTCGCCATCGAGTGCCGTCATGTGGGCAATCTGTGGGGTGCCGGAGGTCAGGGTACCGGTCTTGTCGAACGCAATGGTCGTGACGCCATGGGCGACTTCCAGGGCCTCGGCATCCTTGATCAGAATGCCGTGGCGCGCCGCCACCCCGGTGCCGGCCATGATCGCCGTCGGCGTGGCCAGGCCGAGGGCGCAGGGGCAGGCGATCACCAGCACCGCCACGGCATTCAGCAGCGCGGTTTGCAGCGTGGCGCCCAGCAGCAGCCAACCGAGCAGGGTGGCCAGGGCGATCAGCAGCACGGTTGGTACGAACACCTGACTGACCTTGTCCACCAGCTTCTGGATTGGCGCCTTGGCGGCCTGGGCGTCCTCGACCAGGCGGATGATCGTGGCCAGTACGGTTTCCGCGCCCAGGGCTGTGGTCTCGATCAGCAGACGGCCTTCGCCGTTGATCGCCCCGGCGGTGACCTTGTCACCCGGTTGCTTGGGTTGCGGCAGGCTTTCGCCGCTGATCAGGGCCTCGTCGGCGTGGCTCTGGCCTTGCAGCACTTGGCCGTCGACCGGGAAGCGTTCGCCAGGCTTGACCAACACCTGATCGCCCAGCACCAGAGCACTCAATGCCACCCACTCCTCGACGCCATCGCGCAGGCGCAATGCCTGATCCGGGCGCAGAGCCTGCAAGGCGCGGATGGCGCTGGTGGTCTGCCGTTTGGCGCGGCTTTCCAGGTATTTGCCGAGCAGGATCAGGCTGATGATCACCGCCGAGGCTTCAAAGTACAGGTGCGGCATCGTGCCGCTCGGGGTGATCGCCCATTGATACAGGCTCAGGCCATAGGCGGCGCTGGTGCCCAGGGCGACCAGTTGATCCATGTTGCCGGCACCGGCGCGCAGGGCCAGCCAGGCGGCGCGGTAGAAGCGCGCACCGAGGATGAACTGCACCGGCGTGGCCAGGGCGAACTGCAGCCAGGCGGGCAGCATCCAGTGGGCGCCGAAGGGCTCCGCCAGCATCGGGATCAGCAGCGGTGCGCTGAGCAGCAGGGCCAGCGCCAAGGCCCAGCGTTCGCGTTGCAGATGGCGCTCTGCAGCTGGCTGGACGGATTTGTCGCTATCCAGCAGGGTGGCCGTGTAACCGGCCTTGGTGACCGCCTGTAACAGGCCTTGCGTGTCGAATCCTGGCGTGATCTGCAGCATCGCGTGCTCGGTGGCCAGGTTGACGCTGACCGAGAGTACGCCCGGTAGTTGCGCCAGGGCGCGCTCGACGCGGCCAACGCAACTGGCGCAGGTCATGCCGGCGATAGCCAGTTCCAGGCGCTCGCTGGGCACCTGATAGCCGGCACTGGTAACGGCAGCGAGTAACTGCTCGAGGCTGTCCGATGGCGCCTCGATGCGCGCTTGTTCGCTGGCCAGGTTGACCGTGGCGCTGGCGACGTTGGGCACTTTGCGCAAGGCGCGTTCGACCCGGCCGGCGCAACTGGCGCAGGTCATGCCGCTGATGGGCAGGTCGAACGTAGTCATATCAGGCATGTGGGAGCCTCCGTTGAGTTCCACTACAGGATTAACCTTGACCACTTGGTAAGGTCAAGTGCTGTTTTATGCCTGACCTTACCGATGGGGGAAGACGGACGCGGCGCATATCCCGCAAAATGGCGCATACACTTAATCAGGAGATTGCAGATGCAAACAGTAAAGGTTCACACATTCAGGATCGAAGGCATGACCTGTGAACATTGCGTCAAAACCATTAGCGAAGCCCTGCAGGCGCGTGATCCGGCGGCCGATGTAAAGGTGAAGTTGCAAGGTGGAGAAGCACGGGTGAGCAGCAGCCTGTCGAGCGACGAGCTGATCATCGCGATTGCCGAAGCGGGCTACGGGGCGGGCCTGGCGTAAGGTCTGATTGGGTTCGTTATTGCCATGCGTAGCGATCAGTCTGCGCCATGGCATTGGCTGCCGGTGCGCACGGCGCACCCTACACAGGTTGCTCTGCTTAGCCAGGCAGGGTGGATGACGTTTCACCCATTCACCAAATAGCGGTGGCGGATGAAAAAAGCGTCATCTACCTTGCGGTGTTTATCCTTGTTGCCAATCCTGCACCAGGCCGCGAAAGCAGGCGTCGATCATGGGCGCGGTGTCGCTCAGCGGGTCGAACAGCGTTGGGTCGCGTAACCAGTCATTGAGCAGGCCGATGATCATCGCGTGCAGGATGCGGGCGGCTAAACGTGGGCTCATGCCCGGTTGCAGGCGCGGCCTGACGCAGGCGTTGTCGAACTGCTGTTCGCACAGGCTGATGAATTGAGCAATAAAGGCCGCGTGCCGCTGCTCTGCCTCACGCAGTTCGTCGGTGAATTCGCAGCGGCGCAGGAGGATGGTGAAAATCCGCCGCTTCTGCTCGTCGCGGGCGAGGTTTTCGATGGCCTCGACACACAGGTCGCGCAGTGCCAGCAAGGGATCGCGTTCGGCGCAGGCGCTCAGGCGCATAGCCATCTGCTCGGGCGGCAGGCGTACCTGATTGAGCATTTCGTGAAACAGGTGGGCTTTATTCTCGAAGTGCCAATACACCGCGCCACGAGTGACCCCGGCGTGGCGGGCAATATGCTCCAGGCTGGAGTGAGCCACCCCTTTTTCCAGAAACAATTCCTCGGCAGCCATCAGGATGGCCGTGCGGGTTTGTTCGGCTTGTTCTTTGGTTCGACGCATGGCGGTAAGGGGTATTCCTTCCAGGTTCTTATTTTGGGCAACTGCAGCCTAGCGATTTAAGCATGATTATCTGTTTACAGACGCCGGTGTATGTAACTAGGATTGCCGCTTTCACGCGTTGCGCATTCTTTCCTTCATCTGTACCTGTGCGCAGGCTCGCGGCGCTGGCGACTGTCCTGGTCCCGATATTCTTCCTGTTAGTGGAGTCGTGATGGCCACGGAGAGCTGCATGGGCGTTGGCTGGTGCAGTTGTTCCCAGGCATGGAATAGTAAAGGAAGGGTTGAGAGCGCGTAATGATACCGCGGGCTGTCGCAGGCCTACGCCGCTAATCCGGCCTGCGCCAGGGGGGCCAACATTTACCTCATTTTAACGGGATACCAATGCCGCTTCGCCTTTTGCTGATCCTCGGCGCCTTGAGCGCGTTTGGCCCTTTGGCCATCGACTTTTACCTGCCGAGTTTCCCGACCCTGGCGCGGGTCTTCACCACCGACGTCGAGCATGTGCAGTTGACGCTGGCTGCCTACTTCATTGGCTTGGCGCTGGGGCAACTGATCTATGGCCCCTTGGCCGATCGCTTCGGCCGGCGCAAGCCGCTGCTCGCCGGGGTGCTGTTGTTCAGCCTGGCCTCGCTGGCCTGTGCGCTGGCGCCGAGCCTGGAGTGGCTGATTGTTGCGCGTTTCGTCCAGGCTCTCGGTGGCTGCGCCGGCATGGTGGTGACCCGCGCCGTGGTGCGCGATTTGTGCGATCCGATCACCTCGGCCAAGGTATTTTCCCAGCTGATGCTGGTCATGGGCCTGGCGCCGATCCTCGCGCCGTTGGCCGGTGGCGTGCTGCTGAGTTGGTTCGGTTGGCAGTCGATCTTCATCTGCCTGTTCGCGTTCAGTGTGCTCAGTTGGCTCGGCGTGGCGCTGTGGTTGCCGGAAACCCTGGCAGCCGATGCGCCCAGGGCGCCGTTACGTGGCGCCTTGGGCGAGTACCGGCGATTACTCGGCGACTGGCCGTTTCTCGGTCATGCGCTCACAGGTGGCTTATCGATTGCCGGGATGTTCGCCTACATCGCCGGTTCGCCCTTCGTCTTCATCGAGCTGTACGGTGTGCCTGCCGAGCATTACGGCTGGCTGTTCGGCAGCAATGCCCTGGGTTTTATCCTGGTGGCGCAGCTCAATGCCTGGTTGGTGGCGCGGCATGGGCCGGGCTACTGGCTGCGCTGCACGGTATGGTTTTACCTGGCTTGCGCGCTGCTATTGCTGGCGGTAGCGGCTTCACACCCTGCGGCGCTGTGGCCGCTCATGATTCCCTTGTTCGGCTGCATCGCCTGCCTCGGGATTCTCCTGCCCAATGCTTCAGCCTGCGCCATGGCCGGGCAAGGCACGCATGCTGGCAGCGCGTCTGCATTGCTCGGTTTTTTACAGTTCAGCATCGCCGCCAGTGCGGCGGCGCTGGTGGGTGCGTTGCATGACGGCAGTGCCTGGCCAATGGCGCTGGTGATCTGCGGCTGCGCAGCATTGGCCGTGCTTTGTTCGCGCTTGACGCATTGGGCCGAGCGGCGGAGCGGGCATCCGGGGTGGTGAGCCGGGTCGCACCGTCGCCGCCCGCCCCGACCTGCCCGCGCGATCCCTGCTCGGATGTATACGGCGCGCACATCGCCCGGCCGGAGTAGTCTGCGGGCTCACCTCAGGCAGTGCATCCTGGCTCTGTAAGCCTGCTGGCTGCGTTGCTCAGCTGGCTGCGCGTTGCTTCGGCCATTGATGAGGGGCCTGCAGGCGCGCTTCGAGGGTGGCAACGAATTGTCGGGCTTCGGCTTCGCTGCGGAAGGTCACGCTATGGCCAACAAAACGTACTTGCCAGCACATACCTTTACCTTCGGCTTTTTTCAGTGGCTGAATGCTGATGTTCATGAATGGCACCTCCGCTGGTTAGACGGATTAGTCTAGTCGCTACCTCTAGGTTTTTGCTGACATGGATCAACGGTCCGACTGCTGTTTTGCCCGCTATCTACCGTTCACGGCTGTAGTCGTTGCACGGCCAGACTGGCCAGGCGGGTGAACTCGGTTACCAGTGCTATTTCGGCCTGGCTGGGCCGCCGGGGCTGGTGGTAGTAGATGCCGAAGGTGCCGAGCACTCGGGCGTTATCGTCCTTGAACGGCAGTGACCAGCAGGCATGCAGGTCGGCGGCCTGGGTCTGGGCGCGAAACGCCTGCCAGTAGGGATGAGTCGCGAGGTTCTCGGCGATCACCAGTTCGCCGCTGCACGCGCAGTGTCCGCAGGACCCGAGTTCGAGCTTCGCCTGCAGGCCGTCGATGGCCTGTCGATAAGGTTCAGGTAAATCAGGCGCGGCTATCAAGTGCAGGCATTGCTGCTCGTCCAGCAGCATGATCGACACCAGCATGTGCGGATTGAGATCCTGCAGCCGTCGGCTGATGCCGTCGAGGATGTGCGCCAGGGGGCGCTGGGCCAGCAGTTCATCGAGCACCGCATTGCGTGCGTGTTGCAGTTGCTGGCGCTGATGGCGCTCGTGGATGTCATGCAGGCTGCCGTTGAGCATGTCGCCTGACGGGCTGGCGCTCAACTCGATGTCTACCCAGTGCAGTTGGCCCTGACGGGTGAGTAGGCGAAATTCGCCACGCAGGCTGGTTTGCTGGCCCGTGTCGAGGGCGCTGATCTGCCGGTTGAAACGTGCGGCGTCGGCGCTTTCGAGAAACTGCGCGAGCGGACGACCGAGGCACTCGTAGCTGGCATAGCCGCTGATTTTTTCCCAGGCCGGGTTGAGGAACGCCAGGTGCCCGCTGATGTCCGTCTGCACGATCACATCGCTCATACGCTCCACCAGTTCACGATAACGCGCCTCGCTGGCTTGCAGCTCCAGGTGGATTTGCTTCTGTTCGCTGAGGTCGATGTCGATGCAGTACAGCTCCATCTGACCGCGGTTATTGCGCAGCATCGAATGGCTGGAATAGACCCACACCTTGCTGCCATCCTTGCGCTGCAATTGCAGCTCTGCAGCAGCAATTGGCGGGCCGCCGAGCAGCCAATGATTGATTGCGCTAATGACCTTGTTGCGTGCGTGCGCAGGGATGATCAGATCTTCCAGGTGTCGGCCCATGGCTTCCTGCAGGCTATAGCCATAGAGCTGGGTGCTTGCCTGGTTCCAATAAATCACCCGGCGTTCGCGGTCGTAACCCTGCACGGCAATCCGTGGGACTTGCTCGAACAGTTGGCGGAAGCGCTGCTCGCTTTCGCGCAGAGCGTTTTCGTCACGTTTCTGGTTGCTGATGTCTTGCACGGTACCGAGAATCTGACGATTGCCATCGACCTCGCCTCGCAGCATCAGCCAGGTGGTCTGATGCTGCTGCGGTTGATGCAGGCGTGCAGTGATTGCCATTGGCGTGTGTTGCTCAAACAGAGCCCGCAGTGCTCGCTGCACCGCCGGCCGCTCGGCAGGGTAGAGCCAGCTGAGCAGTTGCTCGGCGCTGCTGTATTGACTGCCCAGGTCGCGGCCAAGCAGTTGCAGGGCTTCAGGAGTCCAGTGCAGACGCCCGTCGTATTCCCAGCTACCGAGGGCTGCGGTGCGCTGGGTTTGTTGCAGCAGGCGGCTGTTGCGCGTCAGCGCGTCGAGCAGCTTGCGCTGGACGTGCCGGTCACGCTGGCTGACAAAAAAAATCAGCGCGGTGCTGAGGAGGATAAACAACAGGCCTTTTGCCGTTTGCACTTCGGCTGTCAGTTCACTGTCTCTGGTCAGTAGATGCAGCAGGTAATCACTGCCCAAAATCCACAGGGCACTGAACAGGAGGTATACGCCAGCCAAGCGTATTGGGCCTTGATAATTGGGTCGCATCCCTTACCGCCAATGGTTAGCCAGTCTTAAGGTTGAAAGGGCTGTTGCCAGCAATACAGCAGGAGGTGATGGGCAGAGTTTAGCTCGCCCTGCATAGAATGCAGGGCGTGCGTTTAAAAAACCACCCGGCTTGCACTGATCGCGAGCCGGGTTTTTTTAGAAGCCTTCGAGGACGATCTTGCCCCTGGCTGTACCGCTTTCCAGCAAGCCGTGGGCGCGGCGCAGGTTGGCGGCATTAATGCTGCCGAAGTGTTCGCCAAGGGTGGTTTTCAGGGTGCCGGCATCAACCAGTTCGGCAACGCGCTTGAGCAGTCGATGCTGCTCGATCATGTCTGCGGTCTCGAACAGTGAGCGGGTGAACATCAGCTCCCAGTGCAGCGATAGGCTTTTACGCTTGAGCTGCATGATGTCCAGCGCCTGCTCCGGGTCGTCAATCAGTGCCAGGCGGCCTTGTGGGGCGAGGGCTTCGACCAGTTGTGCAAAGTGTTGATCGGTCTGGGTCAGGCTGGCGACATGGGTGACCTGGCTGATGCCGATACGCTTGAGCTCTTCGCTCAGCGGTTGGCGATGGTCGATTACATGGTGTGCGCCCAGCTCGCGCACCCAGGTCTGGGTCTCGGGCCGTGACGCTGTGGCAATCACGGTCAGGCCGGTGAGTTGGCGAGCCAACTGCACCAGCATCGAGCCAACGCCGCCAGCCGCGCCGACAATCAGCAGGCTCTGGTTCTGGTCTTCACTGCTCTGGCTGATTTGCAGGCGCTCGAATAGCAACTCCCAGGCAGTGATTGCCGTCAGTGGCATGGCGGCAGCTTCGGCAAAGGTCAACGTCTGCGGCATAGGCCCGACGATGCGCTCATCGACCACATGCAGTTCACTGTTGGTGCCCGCGCGGTTGATTGCCCCGGCGTAATACACCCGATCTCCCGGCTGGAACAGGCTGACATGACTGCCCACGGCTTTGACGATGCCGCTGGCATCCCAGCCGAGGACCTTGGCTGCACCGCCTTCGGGTGCCACGTTGCGGCGGATTTTGGTGTCCACCGGGTTGACCGCAATAGCCTTGACCTCGACCAGTAAGTCGCGCGGGCCAGGCATGGGTGCCGGTAATTCGACATCCAGCAGGGCGTCTGTGTGCTCGATGGGCAGGGACTGGTAATAAGCGACGGCTTTCATACGGGCGGCTCCTTAGGCAATGCGGTGCATCAGTTGATGATCGACCTGTGCCAGCAAGCTGCCGCAAGTCTCTCCAAAGTGCAGGAAATGCGCGGTCTGCTGGTGTGCGCTGAGGGCGGCGGCGTCCTGCCATTGTTCGACCATGACGAAGCAATCTGGCTGCTGCTGATGGCGGTGCAGGTTGTATTGCAGGCAACCGGTTTCAGCCTGGCTGGGTGGTACCAGCAAGCGCAGGCCAGCCTCGACGGCATCTGCCTGGCCGGGGAGGGTGGTGAGGGTCGCGATCAGGGTCAGTGGGCTCGGCATGCGTGGGCTCCGGTTAAATAGGCGGTCATGCTCGGTTATTTGATTGACGAGAAAAACAGGCTGCGAATAGAGTCTCTTTCAATATTATTTTGATAATAAGTCGCCATGCTGCGTTTTGATGATCTTCAGCTGTTTGTGTGTACCGCCGAGCTGGGCGGTCTCTCTGCGGCGGCGCGGCGCCTGGATATTTCTCCGGCGGTGGCCAGTGCCGGGCTTAAACGCCTGGAGCAGCAACTGCAAGTGCGCCTGTTTAACCGCTCCACCCGCAGCCTGCGCCTGACGCCTGAGGGTGAGTTGTTTCTCGGCCATGCGCGCCTGGCGTTGCAGAGTCTGGACGATGGGCGCCAGCAATTGGCGGGCAGCAAGGTTGGCATCCGCGGCCCGCTGCAGTTGTCCGCGCCCTCGGACTTCGGCCGCAATACCCTGTTGCCCTGGCTGGATGAATTTCAGCAGGCGCATCCGCAACTGCAGTTACGGTTGCTGCTCGGCGACCGGGTGGCTGATCTGTTTCGCGACCCTGTAGACATCGCCCTGCGTTATGGCGCACCAGAGGATTCCAGCCTGGTAGCCCTGCCGGTGGCCGCATTGAACCGGCGGGTGTTATGCGCTGCGCCGCAGTACCTGCAGCGGCACGGCATCCCTGATTGCATACCGGCCCTGGCTGAGCACAATTGCCTGCTTTATATGCTTGGCGGGCGGGTGCATGACCGCTGGCACTTCAGCGATGGTCGGCGTGAGCAGAGTATTTGCGTCAAGGGTGACCGGGTCAGTGACGATGCGGATGCAGTGCGGCGTTGGGCGGTGGGTGGCGCGGGGCTGGTCTATAAATCCTGGCTGGATGTGGCCGCTGATGTGCGGGCCGGGCGACTCAAGGTGCTGCTGCCCGAACTGCGTGGCGAGTCGGCACCGCTTAACCTGATCTGCGCGCACCGCGCGCAGCTGAGTAAGCCCGTGCTGTTATTGCGTGAGTTTGTCCAGGCGCGTTGCGCCGAGTTGTTGGCTTATGCGCCTTGGCCGCATTAGTATTGTGGCCAGCCAACTGCGGCAATCAACCGCAGCCGCGCAGCGCGAATCACGCGCATGAGCAATGCTAGAGTCGCGCCCCATGAAACTGACCCGCACCGACCGCTCGCTGATTGCCTGGATGCTGTATTTCAGCGTTCTGTTCAGTGCGTTCGGCTGCAGCATCAGTCATGGGCAAATGGCCGGTTTGCAACTCAGTGGGCTGGGCAGCCAGTACTGCTCCTTCGACGGTAATTTTGGTGCCGGTGCCGACCTGGAAGGCTCCGGTGTGGTAGCGCCCAATCCTGCGACTGGCTCCGGCTGCTCCCTGAGTTCCACCTTTAGTGCCATCATCCTGGCCGCGTTCTTCGGCCTGCTGGGCTTGCTGGTGGCCAACCGCGCGCCGCTGCTGACGTTCTTCTTCACCCCGCGTCCCGTCCGCTACCTCTGGCCTTCGGCCAACCCCCGCGCTTCTCCACTTTCCTGATGCATGGCGCCTTTGGGGCGCTCCCATGGTTTGCATGTGGCGATGTCATGCCGCGTGCGCTTGGTTTGGTTTTCAGGAAAACAACACGCTATGTCTATGCCGTCCTCGCGCGCCTTGAGCGCCGCCTTGCTGTGCGCTGTAACCCCTGCGCTGTGGGCCGAAAACGCGCTCACCTTACCCGACACTGAAGTCCGGGCCCGCGCGGCGTTGGCGTCTGAGCTGTCACTCGACACCCCGGCCGAGAGCGCATCACGTCTGGGCCTGACGCCCAGGGAAACGCCGGCCTCGGTCAGCATCGTCAACCGCGAGCAGATTGAACGTCGCGGTGCCGATAACACCCAACAGATGCTTAACGGTGTGCCGGGTGTGGTGGCTGCAGCGCCGCCAGGCTTTGCCGGTGCCGTGTCGTGGCGTGGCTTTACCGGCAGCCAGGTCACGCAGATGTTCAACGGCATCACGGTGCAGTACGACTCCATTGCAGCGCGTCCGGTGGACAGCTGGATTTATGACCGAGTTGAAGCGGTCGGCGGTGCGTCCAGCTTTCTCAATGGCTCGGGTGCTGTCGGTGGTTCGATCAACTACCTGACCAAATTGGCCACGCGCGATCAGGCGTTTAGCGAAGGACGCATCCGCTACGGCTCGTTTGATGCCAACGAACTGGCCTATGGTTTCAACCAGCCGCTGGGCGAGGCCAATCACCTGCGCATGGATGTCAGCCGCACCAGCAGCAATGGCTATGTGGACCGTGAACAGCGCGAAGCCTGGACCAGTGCATTCTCCCTGCTGACGGACTTCAATGAGCAGCTGTCGCACACCCTGGCGTTTGAGTATCAGGAAGAACAGGTCGACAGCCCTTATTGGGGCAGCCCGGTGCTCAAGGGCCGCACCGGTGACTTGAAGGTGGATGAGAGTCGGCGTTTCGAGAACTACAACGTTGCAGACGGGCGCTATGAACAGCGGGTGCGCTGGGCACGCTCCATCACCGAGTATCAGCTGACGGACGCCACCCGCCTGCGCAATACGCTCTATCACTACAACGCGCAGCGTGATTACCGCAACCTGGAGACCTACGCCTACACGGATGCCAGCAATAGCGCCGTGCAGCGCAGTAACGCACTCTTGCAACGGCATGATCAGGAGCTCAACGGCAATCGATTTGAGCTGCTCCATCAGGGCGGCTTGTTTGGCCTGTCGAGCGAGTGGGCAGCCGGGCTGGATTACAGCCATAACGTGCAAACCCGCTATCCACGCTCGGTCGCCGGTCCCTTCGGCGTGGTGGATGCTGAACACTTCGAGCCGGGGCATTTCTTCGACCTGCCTGGTATGACCCCTGGTTACGCACGCCAGCGCACCAATCAACTCGACACCTGGGCATTGTTTGTCGAAAACCGTCTGGCGCTGACTGAGCGTCTGTCCCTGCTTACCGGCCTGCGGCATGACCGCATCGACCTGGAAGTGACCAACCACCAGGCTGCCAGCCTGACCAACCCGGCGTTTTTCGCCCGTGAGTACGAGCCCACCACTGGCCGTGTCGGTATGGTCTATGCCTTGAGTCCCGCTGCCAATCTGTATGTGCAATACAGCACCGCTGCCGATCCGCCTGCTGGCATCCTCACCACCGCGACCCTCGGCCAGGTGCAGGATTTTGACCTGACCAAGGGCCGTCAACTGGAGGTTGGCAGCAAGTTTGATTTCCTCGATGGGCGCGCCTCCACCACCGTTGCTGCGTACAAGATCGAACGTGAAAACTTGGCCACACGCGACCCCGCTAACCCCGGGCAAACGCTGCCGGTGGGCAAGCAATCGACGCTTGGCGTAGAGCTGGCAACAGCGCTGCGCATCACCCCGCGCTTGCTGGCAGAAGCCAATTTGGCGTGGATCGATGCTCAATACGATGAGTTCAATGAAAGCGTGGTCGGGCAGTCGGTCTCGCGTAAGGGCAACACGCCGAGCAACGTGCCCGATCAGGTTGCCAACCTGTGGCTGACCTATGACTTGACCTCACAGTGGCAGGTTGGTGCAGACAGTCGTTATGTCGCTTCGGTGTATGCGGATGCGGCCAACCAGTTAAAGGCACCGGCCTATACCTTGTTCGGTGCATTTTTCAGCTACCGCCTGGATGCCGACAGCCTGCTGACCTTGCGGGCGCGCAACTTGACCGACGAGGTATACGCCAGTTGGGCCAGCAGCGACATGCTGTTCCTCGGCGCGCCACGTTCGTTTGAGTTGGCCTTGCAGTCACGCTTTTAAGAGGTCGCCCGATGAAGCGCTATCTCTACTTGTGGCATCGCTGGCTGGGGATTTTCCTCTGCCTGCTGATGGTGCTTTGGTTCGTGTCTGGCTTGGTGATGATGTATGTCGGCTATCCCAAACTGACCCAGCGCGAGCACCTGGCCCATCTGCCCCCGTTGTCGTTAGCGGGCTGTTGCGTACCGCTCGAGCAGGTGCTTGCCGCCACGGGCGAGAAAGCCGCCCCGGCATCTATTCGGTTGACCACGGTGGCCGGTGAGCCGCGCTTTGTTGTGCGGTTTGCGACGGGCGCGGTGGCGGTTGATGCGCGCAGCGGTAAGCGTATTGACTCGGTGACCCCAGCAGAAGCTGTGGCCGCCGCTCAACCCTTTGCCGCTGAGCGTGCGGTGCACTTCCAGGCCTCCATACAGGAGGATGCCTGGACGCACTCGCGCGCCCTCGACGGCGATCGGCCGCTGCATCGTGTGGGGCTGGATGACGGCACGCTGCTGTATGTCTCGGGGCGTAGCGGCGAAGTGGTGCGCGATGCCACTCTCACTGAGCGTACCTGGAACTGGCTGGGCGCCTGGCTGCACTGGCTCTACCCCCTGCGCGGCGGTGTGCTGGATCGCTGGTGGAGTGATGCGGTGATCTACCTGTCCGTGGCCGCCACCCTGATGACGCTCCTGGGCATTGTGGTAGGCATTCTGCGTTGGCGCTTTGCCAAACCTTATCGCAGTGGCGCACGCAGCCCTTATAAAGGGCTGGCACGTTGGCACCACATCGGTGGTCTGCTGTTTGGTGGGTTGGCGTTGGCCTGGATTTTCAGCGGCTTGATGTCGATGAACCCCTGGCGGCTGCTGGACAGCGCGACTCCGTTGAATCTGGCGCCCTACCAAGGCGCAGCGTTGCAGGCTGAAGCTTTTCCTCTCGGGCCTGAACAGGCTGTGTCGCGTTTCAATGCGATGGGCCTGCCGGTGCGTGAGCTGCATTGGCGTTTGTTGGCTGGCCGTGGCTATCTGCTGGGAGTGGACAATACCGGTGCCAGCGCGCTGCTGGCCATGGATGCATCCACACCGCAGTGGGGTTTGGATGAAGCGGACGTATTGCGCGCCGCTCAGGCGATTCGGCCAGAGGATGTACCGACAGTCGAGCGCCTGACAGCCTATGACTTTTACTACTACGCACGGGCCGAACACAGCATGACCGGGCACCTGGAGCGGCCGTTGCCAATCCTGCGGGTGCGCTTCAATGATCCGGCCCAGACCTGGCTGCACCTTGACCCGCGCACCGGTGCGCTGCTTGGCCGCATGGATGAAGGGCAGCGCACCTCGCGCTGGTTGTTTGCCCTGCTGCACAGTTGGGATTGGTTGCCGCTGCTGCAAAACCGGCCCCTCTGGGATGGCTGGATGTGGCTGGCCAGTCTGGGCGGTTTGCTGATTTGCCTGAGCGGCACGGTGATGGGCTGGCGGCGGTTGCGTGGGCGGCGCCCTGTGCGAGTCAGCAAACAGCCGCGCGTGCATCCATCCAGCGTATGAGTTTCGAGGATATGCCGCACTTAAGCGGCCTGAGCTGCTCAGGCTTGGCCCGCATCAACACTTTGCGTTACAACAGGTTTATTGGACATTTAGTCCACCACCGGAGGAACACCATGTTGCTGAAAAAGACCCTGCTGATCGCCGCACTGCTTAGCCCAAGCTTGTTTGCCAACGCTCACGACTACAGCGTCGGCAATCTGCACATCGAACACCCCTGGTCGCGCGCCATGCCGCCGGTTGCGCCCACTGCAGCCGCTTATTTTGTGGTGCACAACAAAGGCAGCGACGCCGATCGTCTGCTCAGTGCCAGCACACCGGTGGCCGGTAAGGCCGAACTGCATGAACACATTCACGCCGATGGCCTGATGAAGATGCAGCAGGTGCAGAACGTGGAGATTCCCGCTGGCGGCGAGGTGAAGTTCGAACCCATGGGCTATCACGTCATGCTGTTTAACCTGAAGCAACAAGCCAAAGACGGCGAACGCTTCCCGCTGACCCTGACCTTCGAGAAGGCCGGTGCTGTTGAAGTGGATATTGCTGTGCACACGGACGCGCCAGAGGCGGCGGGGCACGTTGAAGAGCCTCATCAGCACTGATGATCAAGTCGTCACAAGGACATCCTCTGGGGGCAGCGCTCGGCTTGCTGGCGCTTGCCCTGATTGTCCTTGCGCCGCTGTTTTCCCAGCTGCGCGCGGCGCCACAAGAGTGGTCGTGGCTGGCTGAACTGGCCTGTCACGATGGTGTGGCGCAGGCACCTGAGCAGAGGACCATGTTGCCCCAGGCCAGCATGCTGGATGCCTGTGGTTACTGCTCGCTGCTGATCCACAGTCCGGCCCTTGGCGGCCACGTATTCGCCCTGGCTGTCCATGCTCCTCACGCCGCGTTATCGCCCGTTCAATGGCGAGGCCCGCGGCTGGCACTGCGTTTCCCCGCGGCGCAATCACGCGCGCCACCTGCTGCGCTCGTTTGAGGTGAGTCTGCGCAACGTTGAGGGTTTCCCGGTTGCGTGTCCCCGGTCCGTGAGACCGGCCTTGCAAGGAGCGTGAATCATGCAGTTATGCAAACCCAGGGTGATTCCTGCGCAAAAGCGTGTCGCCCACGAATTGATCTTTCCGGACTACCCCAGCAATGCGCGGTCTTTTATCGCACTTGATGGCAAGCTGCTGCCTTATTGGCACCTGCTGTTTGACCTGTGTCCGTCGCTGCTCAAGCTTGATCCGCCCGAGGGATTGAACCTGTTTCGGCGGTTCATGGTGTGGGCTTATCGCCATCAGCCCGCGCAGGACTGGACCTTCCATATCAGTGTCTGTCGCTGGTTATTGCTCTCGGACTTTGCACCCAGGGTCAGCGCTGAGCAGGTGGAAAGTCTGCTGTCTGCGGCAGCTGCACGCTGGGTCAACTGCGACCACAGCTCTGCGCAAGGCATTCTGCTGGCCTGCCGGGAAAAGCCCATGACCTGGGTGGATTGGAAGCACCGTAATGTCGGGCAAAGTGAGGCCGTTGAGGTGCCGCCGCCGGCGCGTTTCGACTTTGCCTGGTCACCGTTACGCGGTACAGGCATTGCCGGTTTCAGCCGCTGGCTGCGAATTGCGCACTAACGTCTGCGACAGCTTGCCGCAGGCTGAGCTGCGCGCCCTGAGTAGGCGGTCGCAGGTTGCGTTGTGGTGAATTGTCGCAGTTGAGGGCGGCCGGCTGCCCTCATAGGATGCACTGACTTCGGGTTGGAATATGTCTTGTCTGGGCATCCACGGTTAAGCCCGGGGTCACTTTATCGGCTTAGGCTCGGTATCAGGCTCTCCCGCCAGGGAGAGCCCTCTTTTTACCCACTAACTTACGAAATATAGGCTTCCTGCTAAGCGCTGCCGGGTCATGGTTGTTCGTTGTCTGAAACAAGTATTTTTGGATGCGTTTACGCTGTTACAGAACGCGGTAGCGTGGGTCTGATGTTTACAACAACAGGTGAACCGATGAGGTCTTGATATGAAGAACGTTGTCTTGCTGGCATTCGCTTTGTTGTCGATGGGGGCGGTGCAGGCCGCTAAGGACCCTGAAGCGGTATACAACCGTTCCTGTGGCGTGTGCCACAACGGTCAATTGCCTACTGCGCCTCAGAAGGGTGATGCCGCCGCGTGGGCACCGCGTATGGCTGTGGGCATGGAAACCTTGGTCAAGCACGTGACCGAGGATTTCAACGCCATGCACGCCCCGTGGCTTGTGCAGGGATTGCAGCGCCGAGGATTACCAGGCGGTGATCCAAGTAACACGCGCCTAGCCCCGGCGCAGGGCGAGGTGTCGGCAAAGCGCGACAGCAGGTACTCGGCGTTGGTCACTGTTGGCGGCATCCGAGCAATTCGGTAGGCCGCTCACTTCGCTATCGCGGCTCGGAAAAGAGCGGCATGAAACCGCAGGCAGGCGAGCGCTTTCCCCCTGATCCTGAGCATCGCTATGGCTGAGCCAGCTAGCCATGACGCGCCCCATCAATATTGTTGAGTGCTGTATTGACCGGGGACAAGGAGCGCTTGACCACGCTTGGCGATAATTACGACTGGTGTGGAACTATTCAACATAAGTGCGCAGTGGGTTCGGCAGGTTATCGCTGCGTTTCGTGCGGGCTGCCAATGTTTGAAACAGTCGCTGCAGGCGAGAGCTTTCGCCAGCGTTCATGGACACTGATCGATGCAGGCATCAGCACATCCGGTTAACCGTCGCAGAGGGCTGATGCCGGCATTGCTGGCTATGCTGTTGCTCTGTGTCGGGCCGCTGCTCTCGCAGTTACTGGTGCCTAGCCAACCCGCCTGGCTTGCGGAACTGAGTTGCAGCGAGCACCCGGCCAGCCATTCGCCGACTACCAGCGACAGCCATGGGCATGATCCGCTGTGGGCCAAGTGCGGTTATTGCACCCTGCTGTTCAGCAGCCCGGCGCTGACCAGTTCCCTGCTGATGCCGATTGGCCCGCTGGCGTTCGCGGTACAACTGCTTCGCCTGCGCGCACCGCAGCACGTCCCTGCGTTGGCGATATTTCCTGGCTCGCGCAGTCGCGCGCCACCCGTGCGTTCCTGATCGTTTTTGCTGCTCTCGCGCGCCAGCCCTGCCTTTAAGGCGACTGTGGCGGTGCGTCGGATTGTCTCGATCTTGGAAATCATATGCCTGCCATTACCTGTGCCCGTATTCCAGGCGCCTCGCGTCTGCCTGTACCTTTTCGTCTGACGCCGCTGTGTGTTGCCCTGACCGCTACCATGCTCTGCAGCTCTCTAGCGCTGGCCGATGAGGTTGCCATCGAGTTGGCGCCGCTGGTCATTACCGGGGCCAGTCATCATGCGCCGCTGACCGTGATCACCGACCCGAAACAACCGCGCCAGCCGATGCCGGCCGCCGATGGTGCGGACTATCTGAAGACCATTCCCGGCTTCAATGCGATTCGTAACGGTGGCGCCAATGGCGATCCGTTGTTTCGCGGCATGTTCGGCTCGCGCCTGAACATTCTCATGGACGGCGGCCAGATGCTCGGCGCCTGCCCCAATCGCATGGATACGCCGACCTCTTACCTGTCACCGGAAAACTTCGATCAGCTGACCGTGATCAAGGGGCCGCAAAGCGTGCTCTGGGGGCCGGGCGGTTCGGCGGCTACGATACTTTTCGAGCGCGACACTGCGCCTTTCAATGAGCTCGGCGGGCGGGTCGATGGCAGCATCCTGGCTGCATCCAACGGCCGTTTCGACCGGCGCATCGACGCCACTGCCGGTGGCAGCCAGGGTTACCTGCGCGTGCTGGCGAACAAGGCCCAGGCCGATGACTACCAGGATGGCAACGGCGATAGCGTGCCGTCGCGCTGGGACAAATGGAACAGCGATGTGCTGCTCGGCTGGACCCCGGATGACGACACCTTGATCGAACTCAGTGCTGGCCGTGGCGATGGCGAGGCGCGCTATGCCGGGCGTGGCATGGATGGCAGCCAGTTCCTCCGTGAGAGCCTGGGGTTACGCTTCAAGAAGGACAACATTGGCGAGCTGTTCAGTGCCCTGGAAGGGCAGGTTTACTACAACTATGCCGATCACGTGATGGACAACTTCAGCCTGCGCAGCCCTAACCCACTGGACGTGATGGCGCCGATGCGCAACCCGATAGCCAGCAATGTCGACCGGCGTACCCTGGGTGGCCGGCTGGTCGGCACCTGGGACTGGCAGGCGGTCGAACTCAAGGCCGGCGTGGACGGGCAAACCAACGAGCACCGTAAGCGCGCATCCAGCTTCAACATGCTGAGCCGCACCTATACCGACTACGATCAGGCCGCCTGGGACAAGGACGCGGTGTTTCATAACTATGGCTTGTTCGGCGAGCTGACCTGGAAGATCGCCAGCCGCCAGCGCTGGATCGCCGGTGCGCGACTGGACCGCGCCTCGGTCAAGGATTACCGCCAGACCCTGGGCAGTGGCATGACTCTGCGGGCCAACCCGACGGCCGACGAAACCCGCAGCGCTACCCTGCCCAGCGGCTTCCTGCGTTATGAGCGGGACCTGGTCGGCATGCCTGCAATTGTCTATGCCGGCCTCGGGCATACCCAGCGTTTCCCTGATTACTGGGAGTTGTTCTCCGCCAGCCCCGGCCCCATCGGTTTTGTGCAGCCGATGGAAAGCCTCGACCCGGAAAAAACCACCCAGCTCGATTTCGGCGCGCACTACCGTGGCGCCAAGCTGGATGCCTGGGCGTCGGCTTACGTCGGCCAGGTGCGTGACTACATTCAGTTCAGCTATGGGCCAGGCATGATGCCGGGACATACCCGCTCGCAGGCGAGCAATATCGATGCGCGGATCATGGGGGGCGAGTTGGGCGCCAGTTACCGCCTGAGCCGTAACTGGAAAACCGATGCCAGCCTGGCGTATGCCTGGGGCAAGAACAGCTCGGACGGCCGCCCGCTGGCACAGACGCCACCGCTGGAGGCTCGCTTCGGCCTGGGCTATGAGCAGAGCGACTGGAGTGCCGGCGCCTTGTGGCGGGTGGTTGCAGCACAGAACCGAGTGGATGAGGGTAAGGGCAACGTGGTGGGTAAGGACTTTGGCAACAGCAGTGGTTTTGCCGTGTTCTCGCTCAATGCCGCTTATCGCCTGACTCCTGAGGTGAAGCTCAGTGCTGGCGTCGACAATCTGTTCGATAAGACCTACAGCGAACACCTGAACCTGGCGGGTAATGCCGGTTTCGGTTTCTCCATGGACGACCCCCAGGCGTTTAACGAGCCAGGTCGTACCCTGTGGACCAAGGTCGATTTCAGCTTCTGATCCGGCCGGGCTGCGCCTGTTCTTGCTGACGACGCTTCGAATTGCGGTTAAAACCAATCGTGGCTAAAGCCCCTCCCACGGGACGTGCTGTTCACTTAAGCCAAGTGAGCAGCACTTATTTGTAGTCCGGATGAAATCCGGGGGAAGTTGGTGCCCGACAAACAGCGCCCGGATTGCATCCGGGCTACGCGCGGGGAACCAGGCTGACGACAAGCGCCCTGACATGGCCCACCCACGGGACGCGTGCGGAGTGGGAGGGGCTTTAACCGCGACGTTCAGTCTCAGACCAGCCGTGCATCCAGGCTGTTCTGCGCCAGGCGTGTGGCCTGCTCCTTTGTCATGCCCAGGCTCTCGTGCAGAGCGGCAAAGTTCTCGGTGACGTAGCCGCCGAAGTAGGCCGGGTCGTCGGAGTTCACCGTCACTTTCACCCCGCGTTCGAGCATCTGCAGGATGTTGTGCTGGCGCATGTCGTCAAACACGCAGAGCTTGGTGTTGGACAGCGGGCAGACGGTCAGCGGGATCTGCTCGTCGATGATGCGCTGCATCAGCCGCTCATCTTCGATGGCGCGCACGCCATGGTCGATGCGCTTGATCTTCAGCAGGTCCAGGGCTTCCCAGATGTATTCGGGCGGGCCTTCTTCGCCGGCGTGGGCGACGGTCAACAGACCTTCGCTGCGCGCTTTATCGAAGACGCGCTGGAACTTGCGCGGCGGGTGGCCCATCTCCGAACTGTCCAGGCCGACGGCGATAAACGCATCGCGAAACGGCATGGCCTGCTCAAAGGTTTTGAAGGCTTCCTCTTCGGACAGGTGACGCAGAAAGCTCAGGATCAAACCGTGGCTGATGCCCAGTTGTTTCTCGCCATCCACCAGCGCCTGTTTGATGCCGCGCAGCACCACTTCAAAGGGAATGCCGCGGTCGGTGTGGGTCTGCGGGTCGAAGAACGGTTCGGTGTGGATCACGTTCTGCGCCTTGCACTTGAGCAGGTAGGCCCAGGTCAGGTCGTAGAAATCCTGCTCGGTGCGCAGCACGTCGGCCCCGGCGTAATACAGGTCGAGGAACTCCTGCAGGTTGTTGAAGGCATAAGCACTGCGCAGCGCTTCGACGTCGTTCCAGGGCAGGGCGATCTTGTTGCGCTCGGCCAGGGCAAACAGCAGCTCGGGCTCCAGCGAGCCTTCCAGGTGCAGGTGCAGTTCGGCCTTGGGCAGGGCATTGAGCCAGTCGTACATGGTCAGATCTCGTTATCAGGCGTAGTTGCGACAAAGTTTAACCGTAAGGACAGGATTTCGCTGAATCGGTACGGGTTGTTGACGACGTGGGGCGCTATGTAGGGTGGACATCGCTTTTTATGTCCACCAAGCGGGCTGCGTGACGCCGCTGATCGTAGGATGGGTTGAGCGCAGCGATACATATCGGTGGATGGTGCGAGTTTGATGGGTATCGCAAGCTCAACCCATCCTACGGTCTAGGTTTGGCTTGGCTCTTCGCGCCGATACGCATAGGTATCGGCAAAGCGCGACAGCAGGTACTCGGCGCTGGTCACGCTCGGGTACTTGGGTGGATGGGCTGCATCCGAGCAGTTGGGCAGGCAGCTGATCTCGGTGTCCGGATGCGGTTCGGCGAAGAACGGCATGGCGTAGCGGTCCACCCCCAGCGGGCTGATCACCCGGTGCGGCGTTGAGGTGTAACGGTCGTTGCACCAGCGCGCGAGCATGTCGCCGATATTCACCACAAAGCTGTCGGCAACCGGCGGCGCGTCGATCCACTCACCGTCACGGTTACGCACCTGCAGGCCGCCGGCGTCGTCCTGATAGAGCAGGGTGATGCAGCCGTAATCGGTGTGTTCACCCGCGCCTTGCTGTTCGGCGCTGCTGGCGGTGTGGCGCGGCGGGTAGTGGATCATGCGCAGCACGCTGATCGGCTGATGAAAGCGCGTGTCGAAAAAGTCGCGGTCGATATCCAGGGCAATCGTCATGGCGCGCAGCAGGGTTTGCGCCAGCGCCTGCATGTCGGCGTAGTGCTGCTCCATCAGTGCAGTCCAACCGGGTAGGTCGGGATGCCGATTGGCCCCGCGTAGCGGTTTGCCGGCCAGTACCTCGGGGTGGTTGAGGTCCATGTGGAAACCCATGTCGAAGGTTTCCTTGAGATCGCTGGGTTTGCTCGGGTCCAGCTGCTCGGTGGCAATCGCGCCGTAGCCACGGTGATGGGCAGTCTGGGTGATGTCGATCTTGAGCTTTTCGGCCGCCGGCAGGGCGAAGAAGGTCTTGGCGGCGCTGAGCAGTTCTTCTATACGCGTCGGACTGATCGGGTGGCCGGTGATGTAGAAAAAGCCCCATTCGCGGCAGGCGCGGTCAATTTGCTCAGCCACGACGGGCCAGGCGTCCTGATCGTCGCTGTAGAGCGGGGCTATGTCGATGATGGGCAGGCTGTTCATAAAAGCTCCGGGGTGTTGCTGCGAGTCTTCTCGTACCCAGGGCAGCGAATAAGAGCGCCCCGTATACAGGGCACCCTTCTGATGCGGTTCTGCCAGACGGCAGGGACGGCATCGGTCATTGTGGGAGGGGCCGGGCGGCGATCCGTTTTAGCCGCGACAATTAAACAGTTCGCGGCTAAAGCCCCTCCTACACAAGCTAGCCAGCCGCTTACTTCGGCAACTCGGCCTTTACGTTTTCCACGTAGTAGTTCATTGAGGCCAGTTCGGCGTTGGTCGCGGTGACACCGGCCGGGATTTTCTCGACGCCGCTCTGGTCCTTGATCGGCCCGGTGAACGGGTGCAAAGCGCCGCTCTTGATGTCGGCGATGATCTGCTCGGCTTCGGCTTTGACCTCCGCTGGCAGCAGGTCGCTGAGCGGCAGGCGGATAGTGTCTTCGGTCAAACCGCCCCAGAAATCTTCGGATTTCCAGGTGCCGTCGATCACTGCCTGGGTGGATTTGACGTAGTGCGGGCCCCAGTCGTTGACGATCGAGGTCAGCACGGCTTTCGGCCCGAAGTGCGCCATGTCCGAGGCATAACCCACGGCATACACGCCACGACGTTCGGCGGTCTGGATCGGTGCCGGGCTGTCGGTGTGCTGGAATACCACGTCCACGCCTTGGTCGATCAGCGCGTTGGCCGCGTCGGATTCTTTGCCCGGATCGAACCAGGAGTTGACCCACACTACTTTGATCTCGGTGCCAGGGTTGTACTTGTCCAGGGCCAGCTGGATGGCGTTGATGTCGCGGAGCACTTCGGGGATCGGGAAGGAGGCGACGTAGCCGACTTTCTTGGTCTTGGTCATCTTCGCCGCGAGGAAGCCGCCAACGTAACGGCCTTCATAGGAGCGCGACAGGTAGGTGCCGAGGTTCTTGTCCTGCTTGTAGCCGGTGGCGTGCTCGAAGGTGACTTTGGGGAATTGCTTGGCCACTTTCAGCGTCGGGTTCATGTAGCCAAAGGAGGTGGTGAAGATCAGGTCATAGCCGCCCTTGGCCATGTTGCGAATCACCCGCTCGGCGTCCGCACCTTCCGGTACGTTTTCCACATAGCTGGTTGCCACCTTGTCGCCGAGCTGATTGATCAGCGCCTGACGACCCTGCTCATGTTGGTAGGTCCAGCCATGGTCGCCAATCGGGCCGATATAGACGAAGCCGACCTTCAACGGATCAGCGGCGGAAGCGCTCAAAGTGGCGCTGAAACCAAGTGCGGCGACAAGGGCGCGCAGTAGCAGTTTTTTGCTGTTCTTCTGCATGGTCGATGGAACTCCAGTGTGGATTGAGGTGGCCTGTTGAGTGGCTGCTCACTGGGTTGCAAAAAACTGACCAACAAGACAGATAAGCCTGGCCGCGCAGTTTGCAGGCGTCGGTGTGATCCGCCCCGAGCTGCCTTGGTGCGCGGGGGGTATTTTTTGCTGTTTCATGGTGCGGCCCCATTGCCCGTAGGGTGTGCCGCGCGCACGGCGCACCCTACTGGTCAGCCGTTTACCAGGTGCTTGGCCGCCTGGCGGTGGTCGGCGATTAGCTGCGCCACGTCCAGGCCCTCAATCTGCCCGTCGATGACCCGCCAGGTGCCGCCGATCATCATCCGGTCGGCGCGGTCGGCGCCGCACAGCAGCAACGCCGAGAGCGGATCGTGGCTGCCGGAGAAACGCAGCTCGTCGAGCTTGAACAGCGCCAGGTCGGCCTGCTTGCCGACGGCCAGTTCGCCGATGTCGGTGCGCCCGAGCAGGTGCGCCGAACCGCGTGTGGCCCAGCCCAGCACCAGTTGCGGGGTGATCTTCTCGGCGCCATAGCGCAGGCGCTGAATATAGAGGGCCTGGCGCGTCTCTAGGATCAGGTTCGAGGCGTCGTTGGAGGCCGAACCGTCAACCCCTAAGCCAATCGGCGCGCCTGCCGCCAGCAGATCGAGAGTCGGGCAGATGCCCGAGGCCAGGCGCATGTTCGAGCTGGGACAGTGGCAGATACCGGTGCCGGCTTGGCCCAGGCGGACGATCTCATCCGGGTTGAAGTGAATGCCGTGGGCCAGCCAGGTGCGCGGGCCGAGCCAGCCGACGCTGTCCAGGTAATCCACGGTGCGCAGGCCGAAGTGCTGCAGGCAGAAGTCTTCTTCATCGAGGGTTTCGGCCAGGTGGGTGTGCAGGCGCACGTCCAGTTGTTCGGCCAGTTCGGCGCTCTGGCGCATGATCTCCGGCGTCACCGAGAAGGGCGAGCAGGGCGCCAGGGCGATCTGGATCTGCGCCCCGGCACCGCGCTCATGGTACTGGCGAATCAGGCGCTGGCTATCGGCCAGGATCACCTCGCCCTGCTGCACGGTTTGCTGCGGCGGCAAGCCACCATCGGCCTCGCCCAGACTCATCGAACCGCGGGTGAGCATGGCGCGCATGCCCAGTTCGCGCACGGCCTCGACCTGCACATCGATGGCCTGTTCCAAACCGTCGGGGAACAGGTAGTGGTGGTCTGCTGCGGTGCTGCAACCGGACAGCAGCAGCTCGGCCAGCGCCACCTTGCTGGCCAGCGCGAGCTTCTCGGGCGTCAGTCGCGCCCACACCGGGTAGAGCGTTTTCAGCCAGGGGAACAGTGGCTGGTTGACCACCGGCGCCCAGGCGCGGGTGAGGGTCTGATAAAAGTGGTGATGGGTGTTGATCAGCCCCGGCAGCACGACATGCTCGCGGGCGTCGAACGTTTGCGCGCAGGGCTGCGAGGGCTGTTGGCCGGCACCGAGCAGTTCGGCGATGACACCGTTGTCGATCACCAAGCCGCCAGCGGCGTCGAGGTTATTGGCGGTGAAAATGGCCAGGGGGTTCTTGATCCAGATACGGGTAGCTGCCATGAGCAGGCTCCTCTGAGGGTGAGTTCAGGTTAGCCAGCTCAGTGTTGACCCTGTCTGCTGATCCAGGTGCGCGTCTCGTTCAAGCCGCGCGGCGGTGACGATACCTGTTGCCGCGCAGTGACCGCAAGTCGCGCGGGTTACCAGGCTATGGTCTGGCCCTGATAATCGATGAAATGGTGCCCGCCCCGCCCGCTGTACTGCTCGACCTGCCTCACCAGGCCTCGGCAGCTGTCGGCAATTTCGACGTTGGCGCCATCGCCACCCATGTCGGTCTTGACCCAGCCTGGGTGCAGCGACAACACCGTGGGACGAGGCTCGGCAAGTTCGCAAACGAAGCTGTTGGTCAAGGAATTGAGAGCGGCCTTGCTCGCCTTGTACAGCGCCAGGTTGTTGCCTGCAGGGTTGGCCACGCTACCCAACGAGGAACTCATGAATGCCAGCACCGCGCTGTGCGGCCGCAGCTGTTCGATAAAGCGCTCGGCCAGACGAATCGGGGCAGCCACGTTGGTCATGAACAGGTGGCCCAGCTCAGCTGCTGTGGCAGCGTTGGCCGACTGATGGTCAGGTCCGAGAATGCCGGCGTTGACGAACAGCAGGTCGAACACTTGGTCCTGTAACTGCCTGGCCAGAGCATCCAGCGAAGCACTGTCGTCCATCTCCAGGGACTCGATGCAGACGCCAGGTACAGCGCGCAAGGCCTCGGCGCGTTGCGGGTCGCGCACGGTAGCGGTGACCTGCCAGCCATCGGCGCGCAACTGTTGCGCCAGGCCCAGGCCCAGCCCACGTGAGGCGCCAATGATCAGGGCGGTTCGAGTCGCGTTCATGAGGTTCTCCTGCTTGTAAAGCTGGCCATCATACCGGTCGCAGGTCCCGCAGACTCACCGCGATGCGGCTCGGATGGCCAGCAGGATTCAATAGGCCTGCTGCCCGAGCCGTTGTTGCCGCTCGTGGTGCGGGCAACTTGCCTCGCAGTCGACCAATAGCGGCGACAGGTGCATGCCAGATAACCCTGGTCTTTGCCACGCCCTGACGTCTGGCCGCGATTAACGGCCTACCCCATTGAGGCTGGTGAAAATCGCCGACGCCCGTCCCTCTCTGGCAAGGCCCAAGGGGCTCTGCTAATGCCCCGGCTGCCAGGGTTTGCCCAGTGACACAGGGGCAAACAGGCGGGTCTTGATCGCGTCGCGCGACAGTAATACCAGCACCAGGATGGTCGCCACATAGGGCAGCATCGCCAGCAGGTTGGAGGGGAACGATAGGCCGAAGCCCTGGGCCACCAGATGGATGATGCTGGCCAGGCCGAACAGGTAAGCGCCCAGCAGCAGACGGAACACCCGCCAGCTGGCGAACACCACCAGTGCCAGGGCGATCCAGCCGCGCCCGGCGGTCATGTTTTCTGCCCACATCGGCGTGTAGGCCAGCGACATATAGCCTCCAGCCAATCCGGCCATTGCGCCGCCGAACAGCACCGCCAGGGTGCGCACGCGCAGCACCGGCAGGCCCATGGCGCTGGCCGCGTCGGGGTTTTCACCGACCGCCTGGATGATCAGGCCAATGCGGCTTTTCAGCAGCACCCAGGCCACCAATCCGAACAAGGCGAAGGACAGATAAACCAGGATGTCCTGGGCAAACAGCATGCGCCCGATCAGCGGGATCTCACTGAGCAGCGGAATGGCGATGGGCTCAAAACCCGCCAGCGGCTTGCCGACCCAGGCCGCACCAACAAAGGTCGACAGGCCGACGCCGAAGATGGTCAGCGCCAGCCCGGTGGCCACCTGATTGGCGTTAAAGCCCAGCGCCACGGCGGCGAACAGCATCGACAACAGCATGCCGGCTGCCATTGCCAGCAGCACGCCGAGCCACAGGTTGCCGGTGCTCAGTGCGACGATAAAACCGATCACCGCGCCGAACAGCATCATGCCTTCCTGGCCGAGGTTGAGCACGCCGCTCTTTTCGCAGATCAGTTCACCCAACGCCACCAGCAGCAGCGGCGTACCGGTGCGCACCATGGCGTAGAAGATATTGCTTAATAGGTCGAGATCCATCGGGAATTCCTAAAGGTTTGTTAGGCCAGGGCCTCGGTGTTGGTTTTGGCTTTGCGCTGCGCCCACTGCAATTTCAGCCGTGGCCGATAGAGAATCAGCACGTCACAGGCGAGCAGGAAGAACAGCATCATGCCTTGGAACAATTGGGTGATCGCTTGCGGCAAATTCATGGTCATCTGTGCGTTCTCGCCGCCCAGGTACAGCAGGGCCATCAACAGGCTGGCAAACAGAATGCCGAGCGGGTTGAGGCGGCCGAGAAAGGCCACGGTGATCGCCGCGTAGCCGTAACCGGGGGAGACCTGCGGCACCAGTTGGCCAATCGGCCCGGCCACTTCACCGACACCCGCCAACCCGGCCAGGCCGCCGCTGACCAGCAGGGCAAACCACACCAGGCGCTTCTCGCGAAAGCCGACAAAGCCGGCGGCGCGGCGGTCGAGGCCGAGCACCTTGATCTGAAAACCGAGAAAGCTCTTGTGCAGCAGCACCCACACCGCCACCAGCGCCAGCAGGGCGAAGTAGAGGCCGCCGTGCAGGCGGCCATCCTCGCTGACCAGCGGCAGGCGGCTAGCATCGCCAAACATCGCCGACTCAGGGAAGTTGAAGCCAGCCGGGTCCTTCAGCGGGCCATGCACGAAGAACAGCAGCAGGTTCAGCGCGATGTAGTTGAGCATGATGCTGGTGAGGATTTCGTTGGCATTGAACTGGGTGCGCAGCCAGGCGGTCAGGCCGCCCCAGGCCGCACCGCCTACCATACCCGCCAGCACCACCCACACCAGCGCCCAGCGGCTGTCCCAGTCGATCAGCTGGATGGCCATGGCGCTGCCGGCCAGTGCGCCGAGCAGCAGCTGACCTTCGGCGCCGATATTCCAGATGCGCGCCTGGTAGGCCACCGCCAGACCAAGGGCGCAGAGCAGAATCGGCAGCGCCTTGACCAGCAGTTCGGAGACGCCATACCAGTCGGTCAGCGGCGCGATCAGCAGGGTGTGCAGGGTGTCCAGCGGGTCGTGGCCGAGCAGAGCGAACAGCAGTGCGCCGCTGCACAGGGTCAGTACCGCCGCGAGCAGCGGCGACAGCCAGAGCATGGCGCGTGATTGCTGGCCGCGCGGTTCGAGGGATAGCAGCATGGAAAACTCCGTCAGCTCAGGCGTGCAGCAGGCGCTGCGAGCGGGCTTGTAATGAGGGGCAGTGGAGCGAATTCACCGGCCATCCAGCGGCCGACTTCAACGGCCTCGGTGGTGGCCGTGGCTGCCAGGGGCGAGAGCTTGCCGCTGCACAGCGCGCCAATGCGGTCGCTGATCTGCAGCAGCTCATCCAGGTCTTCGGAGATCACCACAATCGCCGCACCCGCATCGCGCAGGGCAATCAGCGCGCGATGAATCGCCGCCGCCGCGCCCACGTCCACGCCCCAGGTTGGGTGCGCGGCGACCAGCAGCTTGGGCTGCTGCAGAATCTCGCGGCCGAGGATAAATTTCTGCAGGTTGCCACCGGACAGGCTGCGCGCCGGCGCATCGGCATCCGGGGTTTTCACCGCAAAGCGCTGGATGATCTGGTCAGCCAGGGCGCGTACCTTGCCGCGCTGAATCAGCCCTTTGCTGACTAAACCTTGCTGAAACGCGGTGAGCAGCGCGTTGTCGCTCAGGCTCATGTCCGGCACCGCGCCATGGCCCAGACGCTCGGCCGGGACAAAGGCCAGGCCCAGTTTGCGCCGTGCATCCGGGTACAGGTCGGCAATCGGTTGCGTGTCCAGGCTGATGCGTTCGCGCTCGCTGCGCGGCAGGCGGGTTTCGCCGCTGAGCAGGGCCAGCAGCTCGTCCTGACCATTGCCGGCGACCCCGGCGATGCCGACGATTTCGCCGCTGCGCACCTCCAGGCGGATCTGGCTGAGGGTGCAGCCGAACGGGTCGGCGTTGTGCCAGCTGAGGTCGTCCACGCGCAAACGCGGCAGGCCGCCCGTGACTTTCGGGTAGCTGCTTTCCAGCCCTTCAGCGTCGCCGACCATCAGCCGCGCCAGCTGTAGGTCGCTGCATTCGGCCGGCACGCAATGCCCCGAGACCTTACCGCCGCGCAGCACCGTGGCGCTCTGGCACAGGGCGCGCACCTCGCCGAGCTTGTGGCTGATAAACAGAATGCTGCAGCCCTCGGCCGCCAGACGGCGCAGGGTAACGAATAGCTCGTCGGCCTCCTGCGGGGTCAGCACCGAGGTAGGTTCATCAAGAATCAGCAGTTTGATGTCCTGCATCAGGCAACGGACGATCTCCACCCGCTGCCGCTCGCCGATGGACAGGCTGTGCACCAGCCGGCCCGGTTCCAGGGCCATGCCATAGCGCTGCGAGACTTCGCGAATCTTCGGCTCCAGCTGCTTCGGCGTACCGGCCGCTGCGCCCATGGCCAGGGCGATGTTCTCTGCGACCGTCAGGGTCTCGAACAGCGAGAAATGCTGGAACACCATGCCCACACCCAGACTGCGCGCCATAGCCGGATCACGCATCTTCAACATCTCGCCCTGCCAGCGAATCTCGCCGCTGTCAGGTTGGGTAACGCCGTAGATGATCTTCATCAGGGTGCTTTTGCCAGCACCGTTCTCGCCGAGCAGCGCATGGATTTCCCCAGGCGCAATGCTCAGGTCGATACGGTCGTTGGCCAGGCAGCCGGGGTAGCGCTTGCTGATACCGCTCAGCTGCAAGCGTGGAATAGCAGGGGAACTGGACATGGACAGAGGCTCGGAAATGACAACTGCCCGAGCTAAAGCAAAAAGCTGGCCAGTAAGTCAGAAAATAAATCGCTGCGGCACGCGGGGCCTGGGGCTGGCGCTGCATTGCTGCTGTGCCCTGTGCTGGTGCGCAATCAGGCTTATGTGGCTCCAGATTAGGTCGCGCAGCGACATATCCGCTGACAAACGGGCCTGGTTACAGGCTTCGGCTAAAGGTTGGTGAAAGGTTAGTGAAAGGTTCGGCCTTTAGCGTGCCTGCGGTTGTGCGTACGCACGCCAACTCACAAGAACAAATAGGGGTATTCGGTTTGTTGACTCTGATTGGTCTGTTGACCATTTGTAGCCTGGTAGTGCTTTTACTTATTGGGCGCATGTCGCCCGTCCTGCCCTTGATTGTGGTCCCGTTGCTCGGGGCGCTGGCCGCCGGCTTCGGCCCCGAGGCCATTTCCGGATTCTTCACCGATGGCGTCGGCCGGGTCATGGCGATCGCCACTATGTTCATTTTCGCCATCACCTTCTTCGGGGTGCTGCAGGACACCGGCCTGTTCCGCCCGCTGATCAACGGCATGGTGAAACTGACCCGTGGCAATGTGATCGCGGTGACCGTCGCCACGGCGGTGATCGGCATGCTCGCCCACCTCGATGGGGCCGGTGCGACCACCTTCCTGCTGACCATCCCGGCCCTGCTGCCGCTGTACAAGCAATTGCGCATGAGCCCCTACCTGATGCTGCTGTTGCTGGCCCTCGGTGCCGGTATCTTCAACATGCTGCCCTGGGCCGGCCCGCTGGGTCGCGCTTCGGCCGTCACTGGCATCGATGTGACCGAGCTATGGCGCCCGCTGATTGCCGTGCAGGCGGTGGGGGTGGTGTTGCTGGTCGCCCTGGCCGCGTTGCTTGGCTGGCGTGAGCAGCGGCGCATTGCCTCGGGGGCTGCCTTGGCCGATGACGGTGTACTGGTGGAAACCAGCAATGCCCTGGGCGAGATCAGCGACGAGGAGCGCGCCCTGGAACGCCCCGCACGGCTCTGGCTGAATAGCGGGCTGTTTCTGCTGGTGCTGGTGTCGCTGTTCGCCGGCGTGCTGCCGGCCGGCTACATCTTTATGATCGGCCTGTCGCTGGCGTTGCTACTCAACTACCCCGGCGGTAAGGCGCAGATGCAACGCATCGCGGCGCATTCGCCCGCGGCGCTGAGCATGGGCATGATCATCCTGGCGGCTGGCTCGATGCTCGGTATCTTCACCGGCACCGGCATGCTCACCTCCATCGCCCAAGATCTGGTGCAGGTGCTGCCCGCACCGCTGGTTGGCCAATTGCATATCGTGCTCGGCCTGTTCGGCTTGCCGATGGAGCTGATGCTGAGCACCGACGCCTACTACTTCGGCCTGCTCCCGGTGACCCTGGAAGTGGTCGGCAACCAGGGCGTCGACGCCGCCTCGGTGGTCTATGCGCTGATCATCGGCAACATCATAGGCACCTTTATCAGCCCGTTCTCACCGGCGCTGTGGCTGGCCCTGGGCCTGGCTGGCCTGGATCTGGGCCGACACATTCGCTACTCGCTGTGGTGGATGTGGGGCTTCTCGCTGGTGCTGTTCGGCGCGGCTTGGGCTATGGGGCTGTTTTAAGCCGCGAGGCTCCGCTGCCCAGTCGCGGCTAAAGCCCCTCTCACAAAGTGTATTGATCAGTTGGCGGCACTCCGCTTTAGCCCCGACTGAGTGTCGCCCAGCCCGCTCTCACAGCGCGCGTTGAATCGTGGGAGGGGCTTTAGCCGCGACAGGATCTAGAGCGGCAGTAACTCAATCCGCCCACGGCTGATATCCGCCAGCAGTCGTTGCAGCTCGGCGAGGCGTGGTGCAGGGATGGCCAGGTGCAGTTCGGCGCCAGTGGCGTCGTAGTTTTCTTGTTGCAGCAGGCAGTCAAGGTCGTTCAGGCGCGCTTTCAGCAGCGGCAGTTCGGCGAACAGGCAATGGCAGCGGTATTGGTCGCGGGCCACCAGTTGGATGCGCGAGGCGGCTTGCAGGCATTTGTTGGCGCTACCGCCATAAGCGCGGGCCAGGCCGCCGGTGCCGAGCTGGATGCCGCCGTAAAAGCGAATCACCAGCACCGCCACCTGATCCATCTCCTGCGCCTCGATCGCCGCGAGTATCGGTCGGCCTGCGGTGCCGCCGGGTTCGCCGTCATCGCTGAAACGGTACTGCTGGCCCACTTTCCAGGCCCAGCAGTTGTGGCTGGCGCTGGCATCGCTGTGGGCTGCGATAAACGCCTGCGCCTCGGTCGCGCTGGCAACCGGCGCGGCGAGGGCAATAAAGCGGCTTTTGCGAATCTCCTCGCGGTACTCGCAAGGGCCTGGCAGGGTAAAGGGCATCAGGCGTCTTTGGCCGGCGGCGTCAGGCCGCAGCCCTTGAGGATGATGCGGATCAGGTTGTCGCCGGCCTCTTGGTAATCCTGCTTGGTCAGGCGCGAACGGCCGCTAACGCGGCAGATCTGCGAGGTGAAGTCGGCGTAGTGTTGGGTGCTGCCCCACAACAGGAATATCAGGTGCACAGGGTCGACCGGGTCCATCTTGCCGGCGGCACTCCAGGCTGCGAATACCGCAGCCCGGCCGCGGAACCAGGTTTGATAATCCTGGCTGAGCATCTGCGAGAGGGTTTCGCCGCCGCTGATCACCTCCATGGCGTAAATACGCGAGGCTTTCGGGTGGCGACGGGAGAACTCCATTTTGGCGCGAATATAGCCGGCCAGTGCTGTGGCCGGATCATCGTCGACGGTCAGGTTGTTGAAGGTGCTGTCCCACAGTTCGAGGATGTTACTCAGCACCGCTTGGTACAGGCCCAGCTTGTTGTTGAAGTAATAGTGCAGGTTGGCCTTGGGCAGGCCGACGTTCTGCGCGATGGTGTTCATGCTGGTGCCTTTGAAACCGTGACGGGCGAACTCTTCTTCGGCGGCCTTGATGATTGCGTCTTCGTTTTTCTGCCGAATACGTCCGGCCGGTTTGCAGGTTGGGTCGGCACAGTGCGCGAGTACTTCAACAGTCATGGGCGATTCCGCAGTGGTCAGGTTTTCGGACGCTTGCACTGATACCCCAGCGCCGCTCAGGTGACAAGCGCAAGGGGCAGAAAAACCGATGCAGTTATGCTGCAACCCGGCTTGTGCACCAGGCTTGTGCGTGTAGGTGGCGTGCTGCGGCCCTGGCGGTGTGTCTTGGAGATCGCTCAACCGCTTGCCGCCAGGCCCTCAAGAAAGCTTTCCAGCACCAGGTGCGGGCGGCGGCCCTTGCGGGTGACGGCGGCCAGGCTGACGTCGTAGAAGCGCGAGTCTGCTTTCAGCGCACGCAGGCGACCCTGCTGTACCCAGGCTGCCGCGTAGTGGTCGGGCAAGTAGCCGATAAAGCGTCCGGTAAGAATCAGAAAAGCCATGCCCTCACGGTCCGAGGCGCTGGCGGTGCAGTTGAGCACCTGATAGTGGCTCTGCACCTCAGGCGGCAGGCGAAAGGTCGGTGCAATGGCGTCCTGGTCATTTAAACGCGGGTCTTCAAGCTGCTGGTCGTCGACATAGAACAGTGGGTGACCAACTGCGCAGTAGAGCAGCGAACGCTCGTCGTACAGCGTCTGGTAGTCCAGCCCCGACAGTGCGCCGGCCTGCGGCACCACGCCGATATGCAGGCGGCCGTCGAGCACGCCTTGCTCGACCTCGCTCGGCGGGGTCATGCGGATGTGGATGCGCACGTCCGGGCCGCGCTCCTTGAGCCGTGCCAGGGCATTGGTGATGCGCATGTGCGGCACCGTCACCAGGTTGTCGGTCAGGCCGATATTCAGCTCGCCGCGCAGGTGTTGATGGAGGCCGTTGACCTCGGTGCGAAAGCTTTCCAGCGCCGCCAGCAGTTGCTGGGTCGACTGGTACACCTCGCGGCCTTCCTCGGTCAGGGCAAAGCCGGCGCGGCCGCGCTGGCACAGGCGCAAACCGAGGCGTTGTTCGAGGTCACTCATCTGCTGGCTGATCGCCGAGCGGCCGATCCCCAGTACGCTCTCGGCGGCAGAAAAACCGCCGCACTCGGCCACGCTGCGAAACAGCTTGAGCAGGCGGATATCGAAGTCACTGACCTGGGCCAGGGGAGCTGGGCGGCGCGTGCTCATTGTTTAGTAACCAGTTAACTAAAGTTAAGAAGAGTGTGGTTTTACTGAATGTATGCCCGTGGCACCTTGTATGGCAACAGATTCGCTTTTGCTTGGTGGGATCGCCGTCCAGCCGCTCCCGCAAAATAATCAAGTCGCCCATACGCGAGGCCGCCGATGAACATGCCGCAAACCGCCACCCCGTCACTGGCCAGCCAGCTCAAGCTGGATGCCCACTGGATGCCATTTACCGCCAACCGCAGCTTTCAGCGCGACCCACGCCTGATCGTCGCCGCTGAAGGCAGTTGGCTGACCGACGACCAAGGTCGCAAGATCTATGACAGTCTGTCCGGATTGTGGACCTGCGGCGCTGGTCACTCGCGCAAGGAAATCCAGGAAGCGGTGGCCAAGCAGCTTGGCACCCTCGACTACTCGCCGGGCTTTCAGTACGGCCACCCGCTGTCCTTTCGGCTGGCCGAGCAGATCGCCGACCTGATGCCGGGCGACCTCAATCACGTGTTCTTCACCGGCTCCGGCTCCGAGTGTGCCGACACCGCAGTGAAAATGGCCAAGGCCTATTGGCGCCTGAAAGGCCAGCCGGCCAAGACCAAGTTCATCGGTCGCGCCCGTGGCTACCACGGCGTCAACATCGCCGGCACCAGCCTCGGCGGCATGGGTGGCAACCGCAAGATGTACGGCCAGTTCATGGACGTCGACCACCTGCCGCACACCTTGCAGCCGCACCTGGCCTACACCAACGGCATGGCCGCGACCGGCGGCGTCGAGTTGGCCAATGAACTGCTCAAACTGATCGAGCTGCACGATGCCTCGAACATCGCCGCGGTGATCGTCGAACCGATGTCTGGCTCGGCTGGCGTAATCGTGCCGCCAGTAGGCTATTTGCAGCGTCTGCGTGAAATTTGCACCCAGCACAACATCCTGCTGATCTTCGACGAAGTGATCACCGCCTTCGGCCGCTTGGGCACCTGGAGCGGTGCCGAGTACTTCGGCGCGACCCCGGACATCATCAACGCAGCCAAGCAGATCACCAATGGCGCGATTCCCCTGGGTGCGGTGATCGCCAGCAGCGAGATCTACAACACCTTCATGCAGCAGGCCACGCCCGAGCACATGGTCGAGTTCACCCACGGCTACACCTACTCGGCCCACCCGGTGGCCTGCGCCGCCGGCCTGGCCTCGCTGGAGCTGCTCAAACGCGAGAATCTGTTGCAGCAGTCCGCCGAGTTGGCGCCCAAATTCGGCGCCGCCTTGCATGGCCTCAAAGGCAGCAAGCATGTCATCGACATCCGCAACTGCGGCCTGGCCGGCGCACTGCAGATTGCCCCGCGCGACGGCGACCCGGTGATCCGCCCGTTCGAGGCCGGCATTGCCCTGTGGAAGGCCGGCTTCTACGTGCGCTTCGGTGGCGACACCCTGCAGTTCGGGCCAACCTTCAACGCCAAAATGGAAGACCTCGACCGGGTGTTCAACGCCGTCGGCGACGCATTGAACAAGCTGGATTGAGGCAACGACAACACAACTACTTGGCTGGATGCTGCGACCTTCATCCACCCTACAGAATTCGATCACGGAGATCTTTATGAGCCATATTCCACACCTGATCAACGGCGAACGTGTTGCCGGTACCGGCCGCACAGCCGACGTATTCAACCCGGCTACCGGCGAGGTGATCCACCAGGTCGCCTTGGCCGACCGTGCCACTATCCAGCAGGCCATCGACGCCGCCAAGGCTGCCTTCCCGGCCTGGCGTAACACCCCGCCGGCCAAGCGCGCCCAGGTGATGTTTCGCTTCAAGCAACTGCTCGAACAGCACGAAGGCGCCATCGCCCAACTGATCAGCGAAGAACACGGCAAGACCATCGAAGACGCCACCGGTGAACTCAAGCGCGGCATCGAGAACGTCGAGTTTGCCTGTGCCGCCCCGGAAATCCTCAAGGGCGAATACAGCCGCAACGTCGGCCCGAACATCGACGCCTGGAGCGACCTGCAGCCGATCGGCGTAGTCGCCGGTATCACCCCGTTCAACTTCCCGGCCATGGTGCCGTTGTGGATGTACCCACTGGCGATCGTCTGCGGCAACTGCTTCATCTTGAAGCCGTCCGAGCGTGATCCGAGTTCGACCCTGTATATCGCCGAGTTGCTGATCGAAGCCGGTCTGCCGAAAGGCGTGATGAGCGTGGTGCACGGCGACAAGGCTGCGGTCGATGCGCTGATCGAAGCGCCGGAAGTCAAAGCCCTGAGCTTTGTTGGCTCCACGCCAATTGCCGAATACATCTACAGCGAAGGCACCAAGCGCGGTAAGCGCGTGCAGGCCCTCGGCGGGGCGAAGAACCACGCCGTGCTGATGCCCGATGCCGACCTGGATAACGCTGTCAGCGCACTGATGGGCGCGGCCTACGGCTCCTGCGGCGAGCGCTGCATGGCCATCTCGGTGGCCGTGTGCGTCGGTGACCAGATCGCCGATGCGCTGGTCGAGAAACTCGTCCCGCAGATCAAAGCCCTGAAAATTGGCGCTGGCACCACCTGCGGCCTGGACATGGGCCCGCTGGTCACCGCTACCGCGCGTGACAAGGTCAAAGGCTACATCGACGCCGGCGTAGCCCAGGGCGCGAGCCTGGTGGTCGACGGTCGCGACCTGGTGGTCGCTGGCAACGAAAACGGCTACTTCGTCGGCGGCACCCTGTTCGACCAGGTGACCCCGGAAATGAGCATCTACACCGATGAAATCTTCGGCCCGGTGTTGTGCATCGTCCGCGTCGGTAGCCTGGAAGCCGCCATGCAGCTGATCAACGATCACGAATACGGCAACGGCACCTGCATCTTCACCCGCGACGGTGAAGCCGCCCGCCTGTTCTGCGATGAGATTGAAGTGGGCATGGTCGGCGTCAACGTACCGCTGCCGGTGCCGGTGAGCTACCACAGCTTCGGCGGCTGGAAGCGCTCGCTGTTCGGCGACCTGCACGCTTACGGCCCGGACGGTGTGCGCTTTTACACCCGCAAAAAAGCCATCACCCAACGCTGGCCGCAACGCGCCTCGCATGAAGCCGCGCAGTTCGCGTTCCCCAGCAATGGCTAAGAGTGGGTAGGGTGGTAAACGAGAAGGTCAGTCGCGAGACTGGCCTTTTTGCTTTTGTGGAGCAACGCATGATCCGACCTGCACCGCGTAGGATGTGGTTGAGCGGAGCGATACCCATCAAACTCTGGAACGCAACAGCGATTACTGGCTCGGATTGCGTTGTATATGTACCCGCCGCAAAGGCGGTGCCTCTGATATTGGTTTCGCCCTTACGGCGAGTCACTTTTTGAAGTCGCCAAAAAAGTAACCAAAAACGCTTGCCCCGCCATCCGGCCCGCCTGCGGCGGGTTCCCTCACTCCATCATTGCTCCGAGGGCCCGCCGCGAAGGGCCATCCCTGGCCCATCGCGGCTTTCGCGGCATCCATGCCGCTCAACCCTCTCCGCAACGATTCCGTTCGGCCTCCTGAAGGGGCGCTTGGCATCGCCTGATAGATCTCACCCAATTACTAAACAAATCAAAAGCACCGCCCACGCGAAGGGTGGGCGGTGCCGGCTTGTGATCGTGCCCACGCTCCAGCGTGGGCACGATCGGAGCTCTTCGCTGTTGATTCCACAAATCCCCCAGGCGACGCGGTCCCTGATCCCGTCAGGAGGCGAGTGGAGGTGCTGTGTAGAGGGGCGTTTGGCATGGATGCCAAACGAGGAGCGATGGGCCAGGGATGGCCCTTCGTGACGACCCTCGGAACAGTGCCGGAGCGAGGGAAGTTGAGCGAAGCGAAACCCGTATGCCGGGCGCGCTTTCTCTTTGGTTACTTTCTCTTTCGCGCGAGCAAAGAGAAAGTGACTCGCCGTAAGGGCGAAACACGTCGTGTCGTGTTGGCGCATGTTTTGTGAGGCTCAATGGTGGACAAGCTTCGCGTTGTCCATCCTACGGATGTCCAGGCTACTTGCTGCTGATTGTTCTGCAGGGGCTGTCAGGCAAGCTTGATCAAGCTCGTGACTGTCCCATAAAAGTGTTTCCCGAATGAAATATTCCTGTTCCATCATCGAACGCGAAAAACGCGCTATGTCGTCTCAAGATTGATCGAAGCTCCGCTAGCTCAAAGGGATTGCTGGGATTCTCGACTATCAAAGTGCGGATAGAGTCTTCAAACTCCTTGAGCGGCGTTACAACATATGTAAACCCGGCGAGCCGCTGGGTTAGCGACATAAATGGGCAGCCAGAGCGATGGATACCTGCATGGCGCGTGAGAACAAACGCGACTGCTGCCCGGATCGGTTCAACACCACCCTCGTCAGATTCGCCAGCCTTGCCATTGCCCGGATACAGCACCGGGGTGTCGGAAATGTACTCGATCGCAATGTTCTTAGAGCCCTGCCGATAAAGCTCAATGGTTGAACGCGCCTCGTGAAGGCCGCCCAGAACCGTTGCGCTAATACTGAATGCGAGCAACGAAATCTGAGCAAATTTCTTCAGCGACTCAGACTTCCGCCGACTCACTTCCCCACCTTCCTATTCCTCACATACAACGCCTCTCCCCCCGTCGCACTGCTCCCGCGCACCTGCAATTCAAAGCGCTTGGGATGCCCCTTGATCAAATCGCTGAGTTTCTTGAACCCATACAACCGCGCATCGAACGCTGGGCGCAGTTTGCTGATGTTCGAGCCCAGCAGGCCGAGCTGGACCCAGCCGTCCTCGTCGTTGATGTCTTCGATGACCTTGGCGATAAACTCCGTCGGCACTTTCTGCGCTTTCGGTTTGGCGGGCGCCTTGGCCGATTCGTCGGGTTGTTCGCTGGGCGCGCTCGGTTGGGGTTTGTCGCTGCTGGCGGCAGGCTCGGTTTGGGCCTCGATGGCATCGGCGCGCAGCAGTTCTGTGTAGATGAACTTGTCGCAGGCGGAGACGAACGGCGAGGGGGTCTTCTCTTCGCCGAAGCCGTAGACGGTCAGCCCTTCCTCGCGCAGGCGGGCGGCCAGGCGGGTGAAGTCGCTGTCGCTGGAGACCAGGCAGAAACCATCGAAACGCCGGGTGTAGAGCAGGTCCATGGCGTCGATGATCAGCGAGCTGTCAGTGGCGTTTTTGCCGCGGGTGTAGGCGAATTGCTGGATTGGCTGGATCGAGTAGTCCAGCAACACCTTCTTCCAGCTGCCGAGGTTGGGCTGGGTCCAGTCGCCGTAGATGCGCTTGACGCTGGCGACGCCGAACTTGGCGATTTCCTCGAACAGGCCTTCAACGATGGCGGCGGAGGCGTTGTCGGCATCAATCAGCACCGCCAGCAGTTGTTGCTGACGCGCAGGGTGGGCTTTGCTGGCCATGGGGGTCATCCTTGAAAAGACGTGCCCTGAACATACTGCGGATGCTGGCAGGGCGCCATAGGCAGCCTTGGGTAATGGTTGACTGCCGCACCCGCTTTGGCTCTGCCCGACTGCTGATACTTGAGGATTGCTATGGCAGGCCGTAATCTTCCGCTCGCGCAAACAGGGACGATTCGCATAGCGGGGCTCTTTTGCTTTCCGCCTGTTCCTGGCGCGGTCGGCTCTGCCGACCCCACCCAGTTGTTCGGTCAGCGTGACCGCTAAGGAAAGTTCATGCCCATATTCCGTTTACTGTTCGCTTGTGTATTTGCCATCGTTCTCACTGGTTGCGCTTCGCCGGCGAAGATCGAAGGCATGACTGTCAGCGATAACCAAATGCAGGCACTTCAGTTTGACAAGCCGCTGCACGACAACTTGCACCTGAGCGAAGTCAATGGCGGCGACAAGACCAATCCGCTGTGGACTTCTGAAATCGAGGGCGCCGATTTTCATGCGGCGCTGAGCCAGTCGTTGGATAAAGCCGGTTTGCTGAGCGCCTCCAGCGAAGCGCCCTTCACCCTGCGCGCCAACCTGCTGAAGGTTGACCAGCCGCTGTTCGGCCTGGATTTTGAGGTGACAACCGAGGTCGAGTACACCTTGGTGGAAAAGGCCAGCGGCAAGGTATTGTTTCGCGAAACGCTACGCACCCCCTTCACTGCCGGCGTGGGTGATGCCTTCGTTGCGATCAAGCGTTTGCGTTTGGCCAACGAGGGCGCGGCCAAGGAGAACATTGCCGCGCTGCTCAAGCGTTTGAGTGAGTTCAAGGTCGAGACCAGCCAGATTTCGCTGAGTCAGTAATAGCGAAGAGGCGGTAAACAAAAAGGCTATGTGTGCGCCGTTATGTGTTGATGGCAAAACGTAGGGTGGGCTTCAGCCCACCCTACAGAATCGACTTTCAACAGCTAACGGGTACAGAGCCAACAAAAAGCCCCGGTCCATGCACTGGGGCTTTTTCGTTTGCGCCGCCAGTTGATTGGGGGTGTGGTGCCAAGGGCATCAGGCCCAACGCCTGGGTAGCTATCCCGCCGCGATACCCGGCTATCTGCCATTTGCTTGACCTGCGCCGGGGTACGGCTGGGCGGTTACACCTATAGTCGCCATTTTTAACGCTCGTCCTTTCGAGCAATTCAGGCAAAGGTCTCCCGCCATGCGCGTACTCGCCCTTGTGTTCCTCTGTTGCATCGCCGGCCTGGCCCAGGCCAGTGACGAGGCCATGCAGCGCTTTACCCAGCTCAACGCCGACCCCGCGCTGCGCGAGCAGGCCTACGCTGCCGGCCAGGAGCGCATCCGTTTCTGTGGTCATTGCCACGGCGAGAACGGCAATAGCAAGCGGGCGTATATCCCCAATCTGGCTGAGCAGAATCCGGTGTATCTGTTCAACGCCTTCGAAAAGTTTGCCAGCGGTGAACGCAAGGATTTCGTCATGTCCCAGCTGGCGCCGAGCCTGACCCTGGAGGACAGGGTCAACGTCGCCATTTACTTTGGTCAGCAGAAGCTGCTGGCACACAGTGAGCCGGTCGATGCGGCGCTGCAGCAGCAGGGTGAGGTGACGTTCAAAACCGTTTGTACTGGTTGTCATGGCGTGAACGCCGAGGGCCGCGACAACACTCCGCGGCTGGCCGGCCAGCCAGCCGAGTACCTGCGCAAGGCGCTGACGCGTTTTCGTGACCAAGACCCGAGCCGCGCCGGCTCGGTGATGATGTCGATTGCCGCCAACTTCAATGATGCACAGATCGGTGCGCTTGCCGTTTATCTGCAGCAACTACAGCCCTGAGCGGTTGCGAAAAAATCGGGCTGCGGGACGGCAAATAGCATCGCAGGCGCTCGCGCCGCGCCTACGATTGCCATGTCCCGTGAGGCGTGTGCATGAGCACTGGGCCTGCGCGCGGAGCGCTTATTTGATCGCCTTCAACACCACGAACTTGGGCGTGGCCGCGACCTGCTCGACGCCGCGGAACAGGCGTTTGAGTTTGGCGTGGTAGCCCAGGTGGCGGTTGCCGACTATCCATAGCTCACCGCCGGTCACCAGTGCGGCGCGGGCCTGCTGGAACATGCGCCAGGCGAGAAAGTCACCGACCACCTGTTGCTGGTGGAATGGCGGGTTGCACAGCACCAGGTCCAGCGAATCCGCCGGCTGCTCGGCCAGGCCATCGCCCGCGCGGATCTCTACCGGCCGCTCGTCGAGCGCCGCCTGCCAGTTTTCCTGGGTCGATTGCACCGCCATATAGGATTCGTCGACCAGGCTCAGCTCGGCTTGCGGGCTGCCCAGCGCGTAGGCAATCCCCAGCACGCCATTGCCACAACCGAGATCCGCCACGCGCATGCGGCTGAGGTGTTTCGGCAGGTGGGGGAGGAAGGCGCGGGTGCCGATGTCGAGGTCTTCGCGGCAAAACACATTGGCGTGGTTGAGCAACTCGATGGCCGGTTTGTCCAGGCGATAGCGGGTCGGGTAGGGCGAGACGGGTGCAGGTTTGACACTCGGGGTGGCGACCAGCAGGCGCGCTTTTTTAACCGCCAGCGAGGCCTGTACCGGGCCGATGTATTTTTCCAGCAGATCGCCTGCCGCACGGGGCAGGTGCTTGACCATACCGGCGGCGATCACTTGTGCGTCGGGCGCGAGTTGGCCATGCAGGCGGATCAATTGTTCTTCCAGTAAGGCCAGGGTCTTGGGCACCCGGACCACGACCCTGTCGAACGGGCCCTGGGCGGTTGCGCTGGCCGGTACAAAGCTGACGGCGTCTGTCGGCAAGTGATTGCGCGCCAAGTTGGCTTGCAGGCCCAGGTAGCCCAGGTGCGAGTCGCCGCTGCTGGTGACCTGGGCATGGCCGGCCAGATTGGTCGCCAGGGCGCCGAAGCTGTCGTTGAGTACCAGAACGCGTGTGTTGGCAGGCAAGCCCTGTTCATGCAGATGATTGAGCAGGTACTCGTCGGCCGCGTCGAAGGCCTGCAAGGGTTCAGCCTGCTGTTCGGGCTGGCGGATCAGGTCGAGTTGGGCAAAGGGCGTAACGAATATAGGCATATAGATCGCTGGTGTTTGTGGGCAGCACTTGGCGCGACACTGCAGGGACAGAGTTGATGGGGTGAAGTATGACCGGGGCGCCAGACAACTTCACCCCGCAGTTCGCCCAGCCGGTTCTCGCTGCACTCAACCTACGCGGCCCGCACCAACCTACTCATTGCGGCAGCACCTGACGGGTACAGTTCCAGCAGTTCTCCAGTCCGTTGCCGGGCGCTGAGTGCAGCGCGCTGCTCAGTCTGATTGTTCAGCTGGTGCAGGTAGCGAAAGCGCTGTTGCTCGGGCTACCTGCTGTTCGCCCGAGGGCGCGCAGATGGGCAGGCGAATGGCGAAGCGCGCACCCCAGCCCAGTTGGCTGGCCACCTCCAGTTTGCCGCCGAGCACCCCGGTGACCAGGTTGTGCACGATATTCAGGCCTAGACCACTGCCGCCCTGGCCTAAGCGGGTGGTAAAGAAGGGATCGAAAATCTTCGGCAGGTGTTCCTCGGCAATCCCATGGCCGTTATCCGACAGCGCCAGCTCAATCCAGCCCGGCTCATAGGGGAAGGCATACAGGCCAATCTTGCCGTGATCCATGCCCTGCAGGCCATGGATCAGCGCGTTGTTGATCAGGTTAACCAGCACCTGGCCCAGGGCGCCGGGGTAGCTGTCCAGTTCGATGCTGTCGTCGATGTTGCTGTCGATGACAAAGGGCGTCTTTTTCAGCGTTGGGCCAAGGGTGATAAGGATTTCTTTGATTACTTCGCTCAGCTGGAAGCGCCGGCGCTGCGAGCCTGCCTGATCCACCGCCACTTGCTTGAAACTGGTGATTAACTCGCTGGCTCTGCGCAGGTTGCGCACCAGGATGTCGGTGGCGGTTTTGTTGTCCTCGATAAACTGCTCCAGGGTGGAGCGCTTCAGTGCTCCGGCGCTTATCGCTGCGGCGATCCCGCGGCTATGGTCTTCCAGGGTGCTGGCGGCCATCAGGCTGTTGCCCACCGGGGTGTTCAGCTCATGGGCGATGCCCGCGACCAGAGACCCGAGGGCCGCCAGTTTCTCGCTCTGTACCAGTTCGTTCTGAGCCATTTGCAGGGTATCCATGGCCTGGCTCAGCTCGGTATTGCTCTGGCTGAGTGCCTCGGTGCGCTCTGTCACGCGCTGCTCCAGGCAGGCATTGAGTTCACGGTAGGCTATTTCAGCTCTTTTCTGGTCAGTGACGTCGATATCCATGCAGACAAACATCTGCCGGCCATCGCTGCCAGGGATGGCGAAAGAAGTAGCGAGGATAAATAACTGACGCTGATCAGGCAGCAGCAAGTCGCTTAGGTAGGGGCCAATACTGGCTCCCTTGGCGGCCTCTTGCAGTATGGCCATGAACAGCTGTTGCTGTTCTGCGGTGTAAAACAGCTTGTCGAGGGTCTGACCCAAGGCCTGGTCGCGGCTTATGCCGTAGAGGGTTTCGCTGGCATGATTCCACAGTACAACCCGGCCTTCGGCATCGAACCACTGGATTGCCACGTTGGGCGTTTTCTCCAGGGTAGCAAGCAGTCGGTCCTCGCTTTCGTGCAGGCTTTGGGCGGTTGCCAGCAGCGCCTCCTCGCGCTCACGGATGGCGCCAACCATGCGCTTGAGGCTGGCGCTCAGGGTGTTGAGCTCGCTGATTGAGGTGGTATGCATCGGCAGGTCGTAACGGCCGTTGGCGATCTCCCGAACCTGGCGGCTGAATAATGAAATCTTGTTAGCCAGGCTCCAACTGGTCAGCGCGGCAATGGTCATGGCCAGGGCAAGCGTAGCTGCCAGGGTCAGGAACAGGCGTTGCCAGGTCGAACTCAGCAGGGCATAGGCCTGTTCGCTGGGCTGGGCAACCAGTACCTGCCACCCGGGGCCGCTCACGGTGCGGGCCAGACCGATCATCTCGCGGTTTTCGATCTGCAGGCGCTGGGCTTTTTGATTTGTACTCTGGAAGACGGGCAGGTGGCCCATGTTGAGTTGCTGGCTAACCTGATTGCTCTGAGAACTGGCGATCAGTTGGCGCTGACGGTCGACGATCAACACCTGCAGGGCGTCGTCCTGGCTTAACTGCCTGGCCAGTTCGGGCAGCGGGCTGATGGCGACTTCGCCGATCAGGATGCGCTGGCCGACCGGCCTGGCCAATGCTACTGCCAGGCGGGAACTGACAGTGGAAAGAAAACTGTTGGACCAGGCGCCGGCTTGATCAGCCTGGGCCTTGCGAACAAAGTCACGGGCAGAGACGTCCAAGCCATAGAGGTTTTGCCTCAGGTCGCGCTTGTCAGCCGGCATGCCGATGGCGCGGATACGCCCTTGCGCATCGCTCAGGTAAATGGCTTCGTAGAAATCCGAGGTATCGGCATAGGTGTCCAGCAGTGTCTGTATCTGCGCCTCGCTCAGGTCCGTCGTGCTGTCGAACAGGCTTGCCAGAGAACCCAGCTCGCGCTCGGCAATCGCAAAGTGGCGTTCCAGCTGGCGGGCAATGTTATCGGCAGCAAAGCCTTGGCGGTCGTCGATGTCCTCGAGCATTAGCGGCTCGTAATGCAATCGAAACAGCAGTGCGACAGCCAGAATCGGCAGCGCAGCCACAATGATAAAACGGCTGGCCAGGGTCAGCAGAAGGGGGCGTGCCCTGAGCAGATTACTCAGGGTCGATAAAGCGACCATGGCTGACCACTCTTAGATAGATACGGTTGCTGCTGTCACCGAACTCGTCGAAGACGATCGGTTGTTGCAGACCTTCGAAGCGACGGATGCGTAACAGGGTTTGTTTGAGGTGCTCATTGGGCTGGCGAGCAGCGATGGCCTGTAGCAAGACTTGAGTGGCGTTGTAGCCGGTGACGGCAGCGGTATCAACGTCCTGACTGAAGCGTGCCTGGTATTCACCGCGGAATGCTTTGAAGTACTGGCTTTCATCGTTCAGGTCGAATACCTGGGCGGTGATCAGGCCCTCAACCGCTTGGCCGCCCATTTCCAGCAGTGCGTCAGCAGCAGCCCAGGCTGGTGTAGCGAGCACGATGCCAGGTTGTTTTTGCCGCAGGTGTGAGGCGAGCATGGCCGTGTCGAGAGCGCTGCTGACGATCACCACGGCCGCTAAGCCTGGTACGAGGACGGAGTCGGCCAGCTCGGCATACTGCACTTCAGGGCTGCGTTGGAAGTTGACCTGTTTTACAACCTGCCCGCCAAGTGCTGCGAAATAAGCCGTGAAATCGGTCACCCACGGCGTGGTGAAGGTGGCGTTGCTTTGCTCAACCAGCAGTCCGACCTGTCTGATATCGAGGTGCTGGCGCAGATGTGTGGCAATGGCGCGGGCATCCGGGTTTTGGTGGCCGAGGGTGCGGAAGAACATGTCGTCCTTGCCTGCCAGCAGGGGCGATAGCGGCGTAATACCCATGAGCAGGATATTGGCCTCGGTGAACGGCTCGGCCAATGCTTCGGCAATCACACTGGTCATGGGGCCCAGTACGGCATCTACCTGATTGTCGATAAGCCGTTTAGCGGCCTGCCTGGCCCGCTGCGGATCAAAACCGTCGTCGTGCAGGAGCATTTCAATGGGGCGACCCAGGATGCCGCCACGGGTATTGTGCTGTTCGATGGCCAGTTGGACGCCATTGCGCCCGGCAATCCCCAGACTGGCGCTGGCGCCTGAGCTGTCCACGATGACGCCCAGGCGAACCGGTTTGATTGGGGCGCTTGGCTCGCCGCAGGCGACCAGCAGGCTGCCGATTATCAGGCTGGCGAGTGCGTACCTAATCTGCATGCTGATACTGGCCATTACGAATATAGGTAATGAACGTTGGGGTGATGGTGTCGCCGTAGGCGTCGAATTCGATAGCGCCCTGCACGCCAGCAAAGCGGCGCAGGCGTAGCAGGGTCTGTTTGAGTGTTTCGTCGGAGCGCTGCTCGGCCAGGCCTTGCAGCACCACGCCAGTGGCGTTGTAGGCGGTCATTGCCGGGAAGCCTGGGGCCTCGCCAAAGCGCTCGGCAAAGGCATCACGGAACGCGGTAAAGGTCGGCGAGTTGTCCTGTGTGTTGATGTACTGCGCGACGATTACGTTCTCGGCCGCATTGCCGCCCATTTCAATCAGTTTGCCACTGCCGGCCCACTCGGCCGCGGCAATGATGAGTTGTTCTTGCTGCTGGCGCAGTTGATTGATCAGCAGGGCGGCGTCCAGGGCGCTGGTGATCAGCAGCACGGCCTGGGGCTTCTGGCTCAGTGCCTGGCTGGCCACCTGGGCGTAGTCGAGTGCAGTGGACGACTCAATTGCAGTGGTCTGTACAATGCGTGCGCCCAGCGCCTCGAAGCGTGCGCTGAAGTGCCCTGCCCATGAGTCGGTGTAGGCCTTGTTGCGGTGATCGACAACCAGGCTGACACGCTCGATGTTGTGTTGTCGCCGCAGGTAGGTAGCCATTACGCGGGCGTGTTCATCATTGCTGCCAATGGTGCGGAAGAATTGGTCATCGCGACCGTTGAGCATGTCGGTACTGACCGGACCGCCCATCAATAACACCCCAGCCTCATTGGCTAGTGGGGCAATAGCCATGGCGACAGCGCTGGTCATCGGGCCGATCACGGCGTGAACCTGTTGCTCCAGCAGCTCCGTCAGCGCTTTTTTGCCCTGCTCCGGGTTCAGCTCATCGTCGCGAACGATAAGTTGCGCGGGACGGTCACCTTTCTGCGCGGCGGTATTGTGCTGCTCGACTGCCAGCTGGGCACCATTGCGTGCGGCAAGACCGAGGTCGGCGTTGGTCCCGGAGAGGCCTCCAATAAAACCAAGCCGAATCGGCTCGGGATCGCTACAGGCGCTGATCAGCAGCGTGAGCGCGAGGAGGGCAATACGGTGCAGCTGAGGGCTGGGCATGGCTTACTCGCTCTGGCGGGTTGCGATAAAGGTCAGGAGATCACCCAGCGGCAGCGGCTTGGCGAAGAGGTAGCCCTGGCCCTCGTGACAGCCCATCTGTTTGAGCAGTTCAGCCTGGCTTTGCTGCTCAATACCCTCGGCAATCACCTCAAGGTCGAGGATCTGGCCTAGCTGGATAATGGTTTCGACGATGCGCCGGCCGCCCTCGCTCTGTTCCAGTTGGCGAATAAAGCTGAGGTCGATTTTCAGACGATCCACGTTCAGGCGTTCCAGGTAACTGAGCGATGAAAACCCCGTACCGAAATCGTCCACGGCCAGGGTCAGGCCCAGTGCCTTGATTTGCTCGATCAGCACGGTCATCAGATCGGCTTCAAGCATGGCCATGGACTCGGTGATCTCAAGCTCAATCAGCTGCGGCTGTACGCTGCTTTCAGCCATAACACTGCTGAGCATGCCAATGAAGCCTGGATGCCGCAGTTGCGCAACCGAGACATTGATCGCCATGCGCAGCGGCCTCTCGCTGTCTCGGTTGATCGTGCCGAGGTCATGGCAGGCCACACGCAAGACCCACTCGCCCAAGGCCACGATCAGCCCGGAACTTTCGGCAAGGGGGATGAACTCGGCAGGGGAGATGAACCGGTTGTCTTCGGTGCGCCAGCGCAGCAGGGCCTCGACACCCACCAACTGGTTGTTCTGCAGATTGAATTGGGGCTGGTAGACCACGAACAGACGCTCGTGCTCAAAAGCCAGGCGCAGGTCTTGCAGCAGTTGTACCCGTGCTCGGGTTTCGAACTCCATTTCGCGGCTGAAGTGGCTGATGCTGCCGCGCTGGTGTTGTTTGCCGTGCTTGAGGGCGATGCTGGCCGCTTTCAGCGCGTCGCTGCCTTTGCCGTCCACGTGGCTCAAGCGGGCAAGGCCGATGGTGGCGGTGATGCGCTGGCTCAGGTCAGCAAACTGCAGAGGGTCCTGTAGCACCAACTGAAGGCGTTCAGGGCAAAGCGTGCTGTGTTCGGCAAGGATGCCGAAGACGTCGCCATCGACCCGTGCCAGCAAGCTGCTGCTCGGCAGTGAGGCCTGCAAGTGGGTGCTCATGGCTTGCAGCATCGCATCGCCAAGTTTGTGTCCCAGGGTGTCGTTGAACTCCGAAAAGCCATCGATATCGATCAGGGCCAGGGTGAGTTCGTCGGCGGCGCTACTCGCCAACGCGCGATCGAGGGCATGGATCAGCGCCAGGCGATTGGGAATATGCAGCAGCTGGTCGTTATAGGCATGATCCTTGAGTTGGCTGAGCAGCAGGACGTTGTCCAAGGTGATAACGATATTGCTGCAAAACACCTCAAGCAGTTGCTTATCCAGTTCATTCAGCGAGCGCTCGGTCTGCAGATAGGCAGCCATATGATTGTGCCCCTGACCTTGGAAGAACAGGGTAGTGCTGGTCTCGCCATGAAGGTTGCGTCGTTCGCTGAGCGCCTGCTTGAGTGCGCTGGCCACCTGCCGGTCGGGTAGCTCGCTCAATTGCTTGTCGATGCAGGCGGTCAGGTTGCCAGCGGCGGCGACGATCATCGCGCTAGCAGGCGAGAGCTCATGGTTATAGGCGCACACCACACCCTCTGGGGGCAGGCCCAGCAAGCCGCAAATCTGGGTGATGATGCCGGCGGCAAACTCGCTGACGCCCTGGCGAACGAGTAACTGGCTGCTGGCGTGGATGACCATGCTCAGGCCGCGCCGGCTGGCATTGATGGCGTGGATCTGGTCATACGAGCGAATCGCGGTTGTCAGCGAAGTGTACAGGCGGTTGCGGGTCAGTTCGGACTTGGTTTTATAGTCGTTGATGTCGTAATCGCGGATCGCTTCCAGTTCCGGGGCGTAGCCGGGTTGGCCCGTGCGCAGGATGATGCGCGTCTCGCTGTTGCCCAGCTCCTCGCGAATCTGCTTTACCAGATCCAGGCCGGCATGCTCGGATTCCATCACCACATCCAGCAAGATAACCGCCACTTGGGCGTTCTCACTCAGCAGTTCGATGGCCTGGCTGGCCGAGTAGGCGTGCAGGAACTCAAGCTGGCGATCAAGGATTTGGGTGTTAGCAAGGGCGAAGCAGGTGGACTGATGAACATCCTGATCGTCATCAACGATCAGCACTTGCCAGACTTGTCTGGATTTCTCCACCGGGGCATGGCCTGTTTCGGCGTCGAAGTTGAATAAATCGTCGTCGAAGATTTCGCTCATAAAGTCGGCCTTCAATGATGGAAAAATTCCAGCGTGCTAAAGGTCAATGCTCTGCGGGCCTTTGATCACGAACGGCGTGGGGGCTGGCCAAGCATTTGATCTTGCACGTCGCGGTATTCCTGGTGCGGCCGCTAGCTCCTGGCAGTCGGGTGACGAACTGACCGCGCCCGTTGGCAAGGGCGCGGTGATCGGCTAATGGGTTATTTCAGCGTCTTGTCAGGGGGCGTTTGCTGGCTTTTCAGCAGGTCGCGGATTTCGCTGAGCAGTTCCTGTTCTTTGGACGGGGCAGGTGGTGCGGCGGGTGCGGCTTCCTCCTCACGCTTGAGACGGTTGATCACCTTGACCCCCATAAAGATGGCAAAGGCCACAATCACAAAGTCAATTACGCTCTGGATAAACTTGCCGTAGGACAGGGTCACGGCAGCGATATCGCCTTGCGCAGCCTTAAGCACGATAGCCAGGTCGGAAAAGTCCACCCCGCCAATCAGTACGCCCAGCGGCGGCATGACCACATCGCCAACAAAGGATGAAACGATCTTGCCAAAGGCGGCACCGATGATGATGCCCACGGCCATGTCGACCACGTTGCCTTTGACTGCGAAGGCCTTGAATTCACTGACTATGCTCATGCTGCGTTCCTGGTAGGTGAGGTTGAACTGAGTGTAATCCAAGGCACGCCGCATGCCAGCGCTCTTTCAGGTCGGGTAGTGCACGTCGGGAAGCGACTCGAAACCTGGTTTGGCGAATAGATAGCCCTGAAACAACTCCACGCCCATGTCGCGCAGCGCATTGAGTTCGCCGGTGGTTTCGATACCTTCGGCGATCACCCGGATATTCAGCCGGCGACACATCTGCAGGGTGGTATCGACCAGAATCTGTCGCACGCTGTCCTGGTCGACGTTGCGGATCAGCGCCATGTCCAGTTTGATCAGGTCGGGCTGGAAGTCGGCCAGCAGATTGAGCCCGGCGTAACCCGCACCGAAGTCGTCGATAGCGGTCATGAAACCCTGCTTGCGGTAGGCCCGCAGGATGCCGGTGAGGTGGTCGATGTCCAGCACCTGCTCCTGCTCGGTGACCTCGAAGATGATCCGTTCGAGCGGGAAGTTATAGCGCTCAGCCGCCTCCAGGGTGGCGCGGATACAGGTTTCTGGGCGGTACACCGCGTTTGGCATGAAATTGATCGAGACCATCGCCGGTACGCTCAGCTTCGCCGCCCACTCCACGGCCTTGATGCGGCAGCTCTGGTCGAAGGCGTAGCGGTTCTCGGCATTGACCCGGGCCAACAGACTACCGGCAGACTCACCCGTAGTGCCTCGAACCAGGGCCTCATGGGCAAATATTTGTTGCTTGGCCAGGTCGAGGATTGGCTGGAAGGCCATGGTAATGGGGAATTCCAGTTTCTCCCCGTCTCGGCAGGCGGCACAGCCTGAAGACGTGTTCATGCGCAATATCTCGTGTAGGTCATGGCTGCTAGCTAAGCAAAAAATGCGGCGCGTGTCCTGCTTGTTCGCCAGTAGTCTAGGATTTTGGTGTGAGGCCTCGCGCCAAACCAGTCCGATACATATAGCAGGAGGGCGTCGTCATGGCATTGCAATATCATCCACTCAGTCGTGAGTTTCCGCAGTTTGAAACGCAAATGCGAGCCTTGTTGCAGGTCGATGGTCACTTTGCCAGATTGGCTGAGGAATATGACCAGTTGGACAGGCGCATCTATGAAGCAATGGATGGCCGGCTGGCAATGGATGAATTGCAGCTGCAGGGCCTGAAGATGCAGCGAGTCATCCTCAAGGACGAAATCGAGACGCTCCTGCGTAAGGGCGCTGCGGGTTGATCCGGGTCAAGAGGTGAACCGGTGCAGGGGCATATGCTGGCTCCAGTCATTCCTAGGAGTAACAGCATGCATATCGAACATCATCCCTTGATTCATGATTTCCCCGAGCAGCGTGCCGAGATGCATGATTTGCGCCAGGCTGATCCGAGTTTTGCCCGTTTGGCCGAAGAATACGAAGCGCTGGACAAGCGAATTTGCCGCGTCGAAGACGGTGTTGAATTGCTCGCCGACGACGCCTTGACGCTACTCAAGCGCGAGCGCGTAGACCTCAAGGACCAGGTTGCCAAGCGCCTGGCGCCGGCTGCGGCTCAATGCTGCGGTAGCTGCAAGGGCTGAGGCGTGGTGACACAAGACTTGCAGCCACTGCGACCGTCGTCGGGTGGTTGCTACGACTTGCGAGCTGACTGCACTCCCGATTGCAGGCTGGTAAGGGCTATGATGCGGGCTTTCGTTTGAGGGAGTCCGCTTCATGGCCAAGGCCAAACGCATGTACGGCTGCACCGAGTGTGGCGCCACCTTCCCCAAGTGGGCCGGGCAATGCGGCGAGTGCGGCACCTGGAACACCCTGACCGAAACCATGATCGAGGCCCATGCAGTCGCGCCCAGCGGGCGTAGCGGCTGGACCGGCCAGCAGACCCAGCTGAAAACCCTGGCAGAAGTCAGTGTCGAGGAAATGCCCCGCTTCTCCACCGCCTCCGGTGAACTGGACCGGGTGCTCGGTGGCGGCCTGGTAGATGGCTCAGTGGTACTGATCGGTGGCGATCCGGGGATCGGCAAGTCGACGATCCTGCTGCAGACTTTGTGCAACATCGCCCAGCGCTATCCCGCGCTCTATGTCACTGGTGAGGAATCTCAGCAGCAGGTCGCCATGCGCGCCCGCCGCCTGGGCCTGCCGGAAGACAAGCTCAAGGTCATGACCGAGACCTGTATCGAAAGCATCATCGCCACCGCACGCTTGGAAAAACCCAAGGTCATGGTGATCGACTCGATCCAGACCATATTCACCGAGCAACTGCAGTCGGCTCCCGGCGGCGTGTCCCAGGTGCGCGAGAGCGCGGCCCTGCTGGTGCGTTACGCCAAGCAGAGCGGCACGGCAATCTTCCTGGTTGGCCATGTCACCAAGGATGGCTCGCTGGCCGGCCCGCGGGTGCTTGAGCATATGGTCGATACCGTGCTGTATTTCGAGGGTGAGTCTGACGGTCGCCTGCGCCTGCTGCGGGCGGTGAAGAACCGCTTTGGCGCGATCAACGAGCTGGGTGTGTTCGGCATGACCGACAAGGGCCTCAAGGAGGTCACCAACCCGTCGGCGATCTTCCTCACCCGCGCCCAGGAAGAAGTGCCGGGCAGTGTGGTGATGGCAACGTGGGAAGGCACGCGGCCGATGCTGGTAGAGGTGCAGGCGCTGGTCGACACCAGCCATATGGCCAACCCGCGGCGCGTTACCCTGGGGCTGGATCAGAACCGCCTGGCCATGTTGCTCGCCGTGCTGCACCGTCACGGCGGTATCCCCACCCACGACCAGGACGTATTCCTCAATGTGGTCGGCGGGGTCAAGGTACTGGAAACCGCCTCCGACCTGGCGCTGATGGCGGCAGTGATCTCCAGTCTGCGCAACAAGCCGCTGGCCCATGATTTGCTGGTGTTCGGCGAGGTTGGCCTGTCAGGCGAGGTGCGTCCGGTGCCGAGCGGTCAGGAACGCCTGAAAGAAGCCGCCAAGCACGGCTTCAAGCGCGCCATCGTACCCAAGGGCAACGCCCCCAAAGAGGCGCCGCCAGGCTTGCAGGTGATCGCGGTAACCCGCCTGGAACAGGCGCTGGATGCATTGTTCGACTGAAGCCGCCGGCCCATCTTTGACGGAGCGCTGTCGCGCAGCAGGCTGTAGGAGCCAGCTTGCTGGCGATCTTTGTCGGTCGAAAGCATCGCCGGGACGCCGGACCGCAGCAACAACCCGGTGCGCCCTGGTTCCTGCGGGAGCAGTCAGTCCCCGTCGCCCAGCGCTGCCAATTCGCGCTCCAGCAGGGTCTCATCGCCGAGGTTGAGTTCCACCAGACGGCGTAGGTGGCTGATCGAGTCGAGATCAATGTGCCGGCAGACGAAGCCGAGCAGCTCGTCATGGGTGCGGGTCAGCACCACTTCCATCTGCACGCTGGCGTCTTCGGCTAGCTGGATGCTCACGCTGAAGGGGTGATTGGTGTCGCCATTCCACTGCTGCGGACGTTTGATCAGCAGCCCCTTGAGCGATACGTCATGCAGCTCCGCAGTCCAATGCCGTTCACCCTGAACGATTTCAGTGGGCGCATCGAAAGCGAAACGCTGAAAGCGCCTGCGCTCGTTGGTCGTGTCGCTCATGCAAAAAACTCCTGCGCGGTTTTACTCACTATAGACAAGGCGCATTGCGCTGGCTTGCTTTTGCGTGGCCGGGATGCACTTGGGTGGTAAGGCTACAGGTATATCCTGGGCGCAACGCTGCGATTTTAACCGCGAGGCGCAGCCTGTCGAGCCATCCGTGGCTAAACGTATGCAATAAGCGCCGGCGGCTTTAGGGCTGCATTGCATCATGCGATTGTTCACGCATGCTGCTGCCAATGCGAGCTTGTTGCAGATGCGATCTCTTCAGTGGTGGGTGCCGCCGGCATCGGGTAGGCTTCACCCTCTTAATGCGTAAACGCGGGCGGCTGAAACAACAGGTCCACCAGCTGCAGCCAAGGGGTTGCAGTCGCGCATTTTGAGTCAATCTGGTTTGGGGGCCACATGTCATCAGGAAGAAAGGCAACAGAGCTGGATGCTTACCTTGAGCAAATGATGGAGGTCGAAATAGTCGACTGTCAGCGCAAATACCATGCGCTGCGTACCCGTATTGATCAGCTGATAGAGCAAGAGGGCTGGTCCATCACCGGACGCGAGCCTGTTCGGTTGGAGCGCGGTGCTCGCGTCCTGATCGTGAAAAATGGCAGCCTCATCGACAGCTGATTATCCTTGCTGTCAGTTGCATGCGTGTGACACCCATTCTGTTGGGTTGTCACTGTACACCTGAGTAGAGCGCCGCCCGGGCCGCTCATTCATCCTCGCTACCACTGCCGAATGTGGGGCATCACACCCTTGAGTACAGCGCACTCGCCGAAGGCAGTGCGCCGTAGGTTTGCCTGCGCGGGGACAAAATCTGGCGTGGCTGCCTTCCTTGGCCCATCGCTTAAACCCCACCAAAACCCTCTCCCGTGACGTCGCAGTAGGCTGAGGCGCGCCGTCGTCCAGTTCATCCTCTTATGCCGGCGGCCAGCAGCCAGTCGGCGCATGGCCAAGCCGGATGTGCCACCTGCAGTGATACCCCTAAGCTGTTGATTTGACGTCACTATGACAGCGCATAGCCATCGTTATGATGTCAAAATCAACCCTTGGTGATGCTTTTTAGGTGTCATCATGATGCCTCAAAGCCATTGCTTTAATGGCGCAGAGCTGGAATATTACCGGCCACTGAAAGTACTAACCCATCACAAAGTTAAGGAAAAAACCATGCTGAAGTCCGCTGGCACTAGCAATCTGGAATGCACCCAACACGCGGTACCGGGCCGCAAATCGCTGCTGGCCTGCGCGCTGCTGGCGATGCTGGCGGGTAATCAGGCGATGGCTGATGTGATCATCGAAGGAGAAGCTCCATACGTAGGTGCTACTTCCATCACAGTTGATGATGTTGATGGGAATCAAACTTCTATCAATGCAGGTGGGATTGATATCATTGATGAGAATAATAATTTCATTAGTATCACTCCGGGTAGCGGTATTCTTGTTTTTGGTTCTGCGGGTGACACGTTTATTACGTCAGATGGTAGTCAGCTCAATGGTGATTTGGTGGTGCAAGGTGATGTGAGTGTTGAGGCAGTTAATAGCACAACAATAAATAACTCAGGTGCCATAAGCTCTGACACAGTTACTGCCACTACCGTAAACGGCACTACAGTAAACGGCACTACAGTTAACAGTACAACTATCGCCAATACTGGAGCTATCACTACAAACACGCTTCAGGCCGATACTGTAAGCGCAACCACCATTACTGGTGGCACCATAACCGGTTCGCTGAATGCGGCCGGTACAGTCGTTTCCAATGTGGGCGATGGCGTAGCAGAAACCGATGGCGTCAACGTTCGTCAACTGAATTCCATGCAGGGCGCATCTAGCGCTGCGCTGAATAACTTCGCGAATGAAGTAGACTCCCGATTCAACGCTGTAGACCGCCGCATCGACAAAGTTGAAGAAGTTGCCTATGCCGGTATCGCATCCGTAGCCGCACTCGCGGCCATTCCTTCGCCTGCTAATGGCAAGCGCTTCAGCGTAGGTGCCGGCCTGGGTAACTACAGCAGCGAAAGCGCCATAGCCGTTGGCTTCCGTGCAGCCATCACCGAGTCCACCTCTGTGACTGCGGGCGTCAGCCGCAATACCGCCTCGAAAACAGCTGCCAACCTTGGTGTTGGTTATAGCTGGTAACAGCTGATTGCTGGGGGCGACGTTTTCTACGTCGCCCTTTTACTTATTTTTCAGATTAACGATAGCCCCACTTGATTGGGGCATTGGAGTAAAACATGGCTGTTACACTCACTACGATGAAATCGCTGGTTGGCGGCATCGAAGACCAGTACTACGCAATTACTTATGCTCGCTTGCTAATGAACGGCAACGAGTCGAGCACTACAGATGGATTTTTGGTTGAGCCAGGTACATCAGGCTCCCTGTCCTATTTCAATGCTGCCGGCGAGCGTGTTGTCATTGATTTCACGGGTAATCCTGAAGTTGTGCTGCGTCTTAACGGCCTTTATATCAACAACGTAAAGGTTAGCGGTAGCGACTCTAAGTTGTACTGGCTCAATGACGAAGGCTTTCAAGGTGGTAACGTTACAGCCCTGAATCTTAGTGCGGTCAATACGCTCGACCGTACTTGGGGTAATGGCACGCTGGGTGGTATCGAAATCAGCGATGCCCCCGTTGCCACATCGCTTTTTGTGGCGGGTGTCAATGATGCCCCGACTACCGCTCCTGTGGTACTCGCAGAAATCGCAGAAGACAGCGGTGCCCGCCTCATCACTTCACTTGAGCTGCTGGCTGCAGCGGAAGATGTGGATGGCGATGAGTTAACTGTTAGCAATCTGCAAATCAGCTCCGGTGGTGGTCAACTAGTCAATAATCTCGATGGTACCTGGAGCTACACCCCGGCAGCTGATGACGATACCGGCGTGTCCTTCACCTACACCATCAGCGATGGCACCGTCACCGTTCAAGGCTCTGCCACGCTGGACATCACCCCTGTGTCAGAGGGCGGAGAGAACATCCCTGCTGTAATCTCCGGCGACGTGAGCAAGTCGGAAGCCGAAACTGATGCAGCACTGACCATCACTGGCACGCTGACCAGCACTGACGACGACAACGTGGACAACAGCTTCGTCGCGCAAACCGACGTAGTGGGCACCCGCGGCACCTTCAGTATCACCGAAGCGGGCGCATGGACCTTCGTTGCCAACAGCGCCTTCAATGAGCTGAACGTTGGCGAGCAGGTTCAAGAAATCTTCAACGTCACCAGCATCGACGGCACCCCGGCCACTGTCACCGTGACCATCACCGGCACCAACGATGCTGCCGAGATCAGCGGCACCGCTACGGGTATGGTTGATGAAGACAGCGACATCATCACCGCCAGCGGCACCCTGACCGCAGAAGATGTAGACAACGTCGACGATGCCTTCCAAGCCAACACCGGTACTGGTACCAACAGCTACGGCACCTTCGCCGTTACCGCTGGCGGCGTGTGGACCTACACCCTGGACAACAGCAACGCGACCGTTGATGCCCTCAACGACGCCGACAGCCTGACCGACACCTTCACCGTTCTTTCTGCCGATGGCACCGCTCAGGTCGTGACCGTGACCATCACCGGTACCAATGACCTGCCTGAAATCAGCTTTGCTGAAGGCAACGATGCCGGTGCTGTGACAGAAGACACGGCCCTGAGCATCAGCGGTCTTCTGACTGCGAGTGATGTCGATACAGATGCCGAGCTGACCTGGAGCATCGCTGGCGAAGAAGAAGGTGTTGCCATCGGCACCTACGGTTCGCTGACTCAGGTTAACGGTGCTTGGCTCTACACCCTGAACAACGCCGCCGAGAACGTGCAGGCGCTGGCACAAGGTCAATCCGAGACTGATAGCTTCACCGTCATCGTTACCGATGAGCATGGTGCTGCTGATAGCCAAACTGTCACCATCACCATCACCGGCACCGACGACTTACCTGAGCTCACTGGTGACATTACCGGCGCTGTTACTGAAGATATCAACGACGATGAAGGCAGCCTGTTTGCTACCGGCCGTCTGACCATCACCGATGTCGACAACGATGTTGCCGAATACGACTTTGATGAAGTTGTTACTGCTAGTAATGGCGCGCTGGGTAGTCTGACTATCGATGCTCAGGGTCGCTGGATCTACAGCGTTGCCAATGAACTGCTGCAGTACCTGAAGCAAGACCAGGAGAAGGTTGAAACCTTCACCGTTACCGCTAGCGGTGGGTTCTCGCAGGTTATTACCATTACTATTACCGGCACCAATGACGTGCCAAATATTACTGGCAGCATCACTGGTGCAGTACAAGAAGACACCAACATAGCCTTCGGCACGCTGTTAACTACTACCGGTCTGCTGAACATTACTGATGCGGATGCGGGCGAGGCGTTCTTCCAGACAGCCGTAACCCCGGCTATTGGTGTGCTGGGCAACCTGGCGATCACCAATCAGGGTGCCTGGAGCTACAGCGTATCCAACAGCCTGGTGCAGGACCTCAACCTGAACGAAGCGCGTGACGAGCAGTTCACGGTTCTTTCGCTGGACGGTACGCCTACAGTCATCACTGTCACCATTACCGGCACCAATGATGTACCCGTGATCAGCTTTGTTGCTGGCAACGCTGCCGGTGCCGTGACAGAAGACACCACCCAGACCGTCAGCGGCGTGCTGACTGCAACCGATGCCGATACCACTGCAGTGCTGACCTGGAGCATCCTCGAAGGAGAAGGCATCTACGGCTCTTTGGTACTTGATGGCAACAGCGGCAACTGGACCTACACCCTAGCAAACGGCACCAATGGTGCTGATAACGCTGTACAAGTCCTCAAGCAAGGTGAAGTCAAAACTGAGACGTTCACCGTTCGTGTGATGGACGAAAACGAAACGTTCGATACCCAGACAATTACCATCACGCTGACCGGCACCAACGACGCACCAGTTATTGCAGCGGGTGGCGACACGGGCAGCATCAGCGAAGATGCTGAAGTGTTGACCGTAACCGGCACCCTGACTGCGACCGATATCGATAATGGCGCAGTACTGACCTGGAGCATTGAGGACGCAGTATCAGGTATTGCCGCCGGTACCTACGGCTCGCTGACTCACGTTGACGGCGATTGGACCTATACCCTAAACAACGCTGCCGATAACGTGCAGGCGCTTAACCAAGGTCAACAAGTCACCGATAGCTTCACTGTCATCGTCACCGATGAGCATGGCGCTACTTACGAGAAAGTTGTCACCGTCACCATCACCGGTACCAACGATGCACCTGTTATCGCTGAAGGCGGTGCCACAGGCAGCATCAGCGAAGACGCTAATGAGCTGACTGTAACTGGCACCCTGATTGCGAGTGATGTCGACAGCTGGGCCTGGCCGCCGACCTGGAGCATCCAGGGCGAAGTATCAGGTGTCGCCACCGGCACCTACGGTTCACTGACTCAGGTTAATGGCACTTGGACTTACACCCTGAATAACGCCGGCGCGAATGTGCAGGCGCTGGCAGAAGGCCAACCAGTCACCGACACCTTCACCGTCATCGTCAGCGATGGGCTTGGCGGTACTGACACCCAAACCGTCGAAGTCACCATCACCGGCACCAACGACGCGCCAGTCATCAACGTAATTACGCCGGTTACTTTGAATGAGCAGAGCAACACCGCTGCTCTGACTTCCACGATCAACGTTACTTTCACTGACATAGACCTGACCGACACTGGCCATAGCGCCAGCATCGCGACGGCCTCGGCCAGCGGCGTGACTCATCCGAGCCTGACCGAAGAAGCACTCAAGACGCTGATCAGCGTGGGTGAAGTGAACAAGCAAAGCGGCAGCGCTGAAGGCAGCCTGTCGCTGAACTTCTCGGCTGCTTCGGGCGTGTTCGACTACCTGTCTGTTGGCGAAGTTGTCACCCTCAGCTATAGCGTTGCAGTGGACGATGGCGACACAGGTACGGATACCCAGACCTTCAGCATCACCATCACCGGCACCAACGACAACCCAGTGGTACTTGAGAGCAGTGTCGTTACTCGTACTGTTACTGAGCGCGACGACGGTGCGATTAACGAAAACTCCGGCAACCTGACCGTCAGCGGCAGCATCAACTTTGCCGACGTTGACCTGAGTGACATCCTGCACGGCGCTGAAATCACCGTTGCACCGATAGGCGACGAAGTGCTCGGCACCTTGTTCCTCAATGGCGGCGTGGATGAAGCGGCGGTTAATCAGGCTGCCGACAGCATCGCCTGGACCTACTCGGTCAACGCTGGCCAGCTCGACAAGCTGAAAGCGGGCGAAACCCTTACCCAAGAGTACGTTGTGCGTATCTCTGATGTGCATGGTGGTTTTGTTGATCAAACCGTCACCATCACCATCGTGGGCACCAACGATGCGCCAATCGTCACCCTGAACAGCAGCAGCGCTGTACTCACGGAAGATACGAGTGCTGTGCCCGTTGATAGCATGTTGACGCTTAGCGCAAGCGGCACGCTGAGCTACTCCGATGTTGACCTTGGCATCACCGACGGCGTGAGCCCTGCCGTGGCGGACAGCCACACCATCGCAGACAGCCTGCAAACTGCAGTCTGGGCGGGTGGCGAATCCACTACGCTGAGCCAACCTCAATTCGACGCGCTGGCAGAGGCTTTCACTACCTCAATCAACACGGTCAGCAAGACCGGCACTTGGAGCTTTGCTCTTGCCAACTCGGCAGTACAGTTCCTCGGTGAGGGTGAGACCCTGACCCTGACCTACAGCGTCGCAGTCACTGACAGCTCGGGCGCTCTCAACAACACCGATAGCGAAACCGTCACCATCACCCTGGCGGGCACCAACGATGCGCCGGTTATTGATGTTGAGAACAGCGATCTTAGCGTCGGCCTGATTGAAGATTCTGTTGCTGATGAAGACGATCTGGAAACTCAGGGTGTTGATGAATCAACCCATCTGGTTGCCACGGGTGCAGTGGTATTCAGTGATCTGGATATCAACGATGAGCACGTAGTTACATTGGTTCTGCAGCAGAATGGCATCGTTTATAGCGGTGCCGATCATGAGAGCCTCGAAAACTTCGACGGTTCGCTTGATATCCAACAGGCGCTTCTTGAGGGTATTACTGCTGGTGCTGACTCGAGCGGCTGGAACTTCGCCATCGCCAACTCGGCCGTGCAGTTCCTGGGTGCTGGCGAGACCCTGACCCTGACCTTCGATCTGAGCGTGACGGATAATTCCGGCGTGCTGCTGAGCAACGTAGCCACTGAAACCGTCACCATCGTCATCACTGGCACCAACGATGCTCCGGTCATCGAGGCGGAAACCGTTCTTACCGCCAGCCTGACTGAAGATGCTGTTGCGGCTGACGATGTGGAAACGCCTGTTAATGAATTAACCCACCTGGTTGCCACGGGTGACGTGGTGTTCAGCGATCTGGATATCACCGATGGCCACGAAGTCGCCTTGGTGCTGGAAGGGGAAGGGGTTGGCATCGTTTACAGCGGTGGTGGGTTGGATACCGACGCTCTCGCTGCAATTAACGGTGCCATTACTGCCAGCGCCGGATTGAACAGCTGGAACTTCGCCATCGCCAACTCGGCCGTGCAGTTCCTCGGTGCTGGCGAGACCCTGACCCTGACCTACGCGCTGAGTGTGACGGATGATTCCGGCGCGGAGAACAACGCAGCCACTAAAACCATCACCATCACCATCACCGGCACCAATGATCAGCCGAGCTTGCTGGTAGGTCCCGCCGATCAGTCGTTGACTGAGGATGCAGCTGTTGTTGAGGGTGTGTTGAGTGCCTTTGGCGCCCTGACTGTTACTGATGCCGACATCACCGACACCCACACAATCGAGTTTGCCTTGGCAAGCGCTACCGTGGAAGGCGATGCCCTAACGGTTGAAGCACTCGCGGCCATCGATACGGCCATCAGCACTGAGGCTTTCGATGGCGAAGGCTTGGAATGGCGAGTTGACATTCTCAACTCGGCCGTGCAGTTCCTCGCTGCCGGTGAAGAACTGGTACTGACCTTCAACGTCACTGCGGTTGATGGTTCCGAAACTGACAATGCCACCAGCGCAGTGCAGACCATCACCATTACCGTCATCGGTACTAATGATGGACCGACCATTGTGGAGGGCAACACCGACGCCAGCGCTGCGGTAACCGAGCGACTGGACGGCAGCGATGATGAGAACGACGGCGATCTGACCGACACCGGCACCATCAGCTTTGCAGACGTGGACCTGAGCGATAGCCACACTGCAACTGTTGGGCTTGTCGTCCTTGATGGCGAAGACCACGTGATTGACACCCCGCTCGGCGAGCTGGCCGTGGGTGCTGTTAACCAGGAAACCAACAGTGTCGACTGGACCTTCACCTTGGCGGCGGGCGTCATTGACGGCATGGCCGAAGGCGAGACCCTGACCCAGGTCTACACCGTGACCATCGACGATGGCCAGCTGGGTAGCGTGACACAGGACATCACCGTCACCATCACCGGTACCAACGATGCACCGACCATTGTGGGCATTGAAACGAATGCTGCAGGCTCAGTTACCGAGAGGGCAGACGGTGCCATCGATGAGAACGACGGCAACCTCACTGACACGGGCGTGATCACCTTTGCTGACGTTGATTTGACTGACACACACAGCGCCAGCATCACCGCGACTGTTGCCACAGATGGCGCCAACAACAGCGTACCGGCACGAGGCACTCTGACCCTGGGTGCAGTGGACCAGGTTACTAATACGCTGACCTGGACCTACACTGTTGCAGCTGGCGTCCTGGATAACCTGGGCGAAGGTGAAACATTGACTCAGGTGTATACCGTTACCATCGATGACGGCAACACCGGCGGCACCGTCACTCAGGATGTCACCATCACCCTGACCGGCACCAACGATGCGCCGACTATCACGGCAGCTTCGGCAGAGATTGACAATATAGAGTATGAAAACACCATCCTTGTACAAGCCGATATGGACGGTACGGTTACGGCATTCAGCCTGGGTGGCAACGTAGTCATCGGCGACGTCGATGCCAGCGACGTGTTGACTGTCAAGCTGAGTGCCATCATGGGCACGCTGAGCGGAGGAGTTAGCGAACTGCAGTTATTCGGTACTGTTGAGGATATCAATACGGCCATCGCTAACCTGATGTTCACTCCGGACAGTGAGTTGGGTGCGGGGGCTGCCTTGCTTGTCGAGGTGACCGATGCCTTCGGTGCAACTGATGCTGCTTTCGTTGAGGTAGCAGTCAAAGACTGGATGAGTGAGGAGTACATCACGCCTCTAACAGCGTATGTTAATTTCACCGCGGCCGATGAGAATGAGCAGGATCTGTTCTTGTTTGGTTATCAGGCTGAGACCATCGTCACTATTGGTGGTGTAGGCGTATCGGCCTCCAAGACAACCGTAGAAGTAGACCCATCTGGTACAGTTATCAGCGGCGAGTTTACCGGCTCGCTTACCTTGTTAGGCTATAGCGCCGACCTCGACGGCAACTCGATCCTGTTCGCCGACGGCTCTGTGCTCAAGACCACCAGCGTCAAGGCGACGCTAGTAGGCAGTGCAGTTGAAGGCGGCGACTACCTCAAGGGCAGCGAGTCCAACGACGTGCTGCGCGGCATGGCCGGTAACGACAAGCTGGAAGGCGGTGGCGGTAACGACACCATCTACGGCGGTATGGGTGCCGACATCATCTACGGTGGTGCGGGCAACGACATCCTCTATGCGGGTGATACCACTGCAAACGATAACGCTGCCGACCTGTTCGTCTATGACCTAGTTGGTGGGTATCAGGGTACTGACCTGATCATCGGCTTCGCCAATGGCCAGGATAAGATCGGCTTCGACGGTGCGAGCATGGCCAACGTAGTCATTGCGGCCAGCGTCGGTTCGATCGCGGTGGTCAAGCTGTACGCTGATGTTCAACATACCGAGGAGCTTGCCACCATCAAGCTGTTGGGTATGGCCGGCAATGTCGGCATTGAAGACTTCAATTTTGGTTCTGTGCCCGTCTAACCCCTAGCATTACGCAGTAACCAGGCCCGGCAGATACCCTCTGCCGGGTTTTTCTATTTTCGGGTTGGCCAAAGCCTGGTGTACAGGTATGACCTGGCACTTGGGTGGTGGTTAAACACGGCGGCCAGAAGGCGGCCGATCAGACGAGCCAACCAGACACAAGGAGAGATGCGATGGCCAATTACGTGCCGATTTCACGGGTGAAACACGCCGGCTTGCACTGGAAAAAACCGACCGATTATGGCTTCGCCCGTGGCGAAGCCCTGCAGCCGCTGGTAGTGGCTGAGTTGCCCAGGGTGGCGCAAAACATGCCTACGGCATTTGTCGTCAGCGGTGATACCTATGTGCCGGTGTTGCTGGCCGGTGTGCAGCCCGGCATCAGTTTGCTGGTTGCCGATGACGGCCGCTGGCTGGGCGGTTATGTGCCTGCGGTGTTGCGCAGTCATCCATTCAGTTTGTTCATGAGTGCGGCCGGCGAATGCGTAGTGTGCGTGGATGCGCACAGTCAACACCTGAGCCAGGACGCCGATGGCTTGCCGCTGTTCGGCGCCGACGGCGGTGCCTCCGCAGCCGTCAACCAACTGTTGCCGCTGCTGGAACGCCGCGAGCAATCCCGGCAGCAGACCGAGTTGGCGTGCAAAGCACTGCAACAGCATGGGTTGCTCATGCCCTGGGTTATCCCCGCAGATGATGCGGCGGGCATGCCCGAGATGCGCGGTCTGTTTCGGGTCGACGAGGCGCGCCTGAATGCGCTGGACGATCAGGCGTTTCTGCAATTACGCCAGGCCCAGGCACTGCCGATGGCCTACAGCCAGTTATTGTCCATGCTGCACTTGCCGCGATTGGTCGGGATGCATCAAGCCTGGTCGCGCAACAGGCAGGTGACCGCCAATTTACAAACGGTAGCCGCTGAGCTGGGCGACAGCCTGAGCAGCGCCGGCGGAACCATCAGCTTTGCCGGTCTGTGACGGTTGTTATGCACGCAACTGAACAAACCGCCAACACGGTCTAACCAACACAACAATTCATCGCCATGTGCGTTCGGCTTGCGGTCGCAGTGTTGGGTTACGCCGCCGCGGCGTTGGAAAATACGTGGTCTGCGCGGCTAACCTACGCGGCCCGACCCAACCTACGGTTTGGTGTGTGGCAATGTGCCGATTTTCGTAGGTTGGGTTAGCGGTGCGTCACGCCATGCAGGCAAACCAACGGTTCCGGCCACCGCGTAACCCAACACGGTCTCGCCAGCACAACAATTCATCGCCATGTGCATTCGGCTTGCGGGTGCGGTGTTGGGTTACGCCGTCGCGGCGTTGGCAAGGGTGTGGCCTACGCGGTCCGACCCTAGGGTTTGGGCTGCGGCCTTGTGCCGAAAAGCATCGCGGCTGAAGCCCCTCCCACGTAAGGCAAGGTGCGTTAGGTTGCCTGCGAAGTTATTCGTCGCCTTGCTGCGCAGTGCTTGCAACTGGTGCAAGGGTGCGCTCAAGGATGGAGATTATTTCGGAGTTCATGCTGCGGTGGTTGGTTTGGGCCACTTCAGCGAGGCGCTCCCTCATCTGGGCTGGCAGGCGGATAACTAACTTCACTGCCGGTTGGCTGGAACTCTGCGGATGTATCATTTTTGCCTCATCAAGTTTTCTGGGGCGCTTGTAACCGTTTCGGGTATCCCTTTGCAGCGCTGGCACTAGCTCCTTATTTGGCATCCGGTAGATTTGGCGTCGGAATAATGGCGGATTCTACTGCCTGTTAACAAAAAGTATAGTGCTTGCCGGCGTGGAGAGCCCGAACGTAGGCGAGAGAAATCGCGGTGATGACACACGTTAATAAAGTCAGCCGGGTAGTGCCTAGCGGTTGTCTCGTTGGAATGAAAACGTGCACGTGCGCATGGCTGTTCAGGGTGTGAGTTGACCGCTTTGGCGGTAGGCTAGCAATTTTATGTGTCGCGTTATTGGGTTTATTTGTAGCTATCTGCTGCGATAAATAGGTTTAAGGAAGCTAATTACCAAGATCGCTGTTTATTTTGGCTGTTGTCGAAAGCGCCTGTGGCGCAAGTGTGTCGCCGCGTGGGCATGCTGGGTTGGATACGGGCATATTGGCGATATAAAGCTCTGTGTCTATCGCGTTTTGGCGGCGCATCCCAGAGGCATTCCGGCCCCAGGAATTTTTTGTTTAGGCGGCTGTAAGGGGCGACAGACGCACGCGAGGTGGCGGGGTGTTGGCATCATAATGACACCTCCGTGATATCATCCCGGGCTGTTTTTGTTACTGAGTCTTTAGGGTCCCGCGCATGAAGCCCCCATCCCAGTCTGACCTGAAAGCTGCCTTGCTTGTGTGCAAGGGGGGCTTTTTCTCTGTTGGTTTTTTCAGCCTGTTCGTCAATTTCCTGATGCTGGTCCCCGCGTTCTACATGCTGCAGGTGTATGACCGGGTGATCGCCACTGGCAGCCATTCGACCTTGCTGATGCTGACCCTGATTCTCACCTTGCTGCTGGTTACCATGGGCGTGCTGGAGTGGGTACGTTCGCGCATTATGGTGCGCCTCAGTACGCGGCTGGATCTGATCCTGGGGCCGCGCCTGTATGACGCCAGCTTCAAGCAGGCGCTCACCTCAGGTGGTATGCAGGCCTCGGCCCAGCCCCTAAGTGACCTCACCGGCTTGCGTCAGTTCATTACCGGCAATGGGCTGTTTGCGTTTTTCGATGCGCCCTGGCTGCCGATCTACCTGGCCGTGATGTTTTTGTTCCACCCCTGGTTTGGTTGGTTTGCCGTGGGTTGTGCGCTGGTGTTGGTGGCCCTTGCCTTCCTCAACGAGCGGCTGACCAACGCGGCGCTGCTGGAGGCCAACAAGCAAAACCTGGCCGCCACTGCCTTCACCCAGAAGAACCTGCGCAATGCCGAGGTGGTTGAGTCCATGGGCATGCTGGGGATGTTGCGTGAGCGCTGGCAGGCGATGAACCACCAGGTGTTGTCCCTGCAGGGCGTGGCGAGTGATCGCGGTGGCAGTATTGCGGCGTTTTCCAAGACCTTTCGTTTGTTGGTGCAGTCGCTGATTCTGGGCTTGGGTGCCTACCTGGCGATCGAGCAGGAGATTACGCCGGGGCTGATGATTGCCGGTTCGATTTTGCTCGGCCGGGCGTTGGCACCGATCGATCAGATGATTGGTGCCTGGAAGGGCTTTTCTGCGGCGCGTGGCCAGTATGCGCGGCTCGATGAGCTGCTTGAACAGGTTGCCGCCGAGCCGGAGCGCATGTCGTTACCTGCGCCGCGTGGCGAGGTAAGCGCAGAAAACCTGGCGGTGGTGCCGCCTGGGGCGCAAAAGCCGGTGCTGGTAGGGCTGAACTTTCACGTGGCGGCTGGTGACGCGGTGGGCATTATCGGTCCTAGTGCGTCGGGTAAATCGACCCTGGCCCGTGCGCTGCTGGGTATTTGGCCGGCCGCACAGGGCAAGGTGCGCCTGGACGGTGCCGACGTGTTTGCCTGGAAGCGTGAAGAGCTTGGTCAGCATGTCGGTTACCTGCCGCAGGATGTCGAGTTGTTTGACGGTTCGATCAACGAGAACATTGCCCGCTTTGGCAGCGTTGACCCAGTGGCCGTGGTTGAGGCCGCCCGCCTGGCCGGTGTGCATGAACTGATTCTCAAGTTGCCGCAGGGCTATGACACGGTGATTGGTGCAACCGGCGGTGGCCTGTCCGGTGGCCAGCGTCAGCGCATCGGCCTGGCGCGGGCGGTGTATCGGCGGCCGCAGTTGATCGTCTTGGATGAGCCCAACTCCAACCTGGACGATGTGGGTGAGCGGGCGCTGTCCGAGGCCATCGTCAAGCTCAAGCAGGCGGGCTGTACGCTGTTTGTGATTACTCACCGCACCAGTGTGCTTAATGCCCTGGACAAGCTGATGGTGCTGCGTGATGGCGCGCTGGCGATGTTCGGCCCACGCGACAAGGTGCTCGCCGAGCTGAGCAAGGCCCAGCAGTCGGCAGCAGCAGTGCGTGCGTAACCCTTTAAAGGATGGAAATGGACGTGAGTAATTCTTCCCCCGCGGGCCTTGCGCCATCGCTGCCGTTGGCGACCAACGATTTGCCTGTGCGGCGTATCGGCTATGCCGTGTTGTTTGTGACGTTCGGCCTGTTTGGTTCCTGGGCAACCTTTGCCCCGTTGAACAGCGCGGCCCTTGCGTCTGGCGTGGTCACGGTCAAGAGCTACCGCAAGACGGTGCAGCACCTGGAGGGCGGCATCGTTAAGGCCATTTACGTGCGTGATGGCGACCAGGTGGCCGCTGGTGATGTACTGCTTGAACTGGACGGCACGCAGGCATTGGCCGAGCTGGAAATGGTGCGCAGTCAGCTGATTGCATCGGTCGCGCTGGGCGCACGGCTGGTAGCGGAGCGCGATGGCCTGGATGTGGTTGATTTCAAGCAGGATGCCAGCAGCGCCGATCAGCGTGTGCTTGAGGCGCAGCAGAACGAGGACCAGGTTTTTCAGGCTCGTCGCTCCGCCCGGCTGGGCGAGACCGGTGTGCTGCAAAAGCGTGTGGTGCAACTCGACGAGCAGATTCGTGGCATTAATGCGGTGATCGCCGGCAAACAGAAGGAGTCGGCTTTTTACGAAGAAGAAGTCGGCGACTTGAGTGCGTTGCTTAAAGAGGGTTTTGTCGACAAGCAGCGCTTGCGTGAGCAGCAACGCAATGGTGTGCGCCTGCTGTCTGAAATCGCTGAGTTACGCTCGTCCATTGCCGGCGCGCGCTTGCAGATTGGTGAGACTGAGTTGCAAATCATGCAGCTCAACAAGGATTTCATCGCGGAGGTGGTTACTCAGCAATCCGAGGTGCAAACCAAGATTTTTGATTTGAACGAGCGCTTCGCCGCAGTTGCCGAGCGTGCCCAGCGTATCCGCGTACGTGCGCCTGAGGCCGGCATGGTGCTGGGCATGCAAGTGCATACGGTGGGCGGGGTGATTGCGCCGGGTACGCCGTTGCTGGATCTGGTGCCGGCCAGCGAGGATCTGGTGGTCGAGGCGCAGATCTCGCCGATAGACATCGACCGAATCGCGCTTGGCAAGTTGGCGGATGTGCGCTTCAGCGCATTCAACAGCGCAACCACGCCGGTGATCGAGGGGCGTCTGGCGCAGATTTCTGCCGACCGTCTGGTCAATGAGCAAACGGGTGTTCCGTATTACCTGGGCCGCATTGAGCTGACCGATAAGGGTCGCAAGGCCCTGGGTGACTTGACGCTGGTGCCCGGTATGCCAGCCGAAGTGCTGATCAATACTGGCGAGCGTACGTTATTGAATTACCTGGTGCAGCCGGCGACTAATGCGTTTGCCCGTTCACTGATTGAGGACTGACCCTGTGCGGCATTTTTTCTGTGGTGTGATGCTGCTCGCGAGTGCGCCTTTTTCCGGTGTGGTATTCGCCGCTGTTCCCAGTCAGGAGCAGGTGGTGGATTTATGGCAGTTGTTTCAAGAGGCCGAGTTGGAAGACCCACGTGTGCTCGCCGGACGTGCACGCAGCGAGGGTGGTGCGTGGCGTGAGCGCGAGGCCTTTGGCCAGTTGCTGCCGCAATTGAGCGCCAGCAGTACGCTCAATCGAACTGCGCAGGACAATGACATCACCCGGCAGATTTATAACGGTGAGCGCTACGCGCTGACCTTGAGTCAGGTGATTTATGACGCACAAACCTGGCACAACTACCGCCGTTACAGCGAGCTGGCACGGCAGCAGGAGGCGGAGTACGCGATTACTCAAGAAGAGGCGACGCTTGATCTGATCGAGCGCTACTTCACCGCCTTGGCGGCTGAGGATGAGCTGGCTCTGGTGTCTGCTGAGTTGCGCGCCACTGAGCGTAACCTGGCACGCGTCAATTCGTTGTATGAGCGCCAACTGGCAATGATTACCGATGTGCTGGAAATCTCGGCGCGGGTGGATTCACTAAAATCCCGCGAAATTGAAGCGCGTAACACCGTAGAGGTGGGCCGCGAAGCACTGTCCGAGATGATTGGGCGTGAGATTACCGAGCGCTTGAAACGTGTCGGTGAGCAGGTCGTGTTTCTGCCACCGGAGTATGACCGTGAATACTGGGTGCAGCAGGCCATGACCGAGAGTCCGGTTTTGCAGGCGCGCAACCGTGCGGTCAGTGCTGCGCAGGCTGCCTTGCAACAAGCGGCAGGTGGGCATAAGCCCAAGGTCAGTTTGAGCCTGAGTGGCCAGCGTAGCGACATCGGTTACGAGAACAGCCAAGCGCAGATCACGGATACCTATGTGGTGAGTTTGGGGGTTCAGGTGCCGCTCTACAGTGGTGGCTCGACCCGTGCGCGGGTTTCAGCCGGCGCTTCCGACTTGATGGTGGCCGAGCAAGAGTTTGAACAAGCCAGGCGCCAGGTGGTGCGTGAGACGCGCTCGGCGTTCTACGACACCCAGGCAGGCGTAAGCAAGATTTCCGCCTCCCGCAAGGCCATGGCCTCTTCGGCAAAGGCCCGTGAAGCTGCCGAGCGGGCGTTTGGTTTTGGCGTGATGAACGCCGTGGATGTGTTGAACACGATCAAGGAAGAGTACGCCGCGCGCCGCGCCATGCTGCAGTCGCAGTACGACTTCATCCTCAGTTCGCTGGTGCTACGTCGCTGGAGCGGCTCGCTGGTACGCGATGATGTACGCAAGGTCAACGAGTGGCTGGTGGATGTCGCGCCTGCTGATCGCGGCTAACCTACGCGGCCCGACCCAACCTACGATTTTGTGGTTTGGTCGCGAATCATGGGCGTGCGCAAATCCGTAGGTTGGGTTAGCGGTGAGCCGCATTGCCCCGGTAAGCCAACGATTATGGCCACCGCGTAACCCTACATGGTTTCGCACAATCATCACCCTGTGCAGCCGGCTCGCGGTCGCGCTGTTGGGTTACGCCGCGCCCCGTAATCGCGGCGTTGGCAAGGGTGTGGTCTGCGCGGCTAACCCACGCGGCCCGACCCAACCTACGGTTTGGTGGTTTGGTCGCGAATCATGGGCATGCGCAAACCCGTAGGTTGGGTTAGCGGTGAGCCGCACTGCCCCGGTAAGCCAACGATTGTGACCACCGCGTAACCCAACATGGCCTCGCGGTTTAGCCTGCGCTGTTGTTTTGCTGGATCATGCGGCCGTACAGTTTTTCCAGTTGCTCCCAGGCAGCGATGGTTTGCGCGCTTTGTGGGCCCGTCTGCGAGTGGATAACAACGGTGGCATGGCGCAGCACTGCAAGCGCTTCGTTGAAGCGGTTGGCCTGCATCAATAGCATGCCCAGGTTATTGCAACTTTCCGCCACAAGCATGTGGTTGGCACCTAAGCGCTTCTCTCTGATGGCCAGGCCTGCGCGTAGTTGCTCTTCTGCATCTTGCTTCATGCCCAGCAGGTTGAAGAGCACGCCCAGTCTGTTGTGGATATCTGCAACGCCAACTGATTCCTCGCCTTCGAGTTGCTGGCGAATGCGTTTTACGCGCAGCAGCAGCGGCTCTACTTCATTGAGTTTGTTGGTCTCTGTGAGTTGGGTCGCCAGGTTGAGCAGGGGGGCGCTGACTTCGAGCGTGTTAGCCGCATTTTTGCGTTCGTAGATTTCAATTGAACGCCGGAAATAGGCTTCTGCTTGCGGAAACTGACCTTCTTTTTTGCGCACCACCGCGAGGCTGTTGTAGGCCTTGGCTGTGGCTGTTGCACCGGTAGGGTAGAGCAGTTCGAGTATGCTGATTTGCTCTGCAAGCTGGCGCTGGGCCTTGGCCATTTGGTTGGTGCGGATGTAAAAGGTGGCGAGTGTGCCGTGTATCCTGGCAACTGCCTCCGAGTTCTTGCCCAAGGCTTGTTGCCGCAACTGCAGTGTCTGCAGTAGGAGTTTTTCGGCATCGCCAGGTTGATTAAGCCGTACCAGACTCTCGGCCAGAGGGACTATCGAGCGCGACAGGTTGTGATGGTTCTTGCCGTAGGCGCGGGTTCTGACGGCGAGGCTGGCGCGGTAGTGCGTTTCGGCTTCGCGGTACTGCTGGTTGAGCATGGACAAGCTGCCGAGGTTGTCATGCGCGCGCGCCAGTGTTTCCAGTTGCGCTGATGCGTTGCCACCGGCTGCTGCCTTTTGCGAGGCAAGTGCTTGCGTACAGATGCTTTTGGCGCCGACCAGATCTCGTTTTTTGAGGGCGGTTTCGCAGTCAGAATTGCTTGCTGCTAAGGCTGCGGGGGCGAGGAGGGCCGCAATGAGTGGCCAGGCAATCGTGTAGTGGGCGCGCTTGAGCAATTCGAGAGTCCATGTGGGCTGTGGTCGCAGGGAGCGATCTTCACATGGATGCGACGGGTGAGCAATCGAGGTGTGCAGTGTGTAGTTGTTGAAACGTAAAAGCCCGGCATTGCCCACTGAAAAGGCGATGTACCAATAGCGTGTTGCGTTCAGTTGTCGCCACAGCATTTGAGGTGGTCTGGGTCTGTAGGGTGCGCCGTGCGCACCAGTGTTCGTTGCCTGCGTTGGTGCGCACGGCCTGGGCGGCCCCGCGTCACCCTACCCGTTGCCAGCTATGCGAAAAGGACTTAGGCCTGAATCTCCCAGGCAACACGCTATTGGGACATAGCCACTAAAAAGCCCGCCAAGTGGCGGGCTTCTGTGTGCGGCAGTTACGTTTACTTGCCGTAGACCGGGAACGTGGCGCAGACCGCTTTAACCTGCTCGCGTACGCGGGCTTCAACGGCTTCATCGCCCAGGTTGGCGAGGATTTCGCAGATCCAGCCGGCCAGTGCGCGGCACTCGTCTTCCTTGAAGCCGCGGGTGGTTACGGCTGGGGTGCCGATGCGCAGGCCCGAGGTGACGAACGGCGAACGTGGGTCGTTGGGGACGCTGTTCTTGTTCACGGTGATAAAGGCGCGACCCAGTGCGGCGTCGGCGTCTTTGCCGGTGATGTCTTGCTTGATCAGCGAGAGCAGGAACAGGTGGTTCTCAGTACCGCCGGAGACCACGTCATAGCCGTTCTCGATAAACACGCTGGCCATGGCCTGGGCGTTCTTGATCACTTGCTGCTGGTAAGTCTTGAATTCCGGCTGCAGGGCTTCTTTAAAGCACACGGCCTTGCCTGCAATCACGTGCTCCAGCGGGCCACCCTGGCCACCCGGGAATACCGCGGAGTTGAATTTTTTCTCCAGGGCTTCGTTGGCGCGCGCCAAGATCAGGCCGCCACGTGGGCCGCGCAGGGTTTTATGGGTGGTGGTGGTGACCACGTCGGCGAACGGCACCGGGTTCGGGTACACGCCTGCCGCAACCAGACCGGCTACGTGAGCCATGTCGACAAACAGGTAGGCACCGACTTTGTCGGCGATGGCGCGGAAGCGCGGGAAGTCGAGGATCTGCGAGTAGGCGCTGAAACCGGCAATGATCATTTTCGGCTGGTGTTCAACGGCCAGGCGCTCGACTTCGTCGTAGTCGATCAGGCCGGTGACGTTGTCGATGCCGTACTGCACGGCGTTGTAGATTTTGCCGGAGAAGCTGACGCTGGCGCCGTGGGTCAGGTGACCGCCGTGGGCCAGGCTCATGCCCAGTACGGTGTCGCCCGGGTTGAGCAGCGCCATATAGACGGCGCTGTTAGCCTGGCTGCCGGAGTGCGGCTGGACGTTGGCGTAGTCGGCACCGAACAGCTGTTTGGCGCGGTCGATCGCCAGTTGCTCGACCACGTCGACGTATTCGCAGCCGCCGTAGTAGCGCTTGCCCGGATAGCCTTCGGCGTACTTGTTGGTCAGCACGCTGCCCTGGGCTTCCATCACCGCTGGGCTGGTGTAGTTTTCCGAGGCGATCAGCTCGATGTGTTCTTCCTGGCGCTGGGCTTCTTGCTCCATCGCGGTAAACAGTTCGGCGTCAAAACGAGCAAGATTCAAATCACGGCTGAACATGGCAAATCCCCTGAGAAAACCAGCTGGGCAGTAGAAAGAGGGTGCGAATTCTACCTCATCTCGGCCGGGCAGGGGTATGCAGTGCAGTCATGTGGCAGACAAGTGGGGTTCATGTGCACAGCGGCCTCGAACAACCCACGCTCTGTAGGGTGTCACTCGCCGCAGGCAGTGCACCATGGCTGCCGCGTGCCGAGCGGACGGCGGCTCGGCTGCCCTACCAGCAGGCAGTGTCCCCTGGTTCGCTATTGCCCCCATTCCCAGCTTAGTCGTGTGTAGAAAACCCAGTCATCCTGGTTTGGCAGGATATCAGCCAAGGCATTTGCATAGGTCATATTCACCGAGAACCCTTCAACACCGCTCCAGCCAAGGCCGACGCCTGCGGCCTTGGGCGTCTGCGTGGGGTTTTTTGAAAGCACAGTGCCTATGTCATAGAACACAAAGGGATCAAGCGTTCCACCCAGCGCACTTAGCCCGCTGTAATGGGCTTCGAGACTGGTCTGAATGCCATAGTCACCGCTGATAAGACCTGGCGCATAACCACGTATCGATGTTGGTCCTCCGACGGAGTAAGCCACGGCCCCAGGAATTGCTTCCTCGTTGGTGTACTGATAATCCATCTGCATCAACCCGTACCAAGCGGATTGATGTGGTCGGTAATAGGCGCTTGCGTCTCCGCTCAGTATTGCAAAACTCTGATCAGTCCCACTAGCTGCCTGGTTCTGCGTGCTCACCCAACCAACCAGTTGCCGACCTGATAATTGCCAGCCCGAGCCCAGCCAAGTGAACTGCGCGCCGGTATTGATTTTGTTGATGTCGTAGTCACTGATGGTCTCTCCAAGTACCGACGTTTTCGATGTCGAATACATAGCCGAGCCCAGCGCGTTGAGCCAAAAATTTCTGCTAGAAATGGCTAGCCAGGAAGCATCCAGCGTCAGGCTGGTTGAGTCTCCCTCAACCGCCAGATCCTGAAAATCACCCGCAGTCACTTCCGACTGGTTGACCGAGAGGCTACCGCCAAGCCGCCACCCGCTTGCCTTGATCGGCGCACTGTAGATTGAAGTGAACGCCTGGTTACCTTCCGACACCAGCGTATAGAGCAACCCCCTGTCGCTCCCGGTGAATACACCTTGGCGGCGATAGATTGCACCCACTTCATTTTCACCGGAGCTCTCGTAGCCATAGTTATCGACAAACAGTTGCACATTATTCTGCAGCGGTTCGTCGACGACCATGACTATGTCGGTAAGACCGAAGTCCTTGCCTGCACGCAGCTCGGCCTGCAGTCGTGCATCGTTGACCCGATTGAACTCGAGAATGTCGCTTTCCAGCACCTTCATATCGACCAGGGTCTTATCTTCGGGAAGCGGCACCCAGCCGCGCACGTAGGGCTCGGGCAGATAGCTATGACCTTCAATAAGCACTTCCCCCAGTTTCCCTTCAACCAGACGGATGATCACAACGCCGCCGGTGACATCCTGCTTGGGCAGCAAAGCAGTCGCCGTATAAATTCCTTTTGCCTGATAGGCCGCATTGATCTCTGCGACCATCCGATTCAGGTCGGATAGCCGCGTTTCCTTGTCTAGGTAAGGCAACACAATAGCTTTCAGCTCATCCGCGGTGAGCAACTCGGACTTGGTAAAACGCACGCTGTTGAGGACAAAAGAAGGTCCCGCGTCGGGAGCTTCGACTTCATCATCAGGAGCAACCAACTGCTCATCACGCTGCTGAATCTGCCTGCGTTCTTGCAAGGTCTGCTCACGACGTTGCAGTTCCCTTTCACGGCCCGCTGGGTCGGCAACCGGCGGGAGAGGCAAGGCATACGCATTCGAGATGAGCAGGCTGAGTAAAATGGCTTGTAGCGATAGACGCCGAAAATTCACGCAATATTCCTAATTGATGGACTACCGTCCGTGATCGGTTGGCTATCTGGAAGAAATTTCCAGAAACTTCTCATCCGCCGGCGGTAAGTCAGCGTCCTCGTTTGAGCTTTGCTCTTCAGTGTTTACGGTACTTGAACCAAAGCTCACGGGGCTCGAATAGTTTGAATAGCTCGAATAGTCAGGCGTCTTGAAGCCGTACTCCAATAGCAGAGGCTCACTGAGCCGTGTCTGCATGATGTACTCCGCGCTCAACCGCTGCAGTGAGAGCTGTTGCAGCTCCTGCGGTATACCCGGCTGATAGAAAAACATCACCAGTGGATCGCGGTACCGAGTCGCGAGCGCATTGGTACGCAGTTCATAGCCCTGGGTGTCCAGCCAGAACTCTGCTCCAGGCGACATCAACTGCCCACTCACATTCAGCGGGCGTGGGTCAAAGTTGTTCAGGCTCAGAGTCAGGCTAGCGGTCTGCATGTTCAAGCTTTCCAGCACCAGCGCCTTGTCCAGATTCAAATCGCCATCCACGCTCAACGAGCCCGTCTTTGACTTGTACTTATCGACATTCAACTTGCCGGTGTTGACTACTCGTACATCGATCTGATTTGCGCTGACACCCTCAAACCCGCTCAACGACATATAGGTATTGGCAGCCCCTTTGCTATCCACGCTGACATCAATGGACGGCGCTTCCAGTACCAACGGCCCTCCGCCATTCAAGTCAATCTGACGAATACTCAAGCCCTGTCTGGATGCCAGCTTGCCCTGATTCATGACGATCAAGTCGCCGTCGATGGCGCCGTCTATCCACAAATATGGATTACCGATCAGTTCGCCAAAGGTCAGGTTGCCATTCACCTTCAACTTGATATTGCCATTGCGCGCCCGCAAGAACGGCGAATAGAGGCCTCGCTCTGCAACAATATTGATATCACCATTCAAGGTTTCTGCCGACAACCAGGGCATGTCAATCACCAGCGGGTCACCAATGCCGGTCACGGCATTTAAGCTGCCCTGAGCATTGGTGCCCGTGGCCCGCAGGTGCACAGCAGTATCTGTGCGGCCGATAATCATGCCGCCACTGTTCAAGCGGACAGCATCAGCGCCATCCCATGCAGTTTGCAATGCGGCCAACTGCATATCGCCTTTGGTGGTGATGCTCATCTGTCCAACCGCGTCGAGACGCGAGGCAGCACCCATTGCCAGCGTGTTCGCATTGATTACCACTGATGCCCCGGCATTTATGCTCGCCTGATCAGCCAGTGCGATCTTGTCGGTTGCGTCGAGCTTGATGAGTTGCGCTGCAGCAATGTCGTCACCGAGAAGCATATCGTTGCCAGCCTGGAGCGTCAGGGCAGCGCTGCTGTTGAGCGCCGCCACTGCCATGGAGCCAGAGGTGCGGATATATGTGTCGCTGGCGGACTGCACAAGAGAGCCGTTGCCCATCGTCAGGCTGGCAGCATCCAGATCAACTCGTCCGCCGGATGCAATCATCGTAGTTGCTGCAATGGATACCGCGGCCGCCGCATCAATATCCACATCATCGGCGCTGGTCACTGCGTTGTTAAGTTCCAGGCTGCCTGCACTGTTTACCGTCACCCGACCGTCAGCTACGACGTTGCCCAAGGCAATATCGCCGACACTACTGGTCACCAGGATGTCACCTGCACTGTTCAGCTGAGAGTCGCTGGCCAGTGCAATCCCGTTGCCCGTCAGTGTTATTGCATCCTTAGTCGATGTCAGGTTCGCAACATCTCTGGCCGCAAGGTTGCCGGCACCCGCATTCAGCAGCAGCGAGGTGCCCGTGACCGCTGAGTTCGCGTCCAGGCCGGTAGCGGCGAGCATATCAATGGCCTGGGCATTCACCGGGCCATCAAGGGTGATGTGGCCCTGCGTCGAGTCGACATCCAGATCACCGCCAAAGGTCAGCGCTTGCAGGGATATGTCGCCGATAGCCGTCAGTGTGGCACCGCCACGGCCTTGCAAAGCCGAGCCGCTGTTCATGCTGACGCTCTGCGCATCGGCGATCAGCTCACCCTGGGCATCCACAATCCCCGAGGTACTCAGTGCGCCACCTGCCAGCAAACTCAGGTCACCGTTGGTGGCAGACAAGTCGCCCACGCTTAGCGCGCCGGTAGTTGTTTTCAGCCGCAGCGAGGTACCCGTGACAGCTGAGTTCGCGTCCAGGCCGGTAGCGGCTAGCATATCAATGGCCTGGGCATTTACCGGGCCATCAAGGGTGATGCGGCCCTGTGTCGAGTCGACATCCAGATCACCGCCAAAGGTCAGCGCTTGCAGGGATATGTCGTCGATAGCTGTCAGGGTGGCACCGCCGCGACCTTGCAAAGCCGAGCCGCTGTTCATGCTGATGCTCTGTGCGTCAGCGATCAGCTCACCCTGAGCATCCACGATCCCCGAGGTGCTCAGCACGCCAGCGGCCAGCAAGCTCAGGTCACCGTGGGTGGCAGACAAGTCGCCCACGCGTAGCGCGCCGGCAGTCGTTTTCAGCAGCAGCGAGGTGCCCGTGACAGCTGAGTTCGCGTCCAGGCCGGTAGCGGCGAGCATATCAATGGCCTGGGCATTTGCCGGGCCATCAAGGGTGATGCGGCCCTGCGTCGAGTCGACATCCAGATCACCGCCAAAGGTCAGCGTTTGCAGGGATATATCGTCGATAGCTGTCAGTGTGGCACCGCCGCGACCTTGCAAAGCCGAGCCGCTGTTCATGCTGATGCTCTGTGCATCGGCGATCAGCTCACCCTGGGCATCCACGATCCCCGAGGTGCTTAGTGCGCCAGCTGCCAGTAAAGCCAGGTCACCGTTGGTTGTCGCCAGTTCGCCAACGCTTAGCGCACCGGCTGTCGCTTCCAGCCTTGCGCTTCCGGCACTGATTGCCGCTGCAGCCAGTTGAATGGTGGAGGCTGATATCTCCAGATCGTCAGATACATTAATCTGCGGCGCTCCGCTGGCGCTTAGCGCACCACCCAGATCGAGGCGCAGGCTGGCGGCAGTCAAGTCGCCGGCAAGATCAACAGCGCCGGCTGACTCCAGGTCAAAACGCTGCTCTACCGTCACATCACCCAGGGTGAAGAGAGTGGTATCTCGCACATTCAACCAGGCATTGGCTGCATCCACGGCGAGCGGGTCAGCCCCGGACAACTTCAGATTCAACCGGCTAGCTGCACTGCCCAGATCATTCGAGCCTACATCCAGCGCGATGCCGGAACCCTGCAGGAAGTGGTTGGCGTCGTAGCCGAGGATATCCTGATCATTGGACAACGACAGAATACCGCCGGCACCCACGGAGCCCACCAGCAAGTTGCCGCCACTGTGGCTCAGGTGCAGGTCACCGGCGGCACCGGCCTGACGCAAAGCACCCGATAGCTGCACGTTCAGGGCTTGAGCCGCCGAGCCGATATCACCCTGGGTGTTAGCCAGATACAAATCATGGGCCTTGAGATTGGTCACCCCGGCTTGCGCCGCGATTTGACCATCCACGATCAGGCGGATGTCGTCCGTGGCCGAGGCCAGTTCACCCAGGATCAGGGATGAGGCCGACTCGATATAGATCGAATCGCGGGCAGCCACATTCAGGGCGGCCGAGGTAGCGACCTTGATCGGGTCAACCTGCTTGACCGTCAGGGTGACCGCGCTATCGGTAAGGACAGTGGAGATGTCTCCCGGGCCTGCCGAAAGCAACGCCGATTTCTGTTCATTGGTGATGGTTGCCGTATTGTCACGCGGCACACTGAACACCACATCGGCCAGGTTCTTGCCAACGCTCCCGTTGCTGGCTTGCAGATGAATATTGGAGGAGACGATGTTGGCCTCACGATCCGTCAGCTGCCCCGACGCATCGGCACTCAAGGCCGCAGCAGAGATACTGATATCCAGCTGACTCTGCTTCCAGGTAGAGCCTTCTACCATCTTGGCGTACCAGTTACTGGCGGCATCAATGTCCAACCGGAAACTGTCGTCATAAGTGCTGGTCAACAGCGCGCCGTAGTCGTAGCCGATCAGCGTGCCTTTTTGCGCCTGTCCAATCGCATCGGCCACATTGGCGTAACTATCCGGCGTTGCCACCTGATCAACGAACCAGGCATCCAGTGCCTGATACTCAGCCTTGACCTTGGCCGTCAGCTGGGCGACGTCCGAAGTGTCATAGCGAATTTTCATGGCATCAAGATAAACAGCATCAATCGCAAAACCACTGTCGCTGTCATCAGTCAGGCGCTGCTTGAGCATCCAGTAGGTGTGGTATTTGCTGTTGAACTGATTCTCGTAGGCAGTCACCGCGCGCTCACCGGCAGTACCGTTGAGCAGGTTCAGCGAGTCCCACACCGAGGCCTCATAGGCCAGTTCCTGTTCTGACTTCTGTTGCTGACCAAGGGCATTGGTCAGATTGCCATTGGCCACCCGGATAACCACTGTGTCATTGGCCTCAATGCGCTCAACCTGCAGATCACCGGTAGCCTGGGAAACCACAATGTCGTTGGCGGCGCGTAGGGAAACGGCTCCGGTAGAGGCGATGTTGAGGTAGTTGTAGGTCGTTGGATCACCCAGCGTACCGAGGCTGCCGATGCTGCCCGACAGACTGGTGAGATCGATGGTGTTGGCCGAAATCAGCGTGTTGCCATCCTTGGCGACAATGTTTTTGTCCACCGTCCCGAGAATGTCGTACTTCGCCGACAGTTTATCGATGGTCAGTGACGAACCCATGGCGGTGGCGTTGAAGCCCAACGAGCCATTATCGGACTGCAAGGACAGTTCGTTGGTGGTGATCGACAGCGAATTGCTGGCACTACCGATATCGCCATTGGCCTGAATACGGGTGATACCAGAGGTTATCGAGGAGGCGCTGGATGCCGTGAAGTCGGCATTGGTAAGGATATTGGTGGTCCCGCTCGGGTTGTAGATATTGCCGGTCAACTGAATCGGTGAATGCGAGTCAACACTGATATTACCTTCCGCCACTCCGGTGAACTGGAAGAGGATCAAATGATCCGCCTTGACGTAGGTGTGCGTATCCATGTCCAGCCGCGTGGGGATACGCACATAGGGATCGGCGTCGGTCAGGCCGGTGCCATAGTAGGAACTGTAGCTGAGGCCCCAGCCGAAACCGGCGGTAGACTCGCTGCCGTAGTCATAGGTCTGCTTGAGATACTGTGCTGCAACGCCGCCGGAACAGGCTTCGGGCTTGGCCGCACAAGTGGTGTAGTAGCTGGTTTCGGTGTTCCAGTCAGTGGTGTACACCCAGTCGCCGACTGTGGTCGGGTATTTCGATAGGTAGCCGTCAGCTGGACGGGTGTAGGTTCGACCGACTGTCGCACCTTCGCGGATGTAGAACAACTGCCCGGCCAGCGGGTTGTAAGTCATGCTCGACGTGGTGCCGTTGCCTCCATAGCTGCCCATGTCGACCGACGAGTTGGGGTCAAGATGCGACACCGCCCAGGCATCGGTCTGATACTGGCGGATCTGGTTGCCCGGGTTGTGGATATACCACTGCGACACCGTGTTCGACTTGTTCAGGTCGGTGATGCGAATCACCCCTGTGGCATCGTCGCCAGCGCTCAGCGTACCGACCACCAGCTTGGTGTTGGAATCGTTGTTGATGGCGATTTGACCCAGGCCATCCTTGACGATGATCTTGCCGTCCGCCCCGGTGGAGGAAATAGCCGCACGGATGGCCACGTAGCCACCGCCGCTGACCGGCACCTCATCGATGCCCAGGGTTCCAGAGGCCACATCGTATTTCAGCTTGATTTCCGAGGTGCCCACTGTTTTGGCTATATCAAAGGTGTAGGTTTTGGTCCGGTAATAGGCGGGATCGTAGTCCGGCAGGAAGAAGATCGGTTGATAGTCCGGATTGACCACCCGTAGGTATTTGGTTTCGCCCGGCGTCAGATTGAGGGTGTCACCCGCTGACAAACCAGCATCCTGCACGAACTGCTGAATCTTGGCGTCGAAACCAGCCCCCACGTTGACCGACCAGCTGTTGTCAGTGCCCACCACGATGGTGCCGTTGATGTCCAGGCGCTTGGCGTTGATGATGACTTTCTCGGCAATAATCGAGGTGCTGGTAGCATCCAGCTGGGTTTTAACCTGAGCATAGCTGGCGGTCTTCGTCAGTTTGCTCTGGTAATCCAGCACCGGCTGGAATCTCCATTGAGAGCCGCCGCGTGAGCTGTCATCCGAGTTGAAATAAAACGTCACTGGATTCGCGCCGTTATATTCAGTGCTATCGCTGAAGCCCCAGTTGAAGTAGATATTCATCTGGTTGTAGCGGTAAGGGGCCGACTGGTAATAGGGGTTCTGGACGCCGCCGATACTCAACGCGCGGCCGACAAACCAGTCATTGAATGCTGTAGTCCCTGTAGCTGTAATTTCCGTCGAATACTTGTCGTTCAGATAAAACTGTACGAAGTCGGTGGCGTTCGCAGGCTTCCATTGCTCGGTGAAGTTAATCAGTGCATTGGGGTCGCGACCATAGGTCTGTTCAAGGTTTGGGTTATTCAACAGCAGACTGCCGTTGTCCACATTCAGGTTGACCGCGTTGGCCTGAATCAGCGCCTGCTGAATCAGGTCGCCTTCGGCAACCGAAATATTGACGCTGGAAAGCAGGTTGGTGATGTTGCCGTTGACGATAACATCGGCGCTCTTGAAGTTCGCTCCGGTGGGTGCGTGATTGACGTAAACGCCGGACTGGCTGCCCGCCTGCTCATCGATAAAGGCACTGCCCAGATTGGCGCCACCGGTGATGAACACATTGCCACCGGTCTGGTTGGCTATCTCCAGATTCGCCAGCATCAGGTGGCGGTCGGAAAGATTGTCGATGGTGATATTCGCATTGCCCTTGGCGGTAAAGCTGGGCGTACTGCCAGCGGCCATGTTGATCGAGCCTGCGGTGAGACTGACATTGCCGGCCGAAGCCCTAACATCGGCAACCTTGATCGCGAAATTTTCATCCGGCGACAAGTCATTAACGATGGCGGACAGCAGCACCACCTGGGTACGCAGATCGTTGATCTCGTTGGCGTAGGGGTTGCTGCCGACACTGACGATTCCGGTGCTATCGGTACCGCTACTGCTACCGGTTTCCACGCCGTCACCGTCACCAAGGGTGGTGCCTTCGGTGACCGTCTGGGTATTGTCCCAGGCTTGCAAGGCCGCGATCCGTGCATTCAGGTCATTGATATAAGTCTGCAGTTCAGTGCGCGATGAGTACTTGTCGGCCTGCTGCTCCGCGCTGCCAAATCGATACAGCTGACGGGTGATACCGCCGGCCTGGTTGATACTCACCGACTGATAGGCATATTGCCCGGCGGTCACGCTGCCGCTGCCATTGAAGGTCAGGAGATTGCTCGCGGTCTTGTTGCTGGAACCGAAGGTGTTTTCGGTGCTGAACAGCGCCAGGTAGGGGTTTTTTTCGACGCCACTGCCCTTAGCACTGAGAGCGCCCTCAATCGCGCCAATGGACACATGGCCATCACTGCCAATCGCAAAGTTATCGCCAAACACCACGTTATTGTCGAGAACGATAACGCCCCTAGCTCTGTTGCCTGCGGGGATTGGTATCGCTGTCCAGTTGTAGATATTGCTGCGGGCATCCGCCACCAGTTGGTTCTGATTCAGACCATCGGAGCCTCGCCCGGCAAACAGGCTGATCTGATCATAGGCATCAATCACAACGTTGTTGCCTAGCGTCAGGGTATTGTCGACATCAATATGAACATCGGCGATACCGCCTGCCACACCGGCGATTGCCCATACGCTGACATTGGCCTCCGCCGCCGCACTGCCGCGCGAATAGGTACCTAGTCCGATCTTGCCCCAGGCGTTGCTTAGCTGCACACCGTCGCTCAAAGTGACGTTATTGCGCGTGACGACATCGACATCTGACTCCGCGCCGGCGCCCTGCAAGGCGCCACCGACTTCGATCACTGCCTTGTCGTAAACAAAGAACTCGGTGCCGGCATCCAGCGAGATGCCATTGCGATAGCCCTCATACATCCAAGCCAGGTCGGAAATCTTCAGAATGGCATTTTCGCCGACCTCTACCGCAGCCAGCAGGTGCTTGATGTTCTGGTTGGACAGGGCCGCGGTACCGTTGGCACCACCGCCTCCAGCGCCGTACACACTGGTGGTGTAACTGGAATCCCATGGCGTTTGAATCTGCCTGGCCTGATTCAGTGCATCGATATTAATATCCAGCGCATTCAGGCTGACATTCTTGCCCAACACCACCTTGGCATTGGTATTGACCTCAACATCCGAAACGGCGCCTGAACCGCCAACCACTGAAACGGTGGTCGAGTCAGTGCCGGCAAAGAAGTTGACTTCATTGGTCGCACGAATGATCACGTTGCCGGCGTCGATCGGTATGCTGCGGTAGCCGCTGAACCAGTCATCGACCAGAACCGCTGCCGCATAATTGCCATTGGCGTGATCACCGGCCTCGACCACGGCTTCTGCCGCACTGCCGGAGACAAAACCACCACCACCAGCGGTGGTGAACGACTGGTTTTCGTTCTGGCTGCTGGCATCCAGGATCAGATCGCCAGTGCGCTCCAGCGTGGCATACGGGTCTTTGCCGAACTCAACCCGGGTCGAACTGAACGACTCGGCCAAAGCGACCTGATAGCCGCCGGCAAAGGCGCCGACAAAGTAACCATCTGCATCGGCAATCTGTACGCCGGTATGCCGGGCGTAGACCTCGAAGTTGGCGTCCGGGATGGTTACGTTGTTGCCAACCCTGGCCACCGACTGGGCGTTGTTGCTGGCCCGGGCTTCGGCGCCGGCCACACCGAGCATCAGACCGCCGGAAGCAGCGAATGCTGCAGCATGGGCTGCTTGATAATCAGCATCGGATCCATCGCCAACTTCACTGCGCACGATCACGTCACCGCTGCCGGTGAAGCGTACGCCATCGGCCACGGTCGCATGGGCTTCGGCATCGGTCATGGCATAGGCGAAGGAGCCGCCCATCGAGTAGCCGCCGGATACCGTCACACCGTAGGCGCTGGAATACAGTTCCGGCACCACCTGCGCAGACAGACTTAGCAGCCCGCTGCCGGTACCAATGGTGCCAAACAGCGTGGCGTTGGCGTGGGAGTTGTCGTGAGCGTCAGTGACTACGCCCTGGATACCGGCAGCAATGCCACCGGCCAGCGAAAACGCGGTGCTCTTGACCATGCCTGAACTGTTGGCGCTGACGGTCATGTTGTCGTAACCATCAACCAGCTTGCCGGTCTCGCCCAGCCAGGCATCCACCTGGCTGTCCTTCTTCACGTAACCGTAACTGATGCCAATAGCGGCGCTGCCCAAATTCACGTTCAGCGAACCGTCAGTGGCCGAGTCCGGCCGGCCCGGGTCGACATCGCCAATACGCAGTTCCGTGGTATCTGCCGCAGTGATGACCAGGTTACCGGTATCCGAACCGCTGGCCGCAGTAACACCTGCCACTACGCGGTTCTCTGCACGAATATCGACGTAATTGACCACCACGCTGACGCCGCCAAGACCCACCACAACCGACTTGGATTCACCGGCAGCATCTTCGTCAGACACATTCTCGATGGTGGCGCCCACCACCACATTGTTCGCCGTCAGGTTGCTGTCGACGGTGGCAATGCTCATGTCATACATGCGGGTAATGCCGATCACACCGGCAATACCGACTGCCGAAACCTGTGCTGCACCAAGCAGCTGATTGTTATGCAGCAAGGCACGGCTGTTCACATTCAGGGTATCGACGTCGATCACGCCACCGGAGATACGCGCGGCGGTGACACTTTCACCTGACAACTCCAGTGACTTGCCGGCATCGGTGGCAGTGGTAGTGGCCGGTGCTCTCGTGCGCTCGAGGGTTGCGCCGGAGTCTGCCTCGATGGCGGCAAGGTCGTCAGTGGACAAATGGCTGTTGAATGCGGCCGTATCGGTCGTTAGCACATCGTTTATGACGCTGCGCGAAGCATCGAACTCGTCTTCGGCATCGAACTCGTCTTCGGCATTGGTGCCGTCATCGGCGGTGGTATCACCCTGACCAAACAGTGCGACACCGATACTGACTGCTGCACTGGCCACTCCGCCCGCACCGGCGATACTGGTCAGGTCGGTCTGACGCTGCGAGGTGGCATCGATATCCAGCAGAGTCGCCTTGATATCCGAGCCAACCACTTCGCTGTACACCTGGCTGCGGCCCAGCACGACGTTGGCGACCACGCCAACGCCAACCTTGGCGCCTACGCCAATACCCAGGGCAAACTGCCTGGCGTCGAGGATCTCCTGAGCGCTAAGGGTAACGTTGGAGGTCGCCGTGAGGCCGTCCTTGCCACGGATCTTGGTAGTGAAGCCGCCGCCGCTGGGCTTGCCAAAAATGCCCGCACGGGTCTCGCCACGGAACTCGGTGACATCAATCATTGCCGCCCCGCCAAACCCGGCAGAAATACCGGCACCGAAGGCATGGCTATTAACATTTTCCAGCCGCTGCGCATCCACCGTCAGGTCAGTGACGTTGACCAGCGTGGTACGGGTATCGGTTGCATCACTCAGGTCATTGCCGATCAGCGCCTTGCTGTCACCGCCGACGATGTTCACCGCCATGCCGAAACCGATGCCAGCTTTCCCACCGATTCCCACGGCACCGGCCGCAACGTTGGCTTCCTGACGACGGTCAGAGGCAACCGTCAGGCCGTTAGCTGTCAGCGTACCGCCCCGCAGCCAGGCTTGGGTGTCGCCCAGCTGTTCGGTAATCACCACCGAGGCCGCGCCACCCAGACCACTCCCGCCCGCAGCCACGCCCGCAGAAACTGCCTGGGCAACTTTCGAGCTGTTGGCATCGATGCTGACGGTATCGGCATTTACCGTGCTGTTATCGACTGTGGCTTTGGCCGCCTTCTTCTGGCTGTTGGTGGAGAAGCCACCGACACCCGAACTGTTACCCGAAATGGCCACGCCCGCCGATACCGCGAGACCGGCCTCATGGGCGCTGGCCCGCACCAGTACATCGGCACCGCTCTGGTTGCTGATGCCAGCATTAATCGTGCTGTTCTTGATTTCAGCGGTGGTTGCATCGGACGAGTTGTTGGTCGCCACATTGACGTTGATTGCCAGTGACTTGCCGCCCGCACCACCCACGGTAATCGCACGTTGCTTGGTGCGACTGGTGGCATTCACCGCCAGACCGTCGACGCTTTGCGTGGTCTTATCCAGATTGAGCAAGGCAAAGCCAGTGGTCAGCGTGTCGCGGTCCACCGGCGCGGCATTAGTATCGTCACCGTCGTCCTCAGCCTGACCCGACGTCGATAGATCCGGCAAGGTGCCGTAATTAGCCAGTGCACCGCCGTCCACGTTCATGCTCGCGCCTTTGCCTTCGGCAATCACGTTGGCACTGTTGACGGACGCGGAGGTGCTGCCGTATTCCAGCGCGGTCGCTATAGCCACCGCCCCGGCACCGCTACCAAGACCGATGCCCAGTGCGCCACTGCCAACCAAGTTTTCGCTGTACGCGTCGGCATTGACCAGAACATTGTTCCAGGCCTTGACGCTGGCGCCTTCTGCGATGCGTGCGCTGACATCACCATTAATGATGCCGGTGCTCACCGAACCAGCGAAGGCGCTCTGCTTGGGTGACGCTGCTACCCCGGCGCTGATGGTCAGCAGCCAGTTGTCGCGTGCGGCATCGACGATCAGGTTTTGCACCTTCAGCGTAGTGCTGCCAACCACAAGGTTGTCGCCCAGTACGGCCGCTTTTACGTCCGAATCGACCCGATTGGTCGCCACGGCGATACCGCCTGCCGAGCCGCCGCCGGAACCCGTCCCCATCCAGGCCGTGGAAACGCTGTCGGTGAAATCATAGGCTTGCACGGTGACCGTGCCGCCTTCGGTGGCGCTGGCATCGGTGCTGCGATTAGTGCCGGTATCTTTGATCGCCGCTTCGACCTGCTGATCGACATTGTTGACGCCGATCGCGCCGGCAAAGGCCAATCCGGAGCCACCGGTGGCGCCGATGGCAATGGCATTGCCAACCAGCAGATTGTGATCATTGGAAGCGCCGCTGGTGGCCTTGACCAGCACATTGCCCGAGGCCTGCAACGCCGTATTGGCAATGCGCGCCTTGGTCGAATGCTCGTCGGTACCCACCAAATTCAGCGCGACCGCCAGGCCGCCGGCTTGCCCGGTTGAGCCTGCCGAACCTATTGCCACCGCACCGGCGACGTTGACCATGTCCATATCATTGGTGGCCGTGACGGCAACCGTCCCAGCATTGATGCTGCCACTGTCGGCGCCATCCCAATCGCCGATTTCGGCAACGACACGATTATTCAGCCGGTTGACCGCAACCGAACCGACACCCGAGTATTTACCAGTGCTGACGCCGACGCCGATGGCCACGGTGTAGAGCAGAGAGTTGTCGCGGGCGTTGACGGCCACGTCGGCCGTACTTGCTACGCCCTGATTGACGTTGACATCCGCCATGCGCGCGGAGGTATCACTCTTCACATCGGCATGGGCGTAGGAGATACCCAGATTGCTCTTGCCTGCCTGCACCACACCGGCCACGGCGATGATGCGCTTGCCGGCCGAATTGTAGTTGTAGCTCGCGCCTGTGCCGTCGTCGGCGGTGAACACCTCGGTATTGTCGATGGCATCCGCGCCACTGAAGTCAAAATCGCTATTGATGGTGCTGCTACCCAGGCCATCCAGCAGGGCGTTCAGCGCAGCATCATCTTCGCCACTGGCATTGATGTGCAGGGTCTGCACACCACCGATGTCGGTTTTGCTGATCAGGGCATTGGTATCGGCACCGATTGAGCCCACTGCAAAGCTGCCGGCGAAGCCTTTGGAGTTTTCCACCCCGCCGTTATAACCACCGCCCGCGGCACCAATAACAATCCGGTTCACTGCGCTGGCTGAGACAGTCACGCTGTCAAAATCGGTCAGGGTACTGCGGCCCCCATCAACACCACTGATGACCGCCTCCACCGCGGAGCCACTATAGACGTCTTCGTTATGGGCCGTGCTCAGTACATTGTTTGAGTCTGGGTTGATCCCTGGCAGCATGGCGCTGGGGTCATTGATTTCGGCAAAGGTAATCGCCAGTCCGCCGCCCTGCTTGCCGCCCAGGTAGAGCGAGCCGCCACCCACGCCGACATAGGCGTTGTTGTAGGCAGAAACTTCAAGACTGTCGTCACCGTCGTTGTTGCTGGTGATCGAACTGTTGTCGATACGCGCCGAGGTACCGTCATAGATTTGTGCGCCAGAAATCGACAGCGCGCCATTGTTGCTGTCAGTGGTGGTCTGCGCAGAGCTGGTGATAGCCAGCGCCAGCGCCACCGAGGTGAGTTCACCGCCATGCAGTGCCTGCACTTTTACATCGCCGGCATTGCTTATGGTGCTGTTCTGGATACGCGCAAGCGCATCATTGAAGCTGATCTGGTAAGCAATCGCACCGGCGATGGTGTTCTGGTTGGACGGTGACTCGGCGCCCAGCATGGCCAGGGCCGCACCACCGGACGCGGCAGCTGAAATCACGTTTTCCAGCGCCTGAACCGTTACATTGACGTCTGCAGCATTTTTACCGCTGATGGTGGCGCCATCGATAAACGCCTTGGCATCCAGATTATTGACTGACACCGCGAAACTGCCGGCAGCGGTCATACCGGTTTTGTCGTTACTCACAGCTGGGCTGCTGTCGCCGGCCGGCGCGGACGAACTGCTGGCGCCATCACCGGCGGCATTGCCGATCGAGGCATCACCCGCGCCGGATGATGCGGCGGTGTAGCTGTCCGCCGCACTTGCACTGGGCTTGTTCCACCAGTTTTCAAATTTCTCAGCGATGCCGGGCTTGCTGTTGGGTTCTGTCGTTACCGCGCCGGCCACGGCCAGGGAACCATTGGTGCCAGCACTGCGTGCGCGTACCCTGACTTCATTGGCGATGATTTCGCGCGGATTAGGTGCGGGCGAGGTCGGCGCGGTTGGCGCCGGCTGGCTGTCATTCTTGAACGCCACCTTGGCTGACTCGGTACTGTTGTCGCCAATAAAGGCCTTTGTATCGCCTTGAGCGATGTTGACCGCGATGGACAGGCCTATGGCTGATTCATCTGACTTATTGAACGCTCCGGAGGCAGCCCAATTGCCAAAATCATGGTCAGCCAATACCTCCAGCCCGGAGGTGCGCACATACGCCTGATTGCTCAACGAGGCATGGGTCAGCGACTCACTGTTGAGAATCGCCAGCACACCGTTGAACCCCATACCCTTGCCCATGCCCGACGACGGGGTAATCAGGAAGTGACGCTCATCGGTATGCGCCTTGATGCTGACATTGCCATCCACTACCAGGGTGGATGCACCAATTCCGGCAACCGCAGTGGCGGTCTGTTCGACGAAACTGATACTGGCCCCCACCGACTTACCATTTTGACTGGTGCCGTTGCCATTGGGTATCAAACCCAAGGTCCCCAGGTTACCGGCCAGGTGCACGCTTTCATTCAGATTGTAGGCTTGCACATCCACAGAATTGGCAAAGTCGAAGCGGTAATCGATGGTCTTGAATGGTTTCGTGCTGTCAAAGATGGCCGGCGCTTCGGTGTTACCCGCCACTACCCTGCTGGCAGTCCAATTGCCGGTACCCGTGGTGGTGAGTTTGACGTTGTCACCAATCCACGCCTTGGTGTTCATATCGTTCCAGACCACGTTCAGCGAACCGCCGGTAGCGGTGGTGTCCGCTGACGCACCGGCATTGGCGAAGGTAGTCAAAACATTGTTCTGCATCCCGCCGATGCCATTGAACTTGTTCAGCACATCGGAAAAGGAATCCCATTTGTCATAGCTGGTGCTGATCGGCACTTTTTGCCGAGCCAGGACGCCCACATTGGCCGCCGAGATTTCCACGTGGTCGCCGATTTCGGCTACTGCATCGCCTGTATTGATGGCGAAATTCAGGGCAACCGCCAGACTTTTTTCCGAGGAGCCGGTCTGGTTGCTACCAGCAGTACGATCGCTCGGTGAGGCCACTGCGGCTTCAGCTGAACTGCGCCAGGCCCCCTGATCATCGCCGTGGGCAGCATTGTCATTACCACCGGCGATGGATGCGTTATCCGTACCCAAATCAATGGCGCTGGCCAGCAATAAATTACCTGTGGACTGAATCTTCGGCGCCTCAGCCTGCCCGGCCTTGTTGTTGCCCAGGAACGCATAGGCCTCGTGATCGGACAGGTTCATGGTAAAGGCCAGACCACCTTTGAAAGAGATCTTGCCGTCACTGTCCGTCGGAACTTCCGCACCCGCTGGCTTTTTGGCATTGGTGAGATTGTTCACGCCATCTTGCATTTTCCCTAGATAGCTAACCGGTTTGGCGCCCAAAGTACGCAAACCGGTACTGCTGCCTACCGTAACGCTAGATTTGACCTGCTGGTGCACCGTGCGATCCAGCGCGGTGATGCTGACATTCCCGGTCTTATCGGTGGCAGTACCGAGTGATGCACCCATTTCTGCCGTGGCATTGGTATTAAAGTCGCCTACGGCTACTGCGATGCCATATTCGGTATCCTTCAGGCCCATTGCAGAAGCCGATACCGAGTAGTAATTCTGGTTTTCCGCAGCCAGTACCAAGCTGCTTGCGTCAAGAATCGCACCGCTTTCAATCACCGCGCTGGCATTGACATCTGATTCGCCAACGGCAATGGCCAAGACAACCTCATTGCCGCCATCCGCGATCAGATCGAGCGCGCTGGCCGACAGGAAGGCCTCGTTGTGCGCCGTTACCTTGAGATCGCCACCCGATTGCACGGTGGCGCCGCTCTTGATCCGGGTGGTACTGCTGGCGTCAGCGGTGCTGTAAATGGCAGCTAGTGAGCCTTTGCCGCCTGAAGAAGTGGTGATCTGGCTGGCTTGACTGACTGCATGGGACTCGGAAGCCATGGTGACATTGCCTGCAGCCTGCACATTGGCCGTGCCTTCCACAGTGACTGTCGCTTCGGCATCGGCCGCCATCAGATTGAACCCGGCGCCAGCAAAGGCGCCAGTGGCCATGACCGTTAAGCCGCCAGCCGGCTCTTCATAGAATGATGCGGTCGCCTTGCTCTGCGCCGTGGCGGTCACGTCGTTGGCATGAACTTTACCGGCCAGGGTGACGGACGACTCGGCAAGCGCTACCCCAAAACCAATCGCTTGGGTACTGCTGGCGGTGAGCGTGACATTACCGCTAGTGTTGCTAGTGACTTTGTCGCGGGCATCCAGCACGCCAGTACTGGTGATCTCAATGCTGTTGGCTTCGATGGTGATTCCGCCATCGGCCAGCAGGTCGCCGGCAATCAGCGCAGTGCCAGTGCCAAGGATGCCGTCGGCCACGATGCGAATGGTACCGCCGTCCTTGACCAGCGCCGTGGGCGCAGTGTAGTCACCGGTATTCACCGCTGCCGCTGCCACATAACTGGCATCCAGAGCATTGCCGGCGATCAGCTTGCCACTGCTGGTGACATTGACCCCCGTGCCTTGCAGATCAATACCGTCTTGGGCGTTGATCTTGCCATCGATGGTGATCAGCCCGGTAGACGAGACGGCCAGGGTATCGTCGATCGTCTTGGTGCCTGCAATAAGCTCATCAATGTCACCGCTGGTGGGTGTGCGAACGGTCAACTGGCCAACGTTGACCACGCCCGACGGGCCGACCAGAAAACCGTGGGAGCTGGCAAACACCACGTTGCCGCCGAGGCTGCCGTTCTGGTATTTGCTGTTCAGAATGCCGTGGATTTCCGGCCGGCTGTCTTTCACGATATTGACCAGCTTGGCGGCATTGTCTGGCACTGTCAGGTTGACGGTGTTGGCCGAACCGACGACAAAGTGCTTGAACACGTTGACTGGCACGCCGCCAACGGTGTTGGCGTTCTGGATGGTCTGCACTGAGCCATTGGTGGTGATGCTGGCCGTATTGGCGTCCACCACAATGTTGTGCGCTGGTGCCGCCAGCGCCTGCAGCGAGACGCTAGATAGCAAAGTTCCCCACGCCGCGGTTCGCGCCGCCAGCGATCGTGCAAATGGACTGCAATGACCAATAGCCAATGCCAGTGGATGGCGGGGAAACTTCATTTTTCGGCCCAATCTATTAATGATGATGAAATAACGTCATTCGGCAAAGCCGAGGTGGGTACCGTCAGGTGGGTATAGATAGTCATCCAGTTACCGTGAGACGGTTCTTGGATGATCAGGAACGGGTATTGAGTTGCTCGCTCAAGCGCTGCAAGGCGCCGAGAGAGTGCAGGTGGGCATAAGCCCAGGCAAGGTAGCCCTTACGGAACCAGCTGGTGACAACCTCGTCCTCCAGCGCCATAAGCTTGCTTTCATCTATTACAAAGAGCCCGTCCAGGCGCAATGGCTTTTTGTCTGCCGTTATCACCTGCAAGATGAAAGGCTTGAATACATCCTGTTCGGTTGCCGCCTGACAGAACTCGCGGGTACGCAGGTGCTCCGCATCGAAGTTGGTCACAAATTCGATGATCTTGCCCAAGGTATCTGTATAGGTACCGTCATCGGCAAACAGCAGTTCGCCTTCGCCTTCAGCATCTGCCAGCCCGGCATAGTCAGCATCAAAGCAGACATTCTTGTCGCCGCTCAGCACGAACGGATAACGACGAATGAAGGCGGGCGTATAGTTGCCCAGCCATCGGCCGCTTTCGTCGACTTGTTCGTGCCCTTGATTCTTCAGTGAGAGCAAGACAATCGGAAAAAATGCCCCCTCCTGATCCTGGCTGAACAGCACTGGCAGATCGCGACTTGACTCAAAGAACTCGATGGCCAAGAGAGGGACAGAATTCACGTTACTGGTGAACCCGAAGTCCTTTACCGGAGAAAAGCGCATGGCCTTGTGCGTATCTTTATTCAGGACCGTAGGGCGCTGATAAAACAAAAGTTCAGGCATTGTGATCTCTCAATTATTGGGCTTCTCATTTCTATGCCTCATGCTTATAGCCGCTTAAAGTACTAAAAGACAGGTAAGGATTAAGCAGAGGGCTAAGTATTCCGTAATTGCAAGATCAGTCGGCACTTTACCTCGTATGGTTGAGGCTTTGGCGCCAATTCAAAGTCGCGCCATGGGTATAGCTTGACGCCAATTATCAGGCGGCAAGTGGTGCGAAATATTGGCGCCAATCTTCAGTCCCCCCTATCGGTTGCAAGCATCTGAGCAGAATTGCACTTGTTGCAGTGGATCTCGTATTCCATTCGACCAACCTGCCCTTGCCCTGCTTTCATAGGCGTTGGGTCGGGCAGAAATAGATCAGGCTCCATTTTCATATTAAGGCCGATTATGGGTGCTGGTGTATGCAGAGTATCCGGCCGCGTTGTTTGCTAGGGCCGTATCGGTATCCTCGCCAATAGGCGCTTTTATCCAGTAGGAATATATATTGTTGGTCTGGTGCATCTCAACTGTTGCACTTGCCTTGGTGCTAGTGCTCCTCAGTTATTTATTACTCGTTATATCGTGGTGCGCTAGTCGTGGTCGCGACGTTAAGTGTTTGTCGGCTTGAATGGGTCGGTCCATAGTTGAGTTGATGGGGGCTAGCTGTACTGATATATCAAATATTGATGGATATCACGCAGGGTTTCTTGGGCGCTTCTGTAACTCCGGGCAGGTAACCATTCAGGGGGCCGATTTTCAACCCGCGGAGTACGGGCTTCATCGGAAGTGTCCCCGCAATGTCCCTGGTGACTCATGCTCTGCCGCATTTGATAACGCCACAGCCGCTGGCGAAATAAACCGCTCGCATACAGCGGTCCTTGATCTGGCGATCAATTATCTTGAGCCGTCCGCGTTTCGTAGGTCGTGGATCGTTGGGTTTGCAGTGGCGTGATGTATTCAGGCAATCCGGTGCGGCGTAACCCCGTATGGTTTTGGTGATGAATCATCGCCTTGTGCCTTACGCTTGCTAGCGCTGTATTGGGCCTCGCTGCGCTTAACACCAATAGGCGCTATTGCGGCTGAAGCCCCTCCCACGCAACGCGCACCGAGGGCCTGCAATTTACAGCTTCCCGCTAGCTGAGCATAAACAGCGCAGCGCCGCTGAACTGGGCGGCGAACTGGTGGGCGGGCATGGGGCGGCCGAGTAGGTAGCCCTGCACTTCGTCGCAGTCGTGGGTACGCAGGAAGTCCAGTTGCGCCTGGGTTTCCACGCCTTCGGCGATTACCGAAAGGTTCAGGCTGTGGGCCATGGCGATGATGGCGCGGGCGATTTGCGCGTCCTGTTCGCCTTGTGGCAAGCCGTCGACGAAGCTGCGGTCGATCTTCAGTACGTCGATGGGGAACTGTTTGAGGTAGTTGAGCGACGAGTAGCCGGTGCCGAAGTCGTCGATTGCGATGCACAGGCCCAGGCTTTTCAGGTCGTTGAGGGTGCGCAGGGCGCTGCCCACGTCCTGCATCAGGATGCTTTCGGTGAGTTCCAGCTCCAGGCAAGCCGGGGCGACGCCGTTGTCTTCGAGGATCGTGGCGATGCGCTCAGCCAGTGAACCATCGGTGAACTGCCGGGCCGACAGGTTGACCGAGATCTTCGGTACGCGAATCTTGTCCGCGTGCCAACTTTTCAGCTGGCGGCAGGCTTCGGTCACTACCCAGTCGCCAACCTCCACCACCAAACCGAGTTCTTCCAGTACCGGGATGAAGTCATCCGGTGGCACCAGGCCGCGCACCGGATGCTGCCAGCGCAGAAGAGCTTCGGCGCCGGTCAGGCGTTGGCCGCTACCGGAGAACTGCGGCTGGTAATAGAGAATGAATTCCTGCTGTTCGAGGGCGTGGCGCAGGTCGCGTTCCAGTTCCAGACGTTCCAGGGCGCTGGCGTTCATGTCAGCCTGATAGAACTGGAAGTTGTTTTTGCCGCGCTCTTTGGCGTGGTACATCGCGGTGTCGGCGTTTTTCATCAGTTGGCTGAGTTCGTTGCCGTCCTGTGGGCTCAGCGCGATGCCGATGCTGGCGGTGACGAAGAACTCGCGGCCTTCGAGGACGAACGGTTGGGCCAGGCTGGCGAGGATCTGCTCGGCGACATGGATTGCCCGGTTCAGCGCGATCTCGCGAGTCGCGCATGGCTGCAACAGCAGGGTGAACTCATCGCCGCCCATGCGGGCTACGGTGTCGTCGCTGTCGACGCAGGCCTCAAGACGCACGGCCACGTCTTTGAGCATGCGGTCGCCAGCGGCATGGCCGAGGGAGTCGTTGATCGGCTTGAAGCGGTCGAGGTCGAGGAACATCAGTACCACCCATTCCTGATGCCGCTCGCCGTATTGCAGGGCAGTGTGCAGGCGATCCTGGAACAGTGTGCGGTTGGGCAGCAGGGTCAGGGCGTCGTAGTAGGCGAGGCGATGGATGCGTTGTTCGCTGGCTTTGCGTTCGCTGATGTCGCTGAAGAAACACACGTAGCTGACCAGGTCGCCTTCTTCGTCTTGTACGGCGGTGATCCCGACCCAGGCCGGGAAGCTCTCACCGTCGCGGCGCTTGAGCCAGATTTCGCCTTCCCAGCTGCCGCGCTGATTGAGTTGGCTGAGTACGTAATGCAGGTGGCTGGTCTGCTGGCGGTCGGCGGTGAGCATGCCCGGCAACTGGTCGAGAACCTGGGCCGAGGAATAGCCGCTGACCCGGCTGAAGGCCTTGTTGACCTGCACGATATAGCCGGCCGGGTCGGTCACCAGGATCGCTGCGGTGGAGTGTTCGAATACCGTGGCGGCCATGCGCAGGTCTTTGTCGGCGCGGCGCTGTTGGCTGATGTCACGGGCTACGCCGAGCAGGCCTTTGAAGTGACTGTTCTCGTCCCACATCGGCACCAGGCGTAATTCGACCGGAATTTTTCGGCCGTCAGCACGCAGGCAATCGAAGATGAACAGTTGTGGCTGAAATTGCTCGCGCAACTCAATTATGCGCAGGGGGTTGCCGAGCGCTTTGCGTACGCTAGTGAGCAAGATCGACAGGCCTGCCAGTTGTTGCGGGTTGGCGGCCAGGCTCTGCACGTCGTTGGCCAGGATCCATTGCGGTTGATAGCCGAGCATCGTCACCACTGAAGGGCTGACGTAGTTGAGGCGCAGGCTGCTGTCTGAGGAGAAAATCACATCGCTGGTGCTCTCCGCCAGTAACCGATAGCGCTGCTCGCTGTCGCGCAGCGATTGGCTGCTTTCGATCTGCTCGGTGATGTCCTTGGCTACCCCGATCAGGCGGCTTACGCGGCCGCGGGCATCACGGGCCAACGCTTGTTCGCGGATGCTGAACCAGCGCCAGGTGCCGTCGCGGTGCCGCCAGCGCAGCTGTGACTCGAGCAGTACACCGTCGCCGATGACCTGCTGCAGGTTACGAATGCGCCAGTAATAGTCGCTGTCGTCCGGGTGCAGGATGTGCTCCCAGAAGCGCTCGCCCAATGTCTTCAGCTCGGTCGTGCTGTAACCCAGCTGCAAACCCAGGTGGTGGTTGCTGAACAGCACGCGTTTATTCAGCAGGTCATGCACGTAGAGCGTGTCCGGCACCGTTCTCACTACATCCGACCAGAAGCGCTCGCGCTCGATCAGCGACAGTTCGATACGTTTGCGTGCAGTAATGTCACTGATACTCAGGGTCACTGCATTTAGTTCTTGTGTGCTGTCCGGCAGGCGAATGACCAACCACAGGTGACGTTCATGGCCTTGCGGGGTGCTGATCTGGCGTTCCAGTTCGAGTTGGCCGCTGCCTTCGAGCAGGGCGCTGAGCAGTTGCACGCGGAAGCCGTCGGGGCGCAGTGGGCCGCTGTCGATCAGGTGCTGCCAGGCTTGCTCGGTTGAGTCCACGCCGAGCAGGCGCAGGGCCACCTGGTTGGTCTCGGTGAGGCGCATCAGCTGCAGCAGTTGACTGTGCCGCTGCGGATGGGCGAGCAGCCAGTGCTTGAGGCTTGCATCGTCATGGATGTGCTGTTGTTGCAGGTAATCCGGCAGTGCGGCCAGGTCCAGTACGCAGAGCGCCGTGCCGGTGCCTTCGAATATGTCCTGGTAGCGCCGGCGGGTTTCCCGCAATACCTGGGTCGCCTGCTGTTGTTCGGTGACATCGCGCAGCACCCAGACGAAACCCTGGCGGTTGCTCGGCTCGCCGAGTTCGCTACGGCTTATATCGAACAGGCGGACTATGCCGTCCAGCTTGATTTCCACCAGGTCAGTGTCAAGGTCATGGTGCGCGCTGCTGTCGTGCAGCAGCTGCGGATCGAGTTGGGGCAGCAGTTGCAGCAGATGCCAGTTGTGCGCGTCATCGCTGCGCAAGCCGAACAATTCCTCAGCCTGGGGGTTGAGGTAGTTCAGCTGACCATTGCTGTCAGTGACCAGCACGCGTTCCTCAATGGCTCCCAGCGCGCTCGCCGCCTGGCGCAGCGAGCGCCGTGATGCCGCATTGAGCGCCTGCAGGCTGCGCTGTTCGCGCTGCAGTTGGTACAAAGCGAGCAGGATCAGTACCGAACAGAGGATGAACAGCAGGAACTTGCTGGTCATGGCGGGTAATAGTTGCGCGCGGGCGCTGCGGACGTCGAACAATGCGCGCAGTTGCCAATCGCTGCCTTTGAGTGGCGCCAGAAGAATGCTTTGCTCCAGATCGGCGGCGCTTGTCGAGGCTAAAACGGCACTGTTGGCTGCGAAGTCACCCTGTTGGTTGGCAATTGTGAGCTGTACCCGATGGTCTTCCAGTTGCCAGCGATAGGGGCTCTGGTGGTGTTCTTGCAGCCAGTTGCGCAATGCGTTGGCGGTCAGGCGCACGAGCCAGTAGCCACTCTGGGTATTGCTCTGGTCCTGGCGCAATAGCAGGTAAATCAACCCGCCATCGTTGGGGTTGAATGCATAGTGGTACGCCGAGCCGTTGCTGCGCTCAATCAGCTCAACCAGGAATTGGCCGTCATCTTTATCCGGCTGGGTGTCCGCCAGAATGTTGCCGCGCGGGCCGAGTGAGGCCACGCTACGCAGGCTGGTAAAGACCCCCTGCAGGCTATGCGGCAGGTTGGCTGCGCCAGGGCTTGGCAGTAGGCTGGTTTGGCGCAGCATCGCCAAGCCCGCCTGCGCTTTCAGCTCCATGCTCAGGCTGAGGTGATTGGCCAGCTGCGCGTTAAATTCATGATTGAGCTTGCGCTGGTTGTCGAGCAACTGCCGCGCCTCCTGCTGCAGCTGCCACAGCAGCAACCCCAGCATGCCGAGGACCAAAGCAACCAGCACACCCTTGACCGAACGGCGCCTGGGGGGCGTCAGCGGTTCGCCGGGTGCTTGTGGTAACGACGGAGGTGTGTGGCTTGGCACTTGATGACGATCCTGCGACGACGGCTCGATGAGCGCAGGGCGAGCCGATCTCTGTTTATAGGCACGCGCGAGCGGGGCGCTAGAATGCCACATCCGTGGCGAAGTGCCAGTGCAGCCGACGACTGTCGTTTGCCCTGTACCGCGCATTCCGGTAGTTTTGGCGCACGCGCGTGGGCGCTGTTTTTAGGCGTCTCCGACAGGCTGTTAGAGCCTGGCAGATGCCGCCACTCATGACCCTGCGTTCGTCACGCGACCTGCGCCCTTTTCAGTTTTCAGTCTTAGAACCAAGGTTATTCATGGCTCAATACGTTTACACCATGCACCGGCTGAGCAAAGTAGTGCCGCCGAAGCGGGAAATTCTCAAGAATATTTCCCTGTCGTTTTTCCCTGGCGCCAAAATTGGCGTGCTCGGGCTCAATGGTTCGGGTAAATCGACCCTGTTGAAAATCATGGCTGGGGTCGACACCGAGTTCGACGGCGAGGCCCGTCCGATGCCCGAGCTGAATGTTGGCTACCTGCCGCAGGAACCTCAGCTTGATCCGAGCAAGACCGTGCGCGAAGTGGTCGAAGAAGCCGTTAGCGTGATCAAGGACGCCCAGGCGCGCCTCGATCAGGTCTATGCCGCCTACGCCGAGCCGGATGCCGACTTCGACAAGCTGGCCGCCGAGCAGGCCAAGCTGGAAGCCATCTTGCAGGCCAGCGACGGCCACAACCTCGAACGTCAACTGGAAGTAGCCGCCGACGCGCTGCGCCTGCCCGCCTGGGATGCCAAGATTGCCGTGCTGTCCGGCGGCGAGAAGCGCCGTGTCGCGCTGTGCCGCCTGTTGCTGTCGGCCCCCGACATGCTTCTGCTGGACGAGCCGACCAACCACCTGGACGCCGATTCCGTCGCCTGGCTGGAGCACTTTCTGCACGATTTCCCCGGCACCGTGGTGGCGATTACCCACGACCGTTACTTCCTGGATAACGTCGCCGGCTGGATTCTCGAGCTCGACCGTGGTGCCGGTATTCCTTACGAGGGCAACTATTCCGGCTGGCTGGAAGCCAAGTCCGACCGCCTGGCGCAGGAATCCAAGCAGCAGTCAGCCCATGAAAAGGCCATGAAGGACGAGCTGGAATGGGTGCGCAAAGGTGCCAAGGCCCGTCAGTCGAAGTCCAAGGCGCGCCTGCAGCGCTTCGAGGAACTGCAGTCGCAGGAATTCCAGAAGCGCAGCGAAACCAACGAGATCTACATTCCGGCCGGTCCGCGCCTGGGTGACAAGGTCATCGAGTTCAAGAACGTCAGCAAGGCATATGGCGATCGCGCGCTGATCGACAACCTGTCGTTCAGCATGCCCAAGGGCGCCATTGTCGGCGTGATCGGCGGTAACGGTGCCGGCAAGTCGACCCTGTTCCGCATGCTCATGGGCAAGGAACAGCCAGACTCCGGCAGCATCGAGATTGGTGACACCGTGCAGTTGGCTTGCGTCGACCAGAGTCGCGACGACCTCGACGGCAGCAAGTCGGTGTTCCAGATGATTTCCGACGGTTCCGACCAGATCCGTATTGGCAATTACGAGATCCCGTCGCGTACCTACGTCGGTCGCTTCAACTTCAAGGGTGGCGACCAGCAGAAATTCGTCAAGGATCTCTCGGGTGGCGAACGTGGCCGTCTGCACCTGGCCCTGACCCTGAAAGAGGGCGCCAACGTCTTGCTGCTCGACGAACCGTCCAACGACCTCGACGTGGAAACCCTGCGTTCGCTGGAGGAAGCGCTGCTCGACTTCCCTGGCGCGGCCATCGTCATCTCCCACGATCGCTGGTTCCTCGATCGCGTGGCGACTCACATTCTGGCGTATGAAGACGACTCGCATATCGAGTTCTTCGAGGGCAACTACACCGAGTACGAGGCCGACCGCAAGAAACGCCTCGGCGACGCCGCCTCCCAGCCGCACCGGGTGCGCCACAAGAAACTCGCGTAATAACCGGTAAGTAAAAAAGAGTCTGCACATAGCCTGTGCAGGCTCTTTTTTTTGGCTATGCGCCAAGGGCTAACAGGCTAAAACATAGCGATGTACCTGTTAGCGGTTGCAGCGAAGCCCAGCAGGCGGTGGCGCGTCCGCTAGGCCTAGTCGCGGGTCCTCAGGCAATACAACTTGGCTCATCGCCTCGCCGCGGTTAACGGGCCCCATCAAAAGCTTCGCGGACAAGTCCGTTCCCACAAGGTCACCGCACAACCCTGTAGGAGCTACAACGCCGCCAGCGTCGACAGCTACTTGCGCAAGTCGTGATCAATGTCAGTGTGGGCAGCTCGGGAGTGTCCACACTTGGACGGGCAAACACCTCTTTTTGGAGTTTTCCTATGTCTGCTTTCGATCCTCAAGCGGCCCTCGATATTCTGCTCGCCGAGTACGGCGCGCGGGCCAGCGCAATTCGTCAGGATTTGGCGCGCAGCCACTCGCCGGATTTCGCCGAGCAAGCCCTGCAGCGACAGAATGATGAGGTGCTCGAAGCCTTGCTGGCCGAGGCTGAAAAAGGACTGCGGCAGGCGGGCATGGCCAAACTGCGACTGGCCGAAGGTACTTACGGCGACTGCCTGCGCTGTGGCACGGCGATCAACCTCGCGCGTTTGCAGGTATTGCCAGCCACCGAGTACTGCCTGGCATGTGCGGATCACGCTACAGGTTAGGTTGCGCGCAGGCCCACACTTGTCGGGGTTTCGTCGGGATGTCGAGCCTCCTGTGTGCGGCGCTGCCCGATCCGGGCTGGCGCCTGGCCGGGCGTTTTCACCGCGGGCCGATATCCTTCAATAGTCGCCTGGCGGCGGATTCGGCTGCGTCGTTGTAGGGTTGCAAAACATTGGCAGCGCCGGCATGTTGCAGGGCTTCGGCATCGCCGGTACGAAACGCGCTGAGGGTGATCTGGCCCTTGAACGCCATGTTATGCAATGCCCGCAGCAGAATCGCGTTGACCTCGCGCTGGGGAATGGTGCTGATCAGCGCCCGCGCGCTGGCCAAGGGCACATGCGCCAGGAAGTCGACATCCTCGGCATCGCCATAGCAGACATTCAGGCCTTCGTTGCGTGCCAGCGCCAGCGCTTCGGGGTCGAAGTCGATACCCAGTACGCGCACACCGCCTTGTTCCAGTTGCCCTGCCAGCTGGCGACCGTAGCGGCCCATGCCGTAAACGATGATGTCGGACGGCACGTCTTGCGCGGCGTTATCGTCGGCGTTTTCACGGTGCGGGATATGCCGCTCGAATACGCCGAGCCAGGGTGATAGGCGGGCAAACAGCGGTTGCGCGTAGAGAATCATGTACGTTGACAGGGTGATGGTGATCAGGCCGACCAGCGTGGTCAGGCCCAGGGCGTCCTGGCCGATATGGCCCAGGCCGATGCCCATGGCGACAAAGATGATGGAGAACTCACTGATTTGCGCCACGGTCAGCCCGGCCATGAAGCCGGTGCGCTTGCGATAACCCATCCAGCCCATGATGGCCATGACGATCAATGGATTGCCGATCAGCACAAAGGCCGACAGCAGCAAGGCGTTGCCGATTTGCCCATGGATGTAGGCGAAGTCCAGTTGCAGGCCCAGGTGCAGAAAGAAGAACAACAACAGAAAATCACGCAGGCTGGTCAGGCGGCTGGCCACGGCTTCGCGCAGCGGTGTCGACGCCAGGGAGAAGCCGGCGAGAAAGGCGCCGATTTCCTTGGATAGCCCTAGAGAGTCGGCGCCACCGGCCAGCAGGGTGCCCCAGGCAATCGCCATCAGCATCAGCAATTCCGGCGAGCTGGCCATGATTGTCAGCAGGCGCGGCAGGGCAAAGCGCATCAGCAGGTACAGCACCACCAGGCTGCCGAGCAGGCTGCCCAGCAGGGCCAGCGGGTGCAGGCCGCTCTGCTCGCCGTTACTGGGCTGGTAGAGGTTGAGGCCGAGCATCGCCAGGACCACCGCGATGTCCTGAACGATCAGGAAACCCATGGCGATGCGCCCGTGCAGGGAGTCGATCTCGCCTTTGTCGGAGAGCAGCTTGACGATGATGATGGTGCTGGAAAACGTCAATGCCACGGCGACGTACAGCGCCGTCAGCCACTCCAGCCCGAGCAGGTAGCACAGGCCGTAGCCGAAGACGATAGTGAAGGTCAGTTGGCCCAGCCCGGTGGCCAGTGCAACAGGCCCCAGGGTGCGCACCAGGCGCATGTCGAGCTTGAGGCCGACCACGAACAGCAGCACGGTGATACCGATCTCAGCGAGCAGTTCCAGCGGGGCGTTGTGGCTGCTCAGCCCAAGCACCGCCGGCCCGGCCAGAATGCCGACCAGGATGTAGGCGATTATCAGTGGTTGGCGCAGCTTGACCGCAATGCCGCCGACTAAGGCGGAGAGCGCTAGGAGAATAGCGACTTCCTGAAACAGACTCATTGACTGGGTTCCTTGAATGGCCATGCAATTTTAAAGCATATCGAGATCTTTTCGCTTGCCCGGGATCAACCATATGGCTTGTGGATGACGGCCGATGCGGCCATGCTTTCACCAGCCCACCGTCCAAGGATTTCCAATGCCAGACTCCGTTGCAGCCCATTTGCGGCTGGCACCTGAAGCACTCACTCGTCCCTTTTCGCCCGAGCAATTCAGCTTTACCAGCACCGATGACCTGGAGCCTTTTCGTGGCGTACTGGGTCAGGAGCGTGCGGTCGAGGCCCTGCAGTTCGGCGTGGCGATGCCGCGGCCCGGTTACAACGTGTTTGTCATGGGTGAGCCAGGCACTGGGCGTTTCTCGTTCGTCAAACGCTACCTCAAGGCCGAAGCCAAGCGTCTGGCGACCCCTTCTGACCATGTCTACGTCAATCATTTCGACGAGCCGCGCGAGCCTCGTGCGCTGGAGCTACCGGCGGGCAGTGCCGGTGCGTTTATCGCCGACATTAACCTGCTGATCGACAACCTGCTGGCGACTTTTCCCGCGGTATTCGAGCACCCGTCCTATCAACAGAAGAAGAGCGCTATCGATCGCGCCTTTAACAAGCGCTACGACAAGGCGCTCGATGTGATCGAGAAGCTGTCCCTGGAAAAAAACGTGGCGCTGTACCGCGATAGCAGCAACATCGCCTTTACCCCGATGCTTGAGGGTAAGGCGCTGGATGAGGCCGAGTTTGCCCAGTTGCCAGAAGCCGATCGCGAGCGCTTTCACGCTGATATCTCCACCCTGGAAGAGCGGCTCAACGAAGAGTTGGCCAGCCTGCCGCAGTGGAAGCGCGAGTCGAGCAACCAGCTGCGCCAGCTCAACGAAGAAACCATCACCGTGGCGCTGCAGCCGTTGCTGGCGCCGCTGTCGGAGAAGTACGCGGAAAACGCTGGCGTCGGTGCCTACTTGCAAGCGATGCAGGTCAATCTGCTAAAGACCGTGGTCGATCAGTTGGTCGAAGTGGAGCGCATCGACGCCCAGACCCGCAAACTGCTCGAAGAGCAGTACTGCCCCAGCCTGGTAGTCGGTCACCACGTTCAGGGCGGCGCCCCCGTGGTGTTCGAATCACACCCGACCTATGACAACCTGTTCGGCCGCATTGAATACAACGCCGACCAGGGCGCGCTCTATACCAGCTACCGGCAACTGCGCCCCGGCGCCTTGCACCGGGCCAACGGCGGTTTCCTGATTCTCGAAGCGGAGAAGATGCTCGGCGAGCCATTTGTCTGGGATGCGCTCAAGCGTGCCCTGCATTCGCGCCAACTGAAGATGGAGTCGCCGCTCGGCGACCTCGGCCGCATCGCCACCGTGACCCTAAATCCGCAGGTCATTCCCTTGCAGGTCAAGGTCATCATTATCGGTGCGCGCCAGCTGTATTACGCGCTGCAGGATCATGATCCGGACTTTCAGGAAATGTTCCGCGTGCTGGTCGACTTCGACGAGGACATTCCCCTGGCCGACGATAGCCTGGAGCAGTTTGCCCAGCTGATGAAGACCCGCACCATGGAAGAAGGCATGGCGCCATTGACCGCCGCCGCGGTGGCGCGCCTGGCGACGTTCAGTGCGCGCCTGGCTGAGCATCAGGGGCGTCTGTCGGCACGGATTGGCGACCTGTTTCAGTTGGTCAGCGAGGCCGACTTCATCCGCCAGCTGGCCAATGAAACCCTGACCGATGTCGGTCATATCGAGCGTGCGCTGAAGGCCAAGGCGACTCGCACCGGACGCGTGTCGGCGCGGATCATCGACGACATGCTGGCCGGGGTGATTCTTATCGACACCGCCGGTGCCGCGGTGGGCAAGTGCAACGGCTTGACCGTGCTCGAAGTCGGCGACTCGGCCTTCGGCGTGCCGGCGCGAATTTCGGCCACCGTCTATCCCGGCGGCAGCGGCATCGTCGACATTGAGCGCGAGGTCAACCTCGGTCAGCCGATCCACTCCAAGGGTGTGATGATCCTCACCGGCTACCTGGGTAGTCGCTATGCCCAGGAATTCCCCCTGGAAATTTCTGCGAGCATTGCCCTGGAGCAGTCCTACGGCTATGTCGACGGCGACAGTGCCTCGCTGGGCGAGGTGTGCACGCTGATCTCGGCGTTGTCGCGGCGTCCGCTCAAGCAGTGTTTCGCCATCACCGGCTCGATCAACCAGTTCGGCGAGGTGCAGGCGGTCGGCGGCGCCAACGAGAAGATCGAAGGCTTCTTCCGGCTGTGCGAAGCCCGTGGCCTGACTGGCGAGCAGGGCGCAATCATTCCGCATTCCAATGTGGCGACCTTGATGCTCGATGAGCGGGTGTTGCAGGCGGTGCGGGCTGGGCAGTTCCATGTGTATGCGGTACGCCATGTCGACGAGGCGTTGAGCCTGCTGGTCGGCGAGGATGCCGGTACGCCAAATGCCGAGGGGCAGTTCCCGGCCGGCAGCGTCAATGCGCGAGTGGTGGAGCGCTTGCGCGAGATCGCTGAAATCGGCATGACCGAGGATGACAAGGAGGTGAAGGCCGATGAGCCGGTGGCGCTGCCCAAGGAGAAAAAGCCGCGGGCGAAGAAGCCGGTGCCCGAGGGCTTGTGAGTAACACTGCTGCCGTGCCGTCCGCCAGGCTGTCGATGCAGGGGCGGGCGGCGCTGAGTTTTAGCGGGGGAGAGTGACCCGCAGTGCGGGAGGAACTCCAGCCGCAATTGGCCGTGAAGTTACTGCAAGCATCGCGGCTGCAGACCGGCGTCGAAGGATTTCATCCACACAGTTATCCACAGATTGTCGAGCTGACTGACGGCGCCCCTGAGCCGCTTGCGCGGGTGTAGGCTGAAGGCTGGATCACCTGAGGGTCGCTGGCATGCCGCGCAGCCTCTGTCTCACCCGTCAATGCCTGGGCTTGATTACCCGTATCGAGTGCGTGGTCTTGCCATTGGCTGGCGATAAGGGCCTCTGGACATTGATCTGTGCCGCTGGCTTGTCTGGCGCTCAACCCTCCGCCATCAAGGCGCAAGGCCCATTCTGCGGGCCTGTGGTGGCTGAAGGAGTGCTTGCCGGGATTGCCGAGAGCTTGTTCGTTCAGGGTTACGACGAGTGCAGCGAGCTGCCGATCTGGCGCTTGCACATTCAGGCTGAGTTGCGTCGGCTGAATGGTGATCGTTACAGCCACAAGGGCTTTTTCGAGTTTCAGCCAGATAGCTGAGCGGTGGCTGATCGTCTTTTGATCAGCTTGCGGCAAGGCTGATCCCCGCTGGGGCGAAGGCTTTAATCCAGAGGCTGCCCACAAGGTTATCCACAATTGCTGGGGGGTAAGTGCAATGCCAGGCGCACCTTTGTCTGCAGGGGAACGCTGGGTATACTCGCCGACAGTTTTATTGACCACTTGCGAGACGCTATGGAACGCTTTATCGAGAACACGATGTACGCTTCGCGTTGGTTGCTGGCGCCGATTTATTTCGGGCTGTCGTTGGCGGTGCTGGCGCTGTCGATCAAGTTCTTTCAAGAGGTTTATCACATCCTGCCGGATATCTTCGCCCTGAGCGAAGCGGATCTGATCCTGCGTCTGCTGTCGTTGATCGACATGGCCTTGGTCGGCGGCTTGTTGGTGATGGTGATGCTCTCGGGCTATGAGAACTTCGTGTCTCAGTTGAATATCAACGAGGGCACCGAAAAGCTCAGCTGGCTGGGCAAGATGGATTCCGGCTCGCTGAAGATGAAGGTGGCCGCCTCGATAGTGGCGATCTCCTCGATTCATCTGCTCAAGGTGTTTATGGATGCCAAAAGCTATGAGATCGAATACCTCAAGTGGTACGTGATCATTCACCTGACGTTTGTTGGCTCGGCTTTCGCCATGGGCTATCTGGATAAGATGACCAAATACCAAACGGACTGAAACTCGCGCCTCCAGCCTCACCTGCGCTTGACCCGCCGCCCGGCCGTTGCAAAACGGACGGGCGGTTTGCTTTGTGCCTTGCGTTCTATCGTTCTTGTACAAGAATTGTATTTGTATGAATTTTTGTATAACTTTGTGCGCATGAGGTGATTGCCATGAATATGCACGACCTGTCCCGCCATGCCCACGCCGGGCACATCGACGAACTCAACCTGATTTCTATTGAGGGCGGCATCTATCTGCTCGAAGCCCACATGGACGGCCGCGCTCACCCGTTGAATGACAATGCCGGCAAGACCCTGCACTTGCGTTCGGTGGAGCATGCCCGCGATGTCTTGCGCGAGTTGCCGCAGTTGCCCTTCCACTTGGTGCATGCCGTGGTGCATGACGAGATGTGTGGGATGCAGGACGGCACTCAGGACACGCTACGCGTGCCCATTTCGTTCGGCTCCGCATGGTAGTTGCAGCGTCGACGGCAGTGCGCCGACTGGGTTTGCTGCTGGGCGATCAATTATCTTTCGATCTACCAAGTTTGCAGGCTCTCGACCCACGGCAGGATGCATTGCTGATGGCCGAGGTGGCAGCGGAAGCCGAGTATGTGCCGCATCATCCGCAGAAGATCGCGCTGATTTTCAGCGCCATGCGCCATTTTGCCGAAGCTCTGCGCGAGCGCGGCTGGCGTGTGCATTACGTCAAGCTGGACGACCCTGCCAACAGTGGTTCGTTGCCTAGCGAGCTGCAGCGTTGGGCGGCGCAGTTGCAGGCTGATGAGGTGCACCTTACCGAGTGCGGTGAGTGGCGGCTGGAAGATCAGTTAAGGCGTTGCGACCTGCCGATTACCTGGCATGCCGACAGCCGCTTTGTCTGCGCCCGTGACGAGTTTGCGCGCTGGGCCGAGGGGCGTAAGCAGCTGCGCATGGAATTCTTCTACCGCGAGATGCGCCGTAAAACGGGGCTGCTGCTCAATGGCGATGCTACTCCGGTGGGCGGCGCCTGGAACTTCGATGCAGAAAACCGCAAGGCGCTGCCCAAGCAGATCAAGGGGCCTATGACTGCGCGTTTCCCGGCGGATGGCATCACTCGTGAGGTGCTGGCGTTGGTGGCGGTACGTTTCAGTCATCACTATGGCAGCCTGGAGTCTTTCGATTATCCGGTGACCCATGCTGAGGCTGAGGCGCTGTGGCAGCATTTTATCGATTTTGCTTTGCCGGCCTTTGGCGATTACCAAGATGCCATGGCGCTTGGCGAACCTTTTCTGTTTCATGCCCGGATCAGCGCGGCGCTTAACATCGGTTTGCTCGATGTGCGTCGCTTGTGTGCCGATGTTGAGGCGGCTTACTGGCAGGGCCGTGTCCCGCTAAATGCTGCCGAGGGCTTTATTCGTCAGTTGATCGGCTGGCGCGAGTACGTGCGCGGCATCTACTGGTTGCACATGCCGGAGTATGCCGAGCGCAATTCCTTCGGTAATACGCGGCCGTTGCCCGAGTTTTACTGGACCGGCAAAACCCGAATGAAGTGCATGAGCCAGGCCATTGGTCAGACACTGGAGCATGCCTATGCTCACCATATCCAGCGGCTGATGGTTACCGGTAATTTCGCCTTGCTGGCCGGCATTCAGCCCACTCAGGTCTGTGACTGGTACCTGGCGGTGTATATGGATGCCTTCGACTGGGTCGAGCTGCCCAACACCCTGGGCATGGTCATGCATGCCGATGGCGGCTACCTAGGATCCAAGCCCTATTGCGCCAGCGGTCAGTACATCAAGCGCATGTCCAACTACTGCGGCGACTGCGCTTACAAGGTCACGGAAAGCGTCGGCGAGCGGGCTTGCCCGTTCAATGCGCTGTATTGGCATTTTTTGATGCGCCACCGCGAACAACTGTCAGGTAACTATCGCCTGGGCATGATCTACCGTGGCCTGGACAAGATGAGCGAAGCCAAGCAGCAGGGCTTGTGGCAGCGTGGTGAGCAGTTGTTGGCCAAGCTCGATGCCGGTGAGTCGCTGTGACCAAGGCTGAACTGCCAGTCAAGGTCTGTACGGTCTGCTCCAGGCCATACACATGGCGCAAGAAGTGGGCGCGCTGCTGGGCTGAGGTGAAGTACTGCTCAGAGCGCTGTCGGCGCCATCGTCCAGGCGCAGTGGGCGGTTAGGGCGGGCAGGTGGTTTGTGCTAGGCTGACCGCCCTTTTTTAACTTCCAGCGGAGCCTTCGCATGTCCGAACTCAATTTTTCTACTGACGAAACTCGCGTCAGCTATGGCATCGGTCGTCAACTTGGCGGTCAACTGCGTGACAACCCGCCGCCGGGCGCCAGCCTGGAAGCCATCATCGCTGGCATCACGGATGCTTTCGCTGGCCTGCCGAGCCGCGTCAGCGAAGCCGAGCTGTCAGCCAGTTTCAAAGTGATCCGCGACATCATGCAAGCCGAAGCCGCTGCCAAGGCTGAAGAGGCTGCCGGTGCTGGCCTGGCCTTCCTCGCTGAAAATGCCAAGCGCGACGGCATCACGGTATTGGCTTCCGGTCTGCAATACGAAGTGCTGACCGCTGGCGAAGGTGCCAAGCCGTCCAGTGAAGACAGCGTGCGCACCCACTACCATGGCACGCTGATTGACGGCACTGTGTTCGACAGCTCCTACGATCGCGGCCAGCCTGCCGAGTTTCCGGTTGGCGGCGTGATCGCCGGCTGGACTGAAGCCCTGCAGCTGATGAATGCCGGCAGCAAGTGGCGCCTGTATGTGCCGAGCGAGCTGGCTTACGGCGAACAAGGCGTTGGCAGCATCCCGCCGCACAGCGTGCTGGTGTTTGACGTAGAGCTGCTGGACGTTCTCTAAGCAGCGTTCACGGGTGGATGACGCTCTTTTCATCCACCAGAGCGGCCGGTAGTGGATGGGTGAAGCGTCATTCACCCGACGCTTTGCCCCGTACCCCAGGTGCGGTCCGGGATTGCGTTGCGCGCTTGCTTCACGGCCGCAATGCCCGGGCGTAGCAATAGAGAAACAGATTGCGCACCAGTTCCTTGAGCACTTGTGGCTCGCTGGAATTCAGCTCATGCATGTCTAGACCGCCCTGATCGCGCAACTCATCCAGCGCCTGTTCTTCCAGTAGTGCGCAGACTTCGCCGGTGTTGCGATTGAGAATGCGCAGGTAAGGCTGCGGCCGGTCCAGCCAGGCATCGATCAAATAAGTCATGGCTCATCTCCTTTCAAGTGGTTAGATGAGAATAATTCCTATTAAATATATAGCAAGTATTAATTTGCCGGTCCGGTGAGGGCGTGCGCGGTCTTTTGCTTGCGTAGGGTGGCTGTGTGCGTACGCAGGCTGCACATCCTGGTGCGCACAGCGCACCCTACACATTGCTCCCTGCGGAGCGGCGTTCTGCCAGCCCCCCCCATGTGGCTTTCAAAAGATCCATAGACAATAAAAAGCCCGTCGCGTGGACGGGCTTCTTGTGCTGCCTGAGGCTGTCAGTGGGTGCGGGCGACGGCGAAGCGGCTCAATTCGACCAGGGCGTCGCGGTATTCGCTGGCAGGCAGGACGTCGAGGCAGGCGATGGCGCGTTCGGCGTAGTCGCGAGCTTGCTGGGCGGTGTAGTCCAGGGCGCCTGCGGCTTCGACGGCGTTGCGGATGCTCTCGAGGTTCTCGATACCGCCTTTCTGAATCGCCTGGCGCACCAGGGCAGCCTGTTCGGCGGTACCTTCGCGCATGGTGTAGATCAGCGGCAGGGTCGGTTTGCCCTCGGCCAGGTCGTCGCCGACATTCTTGCCCAGAGTCGTGGCGTCGCCACGGTAGTCGAGCAGGTCGTCGACTAGCTGGAAGGCCACGCCGAGGTTGTCGCCAAAGGTGCGCAAGGCTTCGGTCTGTTCGGCCGAGGCGCCAGCCAGAGCTGCCGCGCTGTGGGTTGAGGCTTCGAACAGCATCGCGGTCTTGCCGCGAATGACCTCCATGTAGGTTTCTTCTGTGGTGCTGGCGTCGCGAATCTTCGACAGTTGCAGCACTTCGCCCTCGGCGATGATCCGCGTGGCGCGGGAGAGAATCTTCATCACCGGCATCGAACCCAGCTCGACCATCATCTCGAAGGAGCGCGAATAGAGGAAGTCGCCAACCAGCACGCTAGGCGCGTTGCCCCATTGTGCGTTGGCCGTGCTGCGGCCGCGGCGCATGTCGGACATGTCGACCACGTCGTCGTGCAGCAAGGTGGCGGTGTGCAGGAACTCGATGGTGGCGGCGAGCAGGCGCAGGTTGTCGTCCTGTAGGCCCAGGGCCTTGCCACTGAGCAATACCAGCAGTGGGCGCAGGCGTTTGCCGCCAGCGGAGATAATGTAGTCGCCGATCTTACCCACCAGCGGTACACGCGAGACGAGCTGTTGACGGATGATGCCATCGACGGCGGTAAAGTCATCCGCCACCACTTGGTAGAAAGCCTGGGGTTGCATCAGCGGCACGTGCTCTTCAAAGGTTGCGCGGCATGCTATGGGGCAAGGGGGGGGCTGTCAAGGCGAGTGGTGGTTGGCCTTGCGCTGTGGAGATTGCTTGCGTACAATCGCGCACCCTGAACTTCCCCCTGGGTATTTCCCTGACTTACGCAATTGCAAGGGTGTCTTATCCGGCCCCAAGCAGCCATGCCAGCCTCTAACTATTTCTATAAAGCGCTGGGTGAGCAGGATTAACGGAGATTTACCATGTACGCAGTGATTGTTACTGGTGGCAAGCAATACAAGGTCACCGAAGGCGAGTACCTCAAGATCGAAAAGCTTGAAATCGCTACTGGCGAGGCCGTTACTTTTGATCGTGTGTTGTTGATCGGCAACGGCGACGACGTGCAAATCGGCGCTCCAGTTGTTGAAGGCGCCAAGGTTGTGGCTGAGGTCATTGCCCAAGGTCGTCATGACAAGGTCACCATCATCAAGTTCCGTCGTCGTAAGCACCACATGAAGCGTCAGGGCCACCGTCAGTGGTACACCGAGATCAAAATCACCGGTATTCAAGCCTGATTCGTTTCGGCCTGATCCTCTAATAGGAGTATTGAACTCATGGCACACAAAAAAGCTGGCGGTAGTACCCGCAACGGTCGCGATTCAGAAGCTAAACGCCTTGGCGTGAAGATGTATGGCGGCCAGAAAATCATTCCTGGCAACATCATCGTGCGTCAGCGCGGTACCCAGTTCCACGCCGGTTACGGCGTAGGCATGGGTAAAGATCACACCCTCTTCGCGAAAATCGAAGGCGTGATCAAGTTTGAAGTAAAAGGCGCGTTCAACCGCCGTTACGTGAGCGTCGTTGCCGCTTAATAGCGCGACTGCTGGGAAAGCCCCGTCCATGCGACGGGGCTTTTTTGTTTCTGTATTCTTGGGGTTCTTGCCAAACTGTCCTGGGTGTAGCGTTCGATTTGAATGCAGGTCAATTTTGCAAGAACCTGGTTTTCTCGTTAGAGCCTGTTCAAGGTCTCGCGAGCTAGAGCCCTGCTTTTGGTGCGGCAGGGCCGGCGCGCAACAGACGTTGAGCTGGTTCTTAGATAACCCGCTTTGCTGCGGGAGGCGTACTTATGAAATTCGTCGATGAAGTATCGATTTCTGTAAAAGCCGGTGATGGTGGCAACGGCATGATGAGCTTCCGTCGTGAGAAGTTCATCGAAAACGGTGGCCCCAACGGCGGTGATGGTGGTGATGGCGGCTCGATCTATATCGAGGCGTTTGCGAACCTCAATACCCTGGTGGACTACCGCTATACGCGCCGCTTCCAGGCGCCGAATGGTGACAAGGGTGGTAGCACTGATTGCACTGGAGCCAAGGGTGAAGATCTGATCCTGCCGGTGCCGATTGGTACCACCGTGATCGATGCGGGTACCCAGGAAGTGATTGGTGACCTGGTCCGGGCGGGCCAGCGTCTGCTGGTTGCGCAGGGCGGCTGGCATGGTCTGGGCAACACGCGCTTCAAGTCCAGCACCAACCGCGCGCCGCGGCAGACCACGCCGGGCAAGCCGGGCGATGCGCGCGACCTTAAGCTGGAGTTGAAGGTGTTGGCGGATGTCGGTCTGCTCGGCTTGCCGAATGCTGGCAAGAGCACCTTGATCCGTTCGGTGTCCGCGGCCAAGCCGAAGGTCGCCGATTACCCGTTCACCACCCTGATACCAAACCTGGGTGTGGTCAGTGTTGATCGCTACAAGAGCTTCGTCGTTGCCGACATTCCCGGTTTGATCGAAGGTGCCTCGGATGGTGCCGGCCTGGGCATTCGCTTCCTCAAGCACCTGGCGCGCACCCGTCTGTTGTTGCACCTGGTGGACATGGCGCCACTGGATCTGACCGATCCAGCGGAGTCGGCGGCCACCATCGTCGACGAGCTGACCAAGTTCAGTCCTTCGCTGGCCGAGCGCGAGCGCTGGCTGGTGCTGAACAAGGCTGACCAGATTCTCGACGAGGAGCAGGAGGCGCGAGTCGCTGAGATCGTCGCGCGGATCGACTGGAAGGGGCCGGTGTATGTAATTTCCGCCCTGGCGCGCGAAGGTACTGATCAGCTGTGCTACGACATCATGGACTTCCTCGAGGCGCGTGCTGAGCGTATCCAGGAAAACCCGGCGTTTGCCGCCGAGCTGGCCGAGCTGGATACGCGCATCGAAGATGAGGCGCGCGCTCAGTTGCAGAAGCTGGACGACAAGCGCGTGCTGCGCCGTACCGGGGTCAAGCCGGTTGGTGATGTCGAGGAAGATGACAGCTTCTGGGATGAAGAAGATGATGCGGATGGCCCGGAAATCATTTACGTCCGGGATTAAGCAGTTTGAGAGCGCCGCTTAATTGCGGCGTTCTTGTCTTGTGCTCAGGGAATGTGAAAATACGCAGCCTTGCTGCAATCGCCGGGAGATGCTCTCGCGGCGGCGCTCGATATCTTCATGGCCTCCAGGTGATTGGGGTTGCGAGCGCAGTGGCTTCCGTTGCGTTGGGTGGTTTCTGCCGAGGGTTGGATGATCATGCGTGACAAGGTAACCAGTGCGCGGCGCTGGGTGGTGAAAATCGGCAGTGCGTTGCTCACCGCCGACGGGCGTGGCCTGGATCGTGCCGCCATGGCGGTGTGGGTCGCGCAGATGGTCGCATTGCGCGAGCAGGGCGTGGAGCTGGTGCTGGTGTCTTCCGGTGCGGTGGCGGCGGGCATGAGTCGTCTTGGCTGGACCGCGCGACCGAAAGCCATGCATGAGTTGCAGGCGGCTGCGGCCATTGGGCAGATGGTGCTGATTCAGGCTTGGGAGTCGAGTTTCGGCGAGCATGCGCGGCGCACTGCGCAAATTCTCCTGACCCATGACGATCTCTCAGACCGCAAGCGCTACCTCAACGCGCGGAGCACCTTGCGCACCCTGGTTGACCTGGACGTGGTGCCGGTGATCAACGAGAACGATACGGTGGTCACCGATGAAATTCGTTTCGGTGATAACGATACGCTGGCGGCGCTGGTAGCCAATCTGGTCGAGGCCGATCTGCTGGTGATCCTCACCGACCGTGACGGCATGTATAACGCCGATCCGCGGCATAACCCGGATGCAGAGCTGATTTACGAGGCGCGTGCCGATGACCCGGCGCTGGATGCCGTGGCCGGCGGCGTGGGTGGCGCGCTGGGGCGTGGTGGTATGCAAACCAAGCTGCGCGCGGCGCGGCTGGCAGCCCGTTCCGGGGCTCATACGGTGATTGTCGGTGGTGCCATTGAGCAGGTATTGGCGCGGCTCAAGGCGGGCGAGCGTTTGGGTACGTTGCTGGCGCCTGAGCGTGGTCTGCTGGCTGCGCGCAAGCAGTGGCTAGCCGGGCATCTGCAGACCCGAGGCACCCTGGTGCTGGACGCGGGAGCGGTCAAGGCCCTGGCGACTGGTCGCAAGAGCCTGTTGTCGGTTGGAGTCAAGGCGCTTCAGGGCAGCTTTCGGCGTGGTGAGATGGTGGTCTGTGTCGATACTGAGGGGCGCGAAATCGCCCGTGGCCTGGCCAACTACAGTGCGCTCGAGGCGCAAAAGATCATCGGTCAACCGTCGGATGCCATCGAAAGGTTGCTCGGTTATGTCGATGAGCCCGAGTTGATTCATCGGGATAATTTGATCTTGGTCTGAAACCTATTCAATGTTTGCTGTGCGTCCGCCTTGCAGCGTTGAGCGCGGGCTCGCAAAGCTTCAGTGCGGCCCGAAGCGAGCAGTGTTTATGTGCAGCTAATTCTGGTCTGAGGATGTGGTAATGCGAATGCGCAAAGTGCTGCTGGGTGCGCTGCTGGTGTTGCCGATGTGTGCGTCGGCCGAGCAGATAGGTGAGGTGTCCACGGTGTTCAAGTGGATGGGGGCGAACGACAAGATCGTGGTCGAGGCCTTCGATGATCCCAAGGTGGCGGGCGTGACCTGCTATCTGTCGCGCGCCAAGACTGGCGGGGTCAAGGGTAGTCTGGGGTTGGCCGAGGACCGTGCCGAAGCCTCGATCGCCTGTCGTCAAACCGGGCCGGTCAGTTTCAATGCTGGGCTGAAAGACGGTGAAGAAGTGTTTCGCGAGCGCACCTCGCTGGTATTCAAGACCATGCAGGTGGTGCGATTCTTCGATGAAAAGCGCAACACCCTGGTCTACCTGGTGTACAGCGATCGGGTGATCGAAGGCAGTCCGCAGAATGCGGTGACTGCCATTCCGATCATGCCCTGGCCGGAAAAAACCTGAGAGGCTGTGTCTGCGTGAGCGGGTAAGTGTGCGCTGTCGTCGAGCCGTAGGGCGCGCCGTGCGCGCCGGGGTGACGCGGGCATGATCTGATCAATCTATTCGGTGCGCGCAGCACACCCTACGGTGCGTAACCGCTCCCATGCCCAAGCCCTCCATCGCGTCTGCAATCATTCAGCGTCATGGATGGCTGCGCTCAAATCGTAGGGTGCGCCGTGCGCTCTGGGGTGACGCGGGCTTGATCTGTTCAATCTATTCGGTGCGCGCAGCACACCCTACGGTGCGTAACCACTCCCATGCCCAAGTCCGCCATCGCGTCTGCCGTCATTCAGCGTCATGGATGGCTGCGCTCAAATCGTAGGGTGCGCCGTGCGCACCATGTCCCCGCAATCAATGGTGCGCACGGCGCACCCTACGTCGGTCAATCGCGGCAGCTCGGGTGGGGCACCGCTAATCGTTTTCAGGCAATAAAAAACCGACCCTGAGGTCGGTTTTTTAAGAACTAGCAGTAAAGCGTGAGTCGCTAATTAAGCGGCTACTGCTTCGCTGAGGGCCTTGATATGGCCATTCAGGCGGCTTTTATGGCGCGCTGCTTTGTTCTTGTGGATGATGCCTTTGTCGGCCATACGGTCGATGATCGGCACAGCCAGGGTGTAAGCGGTTTTTGCTACGTCAAGATCTTTGGCGTCAATAGCCTTGACCACGTTCTTGATGTAGGTACGGACCATGGAGCGCTGGCTGGCGTTATGGCTACGACGCTTCTCAGCCTGTTTTGCGCGTTTTTTGGCAGAAGGTGTATTGGCCACCGTCAAGCTCCTCGAAAAAAAACTGTGGGTTACAAACAAATAAGGCCGCGAATAATGCCGATATGAGAGCTTGCTGTCAAGCCTGTTGGCTTTTACCTGTGCTGGCCTGACCAGTGGTGGACCGCTACACTCATTGCCTTTGCACGCCGACGGATTGTCCGTGGCTGTGCTTGTTTGCGGAAACCGAATTATTACATGAATTTGCTCAAGTCGCTGGCCGCTGTCAGCTCCATGACCATGCTTTCGCGTGTACTGGGCTTTGTGCGTGACACCATTATTGCTCGCACCTTCGGTGCTGGCGTGGCTTCGGACGCCTTTGTGGTGGCGTTCAAGCTGCCAAATCTGTTGCGTCGAATTTTTGCCGAGGGCGCCTTTTCCCAGGCATTTGTGCCGATTCTGGCTGAGTACAAGACCCAGCAGGGCGATGAGGCGGCGCGTACTTTTCTTGCTTACGTGACCGGACTGCTGACCCTGGTGTTAGCCCTGGTGACCTTTATCGGGATTCTCGCTGCACCCTGGATTGTCTGGATATCGGCCCCGGGCTTCGCCGACGAGGCCGACCGGTTCGCCCTGACCACCGATCTGCTGCGGGTGACGTTCCCCTATATCCTGTTGATTTCCCTGTCGTCGCTGGCTGGGGCGGTGCTCAATACCTGGAATCGCTTCTCGGTGCCGGCCTTCGTGCCGACCCTGCTAAACCTCAGCATGATCGTCTTCGCGTTATTTCTGACGCCCTATTTCGACCCGCCAATCATGGCCCTGGGCTGGGCAGTGTTGGTGGGTGGCCTGTTGCAGCTGCTGTTCCAGCTGCCGCATTTGCACAAGATCGGCATGCTTGTGCTGCCGCGCCTGAATCTCAAGGACACCGGCGTGTGGCGCGTGGTGAAGCAAATGGGGCCGGCGATTTTCGGTGTGTCGGTCAGCCAGATCTCGCTGATCATCAATACCGTCTTCGCGTCATTTCTGGTCGCAGGCTCGGTTTCCTGGATGTACTACGCCGACCGCCTGATGGAGCTGCCAGCGGGTGTGCTGGGTGTTGCGCTGGGGACTATTCTGCTGCCGGCCCTGTCGAAGACTCATTCCGGTGCCAGTCGCGAGGATTATTCCAGGCTGCTCGACTGGGGGTTGCGCTTGTGCCTGGTGTTGGCGCTGCCCAGTGCGGTCGCGTTGGCGATTATCTCCGAACCGCTTATCACCTCGCTGTTCCAGTATGGCAAGTTCACTGCGGCCGATACGCTGATGACCCAGCGCGCCCTTATTGCGTATTCGCTGGGGTTGGTTGGCATCATCCTGGTGAAAATTCTTGCGCCGGCCTTCTACGCCCAGCAGAACATCAGGACTCCGGTGCGGATCGGCCTGGTAACGCTGCTGGCGACTCAGGCAATGAATGTGCTGTTTATTTTCGTGATTCCCCTGGCCCATGCCGGCCTGGCGCTGGCCATCGGTCTGGCGGCCTGCCTGAATGCCGGGCTGTTGTACTGGCAACTGCGCAAGCGCGATATGTTTCAGCCGCAGCCGGGCTGGGCGCTGTTCCTTTGCAAGCTGCTGCTGGCGTTGCTGGCGATGGCGGCTGTGCTGCTACTGAGCATGCAGCATCTGCCAGCGTGGGCGGACGGCACTATGCTCTGGCGTCTCCTGCGCCTGGGTGGGCTGGTCGGGGTGGGATTGCTGGCTTATTTGAGCGTGTTGGCGTTGCTGGGCTTTCGGTTACGGGATTTTGCCCGGCGCAGCGCGCTCTGATGGAAGCTGATTTGCTGCCTGTCGTCCACTGCCCGGTGTGCGTATAATCGGCGACTTTATGAGCAAGAAGCACGCTATGCAGCTGGTTCGAGGCCTACACAATCTGCGGCCCCAGTATCGGGGCTGTGTCGCCACTATTGGCAATTTCGACGGCGTCCATCGTGGCCATCAGGCCATTCTGGCGCGCCTGCGTGAGCGCGCGGCCGAGTTGGCGCTGCCCAGTTGTGTGGTGATTTTCGAGCCGCAGCCGCGCGAATTCTTTGCCCCCGATACAGCGCCGGCGCGCCTGACACGCTTGCGCGACAAACTCGCGTTGCTTGCCGCCGAAGGTGTCGATCGGGTGCTATGCCTGAGCTTCAATCCACGCTTGCGTGAGTTGAGCGCCGCCGAATTCGTCCAGACAGTCCTGATCGACGGGCTGGGTGTGCGGCATCTGGAGGTCGGCGATGACTTCCGCTTTGGCTGCGACCGGGTCGGCGACTTCGCCTTTCTGGAACAGGCCGGTGAGCGCGAAGGCTTTACCGTCGAGGCCGCCGCGACGGTCGAGTTGGATGACGTGCGTGTCAGCAGTACCCGGGTGCGGCAAGCGCTGGCTGCGGGTGATTTCGCCTTGGCCGAACACCTGCTGGGTCGTCCGTTCCAGATCGCCGGACGCGTATTGCACGGGCAAAAGCTCGGGCGTCAGCTGAACGCACCTACCGCCAACGTGCAGCTCAAGCGCAAGCGCGTGCCGCTGAGCGGGGTTTACCTGGTCAGCACCGAGGTGGACGGTCAGCCGTGGCCGGGTGTCGCCAACATCGGCGTGCGCCCGAGTGTGGCGGGCGATGGCAGTGCCCATCTCGAAGTGCATTTGCTGGATTTTGCCGGTGATTTATATGGCCGGCGTTTGACGGTGGCATTCCACCACAAGCTGCGTGAAGAGCAGCGCTTCGCCTCACTCGAGGCACTCAAAACGGCCATTGCTGCCGATATTGCCGCCGCCCGTGCCCATTGGCAGGGTCAACCGCACAACCTGTTGGCAGGGCCAACCGTTTAAATGAAGAGCCTGAAATGACCGACTACAAAGCCACGCTAAATCTGCCTGATACCCAGTTCCCGATGAAGGCTGGCCTGCCGCAGCGCGAGCCGCAGATTCTGCAGCGCTGGAACGACATGGGTCTGTATCAGAAGCTGCGGCAGCTGGGTGAAGGCCGGCCGAAATTCGTCCTGCACGACGGCCCGCCCTATGCCAACGGCAGCATTCATATCGGTCATGCGGTCAACAAGATCCTCAAGGACATCATCACTCGCTCCAAGACCTTATCCGGGTATGACGCCCCCTACGTGCCGGGCTGGGATTGTCACGGTCTGCCGATCGAGCACAAGGTCGAGACCACCTTCGGCAAGAATCAGCCGTCCGACCTGACTCGTGAGCGCTGCCGCACCTATGCCGGCGAGCAGATCGAAGGGCAGAAGGCCGACTTCATCCGTCTCGGCGTGCTTGGCGACTGGGACAACCCCTACAAGACCATGGACTTCGCCAACGAAGCCGGCGAGATCCGCGCCCTGGCCGAGATGGTCAAGCAGGGCTTCGTGTTCAAGGGCTTGAAGCCGGTCAACTGGTGTTTCGACTGTGGATCGGCCCTGGCCGAAGCTGAAGTCGAGTACCAGGACAAGAAATCCGATGCCATCGACGTGGCATTCCCGGTCGAAGATGCCGACAAGCTGGCCGCCGCCTTCGGTTTGGCCAGCCTGAGCAAGCCTGCCAGTATCGTGATCTGGACCACTACGCCCTGGACCATCCCGGCTAACCAGGCGCTCAACGTCCACCCCGAATTCAATTACGCCCTGGTTGATACCGGCGACAAACTGCTGGTCCTGGCCGAAGAGCTGGTCGAAAGCAGCTTGCAGCGCTTCGGTCTGCAGGGCGAGGTGATTGCCATCGCCAAAGGCGAGACGCTTGAGCTGATCCGTTTCCGTCATCCGTTCTACGCGCGTTTTTCGCCAGTCTACTTGGCCGATTACGTCGAGCTGGGTGCGGGTACCGGTGTTGTCCATTCGGCGCCGGCCTATGGCGAGGACGACTTCCGTTCCTGCAAAGGCTACGGCATGAGCAATGACGAGATCCTCAGCCCGGTGCAGAGCAATGGCGTGTATGTCAGTGATCTACCGTTCTTCGGCGGCCAGTTCATCTGGAAGGCCAACCCGAATATCGTCGCCAAGCTCGACGAAGTCGGTTGCCTGCTTAAGCATGAAGCCATCCAGCACAGCTACATGCACTGCTGGCGGCACAAAACTCCGCTGATCTACCGCGCCACGGCGCAGTGGTTTGTCGGCATGGACAAGCAGCCCAACGAAGGCGACAGCCTGCGCCAGCGGGCGCTGGCCGCCATCGAGCAGACCGCATTCGTCCCGGCCTGGGGCCAGGCGCGCCTGCACGGCATGATCGCTGGTCGTCCCGACTGGTGCATCTCGCGTCAACGTAACTGGGGCGTGCCGATCCCGTTCTTCCTGCACAAGGAAAGCGGTGAGCTGCACCCGCGCACCGCCGAGCTGATGGAAGCCGTAGCCGTGCGCGTCGAGCAGGCGGGCATCGAAGCCTGGTTCAAGCTGGATGCCGCCGAGTTGCTCGGTGACGAGGCCGCTCAGTACGACAAGATCAGCGACACCCTGGACGTCTGGTTCGACTCCGGCACCACCCACTGGCACGTGCTGCGCGGCTCCCATCCGCTCGGTCACGCCACCGGCCCGCGCGCCGATCTGTACCTGGAAGGCTCCGACCAGCACCGTGGCTGGTTCCACTCATCCTTGCTGACCGGTAGCGCCATCGACGGTCACGCGCCCTATAAAGAGCTATTGACCCACGGCTTTGTGGTCGACGAGAACGGTCGCAAGATGTCCAAGTCGATGGGCAACGTGGTCGCTCCCCAGGAAGTCAACGACAGCCTGGGCGCCGACATCCTGCGCTTGTGGGTCTCGTCCACCGACTACTCCGGCGAAATGGCCGTGTCCAAGGTGATCCTGCAGCGCAGCGCCGACTCCTACCGGCGCATTCGCAACACCGCGCGCTTCCTGCTATCCAACCTCAGCGGTTTCGACCCGGCGCAGCACGTGCTGCCGGCCGCGGACATGCTCGCCCTGGATCGCTGGGCGGTGGACCGCGCCTTGCTGCTGCAGCGCGAAATCGAAGAAGCCTACGGCAGCTACCGTTTCTGGAATGTCTACCAGAAGGTGCATAACTTCTGCGTGCAGGAGCTGGGCGGCTTCTACCTCGACATCATCAAGGATCGCCAATACACCACCGCCGCCGACAGCGTGGCGCGGCGTTCTTGCCAGACCGCACTGTTCCACATTGCCGAAGCGCTGGTGCGCTGGATCGCGCCGGTGCTGTCGTTCACCGCTGACGAGTTCTGGCAGTACCTGCCGGGCGAGCGCAACGAATCGGTGATGCTCAATGGCTGGTACCAGGGCCTGAGCGAGCTGCCGCAAGATTTCGAGCTGAGCCGCGAATTCTGGGAGCGGGTCATGGCGGTCAAGGTCGCGGTCAACAAGGAAATGGAAGGCCTGCGCGCAGCCAAGGCCATCGGCGGCAACCTGCAGGCTGAGGTGACGCTTTATGCCGAAGACAGCCTGATCGCCGACCTGAGCAAGCTCGGCAATGAGCTGCGCTTCGTGTTGATCACCTCCACCGCCAGCCTGGCACCGCTCGCCAGTGCGCCAGCGGATGCCGTAGCCACCGAAGTTCCAGGCCTGAAGCTGAAGATCGTCAAATCCGGCCATGCCAAGTGCGCTCGTTGCTGGCACCATCGCGAAGACGTCGGCGTCAACCCGGCGCACCCGGAAATCTGCGGTCGCTGTGTGGACAACATCGAAGGCGCCGGCGAGGTTCGTCACTATGCGTGATGGCAGCCGCGCCGCTGTGCACTGTAGGACAGCCCCCGTCGTCCAGGCGCCGCGCTGTCGCGCAGCAAGCGGGAGGCTCAAGGATCAAGCCGTAGGATGGGTTAGGCGCCCGCAAATTGACCTGCTGCCAGCAGAGCAAATGCGCCGTAACCCATCATCGATATTCGCCCTGCCAGCGGCTGCCGGCATAAATCGCCCGATGGGTATCGCTGCGCTCAACCTACGCGGCCGCGCCATCCTACGGTTACTGGCTCCTGCAAGACTTGGTGCAGATTTAATTTCTTCTACAGAAAAACCTGGAGGGCATTCATGAGCGCCCGTTTTGGCCGGTTGCCCTGGCTATGGTTGAGCCTACTGGTATTCGTGATCGATCAAGCCAGCAAGTTCTGGTTCGACAACAACCTGACCATGTACCAGCAGATCGTGGTGATCCCTGAATACTTCAGCTGGACCCTGGCCTACAACACTGGCGCGGCCTTTAGCTTCCTGGCCGGTGCCTCGGGCTGGCAGCGCTGGTTCTTCGCGGCTATCGCCGTGGTGGTCAGCGTAGTGCTGGTGGTCTGGCTCAAACGCCTGAAACCGGACGAAACCTGGCTGGCCATGGCGCTGGCGCTGGTGCTCGGCGGCGCGCTGGGCAATCTGGTCGACCGTGTGGTGTTTGGCCATGTGGTCGACTTTATTCTGGTGCACTGGCAGCACCGCTGGTACTTCCCGGCCTTCAATGTCGCGGACGCCGCTATTTCCCTTGGTGCCATCCTCTTGGCGCTGGATATGTTCAAAAGCAACAAGTCCGGAGAAACCACCCCATGACTGACGTACGTATCGGGCCGGACAGGGAAGTCACCCTGCATTTCGCCCTAAAACTGGAAAACGGCGACGTGGTCGACAGCACCTTCGACAAGCAGCCGGCCACTTTCAAGGTCGGCGACGGCAATCTGTTGCCGGGTTTCGAGTCCGCTCTGTTTGGCTTCAAGGCCGGCGACAAGCGCACCGTGCAAGTGCTGCCCGAGCATGGCTTCGGCCAGCCTAACCCGCAGAACGTGCAGATCATGCCGCGCAGCCAGTTCAAAGACATGGAACTCTCCGACGGCCTGCTGGTGATCTTCAACGACGCCGCCAATGCCGAGCTGCCGGGCGTGGTCAAAGCCTTCGACGACAGCCAGGTGACCATCGACTTCAACCACCCGCTGGCTGGCAAGGCGCTGAGCTTTGATGTGGAAATCATCGCGGTCAAAGCGCTCTAGCTAGCGTCTCTGCTTCTGTGGGAGCGGCTTTAGCCGCGAAGCCCTTGCGGCTGGCGGCTACTGCCGCCCCCACGGTCTTGCCGGCCCACCCTACGAGTGATCCCGCGTTACACTCTTCATCCTCAAGTTCCCGCGTGCCGAGGCCCCATGCATATCAAACTCGCCAACCCCCGCGGCTTCTGTGCCGGTGTCGACCGGGCCATCGAAATCGTCAACCGCGCCCTGGAAGTCTTCGGTCCGCCGATCTACGTGCGCCATGAAGTGGTGCACAACAAGTTCGTGGTCGAAGACCTGCGCGCCCGCGGCGCCGTCTTCGTCGAAGAGCTGGATCAGATCCCCGATGATGTCATCGTCATCTTCAGTGCCCACGGCGTATCCCAGGCCGTGCGCAGCGAAGCCGAACGGCGTGGTTTGAAGATATTCGACGCCACCTGCCCGCTGGTGACCAAGGTGCATATGGAAGTGGTGCGCTACAGCCGTGAAGGTTGCGAATGCATCCTTATCGGCCACGCCGGTCACCCGGAAGTCGAAGGCACCATGGGCCAGTACGACGCCAGCAACGGCGGCGCCATCTACCTGGTGGAAGACGAGGCCGATGTCGAGCGCCTGCAAGTGCGCAACCCCGAGGCCCTGGCCTTCGTCACCCAGACCACCCTGTCGATGGACGACACCAGCAAGGTCATCGACGCTTTGCGCGCCAAGTTCCCGGCCATTGGTGGACCACGCAAGGACGACATCTGCTACGCCACCCAAAACCGCCAGGACGCGGTCAAGCAACTGGCCGCCGAAAGCGACGTGCTGCTGGTGGTCGGCAGCCCCAACAGCTCCAACTCCAACCGCCTGCGCGAACTGGCCGACCGCATGGGCACCCCGGCCTACCTGATCGACGGTGCCGAGGACCTCAAACGCGAATGGTTCGACGGCGTTGCCAGCATCGGCATCACCGCCGGCGCCTCAGCCCCCGAGGTGCTGGTGCGCGGCGTGGTTAGTCAATTGCAAGCCTGGGGCGCGGTAGGGGAAAGCGAGCTGGAAGGGCGGCCGGAGAATGTGACGTTCTCGATGCCGAAGGAGTTGCGGGTGAGGCAGGTGTAAGGCTTAAGGCTGCGCTGCCGGGCCGCCGAGCGCACGGAGCGAAGCCGGAAGCGATAACCCGCCAGAATCGCGCGCGGCTGAACCATCGGTGCATGCAGCCTACAGCGAGCGTCACCCTACCGATTACAGGTTATCCAAGGTCGAGGAGTTGTTCGAGATCGTAGGGCGGCTTCGGAGCGCAGAGACAACCCGCACGTTTGCTCCGCGCCGCCGAACCATAGTGCATTGCCTTCGGCGAATGTCACGCCCCAAGGATCACGGATTGCTTCCGATCCACTCTTAGTCACTTACCAGCAGGTTTGCACTGTGCCTGTTCCCGTCTCGGCTTTTACTCCTCGACTGTCCAGGCTGAGGTTGCCGCACTGGCTATCGCCTGTTTGTGGGCCAGTAGTGGTTGCAACCAGTCGCACGCAGCGGGAAATAGGGGTTCCCGCTGCGCAGACTTCGGCCGCAATACTGTAGCGCTGTTCGTCACTGATCACGGGAGCATTGGCTGCTGTGTTAGGGAATGCTAGGCCGCCGACTCCCAGGTTGGCGGTATAAGTTTGGTTCTGTGAGTAGAACCGTTCCTGTGTCTGCATGATCTGGGTCAGTTTGGCATGGCCATCGGAGCGGCCCGACTTGAGCATGTATTGCTGGTAGCTAGGGTAGGCTATTGCGGCAAGTATGCCGATTATAGCCACCACAATCATCAACTCGATCAGCGTGAAACCGCGCTGGTATCGCATCAGTTTTCTCTCCAGTAAGTGGTTGTAACTGGGGCGGGATTCTCACAGAAATCCGCGCCATCGACACAGCCGTCTGGGCCTCCACCACTCCCGCCCGCAGCCCCTAATCCGCCAATTTCTGAACCATTGACGATATTTGGAGTGCCATCATCGGAAAATATGATGGCCGGCGATGGCGGGATACCCGAGCGCACCAAAGCGTAGCTGCGGATAGGTACCTCGTTCTTGCTGAAGATCGCACTGGCATCGCTCAGGCTCAAGGCGTATGAACGGCCACGTCCTACGTCTGGGCCGCAGGTGGTTATGGTCTCTCCACGGGGGCTGAAAGTGTTGAACAAAACGGCGCCGCGGAAGGAGAGCGATGCGGAGAGCACCTTTTCTCCTTTGGGTAGGCGCAAGAACCAGCCTTGGCTATTGTCCAGTAGCGTTTTGTTGGGTACGTAGTTGTTGCCTGGGGTAAGTTGTGCATAGAGCTCGTTGATGTCTTGGCGTAAGGCTGGCAAGCCGTTGTCGGTATCAAGAGTGGCAAGCTGGGCCTGATCGATCAGGTACTGGTAGGCCTCGAACGTCGCCAGATCATCCCCGTAGATGGCTTTGGCCGCTGCGAGTTGCTCGGCGCTCAGAAGTCCGGAGCTTTCGTCGTAGGCAGCGGTGGATATTGCATTTGCTTCTGCCTGAGCGGTCGCTGCTTGGCTAACGAGTGCTGAGCGCTCGGTCTCTAAGGATTGAAGCAGTGCGATGTTGCCGGCCAGGTTGGTCGCGGTATTAGCCAGTTCTGTGTTTTTAGCGATTTCTTCTCGAGCCAGAAGCTCTTCCACGCTCTGCAGTGGTCCGGACTGTGGTCCTGTAAGGGCCTGCAAGCCATTCAGGGCCGTCTGGATACCAGCTGTGTCGCTGCTGCTGATGGCGCTTTTCAACTGGGTTAAAGCATCTTGCAGTGCGGTCTTGCTGTCACCGGAGTTCAGCTCATCGCGTTTGGCAGACCCGGGAGCGTCGGCATAGTCTTGATTCAGGCTATCCAGGCCAGCTTGAAGGGTGTTGATGGTGTCGTCATCCGCTGATGCGGCCTTAGCCGCGACGATTGCCTGTTCCTTGTCCAGAATTTGCTGATAGAGCGATCCCAGTTCGCTTTGTAGGTTGGTCAGTGTGCTGTAGAGCCCTACCAGGGACTCGGCTTGGGTATGCAGTACGTTCTTCTTGTCAAAGGCTGCTTGTGCTACCGCAGCAGCGCTGCTGTACGCGCTAATAGCAGCAGTTTCTGCTGCAGTTGCAGCGTCCAGGTTTGCCACCGTCTCTGGGGTCGAGAGGGCGTCATCAGCTGCTTGCGCGGACTCCTTGGCGGTAACAGCGGCGGCTTTGTTGGCAGCGGCGCTATTGTAGGCGGCATCTTTATCTGCCAAGTCGGCATCCGCTTCAGCGCGTGCTTGTTGCATGGCTGCCAAGCTCTGCTGGCTTTCAAGCAGGCCTTGCTGGAGTGTGCTTTGCTCAGTGCTTTCTGCGGCATGGGCAAGCAAATAGGGATCGGCTGCCATAATGGCGTCAATTTCGGACTGTTTGTCATTGGCGCTGCTGTTGGCTTGGAGCATGGCGTTGTACTTGGCAGTGAAGAGCGATGCGTCCTTGTGCGCGTTGAATGCATCGCGGGCGGATGCTACGGATTGGTTGAGGGCATTGATCAGGGCCTCCGCCTCTGCGATATCTTCTAGAATCCCTGCAGCCTCGGCATCGGTAAGGTCGACACTGGATACATCGACCAGATCGCTTTCAGTGATCGGCTTGTCTGGACTGATTTCAGTGGCCCCGTATGCATAGCTTGCAGGCTTGTTGAAGACATTGGCATCGCGTAGCACATAGAAGCGATCAATGGTGTCTTCGCTGAGCGGGTGCGCCCGATAACCTGAGCCAAGAGAGATGGTGAAGTACGTCTTTCCGCCGCGCTCCCGAACCAATGCGACGTCCGGAGTGCTGAAGAACCGGCGGTTATTCAGTGCGGAGTCCCCTCCGACGCTAGCGATGCGACCGCCAGTGGCCAGGTTGGCGGCGCCCGTGTTGGCGTTATTAATATCGAAGCGGAACACCTGAGCGCGGCTATCAGCGGCATAAAGGATATCGGCCAGGCCATCACTGTTGATGTCGATGACTACGGGGTCGGCCGGCATGCTGTGAGTCATGCTGGCCAGTTTCAGGTTGGCGCCGGTGTCGGAAGCATTGCTGGCGCGCCAGATCAACTGGCCGGTGTCGGCGTTGACGATATACAGGCTATTGCCATAGTTGTCGTTGGCGGTAGGGGTGTTGGGGCTGTCAACGTCCTGAATCGGGTCGTAGCCGCCAGTAAAGATCAGCACCTTGGTGGCTGTGCCGTTGACCTTGATGCTTGCCAGTTTTGGTGTCGACCAGGTTTGGCCGAGTTTCTCGAAGCCGGGGGTTGAATCGGTAGTTGTACCGCCCTTGATCACCCATTTGAGTGCCGGGGTGTTGATGTTCCCCACATCCAGGGCGTAATAGTTGCGGCCACCACGACGCATGCCGGCATAGAGAATACTTTTTGTGATATTGCGGGTTTTTGCCGTTGTGTCGAGACTGCCGTACTCAACCCATAGATTGAACTGGCCGTCCATGCCATAGCGCTTGGCATCGGATCCCTTGGGGTCCTGATAATAGGCATTGAGGTTGGACAGCAGTTCCTTGGGAATGAAGGCGAATTTTTCCGCGCCGGTCTTGGGGTCTACCGCATGGATAAAGCCTTCATTGGTGCCGAAGAACATATAGAGCTGTTCAGGGGAAGTGGCTGTGCCGTTCTTGGCAGCCTCGACGCGTACCAAGTCTTCATCGGTCTTGTAGGCCACCAGGCGCGGTTCGTTATGCAGGACGTCAGCAAGCTGCAAGCGCGCCTGGCTTGTGAGGGGGTCGATCCCTCTGCCCCACTTGATGGCGTTCTCTCTGGCTGTGTCCGAGCCGGTTGCCGTGCCAACACCGAGCATGGTTTTGCTAATGGCGGTGTTGGATGTCGTCAGATCATGGGCGCTGCTGGTTAATGACACGCTTCCTGTTACACCTGCCGACGCGGTGGGCGAGCGATCAGTCGCTGTCCAGGTGAACAGATTGCGCGCGTCGGGGTTGCTCAGCAGGCCAGCGATTCCGCCTTTTGCTACGTCACGACCATCCTGAAGCGACCAGTAACTCGATGCACTTTCCTTGAAAAAACCGGTTGCTTCATCAACCGCAGGTTGACCATTTTTATCAACGATTTGCGCTGCAGTCTTGTTGCCGTTGACGTCGGTGGTTTCCGCCTGGAATTTGTAGCGTTTAACGTTGCCGACCCAGCGGGCACCTTCCGCAGGGCGGAACAGGGCGTAGTAAAGGTCGTTGCGGTAGCCCAGGTTGTTGTAGGCGCTTACCGCGACGCTAGGGGTGGCGAAGGTCGTGTTTTCCGCAAGAATTTCCACCAGAATCGACTTGAGTGCAGTCACCAGGCCAGAGGTATCGTCGGTGGTGAAGTAGCGGCCATTGCCTGCACTAGCCGTGTTTTGCAGCAGGGTTTGGTTGGTAGCAAAGCCGATGGTGTAAGTGCTGATCGTCTGCTTGCCGGGCTGCGAAGAGCTAACGTCTTGGTTGGCCAAATGCTCGGCAAGGTGAGGCATGCACTCGCCACTGTAGTTGCTACTGCTAGTACCCGGGTTACGGCAGTTGGCGTTGGCAGTGGTGTATTGCGTGTTAGCTGCCCCCGCGACGCTGATCAATGAGCGAATGTCGTTGTTGGCGGCGTTGTCATAGGTGGGGGCTCCGTCGGTGAGCAGAATTATATTGCTCTTCTGGCAGGAGTATTGGATTGGGCTGGAATAATTGCCTCCACTCTTGGATGAGGAAACACTTGGTTTAGAGGTCAAATAACCGCTGCCACTGCTATTTTCATAAGCTGCATAAGTGCTGCCACCAAACTTCGGTGCTGCGCCTTTCATATAAAGCGCAGCCTCATAGAAGGATTCTGAAAGAGGAGTATTAGGGTACGCGTAAAGGCTGTTTAGCTCTGTCTTGAAGTCATCGGCAACCGTGCTTGCTCGTCTTACGGGGATGGCAACCATCCCGCCTTGCATATTGCTGCCGCCGTCTGCGTAGGCGTCAAAGTGCATCAGTCCAATATTGACATCGTCGCTTAAGCGCAATTCTTCAATAAGCTCGTTGGTTACGTCTTTGACGACTTGCAGTCGAGTCTTGCGATAGGTTTTGTTTTTTCCACTCCCGCTCTCAACACAGCGGTTGCGAATACCTCTATCCGAAATTTCGCAGGTGGTTCCATTTACTGCAGCATCCATAGACCCCGAGTTATCGATGACGAACATCAGATTGGGGCGAACCTGCTGATCCTCTGGAAGGCTGCGGCTGACATAAATCTCCGTGTCGTCAGCTAGTGCAGTTTGCAGGGTGAGGCTTATATAACAGAAGCTGCCAAGGACAAAAGCAAACGGGCGAATGTTCATATTTATGATGTCCTGTTATTTGGCAACGATTTCGCTGATGGCGTCGATCGGCTTGCTGCGAATGAATACGGTGCCTATCAATGTTTGCCCATCTTGCAGCGCATTGGCCGCTGTCTTGCGACCTTGGATATAGAGTTGTGCGTCGGGAGTGAAGGGCAGCAGGCGCAGAGGGCAATCTGGGCAGGGAGACAGTTCGCCGTACGGGTAACCGCCAGTCATACGGACAGTGACGGTCGCCATTTCCAGCGGGCTATAGCTATTTATATCGCTATCTTCGGCATGGGTAATGCCTGTCAGTAGCAGGGTGGCGGTCAGGGCGAAGTAGGCGGTCAATCGGCTCATGGTATTTCCCCTAACCTTTGGTGTTCATGAAGATAATGCCCTGCGATTGCTCGGAGTAGGCGCCGTTGTCCATTTGCGAGCGGGTTTGCAGTTCATAGTCGGTGCATTCGAAGCGCTCGACGTTGGCCCCGGTACAGAGGCTTGTTTTGGTATAGCGAACCACGGTGAAACCTGGGGCTGGAATGGGCGTCGTAGTGTCTACGGCCCTTCTGGTCGTGTTGGGTAGGCCGAGTTGCTTGAGTTCGGTGGCGGTGAGTTTCTGTGGGTAACCGTCTGCGCCATTACTGAACGATCCTGCGTTTATTGCATCGAGTAGCGGTGCGCGTCCTAGCAAGCTGGCATTGAAGGCGAGCAGTTCTGAGCGAATTTCGTTCTGTGCCTGTTGGAATGTTTCATTACGGAACTGCGAGTTGCTGGCCATGCGTTCTTCCAGCGTGGAGAACTGCATGGCGGTGATGCCTGCAATAGTGAGTACGACCAGAAACACCAGCGCAACGATCAAGGTGGCACCGGTTTGGCGGGAGTGGGTTGCAAGGGTCATGTCCATAGTGCCGAGCCTCAATAGGTATTACGCAGCTTGATAGTGGTAGTGAATATTTGCCGGGATTTGCCGTCGTTAAAGGAGATGGGGGCTGCATCCAGCAGTACATATTGGCGAGCAGGGGCAGGGGGACTAACGGCGTTCATTGAATTGGCCAAGACGGCAATACGGACGGCCAGCACATTTTCCCAATTGCTTACGCGATCCGCAGAGACGTATTGATTGACACTGCTGGTATCGCCTCCTGTGCTAATGCCATATTGCACTTGCAAGGCATCTATACCGTCGATAAGCCTTTGTGCTGTTGCTCCAGTTACCCAGCCACCGCGAGTGTTTCTTGATCGGCAGCCAAGTGCTGGGTGGGGCTCTCCGTTGGCAGGGTCGGCCTCGATGATCACAAATTGGTTGATGATTATGTCCGTGTCATTAATGGCATGGGTACCTGTGCCATTCACGCCAAGACAATCGCGGCGCAAATTATCCTGGATGCGTGGCTGAAGTACGAATGCGACGTTATCCGACTCTTCATCGACGCCTTGGCTGCTACAGGTGCCCGAATCATTGCAGATGCCATTGCCGGGACTGGCGATAGTGGAGGGTAGGCTTACGGATAAATTGGCTGCTTCGACATAGCCGGCATGGCGTGCGCTTTGGGCGATAAATTCGAGCGCGAACCGGCCATTCTCCTGCAGGCGCGATGCAGACTCATTGCTGGCATAGGTTTGTTTCGATGAGAGGAAAACCTGGACAACCCCTGTCATCAGCAGGAGGCTGATCACCAAGGCGACTAGCAGTTCGACGATGGACATCCCGCATTGACGATATTGCAGGCTCTGTCGGCGGTGGCTCATCGTTCTATCCTCAGTTCAGATGTCGATCCATCTTTTGTAGCGGATCGGCTGCTTTTGGACAGCCAGTTCAAGCTCAGATCCAGGTCGTTTCCGTCACTTTCGGCATCGAGTAATGTTCCTGCCTCTGGCGGGATAATGAAATCCCGACTATTGAAGCGTGCATCAATGGTGTTGAAGGTCGCGATATCGACGTAGCTGCATTGGGCTTCCCAAGTATCGAATGCTGCCATCTCCTGCGCATTGCAGTTGCTGGCCGTAATCTTGGAAGCGCTGCTGGGGTTGTAATGGTCTGCACACATTCTGGCGGGCAGTGCTGCGCAGTTTGGCGCTGCTGCGTACTGAGCAGCAGTTCCGTCCGGGTTAGCCCGCATACGTTCGATTAGATCCTGCATAAGCCAAACAGACTGAGAGCGTTGTCCGCTGTCGGCAGTACTTTGCAGGGCGTTAAGTTGAAGTGCCGCCAAGCCAAGCAGTCCAACGGTAAAAATTAGCAAGGCGACCATTACCTCGATCAACGAGGCGCCCTGTTGTCTGTGTTTCTGTTTTGGTAGGTTCATGATGCTTCCTCCTCGATCAGCTGCAAGCCGCGTCTCTAGTCATGTGTTTGACTTCTGCCCGGCCTTGGCGATTCAGGCTGATGCAGCGAGCGCTTTCCCCGGTAACCTTCAAATTGGGCGATGTTATTGCCAGTGCTGCGTTGGTTTGGGTGGTCGTGCCATCACGACGGAAGACAAGTACCGGAGGGTTGGCTATGCCAGAACTGGTGATGCTGACGCCGTTGGCTGAAGAGAACACCCGCACTACATCAGCATGATTGCAGCTGTTGATGGTGCTGGGGCCGACACACCAGCCCGCGCTCCATCCGTTGGCTGTCCCCGTTACGGGGATTAGCCGGACATCTCGATTGAGCTTGATGGCTTCACTGCGAGCAAAGGCAAGTGACAGCATCATTTCATTGGTCTGGGAGCTCACGCGTTGTTTAATGGCGAAGTCACCCATGGCGGGAATCGCTATCGACAAGATGACTCCCAGCAGTGCCAGGGTGATCATCAGTTCGATCAGGGTAAAACCGGATTGTTGCTTCATCGTCTCTGATCCTTTTAGCTCTACTGACATCATTGCCAGCAACCTGTCGAGCTTCAAATCGATATGAGACATCCGGTTTCTTTGTGGTGCTGAGTGGTCGGCTCAGGTTGCGCTTACAAGGGACAGCGAGCTTCACTGCTTGAAACTTTCATGCGCCCTTGTCGGTTGATTACGATTGCGCCAGGTTTGGCGCTACCCTGTCGAGGGCATAGGCTCATGGTGCCATTGCTGACAAAGGTCACGCCTTGGCTGCTGAAATGTATCGAGTTAGTAGGCCGCATGCCGCGCCAGTTCAGCGCTATTCCGCTAGGGAGTTGCAGCGTGCTGATGATTTCCTCGCCAGGATCCAGACGACGGTTGCCGTTGCTGTCGATAAAGCTACTCAGGCTTTCAGTCCATTGTTGGCTGCAAGTCTCTTGTACTGTCAGCGGACATAGTGTGACTCGACTTTGCCGAGTCATGGCCAAATAGCGGGCCTGGGTGGCCATATGGAAGAGGTCGGTTTGTAGGCTGTGCATTTTCTGCTTGTGTATCCAGCCAGAGACAGCTGGAGTGGCAATGCCAAGCAATGATGCAGTCAAAGCCAGTGCCATAAGCGCTTCGAGCAAGCTGAAGCCTGCATTCGAGGAAGATCTCATCCTGAGTTCCTAAATGTTGTCCCTAACACCGATATGACCTTAGTCCATTTTGTGGGTTTGTCTGCTTTTTTTGTCTGGGTATGCGGAGCGTGATGTTTTGACTGAGATAGTGATAGTCGGCGGGGGGATTGCCGGGCTGCTGACAGCGCGCAATTTAGGTGCCGCGGGTTGCCAGGTAGTACTGGTAGAGCGCGGAGCGATAGGCTCTGAATCTTCTTGGGCCGGTGGCGGTATCGTCTCGCCGCTGTACCCCTGGAACTACAGCCCAGCGGTGACGGCGTTGGCGCACTGGTCGCAGGATTTCTATCCGCAGCTGGGGGCGAAGTTGCTGGAGGATACCGGTGTCGATCCCGAGGTGTATGTCACCGGTTTGTACTGGCTAGATCAGGAACAGGCCGCCCCCTTGGCCTGGGCTGCGCGTGAGCAGCGGCCGATGCAGGCGGTCTCCGTCGAGTCTGTTTACCGGGCGGTGCCGGCGTTGGCCGGTGGCTTCTCGCAGGCGTTGTTCATGTCGGGGGTGGCCAATGTGCGTAATCCGCGCTTGATCAAGGCACTACGTGCCGCGCTGGCGCAGATGCCGAATGTGACGGTGCATGAGCAGTGCGCGGTAAGCGGGTTTATCCGCGAGGGCGAGCGGATTTGTGGCGTGCATACCTCCGCCGGCGAGATGCGTGCCGATCGCGTGGTGGTTGCCGCTGGTGCCTGGAGTGGCGAGTTGTTGCGCAGCTTGAGTATCGAGTTGCCAGTCGAGCCGGTGAAGGGGCAGATGATCCTCTACAAGTGCGCCGAGGATTTTCTCAGCAGTATCGTGCTGGCCAACGGGCGCTATGCGATTCCGCGGCGCGATGGTCATGTCCTGATAGGCAGCACCCTCGAGCATGTGGGGTTCGACAAGACGCCTACCGAAGAAGCCCTTGCCAGTCTCAAGGCGTCGGCGGTCGGGCTGTTGCCAGCGCTGGTGGATGCCGAGGTGGTGGGTCATTGGGCCGGATTGCGCCCAGGGTCGCCGGAGGGGATTCCCTTTATCGGCCCGGTGCCGGGGCATGACGGGCTCTGGTTGAACTGCGGGCATTTCCGTAATGGCCTGGTGCTGGCGCCGGCCTCCTGCCAATTGTTGACCGATCTGCTGCTCGGGCGTGAGCCGATCATCGATCCGACGCCATACGCGCCCGAAGGGCGTTTGGGTTGAGAGCTCATGCTCAACGGGGCGCATCATCCCGTGCGGGGGCGGCGTTTTTGTAGGATGGCGTTGAGCGCAGCGATACCCATCACCGCGATCTGCGGCAAACCAATAAAATCCGCCGGAGGGGCAACTGTTTGATGGGTATCGCTGCGTTCAACCGCATCCTACGAAAGCCCTGCGGTCACCAATCGGCCAGTGCGTCGTCGGCAGGCACGCGGTCTGCGCTGTTAATCCAGTGGTCTAGTTTTGCGGGTGCATGCAGGGTGTTGTGATGGGTATCGCTATGCTCAACGCCATCCTACAGAAGCCCAGGCGCCAGCCCGTGGATCGGATTATTCCCCGCCCATAAAAAATGCCGCGCACTTGTTTAGAGTGCGCGGCATTTTGCTGAAGCTCGCGGTTGAGGCGGTTCAGTTGCTCAGTCGAACAGGCCGAAGGTCATGTAGCTGAACCAGGAGCGCTTGCTGCCTTGGGCTGCCTGGCTGGCTTGATCTTCGCTGGTCGATTTCAGCTCTTCGGGGATTTGTTCGGCAGCGTCTTCGTACTGACGGATCACGTCCTGGCTGGCGCGGGTTTCGCCTGGCGGCAGCGGCGTATCGCTTTCGATCAGGCCGAGAGTGGCCTTGGCCAGCCACGAGCGGCTGTCGCTTTCTTCCTCGCGCGGCACGAATTTGCCGTCGACCAGGCTGGGGTGATCCGGGTAGTTGAGCGTGAGGGTTTCCAGGCTGGTTGCGGCCAGTTCGTCCAGGGTCAGGCGCTGGTAAGCCTCGGTCATGACTGCCAGGCCATCGGCAACCGATGGCGTTTCCTGGAAGTTTTCCACCACATAACGGCCACGGTTGGCTGCGGCGACGTAAGCCTGGCGAGTCAGGTAGTAGTGAGCTACATGGATTTCATACGCGGCCAGCAAGTTGCGCAGGTAGATCATGCGCTGCTTGGCATCCGGGGCATAGCGGCTGTTCGGGTAGCGGCTGGTGAGCTGGGCGAACTCGTTGTAAGAGTCGCGAGCGGCACCGGGGTCGCGCTTGGTCATGTCCAGCGGCAGGAAGCGGGCAATCAAGCCGCGATCCTGGTCGAAGGAGGCCAGGCCCTTGATGTAGTAGGCGTAGTCGACATTCTGGTGCTGCGGATGCAGGCGAATGAAACGCTCGGCTGCAGACCTTGCAGCTTCCGGCTCGGCGTTCTTGTAGTAGGCGTAGACCAGCTCCAGCTGAGCCTGTTCGGCATAGCGGCCGAACGGGTAGCGTGACTCGAGAGCCCTGAGCTTGGTCACCGCACTGGTGTAGCTCTTGTTGTCCAGATCGCTTTGAGCCTGCTGGTACAGCTCGGTCTCACTCAGGTTCTCGTCGAGAACCTCTTTGGACGAGCAGGCAGCGGTAAGGGCGAGGATGGCGATCAGCAGCAGGTGTCTCACTTGCATGGCGGCTTGCGTCCCTGTGACGGCGGCTGTCTTGAGCAAAGCCGTCCTGTTATGATGAGCGCCCCCGGTGACCCTGGGGCAAAGACGCCGTATTTAACCACAAGCGCGTAGCCGAAACCAAAAGTAGGTCCAGCTGGCATTTCATTTTGGCCGCAGGCTTACGGGTTGCGCTGCAAATGCAGCCAGTTCGTAGTGACGGGCTGGCCAATGTAGTGGCTACTGGGCGGCGTCTCACGCCTTGCCTGGCCTGATTTGTCGCGGCAATCGGCGTGTAATGACCCATCCACCGACCCTTGAGTCCCCCATTGTTGCCGAGCATGTCCCCTATTAATAAGCAGACCATTGAACTGAACGCCGAGGTGCCCACTGATATGGGCGGTCAACGCCTCGACCAAGTCGCCGCCCAACTGTTCGCTGAGCACTCGCGTTCGCGCCTGACTGCCTGGATCAAAGACGGGCTGTTGACTGTCGATGGTGCCGTGGTTCGCCCGCGTGACATCGTGCACGGCGGGTCGTTACTGGCGCTGCGCGCCGAACAGGAGGCCCAAGGTGAATGGGTCGCCCAGGACATCCCTCTGGACATCGTCTATGAAGATGACCACATGTTGGTGATCAACAAGCCTGCGGGGCTGGTGGTGCACCCGGCCGTAGGGCACGCCGATGGCACCCTGCTCAACGCCCTGCTGTATCACATACCGGATATCGTCAATGTGCCGCGCTGCGGCATCGTCCATCGCCTGGACAAAGACACCACCGGGCTGATGGTGGTGGCCAAGACCATCGAAGCGCAGACGCGCCTTGTCGATCAGTTGCAAAAGCGCACGGTCAGCCGGATCTACGAGTGCATCGTGATTGGCGTGATCACCGCTGGCGGCAAAATCGACGCGCCCATTGGTCGTAGCGCAGCGCAACGCCAGCGCATGGCGGTCAGCGATGGCGGCAAGCCGGCAGTCAGCCACTATCGGGTGCTGGAACGCTTCCGCTCGCATACCCACTCGCGGGTCAAGCTGGAAACCGGGCGTACTCACCAGATTCGCGTGCACATGAGTCATGTCGGCTATCCGCTGGTCGGTGACCCGGTCTACGGCGGGCGTTTCCGCATCCCGCCTGCAGCCAGCCAGACCATGGTGCAGACCCTCAAGGAATTCCCGCGTCAGGCGCTGCATGCACGCTTCCTTGAGCTGGATCATCCTGTTACCGGGCAGCGGATGAAGTGGCAGTCACCGCTGCCGGATGACTTCGTGTGGCTGTTGACGCTGCTGCGTCAGGATCGCGAGGCGTTTATCGGGTGATGTCACAGGCTGCTCATGACTGGCTGACGCCAGATTGGCCGGCACCCGCCTGGGTCAGGGCCTGTATTACGACGCGCAGCGGCGGCCTCAGTGCCGCGCCCTTCGACAGCTTCAACCTCGGTGAGCATGTCGAGGATGATCCTGTGGCCGTGGCCAAGAACCGCCAGCGCCTGATCAGTCAGTTGGGCTGCAAGCCGGCCTGGTTACGTCAGGTGCACGGCGTTAGCGTCGTGTCTGCCGAACCGGGCGACGTCGCCGAAGCCGACGCCAGCTGGACTGCCACGCCGAATGTGGCCTGTACCGTGATGACTGCCGATTGCCTGCCGGTGCTGTTTTGCGACCGTGCCGGCAGTCGTGTCGCCGCGGCCCATGCGGGCTGGCGCGGGCTGGCTGGCGGTGTGCTGGAGGCAACCCTGGATGCGTTGGCCGTAGTGCCAGAAGACGTACTGGTCTGGCTTGGGCCGGCGATTGGTGCGCAAGCCTTTGAAGTCGGTGCCGAGGTGCGCGACGCCTTCATGGCCGCGCATCCTCAGGCTGGCGAAGCCTTTGTTGCCAGTATTAATCCGCATCGTTTTATGGCTGATATTTATCAGCTGGCGCGGATCCGCCTGGCGGCGTGCGGCGTTACGGCGGTGTACGGTGGCGGTTTCTGCACCTACAGCGATCCGCGCTTTTATTCCTACCGTCGCGCCGCCCAGACCGGTCGCTTCGCCTCATTGATCTGGCTGGCCAGATAAGCCTGTAGATCGCGCGGCACTCAAGCTGGCGGGCTGTCCCTGCGCGCCGAGCGGACGGCGGCCCGGCCGGCCTATGATCTCGGGCAATCCGCTAATTCGGGGTAATCCGCAATTGCGGTATGGTCTGGCTGCCGAGCCGCTGATTGTTGCCAACCAGCCAGCAGAATAGCCGCTGTGCTGACGTGACATCCGTGGCTAAACTGCAAGGCTTTCCAATAAACTGCCTTCAATCATCTGCCTTTCCGACAAGAAGAGAGCGTTATGGGCCTGTTCCGCCTGCTGTTCTGGATAGCCATTATCGTCGCCGCCTTCTGGCTCTGGCGGCGCTTTACCCGCCCTGCGAAGCGCTCCGAGCAACACCGGGAAAGCCCCGCGCCCATGGAGCGTTGCGCCCATTGTGGGGTGTATCTGCCTCGCGAAGAGGCGTTGAGCAATGCTGGAGACTGGTATTGCAGCCAGGCCCATCTCAAGCAAGGCCCCAAACCTGGTGAGCGTTGAAGCCCTAGCGCTCAGCGGTATTCAGGGCCGCCGTGTACTGCGGCTCTATCATTTTTATCGCCTGACCATCGGTGTGCTGCTGGTGTTGCTGATCTCCAGCGACATGGATGCCCAGTTGCTGAAGCTGGCCCACGCTGAGCTGTTTCGCTATGGCAGCTGGTTTTACCTGATTCTGAATATCCTGGTGGTCGCGCTGGTCAAGCGGCCCGCGCACCTAGGGCAGATCTTCAGTCTGGCCCTGGTCGATGTGATTCTGCTGTCTGCGCTGTTCTATGCGGCCGGCGGCACGCCCAGCGGGATCGGCAACTTACTGATCGTTGCGGTGGCCATCGCCAATATCCTGCTGCGCGGACGCATCGGTCTGTTGATTGCTGCCGTTGCCGCCATCGGCCTGATCTACCTGACCTTCTACCTCAGCCTCAGTCGCCCGGAAGCCAGCGCTCAATATGTGCAGGCCGGAGCGCTCGGCGCCCTGTGCTTTGCCGCGGCCCTGCTTCTGCAGGGACTGACCCGGCGCCTGCAAGCCAGCGAAAGCCTGGCCGAACAGCGCGCCGCGGACGTGGCCAGCCTGGAAGCCCTGAATGCCCTGATCCTGCAGCGTATGCGTACCGGCATCCTGGTGCTCGACGAGCAGCATCGGGTGCTGCTGGCCAACCAGGGCGCGCTGCACCTGCTCGGCCGCGATGCGTTGGCTGGCAAAATTCTCGACCCGCACTGCCCGGAACTGGTCAAGCGCCTGCAGCAATGGCAGCACAATCCAAGCCTGCGTCCCTCGAGCCTGCAGGCGTTTGCCGATGGCGCGGTATTGCAGCCGAGCTTCATCGCCCTGCAGCGCAGCGGCGAGCGGCACACCCTGGTGTTTCTCGACGATATTTCGCAGATTGCCCAGCAAGCCCAGCAGCTAAAACTCGCCTCCCTCGGCCGCCTGACCGCCGGCATTGCCCACGAAATCCGCAACCCGCTCGGCGCGATCAGCCATGCGGCGCAGCTGCTGCAGGAGTCGGAAGACCTGCATGGCCCCGATCAGCGCCTGGCGCAGATCATTCAGGATCACTCGCGGCGCATGAACCTGGTGATCGAGAACGTTCTGCAGCTGTCGCGCCGGCGCCAGGCCGAGCCGCAACTGCTGGACCTGAAATACTGGCTGCACCGTTTTGCCAGCGAGTTTCGCAGCTCGGCGGCGCCCGGGCAGACGCTGCATCTGGAAACCAAGAGCGGCACCGTGCAAACCCGCATGGACCCTCATCAGCTGACTCAGGTGCTGACTAATCTGGTGCAGAACGGCCTGCGCTACAGCGCGCAGAACAATCCGCAAGGGCAGGTCTGGCTGCGACTATTGCGCGATGAAAGCAGCGATCTGCCGGTGCTGGAAGTCCTCGATGACGGCCCAGGCGTGTCGCCCGAGCAACTGCAGCACATCTTCGAGCCATTCTTCACCACGGAAAACAAAGGCACCGGCCTGGGCCTGTATATTTCCCGCGAGCTGTGCGAAAGCAACCAGGCGCGACTCGACTACAAACCGCGCGAAGGTGGTGGCAGCTGCTTTCGCATCACCTTCGCCCATCCACGCAAACTGAGCTGACCATGACCCGCCAGAGAGCCCTGATCGTCGACGATGAGCCCGATATCCGCGAACTCCTGGAAATTACCCTGGGTCGTATGAAGCTCGACACCCGCAGCGCGCGCAACGTCAAGGAAGCGCGTGAGTGGCTGGCCAAGGAGCCGTTCGACCTGTGCCTGACCGATATGCGCCTGCCCGACGGCACGGGTCTGGATCTGGTGCAGCACATCCTGCAGCGCCATCCCCAGGTGCCGGTCGCGATGATCACCGCCTACGGCAGCCTGGACACCGCGATTAATGCGCTGAAAGCCGGCGCCTTTGACTTCCTGACCAAGCCGGTCGACCTCGCCCGCCTGCGTGAACTGGTCGCCACCGCCCTGCGCCTGCGCTCGCCGGACAGCCAGGAGCTGCCGGTCGACAGCCGCCTGCTCGGTGAGTCGCCGCCAATGAAGGCGCTGCGCAAGCAGATCCTCAAGCTCGCGCGCAGCCAGGCGCCGGTGTATATCAGTGGCGAATCCGGCAGCGGCAAGGAGTTGGTCGCGCGCCTGATCCACGAGCAGGGCGGTCGTGGCGAACAACCCTTCGTGCCGGTGAACTGCGGCGCGATCCCGTCGGAGCTGATGGAAAGCGAGTTCTTCGGCCACAAGAAGGGCAGTTTTACCGGCGCCATCGAAGACAAGCAGGGCCTGTTTCAGGCCGCCAATGGCGGCACCCTGTTCCTCGATGAAGTTGCTGACTTGCCCTTGCCGATGCAGGTCAAACTGCTGCGCTCGATTCAGGAGAAAGCCGTGCGCGCCGTCGGTGGCCAGCAGGAACTGGTGGTCGATGTGCGCATTCTCTGCGCCACCCACAAAGACCTGGCTGGCGAAGTCGCCGCCGGGCGCTTCCGCCAGGATTTGTACTACCGCTTGAACGTCATCGAACTGCGCGTGCCACCGCTGCGCGAGCGCCGCGAAGACATCGCCCACCTGACCGAGGTGATGCTCAAGCGCCTGGCCGAAGGCCCCGGCTTGAGCCCGGCCAGGCTCGACAGCGATGCGCTGGACAAGCTCAAAAGCTATCGCTTCCCCGGCAACGTGCGCGAGCTGGAGAATATGCTCGAACGCGCCTACACCCTCTGCGAAGACGACCGCATCACTGCTGGCGACCTGCGCCTGGCCGATGCCTGCGGTGCCGGCGAAAACGGCGACGCCAGCCTGGCGCAGATCGACAACCTGGAAGATCACCTGGAAGACGTCGAGCGCAAGCTGATTATGCAAGCCCTCGAAGAAACCCGCTGGAACCGCACCGCAGCCGCCCAACGCCTGGGCCTGAGCTTCCGTTCGATGCGCTACCGGCTGAAGAAGCTGGGGATCGACTGAACGCGCAATAAACGCTGCGCCGTAACCCATCATGGGCGCAACGCAGGTCTGGCGCCCGATGGGTATCGCTGCGCTCAACCCATCCTACGAGTCCCGACCAACGCGGCCGACCCCTTCGGCAAAGTCGTGGAGTGCCGCGATTTTAGGCGCCCATAAATTGGCCTGCTGTCAGCAGAGCAGATGCGCCGTAACCCATCATGGGCGCAACGCAGGTCTGGCGCCCGATGGGTATCGCTGCGCTCAACCTATCCTACGAGCCTCGACCTGCGCGGCCCGGCCATCCAGCTAAACCGCGTTGCGCCGCTGGGCATGACTCAGATCAACGTTGCCGCGCTTGAAACTTGCACAATCGTCCTCATCTAGTCTTCATCTCGCAGGCTTTCAGTACAGGGGTGTTCATCGCGCCGGCCTGCTTTTAATAGGAAGGATGATGCAATGCGAATCGACCGTTTAACCAGCAAGCTGCAACTTGCACTCTCTGACGCCCAATCCTTGGCCGTCGGCCTCGATCATGCCGCTATCGAGCCACTGCACCTGATGCAGGCGCTGCTCGACCAGCAGGGCGGTTCGATCAAGCCGCTGCTGATGCAGGTCGGCTTCGACGTAGGCAGCCTGCGCCAGGCATTGAGCAAAGAGCTCGATCAGCTGGGCAAGATCCAGAACCCGACCGGCGACGTCAATCTGTCCCAGGATCTGGCGCGCTTGCTCAATCAGGCCGACCGCCTGTCCCAGCAGAAGGGCGACCAGTTCATCTCAAGCGAACTGGTGTTGCTCGCCGCGCTGGACGAAGGCACCCGCCTGGGCAAATTGCTGCTCGCCCAGGGCGTGAGCAAGAAAGCCCTGGAAAACGCCATCAGCAACCTGCGCGGTGGCGATGCGGTGAATGACCCGAATGCTGAGGAGTCGCGCCAGGCTCTGGATAAATACACCATCGATCTGACCAAGCGCGCCGAAGAAGGCAAGCTGGACCCGGTAATCGGCCGTGACGACGAAATCCGCCGCACCATTCAGGTATTGCAGCGCCGCACCAAGAACAACCCGGTGCTGATCGGCGAACCGGGCGTGGGCAAGACCGCGATTGTCGAAGGCCTGGCCCAGCGCATCGTCAATGGCGAGGTGCCGGATGGCCTGAAGGACAAGCGCGTGCTGTCGCTGGACATGGGTTCGCTGATCGCCGGGGCGAAATTCCGTGGCGAGTTCGAGGAGCGCCTGAAGGCGGTGCTCAACGAGCTGGGCAAGCAGGAAGGGCGGATCATCCTGTTTATCGACGAAATCCACACCATGGTTGGCGCCGGCAAGGCCGAAGGCTCCATGGACGCCGGCAATATGCTCAAGCCGGCCCTGGCCCGTGGCGAGTTGCACTGTGTCGGCGCCACCACGCTCGACGAGTACCGCCAGTACATCGAGAAGGACGCCGCCCTGGAGCGGCGCTTCCAGAAGGTGCTGGTCGACGAGCCGAGCGAGGAAGACACCATCGCCATCCTCCGTGGCCTCAAGGAGCGCTATGAGGTGCACCACAAGGTGGCGATCACCGACGGCGCGATCATTGCCGCGGCCAAGCTCAGCCATCGCTACATCACCGACCGCCAGCTGCCGGACAAGGCCATCGACCTGATCGACGAGGCGGCCAGCCGCATCCGCATGGAAATCGACTCCAAGCCGGAAGTGCTCGACCGTTTGGAACGCCGGCTGATCCAGCTCAAGGTCGAGGCCCAGGCGTTAAAGAAAGAGGACGACGAGGCGGCGATCAAGCGCCTGGAGAAACTCAAGGAAGACATCGCCCGCCTGGAGCGTGAGTACGCTGATCTGGAAGACATCTGGAAGGCAGAAAAAGCTGAGGTACAAGGCTCGGCGCAGATCCAGCAGAAAATCGAACAATCGCGCCAGGAGCTGGAAACAGCGCGGCGCAAGGGTGACCTGAGCCGCATGGCCGAACTGCAGTACGGCATCATCCCGGATCTGGAGCGCAGCCTGCAGATGGTCGACCAGCACGGCAAGACCGAGAACCAGCTGCTGCGCAGTAAGGTCACCGAGGAAGAAATTGCCGAAGTAGTGTCCAAGTGGACCGGCATTCCGGTGAGCAAGATGCTTGAAGGCGAGCGCGACAAGCTGTTGAAGATGGAAGGTCTACTGCACCAGCGGGTGATCGGCCAGAAAGAAGCGGTGGTCGCCGTGGCTAATGCGGTACGGCGTTCACGCGCCGGGTTGTCCGACCCAAATCGGCCAAGCGGCTCCTTTCTCTTCCTCGGCCCGACCGGGGTGGGCAAGACCGAGCTGTGCAAGGCTCTGGCCGAGTTCCTCTTCGACACCGAGGAGGCGCTGGTGCGCATCGACATGTCCGAGTTCATGGAGAAGCATTCCGTGTCGCGGCTGATCGGTGCCCCGCCCGGCTATGTCGGCTACGAAGAGGGTGGTTACCTGACCGAGGCGGTACGCCGCAAACCCTACTCGGTGATCCTGATGGACGAGGTGGAGAAGGCTCACCCGGATGTGTTCAACATCCTTTTGCAGGTCATGGAAGACGGCCGCTTGACCGACAGTCACGGGCGCACCGTCGATTTCAAGAACACCGTGATCGTGATGACCTCCAACTTAGGCTCCGCGCAGATCCAGGAGCTGGTCGGTGATCGCGAGGCGCAACGCGCGGCGGTGATGGATGCGGTGAGCACGCACTTCCGCCCGGAATTCATCAACCGTATTGATGAGGTGGTGATCTTCGAGCCGCTGGCCCGCGAGCAGATTGCCGGCATCGCGCTGATCCAGCTGAACCGTTTGCGTCAGCGTCTGGCCGAGCGCGAGCTGGGTCTGGAGTTGAGCGATGAGGCCTTGGACAAGCTGGTTGCCATCGGTTACGACCCGGTCTACGGCGCGCGACCGCTGAAGCGGGCGATCCAGCGCTGGATCGAAAACCCGCTGGCGCAGTTGATCCTCGCCGGCAAGTTCGGCCCAGGCAGCACCGTCACCGGCACGGTCGAAAACGACGAAATCGTTTTCGTCTGAGCCCCAGCTGCACTGAAAACGCCCCGTCACGGTTAGCGCCGTGCGGGGCGTTTTTCATGGGGTCGCGGCCTGGTAGTGAGCCTGCAGACACGGCTCTTGTAGGATGGGGCGGGCCGCGCAGGCTTGAGCGCAGCGATACCCATCGGCGGCCACGCGGGTCAAGGGTCAAGCTGTGGCGTAGCCCAATAAGCCCCGGCGCAATCCGGGGGCGGTTGGGCGGGTGCTGGAGTTTGCCGGGTTTTCTCCAGATCGTCGTGATGGGTATCGCTGCGCTCAACGCCATCCTACGAGCGCGCACAGCGTTGAACGGGTCGAAAACGACGAAATCGTTTTCGTCTGAGCCCTAGCTGCACTGACAACGCCCCGTCACGGTTAGCGCCGTGCGGGGCGTTTTTCATGGGGTCGCGGCGGTCTGGATTTCAGTGGGATGTGTCGGGTGGCGGTCCTGCGCTGATACCGCGCCCCCCGGCGGGCCATTGGCGGTCCTGCGCCATTCGCGGCCAAGGCCCCTCCCACAACGGCGCCAGCGCACCGCAGCTTATTCATTCGCGACCAGGCCCGCCCTCACAAGAGCACCACCGCCCTGTAGGAGGGGCCTTGGCCGCGAACCGTGGTTCAAACTCGAAAACCGCGCGAGACGCAAAGAGATACGCCCGCACAAGGCGACAGTTTTTTCATGCCATGCCGCCAGTGTTTAAAGATGCTCGAGCAGCACGTCCAGTGCGGTGGCCTGGTCGGGTTCCAGTTCGATGATATGAAAACCGGCCCAGCAGTGTTGGCCGTCGGCGCCGGGGCGGCTCCATAGGCAGTCGGCGCTCAGCTGGATCTCGCCGACCCCATCAATCACCTGTTCGCTGACCAGGCGACATTCGACCACGGTGTCTGCTCGGTGCGGCGTGTCGCTGAACAGCATAAAGCCGTCAGCGGAGAGGTCTGCCACGCGGCCGAGGCGCTGCCCGCTGCGCAGGTCGAAGACTTCCAGATGCAGCTCGGTGCTGTGACGGCTGTGCTGACGACGATCATCCATGGCGGCTCCTGGCGGGTTAGCGGGATTTGCCCGTGCGTTCGCTAAAGCGCTGCAGCACACGATAAATGGCGTTGAGGGCGCGATCCACCAGCGGTGCATCGCGTTCGGGTGGAACGATGCGGGCAATGCCTTGTTCCATTTCGCTGGCCAGCAGGGTCAGGGGTTTGATCGTCGCCCGCTGGCCGCTGTGATCGACAAACATGTAATTGCGTGTGGTCGGGCTAAACCAGGAGAGCTTGAGTAGGCGGGGCTGGTTGTCCGTGAGGAACTCGAACCAGGTGCCGAACTCGATCTGTGTCAGCTCTTGGGCAAATGTCTGCGCGCGAGCAGATAGACCAGACTCCTGTGGCGCCAGAGTGGCGAGCAGCGCGTCCTCGCCGAGCATGGCGCCGAGTGCGCTTGGCGCCAGCTGCGGGGTAAATGTGTCGGCAAGCTGTGGTTGTTTGGCTTGCGCGGCGTACTGGCATGCGACCAGGTCTTGCAGCAGGCGGCGGATGCCGTCCTCGTGGTAGCCGCCGAGCAATTGCAGGCCTTTGCGCACATCGTCCAGCAGGGTCACGCGCAGCGCCTGCAATTGTTGGCGGCCATTCTCATCCAGTGGCGTGCCGCTCCAGGCCAGCTGCTCAGCCACTTCACAGGTGCGCTGCCATTCGCTGCTGCTTTCGCCGTGGCGCAGCAGGGTGAATACCAGTACGTCGGCCCACGTCAGTTCGAGGAAGTTGCGAATGATCCCCGGCGGGCGGCGTTGGTGCAGGCTGCGGGCAATCACCTCGAGAGCCTGCTGGCGGGCGCCGAGTAATTTATCGCGCCCTTTGGCGGCTTCTACGGCGCGACGCTCGCGCAGTTCGACCTTCTGCTTGAGTGTGGCGGTGTATTCGTCGAACTGCGTGAGCAGCCCCTCGAACAGCATTATGGCGTCAGGGTTCGCTCTGATTACCTGTTCAACCACCCATTGCATTTTAGCCAGCAGGGCGCGCTCATTGGTTTCGCCACCATAGAGCACGCCTGCTTGGGCCATACCATTGAGCAGGCGCCGCGCCGGGTGGGTGTGCTGGGTGAATAGCGCCCTGTCTTGCAGTGCCACTCTCAGGTAAGGGGTGTGCAGGTGAGACAGGACGGTTTTGTAGCTGTCGAGCAGGCAGTTGTCATCCAGAATGAAGTCGAACAGCATGCCGACCAGATCAATCACGTCGGCTTCCTTGTCCGACAGTTTCTGTTGGCCTGGGCGCTGGCTGAAGGCTTCCAGTTGTCGCTGCAAGTCGGCTTTTAAACCACCGACACGCTGTGGACGCTGCAGGCGCTGCGCCAGTTCATCGGCAGACTCGTGTTGCATGCGGTTCAGGGCATCGAGCAGATCGCCAGCGCTGTAGGTGCTGGTGGCGTTGGGCGGGGTATAACTGGCAATGCTGGGCGTGCCGCCGAGCAGGGGTGCACCAATATCCCGCTGGCGATGTTTGCCGAGCAGGGCGGTCAGGCTCTGCAGCAGTGCCGTCGGATTACTCGGGGGCGGCCCGTCGAGGTCGAGCGGTTCTATCGGGGCCGCGCTTGCCGATGGGCTGCCAGTCGCCTGGGGATTGGCCTCTGCCGTCCGTGCCGTTGTGGTGACGGGGGTGTGCGTGGTTGGGGCAGGACGCGAGTTGGCAGCGCGTTGCGCACTGTATTTAAGGTCGGGCACCACGCCAGCATCTATCAGGCGTTGATTGAGGGCGCTATATACAGTGTCGAGGCTGAGCATCACATGCTTGTCGAACAAACTGTAGAGAATGGTTTTGATCTGCAGCGGCAGTGGATTGGTTGCCAGGGCCTGGCGAAATGCCTGGGCAATCATCTGCGGGCCGAAGGGGTTGTTGCCTTCGCCCAGTTGCTGTCCATTGTTGAGCAGCGCCAGGCGCTGCTCCAGTGCATATAGTTGCTGTGCGCAGCGAGATCTGACCTGGCTGACCATAGTAGTGATCAGCAGGCTTTCCTCGTACTCCTCGTTTTGTATCAGGGAGAGCTGTTCGGCATCCAGTTCGGTGGTGCAGGGCGCAGGCTTTAGCTTGCCTTCAAGGAAGTCGGAGAAATTCTGCGAGATTGTCTGGTGGTAGGTTCGTTCGATCTGCGGCCGCTGTTTGCGAATCTCGCGCATGCTCTCGAAGAACAGATTTTGCACCTGATTATTCTCGGCCTTTTCCGCACACTCGAACAATGTGTCATCGACCTGGCCGAAAACCCCCGTCAGTTGCTCCGCCAGACGGTTCATCACCAGCTTGCGGCAGCTTTGTACCAACTCGCCAAAACGTGGCTGAATGCCACGACTGGCCAGGGTTGGCGCTGGTTTCTGCGTGCTTGGTGGGTTGTCCTGGTTGCTCATGGACTTTCCTGGTTAAGGCTGTGTGGCGAACGTACCCTGAGCTGATCACACTCAAAGTAGATATAGCAGGCCGTCACTCACGTGCAAAGCATTGTCATAAAAGCAATTTAAGGGGTTGACAGGTTTCTTAAGATCCGTAGAATGGCGCGCCTCAGACACGGGAAACGGTTTACGCCAAAGCCTAGTGAAAGAGAACTGAAAGCACGAAGTTCCGCGATAGCTCAGTCGGTAGAGCAAATGACTGTTAATCATTGGGTCCCAGGTTCGAGTCCTGGTCGCGGAGCCAATCTTTCAATCGGGGTATAGCGCAGTCCGGTAGCGCGCCTGCTTTGGGAGCAGGATGTCGGGAGTTCGAATCCCCCTACCCCGACCATTTTTGGGTCGTTAGCTCAGTTGGTAGAGCAGTTGGCTTTTAACCAATTGGTCGTAGGTTCGAATCCCACACGACCCACCATTTTCACCTGCAGTTGTTTGCAGCGTTGAATCTTAAGGTTGAGATGAGATGTTCATCGGCAACCGTAAAAAAGCGCCCTCCGGGGCGCTTTTTTTATGGGTGCGATTTGTGTGCTTGCACCGGGCGTAGGGTGCGCCATGCGCACCGGCGTCCGTGACGGTGGCATGGGTGACGCACCCTGCGCTGCGATCAGTGCAGCTTCAGGCGTGGCTCGGTGCTGCGGCCGATGCGGTCGCTGAGCATCAGCAGCATGGTGCGCAGCGGGCCGTACAGCGCCATCTGGTGCATGCGATAGAGCGAGACGTAAAACACTCGGGCCAGCCACCCTTCGAGCATTACGCTGCCCGTGAGGTTGCCCATCAGATTGCCGATCGCGGAAAAACTCGACAGCGAAATCAGTGAGCCGTAATCGCGGTAGCGGTATTCCGGCAGGGCCTGGCCCTGGCTTTCGATGCGCAGTTTCAGCGACTTGGCCAATAGCGACGCTTGCTGGTGAGCGGCTTGGGCGCGTGGCGGTACATTGCGGCCTTCGCTGCCGGGTTGCGGGCAGGCGGCGCAGTCGCCGAAGGCGAAGATATTGTCGTCGCGGGTAGTTTGCAGGGTAGGGCGCACCTGCAGCTGGTTGATCCGATTGCTTTCCAGGCCGTCAAGATCCTTGAGGAAGCCGGGCGCACGAATCCCCGCAGCCCAGACCTTGAGGCTGGCGGTAATGGTGTCGCCCTGGGCGGTGATCAGGGCGTCGCGGGTCACCTGGCTGACCGACGCGTTAGTCATGACCGTCACCCCGAGTTTTTCCAGGGTCTTGTGCACCGGCTTGCTGATTCGCTCCGGCAGCGCCGGCAGCACCCGTGGCCCGGCTTCGATCAGGGTGATGCGCATGTTTTCCGGACGGATGCTGTCCAGCCCATACGCTGCTAATTGATGCGCGGCATGGTGCAGTTCGGCAGCCAGTTCCACGCCCGTGGCCCCAGCGCCGACGATGGCCACGTTGATTTGCTCGGTGGTATCGCTCTGGCTGGCGTGGGCGCGTAAATAGTGGCTGAGCAACTGGCGATGGAAGCGCTCGGCCTGCTCGCGGGTGTCGAGAAACAGGCAGTTCTCGGCAGCGCCTGCGGTGCCGAAATCGTTGGTGGTGCTGCCAACTGCGATCACCAGGCTGTCATAGCCCAGTTGCCGCTCGGGCACCAACACCTCGCCACGCTCGTCGAGTGTGGCACTGAGCGTGACGCGTTGTTCGGCGCGGTCGAGGCCAGACATGCGCCCGAGCTGGAACTCGAAGTGATTCCACTTGGCCTGGGCCACGTAGTTCAGTTCGTCTTCCGAGGAATTCAGCGAGCCGGCGGCCACCTCGTGCAGCAGCGGTTTCCAGATGTGCGTCAGGTTGGCGTCGACCAGGGTGATGCTGGCTTTGCCGCGTTTACCCAGAGTTCTACCCAGGCGGGTAGCAAGCTCCAGGCCGCCGGCACCGCCGCCGACGATCAGGATTCGATGGGACATTGATCACTCTCACAAGGCTTGGAAAAAATTCGTTAACGAGGTGGTGAAAACCGCCGTGGCGTGACGTCAGCCGGGGGCGCCTGGAGGCAGCCACAACCGGCGGGCGTTTTTCACATCATCTTCAGTGTTGCCGGGCGAGCGCAAAGCAGCTCATAGCACCAGGCGACCCAGAAGACGGCTCAGCAGGCCCATAGCAATCACCGCAATGAGAATGATCAACAGCAGGCGCCATACCTTGAAAGGTTGACGTTCAACTTGATGCTGCGGGGCACTCAGGTACTGGTCGACGCGTTTTTGATCGTCGGGACTCAGGCGGCTGGACATAGGAACCTCTAAGGGTCAGGCCGTGCGAAAACGTCAGGGTTCTCGGGCGGCCTGTGGATGATGGCTATTTTAGCCGTGGCATTCACAATGGCTCAACGTGCAGGTCGTCACTCAGGCGAATAATCCCGCCCTGCAGCACTCTGGCGGTGATGCCGCCGTGGCCGCGCACCGCCTGGAATGTGCCGCACCCAAGGCGCTCTTCAAGCCGCGCGCAGGGCTGGCACCAGCCGGTGGTTTCCAGAACAGCCTGGCCGATGCGAAAGCGCCGGCCTTTGAGGCTGAACAGGTTGATACCACTGATGGCGATATTACGCCGTAAATCCTGCGGCACAATCGGTTGGTTGGCGGGGCGGCCGAGCAGGGCGCTGATCACCGCCAGATGCTCCCACTGGATCAACGTGACCTGCCGCGCATTGCGTGGCCCCGGGCGGCTGTGGTCGCCGGTCAGGCCGGCTTCGCGGCGTGCCTCCACCGCATCCAGCTCGAGCATGGCGCCACGCGAGGCAGGGCGCACACCAATCCAGCGCACCTGGCCATGTTGCGGCACGGCGGCGAGCAATTCTTGTAGTGGACTCATTGCTGCTCAATGTCCCTTGCGTGACTCGTGAGGTGGAGCGGCTGTCGCGTCAACCATCAACTGTCGGCGCGCTGTCGCGCCGCAAACTGTGTAGGAGCCAGCTTGCTGGCGATGCTTTTGATCTGCAAGGATCGCCAGCAAGCTGGCTCCTACAGGGGTCATGTTCATATTAAATTTCTACATATAAAACAATTAGTTATCTTGTGTCTGATGGGGGTCAGCTGGCTGACGATGCTTTTGATCCACCAATCACCAGGACGCCGGATCGCCGCAAGCAGGCGCCTACGAAAAATACGGGTTTCGGCAAGATTCGACATTGCTACAGCGTTCCAGGCCCTTCTCACCGGCTCGACCCTCACAGGCTGATTCCGACATCGAACAATACGCTGCGGCCGAGATTAGTGCGCAGAAAATCTGGGGCGTCTGGATGCGCGAACAAGACCCGCGCAAAGGTCGGGCCAACCAGCGACAGCGAACGCCAGCCCTGACGCAGAAACTCGGTGGGCGGCGGGAAGTGACTGTTGAAGTCGGGCACGACGCGCTTCAGGCTGACGAACGCCAGCATGTCCAGTTCGCCGGTGTCGAGGCCGCGTTCGCTATAGTTGTGCGCTTTTTTGCGCAGTGTCGGGGCCAGGCGTGCCTGCAGTTCTGCGGCGCCGATGCGCCGTGGTTTGGCTTCGCGGCGCACCAATTGACTGAGGGAGAAGGCGCTGCGCCGCCGCTCCACCTCGGCGCGCCACTCATCGTTAAGGCGCCGGCCTTCATCCAGTACGTAAAACACCTCGAAGTTGGCCTCGCGAAACAACACGTCCGGCGGCTCCTGCTCCGCCGCACCGAACTCCTCAAGCCGATGACTGACATTCAAGGCTTGCAGCAGGCGCTGGCACATCCAACGCTCCCGCTCCCACTTGCGGGCATTGGAAAGAAACGCGTTAGCCTGCTCAGCCTGGTGCGTGAGCAAGCGCAAATAATCTGAATCATCCATGCCTACAGCTTAGCCCGCAGTCGCGCAGGCTTGGTAGCCCAGAAAGATGAATGCGCTGCCTATCACCCCGTAGATGGATCGGCCACGTAGGATGGCGTTGAGCGCAGCGATACCCATGCTGTAGCGTTGAGCGCAGCGATACCCCTCAAGCGGTTTATGTCTGTACCTGCACGCATGGCGAATATCGATGATGGGTTAAGGCGCGGTTGTTCTGCTGGCGGCAGGTCAATTTGCGGGCGCTTAACCTACGCGGGCCGCCCCATGCTTCGGTCTGAATCATCCATGCCTGCAGCTTAGCCCGCAGTCATGTGGGTGGTATCCCGGAGAGATTAATGCGCTGCCAGAGCTTCGCGGCTGAAGCCGCTCCCACGGGAGTAGGGGCGCTGGTTTGCGCTTTGCTTCAGCCGCGAAGCTTTTATTCGCCGCCGCGCGCGGGTGTAGACTGGTTGCGTTCATTCTTCAGGGGTTGGGTGCTTAGTCATGATTGCTGCCGAATTACTCTCACCCACCAGCCAGGTCGTCGGCTGGGTCATCTATCTGCCTGTGCTGCTCTGGGCCATATGGCGGGCGCCGTGGCTGGAGTTGTTCAGCGACCAGCGCCGCCAGCATTTGCTGTTCGGCACGGTGCTCGTGCTGTTCGTGCTGTGGCTGGTGCGCCGCGACTTTGACTCGGGGCTGTCTTACCACTTCATCGGTATGACGGCGGTGACGTTGCTGCTCGACTGGCCGCTAGCGATCCTTGCCGGTTTTGTCGCCCAGCTTGGCATGCTCCTGCTGGGTCGGCAGGACATGGCAGCTCTGGGCATGAACGGCGCGTTACTGGTGCTGATACCGGTGCTGGTCACCGAGCTGTGTGCGCTGCGGGTCGAGCGCGCTCAGTCGCGCAATCTGTTTGTGTACATCTTTTTCAGCGGCTTTTTCCCCGCGGCACTCGCTACGCTGCTCTGCATCTTCGCCGGGCTGGGCGTGTTATGGGTCGACGGCTTGTTCCCGATGCCGCCCTGGCTCGAAGACTTCGTCGGCTACCTGTGGCTGGTGATATTCCCCGAGGCGTTTATCAACGGAATAGTCGTCACCGCGCTGGTGGTGTTCTATCCCGACTGGCTGGAAACCTTCAATGGTTCGCGCTACCTGGCGGCGCCCTGGAAGGACGACAACAAGCCACAGTGATGGCGCAGGCTTCAGCAAGCTGATCGGGTTTGCCGCGTTGACTCAGATCAACAAGCCCGCTCACGAGTCTGCCAGGCTCTGCGAGCAAGAGTGGCAGGGTAGGTTGCTCAGTCCGCTCTTGCGATCACTTACGATTACAACAGCGGAGGCAACCTCATGGGTGTACACGAATGGGCCAGGCAGCAAGTTGAGCAGAGCCTGCAGCAGGCGTCAGCACAGGGTTTCGATCCCGCGCTCGGCTTGCGCGCCTTGCTTGGCGCGGTGGTGGAGCGCAGCCGCGCTGAGCGCGAAGCCAAAGACCTGGCCGCCGAACTGCAGTTCCTCGCCGAAAACCTCGACGATGAGCGCGACTACAGCTTCATGCGGCCCTGATCCGGCGCATCACTCGCCGCCCGTAGGGTGCGCCATGCGCACCAGCCGCTGTGCTCATGGTCGGGAATGCTGGTGCGCGCGGCGCACCCTACCGTCAGATTTGTTGGCGCATCCCCGAGCCATGCCACCGCCCGTAGGGTGCGCCATGCGCACCAGCTGCTGCGCTCATTGCCGGGATGATTGGTGCGCGCGGCGCACCCTACCGTCAGATTTGTCGGCTCATCCCTGAGCCATGCCACCGCCCGTAGGGTGCGCCATGCGCACCAGCCGCTGCGCTCATTGCAAGGATGATTGGTGCGCGCGGCGCACCCTACCGCCAGATTTGTCGGCGCATCCCTGAGCCATGCCACCGCCCGTAGGGTGCGCCATGCGCACCAGCTGCTGTGCTTACTGCCGGGAATTTTGGTGCACGCGGCGCACCCTACCTCGTCAATGCTGACGCGGTGGTTGATCCAGGTCGCTGGAGAACAGGTCGTCTTCCAGGTCGCCGCCGGGGATGGCGTGCTCTTCCGAGGCCCAGGCGCCGAGGTCGATCAGCTTGCAGCGATCCGAGCAAAACGGCCGTTGTGGGCTCTGTGGGCCCCATTCGACCGGGGCGTTGCAGGTCGGGCATTTCACGATAGTAGGTTGGCTCATGACTGGCCTCCGCGCAGGGTCAGGTAAAAAGTGTGCAGGCGTTCGACTTCGCTTTGCAGCCAGGTCAGGTCGCGATCATTGAGCAGCACATCATCGGCATGCTGCAGGCGTTGTTCGCGGCTGGTCTGGGCCTTGAGAATCGCCTGCACCTGTTCGGCCGAGCTTTGGTCGCGCTGCATGGCGCGTTGCACTTGCAGGTCTTCAGGGGCATCGATCACCAGCACCCGCTGGGTCAAACGCTGCTGGCCAGACTCGACCAGCAACGGCGACACCAGAATCGCGTAAGGCGACTCGGCGCGCGCCAGGTATTGGCTGATCTCCTGGCCGATCAGCGGGTGCAGCAGGGTCTCCAGCCAGCGCCGTTGCTCGGGGTTCTGGAAAACCAGGCCGCGCAGCGCCGTGCGGTCGAGCTGACCGTCAGGCCGCAACACCGCTTCACCGAAGTGCTCGACAATTTTGGCCAGTGCCGGCGTGCCCGGCTCAACCACCCAGCGCGCCGCATGATCGGCATCGACCAAGTGCACGCCTTGATCGATAAAATGCTGCGCGACGGCGCTTTTGCCGCTGCCGATACCGCCCGTAAGGCCAAGGATCCAGGGTTTCATCTTCGCGTGCGGCTCTCGTTGGCCATAAACAGGGCTGCAATTGTAGAGCAGGAGCCAACGCCCTGGCGAATCGGGCGCCGGATCGCCTAGGCTTTGTAGGATGTGGTTGAGCGTAGCGATACCCATCAAGCGGTTGTGCGGTTGCAGCGATTCCCATCATTTAATCAACCCGCCCGGCATCAACTACACTGCCTAGCCTTACCCTGCAAAGGACTGCAGCCCATGACCGCTTACCGTCGCGATCACACGCCGGGCGCCACCTGGTTCTTCACCCTCAATCTGGCCGATCGCCAACGCGGGTTGCTTACTGCGCAGGTCGACCTGCTGCGCGCTAGCTTTGCCAGGGTCATGCGCCAGCATCCCTGGCGTATCGAGGCCATCGTCATTCTTCCCGATCACCTGCACGCCCTCTGTACCCTGCCGCCCGGCGATGCCGACTTTGCTGTGCGCTGGCGCCTGATCAAAACCGGCTTCTCCCGCGCATTACCTGGCGGTGAACAGATTTGCGCCAGCCGCCGGGGCAGGGGCGAGCGCAGTATCTGGCAGCGGCGTTATTGGGAGCACCGCATCCGCGATGATCAGGACTTCGTCCGGCATGTCGACTACATCCACCACAACCCACGTAAGCACGGCCACGTAGAACGAATAGCCGATTGGCCGTGGTCGTCCTTTCACCGCTATGTGCGGGCGGGTTTGTTGCCTGAAGATTGGGCCGGAAATGATGGTCCAGGCAGCGAATACGGCGAGCAGCAATGAGCAGATTGATCGTTTATAGCCAACCGCGTTTTGTAGGATGTGGCGGGCCGCGTAGGTCGGGCCGCGTAGGCTTGAGCGCAGCGATACCCATCAATCGGTTACCCAGCCGCCGGGTTTTATGGGTTTGCCGAAGATTGCCGTGATGGGTATCGCTGCGCTCAACGCTACAGCATGGGTATCGCTTCGCTCAACGCCATCCTACGGGACCTGCGTCATCCTATGAGCCAAACCCGGCAAATTGCAGGTAGGTTCCGGTGATCTGTTCGCCCCAGGTCAGGGCGATCCAGCCGGCGATGGCGAGGTAGGGGCCGAAGGGGATTGGGGTGCTGGTTTCGGCGTTGCGCAGGCGCAGCATGATAAGGCCGAGCACGGCGCCGACCAGCGATGACAGCAGGATGGTCAGCGGTAGTATTTGCCAGCCGCCCCAGGCGCCGAGCATGGCCAGCAGCTTGAAGTCGCCGTAGCCCATGCCTTCCTTGCCGGTCACCAGCTTGAACAGCCAGTACACCGACCACAGGCTCAGGTAGCCGCCAATCGCGCCCCACAGCGCGGCTTCCAGGCTGGTGAACAGGCCGAAGTAGTTGGCGATCAGCCCCAGCCACAGCAACGGTAGCACCAAGGCGTCCGGCAGCAGTTGATGGTCGGCGTCGATCAGGCTCATCGCCAGCAGGCCCCAGGTCAGCAGCAGCATGCCGGCGGTCTGCCAGGTAAAGCCGAAGTGCCAGGCCACGTACGCCGACAGCAAACCGCAGGCCAGTTCCACCAGCGGGTAGCGTAGGCTGATCGGCGCCTTGCAGCTGGAGCATTTGCCGCGCAAGAACAGGTAGCTGATTACCGGCAGATTTTCCCAGGGGCGAATCTCGTGGCCGCAGTGCGGGCAGCGCGAATTAGGCAGAATCAGGTTGAAGATAGGCCCGTGGGGCAGTTCCGGCAGTTCGAGAATTTCCCGAGCCTGGGCCTGCCAGTCGCGTTGCATCATCACCGGCAGGCGGTACACCAGCACATTCAAAAAGCTGCCGATCAACAGCCCCAGCAGCAGGCAAACCCACATAAAGGCCGACAGGTCGCCGGCCAAAAACTCTAGCAGCATAAATTAGCCAACCACCGAACCCAGCTGGAAGATCGGCAGGTACATGGCAATGATCAAGCCGCCTACCAGCACACCAAGCACCGACATGATCAGTGGCTCCATCAGCACGGTCAGGTTGTCGACGGCGTTGTCCACCTCGTCCTCGTAATAGCCGGCGACCTTGTCCAGCATCTCGTCCAGCGAGCCGGATTCCTCGCCGATGGCGGTCATCTGAATGGCCATGCTCGGGAAAATCCCGGTGCTGCGCATCGAGAAGTTCAACTGGGTGCCGGACGACACGTCATTGCGGATCTTGTGCACGGCATTGCGGAACACCACGTTGCCGGTCGCTCCGGCCACCGAGTCGAGCGCCTCGACCAACGGCACGCCGGCAGCGAAGGTGGTCGCCAGGGTGCGCGCATAACGCGCCACCACCGCCTTGTACATAATGTCGCCAACGATGGGCGCCTTGAGCAGGGTGCGGTCGAGGAAGTCGCGGAATTTCTCCGAGCGCTTGAACACCCATTTGAAGGTGAAGGCAATGGCGAAGATGCCAAGCGCAAACATGAACCACCATTCCTGCAGCCCGCGCGACATATTCACCACCACCTGGGTGAACGCCGGCAGTTCGGCGCCGAAACCGGCGAACACGCTCTCGAATTGCGGCACCACCTTGATCAGCAGGATCGCCGTGACGATCACCGCCACCACAATCACCGCGATCGGGTAGGTCATGGCCTTCTTGATCTTGGCCTTCAGTGCTTCGGTCTTTTCCTTGTAGGTAGCGACGCGGTCGAGCAGGGTTTCCAGCGCGCCGGACTGCTCGCCGGCATCGACCAGGTTGCAATACAGGTCATCGAAGTACAGCGGCTTCTTGCGCAGCGAGGCGGCGAAGCTGTTGCCCGCGGCAACCTCCTGCTTGATTTCATCGATCAGCTTGCGCATGTTCGGGTTGTCGAAACCCTCGCCGATGATGTCAAACGACTGCAGCAACGGCACCCCGGCCTTCATCATGGTGGCCATCTGCCGGGTGAACAGGGCAATGTCCAGCGGCTTGATCTTCTTGCCGGCGCTGAACAGCGACATCGGCTTTTTGCGCACCTTGAGCGGGTTGATACCCTGCTTGCGCAACTGGGCCCTGATCAGGGCAGGTGACTGCCCGATCAATTCGCCCTTCATCTTGCCGCCTTTCTTGTCGGTGCCTTCCCAGAGAAAAACACTGGTTGCTACAGCTTTGGCCGCCATCGGTTAGTCCTTTGTCACGCGGTTCACTTCTTCGAGGCTGGTGATGCCCTGCATGGCCTTCAGCAGGGCCGAAGTGCGCAGGTCATTGAAGCCGTCTTTGCGCATTTGCGCGGAGATATCAATGGAATTGCCTTCTTCCATGATAATCCGTTGCAATGCAGGCGTGTTTTTAACCACTTCATAAATTCCGATACGGCCCTTGTAACCGCCGTTGCAATTTTCACAGCCCACCGGCCCGTAAATCTTGAAGCTGCCGATCTGCTCTGCCGGGAAGCCTTCCTCCAGCAGCGCCTCACGCGGGATCTGCACTTCCTTCTTGCAATGCCCGCATAGCTTGCGCGCCAGGCGCTGGGCGATGATCAAACTGACCGAGGTGGCGATGTTGAACGAGGGTACGCCCATGTTGCGTAAGCGGGTCAGGGTTTCCGCGGCGCTGTTGGTGTGCAGGGTCGACATCACCATGTGCCCGGTTTGCGCTGCCTTGATCGCGATCGAGGCGGTGTCCAGGTCGCGGATCTCGCCGACCATGATGATGTCCGGGTCCTGACGCAGGAAGGCGCGCAGCGCGGCGGTAAAATCCATGCCCTGTTTGGGGTTGACGTTGACCTGGTTGATGCCTTCCAGGTTGATCTCCACCGGGTCTTCGGCGGTGGAGATATTCACGTCCACGGTATTGAGGATGTTCAGGCCGGTGTACAGCGACACCGTCTTGCCCGAGCCGGTCGGCCCGGTCACCAGGATCATGCCCTGCGGCTGCTTGAGCGCCGCCATGTACAGGTCTTTCTGCCCCGGCTCGTAGCCCAGCGCATCGATGCCCATCTGTGCGCTGGAGGGGTCGAGAATCCGCATCACGATCTTCTCGCCCCACAGGGTCGGGCAGGTGCTGACCCGAAAGTCGATCGACTTGGTTTTCGAGAGGCGCATCTTGATCCGCCCATCCTGCGGCCTGCGGCGCTCGGAAATATCCAGCGCCGCCATCACCTTCAAGCGTGCCGAGATGCGTGGCGCCAGCTGGATCGGTGGGCGGGCGATTTCCTGCAAAATACCGTCGGTGCGAAAACGCACCCGGTAGGTTTTTTCGTACGGCTCGAAGTGCAAATCCGAAGAGCCGCTCTTGATCGCGTCCAGCAGCATCTTGTTGACGAAGCGCACCACCGGCGCGTCGTCGGCACTTTCGCCGGCAACCCCGTCTTCCTTGTTGTTATCCACCGCCTGCACGTCGAGGCCGTCGAGGTCGACGTCGGCCAGGTCTTCCATGCCGCTGTTGGTCGACTCGAAGAACTTGTCGATGGCATCGCCAAGCTTGTCGTCCTCCACCAGCAGCGCTTCGGTACTGAGGCCGGTGCTGAACTGGATGTCGGTAACCGCCTGGTGGTTGGTCGGGTCAGACAGGGCCACGAACAACTTGTTGCCGCGCCGGTACAACGGCAGCACGCGGTGCTGGCGACACAGCTTTTCGCTGACCAGTTCGCGCGGCTGGCTGTCCTTGTCGATGGCCTTGAGGTCGCACAGCGGCACGCCGAACTGCTCGGAGGCGATTTCCGCCACTGCGCTGCTGCTGGCCAGCTTGTTCTGCACCAGGTAAGACACCAGCGGGATCTTGTTGCGCAGCGCCTGGGCCTGGGCCTGGGCGGCGGCGCGTTCATCGAGCAGTTCGGCGTTGACCAGTTGCCGAGCCAGGCCGGTCAGATTCGGAGCGTCGTTCATTGCAGCCTGCTAATCGAAGGGAGGCGGATGCTGCTGACTTATAGCCTATACGCGCGCCAAGCCCAAGTGCGGCAGCTACGGCTGACAAAAAACGTCAGTTGTTGCCGTGCTGGGTGCGGGCTGGTTTGTGCTGGGCTGCGGGCAATCCCTTGTTTGGCGTGTTCTGTTGAGTTGGCACGTCATCTGCTATATCCCTAGCAGGTCAACGACCTTAACCACACTAGGAGCTTATCCATGAAGTCTCTCAAGAAACAAAAAGGTTTTACCCTGATCGAGCTGATGATCGTAATTGCGATTATCGGGATTTTGGCTGCTATTGCTATTCCGCAGTTTAACGAGTACCGCGCTAGGGCCAACGATTCCACAGCTAACGCTGATGCGAAAAACGCCATCACCGTAATGACGGCTGCTCAGCGCTAGGCTGAAACCAACGAATCGTTTCTGGAGAAAAGATTATGAAAAAAGTAATTTTTGGATTGGTCGCTGGACTTGCTGTTTCAGCTAACGTAATGGCAGCAGATGCTGGTGCAGCTATTCCAAGTGGTACGGCCATTGATACAACGGTTGCAGCAGGTTGCTCGTTGTTATCTGAGGCAGTTGTCATAAACTTATCGAATAATGTTTTTGGTGCATATGCTTGCAACGTTGTAGACAACATCATTGCTGTTGCTACATGTCATCCGACTGGGCGCAAGGGCCCTGTAACCGTAGCTTGTCTTACTGACGCTACCACTCCGGTTCCAGGCTGCACAGCTACCCCAGATACTGGGGATGCAGCTAATGCGGGTACTGCATCGGTGCAAGGCGGGCTTGCCTACACTGGTAGTTCGAACGGTGGGCGTGTAGGTGGTACCAATGCGGCTACCTGTGTTGCTGGCGGTAACACCATCGCCGAGGCTGCAGCTGCAGCGCTACCTTAACCCGCGTAGGTTCAATAGAAAGAGGGGCTTTGAGGCTCCTTTTTTTATTGATGGTGAGCCTAGACAGTATGCAGTCGGAGCTTGGTATGAGGAAGCCTACGCGAGGTTTCAGTCTGATTGAACTAATGATTGTTGTTGCGATTATTGCGATATTGGCTGCAATCGCTGCGCCTTTATTTAACAATCACAAGGCGCGGGCTGCCGACGCCAGCGCTTTTGCAGATGCCAAAAATAGTATGCAAGTGATGGCTGCGGCGCAGAAGTAGTTTGGTTTATATTTGGCTCGATCGCGGTGGTTTTTTTACAGGCTAAGTACCTCCCTTTATTACTGCATGAGTTTATTGATGTAATGTCCATGTCTTCCGATTTTCTTGTCGCCATTCGTATCGCAGTACGGGCGCGGTTTTTTTTGTTCACGTTCTGGCTGTTTATCGTCTTGGTAGTAGTGGTTCTAATGGCAGCGCAGTTCAGTGCTCGTCAGCCTGCGACCGTTGCATTGGATATTGGCTTTTCGACTATTCGCCTGCTGTTGCCACTGGGGGTAGTGCTATTGATTCAGGAGTTGCTCTCCCGCGAGTTTGATCGGCGCTATTTCCTCAACTCACTGGCTTATCCGCGTCCACGGTATAAGCTGTTGCTTGGCCGTTTTGCCGCAGTTGCCGTCTTGACCCTTGGCCTGCTGCTGGCAATCGCGTTGTTGTTGGCGCTGCTGGTGGGGTTGATTAGCCAGGGTTATGCGCAGGGTACCCCGGTGGCGTTGGATCACCATTATCTGGTAAGTATTGCTTTTTTCGCGTTGGATTTGCTGCTGCTGACCGCGCTGGCCTGCCTGCTCGCCGTAGTCGCCTCGACCCCTAGCTTCGTACTGATCGGCACCTTTGGTTTTATGCTGGTGGCGCGCTCCTTTGCCGCCATTATTGAGTTGCTTACTCGTGATGCTTCGCTGGTCGGCGATGCCGAGAACTACCGCGCAGGTGTCGGCCTGCTTGGTTACTTGCTGCCGGATCTCGGCGCCTTGGATGTGCGCATGGTCGCCCTCTACGGCAGCATGGACTTCCTGCCCGCCGACTGGCCTTGGCTGCTGCTCTCCAGCCTGGCTTATATAGTTGCCTTGTTGGCGCTCGCAGTCTGGGCGCTGCAACGCAAGCGGTTTGCCTGATATGCGTAGCCGCTACGCTCCACTTTTGCTGGCTCTGTTGGGCTTTGCCTTGTTTGCCGGTATAGCCTTCTGGCGTGCCCAGCAGCCGTTGTCGCTCGAGCAACCGCAGGTACAGGATCGGGTGGTGATCGCCGCGCCTATCCTGCTGGCGCTGTATGGCGGCGATCGCTTCCTCGCCGCCGATCTGGAAACTATGCGCCTGGCTGCCACCGGGATACAGGATGGCCAGAGCGATACTAACTATCTGATCCGCGCCCAGCAGGTCGTCGCGCAGCTGAATGGCTGTCATGAAGACAACTATTACCTGGCCAACGGCCTGCTCACCTGGGGCGGCGCGGTCAGCGAGGGCAGTCAGGTGCTGCGTGCGGCGGTGCAGTGCCGTACCTGGGACTTTGCCCCGGCGTTTTTCTATGGCATCAATCTGGCGTTCTTCCAGCGTGATATCGCCGAGGCGCAGCGCATTCTCGAACTGGGCGCGCAGCGCTCGCCGGAGAATGCCGCAGGCCTGCGCAAGCTGGCGGTGATGCTGCAGGCGGAAACCTTCGCCGATGAAAAGCTGGCCTTGAATTACCTGCTGCAACAGCGCGATGCCGCCAGCGACCCCAAATTGCGCGATATGCTCGACAAGCGCGTCGTGCGCCTGCAAGGTCTGGTCACCCTGCGCCAGGCACAACGGCGTTTCGAGGCGGAAAACGGTGTGCTGACCAGGCTGGAGCAACTGGTCGAAGCCGGGCTATTGCCGGCCTTGCCGGATGACCCGCTCAGGCTCGGCTACGAGTTGCGCGAGGGGACAATCATTTTGAAGAAACTGAAAATCGCCGGCATGGAGGATCAGTCGTGAGTGCTGCACTGGAATTTCATGGCGTCAGCCAGACCTTTCGCGTCAAGGGCAAGGCGGTGCAGGCGCTGCGCGAGGTCAGCTTCAGCCTGGCCGAGGGCGAAGTGTTCGGCTTCGTCGGGCCCAATGGCGCCGGCAAGTCGACCACCATCAAGGTCATGCTCGACATCATCAACGACTACCAGGGTCGGGTCAGCCTGTATGGCACCTGCGCGCGCCAGGCCGAGGCGCGCCAGGGCGTGGCCTACGTGCCGGAAGCCCCGGCGCTGTACGAGCAATTCACCCCGCTGGAAATCCTGCGTATGGGCTTGTCCATGTACGGCATCCGCCGCGCGGACGAAAAGGCCTGGTGCCTAAACTGGCTGGAGCGCTTCTCCATCGGCGCCTCCGCCAACCGGCGCATCCGCGAGCTGTCCAAGGGCACCGTGCAGCGCGTGGCGCTGGCCCACGCCATGGTGGTGCAGCCCAGGTTGTTGGTGCTCGACGAGCCGCTGTCCGGCCTCGACCCGGTCGGGCGCAAGGATGTGGTGGATATCCTCAACGAGTACAAGAGCCAGGGCGGCGCGATCTTCTTCACCTCCCACGTGCTGCACGACGTCGAACGCATCGCCGACCGCTTCGGCTTCATCAACCAGGGCCAACTGCTGACCGTGCGCTCGCCCCGCGAACTGGCCGCCGAACGCGCCGACTACATGCTGGTGCGCTTCAACGCCGACCACGCCATCCACCCCGACGCCCGCCCACTGCGCGACGGCGAGTTCGAATACGAACTGACCCAAGCCGCACTGCCAGCCTTCATCGCCCAACTCAACCAGACTGGCGGCCACCTGCTCACGGTAAAACCGGCGGTATCGCTGGAAAGCGTGTTCTTCAAAATCCTCGACGCCGCCGCCGGCAAACCCCAGCCCACCCATTAGAATGCGGCGGCCCTCGGCGCTTTTGTAGGATGGCGTTGAGCGCAGCGATACCCATCAACCGGTTGCCAAACCGCCGAATTTTATTGGTTTGCCGCAGATTTTCGTGATGGGTATCGCTTCGCTCACCGCTACAGCATGGGTATCGCTGCGCTCATCCTACGCGGCCCGCACCATCCTACGGGGTCGTAGGCTTTTGTCGGATGCGGCGGGCCGCGGCGGCTTTTGTAGGATGTGGTTGAGCGCAGCGATACCCATCAACCGGTTGCCAAACCGCCGAATTTTATTGGTTTGCCACAGATCGCTGTGATGGGTATCGCTACGCTCAACCCCATCCTACGGGAGGTGACCGCAGCGCCTTTGTAGGATGTGGTTGAGCGCAGCGATACCCATCGGGAACCTCAGGGTCAGAGTCGATTTCTGGTACCGACCACTGATCTCCGCTCTACTCCTCCAGCAGAGCACCAACACAGTCGAGGACTTGCACGATGTCGGTCGGCGCTTGTTCTTTGAAGCTGGCCTTGCGCGCTCGCCAGTCAAGCGTGCGAACCTGATGGCTGTGAATGCTGCCCTGAGTGTCGGCACCAGAGCCCATCAACGTGACCAAGAACCCTTGGTCGCGTGCATTCTCAGCTCGGCCCTGAGATACCGGACAGACCAGCGCGAGTCCAAAGGCGTCGTTGAATTCACGTTTTGATAACACCAGGCAGTAATGCTCACCCTGCATCTCGCGACCGGTGGACGGGTCGACGTTCAAATGCCAGAGTTCACCTCGACCGGGCACACTCGGTGGACGCCTCACCATTGTTCGTTGCCGACCGCTGCCATTTCATCCCAGCCTTCGACCCGCGCCTCTTTCGGGGTCGCGGCAATCAGTTCGGCCAGGGTGGGTTTCTTTCGGCTGGGCTTTACCACCAGGGCATCCCCTTCGATTTTCCAAACCAGCTGGCAGCCGGCAACCAAATGGTTCTGGGCTGCAAACGCCGCCGGTACCGCCAAAATCAATGAGCCGCCCGAGCGGCGAAGCGCAACAGTACCCATGTCCATATCCTCTTCATGTTTTACATAAGTAAAACTAGGCATTGGTCAATAGGGAAATCTTGGCGTGGTAACCCTGCCGTGGACGCTCTACGTCCGTCGTGCTGAGGCGGTTTGGCACGGTTACCCCTTGTGTTTGCATGTGTGCAAGGTGGCGGATGATGGTGCGCGGCAATCTCCACGTTTACTGCGCTTGCGCCGCACAATCCGTAGGGTACGCTGGGCCGCACAGGCTGCGCGCACCAATGAACCCACACCACGGTCGCGGAAGTCGGTGCGCACGGCGCACCCTACGGGCGACGGTTTCGCACGCCAGATCGTAGGGCGGAATCGTAGTGCCGTTACCAGCGTTGCGGCTGGCTCCGTGAGGTATGAAATACCCGCAGTATCTCTATGATTTGGCGATTCACGCGGTAGGGGATCAGGTATCGGGAATCGAGTACGACTAACTCCCGAGTGCCGGGGACTCGGCCGGGGCGGCCAAGGTCGGGTTGGGTTTCAAGCAGGGCGATTGCTGCCAGGATGCGTGATGCGGTGCGTTGAGCTGCTTGTGGGTCTTCAGCTGCAATGAAAGCGATTTCTTCGTCCAGGTTGCGCAGGGCCGTCCGTAGCCATTTAATCTGCATTCACGCCCCACTTGTTGCGCAGCGCTGCTACTTCGGCAGGGCTTGCAAAGTCGCCATTATCGGCTTCGGTGAATGCGCTTTGGATTTCCCCGATCTGCCATTCGTTTAGCGCGATGTACTCGCGAATAGCTTCTGCAGCCAGAAAAGACCTGCTCCTGTTGGTCGATCCGGCCAGGGCGTCCAGGCGAGCCTTGGTGTCTTCCTCTAGTCGGATGGTCATTGTGGTGGACATGGCAATTATCCCTAGTGCGTGTTTGTGTACAAAGTAGCACATGATCGGTGCGGGACAAATTCTGACCTGAGGCCTGCGCCGTTTGCCGCGACCTGACTGCTTACAAGCTCAACCGCATCGATAAATCCACCGCCTTCACGTCCTTGGTCAGGGTGCCGATGGAGACGTAGTCGACGCCGGTTTCGGCAATGCTGCGCAGGGTGCTCTCGTTGACGCCGCCGGAGGCTTCAAGCTTGGCGCGGCCTTGGGTGATGGTCACCGCGTGGCGCATGTCGTCGAGCGACAGTTCGTCGAGCATGATGATGTCGGCGCCGGCGTCGAGGGCTTGTTGCAGCTCTGCCAGGCTTTCCACTTCGACTTCCACCGGTTTGCCGGGGGCGATCTTGTGCGCGGCTTGCACGGCTTCGACGATGCCGCCGCAGGCTGCGATGTGGTTTTCCTTGATCAGGAAGGCGTCGTACAGGCCGATGCGGTGGTTGTGGCAGCCGCCGCAGGTGACCGCGTATTTCTGCGCCAGGCGCAGGCCGGGCAGGGTCTTGCGGGTGTCGAGCAGTTTGACCGCGGTGCCGTGTACCAGGTCGGCGTAATGCTGGCAGCGGGTGGCGACGGCGGACAGGGTTTGGAGGAAGTTCAGGGCGCTGCGCTCGCCGCTGAGCAGGGCGCGCGCCGGGCCTTCGAGGTGGAACAGGACCTGGTTGGGGCTGACGCGCTCGCCGTCGCGTACTTGCCAGTGCACGGCAACGCGCGGGTCGAGCTGGCGAAACACGGCATCGACCCAGGCCGTGCCGCAGATCACGGCGGCTTCGCGGGTGATGATGGTAGCGTGGGCCAGGCGTTCGGCCGGGATCAGCTGGGCGGTGATATCGCCGCTACCAATATCCTCGGTCAGGGCGCGCCGCACATTAGCCTCGATTTCGGCAGTCAGGTCGGCGAGGGTTAGGTTCGGCATGGTCGGCTCCGCGGTCAGGGTCGGGCGATTATAGGGATTGCCGGCGGCGGTTGCAGCGAGATTGCGCGTCTGCGGCCGGGTACGGTGTGGTCTGGCCTTAATGGTTGCGTTGGTCGGGTAGTGCTCGTCGTTGTGCGGCGGGTGCTTTATATCTGTGACCTGTGTCATGTCCGCAGGAAAAGCTTGTTCGCGATGAGCGCGGCACACCTATAATGCTTTTAACTTAAATTGACGCCATAACTTTGACGTCACGGATGACGCTCGGTTTGTTGCGATGTAGATCGGTTGGCCCAGGCAGGGGCGGTCTGCGGGAGAGTCACAATGAAGACTGACGCGAATGTGGTGCACCTGAACAAGGTAGCCGCGGAGCAATCGCCCACTTCACCGGCAGGAAGACTGCCCGTGGCGCTCATTCATTTGCGCGACAAGGCCGTGCAACAGCTCAAGCAAGCCTTGCAGGCGTTGTTCGACAATGCCGACGATACGCTGTTCGAGATGGCCGATCGGGCAGCCAGCAATGGCGAGCAGAACGCCTTCTTTGAAGCCATGCGCGACCTGCGTCTGAAGCGCAAGAATATCGAGCGCAGCTTCCTGCAGAAAGTCATCGAGCCTTTCGCCACTCTCAATCAATACGAAATTGGCAAGCCGGTCGAGGCTGTTTCGTTCGACAGCCTGGCGCTGGTGCAGCACGACGAGCTGGAAGAGTCGGTGGCGTTGGACGCCATGGTGGCCAAGGTCATGAGCCGCGATGGCGTGGCGGTCAGCCACCTGACTACGCGGCTGAATGCGCTGGTCAGCAAGAAGCTCGACGACATGTCCAATCCGCTTGGTCCTGCTTTGCTGTGTGGCGCTTTTCTCGAGGCGTGCAGCAGCTTGGGGGTGGAGATCAAGGTCAAGCTGATCATCTTCAAGTTGTTTGAAAAATATGTGCTGGCCGATCTCGATCAGCTCTATGCCGAAGCCAATCAGAGTCTGGTCACTGCCGGTGTGCTGCCGGAGTTGAAGTCGGCGCCTGCACGGCGCAACCCGGAGCGTTCCGGGGCGGCTGGGCAGGTGGGTGGCATCACTGGTGAGCAGGCCGGTGAGGGCGTGCAGGAAGTGTTCGTGGCCTTGCAGACGTTGCTTGCCCAGGTGCGCGGCACCGGCTTGCCACGGCGCGAGCTGCCGGCCGATGCGGCGCCGATTACCAGTAATGACCTGCTGCGTTTGCTCTCCCATATGCAGCAGCATGCACCGGCGCAGGTGAGTAATGATTTCGACCTGCGCGAGCAGCTTGAACAGCTGCTCAGCCGCGCCAGCGTCAGGAGCGGCAAGGCGCGGGTGGTTGGTGAAGTTGATGAGGACGTTATCAATCTGGTGTCGATGCTGTTTGAGTTCATTCTCGATGACCGCACCCTGCCGGATTCGCTGAAAGCCTTGATCGCGCGTTTGCAGATTCCCATGCTCAAGGTTGCGGTGCTGGACAAGACTTTCTTCAGTCGCGGCAGCCATCCGGCTCGGCGTTTGCTCAATGAAATCGCCTCGGCCGCCCTGGGCTGGGGTGAGCAGGACGATAGCCAGCGCGACAGCCTGTATCAGAAGATCGAGCAGGTGGTGCAGCGCCTGCTCAATGACTTTGTCGACGACCCACTGATATTTTCCGAATTGCTGGCGGACTTTCTCGCCTTTACCGGTAACGAGCGGCGGCGCAGCGATCTACTGGAGCAGCGCACTCGCGATGCCGAAGAAGGCAGCGCCAGGGCTGAACTGGCGCGCCGCGAGGTGGAGCAGGTGCTCAATGAGCGCCTGCTGGGAAAGTGCCTGCCCGAGGTGGTGGTGCGCCTGCTGCAGGAGGCGTGGAGCAAGGTGCTGATGCTGACCTGCCTCAAGCACGGTGCCAACTCACTCGAGTGGCAGGCTGCGCTGGCGACCATGGATGATCTGGTCTGGAGTGCGCAAACCCACGAGGACCCACAGGCCCGTCTGCGTTTGCTCGAACTGGTGCCGGGTCTACTCAAGGCGTTGCGTGAAGGAATGGCCAGTGCGGCGTTCGACCCGTTTTCCACCGGCGAGTTTTTCAGTCAGCTGGAGGCGCTGCATGTGCAGGCGTTCCAGCGGTTCAAGCGAGTGATGCCGGCTGTCGACACGGTTCAGCGCGAGGTGCCGGCAGCGCTCGACGCTGAGATGAATGCGGCCTTGCCTGCGGGCGATGTCGAGATGCCCTTGCTGGAGCTGCCGCCAGCGCTAGAGCCACATGGTGTGGCGATGGTCGAGGTGGTCGAAGAAATCGTGCTGCTGGCGCCAGGTCGAAGCACCCCGGATGAGACCGAGATTTGCCTGCCAGATGATGACGAAGCCCTGCTGCAGGTGGATAACCTGCGCGTAGGCAGTTGGGTGGAGTTTCAGGAAGACGAGGAGTACAAGCTGCGCTGCAAGCTGGCGGCGGTGATCAAGCCGACTGGCAAGTACATCTTCGTCAACCGCACCGGCATGAAGGTGCTGGAAAAGACCCGCATGGGCCTGGCTGTGGAATTCCGCCGCAAGAGCATTCGCCTGCTCGACGATGCGCTGCTATTCGACCGGGCGCTGGAATCGGTGATCGGCAACCTGCGTAGGCTCAAGGGCACCTGAGGCTGTCTATGCGGCACTCGAGGCTGCCGTTGTAGGATGGTGCGGGCCGCGTAGGATGAGCGCAGCGATACCCATCAAGCGGTTGGTGCCTGTACCCGCCGGCATGGCGACTATCGATGATGGGTTACGGCGCCTTTGTTCTGCTGACGGCAGGTCAATTCGCGGGCGCCTAACCCATCCTACGAAATCGCGGCGTTCCACGTCCCGTAGGATGGTGCCGTCAGCTCCCGTAGGATGGCGCGGGCCGCGTAGGATGAGCGTAGCGATACCCATCAATCAGTCAACGGCCCTTCGCGGCCAAGGCCCCTCCTACGGTGCGAGGGTGTTCTTGTGGGGGGGGCTTGTCCGCGAACGCCGCAGGCCCATGAGCAAGTTTAGACGTGGTGACGATCAGCAATCGCCAGTGCTTGGCCCCGCTGCCGGCCTGCTCTAGAGTGGTGGCTCGTCCAAGGAGCCTTTATGCAGCTGGATCCCCGCAGTGGCTGGTGCCAAGGTGCACACCACTGTCCATCGCCCAATTTCAATCAGCGCCCGCAGGGAGAGGTTTCCTTGTTGGTGATCCATAACATCAGTCTGCCGCCTGGGCAGTTCGGCACCGGCAAGGTGCAGGAATTCTTCCAGAATCGCCTGATCGCCGATGAGCATCCATACTTTGCCGAGATTGCTAGCTTGCGCGTGTCGGCGCATTTTCTGATCGAGCGCGACGGCGCGGTCACCCAGTTTGTCTCGTGCGGCGAGCGCGCGTGGCATGCCGGGTTGTCGTGTTTTGCCGGGCGTGAAAACTGCAACGACTTTTCTCTGGGGGTCGAGTTGGAAGGCACCGATGAGCAGCCCTTCAGCGATGCGCAATATGCCGCATTGGTTGAGCTGACGGCCGAGTTGCAAAGGGTGTATCCGTCGCTCACCCTAGAGCGTATCTGTGGGCACAGCGATATCGCCCCGACCCGTAAAACTGATCCCGGCCCGGCGTTCGACTGGTCACGCCTGCGTGCCGCACTGATGGATAGGAAGGAGCACGTATGAGTTTTCTGGTGTTGTTGCTGGTGCTGTGGGTCGAGAAGTTTTCAGCGTGGCGCAACAAGATCCAGCAGGACGGCCCCTGGCTGCGGCTGTTGGCTAAAGTGGAGGGGCAAGCAGGCGGTGTCCAGAACCCATGGTTGGCGATTGCGCTGCTGGTGGTTCTGCCGCTGCTGGCGCTGGGTTTGCTGCTGATTGTGCTTGAGCCGCTGGCCTACGGTTGGTTGGTGTTGCCGGTGCACCTGCTGGTGCTTATTTACAGCCTCGGGCGGGGCGACTTGCAGGCGGCGCTCGGGCCGTTTCGCGACAGTTGGCGGCGCGGCGATAGCGAGGCCGCCTATCTGGTCGCCCGGCGTGACCTGGCTCTTGAAGCCGACGAGGAGGGCGCGCTGCTGCAGCGGGTGCAGGGGCATCTGGTGTGGCAGGCTTATCAGAGTTTCTTCGCGGTGATTTTCTGGTATGCCCTGCTTGGCCCGTTGGCGGCCTTGGCGTATCGGCTGTTGGCCCTGCTGGCCGAGCATGCTGGGCAGGAGAACTTGCGTGAACGCGCCGTGCAGTTGCGGCATGCCTTCGACTGGATGCCGGTGCGGGTGCTGGCGGCAAGCTTCGCCCTGGTCGGCAATTTTGTGGCGGTCAACCGGGCGTTGCTGCACGAACTGTTGAGCTGGGATATCACTGCTGCGCAACTGGTGATCGATGTCGGGCGCGCGGCGTGCGAAACGCCGGAGCCGGTGCTCGGTGAAGCCGGGGTGAGCAGCCTGGATGGCTTGTGGCAGCTGCTGGTGCGTGCGGCCGTGTTTTGGTACGCCGTGTTTGCCCTGTGGGAGCTGTTTTACTGAGCCACTGCGGTCGATGGGTTAGGCGCTCGCAACTTGACCGGTTGTCAGTAGAACAGGCGCGCGGTAACCCATCATCGTAGGTGTAGGCATAAATCGCCCGATGGGTATCGCTTTGCTCAAGCCTACGCGGCCCGCACCATCCTACGCGCCGCACCATCCTGCGTGACCGCAGCGCTTTTGTAGGATGGCGTTGAGCGCAGCGATACCCATCAACCGGTTGTCAAACCGCCGAATATTGTAGATATGCCGCAGATCATCGTGGTGGGTACCGCTTTGCTCAAGTCTGCGCGGCCTGCGCCATCCTGCGCTTACCTAAAGTTACAGAAACCCACGTCGATAACGGGTATACAAGGTAGGTGCTCAAGCAATGAGCTGCGCTACCGGCATCTTCCGTATTGATCAGGACGTCATGGGTCGGGATGCATGAGAGGCGATGGTTTTTACCATGGTCTTTCTGACTCGACTTTGTAGCGCCACATAACAATAAAAGTGGGAGACGCCCTTTGAAGACCGTGCTGTATCCGGCCATCGCGCTAATGAACCGCCTCAGCTTCGGCATGAAGTTCAGCTTGATCAGTGTCCTGTTCTTTCTGCCCATGCTGGTCACCAACTTTTATCTGGTGCGTGACTCCTACCGCCAGTTCGTCAGCACCCAGGCGGCGCTGGAGAGTCTTGAGCTGTTTGGCACGGCACTGCTGATGCGGCGCGATCTGGAACGCTTTGCCGGCCTGCTGGAAGTCAAAATGATGATCGGCCAGTCTGACAACTCAGGCGATCTCGATGCTCGAATCTCCCGTGAGCAGAGTGGGTTGGAGGCTTCGTTGCAGGGCTTGATGCCGGTTGCGCATGAGGCTGATCAAGTTGTCGAGTTCAACACTCGGCGTGACGAAATGATCGCCGATCTGCAGATCGTGAAACTCGATGATTCGCTGCAGAACAAAGCTGCCGTGGCGCAGAAGCTGCTGGGCAAACTGCAGGTGTTCATTCGGTTGGTCGCTAGTCAGGCGGGTCTGAGCCAGGATCGACAGAATGATGTGCGGCAGATGACCGAGCTGGTCTCCGTGGTTACGCCCAGGGTTACCGCGGCGTTGAGCGAGGGGCGTGCGGTAGGTGCCTACTCCCTGGGCCAGGGCTTCCTCAACTCTGCGGCGAGCATCAAGCTTGATGACCTGCTGCTTGAGTTGGAAAAACTCCATGGTGACTACGGGCAGAGTCTGCAAGACGCGCTGAATACCAGTCAGGACGCCCGTACGGCCCTGGAAAGTCTGGCCGAGGCCAGTCAGTCGACGCTGCAGGACGCTGTGCGGTTATTCGAAGACAAGGTGGTGGTCGCCGATACGCTGGACACGCCATGGCCACAGTTTTTCGATGAGGTCGGCGCAATAATCGGCACGACATACCAGTTCAACGATGCGGTGCTGGCATTCCTTGAGCAGCAACTGCAGGAGCGCCTGCAGGAAAATCGCGGACAGATGGCCTTGCTGGTGGTTGCGCTGGTGGTTGTATTCCTGCTGATCGGTTACCTCTATGGCGCCTTCTACGTGTCGACGCGCAGCACGTTGAAGAGCCTTGGTGAGGTTATGGACAAGGTTGCCGCAGGCGACATGACGGTTAGTTTCACGCCGCAAAGCAAGGATGAGTTGGGCGAGTTGGGGCTGGTGTTCAATCAAACCGTGAAGAAAATCCATGACTTGATCGAGCGGGTCGGTCAGACCGTGGTCGAGGTCGAGCGTCAGGCCGATAGCGTCGAGTTGGTCTCCGGTGAGAGCAACCAGGCGGTCGCCGGGCAGCGCAGCCAGATCGAGCAGGTGGCGACGGCGATGAACCAGATGTCCGCTACCGCCCAGGAAGTGGCACGCAGTGCGGCCGCGGCGGTCGATAGCGCGCAAAGCGTGAACCGCGAAACCGTTAACGGTCGCGCTTTGGTCGAGTCCCAGGTGGGCAGCATTCAGCGCCTGGCCGGTGAGATCGACCAGTCGGTGGTGGTGATCAATCAGCTGGCCAGCGACAGTGCCTCGATCAGCCAGGTGCTGGACGTGATCAAGGGCATCGCCGAGCAGACCAACCTGCTGGCGCTCAACGCAGCCATCGAGGCCGCGCGTGCCGGTGAGCAGGGCCGTGGTTTCGCGGTGGTTGCCGATGAAGTGCGCAACCTGGCCAAGCGCACTCAGCAGTCCACCGGGCAGATCGAGAGCATGATCGGCAAGCTGCAGGGTGGCGTCGGTGCGGCGGTCAAGGCGATGGGCGCCAGCCATCAGATGGCCAGTGGTACGGTCAGCGAGTCGGCCAAGGTGCAGCTGGCGCTGGAGAATATTCTTGCCGCGGTGGGCATGATCGTTGATCAGAGCCAGCAGATTGCCGCCGCCGCCGAGCAGCAGACTGCAGTGGCTCAAGATATCGATCAGAACATCGTCGAGATCAATCATGCCGGCGAGCGCGCAGCTGTCGGCGCCAGTCAGGCCGCGACAGCTAGCCGCGAACTGTCCGGGCTGGTGTTACGGCTTAAGCAATTGATTGGCGCGTTCCGCGTCTGAGCGTCGTCGCAGCACCGACAGGCCCGCCATTTGGCGGGCCTTGTTGTGTGTGGGCAGTTTGCCGGCGGCCGGCACACCCTGCAAAACTGTGCGCTTTCGTAGGATGGCGTTGAGCGTAGCGATACCCATCGACCGGTTGCCCGGCCGCCAAATTTTATTGGTTTGCCGCAGCTCGCCGTGATGAGTATCGCTGCGCTCAAGCCTACGCGGCCCGCCGCATCCTACGTGGGTATTCTGCCAAACGCTGTGGTCGCCGGTCGGTTGCGTTGTGGGCTCAGCGCGTCCAGCCAAACAATTGTTCGGCGTTGCGGCTGCTGGCTTTGGCCAATTGTTCCGGGCTGACGTTCATCAATCGCGCCAGTTCGGTGCAGATTTCCGGCAGGTATTGCGGGCTGTTGCGCTGGTGCGGGTGCATGGCGGGGGCCATGTCCGGGGCATCGGTTTCCAGTACCACGGCATCCAGCGGCAAACGCGTCAGGGTCTGTTGCAGGCGTTTGGCCTGGGGCCAGGTCGCTGCGCCGCCGAGGCCCAGCTTGAAGCCGAGCTTGAGGTATTCGCGGGCTTCTTCAACACTGCCGGCAAAGGCATGAATGATGCCGCCGCGCGACGGCTTGAGGCGTTTCAGGGTGGCGATGGTCGCGGCATGGGCGCGGCGTACGTGCAGCAGGGCGGGTAGCTCGAACTCGATGGCCAACTTGAGCTGCGCCTCGAATAGCCGTTGCTGCTGCTCGCGGTCCAGTTGCTCAAGAAAGTAATCCAGGCCGAATTCGCCCACCGCGCAGAGCTGCGGGTGGCCAGCCAGGCGCTGCAGCCAGTCACGCAATTCGCTCAGGTGTTCGGGGTGATGCTTGTCGAGGAACACCGGGTGCAGGCCAAAGGCGGCGTACAGGCCGGCATCGCCCTGCACCAGATCCCACAACCGTTGCCAATTGCCCTGATGCACGCCGAGCACCACCAGGCGCTCGACGCCCAATGCACGGCTGCGTGCGAGCACTTCGGTGCGGTCGGCGTCGAAGTCGGGGAAATCGAGGTGAGTGTGGGTATCGATCAGGCGCATGCATTGGATCATACGCCGCCCGGCTTTTTTGTAGGAGCCAGGGGGACGCCTAGTCCTTGCTGGCGATCAGCGGGTATGCGGTCCGATGGGCAATAGCCGGGACGCCGGACCGCAGCAAGGACTAGGCGTGCTCCTGGCGCCTACTGCACTCGGCGGATCTTGAGGATGCGCGGGATGGCCTCGATGCCCGGTTGGTAGTCATCCTGCTCGATGGCGCGCAGGATCAGAGCGAGGACACGGTCGGCGATTTGGGCGTGTTGCTGGGAGATTGCGTTGACCCGCAGTGGCAGAAAATCCAGCAGCTGAGTATCGCCGAAGGTGGCCAGGCGCAGGCCGTCGACGGTTGGCCCCGGCTGTTCCTGCAGGGCATCGAACACCCCTTCGAGCAGCACGTAGGCGGTGGTGACCAGCGCATCCGGCAGGTCGGCGGGGTTGTCCAGCAGGGCGCGCATCTGCCGGTAGCCGCTAGCGCGGTTGAACTGTTCGGCGTGGCTGACGCTGATGCTGCCGGCGAAACCGTTCAGGGCTTGGCGAAAGCCGCGTTCGCGGGCCTGGCTGATCGGCAGCTCCGGGCGCGCGCCGATCAGGGCGATATGCCGTGGCGGCGGGCTGAGCAGGCTGGCGGTGAGTAGGGCGCCGGCCTGCTGGTCGTCGCTGACCACCGAGCAGATGTGCGCAGGATCTAGGGCGCGGTCGACGGCGATCACCGGCACGCCAGCCGCGAGCAAGCGCAGGTAGGCCGGCTCATCTTGCGGCAGGCAACTGGCGACGATCAGCGCGTCGCAACGCCGCGAGCGGAACAGTTCGAGCAACTGGCGTTCGCTGTCTGGGTCGTCATCGGAGCTGGCGATCAGCAATTGGTAGCCGGCGGCGCGGGCGCGCTGTTCCAGTAGCTTGGCCAGGCGCGCATAACTGGGGTTTTCCAGGTCCGGCAGGATGAAGCCCAGGCAGCGACTCTGCCCGCGGCGCAGGCCAGCTGCTTGCTGGTCGGGGCGGTAGCCATGCCGTTCGACCACTTCCAGAACCCGCGCCACGGTGGCGGCGCTGATCCGCCGTTTGTCGGCCTGGCCGTTGATCACGTAACTGGCGGTGGTGACTGAAACCTGGGCCAGACGGGCGATGTCGCTGAGTTTCACGGGTGGGTTCCTGGGCGGGAAAAGGCAGGGCTTCAAGGATCGCCGATTATCAGGTAACGTGCCAGTCGTTAGGTGAAACGATTCAGCATGTGGCCGGAATGACTATTCTATGACGAGTAGTCGGGGGCTTCAGGCTAGCCGCGCCGTCAGTTGCCAGAGGATATCTTCAATGCTTGAGTTGAATGTCACGCAGATCCAGATGGGCCGCAGTGCCCCGGATAAACAGGCGGCGCTGGCGCTGCTTGCTGATTGCCTGATCGCCGATGATCTGGTGACTCCCGGTTATCTCGCCGGCATGCAGGCGCGCGAAGCGCAGGGTTCGACCTACCTGGGCCAGGGCATCGCGATTCCCCATGGCACGCCCGAAACCCGCGATCAGGTGTATCGCACCGGCGTGCGCCTGATTCAGTTCCCCGAGGGGGTGGACTGGGGCAATGGGCAGATGGTCTACCTGGCGATTGCCATCGCCGCCCGTTCCGATGAGCACCTGCGTTTGCTGCAGCTGCTGACCCGCGCCCTCGGTGAAGGCGATCTCGCCCCGGCGTTGCGCGTGGCCCTGGAGCCTGCGGCGATAGTTGCGCTGCTGCAAGGTGCGCCGCAGGAGCTGGCGCTGGACAGTCAATTGATCGGCCTGGGCGTGGCGGTCGAGGATTTCGACGAGCTGCTCTGGCAGGGCGCCCGCCTGCTGAAGAAGGCCGGTTGCGCCGATTCGGGCTTCGCCAACAGCCTGGCTTTGGGCCAGCCGCTGCCGCTGGGCAATGGCCTGTGGTGGTTGCACAGCGATCAGGCGGTGCTCAGCCCGGGTCTGGCGTTTGTCACCCCGGCGCAGCCGCTGGAGTATCAGGGGCAGCCATTGACCGGCCTGTTCTGCCTGGCCAGCCTGGGCGAGGCCCATCGGCAACTCCTCGAGCGGTTGTGCGATCTGCTGATCGAGGGGCGTGCGTCGGCCTTCAGCCAGGCGACCAGCAGCCGCAGCGTGCTTGAGGCCCTGGGCGGTGAGGTGCCCGCCGATTGGCCGATGTGTTCTGTGGTGCTGGCCAATACCCATGGTCTGCACGCGCGCCCGGCCAAGGCCTTGAGCGAAATTGCCCTGGCTTTTGCCGGCGAGGTGCGCGTGCGCCTGGCGGGCGAGGTGGGGGCCGGGGTGTCGGTCAAGAGCCTGAGCAAGCTGCTGGCGCTGGGCGCGCGGCGTGGTCAGACGTTGCAGTTCAGCGCCGAGCCGGCGATTGCCGGCGAAGTCCTGCCGGCCCTGGAAGCCGCCGTGTTGGCGGGCCTGGGGGAAAGCATCGAACCCTTGTCGCTGGCCGAGGCTGCGTTGCCGGTCAGCGTTGCGGCAACGCTCAGCGCGGCGCCCACGCTACAGGCGCCGGCTGCCGGGGCGCGGTTGCAGGCGGTTGCAGCTGCACCGGGTATCGCCATCGGTCCGGCGCTGGTACGGGTGCCGCCAGTGCTGGATTACCCGCAACAAGGCCAGGGTGCGGCCCTGGAGCGGCAGCGTTTGAGCGCGGCGCTGGAGCAGGTAAACACCGACATCCAGCGTTTGGTCGAGGCCACGGCCGAAGCCAATATCCGCGAGATTTTCATTACTCACCAGGCGATGCTGCGTGACCCGGCCCTGGGTGATGACGTGGCCGTGCGGCTTGACCAGGGGCTTAGCGCCGAGGCGGCCTGGGCTGGCGAGATCGAGACGGCCGCCGCCCAGCAGGAAGCCTTGCATGATGCGCTGCTGGCCGAGCGCGCCGCTGACCTGCGCGACATTGGCCGTCGCGTGCTGGCCCGGTTGTGTGGCGTCGAGGCGCTGCGCGAACCGGACGAACCCTACATTCTGGTGATGGACGAAGTGGCGCCTTCGGATGTCGCCAGCCTCAATCGCCAGCGCGTCGCTGGCATCCTCACCGCTCGCGGTGGCGCCACCGCGCACAGTGCAATTATCGCCCGCGCGCTGGGTATCCCGGCGGTGGTGGGCGCTGGTGCTGCGGTGCTGGCGTTGGCTCAGGGCACTGTGCTGTTGCTCGATGGCGATCATGGTCTGCTCCGCGTGGCGCCCGATCAGCAGACCCTGGAGCAGGCGATGCGCCAGCGCGAGGCCAGCGAGATTCGCCGCGAGCGCGCCCATGCCGAGCGCATGCAGCCGGCCGTGACCCGCGACGGTCATCGTCTGGAGGTGGCGGCTAATATCGGCGCCAGCGCTGAAACCGCCGCGGCGGTGGAGGCGGGCGGCGAGGCGGTCGGCTTGTTGCGCACTGAGTTGGTGTTCATGGATCACGCCCAGGCGCCGAACCAGGCCACCCAGGAAGCCGAGTACCGCCGCGTGCTGGATGCCCTCGATGGACGACCGCTGGTGGTGCGCACCCTGGATGTCGGTGGCGACAAGCCGCTGCCTTACTGGCCGATGCCGGCGGAGGTGAACCCATTCCTGGGCATGCGCGGTATCCGCCTCAGCCTGCAGCGCCCGGAAATTCTCGAAACCCAGCTGCGCGCCTTGCTCGCCGCCGCCGACGGACGGCCGCTGCGGATCATGTTCCCGATGGTTTGCTGCGTCGAGGAGTGGCGCACCGCGCGGGATATGGCGCTGCGCTTGCGTGAAGAAATGCCGCTGGCCGACCTGCAACTGGGGATCATGGTCGAGGTGCCGTCGGCGGCGCTGCTGGCACCGGTGCTGGCGCGCGAGGTGGACTTCTTCAGCATCGGCACCAACGACCTGACCCAGTACACCCTGGCCATCGACCGCGACCACCCGACCCTGTCGGCCCAGGCCGATGGCCTGCACCCGTCGGTATTGCGCCTGATCGGCATGACCGTCGAGGCCGCCCATGCCCACGGCAAGTGGGTCGGGGTGTGCGGCGAGCTGGCCAGCGACATGCTCGCGGTGCCCTTGTTGGTCGGCCTGGGGGTGGACGAGTTGAGCGTCTCGGCGCGCAGCATCGCGCTGGTCAAAGCGCGGGTGCGTGAGCTGGACTTCAGCCAGAGCCAGTTGCTGGCCCAGCAGGCCCTCGGTCTGGATAGCGCCGCGGCAGTGCGCGCCCTGGTGGAGGAGATCGGCTGATGGCACGCATTCTGACGCTGACCCTCAATCCGGCGCTGGACCTGACGGTGTCGCTCGATACTTTGCAGGCGGGCGCCGTCAATCGCAGCCTGGGGCTGAGCAGTCATGCCGCTGGCAAGGGCTTGAACGTGGCCCAGGTGCTCGCCGACCTCGGGCACAAGGTCACCGTTAGCGGTTTTCTTGGGCTGGCCAATGCGGCGCCTTTCGAGGCGCTGTTCGCACGCCGTGGTTTTGTCGACGCCTTCGTCCGCGTGCCTGGCGAAACCCGCAGCAATATCAAGCTGGCCGAACGCAGCGGGCGGATCACCGACCTCAACGGTCCGGGACCGCAGGTCGAGGCGAGCCATCAGACCGAGCTGCTCGAGGCGCTGGAACAGATCGTGGCCGGCCATGATGCCATCGTGGTCGCCGGTAGCCTGCCGCAGGGCGTCAGTCCCGCATGGTTCACCGGCCTGCTGCGCCGGTTGCAGGCATTCGGCTTGCCGCTGGCGCTGGACAGCAGCGGCGCCGCGTTGCGCGCCGGGCTGGCCGTGGCGCCGTGGCTGATCAAACCCAACGAGGAGGAACTGGCCGACGCCTGTGGCGTGTCACCGTCCTGCGTGGCCGATCTGCAAGCGGCGGCACTGCGTCTGCGTACCCAAGGCGTCGAGCATGTGCTGCTGTCGCGCGGCGCCGAGGGCGTGTTCTGGTTCGGCCCGGACATCGCGTTGCAGGCGCGGCCGCCGCAGGTCGCGGTGCTCAGTACCGTGGGCGCCGGCGACTCGCTGCTCGCTGCCACGTTACACGGCCTGCTGGCCGGTTGGCCGGCTGAGCGCACCTTGCGTCTGGCCACCGCAATTGCCGCGCAGGCGGTCACCCAGCTCGGTTTCGGTATTCACGACAGGGAACAACTGGCGCGCCTGGAAGCCGGCGTGACCATCGCATCCCTGAACTAAAACAATAATGAGGTCATTTCCATGAATCTGCTGATTGTCACCGCCTGCCCCAATGGCATGGTTACCAGCGTGCTCTGTTCGCGCCTGTTGCAAGCTGCTGCCCAGCGCCTGGGCTGGGCGAGCCAGGTCGAGGTGCATGACCCCAAGGCCATCGGCTCGCCACTGAGCGAGGCGGACATCGCCGCCGCCGAACTGGTGGTGGTGGTCAAGACCGGCGACTTGGCGCTGCAACGCTTTGTCGGCAAACGCCTGGTGCAGTCCACTCCGGCCGAAGCGCTGGTCGATCCGCAGCAGTTCCTGCTTGCCGCCGCCGAACACGCCGAGATCCTGCAGCAGGATGCGCCCGCGCTCGCTGCGGCGCCGGCCCGGCCGCGCCTGGTCGCGGTGACTGCCTGCCCGACCGGGGTGGCGCATACCTTTATGGCCGCCGAGGCCCTGCAGCAGGCGGCCGCGCAACTCGGCTACGACCTGCAGGTGGAAACCCGTGGCTCGGTTGGCGCGCGCAACGTGCTGGACGCCGCCGCCATCGCCGCCGCCGATGTGGTGCTGCTGGCCACCGATATCGAGGTGGAGACCGCCCGCTTCGCCGGCAAGAAGGTGTTTCGCTGCGGCACCGGGGTGGCCCTCAAACAGCCCCGCCAGACGATCGAACGCGCCCTGACCGAGGCGCAGCCCCTTAGCGGCGGTAGCCAGAGCGAGGCCGCCCAATCCGGCCAGACCGGGCCTTACAAACACCTGCTCACCGGCGTTTCGTTTATGTTGCCGATGGTGGTGGCCGGCGGCCTGATGATCGCCCTGTCATTCATCTTTGGCATCGAGGCCTTCAAGGAGGAGGGCAGCCTGGCTGCCGCGCTGATGCAGATCGGCGGCGAGAGCGCATTCAAACTGATGGTGCCGGTGCTGGCCGGCTACATCGCTTATTCGATTGCCGACCGCCCCGGCCTGGCGCCGGGAATGATCGGCGGCCTGCTTGCCAGCTCGCTGGGCGCTGGCTTTATTGGCGGCATCATCGCCGGTTTCCTCGCCGGTTACGCGGCCAAGGCCATCGCCCGCTGGGTGCAGTTGCCGGCCAGCATCGAGGCCCTGAAACCGATCCTGATCATCCCGCTGCTGGCCAGCCTGTTCACCGGGATGGTGATGATCTACGTGGTGGGCAAACCGGTGGCCGGCATGCTCGCCGGCTTGACCAGCTTTCTCGACAGCATGGGCAGCACCAACGCGATCCTGCTCGGTCTGCTGCTCGGCGGCATGATGTGCGTCGACCTCGGCGGGCCGATCAACAAGGCCGCCTACGCCTTCTCGGTCGGCCTGCTCGCCTCGCAGAGCTACGCGCCGATGGCCGCAGTGATGGCCGCCGGCATGGTGCCGCCGATCGGCATGGCCATCGCCACGCTGATTGCCCGGCACAAGTTCGCCCAGAGCGAACGCGAAGCCGGCAAGGCGGCTGGCGTGCTAGGGCTGTGCTTTATCTCCGAAGGGGCAATCCCTTTCGCCGCCAAGGACCCGTTCCGAGTGATCCCGGCCAGCATCGCCGGCGGCGCCCTGACCGGCGCCCTGTCGATGTACCTCGGCTGCAAACTGATGGCCCCGCACGGCGGCCTGTTCGTGCTGCTGATCCCCAATGCGATCAACTACGCGTTGCTGTATTTGCTGGCGATAGTGGCCGGCAGTGTGTTGACCGGTGTGGTGTATGCCGTAATCAAAAAAGGCGCGGCGGTGGAGCTGGTGGTGACGGGGGAGAAGGCGTAGGGGGTGTGTCAGCAAATGATTGCTCGCCTATATTTTCCGGTACAAGATTTTCCGGCACAAGATCACAACCGCATTGTAGGAGGGGCCTTGGCCGCGAATCGGGGGTTGCGAGTCGTGAGTCGCGGCATATCTGCTCGCGGACAAGTCCCCTCCTACGGGAGCAGCGGCGCACTGCGAATCGTGGCATACCCAGTTCTGGGGTGAGGGGCGAATTTCACACGGAGGTGAAGCATGTCCGATGTCCCCCAGCGGCCCACGACAGAGCAGCGTGAGTTTGCCAAGCAGTTGCGACGTGACCAGACCGACTGCGAACGGTTGCTCTGGCAACATCTGAGAAATCGCCAGCTCGGCGGTTTCAAGTTTCGTCGGCAATATCCCTTGCCGCCGTATGTGCTGGATTTCTACTGCGCAGAACTGGGCCTGGCGGTCGAGCTGGATGGTGGGCAGCATTTTAGTGATGAGGCGTTGCACAAGGATGCCGAGCGCAGTCGCTATCTGGAAAGGTATGGGGTGCGGGTGCTGCGCTTCAGTAACCGGGAGGTTTTGGCGCAGATGCCTGAGGTACTGGCCGAGATTTTGCGTCAGGCCGGGATCGCTGCCCCTCACCCCAGCCCTCTCCCCGGAGGGTAGAGGGAGCCGACCGTGTGAAGCCGATAATTGCAGTCTGTCTGTTGGCCTTGGCCTGGCACCATCGCCGTAGAGCCGATCGGTGTGTGCCTGCTAACCTTGATCTTTCCGTCACCGCCGATCAGCACCCTCTCCTTTTTAGGGAGAGGGCTGGGGTGAGGGTTGGCTTTCACCAGCGGTCGCCGATCAATGATGCTCGCGCGTCGCGCGGAACTTCACATCTGGCCAGCGCTCTTCCATCAGCGCCAGGTTGACCCGGGTTGGGGCCAGGTAGGTGAGGTGGCCGCCGCCGTCGATGGCGAGGTTTTCCACGGCTTTGTTGGAGAATTCCTCGAGCTTCTTCTTGTCGCTGCAGTCGATCCAGCGCGCCGACCAGACGGTGATCGGCTCGTAGGCGCACTCGACCTTGTATTCCTCTTTCAGGCGGCTGGCGACCACATCGAACTGCAGCACGCCGACCGCGCCGAGGATGATGTCGTTGCTGCGCTCGGGGAAGAACACCTGGGTCGCGCCTTCTTCGGCCAGTTGCTGCAGGCCTTGGCGCAGCTGCTTGGATTTCAGCGGGTCTTTCAGGCGTACGCGGCGGAACAGTTCCGGGGCGAAGTGCGGGATGCCGGTGAAGCCCAGAGCCTCGCCTTCAGTGAAGGTGTCGCCGATCTGGATAGTGCCGTGGTTGTGCAGGCCGATGATGTCGCCGGCGTAGGCCTCGACCAGCATCTCGCGCTCGCTGGAGAAGAAGGTCAGGGCGTCGCCGATGCGTACGTCCTTGCCCAGGCGCACGTGGCGCATCTTCATGCCCTGGCTGTACTTGCCGGAGCAGATGCGCATAAAGGCAATGCGGTCGCGGTGCTTGGGGTCCATGTTTGCCTGGATCTTGAACACGAAGCCGCTGAATTTCTCTTCCACCGGTTCTACGGTGCGCTCGTTGGCCACCCGCGCCAGCGGCTTGGGTGCCCAGTTGACCACTGCATCGAGCACATGGTCGACGCCAAAGTTGCCCAAGGCGGTGCCGAAGAACACCGGCGTCAATTGGCCATTGAGGAACTCGTCCTGGTCGAACTCGTGGCAGGCGCCTTGCACCAGTTCCAGTTGTTCGACAAAGCGCTCGTATTCGTCACCCAGGTGGGCGCGGGCTTCGTCGGAATCAAGCTTCTCGATGATCTTTACATCGGTGCGTTCGTGGCCGTGACCGGCGGTGTAGACGATGATGTAGTCGTCGGCCAGGTGGTACACACCCTTGAAGTCGCGGTAGCAACCGATCGGCCAGGTGATCGGCGCGGCCTTGATCTTCAGCACTGCTTCGATCTCGTCGAGCAGTTCGATCGGGTCGCGGATGTCGCGGTCGAGCTTGTTGATGAAGCTGATGATCGGCGTGTCGCGCAGCCGGCAGACGTCCATCAGGGCGATGGTGCGTGGCTCAACGCCTTTACCACCGTCGAGCACCATCAGCGCGCTGTCCACCGCAGTCAGGGTGCGGTAGGTGTCTTCCGAGAAGTCTTCGTGGCCGGGGGTGTCGAGCAGGTTGATCATGTGCTCGCGGTAGGGGAACTGCATCACTGAGGTGGTGATGGAGATACCGCGCTGCTTTTCCATCTCCATCCAGTCGCTGGTGGCATGGCGGTCGGACTTACGCGACTTCACCGTGCCGGCGATGGCAATCGCCTTGCCCATCAGCAAGAGTTTCTCGGTAATCGTGGTTTTACCGGCATCGGGGTGGGAAATGATGGCGAATGTGCGCCTTTTGGCGACTTCGGCGGCCTGCTTGCTCATGCTGGGGGAACCCGTCGACTGATAGTCGGTCTGTCAAAAAAGGGAGCGATTATAACGGCAAACGGCCCTCAGCGCGGCGACCTGTCATTTGCCTGGAAAAAGCGCTGTTTGCCGGGCTTTGTTCAGCATTTTGTGACGCCTTGTTTTGAATCCTCAACAGCCTGTCAGTTCGTCGATAAAACGTAGGCTGAATACGACAGTTTTTGATTGATCTAAGCTCCCCATGGTCTTAAAGTCCGCGCCCGAACGTCCATGCTGGCAACGATCCATCCGGCTCAAGTACTGACGACGAGAGATCCTGTTGGATTCTCGGCGACATAGCCTTGGGAAGTAGGCGAACCAAAGTGGGGAAACTGATCAGGCGTTCGCGGCTTTGCTGACAAAGCCAACCCCTCATTCATCTTTGTGTGTTTTTGCCATTTGGAGTCCCACGCATGCCGATCAAGCTCGACGATTACTACGCACCCGCCACCTTTCAGAAAATGAAGGCCTTCGCCGATCAGCACGAAACCCCATTCGTGGTGATCGATACCGCGACCATCAGCAAGGCTTACGATGATCTGCGCGCAGGTTTCGAGTTCGCCAGCGTTTATTACGCAGTGAAAGCCAACCCGGCGGTCGAGATCATCGAGCTGCTCAAGGACAAGGGTTCGAACTTCGACATCGCCTCGATCTATGAACTGGATCGGGTGATGAGCTGTGGCGTTGGCCCGGAACGTATCAGCTACGGCAACACCATCAAGAAAGCCAGGGACATTCGCTACTTCTACGAGAAGGGTGTGCGCATGTTCGCCACCGACTCGGAAGCCGACCTGCGCAATATCGCCAAGGCCGCACCAGGCTCGAAAGTCTATGTGCGCATCCTCACCGAGGGTTCGACCACCGCTGATTGGCCGTTGTCGCGCAAGTTTGGCTGCCAGACCGACATGGCCATGGATCTGTTGATCCTTGCCCGCCAGTTGGGCCTGGTGCCTTACGGCGTGTCTTTCCACGTTGGCTCGCAGCAGCGCGACATCGGCGTGTGGGACGCGGCCATTGCCAAGGTCAAGGTGATCTTCGAGCGCCTCAAGGAAGAAGACGGCATCGTCCTGCAGATGATCAACATGGGTGGCGGCTTCCCGGCCAACTACATCACCCGCACCAACAGCCTGGAAACCTATGCTGAAGAAATCATCCGCTTCCTCAAGGACGACTTCGGCGACGACCTGCCAGAAATCATCCTCGAGCCGGGCCGCTCGCTGATCTCCAACGCCGGTATTCTGGTCAGTGAAGTGGTGCTGGTGGCGCGCAAGTCGCGTACCGCCGTAGAGCGCTGGGTGTATGTCGATGTGGGCAAGTTCAGCGGCCTGATCGAAACCATGGACGAGGCGATCAAGTTCCCGATCTGGACCGAGAAAAAGGGCGAGATGGAAGAAGTGGTTATCGCCGGGCCGACCTGCGACAGCGCCGACATCATGTACGAGAACTACAAGTACGGCCTGCCGCTCAACCTGGCCAGCGGTGACCGCCTGTACTGGTTGTCCACCGGCGCCTACACCACCAGCTACAGCGCGGTGGAATTCAACGGCTTCCCGCCGCTGAAGGCTTACTACCTGTAAGTAGCCAGGCTGTTACTGACAAAACCCTGCTTCGGCAGGGTTTTGTGTTTTTGGGGTCATGTGTTCTGCAGTTGCGGCGGGTACAGGCCAGGGCCGTCGACGCGTGTGAGCACATTGCGCGCCGTCAGCGAGGCTGTCCCCTCACGTTGGTGCTTGGCCGCGGCCAGCGTAGGTGAGTGTTTCGCGCTGCCTTTCAGTACAGGTCGCGGCGGTAGCGGCCGCTGCTCCTTAGCGCGTCAAGATGCTCGCGGCCGAGCAGGCCGTGGAGCATGGCGTCGACCTCGCGGCCCATGCCTTCGAGGCTGCCGCACACCAGCAAGCAAGCCCCGCGCGCCAGCCAGGTGCGCAGTTCGTCGGCGGCGTCACGCAGCAGGTGCTGCACGTATACGGGCTGCGCCTGGTCGCGGGAGAAGGCGCGGTCGAGGCGGGTCAGGTGGCCGCTATTCAGCCAGCCTTGTAGCTCGGCGCCTAGCCAGTTGTCGCAGGTGGCATTGCGTTCACCGAACAGCAGCCAATGGCCGGGCTGGCCCAGGTGCTGGCGTTCGAGCAGGTGGGCGCGCAGCCCGGCCATGCCGCTGCCGCTGCCGATCAGGATCAGCGGCGCCGGAGTTGCCGGGCCATGAAACGCCGGGTTGCTACGGATGCGCAGGTCGATGCTGCCGCCCAGCGAGGCGTATTGGCAGAGCCAGCCCGAGCCCAGGCCCGGTCTGCCCTCGGCTTGGTATTGCTGGCGCACCAGCAGGTCAAGCTGGCCGCAGGCACTGCTCGAGGCGATGGAGTACGCGCGGTGGGGCAACGGTGTCAGGTTCGCCAGCAACTGCTCCGGCGTCAGGTTGCTGGCCATGGTGGGCGTATCCGGCAGCTGGCGTCGGCTCAGTGCCTCGCCCAGGAGCTGGCCATCGCTCAGCGGTGTGGCTGGGTTCAGGTCGTAGCGCTGCAACCAGGCATTTACCCGCGCTGGCGGTTGGCGCGGGCCGATCTCGACGAGATCGCCAGCCTGCCAGGGTGCCTCGCCATTCAGGTTGCGCAGGCTCAGGTGATAGAGGGGGCCGCCACGGCTGCCAGGATTGAGGTGGGTGCGGCGCTGCAGTTGCCAGGGTTGATAGTGCGCGGGTTGCCAGTCGACGAAGTCGCTGTCGCCGCTCAGGTGGCCCAGTTGCTGCTGCCAGTGGCGCAGGGTGGCGGGCGCGCCACGGTCCAGCTGCAGCAGGTCGAACAGCGGTTGGGCGTGCAGGGCGCGCAGGCGGCTGTCGAGGCGCTTGCCGAACGCGCAGAACTGCCGGTAATGGCTGTCACCAAGGGCCAGGATGGCGTACTGCAGGTTGTGCAGGCGCTGCTGCTGAGCCTGCAGTTGCTGCTCGAAACGGGCAGCGTTATCCGGTGCTTCGCCTTCGCCGTAGGTGCTGACCACAAAGATTACCCGCGTGCTCTGGCGCAGGCGCTCGACGCTCAGTTGGTTGAGGGGCAGGCACTGCACTGTCAGGCCTGCGGCGGCCAATTGGGCGCGGCTCTGTTCGGCCACTTGCTGCGCTTGTCCGCCTTGGCTGGCGTAGGCGATTAACAGTGCGTTCGGCGGGTTGTGCGCATCCCCCTTGGGCGTGCGCTGCTGCCGCCAGTAGTGCAGGCACAGGCCCAGGTAACCGAGGCCGATTAGTAATGCGCTGATCTCCCGTGGCGGGTGCAGCCACAGCAATCCGCCCGCCAGCAGCAGGCTGGCGCACAGAGGCCAGAAGTTGCTGGCTGCGCGCAGCCAGGGGTGTGGGGCATTCAAATGGCGATGTCCTGATGTTGCGGTTAACGCCTGCACGATCAGCGAACCGCAATCCACGGGGCGGGCTAGCCAAGTCGTCCGAGCGCGGTGCGCACGGCGCACCCTACGTGAGCGCCGTGCGTGTGGAGTTACGGGGCCAGCACTTCCAGGGTGGCGCTGTAGGAGGCGCGGCGCTCGGTGGCCGGTGCCGTGACGCCGTCCTTGCTGCTCAGCTCGGCTTCCAGCCAGTACATGCCGGCGTTCGGCCAGGTGATGCTGATCTTGCCGTTGGCGTCGCTGGTAGTTTTGATTTCGCCCAACTGATCGCGGTAACGGTTGCCACCCGGGATCACGCTGACTTCAACACCGGCGGCCGGCTTGCCATCGAGCAGCAGGTTGAACTCGGCCGCTTCACCGGCGAACAGGTCATTGGGGTGGGTGATCGGGGCCAGCTCCAAGCCAACGCCGGTGGTTTTCAGCACGGTCTCGCTGGGGTTGCCGGAGGTGACGAAGACTTCCATGCGGCTGCTGTTCTGGCTGACCTGGAGTTCTTCGGCGTTGGCCGGTACCTGCTTGGCGAAGTCGGCTGCGCTGCCCATCCAGCGGCGCATCTCGCCGTTTTCTTTGTAGCGAGCGGCCAGGCCGTTATTGGCGATGGCCAGTTTGTAGGTGCCTTTCTGGGTCAGGTGCAGGTCGAAGCTGCTGCGGTAACGGCCGAGGTTACCGTTCTCGGCTTTGGCGGCGCTGCCATCCGGGGCGAACAGTTGCAGCACGGCTGCCGGGCGTGGGCGCATGCCGGGTGGGCCGCCGACTGGGCTGGTGTCGAGGTTGCCGATGCCCTGGATGCGGATCGGGAAGTGCTCGAAGTAGAACAGGTCGTTGGACACGGCGGCGTCCACGGTAACCCACGGGTCTTCACCGGACAGCACGGTGGCTGAAGGCAGCATCCAGGCACGGTGGGCCTGGGCGGACAGCGGTAGGCAGATGGCCAGGGTCAGGGCGGTCCATTTTACGAGTGGGTGCATGGCGAGTTTCCTTATTGAATAGCTGAGCAGTGAATAAGCGGGGTTCATTACTGGCTGGGGTCAAGGGGTCAGCTGAAGCGTGACCTTGCCCAGCTCGGTTGCGCCTTGAGCGTTAAGCTCGGCAGCCTGTTGCGGCGGCCAGCTGAAAGGCAGACGCAGCAGTTCGCGGCCGCCGACTTCACGGACGGCTTCGACCACCAGTTGGTAGTCACCGGCGGCGAGTGCCTGCAGGGGCGGCTGGCTGCTGGAGAAGGTCAGGCTGTGGCTGCCCACGGCGCGAGTAGCCCCGCTGACGCCATCGACGGGCATCTCCAGGCTGCGGCCGCTCTTGCGCCACCACTGGCGCATGTCCTTGAGCCATTTTTCGCCTTCTTTGTCCTTGAGCTTCTGGTCGTACCACACCGACAGGTTGGCGACGTGCTTCTGATCCGGTTGCTCCAGCCAGATCGCCACATAGGGGCGGTGGTATTCAGCCACCTGCAGGCGCGGGATTTCCACGCTGAGCTGCAGTTCGGCGGCCAGGAGCGGGGTGCTGAGTAGGGCGCACAGGGGCAGTAACAGGCGTTTTGGCATAGCTATGTCCTTAATTAATAAACAGCAAAGCCAGCAGGGCCGGGAGTACCAGGCCGAGGGCAACCAGCGGCCAGGTGCTAGGGCGCGCACCGGCATAGCGTTGCAGCAAGAGCAGGCCGCTGAGGCTGAACAGCACGCAGAGACCGGCGAATACATCGATGAACCAGGACCAGGCGCTGCCGGTGTTGCGGCCCTTGTGCAGGTCGTTGAGGTAGGCGATCCAGCCGCGATCGGTGGACTCGTACTCCAACGCGCCAGACTCGATATCCAGGCTCAGCCAGGCATCGCCGCCGGGGCGTGGCAGGCCGATGTACAACTCGGCGTCCGACCATTCGGCGGAGCGAGCGTCCAGGCGCAGGGCCAGTTCGCCTTCCAGCCATTGGCGCAGGGCAAGCGGCAGGCCTTGGGTGGGTGTTTTCTCCTGTAACTCGACGCGCAGCCGTTCGGGCAATTGCGCCTGCTGGTTGAACACCTGCGGTTTGGCTTCGATCTGCGCCGCGTGATTGAGGGTGATGCCAGTGATGGAAAACAGCAGCATGCCGACCAGGCACAGGGCAGAACTGATCCAGTGCCATTGGCGGAGGGTGCCAAGCCAGGGAAGCATGTGAATCCTTTGCAGAGATTAACCAGCGCTGTGCGGCTGGCATTTTGGGGGGATGATTTTAAAGGGGCGCGTTAGTTGAATGCTAATAATTTACCAATAATATACATTCGCATTAATGGCGCGGTTCGCAGTCAAGCAAAAACCCGCTGGCTTTTGAGGCTGGCGGGTTTCGCTGCGGCAACAAACCTGGCGTTTTAGAAGGTGAGGTTGGCCGACAACCACAGGCGTCGACCTTCTTCCAGGGTGCCGGTGGTGGATGCGGCGCTCTGGATATAGCTCGATGCCCAGCCGGTGGTTCCGGTATTGGTGGTGTAGGTCTGGCCCTTGGTGAAGTCCTTGTCGAAGGCGTTGTACAGGGTGGCGTTCAGCGTCAGGTTCTCAGACGCTCTGTACGAGCCGCCGAGATGGAACACCTCGTAAGCGTTAAGGTCGCCGACCTGGTCCTGCAGCGCCTGGTTGGCCGCCGTGAGGTTTTGGTATTTGTCGGTGAAGCGCGCGCGTTCGCCACGGTATTCACCCTTGAACCACAGGGTCAGGCGATCGGTAGTGGTCCAGCTCAGGCGCGCATGGGCCATATGCTCCGGGGTGTTGGTCAGCGGCGCGCCCTGGTTGATGCCGCTCTTCTGTTCGCTGTCGGTGTAGGTGTAATTCATCGCCAGCTTCCAGGCTGGGGCGAACTGCCAGCCGCCTGCCAGCTCCAGGCCCTGGGTTTCGGCTTCGCCGATATTGACGCTCTGGGAGAAGTTCTCCTGGGTGAAGCCGCTACCCAGGCTCACGCAACCTGGCTGGTTCGGGTTGGCGGTGAAGTTGCAGTTGGCCAGTGGCGTACCGCTGTCGATCTTGTCCTTGAACGCGTTGTGGAACAGGGTGGCGTTGGCATCGAAACCGGCCAGATTGTCGAAGTACAGGCCGAACTCGGTGTTGGTAGTGATTTCCGGTTCCAGATCCGGGCTGCCAATGGTGATGGTGCGGCCCTGGGCGGTCACGCCGTTGATGCCGTCATGCAGCTGGTTCAGGGTCGGGGTTTTATAGCCACGGCTGATACCGCCTTTCATGGTCCAGTTTTCGTTGGTGTTCCACACCAGGTAGGCACGCGGACTGATGTGGCCGCCGAAGGCTTCGTGGTCTTCGTAGCGGGCGCCCAAGGTCAGGGCCAAGTCGTGGCGCAGGCGCCATTCGTCTTCGGCAAACAGAGCCCAGGAGGTTTGCTGAAACTCTTCCGAGGCAATGCCATCGGTGACATCGGCGTCCCAGTACTGACCGCCGATGGTGGCGATATGCGAGTCGCCGAGCGGGCTGACCAGCTTGCTGTCGAAGATCAGGTCGGTGGATTTCAGCTCACGGTCATCACCGGCCACTATGTTCGGGTAGCCGGTATAAGCCACGCCACGGGTGCCGGGAATGGTGCGGCCGATGGTTTCGGTGGTGTTATGGGTCAGGCTGCTGTCCAGGGTGCCGAAGCCGAGGCGGGCGGTGTGGCTGAGGGCGAACTGATCGCGCTCGAAGACCAGTTCGTCGTCATACCCGTTGATCGTGTTGGGTGCATTGACGGTGCAGCCATTTATCGCGTTGCCACCGCTTTTACCATCCAGTGTGCCGAGCTGGCAGTCGTCGTTGTTGTAGACCTGACGGCCTTGCTCGACGTCCAGAGAAAAATCGTGATTCTCATGCGGGGTCAGGGTTAGTCGAGCGCCGGCGGTGTAGTTGCGGCCTTCCACCGGCGAGGCGCCGCGCTTGCTGACGGTCGAATCGTCATCGAAGGTCAGATCGGACTCGCCCCGATCAAACACGTTGCCGCGTACGGCCAGGCCGAGCAGGTTGTCGATCACCGGACCGCTGGCATACAGGCTGGTGCTGCTGGTTTCGCCGTAGTCACGGTTTTCCTGGAAGGTGTGATCCAGGCTGATCGCCGCGCCCCATTGCTTGGCGACTTTCTTGGTGATGATATTGACCACGCCGCCCATGGCGTCGGAGCCGTAAAGAGTCGACATCGGGCCGCGGACTACTTCGATACGCTCAATGGCTGACATTGGCGGCATAAAGCTGGTGGCGGTTTCGTTGAAGCCGTTGGGGGTGACGTTGCCGGCGGTGTTCTGCCGGCGGCCATCAATCAGGATCAGGGTGTACTCGCTGGGCAAGCCGCGAATGCTGATATTCAAACCGCCGGTCTTGCCGGTGCCCTGGCGCACATCGATGCCTTCCACATCTTCCAGAGCCTGGGCCAGGTTGCTGTAGCGCTTTTGCTGCAGGTCTGTCTGGCTGATCACGCTGATGCTAGCCGGCGCTTCGGTGATTTTCTGTTCAAACCCTGATGCGCTGACTACGACGTCTTTCAGCGCAATCGGCTCGTTGGCGTGGGCGCTGGCGGCGAAGGCGCTGGCCAGGGCAATGGCGCTGGCCAAGGAAGTGCGGGGTAGGGCGTGCAACATCGGAAGGCTCCGGGCAATGGTCTGGATGACTTAAGTGATGCGAATTATAAGCATATGCAATTCTGTTTGAGAAACTGTTTCATTTGTAAGATGCGCTTGCGTCGCGATTGTTGAGCGCTGGGTGATGCAGTGGGAGTGGCTGTCACGCTGCTGGCGCTCATGGTTATGGCGTCGCTATGTGGGTCTGGCACATGCCGGCGGTGCGCTGCAGTGGGCGCGAGGAGCGGGCTGGATTGGCGGGTGCGGTAAATATTGCAAGTCCTTATCGAGAAGTTGTTGCCCTTGTATATGAGAATCATTAGCATGCGCAGCGCTTCACTCTTGCCTGCCTTGCTCCTCCTTCGGCGTCGCCAGCTTGCGGTGCGGGGAGGGCGCCTTTCCGTTGGGGACAACAATGACAATCCGTAGTCGCAAGCACCATAAAGTGAGTCACCTGGCCGCGTTGATCGCTGCAGCTCTCCCCGCAGTGGCTTTTGCCCAGACCGAGGCTGCTGGGGGGGAGTTGAACCTGCCCGAGATGGTCGTGACTTCCAAAGCCGAAGCGCCTTACAAGGCGAACAGGAGTGCCAATACCAAGCTGACCCAGCCGTTGCTCGATACACCGAAAACCATTCAGGTAATCAAGAAGGAAATGCTTCGCGAGCAGGGGGCGGGCAGCCTGATGGAAGCGCTGCGCAACACCCCCGGCATCACCATGCAGCTGGGCGAGAACGGCAACACCTCAGCCGGCGATACTTTTATGATGCGCGGCTTCTCCACGCAGAACTCGACCTTCGTCGACGGTGTGCGCGACCTTGGTGCGGTCAGCCGTGATGTGTTCAACCTCGAGCAGGTCGAAGTGGTGAAGGGCGCGGCGGGCTCGGATATCGGCCGCGGCGCGTCGTCCGGCTATATCAACCTGATCCCCAAGCTGCCGACCCTGACCAACGAAACCTTCGGCACCGTCGGCTACGGTACGGCAGACAAGAGCAACCTGACCGCCGATATCAACCGGCAACTGGGCGACAACTCGGCCTTGCGTCTGAACCTGATGCGTCGCGCGGGCGATGTCGATGGCCGCGATTACGTGGATAACAGCAGCTACGGTGTAGCGCCTGCTATTGCTTTCGGTTTGGACACGGCCACCCGGGTTTATGTCTATTCCCAGCACGTACGTCAGGACAACACCCCGGATGGCGGTATTTCCAGCATCGGCATGAAGGGTTTCTATAACGCCAATGCCGCGTTGAATGCCGGCGGCAAGGTCGATACCGAGAACTACTATGGCGCCAAGGGCGACTCCGAGCGGATCGACGGCGACATGTTCAGCGTCAAGTTCGAGCATGACTTCAATGACGCCCTGACCCTGCGCAACCTGTCGCGCTGGGGGCGTAGCAACAACGATCGCACCCTCACTGGCATCAACGCCCTGGCCGCGCCCAGTGCCGACCCAGACAGCTGGACGGTGAGTCGTTCGCGTCAGGTGGTCGACCAGGAGAACCAGATTCTCGCCAACCAGACCAGCCTGAACGCCGCGTTCGACACCTTCGGTCTGCGCAACGAGCTGGCTGCTGGTCTTGAGTTGATGAGCGAGAAACAGCTCAACCGTGGTTACGCCACTGCTGCCCAAACCATCGACGGTGTGGCCTACCCGGCTGTACCGGTTCCTCCGGCCAATCTCTACGACCCAAGTGCGCACGACGGCCTTGGTGACCCGTACAAGACCGGCGTCAACACCGACGGCGAAACCAAGACCGCAGCGCTCTATGTGTTCGACACCCTGCACCTGAATGAGCAGTGGCTGCTCAATGGCGGCGTGCGTTTCGAGCACTTCCGCACCGAGACCGACAGCGCGGCCCTGGCCAGTGGTGCGCTGGTACCGCGCAGTGCCTACGAGTCGGGTGACCTGACCAGTTGGAACACTGGTCTGGTGTTCAAGCCGCTGGTAAACGGCAGCATCTATTTGTCCTACGCCAACTCGATGACCCCGCCGGGCAGCGGTAACTTCAACCTGGCCGCGACCTCCGCTACTTCCTCCTCCAACGAGCAGGTAGGGCTGGAACCGCAGGAAACCGAACACGTTGAGCTGGGCACCAAGTGGGACCTGCTGGATGAGCGTCTGGCGCTGACCCTGGCGGCCTACCGCACCGAAAACGCCAATCAGGTCAGCTACGACTCCTTCACCGCTACCTACTTCCAGGAAGGCAAGACCCGGGTCGATGGCGTCGAGCTAGGGGTGGTCGGCCAACTGAGCAACTTCTGGCAGGTTTCAGCCGGTATCGCCCACATGGAAACCAAGCAGATCGACCAGTTCAGTACCTCTGCCGAGAACAGCGGCGTGCGCTGGTCGCCCGACCTGACCGCGACCCTGTGGACCTCCTACTCCCTGGGTGATCTGACCCTGGGTGGCGGCGCGCGCTATGTGTCCGAGCAGGAGCGGGTGATCACTGCCGGCGCTGATCTGGCTACCCAGAACATGCCGTCCATCCCGTCCTACTGGGTGACAGACGCGATGGTCGCCTACCGCGTCAATGACAACGTCAATCTGCGGGTGAACCTCTACAACCTGTTCGACGAGGAGTATATCGAGTCGCTGAACAACAGCGGCGCCCGTGCCCGTCTCGGCGCGCCACGTTCGGCGATGTTCACCACCGAACTCAGTTTCTGATAGAGCGACCCGCCTTACCTGAAGCCTGCGCGCAAGCGCGGGCTTCTTGCATTTCCATACATGTAGAGAGGATGTCGATGCTGCTGCATATCCCCCAAGTGTTGAGTAAACCGGACGTTGCCGCGCTGCGTACCGAGTTGGCGGCCCATGCCTGGGTCGATGGCGTGCAGACGTCCGGCGCCCAGGCGGCAAGTCTCAAGCAGAATCTGCAGTTCCCAGCGGATTCCCCGGCCTTTGCCGGGCTGGCGCAGCGGGTGGCGGAGGCATTGGCGCGCCATCCGTTGTTCGTTTCCGCAGTGTTGCCGCGGCAGATGTTGCCGCCAATGTTCAACTGCTACAGCGGCGGTGGTCGCTATGGCAACCATGTGGATAACGCCCTGCAACGCGACCGCTTCAGCGCGGATCAGGTGCGCACCGATGTGTCCACCACGGTATTTCTCAGCGAACCGGACGAGTACGACGGCGGCGAGTTAATTGTCGAGGACACCTACGGCGAGCACGAGATCAAGCTGGCGGCGGGCGATGCCATCATCTATCCGGCCACCAGTCTGCACCGCGTCGAGCCGGTAACCCGCGGCGCGCGTATCGCCTCCTTCCTCTGGACGCAAAGCCGGGTGCGCGATGCCTGGCAGCGCAAGATGCTCTTCGACCTGGACATGACCATCCTCAAGCTGCGCCACGACCTGGGCGACAGTGACGAGGTGGTGAGCCTGACCGGCACCTATCACAACCTGCTGCGCCAGTGGGCGGACTGAAATGACCTTGAGCGAACCCCTGAGCGCGATTCCGGCCGATCTGGTCGCGGCCTGCGATTACCAGCGCTATGCGCTGGCGCGCCTTGATGCCAATGCATTGGCCTACCTGCAAGGCGGCGCGGCGGATGAACTGACTTGCCAGGCCAATCTGGATACCTGGCGCGACTGGGCGATAGTGCCGCGCCTGCTGCGCGATCTGCGCGGTGGTCATACTCGCTGCACCTTGCTGGGCGATGAGTTGCAGCACCCTATATTGCTGGCGCCGGTGGCCTACCAGCAGCTGTTTCACGCCGAGGGCGAGCTGGCCAGCACCCTGGCTGCCGGAGTGATGGGCGGCGCCGCGGTGCTCAGCTCGTTCGCTTCCACGGCGCTGGAAGATGTCGCTGAGGCGGCGACCGGGCCGCTGTGGTTCCAGTTGTACTGGCAGGGCGACGGGCCCGCGACCCTGGCGCTGGCGCAACGTGCCGAGGCAGCCGGCTATCGCGCTTTGGTGCTGACGGTGGATGCGCCGGTGTCGGGGCTGCGCAATCGCGAGCAGCGCGCGGCCTTTGCCCTGCCGGACGGCATAGCCGCGGTGAATATCGCCAAGCCTCCAGTTTTGCCTCAGCTGCCGCCCGGTGGCAGCGCGGTTTTCGACGGCATGCTGGCCATCGCGCCGACCTGGGACGATGTGCGCTGGCTGTGCCGGCATAGCCGTCTGCCCATTCTGCTCAAGGGCATTCTGCATCCTGGCGATGCGCGCCTGGCAATAGAGACGGGGGCGGCGGGTGTGATCGTCTCCAACCATGGTGGCCGGGTGCTGGATTCGCAGTGGCCGGCGCTCAACGCCTTGCCCGGCATCCGTGGCGAATTGGGCGCAGAGGCGCTGATTCTGCTGGATGGTGGCATTCGACGCGGTACCGATGTGTTCAAGGCCCTGGCGCTGGGCGCCGACGCCGTGCTGATCGGCCGGCCCTATATCCATGCCCTGGCCACGGCTGGCGCGCTGGGCGTGGCGCATTTGCTCAAGCTGCTGCGCGAGGAGCTGGAGGTGGCCATGGCCTTGAGCGGCTGCCGCGAGCTGTCCAGTATTGGGCCGCAGGCGCTGCAATCGCTCAGGGGCAGCAATGAGTAGGGTGCGCTGTGCGCACCAGCACCCGCTGCAGGCGCACCCTACGATGGCCTCGGGCGCATGGATGCCACACCTTCTGGCGAGATAGTCGGGAAAGAACCTGTGTAAATGTGCGGTAAATCCATCGTTTTAGAAAGATAATGCAACTGCTTCTCAAATAGAATCGCGCCGCAGTGACAACCGCGGTGGCCGTCACTCCTGTCAGGTAGCTCCTCGTGTTCAAGAAAATCCTTTTCCAGCTGCATTGGCTGCTCGGCATCAGCGCCGGTCTGGTGCTGGCGCTGATGGGCCTGACCGGCGCGGCCTATTCGTTTCAGGACGAATTGCTGCGTGCGCTCAATCCCGAGGTGCTGCAGGTCGAGGTGCGCGCCGGCGGCGTGCTGACACCTGACGTGCTGGTGCCGCGTATCGAGGCGGCCAGCCAGCAGCGCGTAGTACGCCTGAATGTGGAAGCGGATGTCGAACTCGCCGGGCGGGTAGGTTTCGCACCGGCCGCGGGCGAGCGCCGTGGTGGGTCGCGTTACTTCGATCCCTACACCGGTGAGCTGCTGGGCGAGCCGCGTGGCCAGGGCTTTTTCGATCTGATGGTGGATTTACACCGCTCTCTTGCCATGGGCGAGTACGGCAAGCAGATCACCGCTGCCAGCACCCTGGCGTTGGTCTTCTTCTGCCTCTCCGGCCTCTATCTGCGTTGGCCGCGCCAGGCCTTGAACTGGCGCGCCTGGCTAAGCCTGGACTGGGCCAAGCGTGGCCGTGCGTTCAACTGGGACTTGCACGCGGTGGCCGGCACCTGGTGCCTGGCGTTCTACCTGTGTGCGGCGCTGACCGGGCTGTATTGGTCCTACGATTGGTACCGCGAAGGCCTGACTGGCCTGCTCACCAGCGAGCCCGCCGGTGAGCAGCGCAAGCGCGGCGACCGGCCAGCCGCCGGAGCCGTGCCAGCAGTGAACTACCCGGCACTCTGGGCCGGTCTGCAGCAAGCTGCCGGGCCGCAGTTGAGTGGCTACAGCTTGCGCCTGCCGGCCACGGTTGAGCAGCCGGTAACGGTGTTCTATATGCGTGACGACGCACCTCATGAGCGCGCGTTCAACCAGTTGGCGCTCGATCCGTTGAGCGGCGCGCCGGGCCGGCACAAGCGCTATGACCAGCAGGCGTTTGGCGATCAGCTGCTGACCAGCCTCTATGCCCTGCATGTGGGCAGCTACTTCGGCCTGCCCGGACGCATCCTGATGTTCCTGGCCAGCCTGGCGATGCCGCTGTTCGCCATCACCGGCTGGTTGCTCTACCTCGGCCGCCGGCGCAACAAGCGCGCGATGTTGCAGGCGCGTGGCGCTTTGCAGCCGAGCGCGGGGCAGGGCGATGGCTGGCTGATCGGCTTTGCCAGCCAGAGCGGCTTCGCCGAGCAGCTGGCCTGGCAAACCGCCGGGCAATTACAGGCTGCGGGTTATGCCGTCAGGGTGGAATCGCTGGCGCGTCTTGATCGGCAGGCCTTGAGTGAGGCGCAGCACGCGCTGTTCGTGGTCAGCACCTTCGGCGACGGCGAGGCGCCGGACAGCGCCCGTGGCTTCGAGCGCCAGATACTCGCTCGAACGCTGGATCTACCGCACTTGCGTTACGCCATGCTCGCCCTGGGTGACCGCCAGTATCAGCACTTCTGCGGCTTTGCCCTGCGGGTACAGGATTGGCTCGGCCGGCAGGGCGCCCAGGCCTTGTTCGAGCCGGTGCAGGTGGATGCCGGCGACGCGCTGGCGCTGGCCGATTGGCAGCGCCAACTCAGTGAACTGACGGGCGCTCAGCCGCTGCACAAGGGCGAAACGCCCTACGGCCTGTGGACGCTGACACGCCGAGAGCTGCTCAACCCCGGCAGCCAGGGCGCGCCGACCTATTTGCTGGGGCTGCGCGCCGAACGGCCGGCCGACTGGAGTGCCGGCGATATTCTTGAAGTGCTACCGCGCCAGGCCGTAAGCGTCATGCGGACCTGGATGCAGCGCTTCGGCCTGGATGGCCACCAGGCGGTCCATCTCGAGGGCATGCAGCAATCGTTACACCAGGCGCTGGCGACCCGGCAACTGCCGGACAGTTTCGCCCACCTGATCGGTTTGCAGCCCCAGGCCGTGGTGGATGCGCTGGTGCCGCTGGCAGCGCGCGAATACTCCATCGCTTCCTTGCCCAGCGACGGCGAGCTGCAGCTGATCGTGCGCCAGCAGCGGCATGCCGATGGCTCTCTGGGGCTGGGTTCCGGCTGGCTGACCGAAGGCGCGGCGCTGCAGGGGCAGTTGTTGGCGCGGGTACGGCGCAACAGCGCCTTTCATGCGCCTGAGGATGACCGGCCGCTGATTCTGATCGGTAATGGCACCGGTCTGGCCGGGCTGCGCAGCCTGCTCAAGGCGCGCATTGCTGCCGGTCACAGGCGCAACTGGCTGCTGTTCGGCGAGCGCAATGCGGCGCATGACTTCTATTGCCGGGATGAGCTGCAGGGGTGGCTGGCCTCCGGCGACTTGGCGCGCCTGGATCTGGCCTTCTCCCGCGACCAGGCGCACAAGGCCTATGTACAAGATCGCCTGGGCGAAGCCGCCGAGCTGCTGCGCGAATGGTTAGCCGATGGCGCGTCGATTTACGTCTGCGGCAGCCTCGAGGGCATGGCCGGCGGCGTCGACCGGGTGCTGCATGACGTGCTGGGTGAGGCCGCGGTCGGCGCGCTGGTCGAGCAGGGCCGCTATCGCCGGGATGTCTATTGAGGCTTAGGTCTTATGTTGATGCGCAAGATCTGCGGCAACCTAGGGTGGATGGCGCTTTACCCATCCACTAATGACAAAGGTGGATGAAAAAGGCGTCATCCACCCTACATGTCTCGATAGAGCGGCTTGCCCATAAACCAGGATCCACTGGTGCCGCTCTGGCTGTGGCTCTAAGCTTGTGCCCATGAACAGACGAATCCTGCTGAATTGCGACATGGGCGAGAGCTTCGGTGCCTGGAACATGGGCGACGATGCCTTGGCTATGCCCCTGGTCGATCAAGCCAACCTGGCCTGTGGCTTTCACGCCGCCGATCCGCTGACCATGCAGCGCACCGTCGCCCTGGCGGTGCGGTATGGGGTGAGTATCGGTGCGCATCCGGCTTATCCCGACCTGGTCGGCTTCGGCCGTCGGCATATGGCCTGCTCGCCGGAGGAGGTAACCGCCCAGGTGCTCTATCAGATCGGCGCGCTGGATGCCTTTTGCCGCGCGGCCGGCACTCAATTGGCCTACGTCAAGCCGCATGGCGCCTTGTACAACGACCTGGTGCGTGACGATGCCCTGCTCGGGGCGGTGCTGGAGGCCTGCGCCAGCTACCGCAAGGGCTTGCCGCTGATGGTCCTGGCGCTGGTCGACAATCGCCGCGAGCTGGAGTTTGCCGATGCCGCCGACGTGCCGTTGATTTTCGAGGCCTTCGCTGACCGTGCCTACCTGACTGACGGCCAATTGGCGCCACGCCGCCTGGCCGATGCACTGCACCGCGATCCACAGCGGATTCTCGATCAGGCCTTGGCCATCGCCCAGGGTGAAGCCTTTGCCGATATCGATGGCAAACCGTTGCAGCTGTGTGCCGACAGCCTTTGCGTACACGGTGATAACCCCGAGTCGCTGGCCGTGCTGCGGCGCTTGCGGGCGCTGCTGGACGCCACCTGATGCGCTTCGAACCGGCCGGCGCCGAAGCGCTGTTGCTGGTGCTGGCCGAGCAGCCTGACGCGCAGTTACCGTTGCGTATCGCCCTGCTGGCCGAGCGCATCCGTGCCGAACTGGGACCGCTGCTGCGTGACCTGGTGCCGAGCTGGACCAGCCTGCTGCTGCACTACGACCTGACCCGTACCGATCACCGGCAACTGGCCGAGCGCTTGAGCCCATTGCTGCCGCGCTGGCTCGCCGAGCCCTTGCCGGTCGAGAGCGGACGCCTGCATGAAATTCCGATCTGGTATGCCGGCGCCGACCTGGCCGAGGTGGCGCGTCTGTGCCGGCTAAATGTCGAGCAGGTGATCGAGCTGCACAGCGCCACCGAGTACCGGGTCGGCGCCATCGGTTTCGCTCCGGGCTTCGCCTACCTGGGCGGGTTGCCTGAACGGCTGGCTTTGCCGCGCCGCAGTACGCCACGCACGCGGGTGCCGGCTGGTAGCCTGGCCATCGCCGAGCGGCAGACGGCGGTCTATCCCCAGGCCTCGCCCGGTGGCTGGCACTTGCTTGGCTTGTGCCCCAGACGCCTGTTCGATGTTCAGGGTGAGCCGCCATGCCCGCTGGTGGTGGGCGACCGGGTGCGTTTCGTGGCGGTTAGCGAGCAGACTTTTCGTGCCGAAGGCGGGCCGTTATGAGTGGGCTGCGGGTACTCACGCCAGGGCCGCTGAGCCTGTTGCAGGATGGCGGCCGGCATGGCTGGCAGCACCTTGGTGTGTCGCCAGCCGGGGCGCTGGATCTGCACGCCGCCGCCTGGGCCAATCGTCTGCTGGACAACCCCTGGGGCACGCCGTTGCTGGAGATCGCCCTGGGTTATCTCGAGCTGCAGAGCGAGCTGGATACCTGGCTGGCGCTGACCGGTGCGCAGGTCGCGGCGACAGTCGACGGCGCGCCGCTGCCACCCTGGTCGCGTTTTCCCCTGCGCGCCGGCCAGCGGCTCAAGCTGGGCTACGCCCGCAGCGGCCAGCGCGCTTATCTGGCGGTAGCCGGTGGCTTCCGTGCGGCGCCGCAACTCGGCAGCGTCAGCACCCAGCAGCGTGAAGGCGTGGGCGGCTTGCAGGGCACGGGCGAGCCGTTGTGTGCTGGCGATCTGTTGCCTTGCCTGGCGGCGGATTTGCCCCGGGCGCTGAGCGTGCCCTGGCCCTATCAGCCGGACTACCGGGCACCGGTCTGCTTGCGGGTGATTGGTAGCGGCGATACGGCGGGCTTGGCGTCCGATCAGTTGCAGGCGTTCTTCGCGCGCAGCTGGCAGCTTAGTGCGCAGTCCGACCGCATGGGTGCACGCCTGCTCGGCGAGCCGCTGATTGCCCCCACGCAACAGTGGTCGCAAGGCGTCGGCCGCGGGGCGATCCAGTTGCCGCCCGACGGCCAGCCGATCATCCTTCAGGCCGACCACCAGACCATGGGCGGCTACCCGATCCTCGGCTGGCTGCACCCGCTCGACCAGGCCCGCCTGGCCCAGTGCCCGGCGCACCACGAGCTGCGTTTCAGCCCGGTCGGTATCGACCAGGCCCAGGCCGAGCTGCGCGCGTTTTATCGGTTCTTTGGGCGCTGATCCTGGTTCCGCCGCGAGCGTTTTTCGCGGGTATGGGGCTGGGCGTCGCCCCCGCTCCTAGGTAGGGGGCCAGTAACCCATCATTGCGGCGTACCTGCTGACACCCTGTTGGGTTACGCGGCGCCTCGAATCGGTGACTTGCTCGGCAATGCAGCCGCCGCTAACCCAACCTACGACTGCAACGATCGCCAGCAAGCTGGCTCCTACGAGGGTGGCACCAGGCTCCTTTTAGCCGTTGATCCGCTCCGCATGGTGGCAAGCCACCTGGCGCGCATCGAGCAGGCGCAGGTGCGGTTGTTCGACGCTGCAGCGCTCGGTGGCATACGGGCAACGCTGGTGAAAGGCGCAGCCGCTGGGCGGTGCCAGCGGGTTGGGCAGTTCGCCGACGATCCTGATCTTCGGCTTGCTCGGATCTGGGCGGATGGTCGGCGTCGCCGACAACAGCGCCTGGGTATAGGGGTGCAGCGGACGGCTGTAGATCAGCTGCTTGGCACCCATCTCGACCGGGCGGCCAAGGTACATCACCAGCACCTCGTCAGCGACATGACGCACCACCGATAGGTTGTGCGAGATGAACACGTAGGCGGTGTTGAACTGCTCCTGCAGGTCCATGAACAGGTTGAGCACCTGGGCCTGGATCGACACGTCCAGGGCCGAGGTCGGTTCGTCCGCTACCAGCACCTTGGGCGTGAGCATCATCGCCCGGGCCAACGCGATGCGTTGGCGCTGGCCGCCGGAGAACATGTGAGGGTAACGCTGGTAGTGCTCGGGACGCAGGCCGACCTGCTGCATCATCGCCTGCACCCGCTCACGGCGTTCGAGGCGTGACAGCGGTGTGTTGATCAGCAGCGGTTCGGCCAGTTGGTCGCCGATCTTCTGCCGCGGGTTGAGCGAGGCGTAGGGGTTCTGAAACACCATCTGCACGTCGCGACGCAACTGCTGGCGCTGCGCCTTGTTGGCGCCGGCGACTTCCTGCCCGGCGATCTGCAGCGAGCCGGAGGAGGGCTGCTCGATCAGGGTCAGGGCGCGGGCCAGGGTCGACTTGCCGCAGCCAGATTCGCCGACCACTGCCAACGTCTTGCCGGCCTGCAATTCGAAGGACACACCGTTCAGCGCCTGCACGATGGCGTGGGCCTTGAACAGACCGCGAGGCACGCTGTAGTGCCGGGTCAGCTCGCGGGCGCTGAGCACGCTGGTGGTGTCAGCCATCATGCGACCTCCTGATTCAAGGGATAGAAGCAGCGCACCGCGCCGTTAACCTGCGGCTCCAGCGTCGGGCGTTGCGCGTGGCAATGCTGCTGGACGTAAGGGCAGCGCGGCGCCAGCAGGCAACCCTGCGGGCGGTCGTAACGTCCCGGGACGATGCCGGGCAAGGTCGCCAGGCGCCGGGCGCCCAGGCTGTGTTCGGGAATCGCCTTGAGTAGCGCCTCGGTGTAAGGGTGCGCCGGCGCATCGAACAGCTGCGGCACGCTGCCGATTTCCACCGCCTGGCCGGCGTACATCACGCAGACCCGTTGCGCGGTTTCGGCGACCACGGCCAGATCGTGGGTGATCAACACCAGGCCCATGTCCTGCTCGCGTTGCAGGTCGAGCAGCAGCGCCATGATCTGCGCCTGGATGGTCACATCCAGCGCGGTGGTCGGTTCGTCGGCGATCAGCAGCTTGGGCTCGGCGGCGATTGCCATGGCGATCGCCACGCGCTGGCTCATGCCGCCGGAGAGCTGATGGGGGTAGGCGTCGAGGCGGCTTTCGGCGGCGGGGATTTCGACCCGTTCGAGCAGTTGCAGGGCGCGGCGGCGGGCATCCTTGGCGGACAGGTGGAGGTGCTGACGCAGCACTTCCTCGATCTGGAAACCCACGGTGTAGCTGGGGTTGAGGGCAGTCGCCGGGTCCTGGAAGATCATCGCCAAGTCCTTGCCGACAATACGCCGGCGCTGACGGCCCTTGAGGCGCAGCATGTCGGTGCCGTCGAACTGCAGGCAGTCGGCGCTGACTACGCCGGGAGCATCGATCAGGCCCATCAGCGCCAGCATGGTCACCGACTTGCCGGAACCGGACTCGCCGACGATGGCCAGCACCTCGCCCTTGTCGACCGAGAGGTCGAGGCCATCGACCACCGGCACGGCATTGGCGTCACCGAAACGCACGCTGAGGTTCTTGATGTCGAGCAGCTTCATGGGCAGCTCTCCGCACCGTAGGATGGGTTGAGCAGAGCGATACCCATCATTGTCAGCCGATCATTTCGATGGGTATCGCTGCGCTCAACCTTGCGCGGCCCGACCCATCCTACAAAGACAGTCATGTTCATTCGGGCCTCCTCACACGGCATTCTTCAGTTTCGGGTCGAGCGCGTCGCGCAACCCGTCGCCCATCAGGTTGATTGCCAGCACGCTGAGCAAAATGGTCAGGCCGGGCAGGGTGACTACCCACCAGGCGCGTTCGATATAGTCGCGCGCCGAAGCCAGCATGGTGCCCCACTCGGGCGTTGGCGGTTGTACGCCGAGGCCGAGAAAACCCAGGGCGGCGGCGTCGAGAATCGCCGAGGAAAAGCTCAGGGTGGCCTGCACGATCAGTGGCGCCATGCAGTTGGGCAACACGGTGACGAACATCAGGCGCGGCAGGCTGGCACCGGCCAGGCGCGCGGCGGTGACGTAGTCGCGGTTCAGTTCGCCCATCACCGCGGCGCGGGTCAGGCGCACATAGGACGGCAGCGAGACGATGGCGATGGCGAAGATGGTGTTGATCAGGCCAGGGCCGAGGATGGCGACGATGGCCACCGCCAGCAGCAACGACGGCAGCGCCAGCATGATGTCCATCAGGCGCATGATCGAGGGCCCGAGCAGGCGCGGAAAGAACCCGGCGATAAGCCCCAGCAGAATACCGGGGAGCAGCGCCAGCACCACCGAGGCCAGGCCGATCAGCAGCGACAGACGCGCACCAAAGATCAAGCGCGAGAGCAGGTCGCGGCCCAGTTCGTCGGTGCCCAGAAGGAACTGCCATTGGCCGCCTTCCAGCCAGGCCGGCGGGGTCAGCATGAATTCGCGAAATTGCTCGGTGGGATCGAACGGTGCCAGCCAGGGCGCGAATAGCGCACAGATCACCAGCACGATCATGAAGAACAGCCCGGCGACCGCGCCCTTGTTGTGGCTGAATGCCGCCCAGAACTCCTTGAGCGGCGAGGGATAGAGCAGGCTAGGGTCGAGTGGCGAGGTGGTGATCGTCATGCACGTGCCCCTGAGCATAAGTATGTAGCCCGGGTCGAGCGCAGCGACACCCGGGAGAGGGCATCCTGGGTATCGCTGCGCTCGACCCAGGCTACGGGTGAGGTTGGGTGCATCCAGCAGCCTGGTTGCAGGGACATGGCGAGCTCCTTGTTAGCGCTGATGGCGAATGCGTGGGTTGGCCAGGCCGTAGAGGATGTCCACCACGAAGTTGACCAGGATCACCAGGCAGGCGATCAGCAGGATGCCGTTTTGCACCACCGGGTAGTCGCGGGCGCCGATCGACTCGATCAGCCATTTGCCGATGCCCGGCCAGGAGAAGATGGTTTCGGTCAGTACCGCGCCGGCGAGCAGCGCGCCGACTTGCAGGCCGAACACCGTGAGTACCGGAATCAGCGCGTTGCGCAGGCCGTGGACGAACACCACCCGCGTCGGCGACAGGCCCTTGGCGCGGGCGGTGCGAATGTAGTCCTCGCCCAGCACTTCGAGCATCGCCGAGCGGGTCATCCGTGCAATTACCGCCAGCGGGATGGTGCCGAGCACGATGGCCGGCAGGACCAGGTGGTGCAGGGCATCGAGGAAGGCGCCTTGCTCGTCGCTGAGCAGGCTGTCGATCAACATGAAGCCGGTGACCGGCGGGATGTCGTAGAGCAGGTCGATACGCCCGGACACCGGGGTCCAGCCCAGCCAGACCGAGAAGAACATGATCAGCAGCAGGCCCCACCAGAAGATCGGCATGGAATAGCCGGCCAGGGAAATGCCCATCACCCCATGATCGAACAACGAGCCCCGTTTTAGTGCGGCCACCACCCCGGCGATCAGGCCCAGACTGCCGGCAAACAGCAGGGCGGCGAGGGCCAGTTCGACGGTCGCCGGGAACAGGGTGAAAAATTCACTCCACACACTTTCACGGGTGCGCAGCGATTGGCCCAGATCGCCCTGGGCCAGTTGGCCAATATAGTCGAGGTACTGGGCGTACAGCGGCTTGTTCAGGCCCAGGCGTTCCATGGCTTCGGCGTGCATCACCGGGTCGAGCCGGCGTTCGCCCATCATCACTTCCACCGGGTCGCCGGGGATCATGCGAATCAGGGCGAAAGTGAGCAAGGTGATGCCGAAAAAAGTCGGGATCAGCAGCCCCAGACGTCTGGCGATAAAAGACAGCATGCGAGTCGATGCTCCAGTGAGAATGCGCGTGCGCCTGGCTGGATGGCCGGGCGCTATCGTCAACGGCCGGGCAGGTGCCCGGCCACTTGCCTGGAGATATTACTCGACGCTTACCCCGTAGAAGGCGTTGAGCGCGAAGGGACTGATTTTGAAGTCCTTCACGCTGGTGCGCATCGGTTGATACACGGTGGAGTGGGCGATTGGGGTGATCGGTACTTCGCGCTTGAGAAGCACCTGGGCCTGTTGGTACAGCGCGGTGCGCTCGGCGACATCGGTGGTGCGCTTGGCCGCCTTGATCAGCTTGTCGTAATCGGCATCGCACCACTTGGAGAAGTTGTTGCCGTCCACCGCATCGCAGCCGTACAGAGTACCCAGCCAGTTGTCCGGGTCGCCGTTGTCGCCGCTCCAGCCGATCAGCATGGCATCGTGTTCGCCGGCCTTGGTGCGCTTGAGGTACTCGCCCCATTCGTAGCTGACAATCTTCACCTTGAGGCCGATCTTGCCCCAGTCGGCCTGGAGCATTTCGGCCATCAGTTTGGCGTTGGGGTTGTACGGGCGCTGCACCGGCATGGCCCATAGGGTGATCTCGGTGCCCTCGGCGACGCCGGCGGCCTTGAGCAATTCCTTGGCTTGCTGCGGGTCATAGGCGGCGTCCTTGATGCTGTCGTTATACGACCACTGGGTCGGCGGCATACCGTTGACCGCCAACTGACCGGCGCTCTGGTAGACCGCGTCGATGATTGCCTGCTTGTTCAAAGCCATGTCCAGCGCCTGGCGCACGGCGAGCTGGTCGAACGGCTTGTGCCTGACGTTGTAGGCGATGTAGCCAGCGTTGAAGCCGGGCTGCGACGGCATCTGGATATTCGGGTCCTTGGCGAGCGCCTCAAGGTCGGCCGGGCGCGGGAACAGGGTGACATGGCATTCTCCGGCCCTGAGCTTCTGCATGCGCACCGAGGCGTCGGTGTTGATGGCGAAGATCAAATTGTCGATCTTGACCTCATCCGGGTTCCAGTACGCCTGGTTGCCCTTGAAGCGGATCTGCGAGTCTTTCTGGTAGCGGCTGAACACGAAGGGTCCGGTGCCGATCGGCTTCTGGTTGATCTCGGCGGGCTTGCCAGCTTCAAGTAACTGCCCGGCGTATTCGGCCGAGTGGATCGAGGCGAAGCTCATCGCCAGGTTCTGGATAAAGGCGGCGTCCACCTCGTTGAGGGTAAACCTGACGGTCAGCTCGTCGAGCTTCTCCAGCGTGGCGATATTGCTGTCCATGCCCATGTCGGTGAAGTAGGGGAATTCGCTGGGGTAGGCCTTGCGGAATGCATGGTCCTTGTCGAGCATGCGGCCGAAGGTGAAGAGCACGTCGTCGGCGTTGAAGGTGCGGCTCGGCGTGAAGTAGTCGGTGCTGTGGAACTTGACCCCGGGCCGCAGGTGGAAGGTGTAGCTCAGGCCATCTGCAGCGATGTCCCATTTTTCCGCAAGACCGGGGATGACCGCGGTGCCGCCACGCTCGAACTGGGTCAGGCGATTGAATATGGTTTCGGCAGACGCATCGAAGTCGGTGCCGGTGGTGTACAGCCCCGGGTCGAACCCGGCTGGGCTGCCTTCGGAACAGAACACCAGGTTGCTCGCGGCCTGGGCCAGCGGGGTGCTGGCGAGTAGCCCAGCAATGACAAAAGCCTGGGTGAAGGCGTTTTTACGCATGATGACCTCATTGATTATTGTGGTTATTTGCGTGAGGGGACTCTTGTGTAGACCTCAATGACACTATGCACGGCATGTGCCGCCGACAAGGGGCATGAGGTCTTCAGCGTAGTAACTGCGGGTAAACTGTCGCATTTAGGCAATTTTCGTGGATCAAGCTGGCATTACGCCGCTATCTGGCGACAACGGCGTTGCCTGCTTTTGAGGCATGGTTCAGGGCATCTGCACTTCGATGACGCCGTCGGCATTGATCGTCACCTGGCTGGTGCCGGCTTCGATGTCTGGCGTCACCGTGGCATCCATCCTCTCGGCGCCTTTCATCGCGCTCATGCGCATCGGCATCGGTGGCTGGAAACCGCCGCTGTTGAGGCTCAGGTTGACCAGTTTGTAGCCGCTGCCACCCAGGGCGTCGGTGGCCAGTTGGGCGCGGGCCTTGAACGCCGCCACGGCCTCCTTGAGCAGGGTGTCTTCGTGGGTTTTGCGCGTGGCGTTGGCAATGCTGAAGTTCATCCCGCCCATCTTCATGGTCTGCAGCATCTCGCCGGTCAGTGTGGACAGGGCGCTGAAGTCAGCACTTTCCAGGCGCAGCTCGGCGCGTTCGCGCCAGGCGGTAATCTGCTGGCCCTTGTCATCGTAGACCGGGTAACTGTGGCGGCTGCCCATGGCCACGCTGACGCCCTTGGCCTTGCGCGCCTGGGCAATGCTGGCGTTGAGGGTGTTGCTGATCTGCGCAGCAAGTGCCGCCGGGTCGCTGTCTTGCGCTTCGCTATACAGGGTGACGTGCATCAGGTCGTGGGCGATTTCCTGATTGACCTCGGCGCGCAGCGCAATTTGGTTGTAGCGGGCCTCTTCGGCATGTGCCGCAAGGCTGAGCAGGCCGACGGCGCTGATGGTCAGGGCACTGGCGAGACGGGACAATGGCTGCATGACGATTCCTTGTTAGCGATGTGGGGGCAGAGTGTTGAATGTGTAGCCAAAGGTACACCTGACGTTTCGACTGTTTGGGTTAAATCTGGTTCATCGATGTGTGTTGTTTCTGTGCATGCCCAGGCGTCAGGCCACAACGGTAGGGTGCGCCGCGCGCACCAACCAACACAGGCCACAGCGCCGGATGCCGGTGTGCACGGTCCTGTGCTGCGGCCAGTTGTCGCAGCTGAGCAGGTCGAGCCTTGGTTATACTCGCGTGGCTCGGCAATCGAGCAATTTTGGAGAGTCCATGCTCGCACCCGTGCAGTTGTTGTCGGCCAGCCGGCAAAACCTCTGGCGTCTGACGCTGATCCGTATCCTGGTGTTGGCTGCCCAGGCGGGTTCTGTGGGCCTGGCCTATAAATCGGGCTTGCTGCCGCTGCCCTGGCAGGCGCTGAGCATCACGCTGGGTATTTCACTGCTGCTGTGTCTGCTGAGCGCACTGCGCCTGCGTGGTCCGTGGCCGGTCACCGAGGTGGAGTACGCGGTGCAACTCGGCTGCGACCTGGTCATCCATAGCGCGCTGCTGTACTACTCGGGTGGCTCGACCAACCCCTTTGTCTCGTATTACCTGGTGCCGCTGACCATCGCCGCGGCGACCTTGCCCTGGCTGTTTACCATGACGCTGTCCGGTCTGGCGCTGGCGGGCTACACCCTGCTGCTGGTGTGGTCGCACCCGCTGGATTTGCCGTCAGGTCCGCGTGAAAGCCTGCTGATCTACGGCATGTGGCTGAGTTTTGCCTTGGCCGCGGGGTTGATTACCTTCTTCGTCGCCAAGATGGCCGAGGAGCTGCGCGCCCAGGAGGAACTGCGCGCCGAGCGCCGCGAGGAAGGCTTGCGCGACCAGCAGTTGCTGGCGGTTGCCACCCAGGCCGCCGGTGCCGCCCATGAGCTGGGCACCCCATTGGCGACCATGAGCGTGTTGATCAAAGAGTTGCGCCGCGAGCATCAGGATCCGTTGTTGCAGGAAGACCTGGCGGTGCTGCAAGAGCAGGTCAAGCTGTGCAAAGAGACCCTGCAGCACCTGGTACGCGCTGCCGAAGCGGATCGGCGGCAGGCGGTGGTCGAACTGTCCTCGGTGGAGTGGCTGGAAACCACGCTTAATCGCTGGCACCTGATGCGTCCTGAGGCCACTTATCGCTATCAGTGCCTCGGGCGGGGCGCACCGCCACGGATGATGCCGCCAGCGGACCTGACCCAGGCACTGCTCAATCTGCTGAACAACGCCGCCGACGCCTGCCCGGACAAGCTGGACATTCGCCTCGACTGGGATCATCAATGGCTGAATCTGAGCATTCGCGATTTTGGCGCCGGGGTGCCACTGGCCATTGCCGAACAGCTCGGCAGGCCGTTTTTTACCACCAAGGGCAAGGGCTTCGGCCTGGGGTTGTTCCTTAGTCAGGCCAGCGTCACCCGTGCCGGCGGCACGGTAAAGCTGTATAACCATGAAGAAGGCGGCACGCTCACCGAGCTTAAGTTGCCGCGCGCCTATGGGCGAGCCTAAGGAAGCATCGAGTATGAGTGACGAAGTCCTGTTTGAAGGCGAAGAACAACCGCACCTGCTACTGGTTGATGACGACCCAACGTTTACCCGGGTCATGGCGCGGGCCATGAGTCGGCGTGGTTTACGTGTGTCGACTGCCGGTTCTGCCGAGGAGGGCCTGGCCCTGGCGGAACAGGATGTGCCGGATTACGCCGTGCTCGATTTGAAGATGGAAGGCGACTCCGGCCTGGTGCTGCTGCCTAAACTGCTGGAGCTGGATGCAGAAATGCGCGTGGTGATCCTCACCGGCTATTCGAGCATCGCCACCGCCGTTGAAGCCATCAAGCGCGGTGCCTGCAACTACCTGTGCAAACCGGCCGATGCCGACGACGTGCTGGCCGCGCTGCTCACCCAGCATGCCGATCTGGACACCCTGGTGCCGGAAAACCCGATGTCGGTGGACCGCCTGCAGTGGGAGCATATCCAGCGCGTACTCAGCGAGCACGAAGGCAATATCTCTGCCACCGCCCGCGCGCTCGGCATGCACCGACGCACCCTGCAGCGCAAATTGCAGAAGCGCCCGGTCAGGCGCTGAAAGGCCGTTGAAAAACCCAGGCGATACAGCACCGTAGCTCGGATGCAATCCGGGCTACCAGAGTGGCTGAGTGATGCCTTTCTTATCCGCCTCGCGGTATATCGTTATCGCTCGCGTAGAACGGAAAACCGCGAAGCGTTTTCCGTCGATGGCGTTATCATTAGTCCCCTAAGTAAATACGCTTCCAGGGGTCTCCATGTTCGCTGTAGTCCAGCAAACCCTCGCCATCACTGCGCCGGTGTTCTCGATGCTGTTTCTTGGTGTTGGGCTCAAGCGCCTGGGCTGGATCGACGATGCTTTTATCAATACCGCGTCGTCGTTGGTGTTTCGCGGCACCATGCCGGCGCTGTTGTTTCTCGGCATCGTCAAGGCGGACCTGAGCACGGCGTTGCAGCCCGCGCTGCTTGGTTATTTCGTGCTGGCGACCCTGGTGTGCTTTCTGATCGCCTGGGGTTGGGCTATCTGGCGCTGTCCGCAGGTGGAGCGCGGGATTTACACCCAGGGCGCGTTTCGCGGCAATAACGGCATCGTCGGTCTGGCGCTGGCCACCAGCATGTACGGCGACTATGGCTTGTCGGTCGGCGCGGTCTTGGGTGGGGTGGTAATCCTTTGCTACAACACGCTCTCGGCTATCGTCCTGACGATCTACAGTCCGCACGTCAAGTCCGGTCCCTGGGCCATCTGCAAGAGCATCCTGAGTAACCCACTGATCATCGGCGTGCTGGCGGCCATGCCGATCGCCTACTGGCAGTTGCCGTTACCGGACTGGTTGATGATTTCGACCCAGTACTTCGCGCAGATGACCCTGCCGCTGGCGCTGATCTGCATTGGCGGCACCTTGACCCTGGCCTCGTTGCGCGCGAGCAGCGGTATCGCCATCAGTGCCAGTCTGATGAAGATGGTCTGGCTGCCGTTGCTGGCAACCCTTGGCGCCTGGCTATGGGGTTTTCGTGATGCGCAACTGGCTATCCTGTTCCTGTATTTCGCCAGCCCCACAGCTGCCGCCAGCTTTGTCATGGCACGGGCGGTGAATGGTAACCATCAGTTGGCGGCGGCGATCATCGTGATCACCACCCTGGTTGCGGCGGTGACCATCAATATCGGTTTGCTGATGCTGCAGTGGGCCGGCTGGATCTAACTGCCTGCCGGGTAAGGCAAGGTGTCGATAGGCGGCCACGGCTCAACGGTCTAAGCGGTCTCGCGCTGCTTATGCCAGGCGCGCCCGGCGATTATCACCAAGGTCACTGCAGTCAGCGGTACTACGTAACCGAGCATGGCGTCGCCGAAGGTCTGGGCAAACGGTCGACCGGTGGCGAACAGCATCAGGTAGAGGGTGTAGGCCAGGTAGTAGGCGACAAACAGCAGGCCTTCCCAGCGGTTGATGCGGTAGCCGGCAAAGAAAATTGGCAGGCAGGCCACGGCCACGGCGATCATCACCGGGAAGTCGAAGGCCAGGGCGTTTGGCGATACCGAGATCGCCTGCGGCGATACCAGCGAGGCCAGGCCGAGCACGCAGAGCAGGTTGAAGATGTTGCTGCCGACGATATTGCCCACGGCGATATCCCGTTCGCCACGCAAGGCGGCCATCAGCGAGGTCGCCAGTTCTGGCAGCGAGGTGCCGATAGCCACCACCGTCAGACCGATGATCAGCTCGGACAAGCCAAGGGCGCGGGCCAGGCTGACGGCGCCTTCGACCAGAAAGTTGGAGCCGCTCACCAGCAGGACCAGGCCGGCGATAATCAGTGCCAGGTTGATCAACCAGGCATAGGGCTTGGGTGTTTCGTGCAGGCCGAATTCCTTGGTGAACTCATCGTCCTCGTTGCTGCTCTTGTCTCTCAGGCTGCTGATGATCAGGAAACCGGTGTAGGCCACTACGCCAGCGAACAGTAGCGCGCCATCGAGTTTGCTGAGGCTGCCGTCCCAGGCCAGGGCGTACACCACCAGGCTGGCACCGATCATGATCGGCACGTCCAGGCGGATCAACTGGCGCGACACGATCAGCGGAGCAACCAGGGCAGTCAAGCCGAGAATCAGCAGTACGTTGGCGATATTGCTGCCGATCACGTTGCCGATAGCCAGGTCGCCGCTGTTGTTGAAGGCCGCTTGCACACTGACAGCGGTTTCTGGCGCGCTGGTGCCGAAGGCAACCACGGTCAGGCCGATAACCAGTGGAGGGATACCGAATTGCGCTGCCAGTTTTGCGGCGCCTCGAACCAGCACCTCGGCGCCGGCGACCAGCAATACCAGGCCGGCAATCAGATAGACGAACGTCATAGGGGTCATTGCAAGGGGCTCCAGAAAAGTGCGGCTAGTTTAATCATCCGCAAGCGCCGCGCCAGTGGGGTGCGCGTCTATATTTTCAGGCTGGGTGCGAGGACGGCCTAGTCCCTCAACTGCTCGACGCGCACCGGCACAACGCCGGCGCGCAGCATGTCGATTCGCCCGGCGGCCTGGTGCGACAGGTCGATAATTCGTCCTTTGGCATACGGGCCGCGGTCGTTGATGCGTACCACCACGCTTTTATCGTTGCGCAGGTTGGTCACCCGTACGCGGCTGCCGAAAGGCAGGCTGCGGTGGGCTGCGGTGAGGGCGTGTTGGTCGAAACGCTCGCCGCTGGCAGTTTTATTGCCATGGTGGCGGGCGCCGTAATAGGAGGCCTGGCCTTCGGCGCTATAGCCGCCCGGTTTGATCCCCTGGCTGGTGCAGCCGACGAGCAAGGTCAATGCGCTGAGGATCAGGCTGTTGCGGATCAGCCTGGCTGTCCTTGGCCAGGATGCAAGCTGCGGGCTTGCTTGTTCCCGGATTGCATCCGGGCTACGAGTCGGCATAGATCCAATTCTCCACGCAGAAAAACGCCGGGCAAGCCCGGCGTCGATGGGGGCAAGTTGTCACCCTTCGAGCTTTTTCTTCAGCAGTTGGTTCACTTGACCAGGGTTGGCCTTGCCTTTCGAGGCTTTCATGGCCTGGCCGACAAAGAAGCCGAACATCTTGCCGCGCTTGGCCTCATCAGCGGCGCGGTACTGTTCAACCTGCTCGGCGTTGGCCGTCAGCACCTCATCCAGCATCGATTCGATGGCGCCGCTGTCGGTGACTTGCTTGAGCCCCTTGTGCTCGATCACCTCGTCAGCCGTCGCGCCTTCGCCAGCGGCCAGGGCCTCGAAGACCATCTTGGCGATCTTGCCGCTGATGGTGTTGTCCTTGATGCGCACGATCATCCCGCCCAGTTGCTCGGCGCTGACCGGCGACTGTTCGATATCCAGGTTGTCCTTGTTGAGCAGGCTGGACAGCTCGCCCATCACCCAGTTGGCGGCCAGCTTGGCATCGCCGCACACGGCATTCACGGCTTCGAAGTAGTTGGCCAGTTCGCGGCTGGCGGCCAGTACATCGGCGTCATAAGTGGACAGGCCGAACTCGCGCTCGAAGCGCGCGCGCTTCTCGACCGGCAACTCCGGCAGGCTGGCGCGGATCTCGTCGAGAAAGCTCTGTTCGATCACCACCGGCAGCAGGTCGGGACAGGGGAAGTAACGGTAGTCGTTGGCTTCCTCTTTGCTGCGCATGGAGCGGGTTTCGTCTTTGTTCGGGTCGTACAGGCGGGTTTCCTGAACGATTTTATTGCCGTCTTCGATCCGCTCGATCTGCCGTTGCACCTCATGGTTGATGGCTTTTTCGATAAAGCGGAACGAGTTGACGTTCTTTATCTCGGCGCGGGTGCCGTACTCGGCCTGGCCTTTGGGGCGTACCGAGACGTTGCAGTCACAGCGCAGTGAGCCTTCGGCCATGTTGCCGTCGCAAATCCCTAAGTAGCGCACCAGGGCATGGATCGCCTTGACGTAGGCCACCGCTTCCTTGGCCGAACGGATATCCGGCTCGGAGACGATCTCCAGCAGCGGGGTGCCCGCGCGGTTCAGGTCGATCCCGCTCATGCCGTGGAAGTCTTCGTGCAGGCTTTTGCCGGCATCCTCTTCCAGGTGCGCGCGGGTGATGCCGATGCGTTTTTGCGTACCGTCTTCCAGGGTGATGTCGAGGAAACCCTTGCCGACGATGGGGTGATCCATCTGGCTGGTCTGGTAGCCCTTCGGCAGGTCCGGGTAGAAGTAGTTCTTGCGCGCGAAGACGTTGCTCGGCGCGATTTCGGCATCAATCGCCAGGCCGAATTTACAGGCCATACGCACCGCTTCGGCGTTGAGCACCGGCAGGGTGCCGGGCATGCCGAGGTCAACCAGGCTGGCCTGGGTGTTGGGCTCTGCGCCGAAAGCGATGGCGCTGGCGGAGAAAATCTTCGATTGGGTGCTGAGCTGGGCGTGAATTTCCAGCCCGATTACGGTTTCCCATTGCATCTTTAGTGCTCCTCGAATTTGTTGCGGCCTGCCCTCTCGGCATCGTGCAGGTGTTCGTAGGAGCCAGCTTGCTGGCGATCAATAATGCCAAAGCATCGGGCTCCTACAGATTCAGGCGAGAGGTGTGCGGACGTATGCCTCAGAAGCCATTGGGTGTCTGTTTATGCCAGTCGCTGACTTGCTGGTACTGGTGGGCGACGTTGAGCAGGCGACCTTCCTGGAAGTAGTTACCGAGCAACTGCACACCGACCGGCAAGCCCTCGACGAAGCCGGCTGGCATCGACAGACCGGGGATGCCGGCCAGGTTAGCGGTGATGGTGTAGATGTCTTCCAGGTAGGCGGCGACCGGATCGTTGTTCTTTTCGCCGAGCTTCCAGGCCAGGTTCGGCGTGGTTGGGCCGAGGATCACGTCAACGTCATTAAAGGCCGTGACAAAATCATTCTTGATCAGTCGGCGGATCTTCTGCGCTTTCAGGTAATAGGCGTCGTAGTAACCGGCGGACAGCGCGTAGGTGCCGACCATGATCCGGCGCTTCACTTCCGCACCAAAGCCTTCGCCACGCGAGCGCTTGTAGAGGTCTTCAAGGTTGACCGGGTTTTCGCAACGGTAGCCGAAACGCACGCCGTCGAAACGCGACAGGTTGCTGCTGGCCTCTGCCGGCGCAATTACGTAGTAGGCCGGAATGGCGTGCTGCATGTTCGGCAGGCTGATGTCCTTGACTGTGGCGCCGAGCTTTTTCAGCTCCTCGACCACGGCCATGACTTTCTCGCCGATGCGTGCGTCCAGACCTGTGCCGAAGTATTCCTTGGGCAAGCCGATACGCAGGCCGGCCAACGGCTGGCTGAGAGCGGCAAGGTAGTCGTCAATGGGCTGATCGACGCTTGTGCTGTCCTTGGTGTCGAAGCCGGCCATGGCCTGCAACATCAGCGCGCAGTCTTCAGCGGTGCGCGCCAGTGGGCCGCCCTGATCAAGGCTGGAGGCATAGGCGATCATGCCCCAGCGCGAGACGCGGCCGTAGGTTGGCTTGATCCCGGTGAGGTTGGTCAGTGCCGCGGGCTGGCGAATCGAGCCGCCGGTGTCGGTGCCGGTGGCGGCTGGCAGCAGGCGCGCAGCCACAGCTGCAGCCGAGCCGCCGGAGGAGCCACCCGGTACGCGGGTCAGATCCCAGGGGTTCTTTACTGCGCCGTAGTGGCTGGATTCGTTGGCCGAGCCCATGGCGAATTCGTCCATGTTCAGCTTGCCAAGGGTCACGGCGCCGGCGCTGGCGAGTTTCTCGACCACGGTGGCGTTATACGGAGCCTTGAAACCGGTGAGGATCTTCGAGCCGCAGGTGGTCAGCACATCCTGGGTGCAGAACAGGTCCTTGTGGCCAATCGGCGCACCGAGCAGGGCGCCGTTCTCGCCAGCGGCGCGGCGGGCGTCGGCGGCTTTGGCCTGCTCGATGGCCTGGTCAGCGGTGACGGTGATAAAGCTGTTGAGCTGCGGGTCGAGCTGCTGGATACGGGTCAGCAGGCCGCGGGTCAGTTCTTCAGCGGAAAATTGTTTGGCAGCCAGTGCGCGGGCGATTTCAGCCAGGGTCAGTTGATGCATCACTCAATCACCTTGGGAACCAGATACAGGCCGTTTTCGACGGCCGGGGCGATGGCCTGATAGGCCTCGCGGTGGTTTTCTTCGGTTACTACGTCGGCGCGCAGGCGCTGGGTCGCTTCCAGTGGGTGGGCCAGTGGCTCGATCCCCGTGGTGTCGACTGCCTGCATCTGATCGATCAGGCCGAGAATGTTATTGAGTGTCTCGGTTGTGTGTGGAATTTCGCTTTCATTCAGGCCCAATCGGGCCAGATGGGCGATTTTTTCCACCTCGGAGCGTTCAAGCGCCATTGAGGTTCTCCAGTAGAGGGGCAGTCAGTAAAATGTGCGCGAGGCGCCATGTCTGAGCTGTGCAGGGAACGGATTCTGTGAGCGGGTGGTCAAAGGCCGCAATGATGGGCTTAAAGCCCCGAAAAACAGCCAATCTAACATATTGGCGCCTTGCTCAAAATCCCTGTCGTTGTTAGAGTTTGCCGCACTTTTTACCTGCTTACCTGCGTGTTGCTTGCGCGCTGCTTTGCACTCACATCGTCTGCGGGCTGTTTGTGTGTTGCTTTGCAGCCAAAATTACTTGCGCGTTACCCGCGCGTTGCTTTTACCCACGCGTTGCCTAGGGTCTCTATTCCATGTTCAAAAAACTGCGCGGCATGTTTTCCAGCGATCTGTCGATCGACTTGGGTACTGCTAATACCCTGATTTATGTGCGCGAGCGCGGTATCGTCCTGAATGAGCCGTCAGTCGTAGCCATCCGTACCCACGGCAATCAGAAGAGTGTTGTTGCTGTCGGTACCGAGGCCAAGCGCATGCTCGGTCGCACCCCGGGCAATATTGCGGCTATCCGGCCAATGAAGGATGGCGTGATCGCCGATTTCAGCGTTTGCGAGAAGATGCTGCAGTACTTCATCAACAAGGTTCACGAGAACAGCTTCCTGCAGCCGTCACCGCGCGTGTTGATTTGCGTACCGTGCAAGTCCACCCAGGTTGAGCGTCGTGCTATTCGTGAGTCGGCCCTGGGTGCCGGTGCACGCGAAGTGTTCCTGATCGAAGAGCCGATGGCTGCTGCTATCGGTGCCGGCTTGCCGGTTGAAGAAGCCCGTGGCTCGATGGTTGTCGATATTGGCGGCGGTACCACTGAAATCGCCTTGATCTCGCTGAATGGCGTGGTCTATGCCGAATCCGTCCGTGTGGGCGGCGATCGTTTTGACGAAGCCATCATTACCTATGTGCGTCGCAACTACGGTTCGCTGATTGGCGAATCCACCGCCGAGCGGATCAAGCAGGAAATCGGTACCGCTTATCCGGGCGGTGAAGTTCGTGAAGTCGATGTGCGTGGCCGTAACCTGGCCGAGGGCGTTCCGCGCGCCTTCACCCTCAACTCCAACGAAGTTCTGGAAGCCCTGCAGGAATCCCTGGCCACCATCGTGCAGGCGGTCAAGAGCGCGCTGGAGCAGTCGCCGCCGGAGTTGGCGTCGGATATCGCCGAACGCGGTCTGGTACTGACCGGTGGTGGCGCCTTGTTGCGCGACCTGGACAAGTTGCTGGCCCAGGAAACCGGTCTGCCGGTGATTGTTGCCGAAGACCCGCTGACCTGCGTCGCCCGTGGCGGCGGCAAGGCCTTGGACATGATGGATCGCCACACCATGGATCTGCTGTCCACGGAATAAGTCGTCTGCGCCAAGTCTCGAGCTGCAAGCCGGGTTTCCACTCGCTTGCAGCTTTTTGTTTGCTGCTTGACGCTTGAGAGGAGCTCGCCATAAAACCGCTATTTGCCAAAGGTCCTTCGCTCGGTGTACGCCTGCTGGTGTTCGTCGTGCTGTCGGCTGCGCTGATGGTGGTGGATGCGCGACTTACCGTATTGCAGCCGTTGCGCAGCCAGTTGGGGTTGATTGTTGAGCCGGTCTACTGGCTTGGCCGTTTACCAGTAACGCTATGGGCCGGCGCCACTCAGGAGCTCAGTTCGCGCAGCGACCTGGCGGCCGAGAACGAGAAGCTCAAGGCCGAGAGCCTGGTGATGCAGCAGCGCTTGCAGAAGCTGGCAGCGCTTACCGAGCAGAACGTACGCTTGCGCGAACTGCTCAACTCCTCGGCGTTGGTCGACGATGATGTGCTGGCTACCGAGCTGATTGGTATCGATCCGAACCCCTACACCCACCGCATCCTGATCGACAAAGGCAGTAAAGATGGCGTGCTGCTCGGTCAGCCGGTGCTGGATGCGCGCGGCCTGATGGGGCAGGTGGTCGAGGTGATGCCCTACACCTCGCGCGTGCTGCTGCTCACGGACACTACCCACAGCATTCCGGTACAGGTCAACCGCAATGGCCTGCGTGCGATCGCCAGTGGCACCGGTAATCCGGAGCGCCTGGAGTTGCGGCATGTGGCCGATACTGCGGACGTCAAGGAGGGCGACCTGCTGCTCAGCTCCGGGCTGGGCCAGCGCTTCCCCTCGGGCTACCCGGTGGCGGTAGTCACTGAAGTGATTCACGACTCTGGCCAGCCGTTCGCGATCGTTCGCGCCATGCCGACGGCCAACCTGAACCGCAGTCGCTACATGCTCCTGGTATTTACCGATCCACGTACTCCCGAGCAGCGCGCCAGCGATTCAGCTGAGGCGCAGGAGGAGGCGGATCGTCAGGCCCGTGAGCAATCCACGCCTTCGCCAGCGCAGCAGGATGGCGCGAGCGATACCCCGGCAACCCCTGCAGCGGAACCTCGCCAATGATCGCTCTGCGCGCGCGCAACGTCTGGGTGATCTGGCTTAGCCTGGCCCTGGCCCTGTTACTCAGCGTGGCCACCTTGCCCAAGTTCATGGAAGTCGGCCGGCCGTTGTGGCTGGCGCTGTTCCTGACCTACTGGGTGCTGGCCTTGCCGCAGCGGGTGGGCATGGCTACGGCTTGGTGCGTTGGCCTGCTGGCGGATGTGCTGAACGGGACGCTGTTGGGCCACAATGCCCTGACACTTACCCTGATTACTTTCCTGGTGCTAAGCCTGCATCAGCGTCTGCGCATGTTCCCCATGTGGCAGCAAAGCATGGTGCTGCTGGTGGTGTTCGGTCTGGCCCAGTTGGTCCACCTGTGGCTCAATGCCCTGACCGGTAGCCGTCCGCCGACCCTGGCGTTCGTCTTGCCGGCACTGGTCAGCGCACTGCTGTGGCCTTGGGTCTGTGTCATCCTGCGTGGTGTGCACAAGCGCCTCAGCGTTAATTGAGTGCGGCTGACCCTGCACGAACTCGACAGGGAGAAGTCCACATGACCACGCTTTATCTGGCTTCCGGGTCGCCGCGACGTCGCGAATTGTTGACCCAGATCGGCGTGCCCTTCCTCACGCAAATCGCCCCTATTGACGAAAATTCATTGCCAGAAGAGCCTCCGTGCGCCTATGTAGAGCGGCTGGCCCGTGCCAAGGCGCAGGCTGGACTGGTCGCCTTGGCTGATCCGCATGATGCTGTTGTGCTCGGTGCCGATACCGCAGTGGTTCTCGATGGACGGATTCTCGGCAAGCCGCAGGACCGCGCCGACGCCGTGGCGACCCTGAGCGCGCTATCCGGTCGTGAGCATCAGGTGCTGACGGCGGTAGCCTTGGCCTCGACCAGCAGAGTGGCCGTGCGGGTGGTTAGCAGTCGAGTGAGTTTTCGCTTGTTGGCCCCTGCAGAAATCGAAGCCTATTGGGCCACCGGCGAACCCCGGGACAAGGCTGGCAGTTATGGTATTCAAGGGTTGGCGGCAGTGTTCGTCAGTCAGTTGCAGGGCAGCTACTCGGCCGTGGTGGGGTTGCCCCTGTGCGAAACCGCTGAGTTGCTCGCAGAATTTGCTATTCCGTGCTGGCAGCCATTGCCAGTCCACAGCCAAGAAGATGCAGGTCGCGGGTGAGTGCTGAAGGTATGCGTTCCCTGGCTTGCCGCTTCGTCGGACAAGAGATAGAACCATGAGTGAAGAGATCCTGATCAACATCACCCCAATGGAATCACGCGTGGCGGTGGTGGAAAACGGTGTGCTGCAGGAAGTGCATGTCGAGCGTACGCAGAAGCGTGGCATCGTCGGCAATATCTACAAGGGCAAGGTGGTACGGGTGTTGCCAGGCATGCAGGCGGCGTTCGTCGATATCGGTCTGGACCGCGCAGCCTTTATCCATGCCTCGGAAATTTCCAGCCGTGAAGGCAGCGCGGTGGAAAGCATCAGTGCCCTGGTTCATGAAGGGCAAGCCCTGGTAGTGCAGGTGACCAAGGACCCGATCGGCAGCAAGGGCGCGCGGTTGACCACGCAGCTGTCGATCCCTTCGCGCTACCTGGTGTACATGCCGCGTACCAGCCATGTTGGCATTTCCCTGAGAATCGAAGACGAGGCCGAGCGCGAGCGTCTCAAGCAAGTGGTGGCTGATTGCGTTGCCGCCGAAGGTATCGCCGAGGCTGGCGGATTTATCCTGCGCACGGCTGCTGATGGCGTAGGCGCCGACGAAATTCTCGTCGATATCCGCTACCTGCGCCGCTTGTGGGATCAGATTGCGGCGCAGAAGCAGAGCGCACCGGCGCCGTCGGTTATCTACGAAGACCTCAGCCTGGCACTGCGCACCCTGCGTGACCTGGTCGGTCCGCGCACCGAGAAGATCCGCATCGATTCGCGGGAAACCTTTCAAAAGATCACGCAGTTCGTAGCCGAGCTGATGCCGGAAATCGCCGATCGCCTGGAGCATTACCCGGGCGAACGGCCAATTTTCGATTTATACGGCGTCGAAGACGAGATCCAGCGTGCGCTGGAGCGCAAGGTACCGCTGAAATCAGGGGGTTACCTGGTCATCGACCCGGCCGAGGCGATGAGCACCATCGACGTCAATACCGGCGCCTTCGTCGGTCACCGCACCCTCGAAGAGACCATCTTCAAGACCAATCTCGAAGCGGCTACTGCAATCGCCCGTCAGCTGCGCCTGCGCAACCTCGGCGGCATCATCATCATCGATTTCATCGACATGGAAGATGAAGAGCACCAGCGCCAGGTATTGCGCACGCTGGAGAAACAGCTGGAGCGCGATCACGCCAAGACCAACATTATCGGCATCACCGAGCTGGGCCTGGTGCAGATGACCCGCAAGCGCACGCGCGAGAGTCTCGAACAAATATTGTGCGAGCCGTGCAGTTGCTGCCAGGGACGTGGCAAGTTGAAAACGCCGGAAACCACCTGCTACGAGATATTCCGCGAGATCCTGCGCGAGGCGCGGGCCTACCAGGCCGAGGGCTATCGTGTATTGGCCAATCAGAAAGTAGTGGATCGCCTGCTCGACGAAGAGTCGGGCAATGTCGCCGACCTTGAAGCCTTTATCGGCCGTACCATCAAGTTTCAGGTCGAGACGATTTATTCCCAAGAGCAATACGATGTGGTGCTCCTGTGAATCCGTCCGTCGTGTTCAAGGTATGAACTGAATGGCGCGTCTGGCTGGTTTATTGGCAGTGGCGTTGCGCTGGGGACTTGGCTTGTGCGCGCTGGGCCTGATGTTGGCGGCGCTGTATGTCAGCCTCGGCCGCGAGCTGGTGCCGTGGGTTGCCGAGTATCGCCTGGAGGTCGAAGACAAAGCCACGGCGGCACTCGGTATGCCGCTGCGTATTGGTCGTCTTGAGGGTCGCTGGCAGGGCTTGGCGCCGCTGCTGATTGCCCATGACGTGCAGTTGGGCGAAGGGGCCAGCGCGCTGCGCCTGGATCAGGTGCGCCTGGTGCCAGACGTGCTGGCCAGCCTGTCGGCGGGTGAGCCGCGGCTGGCTAATCTTGAGCTGGATGGCGTGCAGCTCAGCTTGCATCAGGACGAGCAGGGCGCCTGGACGCTCAAGGGGCTGCCGCAACGCAGCGAGCCTGCAGCCCTGGATGTTGCTCAGGTATTGCAGCAGCTGCAAGCGGTCAACCGCCTGTCGCTACTCAACAGCCAGGTGACGCTGGAAGCCCACGAACTGCCGGCTTTGACCCTGACCTACGTCAACCTGACCCTGCGCAATGGCGCAATTCGCCAGCGCCTGGATGCCCGCCTGCTGCTGCCTGATGGCCAGCCGGTCGCCTTGCAGCTGCGTACCCGCCTGCAAGCCGAGCGCTGGCGTGACGTGCAAGCGCAGCTGTACTTGAGCCTGCCGCAAAGTGATTGGGCACGTTGGCTGCCGCCGAGCGTGACGCGCGAGTGGCGTCTCGAGCAGTTACAGGCCGGCGGTGAAGTCTGGCTGTCCTGGGCCGATGGCGCTTTGCAGCGGGCGGTCAGCCGCCTGCATGCGCCGCAATTGGCCGGCGCCTATGCCTCGCGTGAGGCGGTGCAGGTGCAGAACCTGGCGCTCAACGCCTACTTCGAACGGACCGAGCAAGGCTTAGAGTTGCTGCTGGATGATCTGGCGCTGAGCCAGGGCGAGACTCGCTGGGGCGAGGTGCAGCTGGCGGTCAGTCATCGCCAAGACAGTGAAGACGATGAGGAGCAATGGTCACTCAGCGCCGATCACCTGGATCTGGCACCGTTGCTGCCGCTGGTCAGCGCCCTGGCACCCTTGCCGGACAAGGCCATGGCACTGCTAGAAACCCTGCAGCCGCAGGGCGCCTTGCGCAATATCAAGCTGGATTACCTGCCGCAGGTCGAGGGCGACAAGCGCCTGCAGTTCGCTGCCAATCTCGAGCGCATCGGTTTTGCCGCCTACCTGGCCTCGCCAGCGGTAGAAAACATCAGCGGCAGTGTGGCGGGGGATCTGGGGCAGGGCGAACTGCGCCTGGCAGCTGAAAATTTCTCCCTGCACCTCGATACGTTGTTCCCCAAGCCATGGTTGTACACACAGGCCAATGCCCGGCTGACCTGGCAGCTGGATGAGCAGGCCTTCACCTTGCGCAGCCCTTATCTGCAAGTGGTCGGCGAAGAGGGGCCAATTGCCGGAGACTTCCTGATTCGCCTGATGTTTGATGCGGCGGCCGAAGACTACATGGACTTGCGCGTCGGCCTGCGTGATGGCGACGCGCGTTATACCGAGAAATACCTGCCGACCCGCGCGCCTGGTTTGAGTGCGGAGCTGGCCGACTGGCTGAAGAGCGCGATTCGCGCTGGCAAGGTTAATGAAGGTTATTTTCAATATCAGGGGTCGCTGAACAAAAACGCCGTCGATGCCGCGCGCAGCCTCAGCCTGTTCTTCGCCGTGGCAGACGCCGAGCTGGCCTTTCAGCCAGGTTGGCCGGCGCTGCGCGAGGCGCGTGGCGAGGTGTTTATCGAGGATAGCGGGGTGCGGGTGCGAGTGGCCGAAGGCCGCATACTCGATAGCCGGATACGCAACGCCACGGCGGACATTCCCCGTGCGTCAGCGGGGCAGGCACCGCGACTGCTGCTCAATAGCGAACTGCAAAGCAGTGTTGTCGATGCCCTGAAGATTCTCCAGGATACCCCCATAGGCACTGCCGAAACATTTGCCGACTGGGAAGGTGAAGGGGCGCTCTCTGGCAGGCTCAAACTCGATTTGCCACTGCGTAAAGGGCTGGCGCCGGCGGTGATAGTCGACTTCGCCAGCGAAGGTGCGCAGCTCACGTTGAGCAATCCTGCGCTGGAACTCAGCCAGCTGCAGGGCGCCTTCCGCTATGACACCGCCAGCGGGTTGAGTGCGCCGGATATTCGCGCACAAGTGCTCGGTCATGCCGTGCGCGGCAAGGCCATGGCGGAAGGTTCGCGCGGCCAGGCCCTTACGCGTATCGAGGCCCATGGCCAGGTGCCGCTGAGCAATCTGACGGCCTGGCTGGGCGTCACTGCGGCATTGCCTGTAAGCGGAACCTTGCCCTATCGGCTGCGCCTGAGTCTGGATGGTGCTGACAGCCAGTTGCGGGTGGATTCCAATCTGCAAGGCGTTGTTGTCGCGCTCCCTGCCCCCTTCGGTAAACCTGCCGCAGCCGAAAGTTATGCCGATTGGCGCATGACCCTGAGCGGCGGCGAGCGGCGCTATTGGCTGGATTATGCTGATCTGGCGAGTCTGGCCTTTGCGGCGCCCCCCGGTCAGCTTGCCAAGGGCCGCGGCGAGTTGCGCCTTGGCGATGGTCCGGCACTGTTGCCGGCGGCGAAAGGCGTGCGTGTGCGCGGACAGGTCAGCGAACTGGAGTGGTCGGCCTGGCAGACGGTGCTCAAGCCTTACGCCGGTGTGGCACGCGAGGATGCACAGCAGGTGTTCAAGGACGCGCAGCTGAAGATCGGTCGGTTCAGCGGCTTTGGCAGTACGCTCGACGACCTGACGGTCGGGCTCAAGCGTGCGCCTGCGGCCTGGTCGCTCGATCTGGATAGCCAGTTGCTGAAAGGTCGGGTCGATTTGCCGGATGCCGACGCGGCGCCTATCGCTGTCAATCTGCAGTACCTGCGTTTGCCGGCCGCCGCCGCCAAGGATGCTGTGGTCGAGGACAAACCAGATCCGCTGCTGGGCGTCGACCCACGGCAGATTCCCGCTCTCGACCTGCGTATCGCCCAGGTGCTGCAAGGTGCCGAGGCGCTGGGTGCCTGGTCGCTGAAAGCGCGGCCGAACGCCAGCGGGGTGCAGTTCAACGACCTGAGTCTGGAACTCAAAGGCCTGCAATTGACCGGTAGCGCCGGTTGGCAGGGTACGGCAGAGGCCAGCAGCAGTTGGTACAACGGGCGCATGCAGGGCAAAGACCTGGCCGATGTGTTGTTGGCCTGGAACTTTGCGCCGACGGCCAGCAGTGAGACCTTCCACCTGGATGTCGATGGCCGCTGGCCTGGCTCGCCAGCCTGGGTCAGTCTCAAGCGTTTTTCCGGCAGCCTGGATGCAACCTTGCGCAAGGGACAGTTCACTGAGGTGCAAGGACCGGCCTCCGCACTGCGGGTGTTTGGCCTGCTCAACTTCAATTCGATTGGGCGCCGCCTGCGCCTGGATTTCTCCGACCTGATCGACAAAGGCTTGAGCTATGACCGGGTCAAGGGGTTGCTGGTCGCCAGCGATGGGGTGTATGTCACTCGCATACCCATTACCCTGACCGGGCCATCGAGTAATCTGGAGCTGGACGGCACCTTGAACATGGCCGATGACTGGGTTGATGCCAAGCTGCTGGTGACATTGCCAGTCAGCAATAATTTGCCGCTGGCGGCTTTAATCGTCGGCGCACCAGCGATCGGCGGCGCCTTGTTTGTAGTGGATAAACTGCTGGGTGACCGTGTGGCGCGTTTCGCCAGCGTGCAATATGACGTCAAAGGCCGCTGGCAGGACCCGCAGATCACGTTCGACAAGCCTTTCGAGAAATCGCGCTGAGCAGTCATTCCACATCCGCTGCGCCAGACGATGCAGTCGCTGGCCATGGCTTGTAAGCTGAAGGCCTAATTCTCCACCGAGCAGGAGCATGCATGAGCCTCGCGGTGATTCAAATGGTCAGCCAGACCGATGTGCTGGCCAATCTTGCCCAGGCCCGGCGTCTGCTCGAGCAGGCCGCGGCGGGCGGGGCTCGTCTGGCTGTGCTGCCGGAGAACTTCGCTGCCATGGGGTGTCGCGACTTGGCGGCGCTGGGCCTTAGCGAGGCGCGCGGTGAAGGTCCGATCCTGCCCTGGTTGAAACAGGCCGCCCGCGACCTCAAGTTATGGATAGTGGCCGGCACTTTGCCCTTGCCGCCTGCAGGCCAGCCCGAGGCCAAGGCGCGGGCGTGTTGCCTGTTGTTCGACGAGCACGGTGAGCACGTGGCCCGCTATGACAAGCTGCATCTGTTCGATGTGGAGGTCGGCGACAGTCAGGGTAGTTACCGTGAGTCCGATGATTTCGCCCACGGCAGCCAGATTGTGCTGGCAGATACGCCCGTTGGGCGCCTGGGTTTGACTGTTTGCTACGACCTGCGCTTTCCTGAATTGTATGGCGCCCTGCGTGAAGCCGGGGCGGAGCTGATCAGCGTGCCAGCGGCTTTTACCGCGCTGACTGGGGCGGCGCACTGGCAGGTACTGGTACGTGCACGGGCCATCGAAACCCAGTGTTACCTGCTGGCTGCCGGGCAGGGCGGCACCCATCCAGGCGGCCGCGAGACTTTCGGTCATTCGGCCATCGTCGACCCTTGGGGCCGGGTGTTGGCCGAGCAGGCGCACGGCGAGGCGGTCTTGCTGGCCAGCCGCGATGCCATCGAACAGGCTACGATTCGCCAACGCATGCCAGTGAGTCGGCATAAACGATTTTTTGCAGCGGTCGAACCACGGCCGTCTGATTCGGAACAGCCATGAATGAGATGAAGCAGTTATGAGCGAGATGTTGTTATCCGTCAGTGAGCACCTGTTGGGTCCGGGCGGCTTGACCCTCGACCATCTGCCTGGGGTACTGGGTGAGTTGTCCGGGCCCGGTATCGATGCGGCCGATCTGTATTTCCAGAGCCAGGTGTCCGAGACCTGGGTGCTGGAGGACGGCATTGTCAAAGAAGGCAGTTTCAATCTCGATCAGGGTGTCGGCGTGCGTGCCCAGTCGGGTGAGAAAACCGGGTTTGCCTACAGCAACGCCATCACCGCCGAGGCACTAAGCCAGGCCTCCCGCGCGGCCCGCTCGATTGCCCGCGCCGGGCAGCATGCCCGGGTACAGGCCTTCAGCAGTCCGCAGGTGACTGCCCTGTATGCGCCGGACAACCCGCTGGATGTGATCGGTCGGGCGCAGAAGGTCGAGCTGCTCAAGCAGGTCGATGTGGCCACGCGCGCGCTTGATTCGCGGATCAAGCAGGTTACGGTCAGCCTCGCCGGTGTTTGGGATCGCATCCTGGTGGCGGCGCAGGACGGCAGTCTGGGCGTCGATATTCGCCCATTGGTGCGTTTCAATGTCAGCGTGATTGTCGAGCAGAACGGCCGCCGCGAGCGTGGCGGCCATGGTGGCGGTGGGCGTACCGACTACCGCTATTTCATGACCGAGGATCGCGCCATGGGTTACGCCCGCGAGGCGTTGCGCCAGGCGCTGGTCAATCTCGAAGCGATACCTGCACCAGCCGGCAGCATGCCGGTGGTGATGGGCGCCGGCTGGTCCGGAGTACTGCTGCATGAGGCAGTCGGCCATGGCCTGGAAGGCGACTTCAACCGCAAGGGCAGCTCCGCCTACAGTGGCCGGATGGGCGAGAAGGTCGCGTCGAGTCTGTGCACCATCGTCGACGACGGCACGCTGGCTGAGCGGCGTGGTTCGCTGAGCATCGATGACGAAGGTACGCCGACCCAGTGCACCACGCTGATCGAGAACGGAGTGCTCAAGGGCTATATGCAGGACAAACTGAACGCCCGCCTGATGGGTGTGGCGCGCACCGGCAACGGTCGTCGCGAGTCTTATGCCCACCTGCCGATGCCGCGCATGACCAACACCTACATGCTGGCCGGTGAAAGCGACCCGGAAGAAATCATCCGCTCGGTGAAGAAAGGCATCTATTGCGCCAACCTCGGCGGCGGTCAGGTCGATATCACCAGCGGCAAGTTCGTGTTCTCAACCAGTGAGGCCTACCTGATTGAGGACGGCAAAATCACTGCGCCGGTCAAGGGTGCAACCCTGATCGGCAATGGCCCCGAGGCCATGAGCCGGGTGTCGATGGTCGGTAACGACCTGGCCCTGGACAGCGGCGTTGGCACCTGCGGCAAGGACGGCCAGTCAGTGCCGGTTGGCGTCGGTCAGCCGACCTTGAAGATCGATGCGATTACTGTGGGTGGGACGGGGGGCTGATTGCTGTGCTTGGTGGGGGCGGCCAAGGCCGCTCCCACCGCGTGAGACTCAGCGCAGCCCGCGCTGGGCTTCGTCCAGTTCGCGGATGTATTTGAAGATTTTGCGCGAGGCCGCAGGGGCTTTTTCCTGCGCCAGTTCGTGCTGAGCCTGGCGGATCAATTGACGCAGGTGTTGCCGGTCTGCTTCAGGATAGTCGCCAACAAAGGCTTCCAGGGTGTCGTCGGTGCCGTTGATAAGACGATCCCGCCAGCGCTCCAGGCCATGAAAGCGTTCATTGTATTGGCGAGTAGACGCATCAAGCTGGTCGAGCAGGGTAAGAATCGCGTCGATGTCCTGGTCGCGCATCAGCCGGCCAATAAACTGCATATGACGTTTTTTCGCAGAATTGGCGGTGTGTTTGGACGCTTCTGCAAGGGCGCGGCGCAATTCGTCGGTCAGCGGCAGTTTGTTGAGCAGGTCGAGCTTCAGGCTGGTCAGGCGTTGACCCAGGTCTTGCAGAGCATGCAGCTCGCGTTTGACCTGGGTTTTACTCTTCTCGCCGGAGAAGTCATCAAGATATTCAGGCATGGGGGCGGTCCAATGGAAAACGTCGCCATGATAGCAAGTATCCAGCTGCAAGCGTTCGGCCCGCCGTATCACGCGCGACGCTCGCAGTAGATCCCGACAGATTCTTAGGAGTGGTTATGAGTGCAGTAGATGTTGTCGGCCCCGAGGCCGTGCCGCAGTTGCAGGCGCAAGTAGAACAGATTATCGCCGAGGCCAAGAGGCAGGGTGCCAGCGCCTGCGAGGTGGCTGTATCGGTGGAGCAAGGCTTGTCCACCTCAGTTCGCCAGGGTGAAGTCGAGACGGTCGAGTTCAACCGTGACCAAGGTTTCGGTATCACCCTGTATGTCGGCCAGCGCAAGGGCTCGGCGAGCACCTCGGCCAGTGGCGATGCCGCTATCCGGGAAACCGTAGCGGCAGCGTTGGCGATCGCCAAGCATGCTTCTGAAGACGAGGCTGCAGGCTTGGCCGATGCCGCGCTGATGGCCCGCGAGTTGCCGCAGTTGGATCTATATCACGCCTGGGGCATCAGTCCAGAGCAGGCGATCGAGCAGGCGCTGCGCTGTGAAGCGGCAGCCTTTGCCACGGATAAGCGGATCAAGAACGCCGACGGCACCACCCTCAACACCCATCAGGGTTGCCGGGTGTATGGCAATAGTCATGGTTTTATCGCAGGTTATGCCAGTACCCGGCACAGTTTGAGTTGCGTGATGATCGCCGAAGATGGCGGGCAGATGCAGCGCGACTACTGGTATGACGTTAATCGCCAGGGTGAGCTGCTGGCCGACGCCGCGGGCATTGGTCAGCGTGCTGCGCAGCGTGCGGTCAGTCGGTTGGGCGCGCGTCCGGTACCGACCTGCGAGGTGCCGGTGTTATTTTCCGCTGAGCTGGCGACCGGATTGTTCGGGCATTTTCTCGCGGCCATTTCCGGTGGCAACCTGTATCGCAAGTCATCCTTCCTCGAGGGCTCCCTGGGGCAGCAGTTGTTCCCCGAATGGCTGAGCCTTGATGAGCGTCCGCATATCCCGCGCGCCTTGGGCAGTTCGGCTTTCGATGGTGATGGTCTGGCGACCTACGCCAAGTCGTTCGTCGACGGCGGTGAACTGGTCTCCTATGTGCTGGGTACCTATTCGGGGCGCAAACTGGGAATGCCGAGTACGGCCAACGCTGGAGGCGTGCACAATCTGTTCGTCAGCCATGGGGCGGAAGATCAGCAGGCGCTGCTCAAGCGCATGGGTCGTGGTTTGTTGGTCACTGAGTTGATGGGCCAGGGCCTGAACATGGTCACCGGCGACTATTCGCGCGGGGCAGGCGGCTTTTGGGTGGAGAACGGCGAAATCCAGTTTCCGGTGCAGGAGGTGACCATCGCTGGCAACCTGCGCGACATGTTCAAGCAGATAGTCGCGGTGGGTAACGATCTGGAACTGCGCAGTAATATCCGCACCGGCTCGGTGCTGATCGAGAAGATGACGGTGGCGGGTAGTTAGGGCTATTTGCAGCAGGCCTGCGTAGGGTGCGCTGTGCGCACCAGTCTTTTAAATCAGTGGTGCGCGCGGCGCACCCTACGGGTGATTCTGCCTATTCGCCTTCATCGAAAAAGTTGTTGATCAGTTCGATAAGGGCATTGAGTGCGTCATCGTCCTGCTCACCGTCAGTGTGCAGGTGGATTGGCGTGCCTTTGCCAGCGGCGAGCATCATCACGGCCATGATGCTTTTTCCGTCCACCAGGCTCTCCGGCGCGCGACCGACCTTGATCTGGCAGGGAAAGCGTCCGGCGACACCGACAAACTTGGCCGCTGCACGAGCATGCAAGCCCAGTTTGTTGATGATGGTGATTTCGCAGGAAGGCATCGCGGCAGGATCCTTAGCTAAGGTCGCGGTGGCGAACCTGGACGTTTTTCAGAATGGGTTTTAGGGTCTCGCCCAGGCGACTGGCCAGGTATACCGAGCGGTGATGCCCACCCGTGCAACCGATTGCTACCGTGACATAGGCGCGGTTGCTTGCAGCGAAGCGCGGCAGCCATTTCTTCAGGTAGGCGAGGATGTCCTGGAACATTTCCTCGACATCGGTCTGGGCCGCCAGGTAGTCAGCCACAGGCTGATCGAGCCCGGAAAACTCGCGCAGATCCGGCCTCCAGTAAGGGTTGGGCAGGCAGCGCACATCGAACACCACGTCGGCGTCCACCGGCATGCCGCGCTTGAAGCCGAACGACTCAACCAAAAATGCAGTTCCTGGCTCCGGTTGATTAAGCAGGCGCAGCTTGAGGCTGTCGCGTAACTGGTAAAGATTAAGATGGGTGGTGTCGATCTGCAGGTCAGCGAGATCGGTTATCGGTCCAAGCAGCAGGCTTTCATCGGCGATGGCCTCGGCCAGCGAGCGGTTTTCGTTGGTCAGCGGATGGCGGCGGCGGGTCTCGGAAAAGCGTTTGAGCAGGGTTTCTTCGTCGGCATCCAGATAGACCACGTCACACTTGATGTGCCGCGCACGCACCTCTTCGAGAATTTCCGGGAAACGCTTGAGTTGGCTAGGCAGGTTGCGCGCGTCGATCGACACGGCGATTTGCGAGTGGAGCAGTTCGGTGTCCTGCAGGGTGCGCTCCGCCAGTTCGGGGAGCAGGCCAGCCGGCAGGTTGTCGATGCAGTAGAAGCCGTTGTCTTCGAGGACGTCGAGGGCGGTGCTTTTTCCGGAGCCGGAACGGCCGCTAACGATGATCAAGCGCATGATTAGGCCCGGTTGAGCTGGCTTTGTATGTCCACCACGACCTGATACAGCGCTTCGCTGCTCTGGGCTTGGCGCAAGCTTTCACGCACATCGCTGCGGTCGAGCATGCTGGCGATTTGGCGCAGAAGTTCGAGGTGTTCGTCAGTGGCCGCTTCTGGCACCAGCAGGACGAACAACAGGTCGACAGGGGCGCCGTCAATAGCGTCGAAGTCTACCGGTGCATTGAGGCGTAGAAGCGCGCTGATCGGTGCATTGCAGCCTGGAAGGCGGCAGTGCGGAATGGCTATGCCATTGCCAAAGCCGGTCGAGCCAAGCTTTTCACGGGCGATCAGGCTTTCGAAAATGTCTTGGCCATCCAGGTCGGGCAGTTCACGTGCCACCAGGTTGGCTATCTGTTCAAGTACGCGTTTTTTACTGCCACCCGGCACGTTCACCAGGGAACGGCCGGGGGTCAGAATATTTTCGAGTCGGATCATAGGAGGGGAGGCGATCTCAGCGGGCTGTAGCGCCCTGCTGGCGGTCGATCTGCTTTTCCTTGTGCTTGATGAGTTGGCGGTCGAGTTTGTCGGTAAGTAGGTCGATGGCTGCATACATGTCATCGTGCTCGGCATTGGCGACTACCTCGCCGCCAGCGATGTGCAGCGTAGCTTCGATTTTCTGCTTGAGCTTCTCGACCTCCATAGTGACTTGCACGTTGGTGATCTTGTCGAAATGGCGCTCCAATCGACCAAGCTTTTCGTCGATATAGTCGCGTAGGGCGTCGGTCACATCCAGCTGATGTCCACTGATGTTGACTTGCATACCGCTTCTCCTTGTTGCCGCGTATAAGAAGCAGGCTATCGGGCCTGCCACCGGAATACTTTGACGTGAAAGATACTGCTGAGACTTGCCTGGCACCGTCGCTCTTCGGATTCAGGCTGTGCTGCTAGCGAGAGCACGATGCTGAATCGGCCAACTTACATCAAGCGCTTGCGCTCACTGGACGGTGCTATACCAAGCGATTCACGGTACTTGGCGACTGTGCGGCGGGCTACTTGTATGCCTTGTGCTTCCAGTAAACCAGCGATCTTGCTGTCACTCAACGGCTTTTTTGCATTTTCCGCAGCGACCAGTTTTTTGATGATGGCGCGGATCGCCGTTGACGAGCATTCGCCGCCTTCGGAGGTGCTGACGTGGCTAGAGAAGAAATATTTCAGCTCATAAATGCCACGCGGCGTGTGCATGAATTTTTGCGTGGTGACCCGTGAAATAGTCGATTCATGCATGCCCACCGCTTCGGCGATGTCGTGTAGGACCAGTGGCTTCATCGCCTCGTCGCCGTAGTCGAGAAAGCCGCGCTGGTGCTCGACGATCTGGGTGGCGACCTTCATCAGAGTTTCGTTGCGACTCTGCTGGCTCTTGATGAACCAGCGCGCTTCCTGCAGCTGGTTGCGCATAAACGTGTTGTCGGCGCTGGAGTCGGCGCGTTTGACGAAGCCGGCATATTGCGCGTTGACCCGCAGGCGAGGCATGGCTTCCTGGTTTAGTTCCACCAGCCAGCGTTCGTTGTGCTTGCGCACGATGACATCGGGCACCACGTATTCTGGTTCGCTCGACTCGATCTGCGAGCCGGGGCGCGGGTTGAGGCTCTGGATCAGTTCGATGACCTGGCGCAGTTCGTCTTCCTTGAGTTTCATGCGGCGCATCAGCTGGCCATAGTCACGGCCGCCAAGCAGGTCGAGGTAGTCGTGGGCAAGGCGCTGGGCTTCGGTCAGCCAGGGCGTCTTGGCAGGCAGCTGGCGCAGTTGCAGGAGCAGGCATTCGCGTAGATCACGGGCGGCAATGCCCGCCGGTTCGAACTGCTGGATGCGGTGCAGTACGGCTTCCACTTCGTCGAGTTCGATGTCCAGTTCCGGGTCGAACGCGTCGACGACTTCCTCGAGGCTTTCTTCCAGGTAGCCCTGATAGTTGATGCAGTCGATCAGGGTGACCCCTATCAACCGATCCTTGTCGGACATCGGAGCCAGATTGAGCTGCCAGAGCAGATGGCTTTGCAGGCTTTCGCCAGCCGAAGTGCGCGTGGTGAAATCCCACTCGTCATCGTCGTTGCTTGGCAGGCTGCTGGCGCTGGTCTGGTAGACATCTTCCCAGGCCGTGTCGACGGGCAGTTCGTTGGGGATGCGCTCGTTCCAGTCGCCTTCTTCCAGGTTATCCACGGTCTGTGGGGTTTCCTGGTGGCTAGTGTCTTGGTAGGCGTCTTCTTGCTGTGTAGCGGGCGCCGGGTTTTCGGCACCGTCAGCCAGGGGGTTCGAGTTGTCGAAGTCGTCACCGTCTTCTTCGCGCTCGAGCATCGGGTTTGACTCCAGGGCCTCTTGGATCTCTTGCTGCAGATCCAGGGTGGACAGTTGGAGTAGGCGAATAGCCTGTTGCAGCTGCGGGGTCATCGTCAGCTGCTGGCCCATTTTCAGGACTAGCGATGGTTTCATTGCAGACCTTATTTGCTGGCGTCTGTGCGCAATCCACTACAGGGCGCCGCAGCGCCACTAGGAAGCAAATTATATGCCTGATCTGCAGTGGTTTGCCTAGCTCTGGCTGCTGTTCGGTTGAGAAAAACCGCTGTTACAGGCGGAACTCGTGCCCCAGGTAAACATCTTTGACCAGTTGGTTGGCCAGGATGGCGTCAGAATCGCCTTCGGCAATCAGTTGGCCGTCACTGACGATGTAAGCGGTTTCGCAAATGTCCAGGGTCTCGCGGACATTGTGGTCGGTGATCAGCACGCCAATGCCCTTGGCCTTGAGGTGGTGGATGATCTGCTTGATGTCACCCACCGAGATTGGGTCAACCCCGGCGAAGGGTTCGTCGAGCAGGATAAATTTCGGTGCGGTTGCCAATGCCCGGGCAATTTCAACCCTGCGGCGTTCGCCACCGGACAAGCTCATGCCCAGGCTGTCGCGGATGTGGCTGATATGGAATTCCTGCAGCAGGCTTTCCAGTTCCTTGCGGCGGCTGGCGCGATCCAGTTCCTTGCGGGTCTCGAGGATGGCCATGATGTTGTCGGCTACGCTGAGCTTGCGGAAGATCGATGCTTCCTGCGGCAAGTAGCCGATACCGGCGCGAGCGCGACCATGCATCGGCAGGTGGCTGACGTCGAGGTCGTCGATCAGGATACGGCCCTGATCAGCCTGTACCAGGCCGACGATCATGTAGAAGCAGGTGGTCTTGCCCGCTCCGTTAGGGCCGAGCAGGCCGACAATCTGCCCGCTGTCGATGCTCAGGCTGACGTCGCGCACGACTTGGCGACCTTTGTAGCTTTTGGCCAGATGCTGGGCTGTCAAAGTAGCCATTTACTGCGCCTGCTGTTCGGCGGGTGGGTTCTTCGGCTGAATCACCATGTCTATGCGTGGGCGTGGCGTGGTGATGTCGACGCCCGTGGCGCGGCCGGCATTGACGATCTGGCGCTGGGTGTCATAGACGATTTTCTCGCCCTCGAAGGTGTTGCCTTCCTGGACAACCTTGGCCTGGTCGATCAATACGATGCGTTCATTGGCAACGAAATACTGGATGGTCAGGCCGTAGGCCTTGACGATCTGCTTGTCTGCGGATGGCTTTTGCTCGTAGTAAGCGGGCTTGCCAACCGAGGTGAAGATTTCGATGTCGCCCTGGGCATTCTGGGTGATGGTCACGGTGTCGCCCGTGATCTTCAGGGTGCCTTGGGTGATGATTACGTCGCCGCGATAGACGGCGACGCCTTGCCGGTCATCGAGCTCGGCACTGTCGGCCTGGACGCGGATCGGCTGCTCACGGTCGGTGGGCAATGCCCAAGCGCTAGCGCTGCCGAGCGCGACGCTCAAGCTGAGCAAAAAGGGGAAGGTTTTAACGAACCTCATGCTGGCCTCTTACGTTGGACAGCAGGAGCATCCTGCCGTCATTCAAGTACGCTTTCATTCCTTGTGCCGTGGTCACTCCATTGGCCGCAACGATTCTAACGGCTTGCTCGGTCTGCGCATATTCCTTATCCGGGAATACAGTCAGGCGGCTGGTAGTCAGGATGGTTGGGCGGCCCTTGGCATCGGTGCGTTCGACGCGGACGTTGTCGATCAATTCCACTTCCTTGCCTTGTGGTGCCACTTCGGCGCGCTCGCTGTTTATTTTCCAGGGCAGTTCGGTGCCGCGATACAGGTGCAGGAACGGGTTGGTCAGCAGGCTGATGTCGCTGACCTTGATGTGTTCCAGTTTGTCGGACGTCATCTCGTAATGCAGCTTGCCGTCTAATTGGTATTGCACGGTAGTGGCATTGATTACGTAGAAGTCGATAGCGTTCTCGGCGCCGGACTGTGCCGGGCGCTCGGAGAAACTGTCAGGATTGATATTCCAGTAGCCGACGGCGGCGAGCAGTGCGGCTGCTACAACATAAAGGATGGGGGTCAGGAGTTTTCGCAGCATAGTGAGCTCTACAGGTAGGCGGCTTGGGCGGCATCGAGGCTGCCTTGGGCGCGCATGATCAGCTCGCAGAATTCGCGGGCGGCACCTTCGCCACCGCGGGCCTGGGTCACGCCATGGGCATGCTGGCGCACAAACGGATCTGCGCTGGCGACTGCCATGCCCAGGCCAATCCGGCGGATCACCGGTAGATCCGGCAGGTCGTCACCCAGGTAGGCGACCTGTTCGTAGCTCAGGCCGAGTTCGCCGAGCAGTTCGTCGAGTACCACCAGCTTGTCTTCGCGGCCCTGATACAGGTGTTGGATGCCCAGATTTTTTGCACGGCGCTCGACCACCGGGGTGGTGCGTCCGCTGATAATTGCGGTGCGCACGCCTGAGGCGATCAGCATTTTTATGCCGTGGCCGTCGAGGGTGTTGAACGTCTTGAATTCGCTGCCATCGACCAGGAAATAGAGTTTGCCGTCGGTGAGTACGCCGTCGACATCGAAAATCGCCAGCTTGATTGCCTGCGCGCGTTGTAGCAGGTCAGGGCTCTTCATCTCAGGGGTCATCACATTACTCCGGCGCGTAACAGGTCGTGCATGTTCAGGGCGCCTACTGGGCGGTCGTCGCTGTCGACTACCACCAGGCCGCTGATTTTGTGGTCTTCCATGATCTTCAGTGCTTCGGCTGCGAGCATCTCTGCGCGGGCGGTCTTGCCATGCACGGTCATGACTTCCTCGATCTTGGACTGGCGTACATCAATGCCGCGATCCAGGGTGCGACGCAGGTCGCCATCGGTAAAGATGCCCGCCAGGCGGCCGTCGGCTTCTGTGACTACGGTCATGCCCAGGCCTTTTTGGGTCATTTCCAGCAGGGCATCCCGCAGGGAAGTACCGCGCTGCACGCTCGGTAGATTGGCGCCGGCATGCATGACATTCTCAACTTTTAGCAGCAAACGTCGGCCAAGTGCGCCGCCGGGGTGGGAGAAAGCAAAATCTTCGGCGGTAAAACCTCGGGCTTCGAGCAGGGCAATAGCCAAGGCGTCGCCGAGTACCAGCGCTGCGGTAGTAGAGGAGGTCGGTGCCAGATTAAGTGGGCAGGCTTCCTGGGATACCCGTGCGTCCAGGTTGGCTTCAGCGGACTTGGCCAGTGGCGAGTCCGGGTTGCCGGTCATGCTGATCAGGGTGATGCCGAGGCGCTTGATCAGCGGCAGCAGAGTGATGATCTCCGCCGTCGAGCCCGAGTTGGACAGCGCCAGTACCACGTCGTCGCGCGTGATCATGCCCATGTCGCCATGGCTGGCTTCGGCCGGGTGGACGAAGAATGCCGTGGTGCCGGTGCTGGCCAGGGTGGCGGCAATCTTGTTACCGATATGCCCCGACTTGCCCATGCCGACCACCACGACGCGGCCCTTGCTAGCCAGGATCAGTTCACAAGCGCGCACGAAATTGCTGTCGATGCGTGGCAGCAGCTCTTCGATGGCCTCGAGTTCCAGGCGGATGGTGCGGCGTGCAGATTTGATCAGGTCGCTGGACTGGCTCATGGCGTCTTATTTAGGCGTGTTCAATAAAAGAGAGCGATTATAGCGGGAAAGATTCGCGCACTCACCTTTCAATCGTCCGAGGGCATGCGTTGAGGTTTTTTTGATGATTGGTTGTCGATACGTGTGCGGCATTAAGGTCAGTGTTCTGTAAGCAAATGTTCAGTCTTGGGCAGGGTAATTTGGCAATGCTATGATGCGCGGCCATTTTCGGCCGGCCCGGTGTCTTCTTAGTGCTGGCGCACGTCTGTCAGGGAGGCTGCATTCAAGGAGTCGATATGAGTGTCGAGCAACAATACGCGGTGGAGCTGAAAAACCTCAGTTTCAGGCGCGGCGATCGTGACATTTTCAACGATATAGATATCCGCATCCCGCGCGGCAAGGTCACTGGCATCATGGGGCCTTCCGGCTGCGGCAAGACCACGCTGTTGCGCCTGATCGGTGCGCAGCTCAGGCCGAGCAAGGGGGAGGTGTGGGTCAATGGGCTGAATCTGCCGAGCCTCTCGCGCAGCGAGCTGTTCGATGTGCGCAAGCAAATGGGTGTGCTGTTTCAGAGCGGCGCGCTGTTCACCGATCTCGATGTGTTCGAGAACGTGGCCTTTCCGCTGCGCGTGCACACCCAACTACCTGAAGAAATGATTCGGGACATTGTCCTCATGAAACTGCAGGCAGTGGGCTTGCGTGGTGCGCTCGAGCTGATGCCGGACGAACTGTCCGGTGGCATGAAGCGCCGTGTGGCGCTGGCGCGTGCGATTGCCCTTGATCCGCAGATATTGATGTACGACGAACCTTTTGTTGGCCAGGACCCGATTGCCATGGGTGTTCTGGTGCGTCTGATTCGTTTGCTCAGCGATGCCTTGGGCATTACCAGTATCGTGGTGTCCCATGACTTGGCGGAAACTGCCAGCATTGCCGACTACATCTACCTGGTGGGGGATACCAAGGTACTTGGCCAGGGCACGCCGGACGAACTGATGAACTCGGATGACCCGCGCGTTCGTCAGTTCATGAAAGGTATTCCCGACGGCCCGGTACCGTTCCATTTTCCGGCGGCAGATTACCGCGACGACTTATTGGGGGGGCGCTGATGCGCAAGACATCTACGCTCGAACGGGTTCGCCGGCTCGGGCGTGCTGGCATCGATACAGTCGCAACGCTTGGTCGTGCGACGGTGTTCCTCCTGCGTGCACTGTTTGGTCGGGGAACTGCAGGCAACCCATTTCAGTTGTTGATAAGGCAGCTTTACTCGGTGGGCGTCATGTCCCTGGCGATCATCGTGGTCTCGGGGGTTTTTATCGGCATGGTCCTGTCGTTGCAGGGCTTCAATATCCTGTCTGACTACGGTTCGGAGCAGGCCGTTGGGCAGATGGTTGCCCTGACGCTGCTGCGTGAACTCGGCCCCGTGGTCACCGCCTTGTTGTTCGCAGGTCGAGCGGGCTCCGCGTTGACCGCGGAAATCGGCAACATGAAGTCCACCGAGCAATTGTCCAGTCTGGAGATGATCGGTGTTGACCCGCTCAAGTACATCATCGCGCCACGCCTGTGGGCCGGCTTTATCTCGATGCCGTTGCTCGCCGTGATCTTCAGTGTGGTGGGTATCTGGGGCGGTGCGATGGTTGCCGTTGACTGGCTCGGTGTATACGAAGGGTCGTTCTGGTCCAACATGCAGAACAGTGTTTCGTTTCGTGAAGACGTGCTCAACGGTGTGATCAAAAGCATCGTATTCGGCTTTGTCGTGACCTGGATCGCCGTTTTTCAGGGCTATGACTGTGAGCCAACCTCGGAAGGCATCAGTCGCGCCACCACAAAAACAGTGGTTTACGCCTCGCTCGCCGTGTTGGGCCTGGACTTTATTCTGACCGCTTTGATGTTTGGAGACTTCTGATGCAAAACCGCACACTGGAGATTGGTGTCGGCCTGTTCCTCCTGGCCGGATTATTGGCTCTGCTGCTGCTGGCGTTGCGCGTCAGTGGTCTGACCGTAGGCAGCAGCACCGATACGTACAAGGTCTATGCACACTTTGAGAATATCGCGGGTCTAACCGTGCGGGCCAGGGTGACCATGGCTGGGGTAACTATCGGTAAAGTGACTGCGATCGATCTGGATCGCGACAGCTACACCGGCCGCGTCACCCTCGTGCTCGATGACAGCGTGGACAACCTGCCCATCGACTCGACTGCCTCGATTCTCACTGCCGGCTTGCTCGGCGAGAAGTACATCGGCATCAGCGTTGGCGGCGACGAAGAGGTACTCACCGATGGCAGTATTATTTACGACACCCAGTCTTCGCTGGTGCTGGAAGATCTGATCGGTAAGTTCCTGCTCAATTCGGTCAACAAAGACGACGCTAATTAACGAGGGTTCCCACTATGCTTAAAACGCTGCGTAATAGCCTGTTTGCGCTGCTGGCGGCCTTGCCCCTGCTGGCTGTCGCTGCGCCGAGCGCCCATCAAGTGGTGCAGCAGACCACCACTACCCTGCTGGAAGACCTGAAGCTCAATAAAGACAAATACCGCAGCGATCCGGCGGCTTTTTATGCCTCGCTGAACGATATTCTTGGCCCAGTGGTGGATGTTGAGGGCATTTCCCGCGGGGTCATGACCGTGCGCTACTCGCGCCAGGCCACGCCTGAGCAGATGCAGCGATTCCAGGAGAACTTCAAGCGCAGCCTGATGCAGTTCTATGGCAATGCTCTGCTCGAATACAACAACCAGGATATTCGTGTGCTGCCTGCCACGGCCAAGCAAAATCCGCAGCGGGCTGCGGTGAACATGGAAATCAAGGACGGTAACGGCACCATCTACCCGTTGTCTTACACCATGGTTAGCCAGGGTGACAGTTGGAAGATGCGTAACCTGATCATCAACGGCATCAACGTCGGCAAGTTGTTCCGCGATCAGTTTGCCCAGTCCATGCAGAACAACCGCAATGACTTGGACAAGGTCATCGATACCTGGGCCGATACCGTGGCCAAGGCCCGTCAGGCCAAGGGTGAGTCGTGAGTAGGGCCGCTATCACCGAGCAGTCGGCGGGGCTGTTTCAGCTCTCTGGTGTGCTCGATTTTCTCAGTGGTCCACTCTTGCGCAAGCAGGGCGGTCAACTGATTGCCGCCAGCCAGGCTGCTAGCTGCGTGATCGACTGTGCAGGGGTAGACAGGTCCAGCAGCGTAGGTCTGTCGCTGCTGCTGGCGTTTATGCGCGACGCTCAGGCTGCAGGTAAAAGCCTGGTGGTGCGCAGTATGCCCGCAGACATGCGCGAGATCGCCAGTGTCTCGGGGCTGCTGGACGTGCTGCCGCTGGAGCCGTAAGGCCAATCGTTGGCCCCCTGTCGGTGCAGGGTTCGCAGGCGAGTGGCTTTTTTTGTATGATGCGCGGCCGCGAGTTTGTTGGCTTGTCGGGTTTGCTGCTGAGCTACTGCGGGCAAGCCCTTCAGCGCCCAAGACTCTGCTGTGGTTAATTAATCCGTTGATTGAGGTTGTGAGCATGCAGGCCTTAGAAGTGAAAAGCCTCCTGGAGGCCGAACTGCCGAACACCCAGGTGGAAGTTGAAGGCGAAGGCTGTAACTTCCAGCTGAATCTGATTAGTGATGAGTTGGCCAGCCTGGGTCCGGTCAAACGCCAACAGCAGGTCTACGCTCACCTGAACCCCTGGATTGCCGATGGCAGTATCCACGCGGTGAGTATGAAATTTTTCAGCCGTGCCGATTGGGCCGCGCGCTCCTAAACCGAGAGAATCATGGACAAACTGATTATTACCGGCGGTGTGCGCCTCGACGGCGAAATCCGCATTTCCGGGGCGAAAAACTCCGCCCTGCCGATTCTTGCCGCCACCCTGCTGGGTGACGCGCCGGTCACCATCTGCAACCTGCCGCACCTGCACGACATCACCACCATGATCGAGCTGTTCGGTCGCATGGGTATCGAGCCGGTTATCGACGAGAAACTCAGCGTTGAAGTCGACGCGCGGGCGATCAAAACCCTGGTCGCGCCATATGAGTTGGTGAAGACCATGCGCGCCTCGATTCTGGTGCTCGGCCCGATGGTGGCACGCTTCGGTTATGCCGAGGTCGCCTTGCCAGGTGGCTGCGCCATTGGTTCGCGGCCGGTTGACCTGCACATTCGTGGCCTTGAAGCCATGGGTGCGGTCATCGATGTGGAAGCCGGCTACATCAAGGCCAAAGCCCCGGAGGGCGGCCTGCGTGGCGCGCACTTCTTCTTTGACACGGTGAGCGTGACCGGTACTGAAAACATCATGATGGCCGCTACCTTGGCCAAAGGCCGCAGCGTGCTGGAAAACGCCGCGCGCGAGCCGGAAGTGGTCGACCTGGCTAACTGCCTGATCGCCATGGGCGCTAAGATTTCCGGTGCCGGCACCGACACCATCACGATCGATGGCGTCGAGCGTCTTGGCGGTGCCCGTTTCAGCGTGATGCCGGATCGGATCGAAACCGGCACTTATCTGGTGGCCGCGGCCGTCACCGGTGGCCGGGTCAAGCTGAAAGATACCGACCCAACCACCCTGGAGGCGGTGCTGTCCAAACTGCAGGAAGCGGGTGCAGAAATCACCACCGGTGCTGACTGGATCGAACTGGACATGAAAGGCAAGCGGCCGAAAGCCGTTAACCTGCGCACCGCGCCTTATCCGGCGTTCCCCACGGACATGCAGGCGCAGTTCGTCGCCCTCAATGCGATTGCCGAAGGTACTGGCACCGTGATTGAGACGGTGTTCGAGAATCGCTTCATGCACGTGCATGAAATGATTCGTATGGGCGCGCAGATTCTGGTTGAAGGCAATACCGCGATCGTTACTGGTGTCGAGACGCTCAAAGGCGCTCCGGTCATGGCTACCGACCTGCGTGCTTCCGCCAGCCTGGTCATCGCTGCCTTGGTTGCCGACGGCGACACCCTGATTGACCGCATTTACCACATCGACCGTGGCTACGAGTGCATCGAAGAAAAACTGCAGATGCTCGGCGCAAAAATTCGCCGCGTGCCGGGTTAGGTTGGTGCCGAACGCAGTGATGCCCAATAACCAGCTCGCAAGGGCTGGTCTGGTCCCGTTCCAAAGGAAATGTGTTGCATGCTGACCATCGCGCTGTCCAAAGGCCGCATTCTTGATGACACCCTGCCGCTGCTCGCCGCGGCAGGCATTGTGCCCACCGAGAACCCGGATAAAAGCCGCAAGCTGATCATCCCTACCACTCAGGACGATGTGCGCCTGCTGATCGTGCGTGCTACCGATGTACCGACCTATGTCGAGCATGGCGCGGCGGATCTGGGCGTCGCGGGCAAGGACGTACTGCTTGAGTACGGCGGCCAGGGCATCTATGAGCCGCTTGATCTGCGCATTGCGCTGTGCAAGTTGATGACCGCCGGGGCGGTTGGTGCACCCGAGCCGAAAGGCCGACTGCGCGTGGCCACCAAGTTCGTCAACGTGGCCAAGCGTTACTACGCCGAGCAGGGCCGTCAGGTCGATATCATCAAGCTCTACGGCTCCATGGAGTTGGCGCCGCTGGTGGGCCTGGCCGACAAGATCATCGATGTGGTCGATACCGGCAATACCCTGCGCGCCAACGGTCTGGAAGCCCAGGAACTGATCGCCCATATCAGCTCGCGGCTGATCGTCAACAAGGCTTCAATGAAGATGCAGCACGCCCGTATTCAGGCGCTGATCGATACCCTGCGCGAAGCCGTAGAGGCACGACACCCCAGCTAATACCTTCAGCGCGGCAATACGCCGCGTCCGCCTATCCGTGTCATAGCCAATTATCTCGGGCGTCCATGCGGTGGGCTTGGTAGCCTAGCGACGCCCGAGCATTTGCCAATCATGAGGCCCGCTATGACTGCTGCTATCGCCATCCGCCGACTCAATGCCGCTGACCAGGACTTTGCCCGTCATCTGGATCATCTGCTCAGCTGGGAAAGTGTCTCGGACGATGCGGTCAATCATCGTGTGCTGGAGATCATCAAAGCGGTGCGCGAGCGCGGTGATGCGGCACTGGTCGAGTTCACCAAGCAGTTTGACGGCCTGGAAGTGGCCTCGATGGCGGATCTGATTCTGCCGCGCGAGCGTCTGGAACTGGCCCTGATCCGCATCACCCCGGAGCAGCGCAGCGCCCTGGAAAAAGCCGCCGAGCGCGTGCGCAACTACCACGAGAAACAGGTGCAGGATTCCTGGACCTACACCGAGGCCAACGGCACGGTGCTGGGCCAGAAGGTCACCCCGCTGGACCGCGCTGGCCTGTATGTGCCGGGCGGCAAGGCCTCGTACCCATCCTCGGTGCTGATGAACGCCATTCCGGCCAAGGTCGCTGGCGTGCTGGAAGTGGTGATGGTGGTACCGACCCCGCGTGGCGAGATCAACGAGCTGGTGCTGGCGGCTGCCTGCATCGCCGGTGTCGACCGGGTGTTTACCATCGGCGGTGCCCAGGCTGTGGCGGCGCTGGCTTATGGCACCGAGAGCGTGCCGCCGGTGGACAAGATCGTCGGTCCCGGCAACATCTATGTGGCGACCGCCAAGCGCCACGTGTTTGGCAAGGTCGGTATCGACATGATTGCCGGACCCTCGGAAATTCTGGTGGTCTGCGACGGTCAGACTGACCCGGACTGGATCGCCATGGACCTGTTTTCCCAGGCTGAGCATGACGAGGATGCGCAGTCGATTCTGCTTAGCCCGGATGCTGCTTTCCTCGATCGCGTGGCCGAGAGCATCGCCAGGCTGTTGCCGACCATGGAGCGCGCCGAGATCATTAGCGCCTCCCTGCAAGCTCGCGGCGCGCTGATTCAGGTCGCTGACATGGCCCAGGCCATCGAGGTGGCCAACCGTATCGCCCCGGAACATCTGGAACTGTCGGTGGAAAACCCCGAGCAGTACCTGCCGTTGATTCGTCACGCCGGCGCAATCTTTATGGGCCGCTACACCGCCGAGGCCCTCGGCGATTACTGCGCCGGTCCCAACCACGTGCTGCCGACTTCCGGCACCGCGCGCTACTCTTCGCCGCTGGGGGTGTATGACTTCCAGAAGCGTTCGTCGATCATCCACTGCTCGGCCGAAGGTGCGTCCGAGTTGGGCAAGGTCGCCAGCGTGCTGGCCCGTGGCGAGTCGCTGACTGCCCACGCCCGCAGCGCCGAATACCGCATCAAACCGTAAGCCAACCCGTACCTGTAGGCGCTAGCAGGCTGGCTCCTGCAGGTGGTTGATCAGGTTTTGTAGGATGGGTTGAGCGCAGCGATACCCATCAAAAACGCAACGCATTCGAGGAGAGAAGGGCAGATGAGCAAATTCTGGAGCCCCTTCGTAAAAGATCTGGTGCCTTATGTACCGGGTGAGCAGCCAAAACTGGCCAAGCTGGTCAAGCTCAACACCAATGAAAACCCCTACGGCCCGTCGCCCAAGGCGATTGCCGCCATGCAGGCTGAGGTAAACGACAACCTGCGGCTGTATCCGGACCCTAATAGCGACCGCTTAAAGCAGGCGGTGGCGGATTATTACGGCGTGCAGACGGCTCAGGTATTTGTCGGCAATGGCTCCGACGAGGTGCTGGCGCACGCTTTCCACGGCCTGTTCCAGCACGGCCAGCCGCTGCTGTTCCCGGACATCAGTTACAGCTTCTATCCGGTTTACTGCAGGCTGTATGGCATCGCCAACGAGCAGGTTCCGCTGGATGAGCAGTTCCAGATTCGCGTGGAAGATTATGCGCGCCCGAACGGTGGCATTATTTTCCCCAATCCGAATGCGCCAACCGGTTGCGCTCTTGGGCTGGAGGCGATTGAGCGTCTGCTCAAGGCCAACCCGGACACCGTGGTATTGGTTGACGAAGCCTATATCGATTTCGGCGGAGAGACGGCCATCAGTCTGGTGGATAAATACCCCAATCTGCTGGTAACCCAGACGCTCTCCAAGTCGCGCTCGCTGGCTGGCTTGCGCGTCGGTCTGGCTGTCGGCCACCCAGACCTGATTGAGGCGCTGGAGCGGATCAAGAACAGCTTCAACTCCTACCCGCTGGATCGTATAGCGATTGCCGGTGCGGCGGCGGCGTTTGCAGACAAGGCTTACTTCGAGCAGACCTGTCGGCGGGTGATCGACAGCCGTGAGGCCGTGGTGGCCGGGCTGGAAACCCTCGGTTTTGAGGTGCTGCCCTCGGCTGCCAACTTCGTGTTTGCTCGCCATCCGCGTAAGGATGCGGCGACGCTGGCTGCCGGCCTGCGTGAGCAGGGCGTGATCGTGCGCCACTTCAAGCAGCAGCGCATCGCCCAGTTCCTGCGTATCACTATAGGCACGCCGGAGCAGAATCAGGCGCTGCTGGATGCCCTGCAGGGCCTGTAATCTGTAGTCCTAAAAAAGCCGGGGCAGTGTGCTCCGGCTTTTTTATGTGCGCGATGTGGGTTATTCGCGGTGTGCTTCGCCAAGGAAGGTCAGCGAGGTGAACAGGCCGCGGGTCTCGATGTCCTTGTCCCCTGTTACCGGCAGGTCGATGGCAGCGCTGATGATATTCAGCCCCTCATTGCGCACCAGTACCTGTGCGCGGCCTTCAGTATCGGTGATGGCGCTGGTCTGATGCGGAGCCCCGCGATAGTCACCTACCAGTTCAACTCCCGCCGCGGGTTTGCCATCCACCAGCACGCGCACCGCCAGCAGCTTGCCAGGGCCAACAGTGAGCGGGTCGACCTCGGGCAAAATGACCATCTTCAGCTGCTCCAGTTTGGGCAGCTTCGCGCCTTGCTGATAGATTGCCAGGCTGTATTTGAAGGTGTGCAGTGACTCGGTAGCGTTCGGCACCTTGCTGCGTCCGGCGTTGATCCATTGTTTGTCGGGAGTCAGTGACCACATGCCGTTGTCCAGCGCCACACTGACCACGGCGGCTGGCTGGAGTGGTTGCAGGCGCGCATGGTCCGGCAGGCGCTGGACGGTGACCGGGATCATCCGGCCAGTGCGGTCGTACGCCCAGGCGCCGCTGATTTTTTCGGCATTGAAGGCTTTGTCCTCGGCACCATGGCCGTAGACGCTCTCGATATTGCCACGGCGCTCCTCCAGCCACAGGCCGTGGGCGCTGACTTGACCGATAGCCAATAGACTGCAGAGCAATAGCACTGTACGGAGCATGACGATTCCTTGTGGTTGTGGCAGGCGCTCTGCGCGCTTGCCGGGATGATCAAAAGTATTTCAACCAGGTGATGTCGCGCCGACGCGCCTTGAGTGCGGCGAACCAGCGTGTGGCGGGATACAGCGCTACGGCCAGCAGCGCCGCGCACAGCCAGACGGCGGCGACCTGGTCAAAGCCGAAGAAGTCCCCCTTGTTTAGTCCCCAGGTGGCCACTGCCGCCAGGTAGAGGAGCTTGAGCACATACAGGTGCAGGAGGTAGAAGAACATTGGTGCGCCACCAAAGGCGCTCAACGGACGAATCCAGGCGTGGTTCTGGATGCGCTCCAGCCCGCGCAGCAACAGCAAGCCCAGGCCCAGGGTGAGTGCCAGGAACTGCAGCGAGGGTGGGTACTTGGTGATATTGAAAATGCTCATCAGGGTCAGCAGGCTGCTGTCTTGTGCCTGCCAGGGCTGCTCGCCGTAGCCATTGAACAGGCGCAGAAGAGCGAACAGGCCCACTGCTAACAGGCCGCTGAGCAACAGGTAGTTCCGCCGCTGTGCAGCGGGCGTGGCGAGGGAGAACCAGGGGCCCGCGGCATAGCCGAGGGCGATCACGCCGATCCAGGGTAAAACCGGGTACGAAGTGCGCAGTCGCAGGGACTCTGACAACTCGATCCAGCCACGGTCATGCAGAATCGCCCAGGGGATGTGCAGGGCAGACTCTCTGGCGAAACTCAGCTGATCAAGCAGGTTATGGCCGCCGATGATCAGCAGGCCGAGGATCACCAGTAGCGTGCGAGGCAGCCATATCAGCACCGACAGCGCCAGCATACTCAGGCCGATGGCCCAGATCACCTGCAAGTAAATCACGCTGGGTGGGGCCTGGAAGGTCCAGGCGAAGTTGACCAGCGTGAACTCTAACGCCACCAGAAAGAGTCCGCGTTTGCACAGAAACGAGGCAACTGCCGTTTTGCTCTGATGTTTTTCGGCATACAGAAAGGCAGATAAGCCGCTCAGGAAAATAAACATCGGCGCACACAGGTGCGCCAGGCTGCGACTGAAGAACAGTGCCGGCTCGGTGTTGCTGACATCCATGGGGTCAGCCACCTGCTGGTGTAGAAAGAAGGTCTCGCGCACATGGTCGAGCAGCATCAGCAAAATTATCAGGCCGCGCAGCGCATCAATCGACTGCAGGCGGGTGCTGAGTAGGGATTTGGGTGTGTTGCCAGGGGTCATTGCGTTTCACATTCAGGGTTTCGCGGTTGCACTCTGCGCGCGTTGCGAAAGGCCGGGTTCGTGGGGCTTTTTGCGGCCTGTTATGCCGCTAGTCGAGCCGTGCAGTGCTGCAAGCAGGCCGCTGCGGGCGCATGGGGATAGCCGCAGAGGCAGGTCGGTGAGCAGGGCGTGACGGCGCCCAGTCTGCCACCAATGTAATAACATATCAATAGTATTGCGATACGTTATCATTTGTGCGTTTTGCCCGGCTAGAAGGGGGTTCAGTTGCCGTTGGCGGGAGGCCTTACGCCGATTTCCGCTGTCAGTTGCAGCGGTTTACCGTTGCGCAGGATGCCGATGCGGATCTTTTCACCGGGCTTGGTGCGGGCCACCTGGTTCATCGAGCGGCGGCCGTCACTGGCTGCTTCGCCGTCGATGTTGAGGATCAGGTCGCCGGGTTGCAGGCCGGCCTTCTGCGCCGGGCCATCGCGGTAGATGCCGGCGACGACGATGCCCGGGCGACCTTCTAGGCCGAAGGACTCCGCCAGCTCCGGGGTCAGTGGTTGCACCTCGATGCCCAGCCAGCCACGAATCACCTGGCCGTGCTCGATAATCGCTTGCATCACCTCTAGCGCCAGCTTCACCGGGATGGCAAAGCCGATGCCCTGCGAGCCGCCAGACTTGGAGAAGATCGCGGTGTTGATGCCAACCAGGTTGCCGTAGGCATCGACCAGTGCACCGCCGGAGTTACCGGGGTTGATCGCCGCGTCGGTCTGGATAAAGTCTTCGTAGGTATTGAGGCCCAGTTGGTTGCGCCCGGTAGCGCTGATTATGCCCATGGTCACGGTCTGGCCAACGCCGAAGGGGTTGCCGATGGCGAGGGTGACATCGCCGATCCTGATGTTGTCCGAGCGGCCGAGGGTAATCGAGGGCAGGTCTGGCAGATCGATTTTCAGCACTGCCAGGTCGGTCTCCGGGTCGCTACCGATTATCCGGGCCAGTGTTTCACGGCCATCGCGCAAGGCCACCACTATCTGGTCGGCGTCAGCGACCACATGATTGTTGGTGAGCAGATAGCCTTCCGGGCTCATGATCACCGCAGAGCCGAGGCTCGACTCCATGCGTCGCTGCTTGGGCAGGTTGTCGCCAAAGAACTTGCGAAATTGCTCATCCTCGAACATCGGGTGAGCCGGTTTATTGATGAACTTGGTGGTGTACAGGTTGGCTACCGCGGGTGAGGCGGTACCCACTGCGGCGGCATATGACACCGGACCTTCCTGCGTGCGGCTGTAGATGGGGGCTTGGCGCAGTTGGATATCCTGGCGAGGTAGGCCGACCCATTGCGGGTAGTACTGCATGATCAAAAGTGCCAGCAGCACACCGACCAGAAGGGGCCAGCCGAGAAAACGCAGGGCCTTGAGCATCAATGAAATCCTGAGGGTTGCTAGAGGCCGGTGCGCCCCTTAATGTGCGCCATTATAGAGGGCCGATTGCCAATAAGGCAGTGGCCTGTAACGGCAGGTGAGGAATCCACATGGCTATCGCCTTGACCACCTTGGTGGAAGAAGCACAGCGCTACTTGAACGCTGCTCGCATCAGTGATTACTGTCCGAATGGTTTGCAAATCGAAGGGCGGCCCCAGGTACGGCGTATCGTCAGCGGTGTCACCGCGAGTCAGGCGTTGGTCGACGCTGCGGTCGAAGCTGAGGCCGATGTGCTGCTGGTGCACCATGGCTATTTCTGGAAAGGCGAAAATCCGTGTATCACCGGGATGAAGCAGCGCCGCCTGAAGACCCTGCTGAGCAACGATATCAGCCTGCTCGCCTATCACTTGCCGCTGGACCTGCACCCCGAGGTTGGCAATAACGTGCAGTTAGCTGCTCGGCTCGATATTACCGTCGAGGGGCCGCTGGCCCCGGACGACCCACGTACCGTCGGTTTGCTCGGCTCTTTACGTGAGCCCATGACCCCGCGTGATTTCGCTCGGCGGGTGCAGGAGGTACTTGGTCGCGAACCCTTGTTGATTGAGGGCGTGGAATTGGTTCGCCGGGTCGGTTGGTGCACTGGTGGCGGTCAGGGCTATATCGACCAGGCCATCGCTGCCGGCGTTGACCTCTACCTGACCGGCGAGGCGTCCGAGCAGACCTTTCACAGTGCCCGTGAAAACGGCATCAGCTTTATCGCGGCAGGCCACCATGCCACCGAGCGCTATGGCGTGCAGGCGCTGGGTGATTACCTGGCGCGTCGGTTTGCCATTGAGCATCTGTTTATCGACTGCCCCAATCCTATCTGACGGCGCGTGAGTGGCTGAATCGGTGGGTATAAAGCTAGATCGTTTCGATCTAGCTGGCCCCCTGATTAGAAGCTAGCGCTGTGCTAGAGTGCGCCATCGTCCACGGCCCGCCGGCCCAATCACACTGCAAATCGTGAGTAACCATGCTCGATAAACTGACCCACCTGAAACAGCTGGAGGCGGAGAGTATCCACATCATTCGTGAAGTGGCTGCCGAATTCGACAACCCGGTAATGCTCTATTCCATCGGTAAAGACTCCGCCGTGATGCTGCATTTGGCACGTAAGGCGTTCTTTCCTGGCAAGCTGCCATTCCCAGTGATGCACATCGACACGCGCTGGAAATTCCAGGAGATGTACCGTTTTCGCGAGAAAATGGTTAACGAATATGGCTTGGACCTGATTACCCACACCAATCCAGACGGCGTGGCACAGGACATGAACCCCTTCACCTACGGCAGTGCCAAGCACACCGACGTGATGAAGACCGAGGGGCTCAAGCAGGCTCTGGACAAGTATGGATTCGACGCCGCCTTTGGTGGCGCGCGCCGCGACGAGGAGAAATCCCGCGCCAAAGAGCGGGTGTACTCGTTCCGCGACAGCAAGCACCGCTGGGACCCGAAGAACCAACGCCCCGAGTTGTGGAACGTCTACAACGGCAAGGTCAAAAAGGGCGAGTCGATCCGCGTGTTCCCGCTATCCAACTGGACCGAGCTGGATATCTGGCAGTACATCTACCTGGAACAGATTCCGATCGTGCCGCTGTACTTCGCCGCCGAGCGCGAAGTGATCGAGAAGAACGGCACGCTGATCATGATCGACGACGAGCGCATCCTTGAGCACCTCTCGGATGAAGAGAAAGCCAGCATCACCAAAAAAATGGTGCGCTTCCGTACCCTTGGCTGCTACCCGCTGACTGGCGCGGTGGAGTCCACGGCTACCAGCTTGACCGACATCATTCAGGAAATGCTGCTGACCCGTACGTCCGAGCGTCAGGGCCGCGTCATCGACCACGATGCTGCAGGTTCTATGGAAGAGAAAAAACGTCAGGGGTACTTTTAAGATGTCGCACCAATCCGATCTGATCAGCGAAGACATCCTCGCTTACCTGGCTCAGCACGAACGTAAAGAACTGCTGCGTTTTCTCACCTGCGGCAACGTCGATGACGGCAAGAGCACCCTGATCGGGCGCCTGCTGCATGACTCGAAGATGATCTACGAAGATCATCTGGAAGCCATTACCCGTGACTCGAAGAAAGTCGGCACCACCGGTGAAGACATCGATCTGGCGCTGCTGGTCGATGGCCTGCAGGCCGAGCGCGAGCAGGGCATCACCATTGATGTGGCGTACCGTTATTTCAGTACGGCCAAGCGTAAATTTATCATTGCCGACACCCCCGGCCATGAGCAGTACACCCGCAACATGGCCACTGGCGCGTCCACCTGCGACCTGGCGATCATCCTGATCGATGCACGCTATGGCGTGCAGACCCAGACCAAGCGTCACAGTTTTATCGCCAGCCTGCTGGGCATCAAACACATCGTTGTGGCCATTAACAAGATGGACCTCAAGGGCTTCGATCAAGGCGTTTTCGAGCAGATCAAGGCTGACTACCTGAAGTTCGCCGAAGGCATCGCGCTCAAGCCAAGTTCGCTGTATTTCGTGCCAATGTCGGCGCTCAAAGGCGATAACGTGGTCAACAAGAGCGAGCAGTCGCCTTGGTACACCGGCCAGTCGCTGATGGAAATTCTCGAAACCGTGGAAGTCGCCAGTGATCGTAATTTCACCGACCTGCGTTTCCCGGTGCAGTACGTCAACCGTCCTAACCTGAACTTCCGTGGTTTTGCCGGCACCTTGGCCAGCGGCATCGTGCGCAAAGGCGATGAAATCATCGCCCTGCCGTCGGGCAAAGGCAGCAAGGTTAAATCCATCGTCACCTTCGAGGGCGAGCTGGAGCAGGCTGGCCCTGGTCAGGCAATTACCATCACCCTGGAAGATGAAATCGACGTCTCTCGCGGCGACATGTTGGTGCATGCCGACAGCCGTCCGCAGGTGGTCGACAGCTTCGACGCCATGCTGGTGTGGATGGCTGAAGAGCCGATGCTGCCGGGCAAGAAATACGACATCAAGCGTGCGACCAGCTATGTGCCGGCCTCGATTGCCAGCATCGCTCACCGGGTTGACGTAAATACCCTGGAGCATGGCCCGGCGAGCAGCTTGCACTTGAACGAGATCGGTCAGGTGCGAGTGGCCCTCGATGCGCCCATCGCACTAGACGGTTATGCACACAACCGCACCACCGGCTCGTTCATCATTATCGATCGGTTGACCAACGGCACCGTGGGTGCCGGCATGATCATCGCCGAACCAGTTAGTGCTCAGGGCACAACGGGGCACCACGGTAAGTTGGCGCATGTGTCCACCGAAGAGCGTGCTGCGCGCTTTGGCCAGCAACCGGCTACCGTCCTGTTCAGCGGCCTGTCCGGCGCGGGCAAGAGCACCCTGGCCTATGCCGTGGAGCGCAAGCTGTTCGATATGGGGCGTGCGGTCTATGTGCTGGACGGCCAGAACCTGCGTCACGACCTGAATAAGGGCTTGCCGCAAGATCGTGCCGGTCGTACCGAGAACTGGCGTCGCGCCGCCCACGTTGCGCGTCAGTTCAACGAGGCGGGTCTGCTGACGCTGGCGGCCTTTGTTGCGCCGGATGCTGAAGGCCGCGAGCAGGCCAGGGCGCTGCTGGGTGCCGAGCGCTTGATCACGGTCTACGTGCAGGCTTCGCCGCAAGTCTGCGCCGAGCGTGACCCGCAGGGCTTGTATGCGGCGGCGGGTGACAATATCCCAGGCCTATCCTTCCCCTACGATGTGCCACTGGATGCCGACCTGGTAGTCGACACCCAGAGCCTGTCGCTGGAAGAGGGCGTCAAGCAAGTGCTGGCATTGTTGCGCGAGCGCGGCGCGATCTAAATTCGCCGCTCACTAAAAGCCCCGCCAATGTGCGGGGCTTTTTAGTGGGAGTGAGTTATTGCCCATGGCAGGAGCGGTGAAGTAGCCATGGGCTAGGCGTCTACACCGTTTGCTGCGCGACAGCAGGCGGGGATCTCCTGCGGGGCAATAACCGCCAGCAGCCAGGCATAAAAAAGCCCTGCGCGAGCGCTGGGCTTTTTAGTCTGTCCTCGGCCGTGTCAGGCAGTCGAGCGAGGCGCTATTACTTGTTCTTCAGTCCGTAGCTTTCATCCAGCATGCCCGGTATGTCGGCGCTTTTCGGCGCGTAGTCCTTGGGCATTTCCTGGTGAGCCGGTGGCCTCAGCCGCTCGCGCCGTTCGCGCCGCTCGCCGCCGTCTTCTCCGTGCAGGCTGGCCAGTAAGCGCTGACGGGTCAATTCGTCGAGTGCCAGGCGGTTGGCGCCTTCGGACAGGTGTTGTTGCACGTCCTGATGACTCTGGGTGAGCTTCTTCACCAGATTGGCGGTGGTATTGAAATGGGTGACCACTTCACTTTGGTAGGTGTCGAAGCGTTCCTGGATCTCATCCAACTGGCGTTGTGTGCGGCCGGGGGCTGCATTGGGCGCAAGGCGAGCGATCAGGAAACCGATGGCAATGCCGGCTACCAAGGTGATGGCCGGTAACAACCAGGCTGTGAGCGTCTGTTCCACGAGTCCTTCCTCTCTAAACGGCTTTGCTTTACGTTAACGGCTGGAACCTGCGCTGTATACCGCAATGTAATGCGATGCGGTGCAGGCTGTCAGCTAGACGAGTCGACCCTCTAAGAGGTCACGGAGTTCACTGTTGCTCACCCGCGAAACCCCAGTATTTATTGACGGCCCCTGCGGTCAGTTGGAAGCGCTACTTCTCAATGTAACCGAAGCGCGCGGCGTTGCGTTGATCTGTCATCCCAACCCTGCTCAGGGCGGGACCATGCTCAACAAGGTCGTCTCGACCCTGCAGCGCACCGCTCGTGATGCGGGTTTGGCGACCCTGCGCTTCAACTATCGGGGTGTCGGTGCCAGCGCCGGTAGCCATGACATGCACAGCGGTGAGGTGGATGATGCAGAGGCTGTGGCCCACTGGCTGCGCCAACATTACCCGCAGTTGCCCCTGACCCTGCTGGGTTTCTCCTACGGAGGCTTTGTCGCGGCCAGCCTCGGCGGGCGGCTGGAGCGTCAGGGGGTGGAGCCTGCGCATTTGTTCATGGTAGCGCCAGCGGTCAGTCGGCTAACGGTCGAGAATCCGCCCGCACAGCGCTGCCCGCTGACGCTGATCCAGCCCGAGGCCGATGAGGTGATCGATCCTCAGGCGGTTTATGCGTGGTCAGCCGGCTTGGGGCGTGCCCATGAGCTGCTGAAAGTGGCAGAATGCGGCCACTTTTTTCACGGCAAGCTGACCGATCTCAAGGATCTGCTGCTGCCGCGCCTTTCGAACTGACTGCAGCCTTATAAGCGATAGCCATGACCACTCGTATCCTGACCGGCATCACGACCACCGGCACCCCGCACCTCGGCAATTACGCAGGCGCCATTCGCCCGGCGATAGTCGCCAGCCGCGCAGCCGATGCAGACTCGTTTTATTTTCTCGCGGATTACCACGCGCTGATCAAGTGCGATGACCCAGCACGGATCCAGCGCTCGCGCCTGGAAATCGCTGCAACCTGGCTGGCCTGCGGTCTGGATGTGAGCCGGGCGACCTTCTATCGCCAGTCTGATATCCCGGAAATCCCCGAGCTGTGTTGGTTGCTCAGCTGTGTCGCAGGTAAGGGCCTGCTCAATCGCGCGCATGCCTACAAGGCCTCGGTAGACAAAAATGTCGAGCAGGGTGAAGACCCGGATGCCGGTATCACCATGGGCCTGTTCAGCTACCCGGTGCTGATGGCCGCGGACATTCTGATGTTCAACGCGCACAAGGTGCCGGTCGGTCGCGACCAGATCCAGCACGTGGAAATGGCCCGCGACATCGCACAACGCTTTAACCACCTGTTCGGCCAGGGTAAGGAGCTGTTTACCTTGCCTGAGGCGGTGATCGAGGAAGACGTCGCGACGCTGCCCGGCCTGGACGGGCGCAAGATGAGCAAGAGCTACGACAACACTATTCCGCTGTTCGGCAGTGCCAGGCAGCTCAAGGATGCCATCGCGCGCATTGTCACCGACTCCAGGTTGCCCGGCGAGGCGAAGGATCCGGACAACTCCCATCTGTTCACGCTGTATCAGGCTTTCGCCGCGCCGACCCAGCAGGCAGATTTCCGTGCCGAGCTGGAGGGTGGTCTGGCCTGGGGAGAGGCCAAGCAGGCGTTGTTCACTTTGCTGGAAGCCGAGCTGGGCGAAGCCCGCGAGCGTTATCACAGCTTTATCGAAAGGCCGGCGGATCTGGAAGATATTCTGCTGGACGGTGCCGCCAAGGCGCGCAAGATTGCCACGCCGTTTCTGGGTGAGTTGCGCGAAGCGGTTGGCTTGCGCTCCTTCCGCAGTCAGGCGGTCAGTGGTGCAGGCGAGAAGAAAAAGGCCGGCAAGAGCGCGCGCTTTGTCAGCTTCCGTGACGACGACGGCAGTTTCCGTTTCCGCCTGCTGGATGCGGCTGGCGAGCAGTTGCTGCTGTCCAAGTCCTTTGCCGATGGCAAGTCGGCTGGTCTGGTGAATAAACGTTTGCAGTCCGGCGACGCGCTGGATGTCCGCGAGCAGGACGGCGGCTTTGCTGTCTGGCTAGAGGGTGAGTGTGTCGCGCAAAGCCCGGTATTCGCCGATGGCGCTGCCTGTCAGGCGGCTATCCAGCGTTTGCGTGAAGCCTTGGCGCCGCAGGATTAAAGTCTAGGTTGGGTCGGGCGGCGCTCCGTTGAGGAGCAACGCGACGAAGCCCGACATTGCATTTTGTTGGGATTCGCTGCGCTCAACGCCAACCTGGCCGATTGCCAAGCCGCCGGGGCGTCGTTAGAGTTACGCCCCCGTTTTACTTGGCCGGCTAACGAATATGACTCCACTTGCGCGCTACCAGACCGATCTCAAGCGGCCCGACTTTTTCCACGATGCGGCCCAGGAAACTGCGGTGCGCCACCTGCAGCGCCTCTATGACGACCTGGTCGCGGCCGAAAAAGGTACGTCCGGAGTATTTGGCAAACTGTTCGCCAGAAAGCCGCAGGGTCCGGTCAAGGGTTTGTACTTCTGGGGTGGGGTCGGTCGCGGCAAGACCTACCTGGTCGATACCTTCTTCGACTCTTTGCCGTTCGAGCGCAAGGTGCGTACGCACTTTCACCGCTTCATGAAGCGGGTGCACGAGGAGCTGGCCACGCTCAAGGGCGAGAAGAATCCCTTGGTGATCATTGGTAAGCGCTTTGCCGACGAGGCGCGGGTGATCTGCTTCGATGAGTTTTTCGTTTCCGATATCACCGACGCGATGATCCTCGCCACCTTGCTCGAAGAGCTGTTCAAGAATGGTGTAAGCCTGGTGGCGACGTCCAACATCGTGCCTGATGGTCTTTACAGGGATGGCTTGCAGCGCGCGCGCTTCCTGCCCGCCATTGCTCTGTTGAAAGAGCACACCGATATCGTCAACGTCGACAGCGGTATCGATTATCGCCTGCGTGCGCTTGAGCAGGCCGAGCTGTTTCACTGGCCGCTCGATGCCGCTGCCGAAGAGAGCCTGGAGAAGAGCTTCAGGAGCTTGCTGCCCGAGCATTGCGTGATCCAGGAAAACGAAGCGCTGATGATCGAAAACCGTGCCCTCACTGCGCGCAAGGTTGGCGACGATGTGGCCTGGTTCGAGTTTCGCGAGTTGTGCGACGGCCCGCGCAGCCAGAACGATTACATCGAGCTGGGCAAGATTTTCCATGCCGTGCTACTGGCCAATGTCGAGCAGATGGGGGTGGCCAAGGAAGACATGGCCAGGCGCTTCATCAACCTGGTCGACGAGTTTTACGACCGCAACGTCAAATTGATCATCTCTGCCGAGGTCGAGTTGAAGGACCTTTACAGTGGCGGGCGCCTGAATTTCGAGTTCCAGCGTACCTTGAGCCGGCTGCTCGAAATGCAGTCCCATGAGTTCCTGACGCGGCCACACAAGCCTTAAAGAGCTACAGCGGGCGGCTAGACCCGGCCGTCCTTGTGCTGGAATTGTCGCCGGTACAGGTTGGGCGACAGCTCGGTGTGCTGGCGGAACAGGCGCGCGAAGAAACTGGCGTCGTCATAACCGACTTCATAGCTGATGGTCTTGATACTTTTGCGTGTGGCGCTGAGCAGGCTTTTCGCCGTTTCGATGCGCAGCCGTTGCAGATAATGCAGGGGTTTGTCGCCGGTGGCGGCCTGGAAGCGGCGCATGAAGTTGCGGATGCTCATGCCGTGTTCGCGGGCCACGTCCTCGAAACGGAACTTGTCTGCAAGGTGCTCTTCCAGCCATTGCTGGATCTGCAGGATGGTCAGGTCGTGGTGCAGCTTCTGCCCGCCAAAACCGATACGCCCCGGGGTGTAACTGCGCTGCACTTCGTAGAGTATGTCGCGTGCTACGCCCTGGGCCACGCTGGCGCCGCAATAGCGCTCGATCAGGTAGATGTAAAGGTCGCAGGCCGAGGTCACGCCACCTGCGCAATACAGGTTGTCGGCATCTGACAGGTGCTTGTCCTGGTTAAGCAGTACCTTGGGGAAGCGCTCGCCGAACTCTTTAAAGAAACGCCAATAGGTGGTGGCTTCCTTGCCGTCGAGCAAGCCCGCCTGGGCCATCCAGAACACCCCTTTGGCTTCGCCGCAGATCGCGCTGCCGGCGGCGTGACGCTCCTGCAGCCAGTCGAGTACCTGCGGGTGGCGCTGGCGGAGGGCGTCGAAGTCATCCCAGAAAGTGGGCAGGATAATCACATCGCTGGCGTCGAGTCTGCCGTCGACCGGGATCATGACGTTGCTGAAGCTGCGCACCGGCTGACCGTCCGGGCTGACCAGACGAATCTCGAAGGTTTCGGTCAGGCCCAGGCCTTGCTGTTTGCCGTAACGCAGGCTGGCCATGTGGAAGAAATCCTTGGCCTGCATCAGGGTCGAAGCAAAGACCCCTTCGGTGGCGAGAATGCTGACGCGGCGCAAGACTGTTGACGGCTGAGTAGGCATGGTTGGTGTTCTTATCAAGGCTAAGTGGTCATTGGCTGGCTGGATCGTCTTATTTTTTGGCGGTTGTGTCTAGTGTGACCAAGCGTTTGCTTGGTTAAAGTCGTCAGCTCTCTAATTCGTTTTGCCGCAAGGTGTCGCCATGATCCCCAGAACCCTGTTCAGCTCCGACCATGAACTTTTTCGCGACAGTGTGCGCAAGTTTCTCGAGCAGGAGGCCGTGCCTTTTCATGCGCAGTGGGAAAAGGATGGCCATATCGATCGCCAGCTTTGGAACAAGGCGGGGGAGGCAGGAATGCTCTGCTCGCATATCCCGGAAGAGTACGGCGGCATGGCGGCTGATTTTCTCTACAGTACGGTGGTGATCGAGGAGGTCGGTCGTCTGGGATTGACCGGAATAGGGTTCTCCCTGCACTCCGATATCGTTGCGCCTTACATCCTGCATTACGGCTCAGAGGCGCTAAAGCACAAATACCTGCCCAAGCTGGTTTCCGGCGAGATGGTAACCGCTATCGCCATGACCGAGCCGGGCGCCGGCTCTGATTTGCAGGGGGTGAAAACCACGGCGGTACTGGATGGCGACGACTATGTGATCAACGGCTCCAAGACGTTTATCACCAATGGCTACCTGGCTGATCTGGTCATTGTGGTGGCCAAGACCGACCCGAAAGCCGGAGCCAAGGGCACCAGCCTGTTTCTGGTCGAGGCCTCAAGCTCGGGATTCTCCAGGGGCAAGCGGCTGGAGAAGGTCGGCATGAAGGCCCAGGACACTTCCGAGTTGTTCTTCCAGGATGTGCGCGTGCCCAAGGAGAATCTGCTGGGTCAGGCGGGCATGGGTTTCGCTTACCTGATGCAGGAACTGCCCCAGGAGCGCCTGACTGTCGGTATCGGTGCCCTGGCCTCAGCCGAGGCGGCGCTGCAATGGACGCTCGACTATACCCGCCAGCGCAAGGCGTTCGGCAAGGCCATTGCGGACTTCCAGAACACCCGCTTCAAGCTGGCGGAAATGGCCACGGAAATTCAGATCGGCCGGGTCTTTCTCGATCGCTGTCTTGAGTTGCACCTGCAGGGCAAGCTGGATGTGCCGACCGCTGCCATGCTCAAGTATTGGGGTACCGACCTGCAGTGCAAGGTGCTTGACGAGTGCGTGCAGCTGCATGGCGGTTACGGTTACATGTGGGAGTACCCAGTAGCCCGTGCCTGGGCCGATGCTCGGGTGCAGCGCATCTATGCCGGTACCAACGAGATCATGAAGGAAATCATCGCGCGTTCGCTGTGAGCTTGTAGATCCTGTGTTTATGCGCCGGCCTCGCTGGACGTAAGCAGCGGCGCCTAGCCCCCGGTCGCGATAGGCCATGGCGCAAATAGCTTGGCGGGCATGGCCCGCTCCTGCGAAGCCCTGAATCCCGGATGGCGTGGCGGGGCAGCCCGGCATCTGATGATGCCGGGCTTTTTCGTTCAGGGCGCCGGGTTGGGCTGGGCCTTGTGAATCGCCTCGATGCTAGCCAGTACCTCATCGGACAGCTTTAATTCGCTGCTCGCCAGGTTGCTGTTCAGTTGCTCAAGGCTTGTGGCGCCGATGATATTGCTGGTCACGAACGGCTGGGCGGTGACGAAGGCCAAGGCCATCTGCGCCGGATCCAGTCCGTGTTCGCGAGCCAGGGCGACGTAGCCCGAGCAGGCCGTTTCGGATTGTGGGTTGGTGTAGCGGGTAAAGCGGCTGAACAGGCTGATCCGTGCGTTGGCTGGGCGGGCGCCGCCTTCGTATTTGCCGGAAAGCATGCCAAAAGCCAGTGGTGAATAAGCCAGTAGGCCGCATTGTTCGCGTATGGCTATTTCCGCCAGGCCTACTTCAAAACTGCGGTTGAGCAGGTTGTAGGGGTTCTGGATCGACGCAGTCCGCGGCCATCCGCGACTCTCTGCGAGCTGGAGGAATTTCATAGTGCCCCAGGGTGTTTCGTTGGACAGGCCGACATGGCGAATCTTGCCGGCCTTGACCTGTTCGTCGAGCACCGCCAGGGTTTCTTCCAGGGCAGTGAACTCGCTGTCCTGATGGCTATAGCCGAGTTGGCCGAAGAAGTTGGTCGGGCGTTCCGGCCAGTGTAGTTGGTAGAGATCGATCCAGTCGGTCTGCAAGCGCTTCAGGCTGGCGTCCAGCGCGGCGACCAGGTGTTCACGGTTAAATTTCAGGTTGCCGTCGCGGATATAGCCGATACCGTTGCCGGGGCCGGCGATCTTGCTCGCCAACACCCAGTCGGCGCGATCACCGTGCTGCTTGAAGTAATCACCGATGATCTGCTCGGTTTTGCTGTAGGTCTCGGCGCGCGGTGGTACCGGGTACATCTCGGCTGTGTCGATGAAATTGACGCCATGTTCTTTGCTGCGCTGTATCTGGGCGAATGCCTCGTTTGCGTTGTTCTGTTCGCCCCATGTCATGCTGCCGAGGCAGAGGGCGCTGACGCGCAGATCGGTGCGGCCTAACTGGCGATAATCCATGTGGTGCTCCTTTTTGCAAAACAACCATACAAGCAGGTTGAATTTATTTTCGCAATCGGCATAATTGCGCACCTCTTTCTGCAGTGGAAGTGATGCGCCGCCTGCCGAAGAATCTTGCCGTATTACGGACGCGCTGACCCGAGCCCCCGATAGCGCCTGTTTTCGGCTGCCTTTGACTTGTCAAAGTAAGCACTATTCAGTAAGATCCGCCGTCTTATTTATCAGGGCGGCCCCTGAGGCTATAAAGAATGAAAACTTTTACTGCTAAACCGGAAACAGTAAAGCGCGACTGGTTCGTCGTCGACGCTGCGGGTCAGACACTGGGTCGTCTGGCTACCGAAATTGCCAGCCGTCTGCGTGGCAAGCACAAGCCTGAGTACACTCCGCACGTAGATACTGGCGACTACATCGTCGTGATCAACGCTGAGCAGGTACGTGTGACTGGTGCCAAGACCACCGACAAGATTTACTACTCTCACTCCGGCTTTCCGGGTGGCATCAAGTCGATCAGCTTTGAAAAGCTGATCGCCAAGGCGCCAGAGCGTGTGCTCGAAACCGCGGTCAAAGGCATGCTGCCGAAGAACCCGCTGGGTCGTGACATGTACCGTAAGCTGAAAGTGTATGCGGGCGCTGTTCACCCACACACTGCTCAGCAGCCCCAAGAACTGAAGTTTTAACGGAATAGTTCATTATGTCGGCGACTCAAAATTACGGCACTGGCCGTCGCAAGACTGCAACCGCTCGCGTTTTCATGCGTGCCGGTACTGGTAAGATCTCCATCAACAACCGTACTCTCGACGGCTTCTTCGGTCGCGAAACTGCCCGCATGGTAGTTCGTCAGCCGCTGGAACTGGTTGAGATGACTGAAAAGTTCGATATCTACGTCACCGTTATCGGTGGTGGTGTGAGTGGTCAGGCCGGCGCAATCCGCCATGGCATCACTCGTGCACTGATGGACTACGACGAATCGCTGCGTCCTGCTCTGCGCAAGGCTGGCTTCGTGACTCGTGATGCTCGTGAAGTTGAGCGTAAGAAAGTTGGTCTGCGTAAAGCGCGTAAGCGTCCGCAGTACTCCAAGCGTTAATTCGCTACTTGCGTTCAAAAGCGCCCGGTTTCCTTTTGGAACTGGGCGTTTTTTTTGGGCGACCGGTTGCTCTGCGGCATCATGCCGCAGCCGTTCCCGCCGCTATCTGTAAGGGGTTAAGCTGTTTCCTGTAAGGTAATTACCTTGTCAGAAATGGGGCTTTTCTTTACCATTTGGCGGATTTTTCACGCAACTCGATTTTTACTTAGTAGAGGCCTGAACACAGGCCACAAAGCTGATGGGAGACGACTGAATGAGCAATGACGGCGTGAATGCAGGCCGGCGTCGCTTCTTGGTGGCGGCCACCTCTGTGGTGGGCGCTGCAGGAGCGGTGGGTGCCGCGGTCCCGTTCGTGGGGTCATGGTTCCCGAGCGCTAAGGCTAAAGCTGCCGGTGCACCTGTGAAGGTGAACGTTGGCAAGATCGAGCCTGGCCAGCAAATGGTTGCCGAGTGGCGGGGGCAGCCGGTGTTTATCCTGCGCCGTACCGAGGAAATCCTCAGCAACCTGGTAACCCTCGAGCCGCAACTGGCCGATATCGAGTCTCAGGCATCTGATCAGCCTGGCTATGTCGATCCAAAAACTCGTTCGATCAAGCCGGAGCTGCTGCTCCTGGTTGGGTTGTGCACTCACCTTGGTTGCGCACCGTCCTTCCGTCCGGAAGTGGCGCCTGCCGATCTCGGAAGCGAGTGGGTCGGGGGGTATTTTTGCCCTTGCCACGGTTCCCGTTATGACCTCGCTGGCCGGGTCTATAAAGCGCAGCCTGCGCCCTTGAACCTGCCGGTGCCACCGCACACGTACGAGTCGGATGATGTGATCATCATCGGTGTGGATCAGGAGCAAGCATGATGAGTAAGTTCATGGAATGGGTGGATGCGCGCTTCCCAGCCACCAAGATGTTTGAAGAACATCTGAGCAAATATTACGCACCGAAGAACTTCAACTTCTTCTACTTTTTTGGCTCTCTGGCACTGTTGGTGCTGGTCAATCAGATTGTTACGGGTGTCTGGCTGACCATGAGCTACACACCTTCGGCTGAAGAGGCGTTTGCTTCGGTCGAATACATCATGCGTGATGTCGAATATGGCTGGATATTGCGCTACCTGCACTCCACGGGTGCTTCGGCGTTCTTCGTGGTCGTGTACCTGCACATGTTCCGCGGCCTGCTCTACGGCTCTTACCAGAAGCCCCGTGAGTTGGTGTGGATCTTTGGCATGTTGATCTACCTGATGCTGATGGCGGAAGCCTTCATGGGCTACCTGCTGCCGTGGGGCCAGATGTCCTACTGGGGTGCCCAGGTGATCATCTCGCTGTTCGGTGCCATTCCTGTGATCGGGGCTGATCTGACCCAGTGGATTCGTGGTGATTACCTGATTTCCGGTATTACCCTTAACCGCTTCTTTGCCCTGCATGTGGTTGCGTTGCCGATCGTGATTCTCGGTCTGGTTGTCCTGCACATTCTGGCATTGCACGAAGTCGGCTCGAACAACCCCGATGGCGTCGACATCAAGAAGAAGAAAGACGAGAACGGCGTGCCGCTTGATGGTATTGCCTTCCACCCTTACTACACCGTTAAAGATATTGTCGGCGTAGTGGTGTTCCTGTTTATCTTCTGCTTCGTGGTGTTCTTCTTCCCGGAGATGGGCGGTTATTTCCTCGAGAAACCCAACTTCGAGGCGGCCAACCCGTTTAAAACGCCTGATCATATCGCGCCGGTCTGGTACTTCACGCCGTTCTACGCGATCTTGCGTGCGATCCCGGACAAGCTCCTTGGCGTAGTCGCCATGGGTGGTGCGATTGCAGTGCTGTTCGTGCTGCCGTGGCTGGATCGTAGCCCGGTCAAATCGATGCGCTACAAGGGCTGGATGAGCAAGGTCTGGCTGCTGGTGTTCTGCGTGTCCTTCGTGATTCTGGGCGTGCTGGGCGTTCTGTCGCCGACACCGGGTCGTACGTTGCTGTCGCAGGTATGCACATTCCTGTATTTCGCGTACTTCATCCTGATGCCGTTCTATACCAGGCTTGAAAAGACCAAACCGGTTCCAGAAAGGGTGACTGGCTGATGAAAAAGCTATTTGCTGCACTAGTTTTCGCTGCGCTGCCAGCCTTGGCTCTTGGGGCTGCGGGTAACTATCCGCTGGATAAAGTGGAAATTGACCTGACTGACAAGGCCGGTATGCAGGATGGCGCGCGTACGTTCGCCAACTACTGCATGGGTTGTCACTCTGCGCAGTACCAGCGCTATGAGCGTGTGGCCGATGACCTGGATATCCCGCATGAGTTGATGCTGGATAACCTGATCTTCAACGACGCCAAGATTGGCGATCATATGAAGATCGGTATGCAGGTCGAGGATGCCAAGGCCTGGTTCGGGGCTGCGCCTCCGGACCTGACTCTGGTTGCTCGCGTGCGTGGCACAGACTGGCTGTACACGTATATGCGTACTTTCTACGATGACCCGAGTCGTCCGCTGGGCGCCAATAACATGGTGTTCCCGAACGTCGGTATGCCGAACGTGCTGGTGGGCCTGCAGGGTCGTCAGTACATCGGTTGCAAGCAGGTCCAGGTGGTTGAGGGTGGCAAGAAGCAGTTCGACCCGTTGAGCGGTACGCCAATCACTCATGAGGCCTGCGATCAGCTGGCTATGGAGCCGAAAAGCGGCGCCCTGAGTGAGGAGGAGTTCGACACCAAGATCAAGAATCTGGTGACCTTCCTGGCTTACTCGGCTAATCCGGTGAAACTGGAAAGTCGGCGTGTCGGCACCTACGTGCTGCTGTATCTGGCCTTCTTCTTCGTCTTCGCCTACCTGCTCAAGCGTGAGTACTGGAAAGACGTGCATTAATCGTTTGTCGCTCCAATGTTGTCCTGCGCGCCCCTTTGGGCGCGCAGTCTTTTCTGCTCCAATAACCTAAATAAGCGAGGAGGACCGCCATGAGCGTGACCAACCGGTTAGCCTGCTACTCCGACCCCGCCGACCACTATTCCCACCGCGTACGCATCGTGCTCGCCGAGAAGGGTGTCAGCGCCGAAATCATCAGTGTCGAAAAGGGCCGTTATCCAGCGCGGTTGCTGGAGGTTAATCCCTATGCCAGCCTGCCGACCCTGGTTGACCGCGATTTGGCTTTGTACGAGTCGACAGTGGTGATGGAGTATCTGGATGAGCGTTATCCGCATCCGCCGTTGTTGCCGGTTTATCCGGTGGCGCGGGCCAATAGCCGCCTGTTAATTCACCGCATTCAGCGTGATTGGTGTGCTCAGGTCGACCTTATTCTCGACCCGCGCAGCAAGGAGCCGGCTCGCGTGCAAGCCCGCAAGGAGTTGCGCGAGAGCCTCACCGGCGTATCGCCGCTGTTCGCTGACAAGCCATTCTTTCTTAGCGATGAGTTGAGTTTGGTTGACTGCTGCTTGCTGCCATTGCTCTGGCGTTTGCCTGTGCTGGGTATCGAGTTGGCCAAGCCAGCCAAACCGTTGCTCGATTACATGGACCGTCAGTTTGCTCGCGAGGCCTTTCAGGTCAGTCTGTCACCTGTTGAGCGCGATATGCGCTGAAGTTGAGGAGACTTTGATGAACTCCAGTCGGCCCTACCTCGTTCGTGCACTTTACGAATGGATTGTCGAAAACGACTGTACTCCGCATTTGTTGGTCAATGCCGAGTTTGCCGGTGTGCGGGTGCCGCCAGGCTTCGCCAGTGATGGGCAGATCGTGCTTAACGTCTCGCCTAGCGCTGTGCGTCACTTGCATATGGATAATGACGCAGTGAGCTTCGAGGGGCGCTTCGGTGGCGCGCCACACAGTTTGTACGTCCCCGCTGCAGCCATATTGGCAGTTTATGCGCGGGAGAATGGTCAGGGTATGGTCTTCGACCCAGAGTCCCCGGCCCCAGAGCCTGACGCAGGGGATAGTGCGGCTCATCAGGGTCCACCCGATGGCGAGCCGCCGCGGCCCAATGGGCGGCCCAGTCTGAAGGTGGTCAAGTGATGCCTGGTCTGAGGTCATAAGCCATTCGCTGCAAATAAAAAGGGTGCCGTGGGCACCCTTTTTATTGCATGGCTTTCTTGCGCTGTGCGGCTATCTCTAATCCGTATATTGGAACAATTTGACGATCTTCTGCACGCCCGAGGTGCTCTGTACTAAAGAGGTCGCCTTGTTGGCCTCCTGGCGCGACACCAGGCCGAGCAGGTAGACAATGCCATTCTCGGTGACGATCTTGATCCGCGATCCCGGTACGGCAGTGTCCGTGACCATTTGGGCCTTGATCTTGGTGGTCAGCAGCAAATCGTTGCTGCGCGCGAGCAGCGAGGTTGGCTGCAGTACCTGCAGTTCGTTATGTACCTTGGTGACGCCTTGGACCCTGCGGGCTGCCTGTTCGGCGGCGCTTTTCAGTTCATTGCGGGGTGTTTGTCCCGCCAGCAGCACCACGCCGTTATAGCTGGTGATCACGACATGCGAAGTGGGGTCAGTCAAGTCGATGTGAGCACTGGAGAGATTGCTGCGCACTTGCGGGGCGATGAACTGGTCATCGATTTTGTTGCCGATGCTGCGGCTGCCGCAGCCCGCAAGTATCAAGCTGCACAGCAGCCCGGCAATGATCAGTGGCGAACGGGTCATTCTTCACTCCCAAACAGTTGGCAGTCAATCAAGTCGCACAGGCAGTGGATTACCAGCAGGTGGACCTCCTGAATGCGAGCGGTAACCTTGGACGGCACGCGAATTTCAACATCTTCCGGCAGCAGTAGCGAGGCCATGCCGCCGCCGTCGCGACCGGTCAGTGCAACTACGGTCATCTCGCGGTCGTGTGCGGCCTGGATGGCCTGGATCACGTTAGCCGAGTTGCCGCTGGTTGATATGGCCAGCAGCACATCACCCGGCTGGCCAAGGGCACGGATCTGCTTGGAGAAGATCTCGTTGTAACTGTAATCGTTGGCGATCGAGGTAATGGTCGAGCTGTCTGTGGTCAGGGCAATGGCCGGCAGGCTCGGGCGTTCGCGCTCGAAGCGGTTGAGCAGTTCGGAGGAGAAATGCTGGGCATCGCCGGCCGAGCCGCCATTGCCGCAGGTGAGGATCTTGCCCTCACTGAGCAGCGCCTGAACCATGGCCAGGCTGCCTTGCTCGATGAACGGAACAAGTACTTCCAGAGCCTGCTGCTTGGTTTCAATGCTGGCCAGGAACAATTGGCGGATGCGATCTTGCATTTCCATCGGAGATTAACCTTCAGTGTGGCGCCGGTTCAGGTATCAAAGGCGTTTTGAATCCAGTTCAGCTGGGGAGTTGGATTGCCTTCGGCGGTTATGGCTATTACGTCGAACCGGCAGGGGTGTTTAGCCCAGCGCGGTTCTTGCTGCAAAAAGTACATGGCAGCTTTTACGAGTTTTCCGCGTTTCCGTGCGTCTACACTCTCTACAGCCCCGCCCCAGGCAGAGTGTCGACGGTAGCGTACTTCGACGAATACTACTGTATCGACGTCGAGCATGACCAGATCAAGCTCGCCGCAGCGGCAGCTCCAGTTCTGTGCCAGGAGCTTCATGCCGTGTTGCTGCAGATGCAGTCGGGCCAACTCCTCGGCGGCCTTGCCGCTGCTTTGCGTGCTGCTGTGGTCGATCAATTGATGCTGTCTGGCAAGCGCTCGACGCGACCGCCGCGGAACTCGGCCCATGGCAGCTGGCGCTCGATACGCTGCGCCGGGTTGAGGCTAAGGCTGCCTGACAAGCCATCGATTCGGGTGTCTGGTAGGGCTTTTAGTTGGCCCAGTCGCGGTGCTAGCAGGTAGGCGTCGGCACCCATCGCGTAGAGTCGGCCGAGGCTGCCGCCGGCCTGTGGCCACTGGCTTTCAACTTGTTGGCGCATTGGGTCGTTGACGTTCAGTAGCCAGGGCGTCTCGCAAAAACGGATACCGTTGAGGTCTTGGTACTGTGCGTCGCTATGGTTGCCAGTGAACAGGTGCGAGGTGGCGTAAACAGGCACGTCGCCGGCGTACTGGAAGGCCAGGATCGGTTTGATTTGTTGCGCTTGCTGTGGGGTGGCGGCCAGGAAGATGAAGTCGATGTCCTGGCGTCGCGCTGGCTGTGCCGCGACTGGCGTGCCGAGGGTGCTTTTCAGGCGCTTGGAGCGTGCTTCGCTTTCACGTAGCTGGAATAGCTCAGCGATTTGCCGGGCCATCTCAACCGGTTGGTCAATGTGTTCGGCGGCGATCAGGGTGCCGCCCTGGGCTTGCCAGCTCTGCCGGAAGGCCTCGAGTACCCGGTCGCCCCAGTCGCCACGCGGCACCAGGGCGACTGCCCGGCGCATACCGTCGGCCCAGGCGCGGCGTGCTGCTTCGCGCGCTTCGTCTTCGGCGGCAAGGCCGAACTGGAACAGTTGGGCGGGGCCTTCCTGGCCTGGTTCGCTGTAGTTCAGGGCCAGGGTGGTGATCGGCAATTGCTCACGATCGCTGAGCTGCTTGACCAGTGGTTTTTCCAGGGGGCCGATCACCAGTTGTACGCCGGCGGCCTGTGCCTGGCGGTAGAACTCGTCGAGTGAGCTCAGGCGAGTACTGTCGTAAAACTGAATGTTTGGTGGGTTCTGTCCTGCTTGCTGAGCCTGATAGTGGGCCGAGAGGAAGCCGTCACGCAAGGCGCGCGCTACGCCCGCAAGCGGGCCTTCTTGGGGTAGCAGCAGGGCAATTTCTTGCAAGGGCTGGCTGGACAGTTGCTGCAGTTTGCTCAGCGCTGGCGGCAGTTGCAGTGCGGCGGGGTGCTGAGGATTTTGTGTCAGCCAGTCATCAATGGCTGCCTGCTGCTGTTGCAGGGTGCCAGAGGTTTTGGCAGCACGCGCCAGGCCTAACCATCCGGTCAGGTCGGCATCGTCACTGGATTGCAGCTGCTCGCTGGGTAAGCCTGAGACCAGGCTCCAGATGTTCTCGTGGTTGCGCGTGGCTGCTGCGCCGCTGAGTAGCGGGGCGATGTAAACGCGTTCGCGGGCGGCGGCAAGGGGCTGCCCGTCGGCCTGCAGGGCATTGGCACGAGCCAGCTGGGTGCGCACTTGCTGCTCAATCGGAAGCTCGCCCAAGCGTTGCAGGCTCGGATGACTGAGTGCTTTCAGGGCGGCTTTGGGTTTTTCGCGCGCCAGGGCCAATTCGGCGATCAAGGTGCTCGCGTAGATCTGTTGGGCGGGTTTAAGGCTGGTGAGTTGCACCTGCTCGAGAATGCTGGCGGCGCGAGCATTTTTTTTCTGCTGGTAAGCCAGGTCTGCGGCAGCCAGGCGCAGTAGTGAGGCCTGCTCGGGCTGGCTCTGGTCGGCCTGCAGCAGCAGCTGCTCGATGCTGGCTTGAGGGGTGCGCGGCAACTCTCCCAACGTGGAAGAGGGTGTGCTGGCGCAGGCAGTAAGCAGGGCAGCGAGGCACAGCGCGAGAAGTGGGCGCAGACGGACGATCATGTAAGCGTTCCTGATACTTGATCAAATGATCGGCGAATTGTACCCAAGGCTTGGCCCTGGCGCGATGTCGATGGCGTGAAACGGGCTACAATGCGCGCTTTTGCGATTGAAGAGGCACGTGCTGTGACCGCTCCCGGGGCATCGAATTCCACTCTTGGCACTCTTTATGTGGTGGCCACGCCAATTGGTAATCTGGATGACATCAGTGCGCGGGCACTCAAGGTGCTCGCTGATGTGGCCCTGATTGCTGCCGAGGACACCCGTCACTCTGTGCGCCTGATGCAGCATTTTGGTATTGCTACACCGCTGGCCGCCTGTCACGAGCATAACGAGCGTGATCAGGGCGGACGCTTTGTCACGCGATTGTTGGCGGGCGAGGATGTGGCGTTGATTTCTGACGCGGGCACGCCGTTGATTTCAGATCCTGGCTATCACCTGGTGCGCCAGGCGCGTGCGGCGGGAATTGCGGTGGTGCCGGTGCCGGGAGCCTGTGCGTTGATTGCTGCGCTGTCGGCTGCCGGCTTGCCGTCCGACCGGTTTATTTTCGAGGGGTTTCTGCCGGCCAAGACCGCCGGCCGTCGCGCGCGCCTGGAGCAGGTGAAGGAGGAGCCGCGCACGCTGATCTTCTATGAGGCGCCGCACCGCATTCTCGAGTGCCTGGAGGATATGCAGGCGGTGTTCGGCGATGAGCGCCCGGCATTACTCGCGCGGGAGATCAGCAAAACCTTCGAGACGCTCAAGGGGCTGCCCTTGGCCGAGCTGCGTGCCTGGGTGGCGGCAGACAGCAATCAGCAGCGCGGCGAGTGTGTGGTGCTGGTCGCTGGCTGGCAGGCGCCGGAGGGCGAGGCGGCGGTGAGTGTTGAGGCGCTGCGCGTACTTGAGTTGCTGCTCAAGGAGATGCCGCTTAAAAGAGCTGCGGCGTTGGCGGCGGAAATAACCGGGGTGCGCAAGAACCTGCTCTATCAGGTGGCGCTGGAGCGGCAGAAAGACGCTTGAGCCTTGTTCTATTGAGACCGAGCCGTTAACCTTGTCGGCGGAGAGTCGATTGGACAGTCGCTGCCGTGTTTCGTTCTGCGAAATGCGGGGGAGGAAAGTCCGGGCTCCATAGGGCAGAGTGCCAGGTAACGCCTGGGAGGCGTGAGCCTACGGAAAGTGCCACAGAAAATAACCGCCTAAGCGCTTCGGCGCCGGTAAGGGTGAAAAGGTGCGGTAAGAGCGCACCGCGCGACTGGTAACAGTTCGTGGCTAGGCAAACCCCACTCGGAGCAAGACCAAATAGGGTTCCATTGGCGTGGCCCGCGCTGGAACCGGGTAGGTTGCTAAAGGCGTGCAGTGATGTACGTCGTAGAGGAATGACTGTCCTCGACAGAACCCGGCTTACAGATCGACTCTCCACCTCTCCTTTCTCTTCGCGACACCATTACTCCTCGCTTTTCTAAGATCAAAAAAATCTTACTCTTAACAAATCACTTTAAGTTCGAAGTGTAGCTTTCTGTGCGCGCTCAGTTTGCCTTGCTACGCGCCCTGCAATGCTCTGTTCTTACACCTATTTAGTTTGCTAAATCGCCGATCTGTAAGGGTTTTTCCCTACAGCCGCGCCTTGACGGTGGGGTGTGGGCGTTCCTATAGTGTGCGCATGTGGTAGGAAGTGGTGTGAAGTGGGATTTTTTGGGCATGGATAGCTAATTCAAGGGGAAGCGCAGCTGTGTTTCGTGGAGCCAACGCCATCAGTCTCGACGCCAAAGGGCGACTCGCGATGCCAAGTCGGTATCGGGACGAGCTCGTGTCGCGTTGTGCAGGCCAGCTTATCGTGACCATTGATGCCATCGACCCCTGTTTATGTGTCTATCCGCTTGCTGAGTGGGAGCTGATTGAGCAAAAGCTGCGCGAGTTAGCTTCTTTTCGAGAAGAGAACCGTCGTTTGCAGCGCTTGCTGATCGGTAACGCCGTTGATCTCGAGCTGGACGCAAGTGGCCGTTTTCTGGTGCCGCCACGCCTGCGCGAATACGCCAAGCTGGATAAGCGCGCGATGTTGGTCGGCCAACTGAATAAATTTCAACTGTGGGATGAAGATGCCTGGAATGTCGTCGCCGATGCCGATTTGGCGGCGATCAAGCAGCCGGGTGCCTTGTCCGACGAACTACGTGACCTGAACCTGTGACTATGACCAGCAACTTTCGCCATATTACTGTGCTACTCGACGAGGCGGTCGAGGGGTTGGCTGTGCGTACTGATGGTTGCTACCTGGACGGTACCTTTGGTCGTGGCGGGCACAGTCGGTTAATCCTCGAAAGGCTCGGGCCAGACGGGCATTTGCTGGGGTTTGATAAGGACCCCTTGGCGATTGCCACGGGGAATGAGCTAGCGGCCGAAGACGGCCGCTTTGTCGTTGTGCAGCGCAGCTTTGCGGAACTTGGTGAGGAAGCTGCTGTCCGCGGCCTGGCTGGTAAGGTCAGTGGCATTCTGCTGGACCTTGGTGTGTCCTCGCCGCAACTCGACGATGCCGAACGTGGTTTCAGCTTCCTCAATGACGGCCCGCTGGACATGCGCATGGACCCGACACGTGGCGTCAGTGCGGCTCAGTGGGTCGCCAGCGCCAGCGAAGAGGAAATCGCCAGAGTCTTTAAAGAGTACGGCGAAGAGCGTTTTGCACGGCGCATGGCCCGTGCCGTGGTGTTGCGGCGTGCGGAACAGCCTTTTGAGCGTACTGCCGACCTGGCGCAGGTACTTACCGTGGCCAATCCCGCCTGGGAAAAGGGTAAGAATCCGGCGACCCGCGCGTTCCAGGGGCTGCGTATTTACATCAATAACGAGCTTGGCGATCTTCAGCGTGGTCTAGATGCCGCGCTGGAGGCGCTTGAAGTTGGCGGCCGCTTGGTGGTGATCAGCTTTCACTCCCTTGAGGATCGTATCGTCAAGCAATTCATGCGCAAGCACGCCAAGGGCGAGCAGGACACCTACCCGCGCGACCTGCCGATCATTCCGAAGGCCTTCGAGCCTCGCCTGAAGTTGATCGGTAAGCCGCAATATGCGTCCGACGCCGAGCTCAAGGCCAATCCGCGCTCGCGTAGCGCGGTAATGCGTGTGGCGGAGAAAATGCGATGAGTGCGGTTTTCGCCAAGCCATTGCCAAAGGGCAGCCTGCTGATGCTGGTGCTGTTTATTGGCGTGCTCGGCAGCGCGCTGGCGGTCTCCTACAGTGCGCACTGGAATCGTCAGTTGCTCAACGGTCTGTATGCAGAGCTGAGTACCCGTGACCGGGCTCAGGCAGAGTGGGGCCGTCTGATTCTCGAGCAAAGCACCTGGACTGCCCACAGTCGTATCGAAACCCTGGCCAGCGAACAGCTGAAAATGCGCATTCCCGAAGCTGCCGAAGTGCGCATGGTGGCGCCATGATCAGGCTTGAGGGCGCGCTCTATCCTTGGCGTTTTCGCCTGGTGTTGCTGCTCCTCGCGCTGATGGTCGGTGCGATTGTCTGGCGCATCGTCGATCTACATATATTCGACCATGACTTCCTTAAAGCCCACGGTGATGCGCGCAGCGTGCGCCATATTCCTATTCCTGCGCACCGTGGCCTGGTTACTGATCGCAATGGCGAGCCGTTGGCGGTAAGTACCCCGGTAACCACCTTGTGGGCTAATGGTCGCGAGTTACAGGCAGGTAAAGCCCAGTGGCCGGCCCTGGCAGCTGCACTGGGGCAGGAGCCAAAAGCCCTTGCCGTGCGTATTCAGGCCAATGCCGAGCGCGAATTCATGTACCTGGTGCGTGGTTTGACGCCGGAACAGGGTCAGCGTGTCCTCGACCTGAAGCTGCCGGGTGTATACGCCATCGAAGAGTTCCGGCGTTTCTATCCGGGTGGCGAAGTGACCGCACACGTGGTCGGCTTCACCGATATCGATGATCGCGGGCGCGAAGGTATGGAGTTGGCTTTTGAGGAGTGGCTAGCCGGCGTGCCGGGCAAGCGCCAAGTGCTCAAGGACCGCCGTGGTCGTTTGATCAAGGATGTACAGGTTACCCAGAACGCCAAGGCGGGCAAGGCGCTGGCGCTGTCTATCGACCTGCGTCTGCAGTATCTGGCGCACCGCGAACTGCGTAACGCGTTGGTCGAGTTTGGGGCCAAGGCGGGCAGTCTGGTGATGATCGATGTGAAGACTGGTGAAGTGCTGGCGATGGTCAATCAGCCCACCTACAACCCGAATAACCGCCGTAATCTGCAGCCGGCCGCCATGCGGAACCGGGCGATGATCGATGTGTTCGAGCCAGGTTCGACCATGAAGGCATTCTCCATTAGCGCTGCGCTTGCGAGCGGTCGTTGGAAGCCGACCGATACGGTCGATGTCTATCCGGGCACGCTGCAGATTGGCAGGTACACGATTCGTGACGTTTCACGTAGCAACGGACCGTTGAGCCTGACTGAAATCCTGATCAAGTCGAGCAACGTCGGCATGAGCAAGATCGCCTTCGACATCGGTGGCGAATCTATCTACTCGATGATGCAGCAGGTTGGTCTGGGTCAGGATACCGGCCTGGGTTTTCCAGGTGAGCGGATCGGCAATTTGCCCAATCACCGCGAGTGGCGCAAGGCTGAAACCGCCACGCTGTCATACGGCTACGGCCTGTCGGTGACGGCTGTGCAGTTGGCGCATGCCTATTCGGTACTGGCCAATGATGGTCGCAGCGTGCCGTTGTCGCTGACTCGAATGGATCGCAAACCGGATGGCGTGCAAGTAATCCCGCAAGACATCGCCAAGACCATGCAGGGCATGCTCCAGGAAGTGATCGAGGCTCCCGGTGGGGTGTACCGGGCCAAGGTGCCGGGCTATCACGTCGCGGGCAAGAGCGGTACCGCACGCAAGGTGTCCACCGACTCGCGGGGCTATCGCGAGAACGCCTACCGCTCGTTGTTTGCCGGCTTCGGCCCGGTCAGTGATCCACGGATTGCCGTTGCCATTGTCATCGACGAACCAAGCAAGGGCGGTTACTACGGTGGCCTGGTGTCTGCGCCGGTATTTGGCAAGGTGATGGCCGGCGCTCTGCGCCTTATGAATGTCGTGCCGGATAACCTGGTGCCGCCCGTCGAGACGCAAACGACGGCGGTGAACGCAGTCAATGGAGGGCGTATCTGATGCCTATGCCCCTGAATCAATTGTTGCCTGAAGCTGCCAGTGCAGTGCTGATCCGTGAATTGACCCTGGATAGTCGCAAGGTGCGCCCCGGTGATCTGTTCCTTGCCGTGCCGGGTAGCCAGCAGGATGGCCGCGTGCACATCGCCGATGCGATTGCCCGCGGCGCCGCCGCAGTGGCCTATGAAGCCGAAGGTGCGCCAGCGATGACGGCCAGCAGTGCCGAACTGGTGGCGATCAAGGGTTTGGCCGGCCAGCTGTCAGCCATCGCCGGGCGCTTCTACGGTGAGCCGAGTAGAGGGATGCATCTGGTCGGTATCACCGGTACCAACGGCAAGACCAGTGTCAGCCAGCTGTTGGCCCAGGCACTGGATCTGCTGGGCGAGCGCTGTGGCATCGTCGGTACCCTGGGCAACGGTTTTTACCATGCGCTGGCCCTTGGTCGGCACACCACGCCGGATCCGATTGGCGTGCAAGCGACCCTGGCCGACATGAAGAATGCTGGCGCTCGCGCCGTGGCCATGGAGGTTTCTTCCCACGGTTTGCACCAGGGTCGGGTAACCGCGCTGGCGTTCGATGTGGCGGTATTTACCAACCTGTCGCGCGATCACCTGGATTATCACGGTTCAATGGAAGCCTATGGCGAGGCCAAGGCCGCCTTGTTCGCCTGGCCGGGTTTGCGTTGCCGCGTGCTCAATCTGGACGACGCGTTCGGCCGCGAATTGGCCCGAGCGGAGCATGACTCGCGGCTGATCAGCTACAGCCTGGAAGACCCAACCGCATATTTGTACTGCCGTGATGCGCAGTTCGACGAGCAAGGCGTACGCGTCAAGCTGGTGACGCCGCGTGGCGAAGGTAATGTGCGTAGCGCGCTGTTGGGGCGCTTTAATCTGAGCAACCTGTTAGCGGTGGTTGGTGCGCTGCTGGGCATGGATTATCCGCTCGACGAGATTCTCCGGGTGCTCCCGCAGTTGCAGGGGCCGGTGGGGCGCATGCAGCGCCTTGGCGGCGTCGAGCAGCCATTGGTGGTGGTTGATTATGCGCACACTCCCGATGCCCTGGAAAAGGTGCTGGAGGCTCTGCGGCCGCATGTCAAAGGCCGCTTGCTGTGCCTGTTCGGCTGTGGTGGCGACCGTGATCGCGGCAAGCGTCCGCTGATGGCCGCCGTGGTCGAGCGTCTCGCCGATGGCGTGCTGGTCACTGACGACAATCCGCGCAGCGAGGCTCCCGAGCAGATATTCAGCGACATTCGCGCAGGTTTTACCGTGCCTGAATGCGTGCAGTTCGTGCATGGTCGCGGCCAGGCCATTGCCCAGCTGATCGCCTCTGCGAGCCCGGCCGATGTGCTAGTGCTGGCTGGTAAGGGCCACGAGGACTATCAGGAAATAAACGGCGTGCGCCAGTCATTCTCCGACCTGGTCGAAGCCGGCAAAGCCCTCGCGACATGGGAGGTGCCGCATGCTTAAAGCCCTGCGTTTGAGCGAAATCAGCGCGCCGCTGGACGCGCGTTTGATCGGTGAAGATTGCGCCTTCGATGCAGTCAGCACCGACAGTCGGGCAATTAAGCCCGGTGAACTATTTATCGCCCTGTCCGGACCTAACTTCGACGGTCACACCTACCTGGCCGATGTCGCCGCCAAGGGCGCGGTGGCCGCGCTGGTCGAGCGCGAAGTGGCGGGCGTGGCATTGCCGCAGTTGGTGGTGGCGGACACGCGCTTGGCGCTAGGCCGGCTCGGTGCTCTGAACCGTCAGGCTTATGGCGCGCCGTTGGTTGCGATAACCGGATCCAGTGGTAAGACCACGGTCAAGGAAATGCTCGCGAGCATCCTGCGGGCCGGTCTGCGCGGTTTGGTATTGGCCACCCGCGGCAACCTCAACAACGAGCTTGGCGTACCGCTGACACTGCTGGAACTGGCGCCCGGGCATGTCGCTGCAGTGATCGAGCTGGGGGCCAACCATGTTGGCGAGATCGCCTACACCGTCGGCTTGACCCGGCCCCACGTGGCGATTATCACCAACGCAGGCAGCGCCCATGTCGGCGAGTTCGGCGGCCCGGAGAAAATTGTCCTGGCCAAGGGTGAGATCCTCGAAGGCCTGAGCGACAGCGGTGTGGCCGTGCTCAACCTGGACGATCAGGCCTTCGCCACCTGGCAGCAGCGTGCCAAGGGCCGTGCTGTGACGAGTTTCTCTCTGAGCAATCCTGCGGCGGATTTCTACGCCAGTGATCTGCAGCGCGATGCCCGCGGTTGCTCGGTCTTTACCCTGCATTGTTGTCAAGGCCAGGCGGTGGTTCAGCTCAACCTGCTCGGCGAACATAACGTGGCCAATGCCTTGGCTGCCGCAGCTGCGGCTGCGGCCCTGAGCGTGCCGCTGGTGGATATCAAAGCCGGCCTTGAAGGCCTGCAACCGGTCAAGGGCCGTGCGGTGGCGCAACTCGCACCGAACGGCATGCGTGTGATCGACGACAGCTATAACGCCAACCCCGCCTCCATGTGCGCGGCGGTGGATATCCTCGCCGGTTTTGCCGGGCGCACTGTGCTGGTTCTTGGCGATATGGGCGAGCTGGGCGAGTGGGCCGAGCAGGGCCACCGGGACGTTGGTCGCCATGCCGCCGGTAAGGTATCGGCGCTTTATGCGGTTGGCCCGCTGATGGCCTGCGCCGTAAGCGAATTTGGGACTCAAGGTCGGCATTTCGCCGATCAGGCCAGTCTGATCGCCGCGCTTGCCGGTGAGTCGGGCGACACCACCATTCTAATAAAAGGTTCACGCAGCGCCGCGATGGAAAATGTCGTGGCGGCGCTCTGTGGCACATCCGGGGAGAGTCACTAATGCTGCTGCTGCTGGCCGAATACCTGCAACAGTTCCACAAAGGCTTCGCGGTCTTTCAGTACCTGACCATGCGCGGGATTCTCGGCGTGCTTACCGCCCTGGCGCTGTCGTTGTGGCTTGGGCCGTGGATGATCCGCACTCTGCAGATCCGTCAGATCGGCCAGTCGGTGCGCAATGATGGCCCACAGTCGCACCTGTCGAAGAAGGGCACGCCGACTATGGGCGGTGCGCTGATTCTGTCTGCCATTGCCATCAGCACCCTGCTTTGGGCCGACCTTAGCAATCGCTATGTGTGGGTGGTGCTGGTAGTGACCCTGCTGTTCGGCGCGATTGGCTGGGTCGACGACTACCGCAAGGTGATCGAGAAGAATTCGCGCGGCCTGCCGAGCCGCTGGAAGTATTTCTGGCAGTCGGTGTTCGGTTTGGGAGCGGCGTTCTTCCTCTATACAACGGCACAAAGTCCAGTGGAAACCACCCTGTTTCTGCCGCTGCTCAAGGATTTCAGCCTTGAGTTGGGCCTTGGCTTCGTGGTGCTGAGCTACTTTGTGATCGTCGGTTCGAGCAACGCGGTCAACCTGACTGACGGTTTGGATGGTCTGGCCATTCTGCCTACCGTGATGGTCGGCGGCGCCCTGGGGATCTTCTGCTACCTGTCGGGTAACGTGAAGTTTGCCGAATACCTGTTTATTCCCTATGTGCCGGGTGCGGGCGAGTTGATCGTGTTCTGCGCAGCGCTGGTGGGCGCGGGCCTGGGCTTTCTCTGGTTCAACACTTACCCGGCGCAGGTGTTTATGGGCGACGTTGGCGCACTGGCGCTGGGTGCAGCGTTAGGCACGATTGCCGTGATCGTCCGCCAGGAAGTGGTGTTGTTCATCATGGGTGGCATCTTCGTGGTGGAAACCCTGTCGGTGATCATCCAGGTCGCGTCGTTCAAGTTGACCGGCAAGCGGGTGTTCCGCATGGCGCCGATTCATCACCACTTCGAACTGAAAGGCTGGCCTGAGCCGCGCGTCATCGTACGTTTCTGGATCATCACCGTAATTCTGGTGCTGATCGGTCTAGCCACCTTGAAATTGCGTTGAGGAGACTATGAGCCTGATTGCTTCCGACCAATTCCGCATCGTTGTCGGCCTCGGCAAGAGCGGCATGTCCCTGGTGCGTTTTCTCGCACGCCAGGGCTTGGCTTTTGCGGTGGTCGATACCCGAGCCAATCCGCCCGAGCTTGCTAACTTGCGTGAGCAGTTCCCGCAGGTCGACGTGCGTTGTGGCGAACTGGATGTGGACTTCCTCTGCCGTGCCAGCGAATTGCTGGTCAGCCCAGGTCTGGCGCTGTCTACGCCAGCCTTGCAGCAAGCAGCGGCGCGTGGCGTGAAGCTTTCCGGTGACATTGATCTGTTTGCCCGCTATGCCAAGGCGCCGATCATCGCGATCACCGGCTCCAACGCCAAGAGCACGGTCACCACATTGGTCGGCGAGATGGCTGTGGCGGCCGGCAAGAAGGTCGCGGTCGGCGGTAACCTCGGGGTGCCCGCACTCGACCTGTTGAGCGATGACATCGAACTCTATGTCCTGGAGTTGTCCAGTTTTCAGTTGGAAACCACTGATCAGCTGAACGCCGAAGTGGCAACCTGCTTGAACATCAGCGAAGACCATATGGATCGCTACGCCTCGCTGGCGGCGTATCACCTGGCTAAGCACCGGATCTTCCGTGGCGCCCGGCAGGTGGTGGTGAACCGCGACGATGCCCTGTCGCGGCCGCTGGTGGCCGAGCAGATGCCCTGCTGGTTGTTCGGTCTGGGCAAACCGGACTTCAAACGTTTTGGCTTGCTCACCGAGAGCGGCGAGAAATACCTGGCCTATCAGTTCGACGCACTGCTGCCGACCGCTGCGCTAAAAATTCGTGGCGCGCATAACCAGTCCAACGCCCTGGCGGCGCTGGCCTTGGGGCATGCGGTAGGTTTACCGATGGCGCCGATGCTGGAGGCCCTGAAGCGTTTCGCCGGCCTGCCGCACCGTTGCCAGTGGGTCGGTGAACGTCATGAAGTGAACTACTACGACGACTCCAAGGCGACCAATGTCGGTGCCGCCCTGGCGGCCATCGAAGGCCTGGGCGCGGACATCGTCGGCAAGCTGGTGTTGATCGCCGGTGGCGATGGCAAGGGGGCCGACTTCTCTGCCTTGGCCAAGCCGGTCGCGCAGGTCTGCCGCGCCGTGGTGTTGCTCGGTCGCGACGCCGAGCGCCTGGCCGCTGCACTTGGTGAGGGCGTGCCGCTGATCCGCGTGGCGACCCTTGAAGAAGCCGTGCAACGCAGCGCCGAACTGGCTCAGCCGGGCGATGCCGTGCTGCTTTCGCCGGCCTGCGCCAGCCTGGACATGTTCAAGAATTTCGAAGAACGCGGACGTCTGTTCGCTCAAGCCGTGGAGGCGCTCGCCTGATGCTCGCCTTCCTGCGCCCATACCCGTCCCCGCTGTTCAGCCGCCGTGGCCTGGACCTGGACTTCCCGCTGCTGGCCGGTTGCCTGGCGCTGCTCGGCCTGGGCCTGGTAATGATTGCGTCTGCCTCGACCGAAGTGGCGGCAGTGAATGTGGGCAGCCCGATTTATTACATGCTTCGCCACCTTATTTACCTGCTGATCGGCCTGGGTGCCGCCGCTGTGGTGTTGTTGATTCCCTTGGAAACCTGGCAGCGCTTCAGCGGAATGGCGCTGTTGGCCGCCTTTGCCATGCTGGTGCTGGTGCTGGTGCCGGGTATCGGCCGCGAAGTGAATGGTTCGATGCGCTGGATCGGCTTTGGCGCATTCAACGTACAGCCGTCGGAAATCGCCAAGCTGCTCGTGGTGGTCTATCTGGCCGGCTACCTGGTGCGCCGTCAGGCAGAAGTCCGCGAAAGCTGGGCCGGCTTCTTCAAACCCTTTGTGGTGCTGTTGCCGATGGCCGGCTTGCTGCTGCTGGAGCCGGACTTCGGCGCCACCGTGGTGATGATGGGCTCTGCGGCGGCGATGCTGTTCCTCGGCGGGGTCGGCCTGCTGCGTTTCGGGTTGATGGTTTCTCTGGCAGTCGGTGCAGTCTTTGTCCTGGTACAAACCCAGGAGTACCGCCTGCAACGCCTGATCACCTTCACCGACCCCTGGGCTGATCAGTTCGGCTCTGGCTACCAGTTAACCCAGGCGTTGATCGCTTTCGGGCGTGGCGAGTGGTTCGGTGTCGGCTTGGGCAACAGCATTCAGAAGCAGTTCTATTTGCCTGAAGCACACACCGACTTCGTGTTTGCCGTGCTTGCCGAAGAACTGGGCATGCTGGGCGCTTTGATTACCGTCGGCCTGTTCGCTTTCGTCTGCGTACGTGCCCTGTATATCGGATTGTGGGCGGAGAAGGCCAAGCAGTTCTTCGCCGCCTATGTCGCTTACGGCCTGGCGTTCCTGTGGATCGGCCAGTTCCTGATCAATATCGGGGTGAACATCGGCCTGCTGCCGACCAAGGGTCTGACCCTGCCGTTCCTCAGCTACGGTGGCAGTTCCCTGGTGATCTGCTGCGTCAGTCTGGCGTTGTTACTGCGCATCGAGTGGGAGCGGCGCACCCAGTTGGGCAGCGAAGACGTCGATTTTCAGGAGTCGGATTTTTTTGATGGCAATACCGCCAAGGAGTCTGCCAATGGCCGCTAATGTGCTGATCATGGCCGGCGGTACGGGAGGCCACGTGTTCCCGGCGTTAGCCTGCGCGCGCGAGTTCCAGGCACGTGGTTATCGCGTGCATTGGCTGGGTACCCCGCGCGGCATCGAGAACGAATTGGTACCGGCCGCCGGCCTGCCGCTGCACCTGATCAACGTCACGGGCCTGCGTGGCAAAGGTAAGTTGTCGTTGCTCAAGGCGCCGTTCCAGTTGCTCAAGGCATTGTTTCAAGCCCGTAAAATCGTGCGCGAGTTGCAGCCGGTGTGTGTGCTCGGCATGGGCGGCTTCGTCACCGGCCCTGGCGGCCTGGCGGCCAAGCTGGGCGGCGTACCGCTGATTATCCACGAGCAGAACGCCGTTGCCGGGACGGCCAATCGCAGCTTGGTGCCGTTCGCCAGCCGCGTGTGTGAGGCCTTTCCGAATACCTTCGCCGCGTCGGCCAAGCGCCGCACCACCGGCAATCCGGTGCGCGAAGAGTTGTTTCTGAAAACACCGCGCGACGCACTAGGCGAGCGTCGGTCGCGCCTGTTGATTTTGGGCGGCAGCCTGGGCGCTGAGCCACTGAACAAGCTATTGCCCGCAGCCCTGGCTTTGTTGCCAGGCGATTTGCGTCCGGAAGTGTTTCACCAGGCCGGCAAGCAACACGATGTGATTACCGGCGAACGTTACCGCGATGTTGGCGTCGAAGCGCAGGTAGCGCCCTTTATCAAGGATATGGCCCGCGCCTACGCCTGGGCCGATCTGGTGGTGTGTCGCGCCGGTGCCTTGACCATCAGTGAGCTGGCCGCCGCCGGTCTACCGTCGTTCCTGCTGCCGTTGCCACATGCGATTGACGATCATCAGACGCGTAACGCCGACTATCTGGCCAGGGAGGGCGCCGCCGTCCTTCTGCCGCAACACGCCACAGACGCCGCCACGCTGGCCGCCCAGCTGTCCGAGGTTTTAATGCACCCTGAACGAATGAAAGAAATGGCGCGCACCGCCCGGCGCCTGGCCAAGCCCGATGCAACCCGTAGTGTTGTCGATATTTGTCTGGAGGTGGCCCGTGGTTGAGAGTCGTAAAGCTTTCCCGCAGCCTGAAATGCGCCGTATCCGCCGCATCCATTTCGTCGGCATCGGCGGGGCTGGCATGTGCGGCATCGCCGAAGTGCTGCTCAATCTGGGCTATCAGGTGTCCGGCTCGGACCTCAAGTCTTCGGCGGTCACCGAGCGCTTGGAAAGCTTCGGCGCGCAGATCTTTATCGGCCACAGCGCCGAGAACGCCGAGAGCGCCGATGTGCTGGTGGTTTCCAGCGCGGTGAATACCTCCAACCCGGAAGTGGCCGCTGCTCTGGAACGGCGTGTGCCGGTGGTGCCACGTGCGGAAATGCTCGCCGAACTGATGCGTTACCGGCATGGCATCGCTGTGGCCGGCACCCATGGCAAGACCACTACTACAAGTTTACTGGCTTCAGTGTTCGCTGCTGGCGGCCTGGATCCGACCTTCGTCATTGGCGGACGCTTGAATGCGGCGGGCACCAATGCCCAGTTAGGCACCAGTCGCTACCTGATTGCCGAAGCGGACGAAAGCGATGCCAGCTTCCTGCATCTGCAGCCGATGGTCGCGGTAGTCACCAACATCGATATGGACCACATGAGCACCTATGAGGGCGACTTCAACAAGTTGAAGAAAACCTTCATCGAGTTCCTGCATAACCTGCCGTTTTATGGCCTGGCCGTGATGTGCGTCGACGACCCGATTGTGCGCGAGATTCTGCCGCAGGTGGCGCGCCCGACCATGACCTACGGCTTCGGCGAAGATGCAGACGTGCGTGCGATCAATGTCCGCCAGCAAGGCATGCTGACCTTCTTCACCGTGTTGCGTGTCGGTCACGAGCCGCTGGATGTCTCGGTCAATATGCCCGGTAACCACAACGTATTGAATGCCTTGGCGACCATTGCCATCGCCACCGATGAAGGCATCAGCGATCAAGCCATCGTCCAGGGTCTTTCCGGCTTCCAGGGTGTCGGTCGGCGCTTTCAGGTCTACGGCGAACTGCCAGTGCCCGACGGCAGTGTGATGCTGGTCGACGACTATGGTCACCACCCGCGCGAGGTGGCAGCGGTGATCAAGGCGGTGCGCGGTGGTTGGCCGGGTCGTCGTCTGGTCATGGTCTATCAGCCGCACCGTTTCAGTCGGACCCGCGACCTCTATGAGGATTTCGTTCAGGTGCTGGCGGAAACCAACGTCCTGTTGCTGATGGCGGTCTATCCGGCCGGCGAAGAGCCGATCCCGGGGGCGGACAGCAAGCACCTGTGCCACAGCATTCGCCAGCGTGGCCAGTTGGACCCGATCTACATCGAGCGTGGTGTCGAGTTGGCGCCACTGATCAAGCCGCTGCTGCGTGCCGGTGACATCTTGCTCTGTCAGGGTGCCGGCGATATCGGTGGCCTGGCCCCGCAGTTGCTGCAAAGCGCATTGTTCGCTGTAGCTGGCGGCGAGCTGAAAGAGGCAGAGTCTAAATGAGTGCCGAAATCTTGAAATCGAACCTGCCTGTTACGGCTTTTGGTCGCGTCGCCGTGTTGTTCGGTGGCAAGAGCGCCGAGCGTGAGGTCTCGCTGAACTCCGGCAATGCCGTGCTCAAAGCCCTGCAGGGCGCGGGTGTGGACGCATTCGGTATTGATGTCGGTGACGATTTCCTGGGGCATCTGCTCAACGAGAAAATCGATCGCGCCTTCATCGTGCTGCACGGCCGTGGCGGTGAAGACGGCAGCATGCAGGGCTTGCTCGAGTGCGCCGGTATTCCTTACACCGGCAGCGGTATTCTGGCTTCCGCCCTGGCCATGGACAAACTACGCACCAAGCAGGTCTGGCAAAGCCTTGGCCTGCCGACGCCGCGCCATGCCGTATTGGCCAGTGCCGACGACTGCCGCGCCGCTGCCGCTGAGCTGGGCTTTCCGCTGATCGTCAAGCCGGCCCATGAAGGTTCCAGCATCGGCATGGCAAAAGTCGACGATGTCGACGGCTTGATCGCTGCATGGCAGAACGCCAGCCAGTTCGACTCGCAAGTGCTGGTCGAACAGTGGATCCATGGCCCGGAATACACCATTGCCCTGTTGCGCGGTCAGGTGTTGCCACCGATTGCCCTGGGCACTCCGCATTCGTTCTACGACTACGACGCCAAGTACCTGGCCAATGACACCCAGTACCGCATTCCCTGTGGCCTCGATGTGGCCAAGGAAGAAGAGCTGAAACTGCTCAGTGCGCAGGCCTGCGAGGCGGTCGGTACCCAGGGCTGGGCACGGGTCGATGTGATGCAGGACGCTGGCGGACAATTCTGGCTGCTGGAGGTTAATACCGTGCCGGGCATGACCGATCACAGTCTGGTGCCGATGGCGGCGCGTGCTGCCGGTCTGGATTTTCAGCAGCTGGTGTTGGCAATCCTCGCCGACAGCCTTGAGACCCGAGGTTAAGTCATGGCCGCCACTTTGCGCCATCAGCCAGGTTCAGTACGCGCACCGTTGCGCGGCAAGCCTGCGCAGCGCGGTGCCAGCCGCCTGGTGGCCAAGGAGCCGATCAGCCAGCGGTTGCCTAAACCGAATCTTGGTGTGCTCAAGCGCATCACCTGGCCGCTGATGTTGCTGGTGCTAGGTTTCGCTGCCTACGAGTTGGCGCAGCGTCTGCTGCCTTACGCGGATCGGCCAATTGCCAAGATCAGTGTCGAGGGTGACCTCAGCTACATCAGCCAACAGGCAGTCCAGCAGCATATAGAACCGTTCGTCAAAGCGAGCTTCTTCAGCGTTGATCTGCCGGGCATGCGCCATGAGCTTGAGCAAATGCCCTGGATCGCCAGTGCCCAGGTGCGTCGGGTTTGGCCCGATCAGTTGGTGGTGCACCTCGAGGAGCATCTGCCGATTGCCCGCTGGGGCGATGAGGCACTGTTGAATAACCAGGGAAAGGCTTTCGCGCCCAAGGAACAGGCAAATTACCAACACCTGCCGCAACTGTATGGTCCCAAGCGGGCGCAACAGAAAGTAATGCAGCAGTACCAGGTGCTCAGCCAGATGCTGCGGCCAATGGGGTTTTCCGTGGCGCGTCTGGAGTTGCGTGAGCGCGGCAGCTGGTTTCTCTCCACCGGGCAGGGGATCGAACTGCTGCTGGGGCGTGACCACCTGGTAGAAAAGATGCGCCGTTTCAGTGCCATTTATGACAAGGCGCTGAAAGAGCAGCAAGCGAATATCGCGCGGATCGATCTGCGTTACGCCAACGGCCTGGCCGTGGCGTGGCGTGAGCCGGTCGCGCCCACGGCGGCTGATACCGCTGTCGTGCAGTGAATCAGGAGAAGGCAAGACTCATGGCAAATGTGCAGAGTGGCAAGATGATTGTTGGCCTCGATATCGGTACCTCCAAAGTGGTGGCGCTGGTCGGTGAAGTGACTGCCGATGGTCAGTTGGAAATCGTCGGTATTGGCACCCACCCGTCACGCGGCCTGAAAAAGGGCGTGGTGGTTAATATCGAGTCGACTGTGCAGTCGATCCAGCGTGCGGTGGAAGAGGCGCAGCTGATGGCTGGGTGCCGTATTCATTCGGCATTCGTTGGTTTGGCGGGTAGCCATATCCGCAGCCTTAACAGCCACGGTATCGTCGCCATTCGCGATCGCGAAGTTAGCCCCGCTGACCTTGAGCGCGTGCTGGATGCAGCTCAGGCCGTGGCTATTCCGGCCGATCAGCGGGTGCTGCACACCTTGCCGCAGGATTACGTGATCGATAACCAGGAAGGCGTGCGCGAGCCACTGGGCATGTCCGGCGTGCGTCTGGAAGCCAAGGTGCATGTGGTCACCTGCGCAGTGAATGCGGCGCAGAACGTCGAGAAATGCGTGCGTCGCTGCGGCTTGGAAGTCGACGACATTATTCTCGAACAACTGGCCTCGGCTTATGCGGTTCTGACCGACGATGAAAAAGAGCTGGGTGTGTGTCTGGTGGATATCGGCGGCGGTACCACCGACATCTGCATCTTCACCGAAGGTGCGATTCGCCATACCGCAGTGATCCCGATTGCCGGTGATCAAGTCACCAACGACATCGCCATGGCGTTGCGCACGCCGACCCAGTACGCCGAAGAAATCAAGATTCGCTATGCCTGCGCCCTGGCCAAGCTGGCCGGTGCCGGCGAAACCATCAAGGTGCCGAGCGTCGGCGATCGTCCACCGCGTGACCTGTCGCGCCAGTCCTTGGCCGAAGTGGTCGAGCCGCGTTACGACGAGCTGTTCACCCTGATCCAGGCTGAACTACGGCGCAGTGGTTACGAGGACTTGATCCCGGCGGGCATCGTGCTCACGGGTGGCACGTCGAAGATGGAAGGCGCGGTCGAACTGGCCGAAGAGATCTTCCATATGCCGGT
>NZ_JAUXMX010000050.1 GCF_030683065.1 Pseudomonas sp.
GTAGGAGGGGCAATGCTGTTCACTTAAGCCAAGTGAGCAGCGTTTTTTGTAGCCCGGATGAAATCCGGGGGAAGTCTGGCGCTTGAAAATCGCTCCCGGATTGCATCCGGGCTACGGGTAGGGGCATGGCTACGACAGGCGCCCAGAGATGGCCGCTTAAGTGAACAGCATTGCGGTTGTGAGCGGCCTTGAGCCCATGCGCCAATAATCGAAAAAGCTAACAACCACGCTCACACGGAATTATTGGCCGCGCCCATATGGCTGCTCATGACCGAGCGCAAACTGGCGTAATCCACACAGTTGATGGCCACCGGCACGTAGCCGTTCTTGCCTAAACTTGCGCTTTTCTCGCCCCTGAGGGCTGGCAGATACTCGGGGCCGGCGTAGCATGGCGGCCAGAGGGAGTGTTCATGTCACAGCTCGATCAAAGTCAGGTCTTTCAGGCCATGGCCAGTTCGCCCAATTCCAGGCTATTGCACAGTGCCGAGCTGGGCGATGGCCTGGCTGCGGCGCTGTGGAGCAATTGCCACGATACCCGCGACTACCAGGCGCCGAGCCACCACACCCTGTCCTGCTACCTGGCCGGCGGCACCGGCACCTTTCGCCGCGAGCGCCCGGACAGCAAGGGCGCGCCGGACAAGTTATGCATCTTACCGGCCGGGCATCAGTCGGCCTGGGTGATCAATGGCGAGATCAACCTGGCGCATTTGTATGTCAGTCAGGAGCAGTTCGCCCTCGGTGCGGTGCGCCTGCTCGACCGCGAACCGCGCGAGCTGCAACTGCGCGAGAGCACCTTCCTCGATGATCCGCAGCAGGCCCAGCGCTTTCGCCAGCTGAGCCGCCTGAATTGGCTGGAGCCAGGCGAGCGCCTGCTGACCAGCAGCCTGGCCCACGCGCTGCTCAACCATGCCCTGCTGTCCCAGGTGGGTCGGCGCGATGGCCTGCGTCTGACCGGCGGCCTGGCGCCAGCGCAGCGGCGGCGGTTGCGCGACTATATCGATGTGCACCTGGCCGAACCGCTGACCCTGGGCCAATTGGCCGGGCTCTGCGCGTTGTCCGAGTACCACTTCGCGCGCATGTTCCACCTGAGCTTCGGCCTGCCGCCGCACCGTTATCTGCTCGCGCGCCGCCTCGAACGCGCCCAGCAGTTGCTGCACAGCAGCCACCTGCCCCTCGGTGAGATTGCCCTGGCCTGCGGCTTTGCCAGCGCCAGCCATTTCTGCAACCGCTTTCGCCAGGCCTTTGCCGCGACGCCCGGGCAGTACCGCATGGCGTTCGCCAGCTAAGCAGCTGCCGTTTGCCCTGCCGCACCTGCGCGCGGCTTCCTCTGCGCTGCGCCTTGAATGGCTGGGGCCGTTAGATTACTCAATGGCCTGCTAATCCCTTGCCAGCTGTGCCAGAATCATCGGCTTTGCACTTACTCGGCACTGCCATGTCCAGACTCGCGCCCACCCCAGTTGCATTGCCATGATGGCCCTGGATGTTCTGCATCTACGCCAGGCCGACTGGCGGGCGACTTTTCGCGCCGGTGACTTCAGTCGCGGCCTCGATTATGCCGAGAAAGGCCGCAGCACCCTGCTCAGCCTGAAGGGTGAGACCCTGCTGGCCAGTTGTCGCGGCTCGGGCGCGCAGACCTACCAACAGCGCATCAGCCTGCAGTCCTTCCCCCAGGGCTGGAGCGTCAACGGCCATTGCGGCTGCCCTGTAGGGTTCAACTGCAAGCATGTGGTCGCCGCCCTGCTGACTCTGGAGCGCCAGCAACTGGCCGGGATCGACCTCAGCCCGCTGATAGAAACGCGCGCGGATGTGGTCGAGCAGCGCCTGGAGGGCGTTCAACCGCTGCCGGTCGTGATTCTCGGCAGCCATGTGCGGGTGCATTTCGATTCGCGCAAGGGCCGTATGCTCGAACAGACCCAGCACCGCGCCGTGCTGGCCTTCGATTACCAGGGCCATCTGGCCTACGGCAAACCCGCCAAAGACCTGCTGGTACGTCAGAGTTCGAGCCAGATCCTGCGCATCATCCGCGACGCCGCTGCCGAGGCAGCGCTGCGCCAGCGCCTGGAAGACGCCGGCCTGCAGGTCGCCCTGCGCCAGAGCGAAGCCCTGGCCGAACACCCCGGCGAACACTTCGACATGCCCGGCGAAGCCGCATGGCTGAACTTCGTCCAGGAACAAATACCGGTGCTGCGCGAGCAAGGCTGGCGTATCGAACTGCAGCCGGATTTCCGCTACAACCTGGCGCAGGTCGATGACTGGTACGCGGCCATCGAAGAAACCCCCGAGCACGACTGGTTCGACCTGGAGCTGGGCATCGAGGTCGAAGGGCGGCGCATCAGCCTGCTGCCGATCCTGCTGCAAGCGATTCGCTACAAGCCCTGGCTGCTCAATGGCGAGGCTCTGGCCCAACGTCAGGACGAGGAAATGCTGCTGGTCAGCCTGCCGCAGAGCGGTAAGCACATTGCCCTGCCCTTCGCCCGCCTCAAGCCCTTGCTGGCGACTCTGGGCGAGCTGTTTTTCCGCGAGCCGGGTGAGTCCAGCCAACGCTTGCGCCTGCCCCGCGCCGACGCTGCACGCCTGAGCGAACTGGATCAAGGCCCGGCGCTGAACTGGCAAGGCGGCGAGCAGCTGCGCGGCTTTGCCCAGCGCCTGCAGGCGCACAGCGCGCAGGAGGTCAAAGCACCGACGGAGTTACAGGCGACCCTGCGCCCTTACCAACTGCATGGCCTGGCCTGGATGCAGGCACTTGCCGAGTTGGACATCGGTGGCGTGCTGGCCGACGACATGGGTCTGGGCAAAACCCTGCAGACCCTGGCGCATATTCTTAGCGAGAAACAAGCCGGGCGCCTGGATCGACCGGCGCTGATCGTCATGCCCACCAGCCTGATCCCCAACTGGCAGGACGAAGCCGCCCACTTCACCCCGCAGCTCCGGGTGCTGGCCCTGCACGGGGCGAAACGCCGCCCGCTGTTCAAGCTGATCGGCGAGCACGACATCGTCCTGACTACTTATGCCTTGCTGCCGCGCGACCTCAAGGCGCTGGCGGCGCAGTCGTATCACCTGTTGATTCTCGACGAAGCGCAGAACATCAAGAATCCGCGCAGCAAGGCCGCCCTGGCCGCCGGACAACTGCAGGCACGGCAACGCCTGTGCCTGACCGGCACACCGCTGGAAAACCACCTGGGCGAACTCTGGTCGCTGTTCAACTTCCTCATGCCCGGCTGGCTCGGCGATGCCAAGAGCTTCACCCGTGACTACCGCACCCCCATCGAGAAACTGGGCAACCAGCAACGCCTGGCGCACCTGCGCGGGCGGATCAAACCCTTCGTGCTGCGCCGCACCAAGGAACAAGTGGCACGCGAGCTGCCGCCCAAGACCGAGGTCACCCACTGGGTCGAGCTGACCGCTGCCCAGCGCGACCGCTACGAAACCCTGCGCCTGGCAATGGACAAGAAGGTGCGCGATGAAGTCGCCCTCCAGGGCATGGCGCGCAGCCAGATCGTCATCCTCGAAGCGCTGCTGCGCCTGCGCCAGGCCTGCTGCGATTTGCGCCTGCTCGGCGATGACAACGCGCAGCTGAAAAGCAGCGACTCGGGCAAACTCAGCGCCTTGATGGCGATGCTCGAAGAGCTGGTCGAGGAAGGCCGCAAGGTGCTGCTGTTCTCCCAGTTCACCTCGATGCTGACACTCATCGAAACCGAGCTGAAGGCACGCAAGATCGGCTACACCAAGCTCACTGGCAGCACCCAGGATCGCCGCGCGCCGGTACAGCAGTTCCAGGCTGGACAGTTCCCGGTGTTCCTGATCAGCCTGAAAGCCGGCGGCGCCGGCCTCAACCTGACTGCCGCTGACACCGTGATTCACTTCGACCCCTGGTGGAACCCGGCCGCCGAAGCCCAGGCCAGCGACCGTGCCTACCGCATTGGCCAGGACAAACCGGTGTTCGTCTACAAGCTGATCGCCCGCGGTAGCGTCGAAGAAAAGATTCAACACCTGCAGCAGGCCAAGGCCAACCTGGCCCGCGGCCTGCTGGAAGGCGGCAGCCAGGCGCAGTGGCAGATGAGCGAGGACGACCTGGCGGCACTGTTTGCGCCCTTGAGCGATTAAATCCGGTGATCCTCGACACGTCCTTTACCGGCGATCAAACCACCCGCCAGCATATGCCACTCAACCGAGACGTCGCGGTTGACCAAGCCTGCCTAAACTGAGACCACGGCAATCTATCCCGGCGCGGGGATTGGATCGCCCGGCACGTCCGCCCCGTCGCATCTGGTGTTACTGCCATTGACACCACTACACGCAGAGACGTCCGCAATGAGAAAAGTCATGACCTGCTATGCCGTTGCTGTTGCCCTGCTGCTGCTTGGTTTACTGATTGCTACGGCTGGTGGCTGGGGCGTGCTGGCCATCACGTTTGCCGGGCCGTCAAACGCCACGCTACGCAATTGCCTGGCTGGCGGATTTGCCATTGCCTCGCTGGCAGCGCTGGTTGCTCTGGGCTTTGGCCGCTGGCGCGGCCTTGCCCTGGTGGCCTACGTCATCCTGTTCGCCGGGCTGCTGGCCTGGTGGTGGCGCATCGAGCCGTCCAACCAGCGCAATTGGCAGACGGATGTGGCAGTGCTGCCCTACGCCACCATCGAAGGCGACCTGGTGACGATGCACAATATCCGCAACTTCGACTACCGCAGCGAAACCGACTACACCCCGGCCTGGTACGACAAAACCTTCGACCTGCGCAAGCTGCACGGGGTGGATTTAATCACGTCCTACTGGATGGGCCCGGCCATCGCCCACGTATTTCTCAGCTTCGACTTTGGCGATGATGACCATTTGGCCATATCGATCGAGACACGCAAGGAGAAAGACGAAGCCTATTCGACGCTCAAGGGTTTCTTTCGCCAGTACGAACTGTTCTACGTGGTCGCCGATGAGCGCGACGTCATTCGTCTGCGCACCAACTACCGGCGCAGCCCAGCGGAAGAGGTCTACCTCTATCCGCTGCACGCCCCTATCGAACATGGCCGCCAGTTGTTCCTCGAGTACATACAGCGCATCAACACGCTGAAAGACCATCCCGCGTTCTACAACAGCCTGACTACCAACTGCACCACTGGCATGTGGCTGCATTCGCGAGTCAACCCGCAACATTTGTCGTTCGACTGGAGAATAATTGCCAGCGGCTATGTACCACAGCTTCTCTATCGGCACGGCTTGATCAACAGCGCCGGCTTGCCGTTCGCCGAGGTTCGCCGCCAGGCGCATATCAACGCTCGGGCGCAGGCCGCGGACGATGCCGTGGATTTCTCCAGGCTCATCCGCACGGATAACCCCGCGCAGCCCGTCGAACCGGCCGCTCAGCCGGCCGAAGATCCTGGCACTCGCAGCGAATAAGCCGCGAAGCTTTGCCTGCCGCCCAGCATGGGACTGCATTCACCCCAGCCGAGGCAGCCCCTTTAGTCGTCGCTCTGCTCATCGTCTTTTTCCGACGCATCATCGGCCAGATTGCGACTCTTGCGTGGGCCGTTGCTCTGCACCGAAGGGAAGCGCGAGGAGGCATAACGCACCACCAGAATCGCCAAGGCCAGTAACAGGATCGCCGCGGACACCATCACCACACCCCAGCCTGGCGTGTGGTTGTGCGAAATATCGGAAATCATCAGGCGGGTCAGCGCGGTAATCGCCACATAGATCATGAAGCGGATCGGCATGTGGTTGGTCTTGAAATAGATCCCCACCATCGCTGCCAGTTCCAGGTAGATGAACAGCAGCAGAATGTCATCAATATCGATCTGGCCCTTTTCCAGCATGCCCAGAAAGGCCATCACCGCCGCCCACGCAGTGACCGCACCAATGGCAAACAGCGCAAGATAGTGGAAGACCTCCATCAACAGATTGCCCAGCGACTCCGCCAGCCCATGCATGCTCTCGCGCGTGCGCTCAGCCCAATTGCGTCTCACTATCAAATCTCCTTAGAACACGATACGGCGATAAGCCATCGCCACGATGACTGCTAGGTTATGCAGGAACAAGACCAACGCCAAAGAGATGACGCCCGCCAGGCAAAAGACACCTACCCAGGCGCACCAGGGCTGGATACGCAGCGTTCATCACGCTCAACGGCGCCCCCTCAAGCAGCACATCTGCTTGGCGCAGTCTGTAATACGATGATTTTCCAGCGACGCAGCACAGTTGTCGCTGTTCAAATGCGCTAGAGTTCTTTATGCTCACAACCACTGTATAAATAAACAGTTTCCTGCAACTTATCAGCGTGAAGGCGTAGAGGTGATGAATGGCCGTCGAAGTGGTGTACCGCAGCAGCCGGGATCTGGAGCGTTTATTTATGGATAAAGCCGAAGCCGACCGTCATGACAAAATGCTCGAACTGGCCGAACTGCTCACCGACGTACTGCAAAAGGCCGTGCCTTCGCTGAACGAGCAACAAGGCGAAGAGCTGGGCATCTTCATGGCCAAAAACCGCGAGATCTTCGCCAAGGCCTTCAAAAACCAGCCAGATGCACTCAGCGAGCTGGACCAAGCCACAGCCGAATAACCACGCCCCTTGTAGGCGCGTGGGGACGCCTGACCCCATGCCCGCGAAGCTTTTATTGGCACGCTTCGCGAACATGGAGCTAGGCGCCCGCTTGCTCATCAACTAATAGATAACTCTTTTTTTTATATAGAAATCAGATCAGCTGCAGGAGCCAACTTGCTAGCGGTAATCGCCCGGTAGGCATCGATGGCTCGCGCAATGGCCTACACATAATTCGACAGCCCCCACTCATGTGGCAGGCATCGGGAGTGCGCCAGCTCAACACGAACACCTGCAGGTCGTTCTTCAGTGCGTACTGGAAAAGCTCGAATAACGGGTGGCGCAACACCACCGAACCTGGGGTGACGGCCAGATTACGCCCCACCTCGAAGACCTGCTTGCTCACCTGGCTGGACATGCCGCCGTTGTGCAGCATGCCGTCGACCAAATGGGCGACGTCTTTGAGCACACTGACACCGCCTAAGCTGAACAGCTCCTTGAGCGCCAGCGGATTGAGCAGGCCAGAGCATCGCCAAACTGGCCCATGACAAAACGCACGCGGGCCTTCTCATCAGCTGGCAATGCGCTGCGTAGCCCTGCGATCAACAAACGGATAACAGTGCTCATTGCGTGGGTACGCGGATGTTGCCATAGCTGGCTGGAGGAACCCGAGCAAGGCTTGGCGGGTGTCGCTCCAGGCAGTCTTGTGCTCCATATCGAGAAAGTGCCCGGCAGTGCCGATGGTGCGGAACTGGCACTGGCGGGCGTGGCCGGCAAACAGACGGGCGTCGGCTACCGTGGTGTATTCGTCCCGCTCGCCATTGACGAATAACAGCGGGATATCAATGGCTTCAGCGCACGCCAGGTAGCCCTGGATATCCTGGGTCAGCACCTCGCGGACATGGCAATACATCTGCAGGTATTCGTGGTCGGCCAGACTACTGATATGCCGCTGGTTGAAGCGCTTGAATAGCGGCGGCAAGTGCTTGCCGATGGTGTCGTTGATCAGGCGTCCAACGTTGTCGCCGTCGTGAGCCAGGAGCACGCCCAGTGCACGTTCCAGATAATCGCGCATTGGCTGGTTGAGCCGCGCGGCGAAAGAGCTGATCACGGCCTTCTCGATCCGCCACGGCCGCTGGGCCAAGGCCAGCATCGCGGCTGCGCCACCCCAGGAGAAGGACATCAGGTGGTTGACGCGGAAATGCTCGATCAACTCCAGGAGGATCTCGGCTTCGTCTTCCTTACGGATCGGTTGCTCGTGACGGTTATGTACTTTCGACTGGCCGGCATAGGGTTGGTCGTAGAGCACCACGTTGAAACGTGGCTGCAGGAAACGCAGCGTCTGGGCAAAGAATGCGGTGGTTGCCAGCGAGCCGTTGACCAGAATAATGGTCTTGTTGGCGGCGGGGTTGCGGTAGTGCTGCGTGTGGATTTTGTACTTCCCGTGAGTCTCGACGATGGCAGTTTCCGGCCTCATATCGTTATCCTCTTTGCACAAATTGGACGCTGCAGACAGTCTGTGCGCTGCTGGCAGGGCCATAGCGTGGGCAATAAGATGCCTAGACCCGAAACTTGAGCAAGTTCGAGGTGGCCCCATAAATGAATTGTTTACGTTACGTACTTGCAGTGGCTTATCGGATCAAGTCCGCATACCACGAGTGAGGGTCCATCCACTTCAACCAACGCGCACTACACCGCACAGACTGACAACGCGGGCGCCTTGGAGGCTCGACGTGACTTATTAGTCACCCGTCAACTAGGAGTAAAAATTTAATCAGGCACCCCACAGCTAAGCAATACCCCTTTCGGCTAATTCCGACGAGCGCCAGTGCCGCCGAGCTGGGATCTGCAGCGTTTATTTATGGATAAAACCGAAGCCGAGCGCACCGTCGAGATCCTCGAACAGACGCTGCAGCCGGCAGGGCCGCAAAGCTGTGCACTTGATGGCATAAGCCAGGCACCGCGCGCGTAGATCCTATGTTCATATGCAAGGTCTGCGGAATCAGGGTGGATGACGCTCTATCCATCCACCCATAGCGATGATGGATCCCGGGTGCAATCCGGGAGGGCTGTTCAGCGGCCAGATTTCCCCGGATTGCATCCAGGCTACAAAAAATGCTGCTCACCTGGCTTATGTGACCGCATTGCGGCAGGGTCGAGCCGTTCAACCCTCGGCCTGCTCCAGCGCCTGCACCAACGCTTTAAGAAACCGCGCGGCCTCACCGCCGGTGACTGCGCGGTGATCGAAGGTCAGCGACAGCGGCAAAATCGGGTGCACCACTACCTTGCCATCGCGTGCCACCGGCTCGTCACGGATACCGCCAGCGCCGATGATCGCCACCTGCGGCGGCATCACCACCGGGTTGGCGTAACGGCCGAACAGGGTGCCAAAATTGGACAGGGTGATGGTCGCACCCATCATTTCCTGGGGCGGAATCGAGCGCGCCTTGACGTCGGCACGCAGGCGCGCGACCCCGTCTTTCAAGTCATCGGCGGTGCGTGCGCCGACATTGCGCAACACCGGCACGAACAGGCCGTCCGTAGTATCCACCGCGATGCCCAGATCGAGCTGCGCGTGGGGCTTGAGCGACAGGCTCTTGCCGTCGAACCAACTGTTCAGTAACGGCTCCACCCCGCAGGCGGCGGCGATCGCCTGGGCGATGCGTACCAGTGGATCGCGCGCCTGCGACCAACGATGCAGATCGGCGTCGCCGACAATGAACACCGGCACCACCTCGGCATGCGCACGCGCCATGTTGATCGCCATGCTGCGCCGTACCCCGCGCAGCTTGTCGCCACCGAACTTGTCGCGGGCCGACTGGGTCGCGGCTTCGACATCGCCACGGGTGATCAGGCCAGCAGCTCCAGAGCCGCTCAGGCCGCTCAGCTCGACGCCTAATTGACGGGCCAGCTGGCGCACCGCCGGGGTCGCGCGCGGCGCCAGGTGCTCGCGGGTCGACGGCGCGGCACCGACGAAGAAGCTGTCGGCCTGGGCCTCGCCACCGCCTTCCAGGCGACCAACCACGGTGCCGGCATCGGCCTCGCCCTCGTAGGCCAGCAGCGGCTCGCCGACATGCAGGATGTCGCCCTCGGCACCGAAGGTCTTGGCCACCACGCCGTCGTAGGGCGCGGGAATTTCGACGATGGCCTTAGCGGTTTCCACCGAGACCAGCAGTTGGTCGACCTTGACCTCATCACCGGCCTTGACGTGCCACTCGACGATTTCGGCCTCCTGCAGGCCTTCGCCCAGGTCGGGCAGTTTGAAATATTTCATGGTCTCTCCCGGTTCCAGTGCTCTTGGTGGGAGCGGACTTGTCCGCGATAAAGTCATCAGCTATACAAGCGTTCGCGGCCAAGGCCCCTCCTACAAAAACCGCGCAGGGTCGGCCAAGCGGCGATTCGCTTCAGCCCACGATTCAGATACTCATCGGTGGTGGCTAAACGCAATAATTTCGGCCTCCTGCAGGCCTTCGCCCAGGTCGGGCAGTTTGAAATATTTCATGGTCTCTCCCGGTTCCAGTGCTCTTGGTGGGAGCGGACTTGTCCGCGATAAAGTCATCAGCCATGCAAGCGTTCGCGGCCAAGGCCCCTCCCACAAAAGCCGCCCGACCCACCCTAGATTCTGCATACCTTCACTTGCTCAGCCCTGTAGCCCAATGAAATCCGGGACCGGGCCGCTAACAACTCCCCGGATTGCATCCGGGCTACAACATGTGCGTACCCCGTAGGGTGCGCCGTGCGCACCATTGCCCCAGGCATCAGGCGTAATCCAGCACCGCATCGCATGCCGCGAGGATGTCCTCGACGCTGGGGATATACAGCTGTTCCATGCGGTACAGCGGCGGCGGAATATCCGGCGCGGTGACTCGCTTGATCGGCGCCTGCAAATCCAGCAAGGCGCGCTCGTAGAGGCTGGCGGCGATTTCTGCGCCGACCCCACAACTCTTCGGCGCCTCATGCACGATCACGCAACGTCCGGTCTTGCGCACCGAGGCTTCGAGGGTATCCAGATCCAGCGGTTTGATGCAGGCGACGTCGATCACCTCGGCGGACACTCCGCGTGCCTGCAGTTGCGCAGCCGCCTGCAGGGTCTCGTGGACACTGGCGCCCCAGCTGATCAGGGTCAGGTCGCAGCCCTCACGCAGGGTGAAACAGCTGTCCAGCGGCAGGCGCCTGCCATCGTCATGCAGCACCTGCGGGTTCATCCGGTACAGCCGCGTGGGTTCGAGGAAGATCACCGGATCGGGATCGTCGATGGCCGCCAGCAACAGGCCATAGGCCCGTGCCGGCGAGGACGGGATGACCACGCGCAGGCCGGGAATTTGGGCGAACATCGCCTCGGTGCTTTCACTGTGGTGTTCCGGCGCGCGGATACCGGCCCCCATCGGCGTGCGCAATACCAGCGGGCAGCTCAACCGGCCGCGGGTGCGATTGCGCAGGCGACTGGCATGGGAGACCAGCTGATCCAGCGCCGGGTAGATGAAGCCCATGAACTGGATTTCCAGCACCGGCTTCAAGCCTTGTGCAGCCATGCCGACCGCCAGGCCGGCGATCATGGTCTCGGCCAGTGGCGTGTCGATCACCCGTTTGAAACCGAAGGTGTCGCGCAGGCCGGCAGTGGCGCGGAACACGCCGCCGTTAACGCCGACGTCCTCACCGAGCACCACCACATCCAGGTCCTCGTACATGGCCCGGTGCAGGGCCAGGTTGACCGCCTCCAGCAGAGTCAGTTTGACCTCACTCATGACGAGCCTCCTTACGCCGGGCGACGCGCTCCAGGAGCATGTCGCGCTGCTCGGCCAGCGCCGCCGGCCACTGCGCGTAGACATACTCGAACAGCGTCTCGGCGGGCGGATTGCCGACTGCCTCGAAGGCTTCGACCGCTTGTTGCACCAGCGCCTGACACTCGCCGATCAGCGCCTGCTCGCGGCCTTCGCCCCACACGCCCTGGGCAGCAAGATACGCCTGCAAGCGTTTGACTGGCTCTTCCTGCCAGGCCTGCTTGACCTCCTCGCTGCTGCGATAGCGGGTGGCGTCGTCGGCGGTGGTGTGATCGCCGAGGCGGTAGCTGATGCACTCCAGCAACACCGGCCCCTTGCCATGGCGGGCACGTTCCAGGGCGACGCGCATGCGTTCGTAAACCGCAATGATGTCGTTGCCGTCGACCTGCTCACCGGGGAAGCCGGCACCTATCGCCTTCTGCGCCAGGGTCGGTGCGCCGCACTGGATACGCCGCGGCACCGAGATCGCCCACTGATTGTTGTTGACCACGAACACCACCGGCAATTGCCAGGCGCCAGCGACGTTGAGCGCTTCGAGGAAATCGCCCTTGCTGGTGGCGCCATCGCCGCAGGTGGTGACGGCAACCCGGTGCTCACCACGAATTTTCATCGCCGTGGCCACGCCGCAGGCATGCAAGGCCTGGGTGGCGATCGGCACGCAGAGCGGAAAATCCTGGGCTACCGCCGGGTCGACGTAGGCGCTGCCGCGCTCGTCGCCGCCCCAGTAGAGGAGGATTTCCTCCATCTTCACACCACGCATCACCTGCACCGCGGTGTCGCGGTAATACGGCACCAGCACGTCTTCGGGCTTCATCAGGGCGCCGATGGCCACGCCTATGGCTTCCTGGCCGATGGTCGGCGCGTAGGTGCCGATGCGTCCTGTGCGTTGCAGGGCCACGGCCTTCTGATCGAACAGGCGGGTCAGAACCATCTGCCGATACAGGCGAATCAGCAGGTCACTGTCGTCGGCCCACGCTGGCAAGGCATCGAGTACACGCCCCTGCGGATCGAGGTAGCGGGTATAGGCTATGTCGGGGTTGAGCACGTTCATGGACGTTTCCTCGGCACCTTTTGGGTGTGCTAACAACGGCCGACGCTTGTGGCATCGGCTGAGGCTGGCTGGCCCGGATTAACAGGTTCAGCCGTACAACAAACGCTCGGCCAGGGCATCGGCGACCCGCGCAGGTGAGCCCTTGTCGGCCTGGGCATGGGCGTATATCTCGGTCAGGCGCAGGCTGATCTGCTGCAGGTGCGCAGTGATCGCCACCGGGCTTTCACCACGGTGCCTGAGGGCGACGTAGATCAGCCCGCCTGCATTGATCACGTAATCCGGCGCATAGAGAATCCCGCGCGCCTGCAGGGTGTCGGCAATGTCGGCGCTGGCCAGTTGATTGTTGGCCGCGCCGGCCACTGCCGAGCAACGCAACTGGCCGACTGTTTCGCCATTCAGTACGCCGCCCAGCCCGCAGGGCACAAGGATGTCGCAGGGTGTGGCGAGCAGCGCAGCACTGGCCACCGCATGGGCGCCCAGTTGTTCCACCGCCAATTGCACCCGGCCACGGTCCAGGTCGCTGACCAGCAACTCGACACCGGCCGCGTGCAGCTGCTCGGCCAGCGCATAGCCAACATTGCCAAGCCCCTGAATGGCCACGCGCAGGCCTTGCAAATCAGCACTGCCCAGGCGCGCCATGGCGGTCGCGCGAATGCCGGCGAACACCCCCATGGCGGTGTGCGGCGAGGGGTCGCCCTCTTCGGTGGTGCTGGTGACGTGCTGGGTGTGCTGGGCGATGCAGTCCATGTCGGCACTCGAGGTGCCGCTGTCCACCGCGGTGATGTAGCGGCCATTGAGCGTCTCGATGAAACGGCCGAACGCTTCGAACAACGCAGCACGATTGTCGACATGCGCCGGACGGATGATCACCGCCTTGCCGCCGCCCTGTTGGAGACCCGCCAGCGCGGCCTTGTAGCTCATGCCTTGGGCCAGGCGCGCAGCATCACGGATGGCGCTCTGCTCATCGGGATACACCAGGTAACGGCAGCCACCCAGAGCGGGCCCAAGACGCGTGTTGTGAATGGCAATTATGGCCTTGAGGCCTGTGTCAGGATCCTGCGTGAGGTGCAATGCCTCAAGCCGGGCGGCTTCCATCATGGCGAACATGCTGTGGCTCCCTTGCTTCTGCTTACAGCCAGTATAGGTGCAGCCCCTGAAATAGCCCGCCGGGGCCGGCATAAGTAAATTCATGAAAAAGCCAAGCGGCCTAAGTGGCAAATCCCAGCGCAACACTGGACGTCGCTCACCAAGGCGGTTACAACCAAGTCTTGCGCAGAGGTGATCATGAGCCCACGCCAGAACTGTCTTGCCTGCCTTGACCAGGAACCGCCCGCACTCTTCGAGGCAGCGCTGTGGATTGCCGCCGAGCATGATCCGACACTGCAGCCGGCTGAGGTGCTGCGTGAGTTCAATACGCTGCAGCAGCAAATCAGCGTGGCTTTGCCCGCTTTGCCCGTTCAGGAGCTGGCGCAACCGCTGCTGCGGCGCCTGAGCGAGCTGGATTTCCGCGAAGACGACAGCCCGCCACGGCCGCAGGTCGCCTTGCTGCACAAGGTTATCCAGCGCCGCCGCGGACAACCGCTGTCGCTGGCATTGGTGGCCCTGGAGCTGGCGCGTCGACTGGGGATTCCCTTGCAGGGGGTGAATTTTCCGGGGCACTTTCTGCTACGGGTAGCGGGTGCCGACCACCTGCTAGACCCGTGCGGCGGGCGGCGCCTGTATACCCGCGACTGTCGCGAGTTGCTGATGCGCTGCCAGGGTGCCCAGGCCGAACTCAGTGCCAGCCATATGCGCGCCTGCGATGGACGCAGCATGCTGCAACGGCTATCGCGCAACCTGCATTACCTGCACCTGCTGGAGGAGGACTACCTCGCAGCCTTGAAAGATGCTGAACGCGTGTTGCTGCTGGGCGAGCCCACGGTTGCCGACCACCTGGCCCGCGCCGAACTGTACCAGCGGCTGGAATGCCCCCACGCCGAGCGCTTCGACGTGCAGCGTGCGCTGCTGCTGTGCGACGACCCGGCGCAACGCATGCTGCTCGCCGAACGCCTGCGCCAGCTCGCCAGCCCCCCGGCCCTGCATTAATAAAAGCACCATGGTGGTGGCGACCTGTTCGCTGCGCCCGCGCCGCCCTAGGTTCTGCTCTGTCCTGATCTGCCGGCCGGCCGGTGATCTGTGATGGGTATCGCTGCGCTCAACCGCATCCTACAAAAATGCTGCGGCCACCGACCCGTAGGATGGTGTTGAGCGCAGCGATACCCATCCGGCAACCTCGGGTTTACAACACCCCCAACGCCTTGGCCCGCGCTACGGCCTGGGTGCGTCGGGCCACGCCGAGTTTGCCGTTGATCCGTCGCGCATGGGTTTTCACCGTGTGCAGGGAAATAAACAGCTGTTCGGCAACTTCCTGATTGGACAGGCCCTGGGCGATCAGGCGCAGCACGGTCAACTCGCGGCAGCTGAGGCAGGCATCTGGTGCTGCCGGTATTTCGCCGGTTGTTGCCAGGGTGGCCTCGTCTTCGGCAAACCACAGCCCCTGATAGTTGAGACGTTGACGCAAGCTTTGGGCGGTCTGGCGGGCCTGGTGCGTTGCTTGCAGATCGGCGTAGGCGTTGCACGCTTCGGCATAGCTTGACCAAAGCTCGCTGGCAAATGCCTGGCGACCCTGTTCAACGGCCTGGTTAAGCAACTGCTGCAGCGCCTCGCGAACATCGCGGCCACCCAGCAGATCAAGGCACAGTAGAAGATGTTCAAGGCGCAGGAACAGCTCGGGGAAATTGGGCGGCGGCACGCTGCCCTGGCGCCGATGCCCGAGCACCCGGGTCAAGGCTTCGCGGGCACGCGGGTAATGCCCCTGGTAAATCCACAGGCGACTACTGGCCAGCAACAGCACGCCACGATACAGACTGTCGCTGACCCGCTGGCGCTGCATCCAGCGCTCGGCTTGAGCCAAATGGGCGAATGCGCCAGGGATATCGTGGCGACAGGTGGCCAACTCGGCCAGGCCCAGATAACCATGGAAGGCACCGGGATCACCGCCGGCTAGCGCATCATCGAGTCCGGCCTGCAGGTGACTGGCCGCCTGCCCGGTGCAGCCTTGGCGCAACGCCAGGCGGCCCAGGCGCAACAGAATCCTGCCGCGCACCGGCGTCTGCTGCAGCGACTGCGCATCCATCTGTGCGAGCACCCGTTGCAACAGCGCCTCGGCCCGACCGAACTCACCGCGCGCTTCCAACAGCAGCGCATGGTCGAGTTCCAGCAAGGCCTCAAACACCGCACTGCCGCACTGCCGCGCCTGCTTGAGCACGGCATAGCTGAGGTGCTGCGCCTGCTCCAACTGGCCCTCGCCAATGGCGATCTGGGTCAGCACCGAACGGCACAGCAGGCTCTGCGCCCAGGCGCTGTCCGGCAACGCCGACAGCGCCTCAAGCAAATGGCTGCGCGCCTCAGCCGCGTGGCCACGGCCATAGGCGGCAATCCCGCAAATCGCTTGCCACTGGGCGAATAACTCGGTCAGCCGCTCGGCATCGCCACGCGGCTGAAAACGCGCCAGCTGATCGACGCAGGCCTGCGCCTCGTCCAGGCGCCCGACCAGCAACAACGCCCAGGCATTCAGCAGGATCAGCCGCGGCGTGCTGCTCAGCAGGCTGTCGGGCAGCTCGCTGCGCCAGTGCAGGATCAGCGCCAGGTCCTGGCCCTGGAGCAGTTGCTCCTCGGTGAAACGTTCGAGAAAACTGGCCGCAACCTCCGGCTGCCCGCCCTTGAGCGCATGCTCCACCGCAGCACGCACTTCGCCGCGGGCGGCGAACCATTGGCTGGCATGCAAATGCAGGCTGGTGCAAGGCGCGGCCTTGGTCCGCTGTTGCAGCAAGTGCGCCAGCGGTGCGAATACTTCCAGCCAGTCTGCGGCGCCCTCCACTTCGTTGATGAACAGGCCGCGTGCGCGCAACGCCTGCAACCAGGCCGCGCCTTCGCCCACACCCAGCAGGTGCTCGCAGAGTTCATCATTGAAGCGTGGAATCTGTGCCAATTGGCAGAGTGCGTGCATCAGTTCGGCAGGCAGACCCTGCAGCACCTCATGTTCGATGTAGTCGCGTAACAGGGGGTTATGCTCTTCACACAGAGGCACAGCCGAACCCTCGCGCTCGCCCTGGGCAGCCAGCAGGCGCAGGGCCGCCGGCCAGCCGCGAGTCAGGCCGAACAGGTTGTCCGCACGGCTGGTGCGCAGCGTCTCCACATGCGGCAACCAGGCACTGACCTCGCCCGGAGTGAAGGCCAGTTCGGCGCCACCCAGTTCGAACAACTCGCCCTCCAGCAACAAGCGCGGCAGGTTGCAGAGCGGGCGCCGTCGACTGCCAAGCCACCAGCAGAGGCCCGCAGGCGATGCACAGAGCAGGCGGTCGAGGCAGGCGTCGAGTTCGCCATCGGGCTCGCGCGGATAATCGTTGAGCATGATCCACAGCGTGCGCTGCTCCTGCTCCACAGCCGCTAACAATTGGGTTTCGTTCACGTCCGCCGGGTAGCCGAGGGCGGCAGCCAACTGTCGGCAGAACGCCCGCGGCGAAGCGAGCAGCGCGGAGCAATTGAGCCATAGCGGCAAACATCCCGGCGGACATTGGCGGGCGCAATCGGCGAGCAGCACCGACTTGCCAAACCCGGCTGGGGCGATCAGCAGGCGCAAACGACAGTCTTGGGCAAGCAAGCGGCGCTGCAAATGCTCACGCTGAACATGCCCTGGCGGTTGGCGCGGCAGCAGGCTCTTGGCGCAGGATGGCAATGCGATAAGCAAAGATGGCGCGTAGGCGGTCATGACGGCTCGTATTGGTTTTGTACTGGGAGCAGTACTCACGAGGCTAGACCCGAGCGCAGGCATGCAATAGCTGTATCAGCATTGCTGATAAGCCACGATAAAAAAGGCGGCCCGCAGGCCGCCCGATCAAAGTACCGCGATGCTGTTATTGGCCTTAACGCACGCCGGAGCTGCGCAGGGCAGCCGGGGTGTAGTCGGCGGCACTGGCCTTGAAGCCGAAGGCGTAAGCCGATTTCTCTTCGTTCTTCATGCCCAAAGCCAGGTAGCGACCGGCGACGATGTCGTACAACGCCTCAAGGGTGTAACTCGGCACTTGGTGGTTGTAGTAGTTCTGCGCATGCCCTTCGGCGACGCGCCACAGTTGACCTCGACCGTCGTAGTGATCGACCAGGGCCAACTGCCAGGTATCCTCGTCGAAATACATATGACGCTTGGCGTAGATGTGCCGCTCGCCAGACTTCAGCGTGGCTTCCACTTCCCAGACCCGGTGCAGCTCGTAACGCGTCAGGTCCTGGTTGATATGCCCGGCCTTGATCACGTCATCGTACTTGAGTGCCGGCGAGTCGAGCTGGTAGCTGTTGTAGGGAATGTACATCTCCTTCTTGCCTACCAGTTTCCAGTCGTAACGATCTGGCGCCCCGGAGAACAGGTCGAAGTTGTCCGCCGTACGCATGCCGTCAGCGGCAGTGCCCGGCCCGTCGTAAGCCACCTGTGGTGCGCGGCGTACCCGGCGCTGGCCGGCGTTGTAGATCCACGCCAGGCGTGGTTCCTTGACCTGATCGATGGTCTCGTGAACCAGCAGCACGTTACCCGCCAGGCGCGAAGGTGCGGTTACCCGCTGCTTGAAGTACAGCAGCACGTTGGCGGCCTTGGCCGGATCGACATCGGGCATGTCGGAGGGGAAAGCAACCTCATCCTCGAACTTGACCATACTGTAGGAGCCGCCGGTCTGTGGCGTCGCCTGGGTGATCCAGCGGCGCACGTTGCCGCCGCGGTAACGGGTGATATGGTTCCACACCACCTCAACCCCAGTCTTGGGAATCGGGAAGGCGTAGTAACGGCTGTCGCTGAAGTTCTGCAGGCCGTTACCACCGTCGATGCTGCTGGTATTGAGTGCGCTCTGCTTGGCCGCCGCATAGATCGCCGCAGGCACGGCAGCAGTGCGGTGGGTCGTATAGACCGGGATCTTGTAACTGTCGGCATAGCGCTTGAACATCGCCATCTGCCCCGCGGACAGCTTGTCCTGGTACTGCGCGGCATTGGCGGCGGTAATCGTGAACAGCGGCTGCTCACCCGCGAACGGGTCAGCGAGGAAGCCCTTGCCGTCGACCGCGCCAGCAGTGGTCGACAGACCGCCGGTCCAGGCCGGGATGCTGCCGTCGGCGTTGCCGGCCATTTCCGCGCCCAGCGGGGTCAGGCTGGTGCCCAGTTGTGCGGCCTCCTGTTCAGAGACCGCCGCCATCACGCTACTGGCCAGCAAGGTCAGCACCAGCGCTCCGGTTTGCAGGATTCTTGTAGTTTTCATTATGTACGGATCCTTTGCGCGTCGTTGATCAGAAGTTCATACCGAAACTCAGGGCGACGAAGTCGCGGTCGGTAGTGGTGTTGTAATCGCCATCAAAGAAGTCGGTGTAACTGAGGCTGGCGTTATAGGTGTTCTGGTAATCGGCGCCAAGGGCGAGGCTGACAGCCTTGCTGCCTTCGTTGAAGTTCGGCCCAAAACCGTCGACGTCATGCGACCAGGCGATGCTCGGCGTCAGGTTGACCCCGGCAATCACGTTCGCGTAGTCGGCGCTGGCGCGCAGGCGATAACCCCACGAACTGCTGGTGTAGAAGCCCTCACCCTGGCACTCGTCCGGGTTGGCCGCGTTGAATGCGCCACACACGCCAGGCGCGCTGAACTCGCCGGCGCCGTAGATTGGGTCGCGGCCAAAACGCAGCTCGCTAGGGTCGTCCTTGATACCGCCAATGTGGTTGTAAGCGACTTCACCGAGCAGGGTCAGACGGCTGGCACCGAGCACCCGGTCAATGAACTGCACGGCGGTGACCTGGGCCTGGGTGAACGGCTTGCGTTCGTAACCGTGGATGTCGGCGCTGGCGACGTTCTGCGCGTGACCGGACTCGAATACCGGGTTGAACGGCAGCCCCAGAGCACCGAAGGACAGGTCGGTGGAGTTGATTTGCATCGGCATGTTCGGCCGGTGGCTGACTTCGCCAGACAATGCGGTGCCGCCGACATTGGTCTGGAAGCTCATGCCGTAGAGGCGGATATCCTCCGGGTATTCAATGAAGTAGCGCGCATTCGGCGCACCTGGGATGAAACTTGCGAAGTTCGGCGTGGTGGTGCGGATGGTGCTGAATACCGGGCCGCGACTGTGATAGTTCATCGCATAGAGGCCGAACTCGGTGTCGTTGAGCGACTCGGCGAACCAGCGCAAGGCCACGCCATACTGGCCGCTGTCGCGCGCATCGCGGTCGCCGGCACGCGGGATATAAGCGTTGTCGGCAAACGAGTTGGTCGACTCGCCAGGCGGCAGATCGGCGCCGAATACCGCGAGCCGGTCTTCGCAGCCATCAGCCAACACATCGGCGCTGGAGAAGAAGGTGCCGCAGTTGTCCACCACGGTCTGATCCCACTCCAACTGATAGAAGGCTTCCATGCTCAGCGAGTTGGTCAGGCTCTGCGAGACATAGAGCATATTGACCGGAATCAGGCCTTCCTTGATCTCCGCACCGGGACGGCGGAACGCGGCCACATCGACCGGATTGATCGAGTTGATGCTGTTACCGATGAAGGTGCTCTCACCCCAACTGACCACCTGCTTGCCGACTCGCACACTGCCGGGCAGGTCACCAATGCTGTAGTTGTGGTAGATGAACGCATCGAGAATCTGCGCGCCGGAGGCCTGCGCCGCTTCCTTGCGATTGTGATCGTCGATGTCATAGAACTGCCGGCTTTCATCTTTGGTTTCGAAGTCGTACCAATAATTGCCACGAATAAAGATCCCAGTGTCGCCGTACTTCAATTCAAGGTCGTGGATACCCTTGAAGATCTTCGAGAAGGTCTCGCCCTTCTTGAAGTTCAAGCGCCCGTCGTCCGAGGTCCGCGAGGAAGCCTTGCCGCCACTGGCGACCGAAACGAACTCTGGGTCGGCAGCGCGAACGCCCCAGCTGGCGCCGACCGACAGCGCAGAGTCGAACTGCGCTTCGAGCCCGCCGACATTGAAAGTGATCGCCTGGACCGGCGCGACACAGCCCAGAGCGACGGCAACTGCCAGTGCGCACGGCTGGAAGCTTGCATGCCTTGTTTTTGTTGTCATGCGGCTCTCCTGGAAAGCATGGTTTCGTGTTGAAGCTCCACGCTACCCAGCACCATCCTTGCGGATAAGCGCCCGAAAGAGGGATTCGTCCTGTCGCCCGAAAGAGTGAATACACCTCTACTGCGCAGCATTGCCGCCACGCCATGAACCGTCCCAATGGCTCGTCATAGCGCCGGTGAATGGCGCCAGCAAACGCGCACCTCGGGACAAAGCGTTGTGCGCCGGCTAGGCTGGCGGCACATGCCCGCATGAGGAAAGATCCGATGTCGCTACAACCGCGCATCAGCCTGTGGATGGATCAACTCGCTTCACCCCTGACGCCGCGCCCGGCCCTGCAGGGCCGTCAGGAGGTCGACGTAGCGATCATCGGCGCCGGTTACACCGGGTTGTGGACGGCCTATTACCTCAAGCGCCAGGCGCCTGAACTGCGCATCGCCGTGGTCGAGGCCGAGTACGCCGGCTTCGGCGCCTCCGGGCGCAACGGCGGTTGGCTGATGGGCAACCTGCTCGGCGAAGATCGTCTGCTCGCCGGCCTGCCTGCGGAACAGCGACGGGCCGCCTTCGACCTGCTGCACGGCATCCCCGACGAAGTGGCCGAGGTGCTGCAACGTGAAGGCATCGCCTGCGACTATCGCAAGGGCGGTGTGCTGTATTGCGCGGCGCGCTACCCGGAACAGGCGCGACGCCTGCGTACCTGGCTCGACTCGCTGCATGGCGAAGGCCTGAGCGAAGCTGACTACCGCTGGTTGGCACCGCAAGAGCTGAGCCAACAGCTGCGCATCAACAACCCACTCGGCGCCATCCACAGCCCGCATTGCGCGACCATTCAACCGGCAAGGCTGGTGCGCGGCCTGGCCCAGGCAGTCGAACGCCTGGGCGTGCAACTGTTCGAGCAGAGCCGCGTGACGCATTGGCAACCGGGCCTGCTGCGCACCGCCCAGGGTGAACTGCACGCCGACTGGGTGGTGCCTGCAGTTGAAGGCTACGCCGCCGAACTGCCGCTGCTGCGCCGCTATCAACTGCCGGTGCAAAGTCTGCTGATCGCCACCGAACCACTGTCGACCAGCCAGTGGGACGAGATCGGCCTCGAACGCGGCCAGGCCTTCAGCGAATTCAGCCGCCAGGTCACCTACGGCCAGCGCAGCGCTGACGACCGCCTGGTATTCGGCGCCCGTGGTGGTTACCGCTTCGCCGGCAAGCTGCGGCAGAACTTTGACCTGAACGCCGAGGAAGTCGGCCTGCGCCGCTACCTGTTCGGCGAGTTGTTCCCGCAATTGCGCAACGCCCGGATCAGCCATGGCTGGGGCGGCAACCTCGGCATGGCGCGGCGCTTCCAACCGCACATGTTGCTCGACCGCAGCAACCGCATCGCCCTCGCCGGCGGCTACGGCGGTGAAGGTGTCGGCGCCAGCAACCTCGGCGGGCGCACCCTGGCCGACCTGATCCTCGGCCGCAACAGCCCGTTGACCGCGCAACCCTGGGTGCTTGGCGAACGTCCGCTGTCGGCGCTCAAGGTCTGGGAGCCGGAACCCTGCCGCTGGCTCGGCTACAGCGCCATCATGCGCAGCTTCAGTCATGAGGACCGGGTGCTCGCCAATCCGCACAGCGCCCCCTGGCGTCGTGCTCTGGCCAGCAAGCTGGCGGACTTCATGGAAAGCCTGATGCGCTGAGCCGCGAGTGAGCTCATGGGCGGCTACCAGGGACTCACTTCAACGCAACACCAAATGTATTGATTTCAATACATCGTAACGAAATCCACACAAGTGCGACACCCACCTGCCAACCCGCGACATCACAGGCTTTGCTGGGTCATTTCAGTAGCAACCCGCAACAGCCGTATCGAATTCAATACAAGGCAGTTATTCACAAGCCTGCTTTAAAAATCATAAGTCGTTGTTTTTATTGATAAAAATAACAATGGCACCGCACTTGCTATGGTCTCTAGCTAAATGCTCGCTGCCTTGCACGAGCACCTTGTTCATCGCCCGCACAAGAAAGGGCGAGTCTGACTACTTGAGGAATTCACATGAGCGAGTTGCGTTTTACCGTCGAACACGAATGGCTGCGTCAGGACGCCGATGGCATGGTCACCGTGGGCATCACTGCCTACGCTCAGGAAGCCTTGGGTGACGTGGTGTTCGTGCAACTGCCAGACCTGCAGAACTACGCCGAAGGCGCAGAAGTCGCGGTGCTGGAATCGGTAAAAGCAGCCAGCAACATCGCCATGCCGCTGGACGGCGAAGTGCTCGAAGTCAACGCCGAGCTCGAAGCCAGCCCGGAACTGGTCAACGAAGATCCGCTGGGCCAGGGCTGGTTCTTCCGCTTCCGCCCAACTGATGCCAGCGCCATTGCTGCCCTGCTCGACCAGGCTGCCTACGAGCGCCTGCTCAACGCCAACGCTGACGCCTGAGAGAGTAAAATGACCGATCTGACCACCCAGAACGAATTTATCGCTCGGCATATTGGCCCACGCGATGCTGATACCTCGGCCATGCTCAACGCGCTCGGGTTCGACTCCCTTGACGCCCTGACCGCCAGTGTGATCCCCGAAACCATCAAGGGCACCAGCGTACTCGGGCAAACCCCGGGCCTGTCCGAAGCCGATGCCCTGGCCAAGATCAAAGCCATCGCGGGTAAAAATCAGCAGCTCAAGACCTACATCGGCCAGGGTTACTACGGCACCCACACGCCGAGCCCGATCCTGCGCAACCTGCTGGAAAACCCGGCCTGGTACACCGCCTACACCCCTTACCAGCCAGAGATCTCCCAGGGTCGTCTGGAGTCGCTGCTGAACTTCCAGACTCTGATCATCGACCTCACCGGCCTGTCGATCGCCAACGCATCCTTGCTCGACGAAGCCACCGCCGCCGCCGAAGCCATGACCTTCTGCAAGCGCCTGTCGAAGAACAAGGCCAGCAACGCCTTCTTCGCCTCCGCGCATTGCCACCCGCAAACCCTCGACGTGCTGCGCACCCGCGCCGAACCGCTGGGTATTGAGGTAGTAGTCGGCGACGAAAGCACCATCACTGACGCCAGCGCCTACTTCGGTGCGCTGCTGCAGTACCCAGCAAGCAATGGCGACATCTTCGACTACCGCGCGCTGGTCGAGCGTTTCCACGCCGCCAATGCATTGGTCGCCGTAGCCGCTGACCTGCTGGCCCTGACCCTGCTCACTCCGCCGGGCGAGTTCGGTGCCGACGTGGCCCTGGGCAGCGCCCAGCGCTTTGGTGTGCCGCTGGGCTTCGGCGGCCCGCATGCCGCCTATTTCGCCACCCGCGATGCATTCAAGCGCGACATGCCAGGCCGCCTGGTCGGCATGTCAGTCGACCGCTTCGGCAAGCCGGCCCTGCGCCTGGCCATGCAAACCCGCGAGCAACATATCCGCCGCGAGAAGGCCACCAGTAACATCTGTACCGCTCAGGTATTGCTGGCCAACATCGCCAGCATGTACGCCGTGTACCACGGCCCGCAGGGCCTGAGCGCAATCGCCAAGCGGATTCATCTGCTGACCGCGATCTTCGCCCAGGGCCTGGCCAAACTCGGCCTGAGCGTCGAACAAACCCACTTCTTCGACACCCTCAGCATTGCCACTGGCGAGCGCACCGCGCAACTGCACCAGCAGGCACGCGCGATGGGCATCAACCTGCGCGAGATCGATGGTGAACGCCTCGGCCTGTCGCTGGACGAAACCACCGACCAGGCTGCCGTCGAGCACCTCTGGGAAGTCTTCGCCGAGCCGGGCAACAGCTTGCCAAGCTTCGCTGAGCTGGCTGCCAACATCGCCACGCACCTGCCGCAAGGCCTGCTGCGTCAGTCGGCAATCCTGCAGCACGAGGTGTTCAACCGTTACCACAGCGAAACCGAGCTGATGCGCTACCTGCGCAAGCTGGCCGACAAGGACCTGGCGCTGGATCGCAGCATGATTCCGCTGGGTTCCTGCACCATGAAGCTCAACGCCGCCAGCGAGATGATCCCGGTAACCTGGGCCGAGTTCGGCAACCTGCACCCCTTCGCCCCGGCCGCACAGAGCCAGGGTTACCAGCAGCTGACCGACGAACTGGAGGCCATGCTCTGCGCGGCCACCGGTTACGACGGTATCTCCCTGCAGCCGAACGCCGGCTCCCAGGGCGAGTACGCCGGCCTGCTGGCTATCCGCGCGTACCACCAGAGCCGCGGCGACGATCAGCGCGATATCTGCCTGATCCCGTCCTCGGCCCACGGCACCAACCCGGCGACCGCCAGCATGGCCGGTATGCGCGTGGTGGTGACCGCCTGTGACGCCCGTGGCAACGTCGATATCGACGACCTGCGCGCCAAGGCTGAAGAACACAAGGAGCGCCTCGCCGCGCTGATGATCACCTACCCGTCGACCCACGGTGTGTTCGAGGAAGGCATCCGCGAGATCGCCCAGATCGTCCACGACAACGGCGGCCAGGTGTACATCGACGGCGCCAACATGAACGCCATGGTCGGCCTCTGTGCGCCAGGCAAGTTCGGCGGCGACGTTTCGCACCTGAACCTGCACAAGACCTTCTGCATCCCGCATGGCGGTGGTGGCCCAGGCGTCGGCCCGATTGGGGTCAAAGCCCACCTGATTCCGTTCCTGCCCGGCCACGCCAACATGGCGCGTAAAGAGGGTGCCGTCAGCGCCGCGCCGTTCGGCAGCGCCAGCATTCTGCCGATCACCTGGATGTACATCAGCATGATGGGCGGCGAAGGCCTCAAGCGTGCATCGCAGGTGGCCATCCTCAATGCCAACTACATCGCCCGCCGTCTCGAAGAGCACTACCCGGTGCTCTACAGCGGTGAAGGCGGCCTGGTGGCGCATGAGTGCATTCTGGATATCCGTACGATCAAGGACAGCAGCGGCATCAGCGTCGACGACGTGGCCAAGCGCCTGATCGACTTCGGCTTCCATGCCCCGACCATGTCCTTCCCGGTGGCCGGCACCCTGATGATCGAGCCGACCGAAAGCGAATCCAAGGAAGAACTGGACCGCTTCTGTGACGCTATGATCGCCATCCGCGAGGAAATCCGTGCGGTCGAAAGTGGCGAACTGGATGCCAACGACAACCCGCTGAAGAACGCCCCGCACACCGCCCTGGAACTGGTCGGCGAGTGGACCCACGCCTACAGCCGCGAGCAGGCGGTGTACCCGGTTGCCAGCTTGATCGATGGCAAGTACTGGCCACCGGTTGGCCGCGTGGACAACGTGTTCGGCGACCGTAACCTGATCTGCGCTTGCCCGTCGATCGAGGCGTATCAGGAAGCCTAAGGCGCTAAAAAACGTAGGATGGGTTAGCGGCGCAGAACGCTGTTCGCGCCGCCAATACCATCCTTGCGCGCCGCGTAACCCATCGATGGCGAGCGCGGCCTACGCAATGATGGGTATCGCTTCGCTCAACCCATCCTACGACTTTGTTTACCCAAAATTTTCGACTCACCCCTACCCGGGGCGGGTAAGTTGCACCCGACAAGAACAATAACCGAGGATTCTCACCATGTTTAGCAAGCACGATCAACTGCAAGGCTACGATGACGCCCTGCTCGCTGCGATCAACGCCGAAGAGCAGCGTCAGGAAGACCATATCGAGCTGATCGCCTCGGAAAACTATTGCAGCCAGCGCGTCATGCAGGCGCAGGGCAGCGGCCTGACCAACAAGTACGCTGAAGGCTACCCAGGCAAGCGCTACTACGGCGGCTGCGAGTATGTCGACAAGGTCGAAACGCTGGCCATCGAGCGCGCCAAGCAGCTGTTCGGCGCGGACTACGCCAATGTGCAGCCACACTCCGGCTCTTCCGCCCACAGCGCCGTATACCTGGCGCTGCTGAATGCTGGCGACACCCTGCTCGGCATGAGCCTGGCCCACGGTGGCCATCTGACCCACGGCGCCAAGGTCTCCTCCTCCGGCAAGCTGTACAACGCCGTGCAGTACGGCATCGACGAGAACGGCCTGATCGATTACGCCGAGGTCGAACGCCTGGCCGTCGAGCACCAGCCGAAGATGATCGTTGCCGGTTTCAGCGCCTATTCGCGCACCCTGGATTTTGCCCGCTTCCGCGAAATTGCCGATAAGGTCGGCGCCCTATTGTTCGTCGATATGGCCCATGTCGCCGGCCTGGTTGCCGCCGGCCTGTATCCCAACCCGATCCCCTTTGCCGATGTGGTCACCACCACCACCCACAAGACATTGCGCGGCCCGCGCGGCGGCCTGATCCTGGCCCGCGCCAACCCGGAGATCGAGAAGAAGCTCAACTCCGCAGTATTCCCCGGCAGCCAGGGCGGCCCGCTGATGCATGTGATCGCGGCCAAGGCCGTGTGCTTCAAGGAAGCGCTGGAGCCGGGCTTCAAGGCCTACCAGCAGCAGGTAATCGATAACGCCAGGACCATGGCAGACGTGTTCGTCGGCCGCGGTTTCGAGGTGGTTTCCGGCGGCACCGACAACCACTTGATGCTGATCAGCCTGGTCAAGCAGGGCCTGACCGGCAAGGCCGCCGATGCGGCGCTGGGCGCGGCGCATATCACGGTGAACAAGAACGCCGTGCCGAACGACCCGCAGTCGCCGTTTGTCACCTCGGGCATCCGCATCGGCACCCCGGCGGTGACCAGTCGCGGCTTCAAGCAAGGCGAGTGCCGCGAACTGGCCGGCTGGATCTGCGACATCCTCGATGCGCTGGATAACACCGACGTCAGCGAACGCGTTCGTGGCCAGGTCAGCGACCTTTGCGCGACTTTCCCGGTCTACGCTAAATAAGACGCCGGTTTAAGCCAACGGTAGGAGCGAGCCATGCTCGCGATGCCCTGCTGGATGCAGGCGCAGGCATCGCTCGCGCCTGCATCACGATGGCTGACTTGCCCATGGAGATCACATGTCACTTAGCGTTTTTGACCTTTTCAAAATCGGTATCGGCCCGTCCAGTTCGCACACGGTCGGGCCAATGCTCGCCGCCGCCCGCTTTGCCGAAGGCCTGCGCCGCGACGACCTGCTGACGAGCACCGAGTCGGTAAGAGTCGAGCTGTACGGCTCGCTTGGCGCCACTGGCAAAGGTCACGGCAGCGACAAGGCAGTACTGCTCGGCCTCGAAGGCGACCTGCCGGACAGCGTCGACATCGACAGCATCGCCGCACGCCTGGCGGCCCTGCGTGAGACCGGCCAGCTGCAACTGCTCGGCGAAAAACCGATCCGCTTCGTCGAAAAAGAACACCTGGCCATGATCCGCAAACCGCTGGAGTTCCACCCCAACGGTATGATCTTCCGCGCACTCGATGCTGCCGGCCTGCAGATCCGTGCCCGCGAGTACTACTCGGTGGGCGGCGGTTTCGTGGTCGATGAAGACGCCGCCGGCGCCGACCGCATCGTCGAAGACCAGACCGCACTGGCCTACCCCTTCACCACCGGCAAGCAATTGCTCGCCCACTGCGCCGAACAGCAACTGTCGATCAGCCAGCTGATGCTGGCCAACGAAGCCGCCTGGCGCCCGGAAGCCGAAACCCGCGCGCGCCTGCTGCATATCTGGCAAGTGATGCAGGATTGCGTCACAGCCGGTTGCCGCAACGAAGGCATCATGCCCGGCGGACTCAAGGTCAAACGCCGCGCCGCCGCCCTGCACCGCCAACTGTGCCAGCACCCGGAAGCCGCCTTGCGTGACGCCTTGAGCGTACTCGACTGGGTCAACCTCTATGCCCTGGCGGTGAACGAGGAAAATGCCAGCGGCGGCCGCGTGGTGACCGCCCCAACCAACGGTGCGGCCGGCATCGTGCCAGCGGTGCTGCACTACTACACGCGCTTCATCCCCGGCGCCAACGACGATGGCGTGGTGCGCTTTCTGCTTACGGCCGCCGCCATCGGCATCCTCTACAAAGAAAACGCCTCGATCTCCGGCGCCGAAGTCGGCTGCCAGGGCGAGGTCGGCGTGGCCTGCTCGATGGCTGCTGGCGCCCTGTGCGAAGTGCTCGGCGGCAGCGTCAACCAGGTCGAAAACGCCGCCGAAATCGGCATGGAACACAACCTCGGTTTGACCTGCGACCCGATCGGCGGCCTGGTTCAGGTACCCTGCATCGAACGCAACGCCATGGGCTCGGTGAAGGCGATCAACGCCGCGCGTATAGCCCTGCGCGGCGATGGCCAGCACTTCGTATCGCTGGATAAGGTGATCCGCACCATGCGCCAGACCGGCGCCGACATGAAGAGTAAATACAAGGAAACCTCACGCGGCGGCCTGGCGGTAAATATTGTCGAGTGCTGAGTACCTTGGGTGTGCGGGCCGTCTGAGCTGCGCCCCCCATCTGACACACGTATTGATCACGACCCGGTGCGCATGGCGCACCCTACCGGAGAGATTGCATGACCACTGAAACCCTCGCCAAAACCCCGTTACACGCTCTGCACCTGGAACTGGGCGCACGCATGGTGCCGTTTGCCGGCTATGACATGCCGGTGCAGTACCCGCTCGGCGTAATGAAAGAACACCTGCACACCCGCGAAGCCGCCGGTCTGTTCGACGTCTCGCACATGGGCCAGATCATCCTGCGCGGCCCGCAAGCGGCCCAGGCCCTGGAGCGCCTGGTGCCGGTCGACATCATCGACCTGCCGGTCGGCATGCAGCGCTACGCCATGTTCACCGACGACCAGGGCGGTATTCTCGATGACCTGATGGTCGCCAACCTCGGCAACGACACCCTGTTTCTGGTGGTCAACGCCGGCTGCAAGCACCAGGACCTGATGCACCTGCAACTGCAGATCGCCAGCCAGTGCCAGGTCGAGTCCTGCTTCGACCGCGCCCTGCTCGCCCTGCAAGGCCCGAAAGCCGTCGAGGTGCTGGCGCGTCTGGCGCCAGAAGTAGCCAAGATGACCTTCATGCAGTTCGCCCCGGTACGCCTGCTGGGTGTCGACTGCTACGTCAGCCGCTCCGGCTACACCGGCGAAGATGGCTATGAAATCTCGGTACCGGCCGCACACGCCGAAACCCTGGCGCGCAGCCTGCTGGCCGAACCGGAAGTCGCGGCCATCGGCCTCGGCGCGCGCGACTCGCTGCGCCTGGAAGCCGGCCTGTGCCTGTATGGCCACGACATGAGCACCAGCACCACGCCGATAGAGGCCGGCCTGCTGTGGGCCATCTCCAAGCCCCGTCGCGCCGATGGTGCGCGCGCTGGCGGCTTCCCCGGCGCCGAGCGGATCTTCGCCCAGCAACAACAAGGCGTCGCCAGCAAGCGCGTCGGCCTGCTGCCGCAGGAGCGCGTCCCGGTGCGTGAAGGCGCGGAAATCGTCGATGCCGACGGCACTGTGATCGGCACGGTATGCAGCGGCGGCTTCGGCCCAACCCTGGCTGCCCCGGTAGCCATGGGCTATGTGCAGAGCAGCCATATGGCCATCGACACCCCGGTCTGGGCCATGGTGCGCGGCAAGCGCGTGGCAATGAAAGTGGCCAAGACCCCGTTCGTGCCGCAGCGTTACTACCGCGGTTAAAACGACAGAGGCGGACAAGGCAAACTACCTTGTCCGCCAACGGCTTGATTAGTCGCGCAACCCACCCACCATCGCCGCCGTCACGCTCAGCACATCCTTGCCCAACTGCATCGAGCGCTGGCCGTTCCAGCCGGTGACGGCATTGGGCCTGTCATCGTGGTCCTTGAACGGCATTTCGATGGTGAACGACAGGCAGTCGAATTCCAGGCCGACCGCGTTGCACGCCAGGGTGATGTTGGCCTGCCCGGGCTGGTCACGCGCATAGCCGAACGCAGTCTGGAACTCGGCGCCGATGCCGACCAGGCGGCGGCGGAACTCCTCCTCCAGCTGCGCCAGGCGCTGGCTGTAACCGGGGTTGCCTTCGCAGCCTGCGGTGAAGACGTGGGGGATTTCCTCATCGCCGTGGATATCGAGAAACAGGTCAACACCGATCTGGCGCATCTGCTGCTGGACGAAAAACACCTCGGGCGTCTCGCTCGCGCTGGCTGCTTGCCAGGCGCGATTGAGGTCCTTGCCGGCGGCGTTGGTGCGCAGGTGGCCACGGAAGGCGCCATCCGGGTTCATGTTCGGCACCAGGTAAAGATCAGCCTGTTGCAGCAGAGCATTCAGTTCGGCGTCGTCACGGTTCTGCAGGCGCTCGATCAGGCCCTCCATAAACCATTCGGCCATGTGCTCGCCGGGGTGCTGCTGGGCGATGATCCAGATCTTGCGCAACGCGTTCGGGTTGCGACTGACGCGCAGTAACTGGATGTCGCGACCTTCGATACTTTTACCCGTGGCGAACAGTTCCGCGCCGGCCTTGCTCTGCGCCTGCTCGATCAGCCCGTCATGCCGCGCTCGGCTGTAGGGCTCGAAGTAGGCGAACCAGACCTGGGCCCGGCTCGGCTCGATGGTAAAGTCGAGCGCGCCGTTCTCGAAGCAGCTGGACACGCGAAACCAATTGATCTGGTCGTAAGAGGCAACGGCGTTGTAGCCGACCCAGGCATTGCTGTAGGCGGACTCGCCGGCGTTGGTCAGGCTGAAGCCGTAACGCTGGCCCGGGGTCAAGCCGTCGACGTTGAAGTGGAACCACTGGAAGTGATAGCTGTTGAGATCGTGGCGCATAGCCAGCAGCATCCGTTGCGGGTTGCTGGCATCGATGACCTCGATATTGCCGCTGTCGAAGTTGCAGCTGATGTTCATGGGTACCTCAACGGTTTGATGATGGTGTTGCTCGCCTGCCTATAAGCATCGCAGCGCGGCCAGCCTAGGAAAACCACCAGAGGCGACGAACAGATATGTATTCTGCCGGGATTGGCGCGCCTGACGAAGCCCGCCGCGCAACTTGTGCTCACTCGCGGGGTCTTCTGCTGCGCAGTCAGCTCAAGTGGCCGCGCCAGAGACTAGACAAGTAGCCAATTACGCTTGAGCAACCAACATTCCTGGCAAGCCCGAATACAGGCAGTCTGGCGCTAGCCACCCGCATACAGAAGGAATGACCATGACAACTCAGCAATGGGCCGGCACAAAACTATTCGCCCTCGTGTGTGCAGTGTTGCTGCTGGGCGGTTGTGCCAGTCAGCAACCGAGTGCGGCCAGTGCGCCGCAGACAGAAACACCCGCGGCCGACGAAGCAGCGGTCGAGAGCGCAGACGCGACCCTGGCAAAGCTGCGCAGCCAAGCCAATCGCGGTGACCTCGACTGTCAGTTCCAGTTGGGCAGTTCCTACTTCGTCGGCAAACCGGCGAAAGACCTCAAGCAAGCTGAGTATTGGTGGCAGCAAGCTGCCGACAAGGGCCACGCCATGGCGGCGGTCAGCCTGGCCTACCTGTACACCGGTCGCGACAATCCGGATTTCGCCAACCCGCAGCGCATGCTCAAGTACCTCAACCAGTCCGCCGCCGGCGGCAACCCGATGGCCCAGCACATCCTCGGCAACCTCTACCTGCGTGGCGAACAAGGCGTACCGCTCGACGCCAATCAGGCCAGACGCCTATTCCAGAGCGCCTGCCAGCAGAATTATGAGGTCAGCTGCACAGCGTTGAGCAGATTGCCCTGAAGCTGTCGCTGCTGCGCCAGCAGTTACGGGCCGGGCGGTTGACGGCGATCACCTCCTTGGGCAGCGACCCGGTACACTTCGCCAGGCTGATCCTGACCAGCCTGGATATCCGCCTGATGACTACGCGGGGGCGCGCGCTGCTATTGTTCGACGCGCCAAGCTCAGCCGTAAAGCGTCAGCAAGGCACTGCCGCCCTGTTTCTGGCGCTGTAAGAACCTGCTCACAATCTGTTGCGCGCCTGCCCCGCCGCATTAAAACGGGTTTCGCGAGCCGCTGGCTGTTACTCGCATAGCGCCTTGCATGGCTCCAGTTCGCGAGATTGTGCACAGGCTATAGACCGCATCACTGCGTCACAATCCCCCTGGAGCCGCCGGCCTGGCAGCTCCTTGTCTTGCAAGGACAGAACCGTCTCCATGCCAGCTGCCACACCCTTCCCCCGGCATATTGCCGCCTTGATCCTGGCCGTCCTGGCCTGCTCCTTCGCCGGCAACCATATTGCAGCGCGTATCGCTTTCGACCATGACACCGGCCTGCTGTTGGCCATGCTCAGCCGTTCCGGAGTGACCCTGCTGGCGCTCGCCGCCCTGGTGCTGTGGCGCGGTGAATCGCTGAAAATGCGCCGTCAGACTTGGGGCTGGCAGTTGATGATGGGCCTGCTGATCGCGGTACAGAGCTTCTGCATTTACTCGGCGGTGGCGCGGATCCCGGTGGCCCTGGCATTGCTGGTGGTTAACCTGGCCCCCATCCTGCTGGCGCTACTAACCTGGGCCTTGGGCGGGCCGCGGCCAACCCGCCGCGCCGCCTGGTTGATGGGGCTGATCCTGCTGGGGCTGGTGTTTGTGCTGGACCTGCCACAGCAGCTATCCAACCCGGCCGCAATCGATCGGCGCTGGGTCGAAGGGGTATTGTTCGGCCTGACGGGTGCCGCCGCATTTGCCGGCGCCCTATGGATCACCGAGCACCGGCTCCGCGGCATGCCAGGCACGGTACGTAGCATGCTGACCATGCTGGTGGTGTTCGCCGCGGCGGCCCTGGCAGGGGCTGGCGGCATGCTGCCAGGAGGAATGAACCTGCCCAATGCCACGGCAGGCTGGATCGCTCTGGGCTGCCTGGTGCTGCTCTATGGGGTGGCGTTTTCCACGCTGTTTATCCTGGTTACCCGCCTGGACATCGGGCGCAATGCCCCGGTGATGAATATGGAACCAGTAGCCGGCCTGCTGTTCGGCTGGCTGATTCTCGATCAGTTGCTCAATGGCCTGCAGATGTTAGGCGGTTTGCTGGTAGTCAGCGGCATCGTCCTGCTGGCCTACAGACGGCAGCCGTAGGAGAAACGCCGTGAACTGCCAACCGACTGGAATGCTGAATGCCAGATTATTCAGGAAGATGCCGGCTACCAACTCGACTGTTGCAGCGATAGCCCGTATTACTTGCTCTATTGTCCAACCATGCAGAGCCCAACCGAACAGCACTTCTTCTGTTTCGAGCCGGTCACCCATCCGGTCAATGCCCATCACCTGCCTGATCATCCTGGCCTGCGTTTACTGCGTCACGGACAATCCACCAGCCTGCACTTCGGCCTGCAGTACCGGCCACTGAATCACCGTTGAATACCTGCCTGAGGCACTATCGAGCGCTGACGTGAACACAACGGCCATATGCACTGTCTGAACAGACACCTATTCGTCAACCGCCTACCGGGGCTGCCAACTCTAGACTTTTAAGCGGCATTGGCCATACTTGTATTCGACCGTGCGCAATTGATAACGTGTAAGCACCCGCTTAATCAAGGCAAGTGCTTACTTCAAGAGAACGTTGTCTCACACGCCACAATCCGAGACTGTTCGACAGGTGCATTTGCCATTGCCGCAGCCAATAGATCGATGACCGTAGCAGCAAGCAATTGTGAACATATCTTATCTATTGTGATCGCCACCAGGTGCCTGCTGTAGAGGTTGCGCCCGGGGGCTGGTCTCGCAATAGCGCTCGATACTGTCACAACCGCTGAGGCCAATGTTGTCATCGCACGACTTTCCAAGACTATGGGTAATCACGTGACCAAAGACGAACTGCGCGCCGAGCTTGAGCGCCAGGCGCAGCGTTACAAGGATGAACAAGGCGGAGAAATCTTTACTTACGCCGCTCAACCGGATCCCGAGCGCAAGCCCTGGCGCAAGAAGGCTAGCCTTCTTGACCAAGCATTTGAGAAAGAAATCGAGAAAATCGAAAAAGACCTGCACGCCAAACCTGACGAACACGGCGGCTGAGTTATTCCTGCAGAACGTATAGCGCTCTGCAGAAATAACTGGCGAGGCGCTATCGCCCCTTGCCGCCTAATAACGATCCCAGCAAACCGCGCACCAACTGCCGACCAAGTTGATTGGCAGCTTGGCGCACGGCACTTTTCACCACCTGGCCGGCAAGGCCGCCCAACATGTCACCGATGCCGCCTGCAGGGCTTGTAGTGGATTGCTGCTGCGCCGCCTGGGCAGTGGCTTGGGCAGCACGGGCATTAAGCAACTCATAAGCCGATTCACGATCAATCGGCTTATCGTAGCGCCCGGCCAGCGGTGACTGGCGAATCAAGTCGGCACGCTCACTCTCGCTCAACGGGCCGATGCGCGACTGGGGCGGCGCGATGGCCACGTGCTGAACCATGGCCGGTGTACCTTTCTCTTCCAGGGTACCGACCAGAGCCTCGCCGATGCCCAGTTCGGTGAGGGTTGCCAAGGCATTAATCGCCGGATTGGGACGAAAACCATCGGCTACCGCGCGCAGGGATTTCTGCTCCCGAGTAGTGAAGGCGCGCAAGCCGTGCTGAATACGCAGGCCAAGCTGAGCCAGCACACTGTCGGGTAAATCACTGGGCGATTGGGTGACGAAATACACGCCGACGCCTTTCGAGCGAATCAAGCGAACCACCTGTTCCAGGCGCTCCTGCAGGGCTTTCGGGGTACCGGCGAACAGCAGATGCGCCTCATCGAAGAACAGCGCCAGCAGCGGCTTGTCGGCATCGCCTCGCTCCGGTAACTGCTCGAATAACTCGGCCAATAGCCACAACAGGAAGGTCGCGTAGACTTTCGGCGCCTCATGCACCAGACGACTGGCGTCGAGCAGATGAATCCGTCCGCGACCGTCGCGATCCGGCCGCAGAATGTCCTCCAACTGCAGAGAAGGCTCGCCGAACAACGCCTCGGCGCCCTGCTGTTCGAGGCTGGACAGGCGCCGCAGCAGGGCCTGCGAAGACGTGCTGGTGAACAGCGCGCTGTCTTCGCCGAGCACAGCCGGATTGCTCTTCAGGTAGGCCAGCAGGGCTTTCAGGTCTTTCAAATCGAGCAGCAGCAATCCTTCGCGGTCCGCCACCTTGAACGCCGCATAAAGCGCGGCCTGCTGGCTGTCGGTCAGCTCCAGCAACGCCCCGAGCAACAACGGCCCCATCTCACTGAGGGTGGTACGCAGCGGATGACCACTCTGGCCATGGATATCCCAGAGCGTAACCGGATAGGCCGTCGGCCGATGCGCAAGCCAGGGCATGCTGGCGATCCGCTCGGCCACCTTGCCTTGCGGTGCGCCAACAGCGCCGAGCCCGCTCAGGTCGCCTTTCACGTCCGCAGCGAACACCGCTACACCGGCATCGCTGAATTGCTCAACCAGACGCTGCAAGGTCACCGTCTTACCGGTACCAGTAGCTCCAGCCACCAGACCATGCCGATTGGCCAGGCGCAAAAGCTGCCCGACAGGTTGACCGCCGAGATCGGCACCAAGAACCAACTGGGTTGCTACACGCATTTATATGTCCCTTGAGTTAAAGCTTTGCTCACGCCATGCCGACATAATTACTAACGCTGCCTAGACAGCGCTGCCTGTGCCGTGCACCAGCCAAGACTGGTCCCTGACATTACCGGACGCAAGAAACCATGAATAATAACTTGAAGTTCAGTCACAAGATTCTACTGGCCGCATCGCTGGTGGTGATCGCCGCGTTTTCGCTGTTTACCCTGTACAACGACTACCTGCAGCGCAAGGCCATTCGTGACAACCTGGAAAGTTATTTGCATGAGATGGGTAGCGTTACGGCCACTAATATTTCCAGCTGGTTATCGGGACGAATCTTGCTGGTGGAAAGCGTAGCTGAGTCCCTGACCCGAGATTCAACAAACCCTTTCTTAACCAACTTGCTTGAGCAAAAAACACTCAACTCTGCATTCGAATTCATCTACTTAGGCGCAGCTGATGGAAGCTTTACCATGCGTCCAGACAGTAAAATGCCTGATGGTTACGACCCACGTAAACGCCCGTGGTACACAGATGCGATGACCGCTGGAGGAACGACGTTAACTGAACCCTACATTGATGCTGCAACAAATGTATTGATTCTCTCGATCGCCACACCGGCTAAAACTGCAGGTGTGGTCGGCGGCGACCTAAGCTTGAATGCGATGATTGATATCATCAACTCGCTAGACTTTGCCGGCATGGGCTATGCCTTCCTGGTCAGTGCTGACGGCAAAGTTCTGGTTCACCCCGACAAATCGCTGGTAATGAAGAATCTCAGCGAAATCTACCCGCAAAACACACCACGCATCAGTGGCGACTTCAGTGAGACCACACTGGATGGAGACACTCGAATTCTTACCTTTGCGCCAGTCGAGGGTTTGCCCTCTGTTAAGTGGCACGTCGGCCTGTCGATCGACAAGGGGAAAGCCTACTCGATGCTCAGCGAGTTCCGCGCCTCGGCCATAGTGGCCACGCTGATCGCGGTGGTGCTGATCATCCTCCTGCTGAGCATGCTGATCCGCGTCCTGATGAAGCCGCTGACCGTGATGGGCAAAACCATGCAGGACATCGCCCAGGGTGAGGGCGACCTGACCAAACGCCTGGCGATTCAGTCCAATGACGAATTCGGCGCTTTGGCCAAAGCCTTCAACCAGTTTGTCGAGCGGATACACGGTTCGATCCGCGAAGTGTCCTCGGCCACCAGCCAGGTCAATGAAGTGGCAAAGCTGGTGGTCAACGCCTCTAACTCTTCGATGATCAATTCCGACGAACAAGCCAGCCGTACCAACAGCGTAGCCGCCGCCATCAATGAGCTGGGTGCTGCAGCCCAGGAAATTGCGCGTAACGCCGCAGACGCCTCGACTCAGGCCTCCGATGCCCGGCAGCAGGCCGAAGATGGGCGCCATGTGGTGGAGAAAACCATCCATGCGATGAACGATCTGTCCAGCAAGATCCGTACGTCCTGCGGCCACATCGAAACCCTGAATGGCAAGACGGTGAACATCGGCCAGATCCTTGAGGTGATCAAGAGCATCTCCCAGCAAACCAACCTACTGGCACTCAATGCTGCCATCGAAGCCGCCCGCGCAGGCGAAGCAGGTCGCGGCTTCGCTGTAGTCGCAGACGAGGTGCGTAACCTGGCCCACCGTACCCAGGAGTCAGCTCAGGAAATCGAGAAGATGATCGAGGAGCTGCAGGTCGGTTCCCGTGAGTCGGTCACCACCATGACCGAGAGCCAGCGCTACAGTGAAGAAAGCGTGATAATTGCCAACCAGGCCGGCGAACGCCTGAACAGCGTAACCCTGCGTATCGGCGAGATCGATGGCATGAACCAATCGGTAGCCACCGCCACCGAAGAACAAACCTCGGTGATCGAATCGCTCAACGTCGATATCACCGAAATCAACACCCTCAACCAGGAAGGCGTGGAAAACCTCAATGCCACTCTGCGCGCCTGCGGTGATCTCGAGCAACAGGCTTCCAGGCTCAAGCAGCTGGTCGACAGCTTCCGCATTTAACTGCCCGCGCAATGCAAACGGGGCACTCAATGAGTGCCCCGTTTTTTTCGGCTATGTACCCGCTGGATATTCAGCTGTCTGCCGGGCTTCGCTGCCCGCACCAACCTAGGACTTATCGCCTCACAGCACACGGTACATAGCCTTTTATTTCGGCTTGTCGCGATCAGCCGCCTGCTTATCCCGTTCCAGCTGCCGCCACAACTCGGCGGCCTCGGCAAACTCGGCACCATCCTCGGGGCCAAGGGCCTGCGGATCGTAACGCTGGGTACAGCCCTCACCCACAACGGGCGGGGCGGTGGCGGTGGCGCGCGCAAGCGGATCATTCATCCCATCGCCCTCCGGCTCAGCGTCTGGCTGGACAGCTCAACTAACCAACAAACGACCTTCATCGTGCTGGGCGAACTCCTTGACCGCGCGCAGCACGTCGCTGCGGCTGACCTGGCCAACCAGGCGACCATCCTCGACCACCGGCAGACGCCGCCGACGGCCGCGCAAAAAGCATTCGGAAACCTCGATGATATCGGCCTCAGGCGAGATGATTTCTACCTCAGTGGTCATATAAGCACTGACGTCACCCCCTGCCGACTCGTAATAAGCGCCGGAAAGAATACCGCGCAAACAATCGCCCTCGGACAACAGGCCGACCAGATGCCCCTGCCCGTCAACCACCGGCGCGCCAGAGATACGGTGTTCCAATAAACGGTTGATCGCTGTAAACAAATTCATTTCGGGACGAAAGGTCACCAGATTGCGGGTCATGTAATCGCGCACTTTGACGGACTTGAGCATCAGCAAACTCCTTTGTCATGCACTAAACCAGCCCACGATCAACAACTCAGTCAAATACCACTGTCTTGTTATCGTGCACCAGTACTCTGTCTTCTAAGTGATAGCGCAGACCGCGGGACAACACCATCTTTTCCACATCTTTACCCAGACGCACCATCTCTTCAATGCTGTCGCGATGGCTGACCCGCACCACATCCTGCTCAATGATCGGCCCGGCATCCAGCTCTTCGGTGACATAGTGCGAAGTGGCCCCGATCAGCTTGACCCCGCGCAACGAGGCCTGGTGGTAAGGCTTGGCGCCAACGAACGACGGCAGGAAGCTGTGATGAATATTGATCACCCGCTGGGCGAAGTCGCGACACAGCTGCGCAGGCAGAATCTGCATGTAACGCGCCAGCACAATGACATCAGCGGCATGCGCATTGACCAACCGCTCCACTTCATCAAACGCCACCTGCTTGTTCTGCGGCTCGACCGGCACATGAAAATAAGGAATGTCGTGCCACTCAACCATGCTGCGCAAATCGTCATGGTTGGAAATCACGCACGCAATATCGCAGTCCAGTTCATTACTGTGCCAACGGTGCAACAAGTCAGCGAGGCAATGCGACTCGCGACTGGCCATCAATACCACACGTTTTTTCGCGGCCGAATCGGTGACTCGCCACTCCATGGAAAACTCACGGGCGATTGGCGCAAACGCCTGGTGAAACCCTTGCAGATCGAACGGCAACGAATCGGCACGAATCTCGTGCCGCATGAAGAACCAACCGCTTTGATTATCCGAGTGATGACTCGCCTCGGTGATCCAGCCGTTATAGGTGGCCAAAAAGTTACTGACCTTGGCCACGATACCAACGCGGTCCGGACAGGCTATAACCAGCCGAAAAGTACGCATGGAAAACTCCAGAGAAATCGCAAAAGTCAGTCATTCTAGCCACAGCGAGAGAAAACTGCAGTATTCATCAAGCCTACTCCAGCAGGCCAAGGCAGCAAACCAATTGGCTTCGCCCTGGCCGCGCTAGGCCATATGCGTTGACTGAAGATAATCATCTGGCGAGCAGCTCAAGGGCGCAATCAAGACATAATGACGGCCAGCTCTTGGCAATATCACGACCACGGATTTAAATATTATTCACTAATCCGAAGCAAATTCTTGCAAAGCGGTTTACTTGTCAAAAGTGCCTGACTATTATCACTGCAACTTTGCCACCGCCTACTCAGAACAAGGTAAGTCTAATGTCGCTAATCAACGAATACCGCGCTACCGAAGAAGCCATCAAAGAGCTGCAGGAGCGCCTGAAAAATCTGTCGCAAGACGACAAGCTGAAAAAAGAACTGGAATTCGAAGGCAAACTGCGGGTTCTGATGGGTGAATATCAGAAGTCCCTGCGTGACATCATCGCCATGCTCGACCCGGATGCCAAAGTCAGCAAGGTGCCGCGCGCCGGCGTTAAGACCACTGGGGTCAAGCGTGCCCGCAAAGTTAAGCAGTACAAAAACCCGAACACCGGTGAAGTGATCGAAACCAAAGGTGGCAACCACAAGACCCTGAAAGAGTGGAAAGCCAAGTGGGGCGGCGATGTTGTTGAAAGCTGGGTCACCTTGCTGGACTAAGCCATACGTTTGAATCACCCATTCAGCGTACAAAAACGCCAGCCATGCTGGCGTTTTTTATGTGCCCTGAATTCATACCTGAAAAATATATATGCTGGCGGTAATACGCGGAGTGGCTTCAAGGCGCTCACCGCCCATATGGCATAGCCGCTCAAGCAAGTCTGGTCATGGGCCTTTGACCGCAGGCGCAAAGCAGACGCTTGAGCATGCGCCTTTCAGCGCAATGCGCTGCAGGCCCGCGCGCCAACCTACCCACTGCTGCAATAGCTAACAGGTACACAGCTAATTTAAAGGCTATAACGCAAGCGCAACTGCTGCGCGTAGTTGCTCCATTCAGTCAGCATCGCCTGTTGTTCGGGCGTGGCCGCCGCGAATAATTCACCAAGTGCCTGATCAAACGCCGCCAAGGTATTGGGCGCACCACACTCGGGACGGGTTAACCGCTGCTGACAAAACATCACCCAGCGCTGTTGCTCTGCTGCGTCCAGGCTGGACGAAAAGTTGCGCGCACGATAACGAAACAACAACTCAGGTAACCGTGCGTCATCGAACGGCAAGACAGTAGTGGCTAACTGCGCAGGCTCGGCACTGCGTACCTGCTCACACAAGCGACGATCACGATCACCAATAAAACCGTCATACAGCTGCTGCTCGGGATCCTCGCTGGGTGCAAAACCTTCTTCGCCATATATCTGGGCGAGCTTATCGTGCCATTGTGCCTGGGCTGCAACCAGTTGATCGGCGTGCTGCAAAGGACTGTTCATGTCCAACTGCAAACGCTCAATATCTTCGCCACGCAGCACATTTAATGGCGCCAGCACCGGGCAACGATTGATATGGAGCAACTTCAACGGTACCGGTAATTCGCCCTCGCCCAGTTGCTCGCGGCGGGTGTATAGGCGCCGACGCAAGGACTCAGCATCCTCATTGAGCAACGGCGTCGGATCGGCATGCAAGTCGCAAACAATAAGTGCATTGCGATTACGCGGGTGCCAGGCCAGCGGCAACACCTGCGCCAGATAATGTCGCGTACCGGCGAAGCGCCCGGAAATATGCACCAGCGGTTGTAACAAACGAATCTGCTTGAGTACCTGCTGCTTGCTGCGCATTTGATAGAGGTAGTTGTACAGCTTGGGCTGTTTACTACGGATCAGCCGCGCCAAGGCAATAGTCGCGCGCACATCGGATAAAGCGTCGTGGGCCTGGCCGTGCTCAATGCCGTTGGCGACGGTCAGGCGCTCCAACTTGAGGCTGACGCGACCCTCTTCTTGCGGCCAGACAATGCCCTCTGGGCGCAAGGCATAGGCAGCGCGTACCAGGTCAATCAGGTCCCAGCGACTGTTGCCACCTTGCCACTCGCGGGCATAGGGGTCGTAAAAATTACGGTACAGGCTGTAGCGGGTGACTTCATCGTCAAAACGCAAGCTGTTGTAACCGACACCGCACGTACCCGGCTGCATCATTTCGGCATGCACGCGGGCCATGAACTCAGCCTCACTCACGCCTTTTGCCGCGAGCTGACTGGGCGTGATACCCGTTATGAGGCAAGCAGCCGGATGCGGCAGGATGTCGTCGCTGGGCTGACAGTAGATATTCAGCGGCTCGCCGATTTCGTTGAGGTCTTCGTCGGTGCGAACCCCGGCGACTTGCAGCGGGCGGTCGCGGCGCGGATCGATACCGGTGGTTTCGTAGTCGTACCAGAACAGACTGGAGGTCACGGCGGCTTCCTATGGGCAATGGACGACGCCAGTCTAGCAGCCTGTAAGACATGGTCGTCCGTGGCGAGGTAAGGCGGGCACCGATTGCCCCCTCAAACGCAGTTTGCATGCACAGCAGTTGCTTAGCCGTCAGCCGCTGGCTAGCATCGGGGTTTATTCAGCGCAGACCGCCGATGCCGTATTCCGCCACCTCGCCAAGTTCGCGCTCGCCTCGACCGTCCATCCAGCCGTCAACTGCACTGCTGGATACCCGCTATGAGGTGGAAACCCCGGAAGGTATCGACCTGCTCCTGCGTCCTGCGGGCCTGGTGCCGCGCGTCTTGGCGTTCGCCATTGACCTGCTGATTCGCGGCCTGTTGTTGCTGGTGATGTACGTCGTCCTCGGCCTGCTTGGCAAGTTCGGCATGGGCCTGGCGACTATCCTGCTGTTTCTGGTGACCTGGTGGTACATGGTGCTGTTCGAGGTATTCAACCAGGGTCGCTCCCCCGGCAAGCAAATCCTCGGCCTGCGTGTAGTGCACGATGACGGCACCCCAGTCGGCTGGGCCGCCTCACTGACCCGTAACCTGCTGCGTTTTGTCGATCTGCTGCCGTTCGCCTACACGCTGGGCATTCTCAGCTGCCTCAATCACCCGGCGTTCAAACGCCTCGGCGACATTGCCGCCGGTACCCTGGTGGTCTACCGCGACAGCGTACCCGAACGCCCGAGCCTGCCACTGGCCGAACCGCTGCCTGCACCTTTTGCTCTGGACCGGTTCGAGCAACGGGCCGTACTCGGATTTGCCGAGCGTGGCGCCAACCTGTCCACTGAACGCCGTGCCGAGCTGGCGGCGATTCTGGCCGAGCCGCTGCAAATCCCCCGCGAGCAGGCGGAACAACGCATCAACAGCCTAGCCCGCAGCTTGCTGGGGCCAACATGAAACAGAACCTGTTCGAAAACCGCCACCAAGCCGACTGGCAAGCTTTCGCCGAACAACTTGACGCCCTCGAGCGCGGCACGACCGACCTCCAGCAGTGCCTGGGCTTTGCCGCGGCTTACCGGCGCCTCTGCCAACAACTGGCCCTGGCCCAGGCGCGGGCTTACAGCAACCACCTGACTGAACAGCTCCAGCACTTGGTGTTGCGCGGCCACCAACAGTTCTATCGCCACCGCAGCCCCTTGGGCGCGCAGTTGATCGGCTTCCTACTGGCCGGCTTCCCGCGCCTGGTTCGCGCCGAATGGCGCTGCGTGCTGGTTGCCAGCCTGATGTTTTTCGGCAGCCTGCTGGGCATGGGGGCACTGGTCTACCTGTTCCCCGAACTGATCTACAGCCTGGTCGACCCCGCACAAGTGGCAAGCATGGAGCAGATGTACGACCCCGACGCCCGGCGTCTAGGTCGCTTCGGCGAACGCCAGTCGGGCGACGACTGGCTGATGTTCGGCTTTTACATCATGAACAACATCGGCATCGCCTTTCAGACCTTTGCCAGTGGCCTGCTGTTCGGCCTGGGTAGCCTGTTCTTCCTGCTGTTCAACGGTTTGATGATCGGCGCGGTGGCCGGCCACCTGACCCAGATCGGCTACGGCGAGACCTTCTGGTCGTTCGTCATCGGCCATGGCGCATTCGAGTTGACCGCCATCGCCTTGGCTGGCGGCGCCGGCCTCAAACTGGGCTGGGCACTGCTTGCGCCAGGTCGCCGGTCACGCAGCGAAGCCTTGCGCTTGGCCGCCGGGTGCAGCGTGCGCCTGATTGGCGGCGTGATTGTATTGCTGTTGCTCGCGGCGTTCGTCGAGGCTTACTGGTCCTCGATGACCTTCGCCGAGCCGACCGCCAAATATGCAGTTGGCGCCATACTCTGGCTGCTGGTGCTGAGTTACCTGCTGCTGGCCGGGCGAGGTAGCCATGCGCCTGACTGATGCCAGCGTGGCAATCCGCCCGCGCAGCCCCTGGGAAGCACTGGACCTCGGCGTGCTCCTGGCACGTCGTCATGCAGGCCTGCTGATGGCCAGCTGGGCATTGGTCACAGTGCCGATCTTCGCCCTGCTCTGCCTGTTGCTGTGGGACTCCCCGGGCTGGGCGATATTCGCCTTCTGGTGGCTGAAGCCGGCCTACGAGCGCCTGCCGCTATACATCCTCGCCCGCGCCCTGTTCGGCGACACACCCAGTCTCAAGCAAGCGCTCAAGGCCTTGCCCAGCCTGCTCAGGCCACAACTGCTAGCCAGCCTGACCTGGCGCCGGTTCAGCCCGACGCGCAGCTTCGACCTGCCGGTGTTGCAACTCGAAGGCTTGTCCGGTCAGGCGCGCAGCCAGCGCCTGGTAGTCCTGGGCCAGCGCGATGCGGGCGCCGCAAGTTGGTTGACGGTGGTCGGTATGCACCTGGAAATAGCGCTGTGGCTGGGCCTGGCCAGCTTGTTCTACCTGCTGTTGCCGGCGCAGATCGAGCTGGACTGGAGCTGGCAGAGCCTGGCCAATGCAGCAGTCGACGAGTGGCTGTGGCTGGAACACCTGTCCAACCTGCTGTACGTATTGGTGCTGATCGTCTGGGAGCCGGTCTACGTCGCCTGCGGCTTTACCCTCTACCTGAACCGACGCACCGCTCTGGAGGGCTGGGATATCGAACTGGTGTTCCGCCAACTGCGCCAGCGCCTGACCGGCGTGGCCTACGCCCTGTTACTCGGTTGCGGCTTATTGCTACTGCAGACGCCGACCGCGGCCATGGCCGCCGAGATCGTCACCAGCCCGCTGCCCGGCCCCGAGGCCGCGCGCCTGCTCAAACAACCGCTGAACAGCCAGGCGGCCCGCGACAGCATCAGTCAACTGCTGGATCAGCCGCCCTTTGAACACCGCGAAACTGTCACCCGCTGGCGCTTCGGCGAGCCAGAACAAGCCGCAGACGGGAGCGAGGAGCAACTCAGCGGCCTGTTTGAACTGATCGAGAAATTCTTCAAGCTGGCCGAGTTCTGGAACAGCATCGACGCCGTCGCGCTGTTTTTCGAGGCCCTGCTCTGGGCGGCCATGCTCGGACTGGCGGCACTGTTGATCTGGCGTTATCGGCAATGGCTCGGCGCCTTCGTTAGGCGTATTGGCCTGCCGCAGCGCGCCGCAACGCCGCCCAGCAGCCAGCTGTTCGGCCTGGAAGTGACCGCCCAAAGCTTGCCCGCAGATATCGCCGGCACAGCCGAGCAGCTATGGGCCGAACACCCCCGCGCGGCCCTCGGCCTGCTCTATCGCGCCCTGCTCAGCCGCCTGTTGGAGGACTATCGACTGCCCCTGAACAGCGCCTTTACCGAGAGCGAAGTGCTGCACCTGATCGAGGGCCTGGAGCAACCCGAACTGACCACCTTCAGCCAGACCCTGACCCTGCACTGGCAGAACCTCGCCTACGGCCAGCGCCTGCCGCCGGATGATCTGCGCCAGGCGCTGTGCCAAGACTGGCGAGACCTGTTCGATGACGGGGCGCGAGGATGAGCAGACGCCACTTATTACTGCTCGGCAGCGCGCTGGTGCTTGGCATGGGCTTGCTCGGCCTCTATTTGCTGAGCCGCGCGCAACCCTATGCAGAAACCATCGAGCACGGCCCGGCACCCGAGGCGCAGGCCAACCCATATCTGGCCGCCGAACACTTTCTTCGTCAGCAGGGCCTAAAGGTGCAGCGCAGCGCTGACTTGCGGCTGCTACCCACTTTGTCCAGTGCCGGGCAGACCCTGCTGCTACTTGCCGACCGTGAGCGCATGAGCCCGCGCCAAGTCGAACACCTGCTGGCCTGGACGGCCAAAGGTGGGCACCTGGTGTTCGTTGCCGAACGCCTGTGGGATGAGGATGAGGGTAAAAGTGCTGACCTGCTGCTCGACAGCCTGGGCATTCAGCAGTACCAGAGCGACGAGCTAGACCAGCCAGACGGTGAGACCGAGGAGCCCGCTCTGGATGCCGACGAGGCCACGGCCAGTGCCTACCCGGAGCTGACTCAGCTCTACCTGGAAAACGAGCAAGCCCCGGCTTACTTCAGTTTCGACACCGGCTTTCACCTCTACGATGCCGAAAATCGCGCCCATGCCTGGGCCAACAGCGCTGCGGCGACCCACCTGGTCCAGCTCTATCATGGCGACGGTCTGGTCAGCGTACTGAGCGACAGCTGGATCTGGCAGAACGACAGCATCGCCAATTACGACAATGCCTGGCTGCTCTGGTACCTGAGCCAGGACAGCGCCGTGACCCTGCTCTACCATGCCGATCGCGACAGCCTGTTCAGCCTGCTGCTGCGCTACTTCCCCCAGGCCTTGCTGGCCCTGGCGCTACTGCTGGGTCTCGGCCTGTGGCGCGTCGGTATGCGTCAGGGTCCGCTGCAAGCGCCGGCCAGCCCCAATCGCCGGCAATTGCAGGAGCACCTGCGCGCGAGCGCCGACTTCCTCCTGCGCCGCTGCGGCCAGCACAGCCTGCTACAAGGCCTGCAACGGGATATCAGGCGCCGCGCGAACTACCGTCACCCCGGTTTCGAACGCCTCGGTGTAACCGAACAATGGCAGGTACTGGGACGATTGACCCGCTTGCCCAGCCGCGCCATCAGCCAAGCCATGCGACCGCTGCCCAAGCAGCGCCTGTCCGCCGTTGACTTCACCCGTCAGGTCGCCCACCTGCAAACACTCAGGAATGCCCTATGAGCGAATACACGCCCGAACCGCCGAGCAGCCCCGCCGCAGAACCTCCGGCCGCTGCCGCGCCGGTCCCCGCGCCGAGCAATCCTGCACAGCAGCGCCAGCGCGCCAGCCAGCTTGCCCAGGCCCTGCGCCTGGAGTTGCACAAGGCGCTGATCGGCCAGAATGCGGTGGTTGACGATGTGCTCACCGCCCTGATCGCCGGCGGCCACGTACTGATCGAAGGCGTCCCCGGCCTGGGCAAGACCCTGCTGGTACGCGCCCTGGCGCGTTGCTTCGGCGGCGAGTTTGCACGCATCCAGTTCACCCCGGACCTGATGCCCAGCGACATCACCGGTCACGCCGTGTACGACCTGCAGAGCGAACAGTTCAAGCTGCGCAAGGGCCCGGTGTTCACCAACCTGTTGCTGGCTGACGAAATCAACCGCGCCCCGGCCAAAACCCAGGCGGCGCTGCTGGAAGTGATGCAAGAGCGCCAGGTCACCCTCGAGGGGCGTGCACTGGCGGTGCCGCTGCCGTTCATGGTGCTGGCCACGCAAAATCCGATTGAGCAGGAAGGCACCTACCCGCTGCCGGAAGCCGAACTGGATCGCTTCATGCTCAAGCTGCGCATGGACTACCCCGAGCAGGCCGATGAGCTGAGCATGGTGCGCCAGGTCACCCGCTCGACCCGTGCCGACATGCTCGACGTCAGCACCTTGCGCACCCTGCTGCAAGCCAAGGACCTGCTGGCCATGCAGAAGATCGCCAGCGACCTGCCGCTCGACGAACAGGTGCTCGACTATGCCGTGCGTCTGGCGCGCGCCACCCGTACCTGGCCGGGCCTGATTCTCGGTGCCGGGCCACGGGCCTCGATTGCCCTGGTACGTGGCGGACGTGCCCGTGCCCTGTTGCGCGGTGGCGACTTCGTCCTGCCGGACGACATCAAGGGCTGCGCCCTCGCCGTGCTGCGCCATCGCGTGCGCCTGGCGCCGGAGTTGGATATTGAAGGTCTGTCGGTCGACCAGGTGCTTCAGCAGTTGCTCGACCAGGTGCCGGCACCACGTCTATGAACCAGTCGACCCTGAGCGCGCACGCATGAAGCCTTCGCGCACGCTGCTGATCTTGCTCGGCGTCCTGCTCGGCCTGGCTATTGCCCTCGGCGTTCTGCAGGCGCTGGCGGTAAACGTGCCGCAAAGCCTGCACGCGCTCTGGTGGGGCGTGTTGCTGACGCTGACTGGCGCGGCACTGGTTGACGCCCTGCGCGTGCGCCAATTGCCCTCGCCACGTATCGAGCGCCTGCTGCCGGGCAATCTGCCGCTGGGGCGCTGGAGCGAGATCCGCCTAACCCTGCACCACACCTATGCCCAGCCCTTGGTGCTGGACGTATTCGACCATGTAGCCGACGGCATGGCGTTCGAGCAGCTGCCGCAACGCATCGAACTGCACCCCGGGGAACAGACCCAATTCGCCTACCGCGTGCGACCGCTGGTGCGCGGGCACTTCCATTTCAGCCAGTGTGAACTCGACCTGCCCAGTCCGCTGCGCCTGTGGTCTGCGCGCCGCTACCTGAGCTTGCCTGGAGAAACCCGGGTCTACCCGGACTTCGCCCACCTGCATGGTGCGCAGTTAATGGCGGTGGATAACTGGCTCAGCCAGCTTGGCGTACGCCAGCGACCCCGGCGTGGCCTGGGTATGGAATTCCACCAACTGCGCGAGTTCCGCGACGGCGACAGCCTGCGCCAGATCGACTGGAAAGCCACTGCACGCAAGCGCATACCGATCGTGCGCGAATACCAGGATGAACGCGACCAGCAGATCATCTTCCTGCTCGACTGCGGCCGGCGTATGCGCAGCCAGGATGGCGAACTGGCGCACTTCGACCACGCCCTCAATGCCTGCCTGCTGCTCAGCTATGTGGCCTTACGCCAGGGCGATGCGGTGGGCCTGGCAACCTTTGCCGGAGAGCAACAGCGCTTCCTCGCGCCGGTCAAAGGCCAGGCGCAGCTCAATGTGCTGCTGAACGCCGTCTATGACCTTCGCAGCAGCCTGCAGCCGGCCGACTACGCCGCCGCGGTCGACAGCCTGCTCGCCCGCCAACGTCGTCGCGCCCTGGTGGTGCTGGTGAGCAACCTGCGTGACGAGGATGATGAGGAATTATTGAACGCGGTCAAACGCATCAGCCGCCAACACCGCGTGCTGGTCGCCAGCCTGCGTGAAGAAGTGCTCGACACACTGCGCCACGCGCCGGTCGAAGATTTTGCCACGGCCCTGAGCTACTGCGGCACGGTCGACTACCTCAATGATCGCGCCGGCCTGCACGAGCGGCTGGCCGCGCACCATGTGCCGGTACTCGACGTCCGCCCCAGCGAGCTCGGCCCGCAACTGGTCAGCCGCTACCTGGCCTGGAAGAAGGCCGGGGTGCTGTAATGACGCGGGCCGCGTAGGCCTGGCCGCGTAGGATGGTGTTGAGCAAAGCGATACCCATCAAGCGATAGACCTGCTTGCGCCCATGATGGGCTACGTCGCAGCGGATCTTGCGGGTTCATCGCCAGCGGCAACAGGCGCCTAACCGACGCGGCCTATCCTACGTCCTACGGGGAATCGCAGATCAGCCGCGGGCGGCCTTGATCACTTCGACATAGGCTTCGGCAAAGCGCTGATCCTGGACCAGGGCGATGAAGTCGCGACCCTCGACATCCTTGGCCTCGAGGTCGTAGCCGGCTTCGACGAAGAAGCCAACGAAACGCGTGAAATCATCGATGCGCAGGCCGCGGTAGGCCTTGATCAGTTTATGCAGCGACGGCGGCGTGGCGTCAGCCGGTTCCACGGTAAGGAACAGCTTGATCGGCTCATCACCAATCTCGTCACCAATCACCTGTTTCTTGTCTTTACGCATCATTCACTCCAACTCGGCAGGCCACACGGGGCCGGCAGTGTAACTCTGGCAACGGCCGCGGCTCAACGCACAAGCGGCAATCGCAAGTCTGAGCCTACCGGCCCCACAGCTAACCTGACTGTGTAACACGCGCAACGCCGCCAGCAACAGCCGACTTAGGTCGGCACCCTGGCTGAGTCTCAGGCTTTATACTCCGCGCAGCCATGTCGGAGGCCTCATGTCGTTATCCTTACCGCCACTGTTCGCCGCCTGGCGCCAGAGCCTGCGTGCCGGCTATGGCTGGAAGAGCCTGCGCGGCGACTTGAGCGCCGGTGTCACCGTCGGCATTATTGCCATTCCGCTGGCCATGGCCCTGGCGATTGCAGTGGGTGTGGCGCCGCAGCACGGCCTTTATACGGTGCTGATCGCCGCGCCACTGATCGCCCTGTTCGGCGGCTCGCGCTTCAATGTCTCCGGCCCCACCGCTGCCTTCGTGGTGATCCTGCTGCCGATCACCCAGCAGTTCGGCCTCGGTGGCCTGCTGCTATGCACCCTGATGTCCGGGCTGATCCTCATAGCCTTGGGTTTGCTGCGTGCCGGCCGCCTGATCGAGTTTATCCCCTACCCGGTAACCCTGGGCTTTACCGCCGGTATTGGCATTGTCATCGCCACCTTGCAGATCAAGGACCTGTTCGGCCTGAATCCGGTTGGCCAGCCGAGCAACTACGTGGAGCAATTGAGCCTGCTGCTGCAGTCACTGCCTGGCTTGCAGTTCGCCGACAGCCTGGTGGCGCTGGTCTGCCTGGCCGTGCTGGTGCTCTGGCCGCGCTGGGTACCGAAGGTGCCCGGACACCTCGCCGCCCTGGCCGTGGGCGCCTTGCTCGGCCTGCTGCTGGAACACTACGGCCTGCCGGTGGCGACCCTTGGCGAGCGTTTCAGCTACACCCTGGACGGCATCGAGCACCCAGGCATCCCGCCGTTCCTGCCGAGTTTTGCCTGGCCCTGGCACCTGCCCGGAGCGGATGGCCAGCCGCTGCAGATCTCCTTCGAACTGATCCGCCAATTGCTCGCACCGGCCTTCGCCATCGCCATGCTTGGCGCCATCGAGTCACTGCTATGCGCGGTGGTCTCCGACGGCATGACCGGCAGCAAACACGACCCCAATGGCGAGCTGATCGGCCAGGGCATCGGCAATCTGGTGGCGCCCCTATTCGGTGGCATCACCGCCACCGCCGCCATCGCCCGCAGCGCCGCCAACGTCCGCGCCGGGGCTTTTTCACCGCTGGCGGCGATCATTCATGCCGGCGTGGTGCTGATCGCCATCCTGTTTCTCGCCCCGCTGTTCAGCTACCTGCCGATGGCCGCCATGGCCGCCTTGCTGCTGATGGTCGCCTGGAACATGAGCGAGGCGCGGCACGTGCAGCACACCCTGCGCATCGCCCCACGCAGCGATGTGCTGGTGCTGCTGACCTGCCTGGTACTGACGGTATTGTTCAACATGGTGCTGGCGGTTGGCGTCGGCCTGCTGCTGGCCGCCGGATTGTTCATCAAACGCATGAGCGACCTGACCGACACCGCCGCCTTGCCCAAGCATTTCCACGAGGCGCTGAGTGATCTGCCCGAGCATGTCCTGGCCTACGCCATTCGCGGCCCGCTGTTCTTCGGCGCAGCGGAAAAGGCCTTGAGCGTGCTGCGCCGCCTCAGCCCTGAGGTGCGGGTGGTAATCGTTGATATCAGTGCGGTGCCGTTGCTCGACATGACCGCCCTGGCGGCGCTGGAGAGTGTACTGCGCGACTACCGCGCACAAGGCGTGGGCCTGGTACTCAGCGGGCCGACGCCGCAGGTACGCCTGCAACTGCGCCGCGCCGGTATTCAGCGCGTCGAGGGCCAACTGGCCTATGTACGCGACCTCGATCAGGCGCGGGCAAAGGCGCTGCGCTGGCTGCAGCCAGGCGACAGCGCTTAAGAGATTGCGCCGTGCCGGGTAGGGTGCGCCCTCCCCCGCATTGCATCAGGGCTACCGCAGGACACCGCCGATTCGAGGCACACCAGCAGACTCGGTGCGCACGGCGCACGCTACCGAGCAGCGCTTACATGCCCTTGACCGCATAGATCCCGGCGGCATTGCGCCAGTAGCCTTTGTAATCCATACCGTAGCCGAAGACGTAACGGTCGATGCACGACAGACCGACGTAATCGGCCTTGAGGTTAGGACGCGCCTTGCGCTGGTGGTCCTTGTCGATCAGGACGGCGGTATGCACGGCGCTCGCACCGGCGTGGCGGCAAAAGTCGATGATCGCGCCCAGGGTATGCCCTTCATCGAGGATGTCGTCGATGATCAGCACGTCGCGGTCGATAAAGGAGATTTCCGGCTTGGCTTTCCAGAACAGCTCGCCGCCGCTGGTTTCGTTGCGATAACGGGTGGCATGCAGGTAGGACAGCTCCAAGGGGAAATCCAGCTTGGGCAGCAGCTTGCCGGAGAAGATCAAGCCACCGTTCATCACGCAGAACACCACTGGGTTGCGCTCCGCCAGTTCGGCGTTGATCGCGGCGGCTACCTGGTCGATGGCCGCTTCAACTTCGGCTTCCGTGTACAAGCAATCAGCTTCCAGCATGACTTGGCGGATATGCGTTAGATCGACGGGCATGGTCTTTCCTCATAAGAGTGAGCAAACGCTGAACAAGCACAAAAGCTGATCGATGCGTCAAAATAAAAGTCGGCAAAGGTACCCATCCACCCCAGTCGGAGCAAGCCTTTGCAGACAAACTGCCGGAAATACGCGTAATCGGCGACATCTCATACTAATTTCCTGCAAGCCGCCTGCATCTGCGCGCCAACGGCACAAAGCCAGTGCTAATCTAGCTCAATTTTTTTTGCCAGCCCGCCGGAGAACCCGCCATGCCCATCCTCGAGATTCGTCACCCGCTGATTCGTCACAAGCTCGGCCTGATGCGGCGCGCCGATATCAGCACCAAGAACTTCCGCGAACTGGCCCAGGAAGTCGGTGCCCTGCTGACCTACGAAGCGACCAACGACCTGCCTCTGGAGAACTACGACATCCAGGGCTGGGCGGGCACCGTACAGGTGGAGAAAATTGCCGGCAAGAAAATCACCGTGGTGCCGATCCTGCGCGCGGGTATCGGCATGCTCGAAGGTGTACTTAGCCTGATTCCGGGAGCCAAGGTCAGCGCCGTCGGCGTGGCGCGCAATGAGCAAACCCTGCAGGCGCATACCTACCTGGAAAAACTCGCCCCGGAGATCGACGAGCGCCTGGCCTTGATCATCGACCCGATGCTCGCCACCGGCGGCTCCATGGTCGCCACCATCGACCTGTTGAAGAGAGCCGGCTGCAAGGAAATCCGCGCCATGGTTCTGGTGGCCGCTCCCGAAGGGATCAAGGTGGTCAACGATGCCCACCCTGACGTGATGATCTTCACCGCATCAATCGACGAGCGCCTCAACGAACACGGCTACATCATTCCCGGCCTGGGCGACGCCGGCGACAAGATATTCGGCACCAAGCAGAAGGACGCCTGATCATGCAGGATCACATGCAGGACGCCACCTGGCGTCAGGCCCTGGCTGGCTCGCAGATGCTCTTTGTGGCCTTCGGCGCACTGGTGCTGATGCCGCTGATCACCGGCATGGACCCCAACGTGGCGCTGTTTACCGCAGGGCTCGGCACCCTGATCTTCCAGCTGGTGACCAAGAATCAGGTGCCGGTGTTTCTCGCCTCGAGCTTCGCCTTTATCGCACCAATCCTCGCCGCCAAGAACGACTTCGGCCTGCCGGCTACCCTCGGCGGCCTGGTTGCCGCAGGCGTCGCCTACATGCTCCTGGCCGGGGTAGTGAAGCTCAAGGGCACGGGCTTTATCGACCGCCTGTTGCCACCGGTGGTAATTGGCCCGGTAATCATGGCCATCGGCCTGGGCCTGGCTCCCGTGGCCGCCAACATGGCCATGGGCAAAGCGGGCGACGCCAGCGTGCAGCTGGTGCCTTACGACATCGCGCTGATGATTTCCCTGCCGGCCCTGCTTACCACCCTGATGGTTGCGGTGATCGGCCGCGGGGTCTTTCGCCTGATCCCGATTCTCTGTGGCATCGCCGTAGGCTATGTACTGGCCTGGCTACTCGGTGTGGTCGACTTCAGCCCGGTGACCGTTGCACCCTGGCTGGCCGTGCCGAATTTCGTCGCACCCGAACTGCACTGGGGAGCGATCCTGTTCATCCTGCCGGTGGCCATCGCACCGGCCATCGAGCATATCGGCGATGTGCTGGCGATCGGCACGGTGACCGGCAAGAACTACCTGAAGAACCCGGGCCTGCATCGCACCTTGCTCGGCGACGGCCTGGCCACCTCGGCCGCCGGCCTGCTCGGCGGGCCGCCCAACACCACCTACTCGGAAGTCACCGGCGCAGTAATGCTGACCAAGAACTTCAACCCCAAGGTGATGCTCTGGGCAGCCGTGATCGCCATGACCCTGGCCTTTATCGGTAAATTCGGCGCGCTGCTGCAGAGCATTCCGGTGCCGGTGATGGGCGGCATTCTCTGCCTACTGTTCGGGTCCATCGCCGTAGTCGGGCTCAATACCCTGATCCGCCATCAGGTCGACCTGTCCGAGGCGCGCAACCTGGTCATCGTCGCGGTGACGCTGGTGTTCGGCATCGGCGGCATGGTCATCGGTGCCGGCGACGTCAGCCTGAAAGGCATCTCGCTGTGCGGCATCATCGCCATCGTCCTCAACCTGCTGCTGCCCGGCGGCAAGGGCTGGCGCAGCAAGGCACTGAGCGACGGGCCGGAGGCCTAGGCACGGCTTGCGGATGCCAGCGGTGGACAATGCTTCACGATGTCCACCGCACACCCGCTCTTCGTAGCCCGGATGAAATCCGGGGGCGGTCTTATGGCGACTACCGATGTCCCGGATTGCATCCGGGCTACCGACTGGAGCAACAAGACGCTTAGCGAAGAGCAACCTGCATGGCACCTGGTGCGCACAGCGCACCCGAGGCCTGGGCCAGCACTCAGGCCGGTTCTGCCGCCCACTGCTGCAACCGCACCACACTTTCCCGGTAGGGTTTGAGGCTCATGCTCAGCAGCACGATGGAGCTAAACACCGCGATGCTGGTGACGATCAGCAGCGAGTAGCGCAGTGCCATGTCGTCGGCGAATACGTAGTCGGTGACCAGCGCCACGGCGGTCGGGCCGATACCCAGGCCGATCAGGGTAATCACGAACAGGTAGATCGCTGACGCCTGGCCGCGCATCGAGTTGGGCATGATTTCCTGGATCGCCGCCGGCGCCACACCGAACGGCATACTCAGGAAAAACACCGCCGGCGCAGTAAGAATCGCCGCCCACAGCGCAGTTTCCATCAACGGGAAGGCCAGCACACATGGCACCGCGCCGATGGCCGCATACAGACCAACGCGCATGTTGGCGTCGCTGCTACCACGCTTGGCCATCCAGTCAGCCAGGCGCCCGCCAAAGACGATGCCCAGGCAACCGAACACCGCGACGATGCTGCCGTAGATGATGCCGACCTGACCGGCGTCCCAGCCATAGGTGCGAATGAAGAACGTCGGAATCCAGGCCGCACTGCCGTAGCCAGCGAAGGCCAGGCCGGCGAAGCCGAAGTTATGGCAAAGCACAGTGCGCTTGTTGGCGCGAATATAGCGGCCGACATCGGCCAGCGGCACCGCGACGCCAGCTCCGACGCCACGCCGCGCCGGTTCCTTGACCGCCAACATCAACAGGGTAAAGAGCACCCCAGCCACGCCCAGAATCAGGAAGATCAACTGCCAGGGCCGTACTTCGCCGACCACTGGCAGCAGCACATCGCCCTGGGCCGAGGCGAACTGGATGACCAGCCCGCCGAGCAGAAAAGCCAGGCCCGAGCCCAGGTAGACACCCATCGAATAGACGCTGATTGCAGTAGCACGGCGCTCGGCCGGAAAGCTGTCGGCAATCAGCGAATAAGCCGCTGGCGATAGGGCCGCCTCACCGACACCGACACCAATCCGGCAGATAAGAAACTGCCAGTACAACTTAGCCAGGCCGCAGGCTGCAGTGGCCGCACTCCAGAACAGCACACCGATGGCAATCAGGCCACGCCGGCTCTTGGTATCGGCCAGGCGCCCCAGAGGAATACCGCAAACGGTGTAGAACAGGGCGAAGGACAAGCCCATCAGCAGGCTCATCTGCGTGTCGCTGATCATCAGATCGCGACGGATCGGCTCCACCAACAGGTTGAGAATCTGCCGATCGATAAACGACAGCACATAGGCCACCATCAAAATGGCGACAGTAGTCCAGGCGCGGGCACTGGAGGGATAGCCGTTATTGTTGTTGGGCACTGGCAGTCTCCTCGGCAGCGCAGGTGCGCTACACGACGGTTGAATGAGCTGCCAGCTTAGGTCGAGATACAGCGCGATGAGTATCGCCCGTAGGTGTTATCAGTCAGGCGAATGCACGGCATCCTTTCGAGCTAATGCATCCACCTGATACTCGGCTAGCAGTCCATTGCAAGCGTAGGCAAGGAAGCGGACTGCTAGAGCATTAGCGGTGCACGCTCGCTGAGGGTCTTCAGCGCCGCCACCCAGCGCGGGTGGTCGTTGAGGCAGGGCACCAGCTGCAGGCTTTCGCCACCTGCCGCGACAAACTGCTCAAGACCGCGATCGCCGATCTCCTCCAGGGTTTCGATGCAGTCGGCAACGAACGCCGGGCACATCACCAACAACTTCTTGACGCCCTGCCCGGCCAACTCCTCGAGGCGAGCTTCAGTGTAGGGTTCGATCCATTTATCGCGGCCCAGACGAGACTGGAAGGATACCGACCACTGCTCCGGGCGCAGGCCCATACGTTCGGCAAAGGCTGCAGCGCTGCGCATGCATTGCGCGCGGTAGCAGGTTGCGAGCACTTCCGGCGGCGCTGTCTGGCAGCAATCGGGGCCTTTGAGGCAATGCTTGCTCGGGTCAAGCTTGCGCAGATGACGTTCCGGCAAGCCGTGAAAACTCAGCAGCAAGTGGTCGAAATCTTGCTCCAGATAAGGCTTGGCACTTTCGACCAGCGCCTCTATGTATTCCGGCTGGTCATAGAACGGCGCCAGCAAGGAGAAACGCATGTCCAGGTTGCCCGCGCGCACTGCCCGCTTGGCTTCCTCGATTACCGTGGTCGTGGTGCTATCGGCAAACTGTGGATAAAGCGGCGCCAGTGTCACCTGCTTGATGCCTTGCGCTGCCAGACGCTGGAGTACGGTATTGATCGATGGCTCGCCGTAGCGCATCGCCAACTCGACCGGGCCCTGGGTCCACTGCGCCTTCATGGCCGTCTGCAGGCGCTTGCTCAATACCACCAGAGGCGAACCGTCCTCCCACCAAATGGACGCATAGGCGTGGGCTGAAGCAGCAGGTCGCTTGATCAGAATCAGCGACACCAGCAACCGGCGTAACGGCCAGGGGAGATCGACCACATAGGGGTCCATCAGAAATTGATTGAGGTAGCGCCTTACATCAGCTACTTCGGTCGACGCGGGTGAACCCAGGTTGACCAGCAGCAGGGCGTGATTACTCATGCAGAATCCTTATCAGTCAGTGTCGACCCAGCAAATCTGCCAGGGCCGTATCCAGATCGGTGAAACGAAAACTAAAGCCGGCTTCGCTCAGGCGAACCGGCAATGCGCGCTGGCCGCCCAGCAGCAAACCGGACAACTCACCCAGGCCGACGCGCAACACCAAGCCCGGCACCGGCAGTAGCGCCGGACGGTGCAGGGCGCGGCCCAGCGCGCGGGTAAACTCGGCATTGCGCACCGGGTGTGGGGAACAGGCATTATATGGACCGCTGGCCTGCTCCTGCTGCAAGAGAAAATCAATCAGGGCAATTTGATCGGCCAGATGCACCCACGGCATCCACTGCCGGCCATCACCCAAACGTCCGCCCAGGCCAAGCTTGAATGGCAGCAACAGGCGCTTGAGAAAGCCGCCGTCCCTGGCCAGTACCAGCCCGGTGCGCACCAGCACCACGCGAATGCCCATGGCTTCGGCGCGCTGCGCGGTTTCCTCCCAGGCGCCGCACAACTGGGCGGCAAAATCCTCGCTGACCGGCGGCGTATCTTCGTGCAGCTCGCGCTCACCACCATCGCCATACCAGCCCACTGCCGAACCGGACAACAATACCCGCGGCTTGTTTGCGCGCGCCTGCAACCAGCTCAGCAATTGCTCGGTAAGGCCGATACGACTGGCCCAGAGCAGGCTCTTGCGCTTGCTGCTCCAGGGTCGGTCGGCAATAGGCGCACCGGCCAGATTGACCACCGCGTCCACCTGTTCGTCGCCCAGCTCTTCGAGCCGGCCGATGCCGCGCACCTGCGCCCCGCAAAGCCCCGCAACCTGCTGCGGACTGCGGCTCCACACGGTCAACTGGTGGCCCTGCAGCGCCCAATGCTGACAAAGACCACGACCGATCAAGCCGGTCCCACCGGTGAGCAATATGTGCATGGCATCCTCCTCGCGTTACGTTAGCCAACCTGATGACCATCAGTCTGACTTATGGCCGGACAACGTGCCTTTAATCCGGCGCAAAATTGTCTTAAACATCGACATGATGTGATTGAATCCGATAATCCCTATACATACAAACAATATTGTATAGGTTTTGTATAAAGCGTAGCCTTGCACAGAAGCTCAAGAGCTAATCGGCAAAGGGCAATCGAGCACACCCGGATGAATGGAAAACGGCCGGGGCAGGCACGCACTACTGGAGATTACCGGCTCAGTTAAAGCTGCGGGTCGTGCCCATTGGGACGGCAGCGCCGAAGCCGCGGTCAATCGCGACCTGACCAGTAAGCCGCCAACCCGGACTTACGCTGCCGATAGCGATAAACCAGCAAGATCCGTTGCGCCGTGATCTGCGCAGCCCGCTCAGCACGTGATACGAGATTTCATGATTGACATGACACCAATCGACCCACTGAAGCACGCTGCTAGCGAGCAGCTTGCCGAGGTCGATTGCAACGCTGCATAGTTGAGCGCAGTAGCTTTTTTTCAGCCTGCGAGCGCCCTGAAGTCAAGAGGTAAACATGACCGCACCCATCGCCATCATCGGTACCGGCATCGCCGGTCTGTCCGCCGCCCAAGCGTTGCACGCCGCCGGACATGAGGTTCAGTTGTTCGATAAAAGCCGCGGCAGCGGCGGCCGCATGGCCAGCAAACGCAGTGATGTCGGCGCCCTCGATCTGGGCGCGCAATACTTCACTGCGCGCGACCGGCGCTTTGTCGATGTGGTTCAGCAATGGCAGGCCCGTGGTTGGGTCGCCGAATGGACACCGAACCTCTATCACAGCCGTAACGGTCAACTCAGTGCCTCGCCAGACGAACAGGTGCGCTGGGTCGGCAGCCCACGCATGAGTGCGATTACCCGCGCCATGCTGGGCGCCCTGCCAGTACATTTCTCCTGCCGGATCACCGAAGTGTTTCGCGGCACACAACACTGGAACCTGCAGGACGCCGAAGGTAACAGCTACGGCCCTTTCAGCCATGTGGTAATCGCCGCCCCCGCCCCACAAGCCAGCGCGCTGTTGGCGGCTGCGCCGAAACTCGCCAGCGCGGCCTCCAGCGTGGTCATGGAACCAACCTGGACAGTCGCCCTGGCCTTTGCCAACCCACTGGAAACCAAGGTCGATGGCTGCTTCGTGCAAGACAGCCCGCTCGACTGGCTGACACGCAATCACAGCAAACCCGGTCGCGACGGCAACCCGGATACCTGGGTGCTGCACGCCAGCAGCAGCTGGAGCAAACAGCACCTGGACATGCCCAAGGAGGATGTGATCGAACACCTGCACGGCGCATTTGCCGAGCTGATCGACTGCAGCATGCCAGCCCCCATGTTCAGCCTGGCGCACCGCTGGCTTTACTCCCGACCTGCCAGCGCCCACCAGTGGGGCTCGCTGGCAGACGCCGACCTGGGTTTGTATGCCTGTGGCGACTGGTGCCTGTCCGGTCGAGTAGAGGGCGCCTGGCTGAGCGGCCAGGACGCCGCGCGCAAACTGCTGGCGCACTTGCAATGAGCGGCGCAGCGCCCAGGCTGACCGCCAGGCACCGGATCAACCCACGCAAACTGCTGCTGTCCAAATGGACGGCAGTACAGCCGCAAAATCGTGAGAAACACTTTCTGGTCAGCGAGTTGTTCTGCGATGAAGAAGGCAATGTGCTGCAGGTCGAACTACAGGCGGTGCTTAACCAGCGCAGTCAACGCCTGGACTGGCAAGCACTCGAAGACGCCACACACTGGCACATGGGCTGGAAGTAGCCCGTTTTCGAACAGCCTGCTGAATCAGCAGCAGGTATGGCCAAACAGCCAACCCCGCGCGCAGGCGAGCCATTGACGTCGACACAGCACGACGGGCAGGGCCAGTTCAACGGACCAATCCAGTACAACACTTGTACAAAGTATTTGACTTGTACAACAGCACACCTATGATGAACACAAGTTGTACATTATTCGATCTATGTACAAGTAGCCATTAGAGGTTGTGCCATGAAACCGTCCCAAGTCGCCTCCAGCAAACCCAAACTTGCCATCAGTGCTTGCCTGCTGGGCGCTGAAGTGCGCTACAACGGCGGCCACAAGGAATCACGGCTGTGCAGCCGTACCCTTACAGAGCATTTCGATTTCGTCCCGCTATGCCCCGAAGTAGCAATTGGCTTGGGCACCCCGCGCGAACCCATACGCCTGGTCGGTGACCCGGCGGCACCCCGCGCAGTGGGCACCGTACAGCGTGAACGCGACGTCACTGAACCCCTGGCTGCCTATGGTGCGCAGATGGCGGGAGAACTGGACGACATCTGTGGCTATATCTTCATGCAGCAATCGCCGTCCTGCGGCCTGGAGCGGGTCAAGGTCTACCAGGAAAACGGCCGCCCCAGCGAACCCAAGGGCCGCGGCATATACGCCGAGGCATTCTGTGCCAGACGCCCTGATCTGCCAGTTGAGGAAGACGGCCGACTCAATGACCCTATCCTGCGTGAGAACTTCATCACTCGCGTGTTTGCTTATGCACAATGGCAGCAATTGCTGCGTGACGGCCTGAGCCGCAAGGCGCTGCTGGACTTCCACTCGCGCTACAAATACCTGCTGATGGCCACCCATCCGCTGCAATACAAAACGCTCGGTCGCCTGCTCGGCAACCTGCACCAGCATGATCTGCAGGAGTTGGCCCCGCGCTATTTCAGCGAACTGATGGCAGCGCTGAAGAAGTGCGCGACCCGGCGCACTCACAGCAACACACTGCAGCACCTCAGTGGCCACCTCAAGCAGGCTCTGAGCAGCGTAGAACGTCAGGAAATGCAGCAGCTGATCGGCCAATACCGCAACGGCATCGTGCCGCTGGTAGTCCCCCTCACCATGCTCAAGCATCATTTCCGCCGCCACCCGGACAACTATGTAGCTACGCAGGTTTACCTGCAGCCACACCCAGAAAACCTCAGCCTGCGTAATGCCCTTTGAACATGGACGAACCGACTCAGCAACTCACCGACCACGACGAACCTACTGCGGCCGGCGATGACTACCAGAACGCATTGGCCAAGGGCTTTCTGCCAATACGCGATGTTGCCCGGCTTACCGGCGTGAATGCCGTAACCCTGCGCGCCTGGGAGCGCCGCTATGGCCTGATCGTGCCGCACCGCACGCCAAAGGGCCATCGCCTGTATTCGGACGAACATGTGGCGCAAGTCCAGACCATCCTCACCTGGCTCAACCGGGGCGTCTCGGTTGGCCAGGTCAAAGGCCTGCTGCGCGCCAACCAGCCGGCGTTTGCCGAAGCCACTTCGCAATGGGATGAAAAATGCCAGCACCTGCAGGAAGCCATCTGCAACCTGGCGGAACGGCGCCTGGACGAGTGTTTCAATAGCGAACTGGCCCTCTACCCGCCACACACCTTGTGCAAACAGCTGCTGCTGCCACTGCTCGATGCCCTTGAGCTGCGCTGGCGTGGCCAGTTTGGCGCCCAGGCCGAACGGGTGTTCTTTTACTCCTGGCTGCGCAGCAAGCTAGGCGCGCGGCTCTATCACAACAACCGCCAGCAGGGCGGCGCACCGCTGCTAATGGTCAATCTTTCCGACCTGCCGATGGAACCCGGCCTGTGGCTAACCGCCTGGCTGGCCAGCAGCGCCGGCTCGGCAGTAGAAGTATTCGACTGGCCATTGCCGCCAGCAGAACTGGCCATGGCAATCGAGCACATCCAGCCCAAGGCGTTGCTGCTGTATTCCAGCCAAGCGTTGAACAGCACACATTGGCCACGCTTGCAGGCCGGCTATGACTGCCCGTGCTTGGTCATCGGCCCTGCGGCGCACATTCATCATCAGGAGTTGCAGGCCCTGGCTCTGCAGAACAGTGCCCTGGGCATGGCGCAAGACCCGCTAAGCGCCCTGCAAATTCTCTCCGATCTCAACCTGCTGGACAGCCAATGACTACGCCACAACTGATATGGCTGCGCACCGACCTGCGTGTGCAGGACAACAGCGCACTGGCCGCAGCCATGGCAGCAGGACCAACGGTCGCCCTGTTTTTGCTCAGCCCCGCGCAATGGCAGGCCCACGACGATGCCCCGAGCAAGGTCGATTTCTGGTTGCGCAACCTGACCGAGCTGAGCCGTGAACTGGCTGCACTCAACGTGCCCCTGCTGGTGCGTCAGGCCGATGACTGGAGCGGCGCGCCACAGGTAATCGCCGAGCTTTGCCAGCAGTTGCAGATTGCTGCGGTACAGGTCAACGAGGAATATGGCGTTCACGAAAGTCGCCGTGACCAGGCCGTGGCCCAAGCCCTGGACGCACTCGGGATCAACTTCCACAGTCACCTCGACCAGCTATTCTTCAGGCCTGGTAGCGTGCTGACCAAATCTGGCGGCTACTTCCAGGTCTATAGCCAGTTTCGCAAAGTCTGCTACCAGCGCCTGCACAGCGCCCTGCCCGCACTGATCCCGCACCCGACCGCACAGGCGACACTGAATATCGCCAGCGACCCTGTTCCCGTTGCGGTAGCAGGCTTTACGCCACCCAGCGACAGCCTGCGCCAGCTATGGCCGGCGGGTGAGCAGGAAGCCCACAACCGCTTACTGGCCTTTGCCGACGAGCAGATCAACTACTACCAGAGTGAGCGCGACTTCCCGGCAAAGCCCGGCACCAGCCGTCTGTCTGCCTACCTGGCCGCCGGCGTGCTGTCGCCACGTCAGTGCCTGCACGCCGCCCTGCAAGCCAACCAGGGCGAGTTCGACAGCGGCAATAGCGGCATTGTCACCTGGATCAACGAGCTGCTTTGGCGCGAGTTCTACAAACACATCCTGGTCGGCTACCCACGGGTATCCATGCGCCGCGCCTTTCGCCCGGACACCGACGCCCTGGCCTGGCGCCAGGCGCCGGACGAACTGGCTGCCTGGCAAGAGGGCCGTACCGGCTTGCCGATCATTGATGCCGCGATGCGCCAGCTGCTTGCCACCGGCTGGATGCACAACCGCCTGCGCATGGTCGTGGCGATGTTCCTGACCAAGAACCTGTTGATTGACTGGCGCGAAGGGGAGCGTTTCTTTATGCGTCACCTGATCGACGGCGACCTGGCGGCCAACAATGGCGGCTGGCAGTGGAGTTCATCCACCGGCACTGATTCGGCACCGTATTTCCGTATTTTCAACCCGCTCAGCCAATCCCAGCGCTTCGACCCGGACGGCACCTTTATCCGCCACTGGGTGCCGGAATTGACTGGCTTGAACAAAAAAGACATCCATAACCCGGCGGCCATGGGCGGTCTGTTCGGGATGGCGAATTACCCACGGCCCATCGTCGATCTGGCCAGCAGCCGCACCCGTGCGCTGGCGGCCTTCAAGCAGCTGCCGCATCTCGCGCCGGAGGCTCATGCATGAGTGATTTTCTGCGTCAATTCGCCCGTTCCTTCGCCACCCTGGACAAGGACAACCTTGCGAGCCTCGGCGATCTCTACAGCGACGACGCGCTGTTCCGCGACCCGCTGCATGAGGTACGCGGGCTGGCCAATATGCAACGCTACTTCACCGAGCTGTATAGCAATGTCAGCGAGCTGCGTTTCGATTTCTATGGCTTTGATCAGGTGCGCCCTGGCGAAGGCTACCTGCGCTGGACCATGAGCTACCGCCACCCGCGCCTGGCCGCCGGCCAACTGATTCGCGTGGAGGGCTGCTCCCACTTGCTGTGGACTGACAAAGTTCATCAGCACCGTGATTTCTTTGATGCAGGCAGTCTGCTCTACGAGCACCTGCCACTACTTGGCCGGGTCATCCGCTGGCTAAAAAGGAGACTGGCATGAGACGTATCTGGCTCACCGGCGCCAGCAGCGGCATCGGCGCCGCACTGGCCGAACTGTTGCTGCAACGCGGCTACCGCCTCGCGCTCAGTGCGCGTACCACTGAACCTCTGCACGCGCTGGCCGAGCGCTACCCGGAACAGGTCCTGGTCGCCGCCGGCGACCTCAGCGACGCCACCCAGGTACGGGCAATTGGCGAACGCATCGCTCAGGTATGGGGGGCACTGGACGGTGTGATTCTGAATGCCGGCACCTGCGAATACGTCGACGTGCAGAACTTCGAAGCCGCAATGATTGAACGGGTGGTGCGAGCCAACCTGTTCTCTGCCAGCTACTGCATAGAAGCGGCGCTGCCACTGCTGCGCCTGGGGCATCTACCACAGCTGGTCGGGGTAAGCAGCTCGGTGACCTATCTGCCGCTGCCGCGTGCCGAGGCCTATGGCGCGTCCAAGGCGGGCATGCGTTACCTGCTTGAAGCACTGCGTATTGACCTTGCGGCTGAGGGCATCGCCGTCACCGTGGTCAGCCCCGGCTTCGTCGATACGCCGCTGACCCAGAAAAATGACTTCCCCATGCCGATGCGCTGGCCGGTGGACAAGGCCGCCCGGCATATCGCCGAGCGACTGGATAAACGCCCCTACGAGATCGCGTTTCCCGGGCCCTTCATCGCCATTCTTCTGCTCCTGGCTCACCTGCCCAAACGCCTGCAAGTGGCCATCGGCAAGCGCATGGCTCGTACTACCAAGGACAGTGCATGAAAATCGCCATTATCGGCAGCGGTATCGCTGGTCTGACCAGCGCCTACCTGCTCAATCGAAACCATGAGATCAGCGTATTCGAAGCGGGTGACTGGGTGGGCGGCCATACCCATACGGTGAACGTCACTGTCGAGGGCAAAAGCTATGCGGTGGACACCGGCTTCATTGTGTTCAATGACTGGACCTATCCAAACTTCATTAACCTGCTCAACCAGCTCGGGGTCGGCTTCAAACCCACCGAGATGAGCTTCTCGGTGACTGACCCCGTCAGTGGCGTGGAGTACAACGGCAATAACCTCAACAGCCTGTTCGCCCAGCGCAGTAACCTGCTGTCACCCAAGTTCATCGGCATGGTGCGCGACATCCTGCGTTTCAACCGCGAGGCACTGGATGATCTGCAGCACAATCGGATAGATGCCGTCACCACCCTCGGCACCTACCTCAAGCAACGCGGCTACGGCGAACGCTTCACCCAGCACTACATCGTGCCGATGGGGTCTGCAATATGGTCGATGTCACTGGCCGACATGCTCGGTTTCCCCCTGCAATTCTTCGTGCGATTCTTCAAGAACCATGGTTTATTGTCGGTCAGCAACCGTCCTCAGTGGTGCGTGGTAGAAGGCGGTTCGAGCAGCTATGTGGCGCCACTGAGCGCGTCGTTCAAGCAACATATTCGGCTGAACTGTCCCGTACAGCGGGTCGAGCGTGATGCGACAGGCGTGACCCTGCACAGCGCCGCTGGCAGCGAGCGCTTCGACAAGGTGGTGTTCGCCTGCCACAGCGACCAGGCCCTCAAGCTACTCGCCCAACCATCGCAGGCCGAGCAGGAGATTCTGGGTGCCCTACCCTATGCCGACAATGACGTGGTGCTGCACAGCGATACTCGCCTGCTGCCCAAACGCCGCCTGGCCTGGGCCAGCTGGAACTATCGCCTTGGCGGGCCGGCCAATCAGCCTGCGGCGGTAACGTACGACATGAACATTCTCCAGGGAATTCAAAGCGACACCACCTTCTGCGTCAGCCTCAATCAAACGGCGCTGATCGACCCAACCAAGATCCTCGCACGCTACCGTTATGCCCACCCGCAATACAGCCTGGCCGGCATGGCCGCGCAGGCACGCTGGGAAGAATTGCTCGGCGCACAGCACAGCTATTTTTGCGGCGCTTACTGGGCCAACGGCTTCCATGAAGACGGCGTAGTCAGCGCCCTGCGCGTGGCGCGCGCCTTCGGCGAGGAGCTGTGATGAACAGCGCCCTGTACAGCGGCTGGGTGCAGCACCGGCGCTTCGCCCCCAAAGTTCATAACTTCCGCTACCGCATGGGCCTGCTTTATCTCGACCTGGACGAGCAGCAACAACTGTTCGACCTCTCACCCCTGGCCGGCAGCGGACGCTGGGCGCCTTTCGCCTTTCGTGAAACCGACTACTTGCCGCAATTCACCCGGGCCGGGGTCAGCCTGATCGACGCCGTGCGCCAGCGGGTCAGCGCAGCCCTGGGGCACACGCCGCAAGGCTCGGTCTGCCTGCTGACCCAGCCGCGCAGCTGGGGGCTGGCCTTCAATCCGGCGAGCTTCTTCTACTGCCATGAGGCCGATGGCAGCCTCGCGGCGATCCTCTGCGAAGTGAGCAATACCCCGTGGCGCGAGCGCTACCACTATGTGTTGCCGGCAGACGGCGAGGGTCATCAACACTTCGCCGTGGCCAAGGCCTTTCACGTCTCGCCTTTTTTGCCGCGTGAACTGGAATACCGCATGGCGTTCAGCCCCGCGGGTGAACGCCTGGGCATCCACATGGCCGACTGGATGACTGGCGAACAAGGCGATACCAAAGTGTTCGATGCCAGCCTCAGCCTGCAACGCAGCCCGCTCGACCGGGCAAGCCTGCATGCCTACCTGCGCAGCTTCCCCTGGATGACCGGCAAGACCGTCGCGGCTATCTACTGGCAAGCCCTGCGCCTGTTCGTCAAGCGCATCCCCCTAATTAGCCATCGAGCCGCGGAAGGTGAATTCCGTGTCGCTCGCCCAGTATCGAAGGACGTACACCATGAAAAGTTCTAGCCTGTCATCCGCGAAAACCTCGGTACGTGCGGGCAGCGGGATCGGCGCCAGCTTGCTGCGCCGCGCCGTCCTGCGCCAACTGAGCCAATTGCGCCACGGTCACCTGCGGATCATCGACGGCGATGATTTTCTCGAATTCGGTGACGCCACTGCCACCCTGCGCGCCGAAATCAGGGTGCTCGATGGCGCGCTCTGGGGCCTGGTCGCCGGTAATGGCTCGATAGGCGCTGGCGAAGCTTATATTCACGGTTACTGGAGCTCTCCAGACCTGACTGCGGTGATTCGCGTATTTGTCAGTAACCTGGAGTTGCTGGACGCCATGGAGCGCGGCCTGGCAAAGCTCGGCCGCCCTTTGGTGCAGAGCCTGCATTGGCTTAACCGCAATACCCGCAAAGGCTCGCGCAAGAATATCGCTGCCCACTATGACCTCGGCAATGAGCTGTTCGAGCAACTGCTTGACCCGACCATGATGTACTCCGCGGCCATGTTTGCGCGCCCGGAAGACAGCCTTGAGCAGGCGCAGCTGAACAAACTCGAACGCATCTGCCAGAAACTCGCGCTCAAACCCAGCGACCACCTGCTGGAAATCGGCACCGGCTGGGGCAGCATGGCAATCCATGCCGCCACCCATTACGGCTGCCAGGTGACCACCACCACCTTGTCGCGCGAGCAATACGCCTACACGGAGCGACGCATTGCCGAACTCGGCCTGGAAGATCGCATCACCCTGCTGCTAGAAGACTACCGTGACCTGCAAGGCCAGTACGACAAGCTGGTGTCGATCGAAATGATCGAAGCCGTCGGCCACCGCTTCCTGCCCACCTACTTCAAGCAGTGTGCGCAGTTGCTCAAAGATGACGGACTGATGCTGCTGCAAGCCATCACCATCCGCGACCAGCGCTACGAGCAGGCGAAGAAGAGTGTCGACTTCATCCAGCGCTATATCTTCCCCGGTGGCGCGCTGCCCTCGGTGCACAAGATGCTGGACATCATCACCACCAAGACCGACATGAACCTGCACCACATGGAAGACTTCGGCCAACATTACGCACGCACCCTGCGCCTGTGGCATGACAACCTGCAGCAGGCCAGGCACACGCTTGAGCAACTTGGCTACGACGAGCACTTCTATCGACTTTGGGAGTTCTACCTCTGCTATTGCGAGGGTGGCTTCATCGAGCGCACCATCGGCACCGCACAATTGCTACTGGCCAAGCCAGCGGCGCAACCGGAACCCTTGCTAGGAAATTTCGATGCCTAAACTGATCGCCAACGCCCTGCTCTTTCAGCTCGGCTGGTTCGCCTGCGTATTCGGTGGCGACAGCTTGTGGCTGCTAATAGTCGTAGCCGCAATGGCGGTGCACCTGCTCTGGGTCAGCAACTGGGCTGCCGAAGGCAAGCTGCTGCTGAGTGTATTTCTCGCCGGCAGCGCACTGGATAGCTTCCTGCTCAACCTCGGGGTATTCGACTTTGGCGAGCCGCGTAACATGATCCCGCTATGGCTGGCCCTGCTCTGGCTATTGCTGGCAACCACACTCAACCATTGCCTGGCCTGGACGGCCCGTCCCTGGTGGCGCGCCAGCCTGCTCGGCGCCTGCGCCGGCCCGCTGTCCTACTATGCCGGCGCACAAATCGCAGGCGTTGGCATGCCTTACGGCACCTGGCAGACGCTGCTCTTGCTGGCAGTAATCTGGGCGTTGGTAATGCCCGTGCTGCATGGATTTGCCAAGCTCTACCGCAGCCAACATGAACAAAGCGCTCGCACGCGCCAATCGACGTAGGCTGCGCCACCAGTAGCAGATTTGTGCATGCTCAGACGTGCGCACTCATTGGTGCGCACGGCGCACCCTACAATCTCCAAGCTGCATTGGTCGACCCGATACAATGCAGTACCGCGCCTGGCGTACACTGCACCACTATGACCGACCCAAACCACATTCCCCTCAGCCAATTGCCCAGTGAACCCGCGGTCAGTTGCAGCAACTGCGCCGCTTGTTGCTGCCAACTGGAAGTCATGCTGATCACCGACACCGGGGTGCCGCCACGTTTTATCGCCACCGATGACTGGGGCGGCGAAGTCATGCATCGTCTGGATGATGGCTGGTGTGCGGCGCTGGATCGCGACAGCATGCGTTGCACCATCTATGAGGTGCGCCCGCTGATCTGCCGTGAATTCGAGACGGCCTCCCCCGAATGCCTGGACGAACGTCGTGGCATGACCAGCATTTATCGCTGAATCGGGTTTATTGCAGAATTAAAAATCGGCCAACCAGCGACGGACGCTAAGTCCTGTCCGGGAATGGCAAGCAACCGCAAATTGCAGGCTGGCGCCGAGGAACGCAGCCCAATAAAACCAACCTGCCTGGCTTCGCAGAGCGGAGCCTGGGCGGCTTGACCTACGCGGCACGACCTGCGCGGCTCGACCTGCGCGGCCCGACTCTACCGACAAATATCCGTGCTTTCGAACAGTCTGCTAAAAACTCAAACGGTAATGCAGGGTATAAGCCTCGGCGCCGTCATTCGGATTTTTCAGCCCGGCGTTGGAATAGTGCACGGCGCGCAGACCGACTTCCTGGCCGGCAAAGCGCACCCCGAAGCCGAGGCGATCTTCAAACTGCAAGGACGAACCCAGGTCATTGTCTTCCAGTTCGGTGCTGCTGAACGCGGCCAAGCCAATTCCCGCCTCGACATAGGGCCGCACGGTGTCGCCGGCGAACTCGTAAACAAACACGGGAATGAACGACAGGCTGTGGTTGCTCGCCGTATCGTCGCCTTGCCAGTAGGTATAACCGGCATCCCAGTAACCTGTCAGGCGTCCGCTGTCGTACTGACGCAAGGTGCCGAAATCGAACTGGGTGCCCAACCGATAAACCATGGTCGAATCACCGGACTGGCCGATGGCGAAGGTCACATCGGCAGCTTGCACTGCGCAGGCCGGCCCCAGGATCAAGGCCGCAAACGCAGCCGCAGGAAACAACTTGGTCATTGGGATATCCTTTTTCATCCGGCGGCAGGAGCGCCACCCTTCGCTGCTGAAAGTATAGAAATTTTTATTCCTAGCGAAAGGCTGGAAAGAAATAAAGGTGCAGCCTTGCCACAATCACAGCGCCTGCACAGGCACCGACTCGCCCCACAACTGCGGCAATACTGCCTGCATGCTCAGCGGTTCAGCGCTCGACCAGAAGCGCGCCGCCTGCGCCGGCCCAGTAGCCAGTAACTGGCGCTCGCCGAGCACATAGCGCAGTTGCCGTGCGACCGCGGCCCCAGTGTCGATCAGGCTGACTGACTCGGGCAGTAGCTGACGCAACAGTGGCTTGATAAAGGGGTAATGGGTACAGCCGAGAATCAGCGTGTCACAGCCTTCAGCCAAGAGCGGTTGTACCCAGTCGCGCAGCATATCGCGGGTCTGCGCACTATCCAGTTCGCCAGCCTCGATACGCTCGACCAGCCCCGGACACGGCTGGGTAATGACCCGCACGTCACTGGCAAAGCGGTCGAGCAAAGCAGCGAACTTGGCGCTTTTCAGGGTACCGGTTGTGGCCAGCACCCCGACTACGCCCGAACGAGTCGCGGCGGCAGCCGGCTTGACCGCCGGCTCCATGCCGACGATAGGCAGCTGCGGGTACAGCTCGCGCAATTCGGCAACCCCAGCCGCGGTTGCCGTATTGCAGGCCAACACCAGCGCCTTGGCGCCTTGCTCGAGGAGAAATGCGGCGAGATAGCGACAACGCTCGCGGATAAATTCCGGGCTCTTCTCGCCATAAGGCACATGACCGCTGTCGGCTACATAGAGCAGCGATTCATTGGGCAGTAGCGCACGAATCTCGCCCAGCACCGACAGACCGCCGACGCCGGAATCGAATACGCCGATTGGCGCGTCATTGCCCATGGCCAATACCGCCACAGACGCTGCACGCCGGGTCACGCTTGACCCGCAGCTCACGAAAGCGCGAACCCAACGCATCGATCAGGAGCAAACGACCGACCAGCGGCTCACCGAATTGTGCCAATACCTTCAAGGCTTCCAGAGCCTGCAGGCTACCGACCAAGCCCACCAGCGGGCCGACTACCCCGGCCTCGCTGCAGGTCAGTTCGGCTTCGCTGCCGTGGCCGTACAGGCAGTGGTAACACGGGCTATCGGCACGCCGTGGATCGAACACCGAGAGCTGCCCTTCCAGGCGAATCGCCGCGCCGCTGACCAGCGGCTTGCGCGCCGCCACACAGGCAGCGTTGACCGCCAGGCGGGTGGCAAAGTTGTCCGAGCAGTCCAGCACCAGGTCCACCGCGCTGACTGCCGCCACCAGCGAGTCGCTGTCCAGCGCCTGGCGATGGGCCTGCAGACGAAGTTGCGGATTGATCGCCAGCAGACGCCGCGAGGCCGAATCGACCTTGCTCTGACCGACGCTCTGGGTGTCATGGACGATCTGCCGCTGCAGGTTGGTCAGATCCACCGTGTCGAAATCCGCCAGGTGCAATTCACCAACCCCGGCAGCGGCCAGATACAGTGCCACCGGCGAGCCCAGCCCACCCAGGCCGACGATCAGCGCGCGGCTGTTTTTGAGGCGTAACTGACCGTCGATATCGATCTGTTGCAGCAGGATCTGCCGGCTGTAGCGCAGCAGTTCTTCGTCAGTCAGCATGTCTTGCGGGCTCATGGCGTCACTCATTATCGAAGCGTCCCAGACTGATGCGCTCATGGCCGCCCAGGTCACGCCGGCTTTCCACCGCGCTAAAACCGCGCGCACTAAGCAGCTCACGTACCGCCGCGGCCTGGTCGAAACCATGCTCCAGCAGCAACCAGCCTGCCGCTTGAAGATAGTCCGGGGACTGCTGGATGATCAGGCGAATATCGTCCAAACCATCCGCGCCCGCCACCAGGGCGCTGCTCGGCTCGAAACGCACATCGCCTTCGGCCAGATGGCGATCATCGGCAGCGATATAGGGCGGATTGCTGACGATCAGCTGATAGCGCTGACCTGCCAGGGCGCTAAACCAGTGGCTTGCAACAAAGCTGGCATTGGCCAGCTTGAGTCGTGCGCGATTGCGCTCGGCCAAGGCCACCGCCTCCGCCACGCGATCCACACCGGTTAGTCGCCAGGCTGGCCGTTCACTGGCCAGGGCCAGGGCAATCGCACCGGTGCCGGTGCCCAGGTCGAGCAGCGCGGCAGGCGTGGCCGGCAGCAGCGCGAGCACGGTCTCCACCAGCAGTTCGGTATCCGGACGCGGAATCAGGGTGTGCGAGGCCACCTCCAGCTCCAGGCTCCAGAAACCCTGCTGACCGAGGATATAGGCCACCGGCTCGCCGGCCTGACGCCGCGCCAGCGCCGCCTGATAACGCTCCAGCTGCGGCGCGTCGAGCTCGCGTTCCGGCCAGGTATGCAGATAGCTGCGCGACTTGCCGAGGGCATGGGCGAGCAGCAGCTCGGCATCCAGCCGTGGGGTGGGCGAGTCGGGCAGTTCGGCGTTGTTGAGCAGGGCTTCGATAGTGGCCATGACATTCGTCTGGTGGAGATTTGTAGGGTGGACAACCGCGCAGCGTTGTCCACCAGCGACGCCGTGGTGGAAAACCGCTTTGCGGGTTTTCCACCCTACAAGTTATCGGTTATCCGAAGCAGATCAATCGCCCAACGCGGCCAACTGATCGGCCTGGTATTCGACCAGCAGCGGTTCGATCACGGCCTCAACGCCGCCAGCCATCACTTCATTGAGCGAATACAGGGTCAGGTTGATGCGGTGATCAGTGACCCGCCCCTGGGGAAAGTTATAGGTACGAATACGCTCGGAACGATCACCGGAGCCCACCAGCAATTTACGCGTGTCGGAAATTTCCTTGTGCGCGGCGGCGTCCTGCTGATCCTTCAATTTGGCCGCCAACCAAGCCATGGCCCGTGCACGGTTCTTGTGCTGGGAGCGTTCTTCCTGGCATTCGACCACGGTACCGGTGGGGATGTGGGTGATGCGGATCGCTGAGTCGGTGGTGTTTACGTGCTGGCCACCGGCACCGGAAGAACGGTAGGTATCGACGCGCAAGTCGGCCGGATTGATATCGATTTCGGCCTGTTCATCCGGCTCGGGCAACACAGCCACGGTACATGCCGAGGTGTGGATGCGACCCTGGGATTCGGTTTCCGGCACTCGCTGTACGCGGTGCGCGCCAGACTCGAACTTGAGCTTGCCGTAGACATTCTCACCTTCGACCCGAGCAATCACTTCCTTGAAGCCACCGTGTTCGCCTTCACTGGCAGAGAGAATCTCGACCCGCCAGCCGCGCCGTTCGGCGTAGCGCGAATACATGCGAAACAGGTCGCCGGAAAAGATCGCAGCCTCGTCGCCGCCAGTACCAGCACGCACTTCGAGGAACACATTGCGACCGTCGCGGGGATCTTTGGGCAACAGCATGCGCTGCAGGTTGTCTTCCAGTTCGACGAGCTTCCCTCTGGCTTCGGCAACTTCTTCCTCAGCCATTGCACGCATGTCCGGGTCGCTGTCCTTGAGTAGCGCCTGGGCGCCCTCAAGGTCGGCTTGCACCTTGCGAAACGCCCGGAACGCGCTGTTAACCGGTTCAATTTCGGCATATTCGCGCGAGTAGGCCCGGAACTGGCTCTGGTTGCTGATTACCTCAGCATCGCCAAGCAGTGCAGTCAGCTCTTCGAAGCGATCCTGCAGCATGTCGAGTTTGTTGATCAGTGACGCTTTCATTGCAGGCCTTTATTTATTGACCGAACCGGACGGCGCGCCCTCATCGAGGGCAAAGAGTTCCTGAGCCACACCGAGCGCATCGACGCGACCGTCGGCAGACAGTTTTTTCAGCTGCACGCTGGGCGCATGCAGCAGCTTGTTGGTCAGCCCGCGCGCCAGTTGCACCAGCACCTCTTCGGCCGCGCTGCCGTTATTAAGCAGGCGCAAAGCCTTGGCTAATTCTTCGTCACGTAACCGCTCGCCCTGCTGGCGATAGGCTTTTAGCACATCCACCGCAGCCAGCTCGCGCAGGCGCAGCATGAAGGTCTCGGCGCCCACGGCGACCAGTTCTTCGGCCGCCTGCGCGGCGCCCTGACGGCTTTTCAGATTCTCCGCAATCACTTCATGCAGGTCGTCGACGGTATACAGGTAGACATCGTCAAGCTCACCGACCTCGGCTTCGATGTCGCGCGGCACGGCGATGTCGACCATAAAGATCGGCTTGTGCTTGCGCTTCTTCAGCGCCCGCTCGACTGCACCTTTGCCGAGAATTGGCAATTGGCTGGCGGTGGAGCTGATGACGATGTCGCTATTGATCAATTCATCCGGGATTTCCGAGAGCAACACCGCATGCGCACCGAACTGTTCAGCCAGGGTGCTGGCACGCTCCAGGGTGCGGTTGGCCACCACAATGCGCTTGATACCCTGCTCGTGCAGGTGCCGCGCCACCAGGCTAATGGTCTCACCGGCACCGATCAGCAGCGCCTGACTGCGGTGCAGATCAGTGAAAATCTGCTTGGCCAGGCTCACCGCGGCAAACGCCACCGACACCGGATTTTCGCCAATTGCAGTATCGGTGCGCACGGTCTTGGCGGTACTGAAAGTGGCCTGAAACAAGCGCCCGAGCAGCGGACCGACAGTGCCCGCCTCGCGCGCCACGGCGTAGGCCGACTTCATTTGCCCGAGAATCTGCGGCTCGCCCAACACCATCGAATCCAGCCCGCAGGCCACGCGCATCATGTGACGCACTGCCGCGTCGTCTTCAAGCACATAGGCGCAAGCACGTAACTCGTCGAGGCTGAGCTGGTGATACTCGGCCAGCCAGACCAGCACCCCATCGACAGTCAGTGCATCCTGTTCGAGGTACAGCTCACTGCGGTTGCAGGTCGACAGAATTGCCGCCTCACGGCTATCCGTACGTTGGCAAAGCTGCTGCAAAGCCTCGACCAAATGCTCCGGAGAAAAAGCCACGCGCTCGCGCACGGCCACCGAAGCAGTTTTATGGTTGATACCGAGAGCAATAAAGGCCATGCAAAGTCGCTGACAGGAAGATAAGCGCGCAATTGTCCTACTTCGACAGAGTGAGAACAACCACCGCAGTTTATTGTCCTAATAAGTCACCAGCCAGCTATCGGGCCTTGCCCCATGGGCTTGCCCTAATGCTTGTGTCATGATGCCCCGACCCCAGGTTAGTCGCCGTTCTCTCTATGATTTTCTCTATGAATAGATCATTCGCGTTACTGACCGCCCTTGCTTTGTTGAGTGGCTGCCAGACTTTTACCTTCTCCGACCCAGACGGCACACCGCCCGTGGAAGAAGCTTCTGTTGTAGCAGAAGCGCCAAAGCCCGAAGCCTACGCGTCGTTCAGTCAGGAAACCCTGCTCGCACTGCTCGTCGCCGAACTGGCCGGGCAGCGCGACCGCTTCGATATTGCCATCAGCAACTACGTGCAACAGGCCCAGGAGACCCAGGACGCCGGCGTGGCCGAGCGTGGCTTCCGGATTGCCGAATACCTTGGTGCCGAGCAGGCCGCCCTGGACACTGCACTGATCTGGGCGAAGAACGCCCCAGACAGCCTGGATGCCCAGCGCGCAGCCGCCATCCAACTGGCCCGCACGGGCAGCTATGACGAATCCATGACCTTCATGGAACAGGTACTGCAACGTAAAGGCGACACACACTTCGACTTTCTCGCCCTGTCCGCCATGGAAACCGACCCAGATACCCGCGCCGGCCTGCTGCAGAGCTTCGATCGACTGCAAAGCAAATACCCGGACAACGGCCAACTGCTTTTCGGCAAAGCCTTGCTTCTGCAGCAGGACGGTCGCCCGCAGGAAGCGTTAGAGCTACTCGACGCGCAATCGGCCAACCAACGAGAAATCCCGCCGCTACTGCTCCATGCACGACTGTTGCAAAGCCTGGACCGCGGCGCTGAAGCCCTGCCACTGCTGCAAAAAGGCATCCGCCTGCACCCTGACGACAAACGCCTGCGCCTGACCTATGCGCGCCTGCTGGTCGAACAAGACCGCCTGGCAGAAGCCAAAGGCGAATTCGCCTCGCTGCTGCAACAGTTCCCCCAGGATGACGACCTGCGTTTCTCGCTCGCGCTGGTCTGCCTGGAAGCCAAATCTTGGCGCGAGGCCATCGTCTACCTCGAAGAACTGATCGAACGTGACAGTCATGTCGATGCCGCCCATTACAACCTGGCCCGCGCCTACGAAGCGCTCGGCGAAAAAGACAGCGCCCTGATCGAATATGCACTGGTCGGCCCTGGCAACGACTTCCTCCAGGCCCAGGCGCGCCAGGCGCAATTGCTGTTCGACAACAAGCGCCAGGCAGAAGCCTCAAAACTCCTAAGTCAGGCCCGCACAGCAGAGCCCGACTACGCCATCCAGCTCTACCTGATCGAAGTGGAAGCCCTGACCAGCAACGAGCAGCAGGAACAAGCCTGGCAAATGCTGCAACAAGCGCTGGAACAATTCCCCGACGACCTCAACCTGCTTTACACCCGCGCCATGCTCGCCGAGAAGCGCGACGATCTGGATCTGCTGGAGCAGGACCTGCGCTTCATTCTCGAGCGCGAACCAGACAACAGCATGGCGCTCAACGCGCTGGGCTACACCCTGGCCGACCGTACGACGCGCTACGCAGAAGCCAAGGTACTTATTGAGCAAGCCCTGCAGCTCAACCCCCAAGACCCGGCAATTCTCGACAGCCTGGGCTGGGTCAACTATCGCCTGGGCAACCTTGACAAGGCCGAACAGCTGCTGCGCCAGGCACTGGAACGCTTCCCTGACCACGAAGTCGCCGCCCACCTTGGCGAAGTACTCTGGGCTCAGGGCAAGCAGCGTGAGGCGCGCAAGGTCTGGAGCACAGCCCTCAAACAGCAGCCTGACAGCACAATATTGCGCAGCACCCTGCTGCGCCTGACCGGATCAGAGACGTTTTGATGTTTGTTCGCCAACTCCTCGTATTCAGTTTGATCGTCCTGCTCACCGGCTGCGCTGGCCTGACCTCCCGCGAAGCCCTCGAAGGCCAGGGCAGCCCGGCGCTCTGGCAAAGCCATAAGCAGCAGATCGGCCGCCTCGACGCTTGGCAAATAAGCGGCAAAGTCGGCATCCGCGCGCCCCAGGATTCAGGCAGCGGTACCTTGTTCTGGCTGCAACGCCAGGACTACTACGACATTCGCCTGTCAGGCCCGCTGGGCCGCGGCGCCGCGCGCCTGACCGGGCGCCCAGGCGACATCCAGCTGGAAGTCGCCAACCAGGGCCGCTACCAGGCCGCCTCACCGGAACAACTGCTGCAGCAACAGCTGGGCCTAAACCTGCCGGTCTCGCACCTGCTGTGGTGGATTCGCGGCCTTCCTGCACCTGACAGCAGAAGCCGCCTGACCCTCGACAGCGACAGCCGCCTGGCGCAACTGAGCCAAGACGGCTGGCAGGTCGAATACCTGCGCTACGTCGAACAGGATGGCTACTGGCTGCCCGAGCGCCTCAGGCTGAACGGTCATGACTTGCAGGTCACCCTGGTGATCAAGGACTGGCAACCGCGCCAGCTCGGCCAATGAGCGCGCCGGCAATTCCCGCCGCAGCCGAACTGAGGCTGCCGGCGCCGGCCAAACTCAACCTGATGCTGCACATCACCGGTCGCCGCGCAGACGGTTATCACGAACTGCAAACCCTGTTCCAGTTTCTCGACTTCGGTGATGAGCTGGGGTTTGCGGTACGCGCAGACGGCGTAATTCGCCTGCACAGCGACATTCCCGGAGTAGCCCACGACAGCAACCTGATCGTGCGCGCCGCCCGCGCCCTGCAACAACAGTCGGGCTGCACACTGGGCGCCGACATCTGGCTGACCAAACGCCTGCCCATGGGCGGCGGCATTGGCGGCGGCAGCTCGGACGCAGCAACCACCCTGCTCGGGCTCAATCACCTCTGGCAGCTGCACCTGGACGAGGATCGCCTGGCCGAACTGGGCCTGACCCTGGGCGCCGACGTACCGGTTTTCGTTCGCGGCCGTGCGGCTTTCGCCGAAGGGATCGGCGAAAAAATCACCCCAGTTACCCTCAGCGAACCCTGGTTTCTCGTGGCAATTCCACAAGTCCTTGTCAGTACTATGAAAATTTTCTCTGACCCTGAGTTGACACGGGATACTCCGACCATTAAAGTTCGCAGCCTTCTTGAGGGGGTCAGTCGTAATGACTGTCAGCCAGTCGTCGAGAAGCGTTACCCAGAAGTACGTAACGCGCTGATCTTATTGAACAAATATGTATCGGCAAAAATGACTGGCACTGGAGCTTGTGTGTTTGGGAGCTTCCCAAACAAGGACGATGCTGATAAAGTCGCCCGCCAACTTCCAGCAACTCTGCCAAGTTTTGTGGCAAAGGGGCGTAACATCTCGATGTTGCACCGCGCGCTAGAAGTTGTGGCAAAGAAGTAAATGCGTAGCATCAGTTACAGGGGCGTCGCCAAGCGGTAAGGCAGCAGGTTTTGATCCTGCCATGCGTTGGTTCGAATCCAGCCGCCCCTGCCATTACTGCCCTCGGGCAGCGATACACTGACAAGCAGCATTGGGTTACACACGTTACAGGGGCGTCGCCAAGCGGTAAGGCAGCAGGTTTTGATCCTGCCATGCGTTGGTTCGAATCCAGCCGCCCCTGCCATTTTCTATACTCATCCAGGTATACCCTCAGCCGGCAGGTACTGCGCGTGTCCAAGATGATGGTTTTTACGGGGAACGCTAACCCCGATCTGGCGCGACGTATCGTACGTCAGCTGCACATCCCCCTCGGCGATGCTTCTGTCGGAAAATTCTCCGACGGCGAAATCATGATTGAAATCAATGAGAACGTTCGCGGTAAAGACGTTTTTCTGATTCAGCCGACGTGTGCGCCAACCAATGACAATCTGATGGAACTGGTAGTGATGGCTGACGCCTTCCGCCGCTCCTCAGCCTCCCGAATCACAGCAGTCATCCCCTACTTCGGTTATGCCCGCCAGGATCGCCGTCCGCGCTCCGCTCGCGTGGCAATCAGCGCCAAAGTCGTGGCCGACATGCTCACTGTAGTGGGTATCGACCGGGTTCTTACCGTCGACCTGCATGCGGATCAGATTCAAGGCTTCTTCGATATCCCGGTAGATAACATCTACGGCTCACCAGTTTTGGTGGATGACATTGAAGACCAACGCTTTGAAAACATGATGATCGTCTCCCCGGACATTGGTGGTGTGGTGCGTGCGCGTGCCGTGGCCAAGTCCTTGGGTGTTGATCTGGCAATCATCGACAAGCGTCGTGAAAAAGCCAACCACTCCGAAGTGATGCACATAATCGGTGACGTGGAAGGCCGCACATGTATCCTGGTCGATGACATGGTGGATACCGCCGGCACCCTGTGCCATGCGGCGAAAGCGCTGAAAGAACACGGCGCATCGAAAGTCTTCGCCTACGCCACACACGCCGTACTGTCTGGCCGTGCGATCGAGAACATCGAAAACTCCGTACTCGACGAGCTGGTGGTGACCAACACCATCCCGCTGTCAGCCGCCGCGCAATCCTGTTCGCGTATTCGCCAACTGGATATCGCTCCGGTAGTCGCTGAGGCGGTTCGCCGTATCAGCAATGAAGAATCGATCAGCGCGATGTTCCGCTAACCCGGCCATCACCCTGAGCGCAACACGCCTCACTGTGCCAGTGGGGCTTATTACCTAACCGTCCGGTCGCTGGTCGCAAGCGTAAAGGGCGGTTTGGTTATTTTGGAGAAGTGAAATGACTGTTGAATTTGCCCTGAATGCTGAAGTGCGTTCCGACCTGGGGAAAGGTGCGAGCCGCCGCCTGCGTCGTAACGTTGCCATGGTTCCTGCCGTCATCTACGGTGGCGAAAAAGCCCCGATGTCGATCAGCCTGCTGGCCAAAGAACTGGCCAAACTGCTGGAAAACGAAGCTTCGTTTAGCCACGTTCTGACCCTGAACGTTGCCGGCAGCAATGAAAGCGTGCTGATCAAAGCTCTGCAGCGCCACCCAGCCAAAGGCCACGTGCTGCACGCTGACTTCGTTCGCGTTGTCGCCGGCCAGAAACTGACCGCTCACGTACCCCTGCACTTCCTCAACCAGGAAAGCTCGGTTGGCGTTAAGCAGCAAGCTGGCGAAGTCTCCCACGTAGTCGTGGAAGTAGAAGTTTCTTGCTTGCCGAAAGACCTGCCGGAATTCATCGAAGTCGACATGGCTGCGGTTGAAGTCGGTCAGATCGTTCACCTGTCCGACCTCAAACTGCCAAAAGGCGTTGAGCTGGTTGCACTGGCTCACGGTAACGACCTGGCAGTGGCCAACATCCACGCCTCGCGCGTTGCCAAAGACGTAGAAGAAGGCGAAGGCGCTGCCGAGTAACTCTCGCACCGCCGGAAAACAGCCTGAGCGCACCAGCGTTCAGGCTATTTCCACGAAAGGGCTCCTGACATGACTGCCGTACAACTGATCGTCGGCCTGGGTAACCCAGGCCCTGAATACGACCAGACCCGGCATAATGCAGGGGCCCTTTTCGTTGAGCGCCTGGCCCACAGCCAAGGCGCCAACCTAAGTGTTGATCGCAAATATTTCGGCCTGACCGGCAAATTCAGCCATCAGGGCCGCGACGTTCGCCTGCTGATCCCCACCACCTTCATGAACCGCAGCGGCCAGGCCGTAGCGGCATTGGCGAATTTCTTCCGCATACCGCCGGAAGCTATTCTGGTGGCTCACGACGAACTCGACATGCTCCCAGGCGTCGCCAAACTCAAACAGGGTGGCGGGCACGGCGGGCATAATGGGCTACGCGATATCATCGCCCAGCTCGGCAACCAGAATAATTTTTATCGCCTGCGGCTTGGCATTGGCCATCCCGGGCACAGCAGCATGGTCTCCAACTTCGTCCTCAGCCGCGCACCGCGCAGCGAACAGGAACTGCTGGATACCAGCATCGACTTCGCCCTCGGCGTATTGCCGGAAATCCTCGCAGGGGATTGGAGCAAAGCGATGCACAAACTGCACAGTCAGAAAGCCTCCTCTTAACTCTTCACCGCCATTTCGCGCGAGGGACACACCATGGGATTCAACTGCGGCATCGTCGGCCTGCCCAACGTCGGCAAGTCCACCCTGTTCAACGCCCTCACCAAATCCGGGATTGCGGCAGAGAACTTCCCCTTCTGCACCATCGAACCGAACACCGGTATCGTACCGATGCCCGACCCACGTCTCGCTGCGCTGGCCGCCATCGTCAATCCCAAGCGAATCCTGCCGACCACCATGGAATTCGTCGACATCGCCGGCCTGGTCGCTGGCGCATCCAAGGGCGAAGGCCTGGGCAACAAGTTCCTCGCCAACATCCGCGAGACCGACGCCATCGCCCACGTAGTGCGCTGCTTCGAAGACGAAAACGTGATCCACGTATCCAACAGCGTCGACCCCAAGCGCGATATCGAGATCATTGACCTCGAACTGATCTTTGCCGACCTCGACAGCTGCGAGAAGCAACTGCAGAAAGTCACTCGCAACGCCAAGGGCGGCGACAAGGACGCGGCTGCGCAGAAAGGCCTGCTGGAGCAACTGATTAGTCATTTCAGCGAAGGCAAGCCAGCGCGCAGCTTGATGAAGAGTTTGAGCGCTGATGAGAAAGCGTTGATCCGCGGCTTCCACCTACTCACCAGCAAGCCGGTGATGTACATCGCCAACGTCGCCGAAGACGGCTTCGACAACAACCCGCTGCTCGACGTAGTCCGCGCCATCGCAGAAGAAGAAGGCGCGATCGTGGTGCCGGTGTGCAACAAGATCGAAGCGGAAATCGCCGAACTCGACGACGGCGAAGAAAAAGACATGTTTCTCGAAGCCCTGGGCCTCGAAGAGCCAGGCCTCAACCGCGTAATCCGCGCCGGCTACGAAATGCTCCACCTGCAGACCTACTTCACTGCTGGTGTCGAAGAAGTCCGCGCCTGGACCGTGCGTGTCGGTGCCACTGCACCGCAGGCCGCTGGCGTGATCCACACCGACTTCGAGAAAGGCTTTATTCGCGCCGAAGTCATCGCCTACGACGACTTCATCCAGTACAAGGGCGAAGCCGGCGCTAAAGAAGCCGGCAAATGGCGCCTGGAAGGCAAGGAATACATCGTCAAAGACGGCGACGTCATGCACTTCCGCTTTAACGTCTAAGCGCGACGCCGGATCCCGGCGGACGCTGACAGACCCCGAACCCCCGTACTCACCCTGTGATACGGGGGTTTTCTTATCCCGCAGCGGCCACCGCGATTCGTTGTGATCCGAGTTTTAACCCGGTCGAACACTACCGCGCATATATAAGGCTATGTACCCATTGCCTGCTGTGAGGTGATGAGTCATGTCTCAATGGGAACAGCAGGCTCTCAACCTTCGCGCTGACGCGATCACGTTGTTTGTAACTAATTGATCTGTAGCAGGGTTTCTGTGGTTACTGGGAAATAGTGTCCTGCGGTGCCTGCCTGTCGTTGAGAATACCTGTCTAGTCTTGCGACAGAGCCCGAAATGAAGAACATCAAGATAGCCTTGTGGGGATTGCTGATAGGTTTAACCCTGCTCTGGGCACTGGCAGATACCTTCCTGCCGCAGCCGCTGAGCTATTTCTCGCTGCGCACGGTGCTGGTGCAATACACCGGCATCATCGCGATGGCGGCCATGAGCGTGGCAATGATGCTGGCTGTGCGCCCGCGCCGCCCCGAACCGCTGTTGGGCGGACTGGACAAGATGTACCGGCTACACAAGTGGCTGGGCATCAGCGCGCTGGTGTTTGGCAGCATGCACTGGGTATGGGCCAAAGGGACCAAGTGGGCGGTCGGCTGGGGCTGGCTGAGTAAACCGCTCAAGGGTGGCGGTGCGGGCCCGGAACTTGGCACCATTGAGCAGTTGCTGCGTAGCCAGCGTGGGTTGGCCGAGACGCTCGGCGAGTGGGCGTTCTACGCAACCGTTGTGCTGATCATCCTGGCGCTGGTCAAGCGCTTCCCCTACCGCTGGTTCGCCAAGACCCACACCATTCTGGCCGCACTCTACCTGGTGCTGGTGTTCCACACGGTGGTGCTGGTCAAATTCGCCTACTGGTCCCAGCCGGTCGGCATAGTCACGGCCCTGCTGCTGGTCGGTGGCAGTCTGGCGGCGTTCCAGGCGCTGTTCAAGCGCATCGGAGCCCGGCGCAAGGTCCAAGGTGAAATACAAACCCTGACCCAGTACCCGGAACTGCATGTGCTGGAAACCCACATCGCACTGCAAGCGGGCTGGCCCGGGCACAAGGCTGGTCAGTTTGCCTTCGTCACCTCGTCAGAATCGGAAGGCGCCCACCCCTACACCATCGCCTCGGCCTGGGACCCGCAGCAGGCGCAAGTCACCTTTATCACCAAAGCCCTGGGCGACCATACCAGCCGACTGCCGCAGACCCTGCACGTGGGCGATCGGGTGACGGTAGAAGGACCCTACGGCTGTTTCACCTTCGAAGACCAGAAGCAGCGGCAAATCTGGATCGGTGCCGGGATCGGTATCACTCCATTTGTGGCGCGGCTAAAGCAACTGGCACTGGAGCCTGATCGTCAGTACAGCATCGATCTGTTCCATCCGTCCGCCGAGTACTCGTCCCAGGCCATTGATAAATTGCGCGCCGATGCTGCCGCTGCGGGGGTCAGGTTGCACCTGTTGGTCGCCGATCAAAACGGCCGCCTCAATGGCGAACGCCTACGCGGGGAAATTCCAGACTGGCAGGATGCCAGCATCTGGTTCTGCGGGCCTACGGGCTTTGGCAAGGCCCTGCGTGATGACCTGGCGGCCCACGGCCTGAGGCCAGCAGATTTCCATCAAGAGTTGTTCCAGATGCGCTGAGCATCCGGCTGAGTGGCCGCACTGGTAATTTCCGGGAAACCCACCCGGTAATACTCAGGCAGCCACTTGAATAAAAGTGGCTGGACTTAGCGAAGCCCAGCCTTGTACTCGTCAGATCACCCGCTTGATGGCGATGTAATCACCCTCGGTACGCAGGGTGACGTTAACAGGCTTGTTGGTGCGATTACGCCAGAACCAACCGTGATTACCATCGAAGGCTGCCTCCAGCACGCCCTGATCCTCGGCGGTGGCGCGGCCCTTGCCATAGCCGTGATAGAACTCGCGCGGCGCATTGTAGGGGTCACCATGGGTGTCGTAGTTCACCACGCTACCGTTGGCCGTCCAGAAGTACTTCACCTGGGTGCCCTTGAGCATCTCCACCTTGATCTCGGCGCCCTGGCCGGGCGCCAGAGAAACACTCATTTCATGCGTCTGCCCTTTTGTTTCAGGCGCCTCTAGCGCCGCTACAATCGCCGGTTCAGCAACCACGGCAGGCTGAGGAACAGCTTGCAGTACCGGCTCGGGCGCCGCTGCAGCACCAGCAACAGGCGCTACGGCATCGGCGGCGGCTTCTTCGGCCAGTAGCAACTTGACCTCGCCCATCTGGGTAAGCCCCAGCATACGACCGGCCCCGGTGGGGTCGATGGCGTATTCCGAGGGCATGACCACGGTTACCAGCAGGACCATGGCGGCGATCAGGGCAATCACCGTCGAGCGCAACAACTGCTGGCTGCTGGGCATTTCGTTAAGGGCAGGTATCTTGCTGTTGAACATGAGAAATTCCTTACTGAGAGACGATCAGGCCGGTGAGCTGGTAACCCATTAACAGGAAACCGGCGCTCATCAAGGCGACGTTAGCGGTGTAGGCATGGCGCCAGAAGCTGGCGGTGCGCCGCCAGTAGCCCATCAGAATGAGAATGCTGCCGAGAGCCAGAAGCTGGCCGATCTCGACGCCGACATTGAAGGCGAGCAGGTTAGGAATCAGGCCATCCGCCGAAATCTCGTACTCCTGGATCTTGCTGGCCAGGCCGAAGCCATGCAGCAAACCGAAGATCAGCGTGGCCGCGCGGGTGTCAGGCTGGTAACCAAACCAGCGCTGGAAGGCGCCCAGGTTATCCAGCGCCTTGTAGACCACCGAGAAGCCGATGATGGCGTCGATCACGTAGGCACTGATGCTGATTTCCGCCAATACGCCAAACAGCAGGGTGACGGTGTGGCCGACAGCGAACAGGCTGACATACAGCGCCACGTCCCTTAGACGGTAGAGAAAGAAGATCACCCCTAACAGAAACAGCAGGTGGTCGTAGCCGGTGATCATGTGCTTGGCGCCCATATAAATGAACGGCATCACCATCACCCCCGCGCTTTCCTGGATAAAGCCCTTGTCGCCCTCGGCAACCGCGTGGGCCAGCGCCTCGGGCATACCCAGAACGAGCAATGCCATAAACAACAGCACCAGTGCTAGTGAGCGGTGCGGGCGCACAGCAGATGCGCCAAGGGCGCTTATAAAAAGCGAATGCATGGTTAAGTCCTAAATTGCAGTGGTCTTGGACCGCAGGCGCGGCCTGTGTCAGATCGCCAACAGGGAACGCGGCGGGCGCTCAATCAGAAAGATGGGGCCGAGCGAAATCGAATAGCGCGGTGCTTCTATCGGCACCGCGCGCACTGACAACGTACCGATACTCAGCAGTGCGGGCAGGTGCGGTGTTTCATGCACATGGTCGGCTGCCAGCGAGGAATGGTAATGATCCGCACATGCCGTACAGGTAAATGCGCCGCCGCCGTGGGTATGGGCCTCATCATTGCCGCTCCAGGCGGACTGGCTCGAACCCGTGAACAGCGCAGGGGCATGCCCGGCCCAGGCCATCAGAATGGCGAGAGCAAGGGCAAATATCACCTTGGCGCGGATGGGCGTACTGAGCATGCGGCGGCTCTTTTCAATGCCTGAACGGTTGGCTTTTCTGGCAGGGAAGCAGGTTTGCCATATCCCCCCCGGGGGGATAGCATGCGAGCGTAATTCATCGATGCATGAGACTCAAGGCATGAGCGATCACGAACATGGCCATCAGCACCAAAGTCATAGCGATATCATCAAAAGGTTGAAGCGTGCCGAGGGCCATCTGCGCAGCATTGTCGGCATGATCGAGGACGGCCGCGCCTGCGTAGACCTCGCCCAGCAACTGCATGCGGTAGAAAAAGCCGTCTGCCAGGCCAAACGCACCCTGATTCAGGATCACATCGACCACTGCCTGGAACATGCGCTTGCCGCTACCGACGCGCGCGGCGAGGCCACGGCGCTGAGCGACTTCAAATTGATCACCAAGTACCTCTGAGCACTTGCCTGGGTTATCTGCTGTTCACGCGGCTGATACGCCGCTTTGGCGTCGAACTGCAGTAACGGCTGTGGCGAAAAAGGGCCGACCAGCCCCCTCCCCCTCCTGACATCAGTTCAGGAGCGCGGCCCCATGATTTGTTTAAGAACCTGCGGCCCCGGTGCGCCGAGTTGCTGGCGCAGCTGGCCGCTTTCGTCCAGGTAGAAAATGGCTGGCGTGGCGGATGCGCCCAGCTCAGCCATCAAGGTGATGTTGTCATTGAGCTGCTGCTCGATAGCGCTTGGGATTTCGTCCAGTGCCTGCAACTTGCTGGCCTTGCCGGCGGACTCATGGGCATGCAGCGCGGCCTGCTGATCGTTGGCGCTCAACAGCGTAGCCGCCTTAGCGAGGCTGTCTTGCCGCAGCATGCCCACCATCACGTGACGCACCTGCACATCACCGGCCTCGACCCAGGGCCGCGCCTGTTTCCAGAACATGTTGCAGTAGGGGCAGTTGGGGTCGGAAAACATATAGACGATGCGTGGCGCGCTGGCGCTGCCGTCGGCAATCCAAGTGCTGCTGGCTAGCTTGGCCAGCCGCTCCTGGCCCAGGGGTTCGTATACCAACTGCTCCAGCGGCTGACGGGAAAGATCCTCGCCTTGAGCATTGAGCAGGCTGCCAATCAGCACATGCTCACCATCGGCCGTCAGGTAGAGCGCGACGCCCTGGCCGTTGTAGCGCGCGGCATAACCCTGCAGGCCGCTCGGTGCATCGAAGCGCTCGACAATTTCAGCGCCACGCGCCTCGACCGCCTGGATTGCAGCGGGCCACTCCTGGGCCTGCGCCAGTGGCATAGCCAGCAAGGGCAGAGTCGATAGCAGTACAGTCCGGCAGATGGGGCGCAGCATGGTCATTGATCCTTTTTCAGCACTTCAAGCGCGCGAGCCAGGCTGGCGCGGGACAATTCACCCAGGTGGCTGCCAACCTGGCGGCCCTCGGCGTCGTAGAACAGTGTGGTTGGCAAGGCCATGGAACCGACGCGCTGACCAAGCCGGCCACCAGTGTCCAGCAGGACGTTGTCCAGCCCCAGGGCTTCGGCCTCAAGGTACCGGCTAACCTCGCCTTGGCCTTCGCCCTGATTGACGAACAGGATGGTCAGCTCAGGATTATTCCGTTGCGCGTCGGCCAATACCGGCATTTCGCGGCGGCACGGCGGACACCAGGTCGCCCACAGATTGACCACCAAGGGCTTGCCGACATAATCCTGCAGCGCCACCGTGGCTCCGTTGCTGTCTCTAAACGACAGCGGCGGCAGGCGGGTGCCCTGCTCAAGCCCATACAAGGTCAGGCTGCCCAGGCCCCAGCTCAGTACGCCAACGGCCAGCGCACAAGCCAGCGGTTTCCTGACGGCGTGTGTGCGCCAGGCTTGCCAGGCACCGAGCAGCAGGGCTGCCAGCAAGCCAGGCCAGGCGATAAAGCCGCCATCACGGATATCCAGGGCCTGCCAGGGTTGATCGCGGTAGTGCTCGAGATACACGGTGACAAACGCAAGCCGGGCGACCAGCAAGGCCACCAGCAGCAAGCGAAACAGCTGCTTCTCGGGGTTTACCGCGTTACGCCTGCCGACGTACCAACCGGTAAAAATCGCCAACAACAGGCTGAGCATCAACAGCACATGGGCAGTGCTGAGTGCCAGCGGCCCAATATTGATCGTCAACATCAACCACGCTCCTTGGTATTGGTCCATATCTGTAAAAACCGCTCGGCATCCACCGCGCCGGTAATCCGCTGTGAGCGCCGCTCCTCACCGTCCGGGCCAATCCACAGCAGCGTGGGCGGGCCCAGTACGTCAAAGCGGCTGAGTAGCTCACGGCTCGCCGCATTGCTCTCGGTCACGTCGGGGCGCAATACGCGCACGCCCTGCAGGCTGGCCTGCACCTCGGAATTGCCGAACACGGTTTTCTCCATGATTTTGCACGACACACACCAGTCCGCGTAGTAATCCACCAACACCCACTGGCCCTCGGCCTTGGCGGCGGCCAGCTCGCGTTCCAGCGCGGCCGGCTCGTTCATGCCAATAAAGTGCTGCGCGTTAGGGCTGGCTAAAACGCTGGTACCGGCATAGACCTTGAGCGGCTGCATGGGATCACTGGCGCCACCGGCAGCACCCAGCAGCATCGCCATACCCCAGATGCCCAATAGCGCACCACCCGCCTTGCTCAGGCTGCGGTGTTGCTGCACCTGACGCGCCAGCTGCAGCAGGGCACTGGCCAACACAATCAGCAGCGCACCCCACAGGCCAAGCCAGATCGACTCCGTCAGTAGCGGGCGGATCACCAGCAACGCGGTGACCAGGAACAGGAAACCGAATACCACCTTGACCCGATCCATCCACGCACCCGGTTTCGGCAGGAAGCGATTGCCCAGGGTCACCAGCACCACCAGCGGGGTGCCGATCCCCAGCCCCAGGGCAAACAGCACCAGGCCGCCGTGCAGCGCGTCACCACTCTGTGCGATATACAGCAGGGCGGCGGCCAGCGGTGCAGTCATGCACGGCCCGACCAATAGACCGGAGAACACACCGAGCCCGCTGGCACCCACCAGGCTGCCGCCTTGCTGCGTGCGCCCGGCATTTGCCAGGCGGTCCCGCAGGGCCGCCGGCAACTGCAACTCGAACAGGCCGAACATCGGCAAGGCCAGCAGCACAAACAGCGCGGCGAAGCTGGCCAGCAGCCAGGGTTGCTGCAGCAGGCCTTGCAGGCTGGCCCCCATCAAGGCCGCAACCACGCCCAGCGCGGCGTACACCAGCGCCATGCTCACCACATAAGCCGTCGCCAGCGCCAATCCGCGACGCGGCGAGGCACCGCTGCCCACCACGATGCCGGCAAGAATTGGCAGCATCGGCAACGAACACGGGGCAAAGGCCAGCAGCAGGCCCAGGCCGAAGAATACCAGCAGGCCCAAGACCAGGTTCTGATTCAACAGACCCTCAGCCAGGGCTTCATCGTCGGCCAGCAGCGGCCCCTGTTCGGTCGGCGAACCCGCACCGGGCAGATCAATCTGCCGGGTCTGCGGCGGATAGCAGAGTCCGGCATCGGCGCAGCCTTGCCAGCCTACCTGGATGCTGGCGGAATGGCCGGCCGGCAGGGTCAACGCCAGGCGCTCACGATAGATCTGCGAGTCACCGAAGTATTCATCGCTATAGGCCAGCCCCGGCGGCAACTCAGGCTCGACGCCAGCAGGCAGGTCGCTGAACTGCAAACGGTGCTGATAGAGGTAGTATCCGGGGGCGATATCCCAGCGCAACAGAGTGTCACCATTGGCCTGCGGCTCGACGCTCAGGTCGAACGCCTGCTCGACACGGAGAAACTCTGCCTGCGGGGCATTGTCTGCCAGCAGTGGATTGGCTGAAAAACTGAAGGCCTGCACCGGCTGCAGTAGCCCGGCCCACAGCAGTGAAAACAGCAAGAACGTCCGCATGCAGAACCACGCCTTGGAATGTCGAGGCGCAGAGCATTGCAGTTGGCGGTTAACTGAGGATTAACGGAGGGCCAATCAGCGCACATGGCCGCCGCCAGTTATGATTTCTTGCCCAGAGATAATTCCGGCTTAATTCTGCTAGCGGATACTGCAACCTCCATCACGGACTGGTTCCATGTACATATTGCTGACCGAAGACAATGCCTTGATTGCCAGCGGCGTCGTGGCGGGGCTCACCGCCCAGGGCTTTCGCGTGATGCATGCCGCGACCGCTGCAGAAACCGAGGCACTGCTGCGCACCGTCCAGTTCGATGCACTGGTGCTGGACCTCGGCCTGCCGGATGAAGATGGCTTGAGCCTGCTGCGCCGCCTGCGCCAGCGCGGTGTGGCGCTGCCTGTGCTGCTGCTGACGGCCCGCGACTCGGTGGTTGACCGTGTTTCGGGCCTGCAGGACGGTGCTGACGATTACCTGGTCAAACCCTTCGACTTGCGTGAGCTGGCCGCGCGCCTGCATGCCTTGCTACGCCGCGCCGCCGGACGCGCCAGCCCGCAGGTCGAGCATGGCCCGTTGCGGTATGACCCGGTGGCCTGCCAGGCGTTTCTGAATGATCAGTTGGTCGACCTGTCGCGCCGCGAGCAAGTCCTGCTGCAGGCATTGCTGCAGAAACCAGGGCGGATTCTAAGCAGCGAACAGCTCAAGGATGCGATCTATGGCCTCGACGGTGAGGTAGAAAGCAACGCCCTCAACGTGCACATCCATCACCTGCGACGCAAGCTGGGTAGCGGCATCGTCGAGACGGTTCGCGGCCTGGGTTACCGCCTGGGCCCGGCGGGGCATCCCGCCAACACTGCCGAGAGAAGTACCTCATGAGCCTGCGCCTGCGCCTGACCCTCATCCTTGGCTCAGCCTTCGTGCTGCTCTGGTCGCTGGCTGCAGTGTGGATGCTGTTCGACCTGCGCAACCAGCTGATGCTTACACTCGATCAACGACTGGCGTCCTCGGCCCGCATGGTCGCAGGCCTGCTGGTGCAGCTGCCACAACTGCAGCAAGGGGCGTCAGGTGCTCCGCTCAGCACTGAGCGGCTGGGCATGCCCGAAGGCATTGCCTGTCAAATCAGCTCGGTGCGCGGGGAGATCCTGGCGAGCAGCCGCACGGCACCGGACAGCGTCCTGGGCGTTGAGGACACCGGCTTTGGTGAGCGAACCATTGGCGATATCACCTGGCGCACCTTCACCCTCATCGAAGGTGATATGCGCGTGACCACCGCCGATCGTCTGGATGAGCGCGACACGCTCAAACAGTCCATTTTGCTGACCGCTGCGGCCCCTGTCCTGGTGGCTCTGCTAGGGAGTTTGCTCGTTCTATGGCTAGGCCTTAGCCGCGAATTGTCACCCTTGAAGCGTATCCGCCAGGCACTTGCCCAGCGCAGTGTCGACAGCATTGAACCGCTGAATGTCGACGGGCTTCCCCGAGAACTGCAACCGCTGGTGGCAGCACAGAACCAGCTGTTTCAACGGATTGCCCAGGCCATCGAGCGCGAGCGGCGGCTAACCGATGATGCTGCCCATGAACTGCGCAGCCCGCTGACGGCGATTAAAACCCACCTGCAGGTTGCCAGCATGACCGAAGGTGAAACCGCTCGGCAGGCATTGGCGTCTGCCGAGGCCGGTGCCGATCGCCTGCATCAGACCCTAGAGCAGCTGCTGCTACTTGCACGAGTAGAGGGCAAGCTGCCCTTTGACGAAAACCTTCAATACAGCGCCGCTGAAGTGGCCAGCATGGCCATCAGCGATACCCAATTGCAGGGCAAGCACCCTATCGAGTTGCACCTGCTCGACGCCAGTGCGCAGCGCTTGCTCGATATGCCGCCAAGCCTTGCCATTGCCGCCTTGCGCAACCTGCTGGACAACGCCCAGCGGCATACTCCGGCGGGCACTGCGGTCAGCCTGACGGTGCAGTCGCGCGGGGAAAACGTCTGCTTTAGCGTGCGCGACTCTGGGCCTGGGGTGAGCACAGACAAGCTCAAGCATCTGACCGAACGCTTCTGGCGCAACTCGGCGGGTGAAGGCAGCGGCCTTGGTCTTTCCATCGTCAACGCCATCGCCGAACGCTGTGGCTGCGCGCTTGAGTTTGTCAGCAGCGGCAATGGGCTGTGTGTGAATTTGCTGGTAGTTACAAGAACGGGACGCTCAGCGCTTTAACCAACACGCGATAACTCGCACCTGGCTGCGCGCCCTCCTGACCGGATGGGACCAGGGCGACAACTGCCCGCGCCGTGCATGTTCTGCGGCGGCGCAGCCGCTGTTTACGCGCATCACGCGCGCCTCGCGAAAGCCTCATCGACGGTGCAATTTTCAATAGCCTGATGAGCTGGAGATGCCCTGAACACGCCGAGCCAGACCTGGATCGTTGGTCGACTAATAGTCATTACCCCGTCAATCGCGGCATAGTGTTGGAGAACTCCGGCCGGGTACGTATCTGTATAGAGCAACATGCTCGCCCTAACGGCGTCGGATCAAGCACACACATCACTTCGCGCGCATTTCGCCTTGGCGCCCGACAAAAGGATTATTCCATGTACCGCAAACGACTCCCCTGCACCCTGACCTTGCTGCTCTTGCTGGCTGGCTGCAGCTCGCCAGATGGCGCCCGGACAACTGGCGCACAGCCCGTCAACAGCGACGGCACCTGCAACGCCGAAGCCGTGCAAAACATGCTGGGCAAGACCGCGACCGCCGAGCAGGTTGAACAAGCACGCCTGCACTCCGGTGCGCAAAGCGTTCGCGTATTGGCGCCCGGTGATGCAGTGACCCTGGACTACAACTCGCGGCGCCTGAATATCGATATCGACGAAGCCGAAGTGATCGAGCGGATCAACTGCGGCTGAACCGTTAAGTATCATCTGCACGTGATACGGCCAGCGGCTTAAATAAGCCGCGCAGACCGGGCATACTGCTGCACCTGTAATCGAGCCGGTTCCTCGCCCGCATGCGCATCCACGTCAGCTTTATCGACCGCGTTGGTATCACCCAGGAAGTCCTGGCTCTGCTCGGTGGGCGCAATCTCAACCTGGATGCGGTGGAGATGGTGCCGCCGAACGTCTACATCGACGCGCCGACCCTCAGCGCCGTAGTCCTCGACGAGCTGCGCGAGGCGCTGTTCAAGGTGCATGGCGTGCAGGCGGTGACCATCGTCGACATCCTGCCCGGCCAGCGCCGGCGCCTGCAGCTCGATGCGTTACTCGCGGCGATGACCGACCCGGTACTGGCAGTGGATGGCGAGGGTTGCGTGCTGCTGGCCAATCCGGCGCTGGTTGCCCTGTGTGGGCGTGAAGTGGAAGGCTTGTCGCTTGGCGAGCTGTTCGCCGACCCGGCCTTGCACAGCGCACTGCTGGATCAGCAATTTCGCCTGCCGCTGCGCGAGGTCACCCTCAACGGTCAGGCGCTGTTACTCGATGCCATGCCGATCAGCGAAGCCGCCGACACCGGCCAGCCTCAGCTCGCAGGTGGCCTGCTCACCCTGTATGCGCCGAGCCGGATCGGCGAGCGTCTGGCGGCGCTGCACCACGACCACGCCGAGGGCTTCGATTCGTTGCTCGGCGAATCGCCGTCGATCCGCACCCTGAAAACCCGCGCCCTGCGCGTCGCCAGCCTGGATGCGCCACTGTTAATCCAGGGCGAAACCGGCACCGGCAAGGAGCTGGTGGCGCGCGGTTGCCATGCCATCAGCGCGCGTAATACCGCCTCTTTCCTAGCGCTTAACTGCGCGGCATTGCCGGAGAACCTCGCCGAAAGCGAGCTGTTCGGCTATGCCCCTGGTGCCTTTACCGGGGCTCAGCGCGGCGGTAAGCCGGGCCTGCTGGAACTGGCCAACCAGGGCACGGTATTTCTCGACGAGATCGGCGAGATGTCGCCTTATTTGCAGGCCAAACTGCTGCGTTTTCTCAGTGACGGCACCTTCCGCCGGGTCGGTGGCGAGCGTGAGGTCAAGGTCAATGTGCGCATCCTCAGCGCCACCCACCGCAACCTGGAAAAAATGGTCAGCGAAGGCACCTTCCGCGAAGACTTGTTCTACCGCCTCAACGTGCTCAACCTGGAAGTGCCGCCGCTGCGCGAGCGTGGCCAGGACATCCTGCTCCTGGCCCGGCATTTCATGCAGCAAGCCTGCGCGCAGATCCAGCGCACGCAGTGCCGGCTGACGCCAGACACCTACCCGGCGCTGCTCGGCAACCGCTGGCCGGGGAACGTACGTCAGTTGCAGAACGTAATCTTCCGCGCCGCCGCAATCTGCGAAAGCAACCTGGTGCAGATCGACGATCTGGACATCGCCAGCACCGCCGTAGCGCCGCAACTGCTCGACGGTGAGATTGGCAGCCTGGAAGGTGCCGTGGCCGGTTTCGAGAAAGCGCTGCTGGAAAAGCTCTACCTCAGCCACCCTTCCAGCCGGCAACTGGCCGCGCGCCTGCACACCTCGCACAGCGCCATCGCCATGCGCCTGCGCAAGTACGGGATTTCCGGCAAGGGCTGAGAGCGTGTGAAAAAACTCTCGCCGACTGCGATTTTTTCACAAACCCTGAGAGGCTGAAGCCGCGTTCACTGGCACGCAGCGCTTCTGTAGGATGTGGCGGGCCGCGTAGGCTTGAGCGTAGCGATACCCATCGATCGGTTGCATAACCGCCGGGATTGTTGATTGGCCGCCCATCGTCGCGATGGGTATCGCTACGCTCAACGCCACCCTACGGGTTGGCAGTCGCAGCGCTTTTGTAGGGTGCGCCGTGCGCACCCCATAAAAGCCAAAGGACGGCATTTAACCGGCCTTCACCTTAAACCCTTTGCGAAAAAGAAATCAGCCTGCTGGCCAATCTCCCCGCCAGAGTGGTGCAATCAGAGGGCGTATTTCTGCAAATTCGCCATCATCTCCTTCAGAGCCTCAAGGTTGTCGGCGGGGTGCACTGCGCCTTCGAAGTCACAGATCTGCTGCCAGTGATCGGCCACGTCTTCCGGGCTGAAACCGGCGCGCGGGTCGAAACCGGCACCCAGGCTGCGCTCCCAACGCACCTTGCCGACCCAGCCGCCACCAACCTCGAACAGGCCGGAGGTTTCTGCGCAGGCCTGGCTGGACAGATAGACCACCAGCGGGCTGACCAGCTCGGGCTTGAGTTGCTCAAACACCTGCGGCGGGATCAGCCCTTCGGTCATGCGCGTACCGCCAGTCGGGGCAATGGCGTTGACCAGGATGTTGTTCTTGCGCCCCTCGATGGCCAGGGTGCGGGTCAGGCCATAGAGGCCAAGCTTGGCCATGCCGTAGTTGGACTGGCCGAAGTTGCCGTAGATGCCGGACGTGGAGGCAGTGAAGATGATGCGACCATAGCCCTGCTCGCGCATGTGCGGCCAGGCGGCGCGGGTGACCTTGAAGGCGCCCTCGACATGCACCTTGTAGACCAGGTCCCAGTCGGCTTCTTCCATCTTGTGGAAGGTTTTGTCGCGCAGAATGCCCGCGTTATTGACCACCACATCGATGCGACCAAAGGCATCCAGAGCATGCTGGACGATCTTCTCGCCATCGGTCACCGAGTCATGGTTGGCGACCGCAGTGCCGCCTGCGGCAAGGATCTCCTCGACCACCTTGGCTGCAGCTGACGCATTGGCGCCTTCACCATGGGTGCTGCCACCAAGATCGTTGACCACCACTTTGGCGCCATGTTTGGCGAACAGCAGGGCATGGGCGCGACCCAGGCCACCACCGGCACCGGTGACGATCACGACTTGGTCTTGAAAACGGATGGCTTCGCTCATGGGCTAGGTTCCTTGGCAGGTGGGCAATACTGCGAGTGTCCTGCAGCCGCACGCCGGTCACAATAAAGACGCCCGCAGCTGAATAGTGCTCGATAAGACAGCGGGATGATCAACAGACCGTTGAAAAATGTAGCGAGCGACGGCTAGGCAAGGCGAAATTGGCCGAAAAAGCGCAGTTTACGTGTTGTAAATGAGCATTTTGACTGGGCTCGCATCCGAGGCCGATTTCAACGCCGCATAGCCGAGCGCAGTAGTTTTTCAACGGTCTGTTAAGCCAGCCGGATCAGGCTCAGGTGGTTATACAGATGCAGCACATGGGCCTGGGCGTAGTCGGCGTGACTGAGCGCCCCGTAAGCAAAGTGCGGCTGCAGTTCGCCCCGGTGGCTGGCGAAGTCGGCGAACGCCTGTTGCAGCCGCTGTAGCGCCAGCACCTGGCTGGCCGGCTCGCTCAGCAGCGCAGCCCCGGGAATGACCTCATCCAGCGGATGACGCATCGCGCCACGGGCAACGAACACACTGAAGGCCAGCGGCCCGACGCTATGGCGGAACCAGGCGGGCTTGAGTTCGGGATAACCGCTGATGGAATACTCAATACTCTGCGCGCAGTGATTGAATACCTCGGTCGGACTCCAGCCCTTGAGGCTGACCAACTGCTTAGCCACCAGCCCAGCCAATACCTGCTGCGCGCCTTGCAGGCTGAGTGCGCCAGGTGCTGTGCCGGTCGGGATAGCCCAGTAGCCTGTCCCGACGACAGCCACTGCACTTACTGCGGCGAATTTAACCAGCTGGCGCCTATTCATGGCGAGACGCCAACGCCTGGCGCAAGGCCAGATAATGCTGCAAGACCAAGCCTGGTGCCTCGGTTTGCGGATAATGACCGATGCCGTCGAGCAGAACAGTGTCTGCCTGTGGGATCAGCGCGCGATAACGCGCCAGCATATGTGCGCCGGAGATCGGGTCGACTGCACCGTCGATCAACCGCAGCGGCACCCCGCCCTGCTGCATCGCCGCCAACCAGCGTTCACGCTGCGCCCGGCGCTCGGGGATATAACGGATCAGCCGATGCATCACACCCGGCCCATCATTCTGCGCGATCAGGCGCCAGAAATCGTCGAGTTCGGCGCTACTGGGCTGGGTCTGCGGGCCGAACACCTTGGCAAAATTGGCCGCCAGCGTCTTGCGCGAAAACAGTCGGCCGATCAAGCCGCCGAGTGGGCTGAGCAGTAGCCGCTGCGCCAACACCGGGTGATGGGTCTCGGGGAACAGGCCACCATTGAGGAACACGCAACTGGCCAGTGCAATGCGCCCCTCGTGATGCCTTGCGAGCAACTCCTGGGCCACGCTGTCGCCATAATCATGCGCCAGCACATGCACGGGCTCGTTCACCCCAAGATGGTCGAGCAGCGCCTGCTGCAAGTCGGCCTGCTCCAGCAGGCTGTAAGCGTGCCTGCGCGGCTTGGCCGAGTCGCCGAAGCCGAGCATGTCGCAAGCGATCAGGCGGTAATCCTGACTCAGCGGCGTCCATAAATAGTGCCAATCCCAACTGGCCGTAGGAAAACCATGGATCAGCAGCAGGGGCTCGGCGGTTGCCGCGCCCGCCGTCCAGTAGCGTATGGCATGGCCACGAAAATCGAAGTCCCGGCCCTGGCCGCGCCAGTATGCCAGGGCAATGCCAGATAAAGCACTCACTCGGCGTAACCCGGCATCTGCTGGTCGAGCTTGCGCAGCAACGCCGGCCAAGGCAGCGCACCACCCATGCCCTGAGGGCTCTTCATCACCCCGGCGACCATCGCCCTAGCACCGTCGAGAATCGGCTGGGGGATATGAATCAGCTCCGCGCCGCCACTCTGCGCCATCACCTGGATTTCGCAGGCACGCTGCAGAATGAACATCATCAAAAAGGCATCGGCGATGCTGCCGGCAGCAGTAAGCAGGCCGTGATTGGGCAGGATCATGAAATTCTTCTCGCCGAGATCCTGCTGCAGGCGGGCCTTCTCGTCGTGGTTCAGGGCCACGCCTTCGTAACCGTGGTAGGCCAGGCTGGCGAGCACGAACAACGACTGTTGCGACAGTGGTAACAGGCCCTGCTTCTGTGCCGACACGGCAATTCCCGCAGCGGTGTGGATGTGCAGCACGCAGGCGACATCGTGACGCACCTCGTGAACGGCACTGTGGATGGTGTAGCCGGCGGGGTTGATGTCGAACGGACTGTCCATCAGCTTGTTGCCGGCCAGGTCGATCTTCACCAGGCTCGAGGCCGTGATCTCGTGGAACATCAGCCCGTAGGGGTTGATCAGGAACTCTTCGCTGCCCGGCACCTTGGCCGATATGTGGGTGAAAATCAGGTCGTCCCAGCCGTAGAGGGCAATCAGTCGGTAGCAGGCAGCCAGGTCGACCCGGGCCTGCCATTCGGCAGCGGAAACCTGATTCTTTAGATTGAGACTGGGCAGAGCATGGGCAACAGTCACGGCAAACACCTCGGCACGTATTGTTATCAGTGCCAATGAGTCTAGCGAGGGATGCAGCAAAGGTGAGTCGCTCTGGCGGCCAGCGTGGTGGCCTTACGAGTCAAACCCGTTCGCACTATTGCCGTGCGTAGGGCTGCTTGGTAGCGAATCGACAGCCCGCCAGCTTTTGCGCCACGCCGACCAACCCTGGTCGAGTGACGCCCCGCTGCCCGCAGGTTGCTCCAGATCGAGGGCCGCAGCGCCCGGACTGTATCAGGCCTTCAGCGCCGCCATGAACGTGGCCAGCCAGGGCTCAGCGTCGCTTTCTGGGGTGACGCTTTCACTGCTGTCCAGGCGCAACATCGGCTGCACCTCGTGAATGCCCAGCTCGGCAAACAGCTCGCGAACCAGCTCGCCACCACCGCAGAACGTATCACCATAGCTGGAATCACCCAGGCCAATCACCCCGCCAGGCAGACCGCTCCACGCGGGCAAGTGATCACGAATGGCGAAATACAAAGGCTGCAGATTTTCTGGCAGCTCGCCCATACCGGTGGTCGACGTCACTGCCAGAAAGGCGGCCGGGGCAAACGCCTGTAGATCGGCCAGACTGGCGCGGGGGTTGTGCCAGGTTTCGAAACCGGCCTGTTTCAACAACTGCTCGGCATGCCGGGCGACTTCCTCGGCAGTGCCGTAGACTGAGCCGGAAAGAATGGCGACTTTCATAAATAACTCCGATACATGTGGAACACAGCCTTAAACTGGCTGGCATTATGCCGCAAGTAGACAGCGCGCCCGGATGTTTTAGAATGCAGCGGACAGAGCCCAGGAATCGCCTCATGATCAATGCCAAACTGCTGCAACTGGTGATCAACGCTTCGAACGACGGCATAGTGGTTGCCGAAAAAGAGGGCGATGACAACATCCTCATCTATGCCAACCCTGCCTTTGAAAGGCTGACCGGTTATGCCAGCGAAGATATTCTGTATCAGGATTGCCGCTTCCTGCAGGCCGGCGACCGTGATCAGCCAGGCCTGACCACTATTCGCGAAGCGGTAAAAAAACACCTACCCAGCCGGCAAATTATTCGCAACTACCGCAAGGACGGCAGTGCATTCTGGAACGAATTGTCGATCACGCCGGTGTTCAACGAAGGTGATCAGCTGACCTACTACATCGGCATCCAGAAAAATGTCACCGAACAAGTAGAAGCCCAGGAACGGGTCAAGGAATTGGAGGCCGAACTGGCGACGCTACGCGCGGAACTGGCGCAGCTGAAAACCCGACCACAGGCATAAACCTATTTCATTCCATGCTGTCTCAAAGGGGTCAACCCTTTCGGGCAGAGTATGACCATGCATGACCAGCCACTACTCACGCAGGCTGAACTGGACTTTATTCAGCACCTGCATAAAAAGCCTGCGGCAAGTAAACGCAAGCCTGCGCCAGCGCCTAACCTACTGCTCGATGCTGGCGTGCAGCTCAAAGAACTGCTCGCCTACTGTGCAGCCAACGAGCAACTGACCATTGAGGCGCACATCGCCAATCAGCGGCTGACGTTTACAGCGCACTTGGTCGAAGACGCACAGCAGGTTCAACACCTCGAGCTCGGCACCCCGCAAATTTTCGAGGATGGCCCGGCCAATCGTGCCTGGCGCTTGCCGCTGAATCCGCCTGTTGCATTACGCCAGCGCAATGGCAAACCAAGTGAGCTGTGGGTACACGAGCTGTCACTCAACGGACTGCTGATCGAAGTCCGCAACAAACGTATCGCCCCTGAACACTTCAATTTGATCCTGCCACTCGCCGGCCAGAAGCCGATTGCCATTGAAGGCAGCCTGGTACGCAAAGCCTCCGGTGGCCTGCAGGCCTATCGACTCGATCCGCTCGACAACCGTGGCAGCGAGCGCTTGCAACAGTTCATTTTCCAGCAACACCGCGCACTTTACCCTCAAGACAGCCAGGGCTAGCGGGCTCTTGATGCCCCAAGATGCCGGGCTGCTCTGCTCCGGCCTATTCCACCGTTATGGTGATGAAGAGCCTGACGCGCAACCCACCGCCTGCATGCCTTAGCCACGACAAACAGCGCTAGCTGCGGCCGGGCGTGCCTGAAAATACGCGCTATCGGACGAACGCAGGGCATCGATCACACCCAGGATTGGCCGAAGCGAGTAGAATGCGCGCCCGTTGCGCTGGGAGCGTGTTACGGGCACACAAGGACACAGTCACCGAGGAGTTTTATCTTGCGCCGACTAATCACCCTGGCCACCTGCCTGCTGCTTGGCGCCTGCGCCGGTAACCCGCAGTCGACCGATGAACACGCCGTGCGCTCAGCGCAGGGGCCGATTGCCAAAAGCAATCTCGAAGCCATCCATAATGTCCAGGCGATCCCCCTGCCAATGAATCCCGGCCTGTCGCTGCCTGCCTGGCAGATCGGTGCCGAGCAACCGCGTGTGGACTTCGGCAGCTCGATCTCCAATTACCGCGTGTTCTCTCTGCACCTGAAAAAGGGCGAGCGCTATGCACTCAACGTCAATTCGCTATGCCATAACGCTTGCCTGGACTTCAACAAGTTCGCCCTGAAGCCGCGTGCGCTGCTGCTCGATGCTTACGGCACGGTGATCGCCAGCCAACCCTCACGCGCGAGTGCCGTGGTTGGCCAGATCAGCATGGGCTGGGATGGCGAAGCACCGGAAGATGGTACGTACTACCTGCTGGTCGCCGCCGACAATGAAGACATCGGCAAAACCATCGTGATCGATAATATCTGGATCAACAACTCACCGCTGATGGCGGTAAAGGTCGACATGCTCAGTGCACCTTTCGGCCAGATCAACGCCTTTTCGACGCCTACGGACGAATAAAAGCAGCGACTGCCGGCTCGATGACCAGCAAAGCCAAGATCCACCTCGCCGACACGGATTCACGCCTAACCGGCGGCTTATTGATCAGAAGCAATGCACGTTGCGCACAACACCTTAGCCTGTAGCGACCACCCCCAACGGGTCTACACCGTCGTAACGCGCGAGGTTCATATGAGTATCACGTCCGCCAGCATCTGCGAGGCCGCTGACCAACTGCAGGGCTTTGTCGGCTTCAATGCCAGAACCGACCACTACATCGTGCGCTTCAGCGAGGACTCGTTCGGCCTGGATGTGCCAGAGGGCAGCATCACCCCGAGCTGCGAGTTCGTCTGGTGCACCGGCCCGGATCAACTGATGACCCTCAAGCGCGAGCGCATCCAATTGCTCCTCGATTTGCGCATCGACGAACGACTGAATATCGGCGAGCCCTTGCGGGTGTACATGCACCGCCAGGATCTACCCGAGATCACTGCCGAGCGCCTGCTTCGCCACGCCTGACGTCATGACGGCCACCCAATAGCGACAAACGGCCCAGGCCACGCGGCCTCACGGTACAACTGCCCAGCTATTGCTTAGCCATGAGCGTAGACTTCGAGCCAGGCAGGACAATGGGAGGTGACCATGACTGAACGCTGCTCCGCACATCATTCAATCGCTATCTAGACCCAGGTGAAGATCATGAGCAAAGGCATGGACTCAAAGAAACAAACCAAAAAGAAACCGCTTCAAACTGCGCAAGAAAAGCGCATGACGAAAAAAGGCAAGCAGGCCGATAAAAACCTGCTCGGCAGTCACCCCACCAGCGCCTGATGAACTCGCCCAGCAGCCGGCCAATGCCCTGCTGCTGGGCCACCGGATCGCCCCCGCCATTCTCGACAAACGACTTACCCTGCATGTCCGACCTGAACTGCCGTGCCTTGCCCGCCCCACTGCTACCGCTGGCGGATGCGTTTTATCGTGCGCATCACTCACCCATGCGCACGGACCGCCAGGCCCAGGTTTGGGTCACGCAACACACAACGATTGTCGCCGCCTTGTGCCTACGACCAATCGCAGAAGGGTACTGGCTGAACAGCCTGTTCGTGGCCCCCACCTGGCGCGGCCAAGGTCTGGCGCGGCAATTGATCGAGCAAGCCCTGGCGCATGCCAACAAGCCTGTCTGGCTATTCTGTCATCCCGAACTGCTCAGCTTTTATGCAAATCTGGGCTTTGCGCCCTGCGCCAGTCTCCCCGCAGCGCTCGCCGAGCGACTGGTACGCTATCAGCGCACAAAAGACCTGATTGCCTTGTATCGCTAACAGGCCAATGCTGCTCGCCTCGGTAGCGCTATCCATCAGCTCGGCGTAAATGCTGGCACTTTGTTCATCTTCTGCCCTTGCCAGGGTCAAGCAAAGCTCTGCATTCTTACTCCATCAAAACGACAAGAGCCCTTCATGGCCAGACTCATTCGGCGAATGCTCAAGCGGCTACGCAACGACTTCCAGCTTTCCATCATTACCCTGATGAGCTTCTTCGGCATCATGGGCATCTCGCCCTATGCGGTGTACCGGCTGACCGAAGGTAATTATCTGGTCGCCGCCGCCGACACCACTATCGTATTTTCCACCATCTGCGCCGTGCTCTATGCCTGGCGCACCGGCGACACGGTCAAGCCCGGCATTTACCTGGCGATTATTTTCTCGCTAGGCTCGACGCTGATTGCCATCAACCTGGGGGTCAACGGACTGTTCTGGATCTACCCTCTGATCCTGTTCAATTTTTTCATGGTCTCCCCTGGGAAAGCCATGGTGGCCACCGTACTGGTGCTGTCGAGCCTGGTTGGCTATGCACTGGTAGTGCCGGGCACGGTATTCGAGAGCAGCTACCAGATGGTGTCGTTCCTGGTCACCGGCATGCTGGCCAGCATCCTGACCTTTATCTTCGCCCTGCGCACACGCCGCCAACGCGACCAATTGCAAATCCTGGCGATCCTGGATCCATTGACCGGCGCGCGCAATCGCCGGGCAATGAATGAAGAACTTAAAATTGCCGTCTCCACCCATCGCCGGCACGGCAATAACTATGGAATCCTGGTGATGGACCTGGATCATTTCAAAAAGATCAACGACCGGTTTGGCCACCAGGCTGGCGACCAGGTGCTAGTAGACTTAGTCGAGCTGATCAAATGCTGCTCCCGCCAGGAAGATCGCCTGTTTCGCTTTGGCGGCGAAGAGTTTCTGCTGCTCTTGCCCGGCACCGACGAAGTCAGTCTGAAAGCCGCAGCGGCTAATCTGCAACAGCACATCGGTGCAGGCCTGAAAAGTCCTGGCGGCCCTGTGACGGCCTCGATCGGCGGCGCCATTCTGGGTAACGGCGAGGATTGGCAATCCTGGCTGGGGCGCGCCGACCGATGCCTGTATCAAGCTAAAAGCGCTGGGCGCAACTGCACCATCATCGATGACATACAACACCATCAAGAACGCCTGCCTACACCATAGCCAGGGCCCTGGCGGTGAACATAAGCGAAGCCGGCGTGGCACTTTCGCAATTAGACACACATAACCCGCCAGCAGCTGTAACAACTCTGCCGAGGGCAAGTCTATTGAACACATCACCGTACAGAGAACAGCCATGAAACGTCGTTCATTCCTCCAGGGCCTGATCTTGCTGCCAAGCCTACCGCTACTCGCCAGCCATGCACCGCTCAGCCAGGCCGCAACTGTCGTGCCGCTGGACAAAGCACATGGCGCGTGGCGTGAACTGCTGTCGCCAGAAGCCTATGCGGTGCTATTCGAAGAGGACACCGAGCGGCCAGGCAGCAGCCCACTCAACCAGGAAAAGCGCGCCGGCACCTACCTCTGCGCCGCCTGCTACCTGCCGCTGTTCGCCAGCCAGGACAAATATGAAAGCGGTACCGGCTGGCCCAGCTTTACCCAACCGATTGCCGGCCATATGGGCACCAAGCGCGACTTCAAGTTGATATTCCCGCGCACCGAATACCACTGCGCCCGCTGCGGCGGGCATCAGGGCCATGTCTTCGATGACGGCCCGAAACCGCGCGGCGAACGCTGGTGCAACAACGGCGTGGCCTTGCGCTTTATCCCCCAAGGCCACGCTTTACCTGAGCTGCGGAGCTGAACATGACTGCTATCACCTCTACCTGGCGCAGCCACCTGCTGGCCAGCAGCATTGTTGCTCTGGGCGGCCTACTGGTGGCCTGTGAACCCACCGCCGCACAGGCGCCGCAGCAACAAGCCAGTGCGCCGACGGTGGAGAACCCTGGCGTGGCGATCTTGGCCGGCGGCTGCTTCTGGTGCACCGAATCGGACTTCGACAAGGTACCTGGTGTGATTGAAACCACCTCGGGCTATATCGGCGGGCATATCGACAACCCCACCTACGAGCAGGTCTCGGCCGGCAGCAGTGGGCATATCGAAGCGGTGCGCGTGCGCTTCGACCCGAGCAAGACCAGCTACGCCAAACTGCTGGAAGCCTTCTGGCCAACCATCGACCCGGTGACCGCCAACGCCCAGTTCTGCGACCGCGGCCCGCAGTACCGCAGCGCGATCTTCTATAGCAATGCAGAAGAGCAGCAACAGGCCGAAGCCTCCAAAGCCACTTTGGATAAATCCGGGCGTTTGCCGGCCCCGGTGGTCACGGAAATCCTCGCCGCCAGCACCTTTTATCCGGCCGAGGACTATCACCAGGACTATTACCAACGTAATCCGCTGCGCTACAACTACTACCGCAACGGCTGTGGTCGCGACCAACGGCTGGAACAGCTGTGGGGCAAGAAGCAATAAAACACACCCATCAGCTGGCCCTCGCGCCAGCTGATGACATTGTATTCAGCCGCTGATATGAGGATGCGGCAATCGCCGTATCCGCTATGGTTGGGCCCATACATTGCCCAGTGAGCGCGCCATGGCACCGTTGCAACCCCTGTTCAAACTCACCTCGCTGATCGCCCTGGGCGGCTGGCTGATGCTGGTCTGCCTGCCGTTCTGGTCCTATACCGATGAGCTGGTGCTGGGCCTCAGCGTGGTACTGCTGGCCATCGTCTACAGCTGGCTGCTGTTTGTCGCGATGCGCCAACGCCTCGAACCGGGTAGCGGCAGGCCCGGTTTCTTCAGCCTCGGCGGGGTGCTCTCACTGCTGCGCCAACCCACGGCCGCGCTGGCGGCCTGGATACATATCCTGGCGTTCGACCTGATGGTCGGCCTGTATATCCGCCACGAAGGCGCCATCGCGGGCATCAGCCACTGGGCACTGCTGCCCTGCTACGTACTGACCCTGATGTTCGGCCCGTTGGGCTTGCTGGCGTTTCTGGCGCTGCGCTGGGGCATGCTGATGGCGGCCTGAACTAGCGGCTGCGCTCGATGTATTCAGTGCTCTGTCCCGGATACTGCTGCACCCGGTAGCCATTAGGGTACTCAATCGTTTGTTTGATCGTTCCGCGGCTTTCTATCGATTGACTGCCGTAGCGCTGCTCATGGCGCTGCAGGACGTCGGGTAGGCGCTGCCCGCCATACAGGTTATGGCTTTCGATGATCCGGGAGCTGCCGATGCTGCCGCTGGCACCAGGGCTGATGTAAGTCTTCGGCATAACCCGCAGCGTCTGCGGCGCCACCTGCTCGGCATACAGCGGAGTCACCAGCAGCACTCCCAGCAGACTGACCACATACCTGCACATCGTCATCACAACCTCTGCGCCGTCGGCGCGAAACGAACCTGAAGGTTTGCTGCGGCATTGATGTGAATGACACCGTGGTCGCACGCAGCTCTGCCGAGGGAGCTACGCCGGCAAGATATTGCTTAAGTCGCTCAGCACACCAGATGCAACGCGACTGCAGCGGTCACCCCAAGCATGGCAAGCCAACTGCAGAACAGATGGCTCACTGCGTGTGTCGTGCAGCAAGCCATAAACGCATAGCGCTGATGCTTAATTGCCGGGCAGTTCGATGCGGTCTTCGTGGATCACGATGCGGCCTTGTTTGTACAAGCCGCCGATGGCTTTCTTGAAGTTGCCCTTGCTGACCCGAAACAGCCCGGCAATTTCTTCAGGCGAACTTTTGTCATTCACCTTGAGTACGCCATCGTGCTCGCGCAACTTGGCCAGGATTTGCTCGCCCAGGCTGCTCGCCGCCTCCTGCCCAACCGCCTGCAGGCTCAGGCTGATCTTGCCGTCGGAGCGGACTTCCTTGATGAAGCCCTTCTCCTGCATGCCGCTGCGCAGGAACTTGAACATTTCGTTCTTATGGATCAGGCCCCAGTGCTTGCCGTTGATGATCGCCTTGAAGCCCATATCGGTGGACTCGACCACCAACAGGTCAACTTCCTGACCGGCCGTGTAAGTAGCCGGCACGGTGTCCAGGTAACGATCCAGGCGCGCGGTGGCGGTGATACGCTTGCTGCGCTTGTCGACGAATACGTAGACCACGCAGTAGTCACCAACTTGCAGCGGGCGCTTTTCTTCCGAATGAGGCAATAGCAGATCTTTCGGCAACCCCCAATCGAGGAACAAACCGACGCGGTTGATATCCACCACTTTCAGGCTGGCAAATTGACCGACATGGACTTTCGGTGTTTCCGTGGTGGCAATCAGCTTGTCATCACTGTCCAGGTAAATAAATACATTCAGCCAGTCCTCCACCTCACTTGGCGTGTCTTTGGGGATATAGCGCTTGGGCAGCAATATTTCGCCATCCGCGTCGCCATCCAGATACAGGCCAAAGTCGGTGTGTTTAACGACCTGCAAACTATTCATTCGTCCGATTACAGCCATGGTGCCCTACCCTCGTTGCGAGCCGGACATTCTACCTGAGTTGCGGCCTGGATTCTCGGCGTCAACACGCGAACGCGCAGAGCCTCGCCAGAGCGCCCGAGTCGACCCGACCAGTGGAGGCCGCTCACCTCGAGAGCCGCTGAACCGCCAAAAGGACCAACGGAGCGCTGATAAAACAATGACTTACTCAGCGGCGTAAGCAAAACTCGGACATTGCGCAAATCCCTGGCACACGCACAACATGAGTTATCTGCGTTATTTATAAAGCGCTTGTCAAGCCGTTCATGTACAATCCGCGACCAAATTAATTTTTAAATAGGTTAATGGCCGCCATGCGTGTTAAAGCATCAAACAGCAAGCCCAAACCAGCTCCAGCCGTCGAAACCAGCGCTTCTATCGATGCGCAGATCGCCGCCTTCTTGAACTCCGGCGGTGAGATCCAGCAGATCGCCAAAGGCGTCAGTGGCCAGATTTATGGCGCGTCCAAGCAGATCACCATCGGCAAAAAATAGCCGAACATCACCTTAGCCCTGCAGCGCTTTGCACCCAGACAAAGCGCTGGGCTACCGTTCCATCCCCGCACCCAGCGTCAACTCCCCGCCCCTGATCAACACTGCTCAAGGCCGCAGCACAGCTGCTCAGCCTCGATTCATTTCGGCTGTAAATCCAGCCGCAACAGTTGGCCTTTTGCGGCATCAGTCAGCACATACAGATAGCCATCCGGCCCTTGGCGAACATCGCGGATGCGCGCATCAAGCGGCTCCAGCAAGCGCTCCTCATGCACCACCTGATCGCCGCGCAACTCCAGGCGAATCAGCGCGCGCCCGACCAACGCCCCTATAAACAGGTTGCCTCGCCAGGCAGCGAAGCGTTCGCCGTCATAGAACGCCATGCCACTGATTGCCGGCGATTTTGCCCAGACATGGTGCGGTGATTCAGTTCCAGCGACCGCCTTGCCTTGCGCCTCCGGGATCGGCAGAAACGAATAATTCACCCCATGAGTAGCAAGTGGCCAGCCGTAGTTCTTGCCTGCTTGCGGGATATTGATCTCGTCGCCGCCGCGCGGGCCATGTTCGTGGGTCCACAACTGCCCGGTCCAGGGATTGAGCGCAGCACCTTGCTGGTTACGATGGCCGTAAGACCAGATCTCCGGCCGAACGCCTGCCTGGCCGACAAAGGGATTGTCGCGCGGGACAGCCCCGTCCGGGTGTAGACGCACCACCTTGCCTTGCAGTTTGTCGAGGTCTTGTGCGGTCGAGCGCTGGTTGTTTTCCCCCAACGCAATAAACAGAAAACCCTCGCGATCAAAGGCTAATCGCGAGCCAAAATGCACGCCACTAGACAGTTTCGGTAGCTGACGGAAGATCACTTCAAAACCGTGCAACTGGCGGTTATCCAGCGAAAGCTTAGCGCGCCCGACGGCAGTGCCCGCGTACCCAGCGTCGCCAGCCTCGGCATAGGACAGGTACACCAGACGATCCTCGGCAAAATCAGGCGACAGCAACACATCGAGCAGCCCTCCCTGCCCCCTCGCATACACTGCAGGCACTCCGCTAATCGGCTCGGACAGGCCACCTTGCAGCGTAGCTATGCGCAAACGCCCAGGCCGCTCCGTCACCAGCACGCTTTCTCCATCAGGCAGAAAAGCCATGCTCCAGGGATGCTCCAGCCCCCCAACCAGTTGAGTGACCTGCAGGGTGCCCTGTTCGCTGGAATATTCGGCAGCCTGCGTGGTCAGCAGTACACTGGCCAGGCCCAGAATTGTCATGATGCGTATGCCCGACATGCGTCTCTCCTTTGCTACGGATAGTGATGGGGACGAACCTTCGCATCATCCAGCAGCATTGCTCGGCCTGCAGCCTAGCCGACCACTAGCCTGACGATTGACCTCAATACATCGCGTAACGACGCTCGATCGCGCGGTACTCGCCATTTGCACGAATTTCAGCAAGCCCTTGATTGAAGCGATTGCGCTGGGCCTCGCGCCGGAAGCCGACCTGATAGGGGGTTGGCGCGAAGATCGAGTATTGGGCCAATGGCTGGCTGACATCGACCTGATGAAGCACCTCACGATTGAGATAGCGCAAAATTCGAATATCCGCCACCACGACCTCAATCCGCCCGCTGTAGAGCAGACGATTGCGCGCGATCTGCTGCGCCTCTTCGCGATAACGCGGGTTGCTTTGCGCCATGCGCTGAAATTCGCGACCGAGTAAAAAGCGTGCACGCTGAAATGCACTGACCGAGTAATTGCTCAGGTCGGCAATCCGCTCAATTTTGTAGTTGCGCGAGCGCAATGCCACGGCAACATTCTGGTAGTAGATGTGTGGCTGGGAATAAAAGGCCTGAATGCCGCTCAGCTCGTTAGTCGTGGCGATGGCGTCTATCTCGCTACGGCGCAGTAACCAATGCAGGCGCTCTATCGGCATATGCACGACGTCAATAGCGAAGCCGGCGTGCTTCGCAGCCGCCTCGACTATTTCATACTCCAGCCCCCGCGCTTCACCTTGAAACACGTAAGGCGGCTTGTGCGTCCCGATACCCAGACGCAGCGGCTCCGCCATGGCCGAGAAACTGAACCAGAGCAGCACTACTCCCAACATCCATTGCATGCCAGCATCCTTCGTTCAGCAGGCTTGTAGCATACACAAGCCTGCCTAAACTTCCGACCTGCGCGCACTGGTTATGGTGCAGAGCCCAGGCGCCGCCAACCGCGAGCAATCACCGAGATAGATTGAGCGGGATTCGCCGCGGCATAGTCACTCCAGTCTAGACTCAGGGGCCATATAGATATCGGGCGCCGTCATCGGGCGACTCGCAGTAAATAAGCATTTTTCAAAATATCTTAGCCCTCAAAATGAATCGCCATTGCTGGAGAAACACCATGCTCAAAGCCGAATACCAAACTCGCGGACCGGTGCCGCAGGACGTGATCGATGCAGTCGAGCTACACCTGCCGGCCCCTGCAGCAGGCCAGGTGCGGATCAAGGTGGAGGCCGCGCCGATCAACCCATCCGACGTCCTCACCCTGACCGGTGAGTACGGCATGCTGCCACCGCTGCCGGCAATTGGCGGCAACGAAGGTGTTGGCCGTATCGAGGAAGTCGGCCCCGAGGTGAGTAACCTCAAGGTTGGCCAACTGGTACTGCTACCAGTCGGGTGCGGCACCTGGGTCAGTCACCTGAACGCACCCGCAAACAAACTGATTGCATTGCCGGAGGGGGATCCCCAGCAATTGGCGATGCTAACCGTCAATCCGCCGACCGCCTCCTTGCTGCTCAGCCAGTTTGTCGACCTCAAACCCGGTGACTGGGTGATCCAGAACGCCGCCAACTCGGGCGTCGGCAGCTACTTGATCCAGCTAGCCAAGCTGCGCGGCTTCAAGACCATTAACGTGGTGCGCCGCGAATCGGCAGTGGCGGGCGTACAAGCCGAAGGCGGCGATGTGGTGCTCGTGGATGGGCCAGACCTGGCCAAGCGCGTACGCGCAGCCACTGGCGGCGAGCAAGTACGCCTGGGTATCGACGCAGTGGGCGGTCCGTCCACCGACAACCTGGCCGCAAGCCTCAGCGAGGGCGGGGTGCTGGTCAACTACGGCATGATGAGTCGCCAGCCGTGTCAGGTCTCACCGGCTTCCTTCGTGTTCCGCGACGTAAGCCTGCGCGGCTTCTGGCTGGCCAAGTGGTTCCAGAATGCCACCCCGGCCGAGCAGATGAAGGTGTTTGGTGAGCTGATCCAGCTGATCGCCAGCGGCAAGCTGCGCACCCACGTGGCAGCCACCTATGACGTCAGCCAGATCAAACAAGCGGTAGCAGCGGCCGCCAGTGGCGAGCGTGACGGCAAGATACTGATCGTACCTAAATAACGCCGCAGAACAGCGCATATGCAGCCTGCTGCGACCGACTGCACCAGCCCGGCAGGCTGCACACCAAACACCAAACACCCGCGGTCAATGGTGCGCGCGGCGCACCCTACGTCTGCGCACGCGGACCATTGATACTGAAATACGCCCGGACGCAATCCGGGCGACACAATCACTCAGCCGCAGGGGCACGACGCTTGAGCGGAGCCAAACCGTCCTGGCTGACCAACTCCGGCGCTGCGACCTTGGGTTTATTGATGGTATTGCGCTTGCTTGGCGCCTTGGCCGCAGGCTTCTTCGCGACCAGCTTCTTGCCGGTCTTGGGGTCGATCTTTTTCTTCTTCGGCCCCACCGCCTTGCCGGATGCCTTGAGGTTCTTCGGCCCCTGGTAGATGCCTTTCATGTCCTTGATATTGCGCCGCTCGAAACGCTGCTTGAGGTAGCGTTCGATGCTCGACATCAGGCTCCAGTCGTTGTGGCAAATCAGCGAAATCGCCAGACCTTCAGCTCCCGCGCGACCGGTACGACCAATGCGGTGTACGTACTCGTCGCCCGAACGCGGCATGTCGAAGTTGATCACCATATCCAGGCCATCGACATCCAGACCACGCGCAGCCACGTCGGTGGCCACCAGGATTTTTACCGCGCCCTGCTTGAGACGATCAATGGCCAGCTTGCGATCTTTCTGGTCCTTCTCGCCGTGCAGTACGAATACCTTGAAATCGTGGGCTACCAACTTGCCATACAGGCGGTCGGCCTGCACCCGAGTGTTGGTGAAGATGATCGCCTTCTCGTAGGTCTCATTGGTCAACAGCCACTCGACCATGCGCTCTTTGTGATGGTTATGGTCGGCAGTGATGATTTGCTGGCGCGTGCCTTCATTGAGCTGGCTGACGCGGTTGAGTTGCAGGTGCTCGGGCTCTTTGAGCACCTTGGCGACGATCTCGCGCAGGCCTGCACCACCGCTGGTCGCGGAGAACAGCAGGGTCTGGCGCCCGGCATTGCACAGCTCACTCAAGCGTTGCACATCTTCGGCAAAACCCATGTCAAGCATACGGTCAGCTTCGTCGAGCACCAGCACTTCCACTTCATCGAGCAGCAGGTTACCGGCGTTGGCGTGCTCGATCAGGCGACCCGGCGTACCAATCAGGATATCAACCCGACGCAGCATCGCGGCCTGCATCTTGAAATCCTCACCACCGGTGATCAAACCGGCCTTGAGGAAGGTGAACTGGGCAAAACGCTCGACTTCCTTTAGGGTTTGCTGGGCCAGCTCACGGGTGGGCAACATAATCATCGCGCGCACGCTCATGCGCGGCGAGGAAGCACCATCACCCAGCAGGCGATTGAGCATCGGCAGGACAAAGGCTGCCGTCTTGCCGCTGCCAGTTTGTGCCGTGACCCGCAAATCCTGCCCTTGCAGCGCCAGCGGAATAGCCGCCAGCTGCACTGGAGTGGGCTCGGTAAAGTTCAGCGCAGCCACGGCTTTCAGCAGACGTTCATGCAGGGCGAATTGGGAAAACACGGAGGTAACCTCGACGAAAAACGGAAATCAGCTGCATAGCGTAACGTTTTCCTGCGCCGGGGCCGAATTTCTTTGCAAAGACCCGCAGAGAGCAGGCCCCTCGACAGGTGAACGAACCCCCATCAAAGCACTCAAATCAGGCACTACAACCGTGCCAAACACCCGGAGATTTGCATGAGCAACCCGTCTCGCGCCTTACTCATCTGCAGCGGCCTGGCCATCGCCCTGGCCACGCAGAGCGCCTTCGCCGCACCGAAACACGATAACCCTGGCAAACATGGCGCGGGCCATGACGACAATGTCAGTCTCCACCTCAGTGGTCCCAGCATCGATATCGGCCGCGTACGCATCGTACTGGGCGACAATCGGCAACTGATCGGCTCGACCAGCGCATTGCCGCCAGGCATCGCCAAGAACCTGGCCCGTGGCAAACCACTGCCACCCGGTATCGCCAAGAACTTCGACGGCCGCATTGCCAGCCAACTGCCACGCTATGACGGCTATGAGTGGAAACAAGCCGGTACCGATGTGGTGCTGGTGGCAATCGCCACCGGGATCATCTACGAAGTGCTGAGCAACGTACTGGACTGATCTGTCACACCCGCATCGAGCAGATGGCCAACCTTTACATAAATCAGGCAACCCTCACGGGAAAACGGCGCATGCGTTGACCCGTGTGGGCTGCGCAGCCAGGTGCCGGCAGGATAATCGCCGAACTCATCCTGAAACACCCCTTCCAGGACCAGGATTTCTTCCCCGCCAAGATGCCGATGCGCACTGAACTGGGTGCCAGGCGCCCAGCGCACCAGCGCCGTGTGCACCGTAGCGAAGCTGTCCAGTGGCAATACGCTCAAGCCTGGCACCAGGCCTGGCCGCCAATCGGCTTTGTGGGTATCAATGCGCAGCGCCTGCTGATCCTGCGGCTCCTGGTAGCAGAGCTTGACGAACAACAGGCAACCCTCCGGGCTGGACGGTGCATGGCTGCTGCCCGGCGGATTCTTCAGCCAATAGCCTTCCGGATAGGCGCCATGTTCATCGGCGAAGACCCCGTCGAGTACCAGAATCTCCTCGCCGCCCGGATGCAGATGGCTACGAAATTGCGCACCTGGCGCATACCGTACGACTGACGTGGTGCGCCCGCTTTCCGCGGCAAAACGCTCCAGTGGACGCCGTTCAACGCCAGGTAATGGTGAAGCCTGCCAGTCGATAGCCCGAGTATCGAGCACCACCCGCCGGCTCAGGTCAGCATTGATCTGCATGTCGCCTCCTGTCATATGTGCCGCTGTTTGATCAGCAGCCGCGCACTGTCCCAACCGACCAGCAGCACCGCCAGCCAGATCGGCAGGTACGTCAGCCACTGCTGGGCATTGAAGCTTTCGCCAAGAAACAGCAGTGCCACCAAAAACAGCAGCACCGGCTCAACGTAACTGAGAATGCCAAACAGCCCCAGTGGCAACAACCGGCTGGACGCCATCATCGCGGCAAACGCCAGGGCACCAAGCAAGCCCAGGCCAGGCAATAGCCACCACAATTGCGGCACTTGAGCGAACACCGCCACCGGCCCCCAGGCGACGATCAGCCACACCGCCAGAGGCGCCAGCACCAGCATTTCCAGAATGAATCCGGACAAGGCATCCAGGCGCATCCAGCGGCGCAACATAAAGTACGGGGGATAACCCAGCGCGGTTACCAGGGTAATCCAGGAAAAATTCTGCAGCCGCCAGAGCTCATGCAGCACACCGAGCAACGCACAGCACACTGCCAACTGCTGCAGCGGGCGCAAACGCTCGCCGTAGAAAACCCGCCCGGCCAGCACCATTGCCAGAGGCAACAAAAAATAACCCAGCGACACATCCAGCATGTGCCCGGCCAACGGCGCCCAGACGAACAAGGCCCACTGCACGCCAATCAATGCTGCCGAGAGTGGCAAGGCTGCCAGCAATAACGGCTCATGGCGCAGACGGCCAATGGCCGACGCCAACACCGTCCATTGTTGAGTCACGGCGACCATCAGCAACACCGCAGGGATCGACCACAGCACACGCTGGGCGAACACCTGCACACCATCCAGCGGCGCCAGTTGCTGCACATAGCCAGGAATAAGCGCAAACAGCAAAGAGGCACCAACCGACAGCGACACCCCACGCCCGGACAACTTCATCGCATCTCCTTCGCCGCGTATAACTGCCGGCTGCCGAACCGGGTCAACAGCAGAGAACTGGCAATCACCGCACCGCCCAGACTCAACCGCAAAAGATCGGCATCGTGGTTCCACAATAATAAATTGACCAACAGACCCGCTGGCACCAAGGCATTATTCATGACCGCCAGGGTGCCACCATCGACCAGGCTCGCGCCTTTGTTCCACCAGTAAAGACCAAGCCCGGATGCCACCATACCGAGCCAAACCAGGACCCACCACTGACTGGCGCTAGTGGGTAAGCGGGCGGCGTTACCGAACAGCAAGAAGGCCGGCAAGGCGATGACCAAGGCACCCAGGTAGAAGTAGCCGAAGCGCTGGTACTGCGGAATGTCCGAGGGATGCCGGACAAGCAAATGCTTGTAGAACACCTGCCCGGCGGCAAACGTGGCGTTGGCGATCTGCAGCAGGAAGAAACCGATATAAAAGTCCGTACCGGGCTGGTCGTAGCGAATAATCGCTGCACCCGCCACGGCGACTAATGCGGCAAGCAACGCCCAGGGATTGAAACGCCGATTGAAGGCATCCTCGATCAGGGTCACATGCAACGGCGTAAGAATGGTGAACAGCAGCACTTCCGGCACGGTCAGCACACTGAAACTCAGGTACAGACAGACATAGGTGACGCCGAACTGCAGCGCGCCAATCAACAGCATGCCGCGCATGAACGCTGGCGCCACGCCATGCCAGCGGGTCAACGGCAGAAACACCAGACCGGCAATCAGCACCCGTGTCAGCACGGCAAAATAACTGTCCACTTGGCCGGCCAGGTACTCGCCGATCAGGCTGAAAGAAAAAGCCCAGAGCAGGGTCACAATTAGCAGATAACGCATCACCACCTCCAATTGGGCGGCGAGCTTAACAGGCGGGCGGTAAAAATATTGAGCGTCGTCGCGAGGCTGCCTGCAAGCGGTCGCGACTGGACGTGCAGCGCGGGGCTAGAAGCGCTTATTGCGCTCAATCACGCTGCGTGGGACATACACCGCGCAGAAACCCGAGCCGCCGCGCGCCTGGAGGTGGGGCTTGCGCAACCTCAGCGCTGCTCAACTTCCATATCCGGCTGCACGCCATCGCCGCCTCGCAGCAGGCTGCGCAGCTGTTCGTCATGCTGATCGTCAGCGCCGGACTGATCGATAATGATCTCCACCCGACGATTCAACGCCCGATTTTCCGGCGTGTCGTTGTCCGCTCGCGACCGGGTATCGGCAAAGCCGCGCAGACTCATACGCGCTGGCGACACCTGGGGGTTGAACAGCAGGGCATTGGTCACCGCCGACGCTCGCGCGGCAGACAGATCCCAGTTGGAATTGAAACGCGCCGTACTGATAGGAATGTTGTCGGTATGACCCTCAATGGCCAGCTCGCCAGGAATAGTCACCAGAGCATCGGAGATACGCATCAGCAGGTCTTCAAACTCCGGCGTCAGCTCTGCCGATCCGGAAGAAAATGAACCCTTTTCTTCGACCCGCAGAATAATCCGCCGATTCTCCTCAAGCAGTTGCATGCGCCCGGCCTGAAGTTCTTCGTTGAGAATTTGCTGCAGCTGCTCAGTGCTTTCCTTGACTTGCTCCTGGGCCATGCGCTCCTTCTCAGCCTCGGCATCCACCTCACCGCGCAGGGTATCGAGCTGCGGATCCTGAGTGGTGGTCTGCTGACGCACCTGATCCACTGGCGTCGGTTCAGGCTTACCCGGAGAGAACTTGTCAAACACGGCACTGGTACCCATCGGCACCTCAAGCGCCGGCACATCACGCTGCACGCCAAACGCCTTGGACAGCTCACCAGCAATCTGTTTGAAGCGCATCGCGTCAATTTCGGAAAAAGACAGCAACAACACGAAAAAACACATCAGCAGCGACATCAAGTCGGCAAAAGTCATCACCCAGGCCGGAATACCAGCGGGAGCCTCGTCATCATCACTCATATTTCAGGCACTCGTTCAACCAGGCCCGGCATCCGCTGCAGTTGCTCGCTTATCCGGTGGCAAGTAAGTCTTGAGCATTTGCTCGATAATGCGCGGGTTGATCCCATCCTGGATGGCCAGCAGGGCGTCGATCCACAACGCCTGCATGCGCGCCTCCTCGGTCATGCGCAAGTTGAGTTTGTCCGCCAGAGGCAGGCACAGCATGGTCGCCAGCATGGCGCCGTACAAGGTAGTGAGCAGGGCAACGGCCATGGCAGGGCCGATGGACTTGGGGTCTTCCATGTTGGCCAGCATCTGCACCAGCCCGACCAAGGTGCCGATCATGCCCATGGCCGGGCCAACATCACCCATGGCAGTGAACACCTTGGCGCCCCAGCGGTTGCGATCCAGGGTCAACAGGCGCTCTTTCTCCAGAAAGGTGCGAATGGTGTCATGGCTTTGACCGTCGATCATCAACTGGATGCCGGACTTGAGAAAGGGCGAGCTGATCTCACGATCTTCCAAGGCCAACACACCTTCCTTGCGCGCAACCATGGCGATCTCAATCAGCTCGACAATGGTTTCCTCAACGCTGGGCAGACGGAACTTGAAAGCCCGCGTCGCCACTTTGAAAGCACCGAAGAACTGCTTGATGCTGAACTTCATCAACACCACAAACAGACTGCCAAGGATCACGATCATCAACGATGGAACGTTGAAAAACATGCCACTGGAAGCGCCTAGGAAGATGGTCGCGCCAATAATCCCGAAAGCGCCGAGTAAACCGATAAGCGTGGCTAAATCCACCTTGATTCCTTAATGCGAGATCAACGCTCGGCAAGACCCGTGCATTTTTTTAATTTGGCGAGTCTATCCGACAAAAGATCAACTGGAATACTGAAAAATAGGGCAAAAGGCCAATTTTTTGGCTCTGCCGCCGCGGGCTTGATCCATGCCTTGCTTAAGGGACGACCAAGCGGCATTGCACTTTAGTTGCGAAACGTTGTCCGCGCACGCGCTAGTTCTCGCGAATCAATCCCCCCCGTGCAAGTAGCCAGCGCGCGGCGCCTGCGGACGGAATTGCGGCATGCATCAGCGCAGATCGGCGCGAGGTTGCACTGTGCGCAGCGCAGTCCTGTTGGCAGCAGCAGACCTCGCTGGACGTCGTCACACTGCCGTCAAGGCATGCCCGGAACCCAACCGGCTTAACGCCTGGCAACACGCCGCGGCGAAACAGACAATTTCTTGACGTCAATTTACAAAAAAAGCCAGACACCTAGGTGCCTGGCCGTATCCAAGGAGCCATAGATACAAACGTAATCAGATGAGTTCAGCCAACTGCGCCTTGGCCTCGGCCAGGCCTTTTTCCATGAAGTCAGCACCCAGGTTGAGGCCTTCTGCATGGATGAAGCTGACGTCATGAATGCCGATAAAAGCCAACACCTGGCGCAGGTAGGGTTCCTGATGATCCATGTTGCCCCCGGCGTAGATACCGCCACGGGCCGTCAGGACGAAAGCCCGCTTGCCAGTGAGCAAACCTTGCGGCCCGGTTTCGCTGTACTTGAACGTGACGCCGGCACGCAGCACATGATCCAGCCAGGCCTTCAGGGTGCTGGGGATTGCGAAGTTGTACATAGGCGCGGCCAGCACCAGCACATCGGCAGCCAGCACTTCATCGGTTAGCGTGTTGGACAGGGCCAAAGCCGCTTGCTCTGCAAGGCTGTGCTGGTCGGCTGGAGTCATCCAGCCACCGAGAAGGTTGGCGTCCAGATGCGGAACTTGATCGACCGCCAGGTCGCGAACCTGAATCTGATCGGCCGGGTGAGCGGCTTGCCACCGGGCAATGAATTGCTCGGTAAGCTGACGCGAAACCGAGCCCTGTTGGCGGGCGCTGCTTTCGATTACCAGAACATTGGACATGTTGTGCTCCATCAGAGGTTGATTAACGTCGATGGTGCAAAGGGTAGTGACGCAGCAATCGATTAAAAAGTGCAAATAACAGCTTCCACCTATCGATAAAATTGATTTATAAAACACCCAATACTGGCGCCCGTCCAGAAATAGGGATTTATGCAGGCAGGACTGCGAAGAACGACTGGTTGCTCTTGTTGGGCTGCGTTCCTCAGCGCCAACTTACAATTTGTGCTTGATTGCCATTCGGGTACAGACGCCTAGGCTCTGCATTGAGCGGCCAGCGGTTTACTTCAGGCCACAGGTTAGCTGCACGCGAAGTTTGATGATGCTACGGGCGAATTTTACGGTCAGGTTGCTGTTTTGCCCCGGCGCCAACAACACCTGGCGGGTGCGCGGAGCCTCAGGACCGTTGCGGAACACCGCCTTGCACTCAGCCTCGGTCTGGCCATAGTTGTAGAGCAGCACCGCGGCCATGTTGTGATCGATTTCCTGGGAGGTGACTGACACTTCGGCACCGTTGAACTGTTTTTCCAGCTCGATCGGATAAGCGAAAGCAACCAGCGGCAACAGTGCGATCAAGGCACAGCAAACGTTTTTCATGCGGCAGTCTCCAACAAAGGACTGCCAGTTTAGAGCGAGTTCACCTCAGCGGCGGTGAAAATATTGCGCGCCGTCTCGCAATCGCCTCCACAGGTTCGCGGCAAGTTAAAGGCGGGGGCGTTTAGTGCGCTAAATGACCTCACTCAATACCGTTGCGGGCTGCGTGAAACGGTCGCCGTAGGCAAAAGCCTTTTGCAACCGCTCACGACGCGCATGTACAGGAGAAGATAATGAAAGCCCCCCGCGTGACCCTTGACCAGTGGCGAACCTTGCAGGCCGTAGTCGATCAGGGCGGCTTTGCCCAGGCCGCCGAGTTACTGCATCGCTCGCAATCCTCGGTCAGCTACACCGTGGCCCGCATGCAGGAACAGCTCGGCGTGCCGCTGCTGCGCATCGAGGGCCGTAAAGCCGTGCTCACCGAGGCCGGCGACGTGCTGTTGCGTCGCTCAAGGCAACTGGTCAAACAGGCCAGCCAACTCGAAGACCTGGCCTTTAACATGGACCAGGGCTGGGAAGCCGAAGTGCGTCTGGTAGTTGACGCCGCCTACCCGACCGCTCGCCTGATCCGGGCGCTGGCCGCTTTCATCCCGCAGAGTCGCGGCTGCCGCGTACGCCTGCGCGAGGAAGTCCTGTCAGGTGTCGAAGAAGTGCTGCTCGAAGGCACCGCAGACCTGGCCATCAGCAGCCTGCCCATGGTTGGCTACCTGGGCCATGAACTCAGCGAAGTGGAATTCGTCGCAGTTGCCCACCCCGACCACCCGCTGCACAAGATGCAACGCAAACTGACCTTCGAGGATTTACAGAACCAGTTGCAGGTGGTGATTCGCGACTCGGGGCGCAGCAAACCGCGCGACGTCGGCTGGCTAGGCGCCGAACAACGCTGGACGGTCAGCAGCCTGTCGACAGCGGCCTATTTTGTCAGCAGCGGGCTAGGCTTCGCCTGGCTACCGCGCCATCAGATCGATAGAGAATTGAGCGCTGGCATCCTGAAAACCCTGGAGCTGGAACAGGGCGGCTCCAATCACCCACGCTTTACCCTCTACAGCCACAAGGACAAAAGCCTGGGGCCGGCCAGCCAGATTCTTGTAAACCTGATCAAGAACTTCGACGCGGCACCACTCAATGCGCCCTTCGCCGCGCCTCAATCCGCCAACTAAATCCGCCAACTGAGTCAGCCAACTGACGGGAATCATCCATGTCCTACTTCGATAACGACGGTTGCCAACTGCACTACGAGGAATACGGCAAGGGCACGCCGGTACTGCTGGTGCATGGCCTGGGTTCGAGCACCCGCGACTGGGAATATCAGATCCCCGAACTGGCGGCGCACTACCGCGTGATCGCCATCGACATCCGCGGGCACGGCCGCTCGGACAAGCCGCGCGAACGCTACAGCATCGCCGGTTTCGCCGAAGACGTGAGCGCGCTGATCGAGCACCTGGGGCTGGACAGGGTGCATCTGGTGGGCATTTCCATGGGCGGGATGATCGGCTTCCAACTGGGCGTCGAGCGCCCCGAACTGCTGAAAAGCCTGACCATCGTCAACAGCGGCCCGGAAGTGAAGGCGAAAAGCCCACGCGACTTCCTGGAAATTGCCAAACGCTGGAGCCTGTCACGCCTGCTCAGCCTCGACACCATCTCCAAGGCGCTGGGCAAACTGTTGTTTCCCAAGCCCGAGCAAGCCGAGCTGCGGCGCAAGATCGAAGAGCGCTGGCCGCTCAACGACAAGCGCGCCTACCTGGCCAGCCTCGACGCCATAATTGGCTGGGGAGTACGGGAACGCCTGGCACGCATTACCTGTCCGACTCTGGTGATCGCCGCCGATCGCGACTACACCCCGGTTGCGCAGAAAGAGGCCTACGTCAGGGAAATGCCCAATGCGCGCCTGCTGGTGATCGAAGATTCGCGCCACGCCACACCACTGGATCAACCGCAACGCTTCAACAGCAGCCTGCTGGCCTTCCTCGAAGAAGTCGAACAGACTGCCCACACTGCCCTCAACAAGGATCAACAAGCATGCTGAAAAAACTCGCCCTCGCCGCCTGCACCGTACTGTTTGCCAGCAGCCTGCTGGCCGCGGAAAACCCGAAGGTACTGCTGACCACCAGCCTCGGTGAAATCGAAATCGAGCTGAATGCGGAAAAAGCACCCGTCAGCGTGGAAAACTTCCTCGCCTACGTGGACAGCGGTTACTACGCAGGCACCCAATTTCACCGGGTAATCCCGGGGTTCATGGTGCAAGGCGGTGGCTTCGATGCCGGCATGCAACAGAAGCAGACACAAGCCGCGATCAAGAACGAAGCCGACAACGGCCTGCACAACGTACGCGGCACCCTGGCCATGGCGCGCACCCAGGTGCGGGATTCCGCTACCAGCCAGTTCTTTATCAACCACAAGGACAACGCCTTCCTCGACCACAGCTCGCGCGACTTCGGCTATGCGGTGTTCGGCAAGGTGACACGCGGTATGGATGTGGTCGACAAGATCGCCCAGGTGCCAACCAGCAATCGCGGCGGCCACCAGAACGTACCGCGCGAGCCAGTGCTGATTACCGAAGCCAAGCGCCTCTGATCCACCCCGCAGGGTGCGCATGACCCCAATGCCCACCCTGCGTATTCAGCCTCCATCTGCGCAACACCCGTGCCGGCAAACTGGCTAGAATCAGGCTCTTTTCCCTGACCTAGGCAGGCTGTCTGACATGCTGTTTCGCCACTTCGAAAAGCTGATCGACGTATTCAAAGCCAGCCCCGACGTCGAACCGCCGGCCGCCATGCTGGCCTTCTATGCCCACTACCTGCGCCAGGTCTGGCCGCTGATGAGCGCCGTATTGGTGGTCGGTTTCGTCGCAGCCTTGATCGAAGTGGCGCTGTTCAGCTTCCTTGGTCAGCTGATCGACATGACTCAGACCACCCCGAGTGGCGAGTTCTTCGAACAGCACCAGCACACCCTGCTGTGGATGCTGCTGGTAGCACTGGTCATCCGCCCGCTGGTGTTCGGCCTGCACAACCTGCTGACGCACCAGGCCATCAACCCCGGCCTGACCAACCTGATTCGCTGGCAGAACCATCGCTACGTACTCAAGCAGAGCCTGGGCTTCTTCCAGAACGACTTCGCCGGGCGCATCGCCCAGCGCATCATGCAGACCGGCCCCTCACTGCGCGACTCGGCCATGCAGGTGGTCGACGCGCTCTGGCATGTAGTCGTCTACGCTGCCAGCGCGCTTTACCTGTTCGCCGCTGCCGACCTGCGCCTGATTGCCCCGCTGCTGCTGTGGATCATCGGCTACTGCGCGGCGCTCTGGTACTTCGTGCCAAGGATCAAGGAACGCTCTGCGGCAGCCTCGGCGGCGCGCTCGAAAGTCATGGGCCGGGTAGTCGACGGCTACAGCAACATCACCACCCTCAAACTGTTCGCCCACACCCAGGTCGAGGAGCACTACACCCGCCAAGCCATCCAGGAACTGCTCGGTAAGGTGCGCCTGCAATCGCGCATCATCACCACCCTGGACTTCCTGGTGACCTGCCTCAACGGCATGCTGATCGTTTGCACCGGCGCCCTGGCACTGTGGCTGTGGAGCCAGGAACTGATCAGCACCGGCGCCATCGCCCTGGCGCTGGGCCTGGTGATTCGTATCAACGGTATGGCCGAATGGATCATGTGGGTGGTCAACGGCATCTTCGAGAACGTCGGCACCGTGCAGGACGGCATGCAAACCATCGTCCAGCCGCGTCAGGTGCTCGACCACGACCAGGCAAAGCCGCTGCAGGTCAACAGTGGCGCGGTGCAGTTCGACAATATTCACTTTCATTACGGCAACAGCCACGGAGTGATCGGCGGCCTGAGCCTGACGGTTGCCCCCGGTGAGAAAATCGGCCTGGTCGGCCCTTCCGGCGCGGGAAAATCGACCCTGGCGAACCTGCTCTTGCGCCTTTATGACCTGGAAAGCGGGCGCATCCTGATCGATGGCCAGAACATCGCCGAAGTGACTCAGGAAAGCCTGCGTGCACAGATCGGCATGGTCACTCAGGACACCGCCCTGTTGCACCGCTCGATCCGTGACAACCTGCTCTACGGCAAACCCTCTGCCAGCGAGGCTGAATTACTTGAGGCGGTGCGCAAGGCCCGCGCCGACAGTTTTATCCCGCAACTCGACGACGGCCAGGGCGGCCGCGGTTTCGACGCCCAGGTTGGCGAACGCGGAGTGAAACTCTCCGGCGGCCAGCGCCAGCGCATCGCCATCGCCCGCGTCCTGCTCAAGGACGCGCCAATTCTGGTGCTAGACGAAGCCACCTCGGCGCTGGACTCGGAAATCGAAGCAGCCATCCAGGAGAGCCTGGACAGCCTGATGCAGGGCAAAACCGTGATCGCCATCGCCCACCGCCTGTCGACCATCGCGCGCATGGACCGCCTAGTGGTGATCGACCAGGGCCGCATCGTCGAAACCGGCAGCCACAGTGAGCTGATTGCCCAGGGCGGCCTCTACGCGCGGCTTTGGCAACACCAGACAGGCGGGTTTGTCGGGGTGGAGTAAAACGCCGGTCGCGACCATGGGTCGCTAAGGTTGATGCGTATTGTCAGACTATCCTCCTGTAGGAGCGGGGGGGGCACCCAGCCCCATGCCCGCGAATTTCTCAAGGAGAACGCTTATGGACGAGCATCCCTGCCACAAAAAACCCGGCCACGCGGCCTTACGCAAAGGCCGTGCATCGGTCTGCAGTACGGCTTATCTGATCACCACAACCAGCGAAAACCGACAACCGCTATTCACCCACTTCCCTGCGGCCTGCGCGGCCGCGCGCTGTTTCGAAGACAACAGCTTGCTCAGGGAGAGCCAGATGCTAGCCTGGGTGCTGATGCCCGACCACGCCCACTGGCTGTTGCAGCTTGGCGAGAAGGACAACCTCGGTGAGGTAATAGGCCGACAGTTCCCGCAACGCCAACCGAGCCCTGAATCGAACGGGCCCGCTCTGGTCAAAAGCCTTTCACGACCATGCCCTACGCGAAGAGGAAGACCTGCAAACAGTTGCCCGTTACATCGTGGCCAATCCATTGCGGGCAGGTTTGGTTGCACGGATCGGCGATTATCCGTTCTGGAATGCCGTCTGGCTTTGATAAGGCTCAGCGATGGTTGGTGTCTTCGATATCGATTCGCGGGCATGGCCCGCTCCTACGGTATGGAGGCGCGCTGTGCTTTTGTAGGAGCGGGCCATGCCCGCGAAAATCCTCAAGCCTGCCGATACGGCAACTGCCCGCGCGCGTCCTCGGCGTAGCCCTGCACACCTTGGCGCTCGTCCTGCAGAAAGTCGGCCACCGCCGCGCGCAAGCCCAGATGGCAGAGATAGTGCCAGGAGTGGGTGATCACCGGCTCAAAGCCGCGGATCAGCTTGTGCTCGCCCTGCGCACCGGCATCGAAACGTTGCAGCCCCTGAGCTATCGCATAATCCATGCCCTGGTAGAAACAGGTCTCGAAATGCAGCCGATCGAACTCCGCCAGGCAACCCCAATAGCGCCCATACAGGCTGTCGCCACCCATCAGGCTGAAGGCCATGGCCACCGGCCTGGCGCCTTGACGAGCCAATACCACGCGAATCATCTGCGGCATACGCTCGGCCAGCAGACTGAAGAAGGCACGCGTCAGGTAGGGCGACTGACCACGCACGCGGTAGGTATTGGCGTAGCACAGGTAGACGAAATCCCACTCCAGCTCGCTCAGCTGATGGCCCTCACGCCAGTCAAACTCGATGCCCTGCCCCGCCACCTGTTCGCGTTCCTTGCGCATCTGCTTGCGCTTGCGCGAACTGAGCGCATCGAGAAAATCCTGGAAATCCCGATAGCCGCGGTTGTGCCAGTGGTATTGGCAGCCCAGGCGCTGCAACCAACCCTCGCGCCCCTGCAGCAGCGCATCATCGGCCGGGCTGGTGAAATTGATATGCAGGCTCGACAACCCTTGCTGCGCCAGGCTCGCACTTAACTCATCGAGCAACTGCCCGACCGCAAGGGGATCGCCGAGCAAACGCTGCCCCCCCACCGGCGAGAACGGAATGGCACCCAGCAGCTTGGGGTAATAGTCGATGCCCGCCCGGTGACAGGCATCCGCCCAGCCGTGGTCGAACACATACTCGCCATAGGAGTGGCTTTTTATATAGGCCGGCATAGCCGCCAGCAGTTGCCCCTGGCCGTCGTGCAACAGCCGATGCGCCGCCTGCCAGCCGCTTCGCCCGCCAACGCTACCGCTGTCTTCCAGGGCCGAGAGAAAGGCGTGTCGCAGAAAGGGCTGCTCACTGGCCGACAGAGCGTCCCAGCTCGCTGCCGGCAAGCAGCACATGGAATCTGCGAGCAGAAGAGTCATAGCAAGCTCCGAAGGAAATTTCCCGAGGGGACAGCTCCGGTACTCCACGAACGAAACGGAACAGGCCCTGAAAGTCGCCAAGCATGATGCAGTCGCACGCGAGTCACCACAACTCGAAACCATCCTCAAAGCTTACTAATCAACGTATGAAGTTCGGCCGCTCGGCCTTACCGCCGCCATATTGCACCCACCAACATGACCTGACGTGCAATGCAACTGCTTGATTCTGAAAAAGTTCCACTGACTCTGAAATGTCACACGACAGCAAACCTTCTGTCATATGGGCCTTCCATAATCGCCTCCGTCCAAACAGATGATGTCATGCCAATGGCAATGACGGCCTATCATAAACGAAGGGGTTTTTCAATGAACATGAAGTTGATTGCGGTTGCTGTTGGTGCTGCTCTGTCGGTACCTGCCATAGCAATGGCGGACGTGAGCATCTATGGCCGTGCGCATGTATCGGTTGATTACCTTGACGATGGTGCCAAGTACTCCGAAACCAACCTGTCGAGCAACTCCTCGCGCCTGGGTTTCAAAGGCGACAACCAAGTCAACCCGGACCTGAAAGCTTTCTTCCAGATCGAGCAACAGATCAACTTCACCACCGGCGCTTCGAACGGCGGTACAGATTTCGCCACTCGCGACACCTTCGTTGGCCTGAGCGGGAACTTCGGCGCGATTCAAGTCGGTCGTTTCGATAGCCCGTTCAAGGTGGCTCGTGGCCCCTTCAACATCTTCGGCGACCAAGTCGGCGACATGAACAACCTGGCACGCGTCACTGCCGGCCGCCTTGACGAGCGTTATGACAACACCATCCAGTACACCACGCCTAGCTTCAATGGCTTCAACGCTAAAGTGGCCTACTCGATGTACAAGGGGCAGTCTCTCAACATCACAGATACCAATGCCAACAACGAAGATAGCGATGCTTTCAGCGCCTCGTTGAACTACATCGGTGGCCCGCTGGAAGCCTCTCTGGCCTACGAGCAGGTAGAAGAGGATGCTCTGCGTGGCGAGGCTGACTCTATTCGCGCCGCTGCCGCCTACAAAATCACCGACACCTTCAAACTGGTCGGTTTCTACCAAACCACCGATTTCGACGGCTTTGATGCCACTACCAATACTCAGCGTGATGCTGGCTCCTTCAACGTCTACGGCCTGGGTGGCGAATTCGCAATTGCCAAAAACACTGCCCTGAAAGCTACCTGGATGACCAATGACAGCGACGCCGAAAGCGCCGATGCTGACATGTGGGTTGTGGGTGTCGAGCACAAACTGGACAAAGCGGTACGCGTCTACGCCAACTACGCAGTAGTGGACAACGATAAAAACGTTGCCTATTCCCCATGGGCACAGTCCCGCACTGCCACCCCTAGCAACCAGTCAATCGTCAATGGTGTGAACGAAGCACTTGGTGAAGAAGCTGCTGGCTTCACCGTAGGTCTGCGCTACGATTTCTAAATCCCCTCGCGGATTAGAATGAAAACAAACCGGGCTGCTCCCTTTGGGACAGCCCGGTTTGTCATTTAACTGACACTTATCAGTCTTATTATTGTTTTCGAAATGCAATCGACCCAACCGCCGAGTACCGGCGAGCCTTCGTAATTAGGAGTTTCCATGCGCCGCTTGTTCGTTATCACAATGGCTTTTCTGATGACCGCCTGTGCCCAGCAACCGCCAGTTCAACTGTATTCCGGCGCACCGCTGCCGCAGAGCAAGGTACTGACTGTAGTGGTTCCCGTAGAGTTGGAAATTCGCAGCATCAACGGCCAGCCCTACTCCGCAGCCAACGCCGCGAATGGTCTAGACGACAAAGAATTGCTCCTACAGCCGGGCTCTTACCAGCTCCAGGCCTTCTACAAGAATGGTTTCGACATCGCTGGCGGCATCAGCCACGAAGTGGTACGTGGCCGCACCGCCATCTTCAATATCGAGGGTAAAGCCGGTGACCTCTGGCGCCTCGAGTTCGACCGTCCGAGCAATCTGGAAGAAGCCAAGAAGCTCGAGAGCGAATTCAGCGCCTGGGCCGTGAACACCCGCACAGGTGAGCGTGAGCAAGCACAAGCCGGCAACCGTAACGTTTCGGCACTCGCCGCCCTGATGGGATCCAGTGAAGTTGCCCCGCAAGCCGCTACTGTCGCACCACTGGGCACAGCTGCCGGTGCAGCGACCCAACCAGTAGTCCTGTATCCGGCACCAGCTCACGCTGCTGCACTGCCGCACAGCGATGCAACCCTGACCACTCTGCAACAAATGTGGAACCTGTTGACCCCGGAAAGCCGCAGCACCTTCCTGAAATGGGCTCAACAGTAAACACCTCACTAGGGCACCTTCGGCGTGTAGGTGCCACCTCGCAAGGCGGACAGAGGAACACGTCCGCAGCAGCTTCACTGTAGGTGTTCATTCAATACGCCAACGCATGGACAGGGCCTCAGCGGCCCGCACCCTTGCGGCGGCGGGCCACCTTCAGTTCAAGGCTGCTGACGAAATACCCGGCCCAACCAGTAATCCAGACTTAACCAGCGACCGGCACCACTGAAAAACAGCACCACCAGCATCACCAAATAGGTGGCAGCAAACTCGATGCCGTTGTTCAGCACCACCAGCTTGCCGCTGCTGGTCAGCCAGTCGTAGTTGCCATGCTCTTTGAGCAGCTCACGGGCACGTTCAAGCTTGCCTACCGACTCCACTACCCGTTCGTTGGCAAACGGCGCACCGGCGTCGGCAATCGCCTGCCAGCCATAGGGCAGGTGCACGGCGAAGATCGCCACCAGCATGGTGACGATCAGCGGGATGCTCACCCAACGCACCGCCAGGCCGAACAGCAGCAGCAACGCCCCGCCCGCCTCGGTCAGCGCGGCAGCCCAGGCCAGCAGTTCTGGAAATGGCAAGCCCAGACCCCAATCCGGGTTGCCGAACCAGGCAGCGGTGGCGTCGATATCCGCCAGCTTGTGCATGCCAGCCATCCAGAACACCGGCACCAGATACAGGCGCAGCAATAACGGGCCGATAAAATCCAGGCGGCGGGTAGCGTCCAGGGCATCCTGGAGACGATTGAAAAAGCTCAGCATGGTTAAATCTCCACAAGCCGGCGCTCGGCGCCGAGGATCAGATACAGCGAGGGGTTAAGGGCACCAGATACCTTGGCGTTGCCAGTCATCCAGCAGGCTCTGGGCGTTATTGAAGTACTGCGTGTCAGCCGTCAGGCCATGCTGTTGCGCCAGTTCAAGCAAAGCCGCCTCGACAGTGGCCCCGCCCTGCAGACGCGCGGCCAACTGATAGGCGAACGGACTGAGCTGCATAAAGCGCACCTTATCCTGCCCATCGCGCCAGACCAGCAAGCAGGTCGGCTCGGCAGGAGGCGTGGTGGGTTGGAAGTCCACGCCAATACGCTGCACCGGCCACTGATAAGCCAACGGCCAGGCCAGTGGCGACCAGCCCTGCTCCGCAAGGTCGGCCTCACTGACATCCAGCGCCAGCTCGACCCACTCGTAATGCGCCAATTCGAGGATAAACAGCGGGTCACCCGGCTCGGCCACATAGCCCTGCTGCAACCAGGCGAGAAACTCCTGACTGATCTGCAAGAAATACGGCGTGTGCGCCTGATGTTCGGCGATAAAGCTGCGCACCAGGCGCTGCCAGCGGCGTGCCTCAATCAGCCGGTGCAGCACCGGGAAGGCGCCACTGATAAAGCCTTCGATATTGTTGAAAAACAGTTCTTCATACACCGCCATTCGCTCGGCTGGAATGCCATCGAGCAAGGGTTGCTCGGCCGGCTGGCGAATACGCGCAGCAAACTGTTGCTGCAGTTCAACGCCACTCATGTGCCGTACCCTCTAAACGGAGCGCCAGCCGCTTGCAGCTGGCGAATCTGTGCCACCTCGGCATACAGCTCGGCAATCGGCGGGAAGTTAAAGTCGCGCTCCAGCAAGGTCGGGCGCACCCCATGCACGGCGTAGGCCTGAGCAAGCAGCGCCCAGACCGGGTCGATGATTGGCGCGCCGTGGGTGTCGATCTTCAGATCGCTTGCCTGGTCGTAATGCCCGGCCACATGCAAATAAGCAATCCGTGCACTGGGCATTGCGGCGATATAAGCCGCTGCATCGAAGTTGAAATTGATGCTGTTGACGAAGACGTTATTCACATCCAGCAACAGCTGGCAGTCGGCCTGCTCCAGCACCGCACAAACAAACGCGGCTTCATCCAGTTCGCCCGGCAACTGCGCATAGGCCGAGACGTTCTCGATGATCAATGGGCGCTCCAGCACGTCCTGCACGATGCGCACGCGCTCGGCGATACGCAGCACCGACTCCTCGGAAAAGGGCAGCGGCATCAGGTCATATAACTGGCCATGGTCGGCGCAAGCCGACAGATGCTCGCTGTAACCGCCGATCCCGTGCTGCTCCAGAAAGACCTTGATAGCCTTGAGCAGCTCGATATCCAACGGAGCAAAACCACCAAGGTTGAGGGACAGGCCATGGCAGAGAAACGGCAGGCGCTCACTCAGGGCACGCAATTGCTTACCCAAACGCCCACCGACACCGATCCAGTTCTCCGGTGCCACTTCGAGAAAGTCCAGCTCATCGCTGCTGCATTGCTGCAGCGCGCCGAGCAGGCCGCGACGAAGGCCCAGCCCGGCACCACTGACAAAATTCACCTGCATGCCCTGCCCCTTGCACCCAATAACTTGGTTTAGCTATCGGCTTTAGTTACTCGGCTTTCTTCTCAGCACCGCACTTGCCTTCCCCGCATTTACCTTCGCCTTCGCTCTTGGCTTCGCCACCACACTTGCCTTCACCACATTTGCCTTCGCCTTCGGCTTTCTTCATGTCACCACCACATTTGCCCTCGCCACAGCTGCCTTCAGCAGACTTCTCGGCAGCCGCCAGGCTGTAGCCACTACTCAGTTCCTGTGCCGCGAAGGGGTTGCTGGCGGCCTGTACGCTGAAAGCGGCGCTGCTCAGCAATACAGCTCCCAGGGTGGCAACAACGCTATTCAGATGTTTCATGGCAACTCTCCAGTGCAGTTAATAATGGGGCCAGAGTGGCACCCTCGAACCAATAGAGTGAGTCCAGGCGCAGGCGTTACAGAGCCACAGAAAAAATATACGAACATAGCGACGGCGCCCAAGTATCTACGGCCACTCGCGGCAAGACGAATTTCAGGGGGTTGCACACCCGCGCCCGCTTACAGAGCGCCGAGAGCCACATAAGGCAAAAGCATGGGATACCCTCGCGGGCTGACGCTCCGGGGCCTAGTCACGCGTCATCACGACCACGCATGAAACGCAAACAGGCCCTACTGTTGCTGGCGGCGCATTTCGGCCAGCTTGGCGGCCAAGGCATCCAACTCGGCGCTCTGCCCTTGCGGCAGTTGGCGCAACGCCGCTTGGCTCAGGCGCATCTGGCGGATAAAACGCCGACAGCGAAAACACATGAGCACGTGCAGGCGTACGGCCACACGCTGGCGCACGCTCAAATGGCAATCAAGCAGATCGCTGGAAAGGGCTACCAGCTCCTTGCAACTCAACATTGGCCGGTCTCCTCGAAATGCTCAAGGGTGGCGTAAACCTTGAGCCGGGCGCGATGCAATAACACCCGCACATTAGAGGCGGAGACCTGCAAAAGGTTACAGACCTCATCCAACTCCAGGCCTGCGAGCTCACGCAGATGCAGCACACTGCCTTGCAGCTCGGGCAGACTGCCCAGGGTTTTCTCCAGGCACTCGCGCAGCTCATCCTCGGTCAGCAGGGCTTCCGGGGTATCGTGGTGCCAGGCATGAGGACCGAGCAGCCAGTGACCGTTTTCGGCGAAGCGCTCGTCGCCGATGCTGCCGTGGGGGGCCGGCAGGTCATCGAGCAGCACCTCGCGGCGGTTGTGTTTGAGGCGGGTCTTGGCGCTGTTGGCGGTGATGGTCAGCAACCAGGTCTTGAGGCTGGAGCGGCCCTGAAACCCCTCCAGATTACGCACCACCGCCAGCCATGCATCCTGCACTGCTTCGTCGGCATTGCGGCTGCCGACAATGGCGAAGGCCACCGCGCGCATCGCCCCCTGATAAGTGGCGACCAACTCGCGAAAGGCCTTCTCCTCGCCAGCCAGCAGGCGGGCGAGCAGCGCGCTATCGGACGGGTAGTCCATTACCGCTTACGCAGAATCACGCTGCCGATCGAGTAACCGGCACCGAAGGAGCTGAGCACGCCCAGTGCGCCACTCGGCAGGTCGTCCTGGTTTTTGTGCAGGGCGATCACCGAACCGGCCGAACTGGTGTTGGCGTAGGTATCGAGAATCACCGGCGCTTCACCCGGCTCGGCATCGCGGCCAAGCAGCTTGCGCGCGATCAACAGGTTCATATTCAGGTTGGCCTGGTGCAGCCAGAAGCGCTTGACGTCGCTGACGTTCAACTGATTTTCCGCCAGGTGGCTGGCGATCAGCTCGGCGACCATCGGGCAGACTTCCTTGAACACCTTGCGGCCTTCCTGGACGAACAGCTTGTCTGGCGCAGCAATGCCCTCTTCCGCAGCACGGTTGAGGAAGCCGAAGTTGTTGCGGATATTGTTGCTGAACTGGGTGATCAGCTTGCTGCTGACAATCTCGAACTGCTGCGCGGAGGTGGCCAGATCGGCCCGCTCGACGATCACCGCAGTGCAGGCATCACCGAAGATGAAGTGGCTGTCGCGGTCGCGGAAGTTCAGGTGCCCGGTGCAGATTTCCGGGTTGACCATCAGGATCGCCCGCGCCTGGCCGAGCTGTACGGCGTTGGTCGCAGCCTGCAGGCCAAAGGTAGCCGAGGAACAGGCCACGTTCATATCGTAACCAAAGCCCTTGATACCCAGCGCCGCCTGCACTTCGATGGCGACTGCCGGGTAGGCACGCTGCAGATTGGAGCAGGCAACTATTACCCCATCGATATCTGCTGCGGTCTTGCCCGCACGGGCCAGCGCCTCTTGGGCTGCGCCGACGGCCATCTCGCAGAGGATGCCCCATTGATCGTTGGAGCGCTCAGGGATGCGCGGCACCATGCGTTGCGGATCGAGGATGCCGTCCTTGTCGATCACGAAGCGGCTCTTGATGCCCGACGCCCGCTCGATAAAAGCGCTGCTCGACTCGGTCAGCGCCTCGACTTCGCCACTGGCGATAGCCGCCGCATTAGCAGCATTGAACTGCTGCACATAAGCATTGAAGGACTCCACCAACTCGTCGTTGGAAATACTGTTGGCTGGGGTATACAGGCCGGTACCACTGATCACGGCATTGTGCACGGTCAATCCTCTTGTTCTCTCGCCGCGCGGGGCGGCCAATTATCCAGGCTGCCTCCGGCGGGCGGCCATCGGCATCACATCTGGGAGCCAGCGGGGCGATAGCTGCCTGGCAAAAGCACACCCCGTATCAAGCCGCAGAGTGTGCCACAGCCAAGACGGTTTCGCCCGCACCTCAAACAAGCGCTTGACTGGCGGCAGGCGCACGCGTGTAGGTTGGCGCGCAGCGCGCAGGTTGAGCGCAGAGAAGCCCAACAGCTACCTGCATGTTCGCCGGGCTTCGCGGCTATGCTTCTCAGGCAACGCGACTCGGCTTATTGTCCTCGCACAGTTAACGGCCCCGTAGGCAAAAGCTAAGCGTCACGCGGCCAATACCCCGACAACCATCGAATACCGCCGCGAGGTTTCCGCAACCTCACAGCCCGCGGCGCTAGAACAACCATCAGCAACGGATACCCCGACATGGCCCTGCACACCTGGCTGCTCTACCTGACCGCCGTTATCGGCCTGGCGCTGACGCCCGGACCCAACGGCCTGCTCGCCCTGACCCACGGCGCGCTTTATGGGCATCGCCGCACGCAATGGACGATAGCGGGAGGCGTCTGCGGATTTGTCGTGCTGATGGCCCTGTCGATGTTCGGCATCGGCGCCCTGCTGAAAGCCTCGACCGATGCCCTGATCCTGCTCAAATGGATCGGTGGCGCCTACCTGATCTGGCTCGGCATCCAGCTCTGGCGAGCCCCGGCGCTGCACCTGGCGGCAATCGCCCCGGCCGCCGCAAAACCCGGCTCGGTATTATTGCGCCAAGGCCTGCTCTCGGCTCTTTCCAACCCCAAGGTGATTCTGTTCTTCGGCGCCTTCCTGCCGCAGTTCCTCGACCCGCAGCGCAGCCTCTGGCTGCAATTCGCCGTGATGGCGCTGACCTTTGCCCTGGTCGAGGGCGTCGTTGAATACCTGCTGGCCCGCGCCGCCCACCGCATTCGTCCCTGGCTGGAGCGCAGCGGCAAAGGCTTCAACCGCTGCTGCGGCGGACTCTTTGCGTTGATGGGTGCATCCTTACCCATGATCCGCTAGAAGACGTGCGCACCACTGACAACCGGATGCCCGGTGCGCACGGCGCACCCTACGGGCCGGTGTCGGCATCTTTACCCGTGATCCGCTAGAAGACCTGTAGGGTGCGCCATGCGCACCACTGACAACCGGGTGCCTGGTGCGCACGGCGCACCCTACGGGCCGGTGGGTGCATCCTTAGCCATGATCCGTTAGAAGACCTGTAGGGTGCGCCATGCGCACCACTGACAACCGGGTACCCGGTGCGCACGGCGCACCCTACGGGCCGGTGGTGCATCCACACCCATGATCCGTTAGGGTGCATCCTTAACGATAATCCGCTAAAAGACCTGTAGGGTGCGCCGTGCGCACCACTGACAACCGGGTACCCGGTGCGCGCGGCGCACCCTACGGGCCGGTGTTGGCTAAACAATAAATTTGCAGACCGTTTCACCCCGTCACCGCCAGGCAGGCCACACGTCGCCCGGCGCAAACAAAAATGATCCGCCTTGGTGCCTAGATGCGCTGTTTGTCACTTGCCTTGATCCTGTGCAGCTTCAGCGCCAGCGCCGAAGAGCGGCCGCTGCGCTTTTCTGTCAGCGAAAGCTGGGCCATGCCCATGATCCACATCGAGAACGGCCGGGCGACCGCCGGCATTCTCTTTGACCTGCAACAACGGTTAGCCGAAAAAGTCGGGCGCCGCGCCGAGATGCTGGTGCGCCCGCGTCTGCGCATTCAACAGATGCTGGTGCGTGGTGAAATCGATGTGCGCTGCTATGTCAATCCAGCCTGGCTGAGCGAGTCGCACCATCAATACATCTGGAGCGTGCCGTTCATGGTCCAGCGCGACCTGCTGGTCGGCCGCAGCCAGCAGCAAGTGCAATTGAACCAGATGCCAGGCGAGACCATCGGCACCGTACTGGGTTTCACCTACCCCAGCCTCGACACCTTGTTTACCAGCGGCCAACTGATACGCGACGACGCCCGCACCCAGGAACTGGCCTTGGCCAAGCTTCAAGCCAAACGCTACGACTACGCCATCAGCAACGAACTGATGCTGCAGTGGTACAACCGCCAACAGCCTGGCGAAGAAAAACTGCAACCGCTGCTGGAAGTTGCCAACGACATAGTCGCCTGTATCGTGCGCGACGAACCCGACGTGCCGACCATGCGATTGCTACGCGCGCTGGTGCAGATGAAACAGGCAGGCGAGTTCGACGCTATCCTCGCGCGCTACCGCTGAACCGCGCCAGCACCGAGCGGCTCACGCCTCGCGGATCAACCCCGCAATATCGGCAACCCTGGCGCTGACTGCGCCCTCGATCCGCTCGATTTCCTGCTTGTGACGCTGTTCCTGCTCAGCCTGCTGCGCACACAGCTTCAATGCCGTGAGCACCAGCAAGCGATCGCCGATCAGGGTCGGCGACTGGGCTTTGGTCTCTGCCAGCAGACGCTTGAGCAGCAGCGCCGAGGCGGCCAGGTCTGCCTCTTTATCGGCAGGCACCTTGATGCTGTAGTCATTGCCGAGGACCGAAATGATCTTGATCGTCAAACCGTCACCAGTCATACGTTAGCCGGGCTCGCCTTGACAGTGCCAGTGGCCAGCTCGACCAGAGCCTGGATGCGCGTAGCAGTGGCGCTGTGCAGCTCTTCCTGCTCAATCGCGTTCAACTGCAAGGTCTCGTTTTCATCCTTGATTTGCGCCAGTTCGCCGCTCAATTGCGTGTTTACGCCCTGCAGTGCCTTGTTCGCCTGCACAAGGTCACCGACCAATTGTTCCAACTGACTTAGGCTATTTTCCAACATATTGATTCCTTGAGCTTTTTGGCGGGTCGCCACAATAAAGAAAAGCCCCGGGAGAAGCCAGAAGTCGCCGACCGGCGTTTGCGACCAGAGGCCAGGACCTATCGGCAGAGCCTCATATAAAAGCCCGTGCCCTGGCATCAGCACCCCGCGGGACCAACACAATTCAGTCGCTCCGACAGCCCCTTGCCGCCATGAGTTCCCACTAATGGGCAGACGACTGGCCATGTCCCGGGCAGCGACCGCTTGCGTTCGTCGCCGCGCCAAAACACACCCGCCGGGCCGCACTACGCTATGGGTGATCGATTCAGCCACTGAGGTGCGCCATGGGAACCCCGGTCGAAATAGTCAACCGTTCGCCAGCCCAAGCAGCCGACCTGCCTGCCCTCATCCGCCACTACGCCGAACCCCTGCCGGACCTGCACAGCAGCGCCTTCGCCGACCTGTTCGACCGCTACGGCGATGCCCGCGTGCTGCTCATAGGTGAAGCTAGCCATGGCACCTCGGACTTCTACCGCACCCGCGCCGCGATTACCCAATGCCTGATCGAGCGCCACGGCTTCAACATAGTCGCCGTCGAAGCGGACTGGCCGGATGCCGCGCAGCTCGACCGCTTCGCCCGCCAGCGCGACGCCTCGGCCTGGACCCAAAGCGCCTTTACCCGCTTCCCCACCTGGATGTGGCGCAACACCGATGTGTCGCGCTTCATCCACTGGCTGCACCACCACAACCACGCGCTGCATGAAACGCAGCGCGTCGAGTTTCGCGGCCTGGATGTCTACAGCCTGCGCAACTCCATGGCCGAGGTGCTGCACTACCTGGATCAGGTCGACCCGCAACAAGCCCGGCAGGCACGCCAACGCTATGCCTGCCTGTCGCCCTGGCAAGACGAGCCGGCGCGCTATGGCTTGTTCGTCGAACATGGCCAAGGCGATTCCTGCGAGGACGCCGTGGTCGCCCAGCTCAACAGTCTGCTGGGCAAACGCCTGGACGCCTGCACGCACGATCACGAACAACTCTTCAATGCCGAACAGAACGCCCGGGTAGTGCGGGCAGCCGAGCAGTATTACCGGGTCATGTACCGCGGCTCTGCGGCCTCATGGAACCTGCGCGACCGGCATATGTTCGACACCCTGCAGGCCCTGTTACAGCACCGCGGCCCGGCAGCAAAAGCCGTGGTCTGGGCGCACAACTCGCACATCGGCAATGCCGCTGCCACCGCCATGGGCTGGCGCGGCGAATTCAACATCGGCCAACTCAGCCGGCTTGCCTGGGGCCACGACGCCGTACTGATCGGCATGGGCACCGACCATGGCCAGGTCGCGGCCGCCGATGACTGGGATGGCGAAATGCATATAAAGGACGTCCGCCCGGCACGCCCCAACAGCTGGGAATATCAATTTCACCAAAGCGGCCTCAGTGCCGCCCTGCTCGACTGGCGCGACCCCAAGCGCCAACGCCTGCGCGACGGCTTGTCCACCCTCCTGCTCGAACGCGCCATCGGCGTTATCTACCGGCCGCTGACCGAACTGCAAAGCCACTACTTCCAGGCCGTGCTGGCCAATCAGTTCGATGCCTTCATCTGGCTCGACGAAACCCACCCGATCAAACCACTCAGCGCCCCCGCCAGTACCAGCCACGACGACGAAACCTACCCGTTCGGGATCTAACACGCCTGATCGCCACGCAACCCACACCACTACTGGCGGCGGGCGCTGCAAACAAACGCTGCACTGGCGCCTGAAAACTGCCGAACAAGCACCTCACCGGGTATTTGCCGGGCCGCACACGCCTTGGCTTGGTTCAGCCAGCGCACTGCACTATGCTCGGCCAGGCACAGGGAATGTCAGCCCCCGCCTAGTCGGCAAGGACCGTCGCAACGCCCTGCCTTTTTAATCCATCCATCGCCAGTCCCGTCGTGCGCAAGGGGGGCGGTAGCGTGCCTGAGTCGCCGTCAGCCCAAAGGGCCATGCACGCCTCAACCTTCGCCGCCGCCCTCTCGCCTGGATGCTGATAACGGTGAAGACCAATAAAGCGCGTTACCCACACGCTATAAACTTGCTCAATGCGAATCGGCTCATGCTTCAAGCGAACCTGCTCACGAACCTGATTGAGCAACCGAGGCTTTCCGTCCATGGTGTATAACTTTCTTTTTTGCCGAATCACCGCTGCAGCCCTGAGCCTAGAAGGCCCAGCACGACGCGACAAGAAGGTTATCCACCACGCCCTGAAAAGCGTAACGACACCATGTGGTGTCTATTTAACCTTAGGCTTAAGGGATAATCATGGCCACTCAAGAGGAGCTTGAAGTTCACCGAAGGCTCCATGAATCACAAGACAAACACACATATTTCCTACTCGCAGCAGTCGGCGCTTGCGTAGGTTTTTCAATAACACAGAGCAATCAGGTAGCTTTAGGTATTCAGCAATTGCCGTTAGCAATTGCTGTGATCATGTGGGGGCTAAGTTTTTACTGTGGCTGCAGATATCTACAGACAAAACAATTAATAACACATGCAAACACAGAGTATTTAAAAGCGGAAAACGGGCGACATCCTTCTTCTGGCACTGAACCGGCAAAAATAGCTGTAGTCATGTTTGCAATTAGAGAAAGCATTAATAGCTCAGGAACAAGAGCATCTCGCTATCGGACAGCACAATTCTATCTATTCATATTTGCAGTTATATTCTATGTATTTTGGCATGTTATTAAAATGTGGGAGCGCACACCAATTGCCTAACAAATTCAAATCGCTCGCTCCGCTCGCTGGGACGGGCTAAAGCCCGCCCCTTAACCAAACGTTAGCCCGCATGGGTAAGTTCATGGGTATCGCACTTGAAAGCCTGGATAGACTATCGATTCGCGCCCTTGCGGAGAAGCACTCCGCAGAGCTTCGAGACGTAGCGCAATCTGGCGGAAACGTCTATCAAGCATCACTAGACCAGCAAGACAGAATCACAGAGTTTTCCAGCACCTTAGCTGAAGAAGATGTAATCAAGTACCTCAATATTTACTCCGAAGAGCTCGAAGCTTGTTCCAGCAAACAAATGATGAGACAACCGCTCTTCTTGCTGAGGCGCAATCTTCAAATGAGGCTGCAGCAGCGTTCGGCGGGTTCATTGGGCTTGCGATACTTATCTTAATCATCTTCATGATGTTCCGCCTAATGCTGCCTAACCATTCATTCAAGCCGACGCCGCTTCGCGGCGCGGCTTATTTCAGGCATTAGATGTCACCTTTATTTGAGACTGCGCATGGCCCTAACACAATCAGATAAAAGCATTGCCAGAGCGATTAAATGCGATGTAGAGAAATCCTCTACCGGATCAAAGCGTTTAAAACTACGAACACTCCTGAATAAGTTTAGAATTGAAAAAAGATCAGACGCTAACACTGCAAAAATCACAGAATTGCTAACTCATGAAGGGCTGACAATTAACCCCCCTATTGTTAGGTTCGGAGAGCGCTGGGAAATATCACAGCAGGACTGGATATATTTATCCTGCGACGCACTTCCAGAGCAACCAACGCCATCAGCATTATCAACATGGAATGCAGATGGCTGGTTCGATAGGATTTCAGAGCTAGAACTCCGAACAGAAAAAGAAGTTGAAACAAAATTTATAATACCATTGCTAACTCGCCTTGGTTATGGGGAGGATGATAGATACGACGGCATGCCTGTTCCCGCAGCGCATGGATCCCGAAATACAACTCTTGTCATAGACTTCGCCCTATTCAACAACAGTGATAACTCATTAAGAAATCAACCTCTACTAACAGTTGAGGCAAAAAAAGAAGGGCGCCTGCTTAAGCAGCAAGAACTTTTAAATGCGCACAACCAAGCAAAAAGCTATTGCCTCTGGACTCAATGCGATTTCTTCTTGGTAACTGATAGCAAAACAGTTCAACTGTTTCATATCTCACGAGGGAGAATTGGACAGCTCTCACCAATATTTTCATGCGAGAGAGAGTTTCTATCTTCATGCTTTGGTGAGCTTTATGCCCGAGCTTCCAGAGAGGCACTGACAAACTACTATTTATCCAAATTTTCCACGACTGAAGAAACCAGCTAATTATTTGCATTATTTAAAGATACCCGGTTAATGTGTACAGAATGCCATTTAACAACTGGTATTAAAATCGCCCGCTTCGCTCCCTGGGACTGGCTTAAGCCCGCCCCTTAACCAAACGTTAGCAGCAAGCGTAAGCATTCAAAAGGGATCGTGAATGAAACAAATAAATTTTAAAATTTCATATCACCACGGCGATGCAGAAGATGGCCGACTTGATATGTATGATGCATCAGTTTCTCTGCAAGGTTTTGCAAAGGCGCTATCTATTACAACACACGCCTTATTAAATGATGGAGAAATAAGAAAGAAAGGAAATACAATTAACGGTGCTAAGTTATATATAAATCCTTCACGCAAGGGTAGCTTCGAGGAGCTTATTACTTTAGTCGTAGCCGACCCTTTCGCTGTAGCAATTGGCACAAGCGTTATCGCAAACGTATTCTATGACCTTATAAAGTGGACTTGGTCAAAAACACTAGACCAAGATTACACGCCAGAAACAGCTCAAGTTAAAAAACTTCAAGAACGTATCGAGCCATTTATTGGCGAAATGGAGGAGGCCTTAGAAACACCTCTAGAGCAAGCACATCGCCCAATTAAAAAATGCAACGACATGGTAATTGTTATTAAACGAAGCCGTATTGGCGAGGTTGTGAAGCTGGACGCTGAAACTTTAAAAAGCGTTTCTATTCAAACCGAACAAGCAATTATTCGTAACATTTCTGGCAATGTAACCCGCTACAATATTCTTTCCGGCATCGGTAGGTTCTACGACGACAACTTGGAGAAAACGGTTTCATTCAAACTAGAAGAGAATGCAAGTTCTTCCCAGCGCCGCCGAATTACATGGTCACTTCATCATGCCCAAGAACAAGGCCAAGGAAAAATTAGTTTAGATGTAAAACGCGTCGTTTCTGCAAAAGGTGTTATCCGACGTTACTTGGTTCAGAATGTTTCCCGCGCTTAAGAGCTGCTAACAAGGCGCTCAAATCGCTCACTTCGTTCGCTGGGACGGGCTAAAGCCCGCCCCTTAGCTTAATCGTTAGAAGCCAAGGAGAGAACATGGATTGGCTAACATTTTTCAGCAGCGCAATTAATTCTCTTGCTTGGCCTGCAACGCTGATAGTCTTGCTTATATTAATACGTAAGCAACTGCCTCAAATTGCGAAGTCCTTACGTCGCCTCAAGTACAAAGACATAGAGGTTGAGTTTGGTGAAACAGCAAAGGCAATCGCCAACGAAGTTAAAGCTATAGTTCCTGCTGCGCAGGCAGAAAATAAAATAGCAGGCCAAGAAAAAGATGAAGTCAAAGCAAGGTTGGAAGCAATTGCTGAATTAGCGCCTCGCGCAGCAATTCTTGAATCTTGGTTACAGGTTGAGGCTGCCGCCGCAGATGTAATACGTCAAAATAACCTTGGTGCCTCCACTATCTACCCGGGGCCAATGCGCCTGCGTGATAGCCTTTTTAAAGGAGGTATTCTGAACAATCGTCAAATAGCTATCTTTGAGAAACTCCGAACCTTAAGAAATGAAGCAGTCCATGTACCTGAGGCTGAGTTCACTAAGGCTGCAGTTTCTAACTACATAGAGTCAGCTATAGCAATTGCCTCCTATCTTGAAGGCCGTGCAATGGCTTCTAACTAGTGGTTCAAATCGTTCGCTTCGCTCACTGGGACGGGCTAAAGCCCGCCCCTTAACCAAACGTTAGGCCACACATAGAAACCGTGGGTCATCCACACAACCCCTATCTCACAAGGAATATCTAATGGGCATAAGTGAACTCTTAAATAAAATTCATCCGAAAGATAATGAAGGAAATCAAACTAACGCCAATAAGGGCTCGGCTGGCACAAATCTGCAATATGACCAAGCGCAAGGGAATCGTGGAAAACAACTTAATCCAAACCAAAATAAAGTAAGTCCAGACGCCGACGACATGGATGAGGGCGATGTTTTTTGGCACGACAGCAGTGATTAATTAACCAGTGAAAGCCTAAATAAATGTTAGGACGCAAATGGGGCGGAAATCGGGGTCAGATTAAGGTTTCCCATTAATCTTCTTCTGACCCCAATTACTCGTAGACCTGAGACAATCGAAAAAAGCGGGAAGAAGCGGACTTGATCGTACTTTCCTTACCATGTTGATAAACTCATCATGTTGATGATGAAGACGGTGATGAAGACGGTGATGAAGAATATGGCAGCACAACATCGCGTTGCTCGGCGGTCCCTCCCGACAGGCCCCGTGACAGCGGCGTATGAACGCAAGGTGGATGCGGAGGAGGTGCGACGAGATGACGCGCAAGTCGCTCTGGCGGCAAAACTCGATGCCCTGCACGAGTCTCTTACCTCGCTCCCACCAGTACCCCTGCGCACCGACAGACCGACAGAGAGCAGCTCTACAAGCAGCAGTCCGCTGTTACTGTTACTGACGCGATCCTTGGCATCCGCTCAGTCCTTTCTTCGAAAGAAATTCCATTTGTGGTCTTTTGGTCCACCACCGCGAGGCATGTACATTCATGGACCGGTCGGGGTCGGCAAGAGCTTTCTAATGGATCTCTTTTACGCGTCGGTTAATGTTCCTGATGATTCTTGCTGTAATAATGACAGCCACAGCTTCAAACACGTCAAAATTACCAAACGCCGTGTCCACGTTCATGAATTCATGCTAGACGTCCATCATCGAATCTTTGTCTACAAACAGAAGCACCCACGAGATGATGCGATACCCATCATTGCGCAGCAATTGGCACAGGAAGCCCAACTCCTCTGTTTCGATGAATTTCAAGTAACAGACGTTGCCGATGCCATGATTTTGAAACGACTTTTTTTATTATTATTAGATTGGAATGTCGTGGTGGTGGCCACCTCGAATCGCTCCCCCGATGCCTTGTATGAGGGAGGCATTAACCGATCCCTCTTTTTGCCATTCATAGACATGTTAAAACACACGTTCGACATTATCTCCATGGAGGATTCCGCCAAGGATTATCGACTCGAAACTCGAGCTGATGGTCAATCCTATTTTTGGTCAAACAAGGATGTTCACGGCGATAATAATAGTGATAACAACATGCAGGCGCAGTTGAAAGAAATATTTGGTGGCACTGCATCCGAAACTGAGGCCGAGGCCATTCACGTACCCTTCGGTCGCACCGTCCAGGTCGCCCGATTGAATGACCGGTGCGCCTGGTTTGACTTTTCCGAGTTATGCTACCAACCACTCGGCGCGGCCGATTATATTTCCCTCTGCGACCGATTTCAGGTCCTCATCATGGACCGGGTGCCGCAATTAGACGCCAATCACCTCGACGAAGCGCGACGATTCGTGACCCTCATTGACGTGTGTTATGAATCTCGCACCCGCTTGGTGCTAGCGGCAAAAGTCCCGCTCGATGAATTATTTGTCGAGTTTGAAGCGCAAGTTGAAAGCAGTGATGGAAATGAAGAGTTGTTTGTCAGTGAGAAGGGGGGAAACTCGAGTTCCTTTGCGACGACCATGATTCGCACCAAAGAGGGTGAACAATTTGAGTGGTCGGCGACGGGTCGAAGTGGCGTGTCACTGGCACAATTATCGGCCGCCAATGATCTCGCCTTTTCCTTTCGACGAGCCGCGTCTCGGTTGGTAGAAATGGGTGGAAAGGAATGGGGACGGCAATGACGAAAGCTCTTTACCTTGCAAACCATTGAACCTATGGCAGATTTTTACCTAGGAAACACACGGAACGTAATTGGGGTCAGATGAAGGTTTTCGCCTAAATGTTCATCTGACCCCAATTTTCCCGCATTGGTGCGTTCATCATGATTTATCTTGTTGAACATAGAGACGGTGAGACTAAGGTTAAAGAGAACCGGATATTTCTGGCGCTGCCGTTAGGAAATGGAATTCAAAGAGAATTTGAGCCATACGGCGTGGCACACGGTATTGCCTCTGGCACCGGTGGTGACGTTGCATCCTTCATCTGCAGAGTCATTGCTTAACAAATCAATCAAGTTCGTTCCGGGCCTGAGGGCCCTGCACCGGACAGCCCTTTCGCTGCGCTGCAGGGCTGCCGCTTATTTTCGGCGTTAGGCACAAACAGCCATGAAGAACCTACAAATCCTGAAATTACTTGCGGGCATTGGCGTCCTAGCTACCTTTCTGTCTTGGCTCCTTGAGGATTTTGAGTGGCTTTCTTCTGCCCTTTTAAATATCGGTTCCGGCATCGTAACGTCAGTTGTTCTTATATATGCATATGACCTATTAATTGAAAAGCAGCAAGCACACAACAAAGGGGACACCCATTAGCCGACCCAACGTCAAGACTCAAAGCAACCCGCTCTGCTTTTAATAGCAGAGTGTTCCCAACCCCGAACCTGGTTAGTTGGCCGGTCGAACCCGTTTCCTCGTACATGGCTGCGACCGAGTCGCGCCAGTCACC
>NZ_JAUXMX010000051.1 GCF_030683065.1 Pseudomonas sp.
GGTAACGTTGGGCCCGGGTCAGCTGCCGGTAATGCGTAGTCATCTGCGCTTGAATCCTTTGGTGTGAGAGCCTGGATTCTACCGGTGGCTGGCCCTCTGCCTATCGTTTCAAGCGTTGCACTTATTCTATGAATTCAGGCATGAAAAAAATTCGCAATTCAGGCGACGAGACAAACTCGCCCTCAAGAAAGCTCGGTCGCAGCCAACATGGCAAACAGACCACATACTTTCACTCGATTAAAAATAACTGCACCGTTGTGTGCGAGACGCGACTAGAAGCAGATGCATGTTACCTGTTTGAGTTCGATGACAAAATTTCAAGCTACTTTGCACAACCCGAGCCTATTCATGTGACTGTAAACAACAAGCATAAGAAATACACACCTGACTTCAAGCTGGTTTTTTCAAGTGGCTATATACGGTACATAGAAATCAAACCTGATAATGTCTTTGACAAGCCAGACTACATGGCTCTGTATCGAGCCGTTCGGGATGAAGCCAAGAGAAAGGGCGAGGGCTTTAAGTTGATTATAGAAAGCAGTATCCGTAGACAGCCGAGGCACAAAAACATGAATCACATCTACTTTCAAATGCGTCACACACGACCAGAGGAGCTGTCCTACTTGATGGATCAACTGAGCGTAATACATCTCCCAACATGCATTGGACTGCTATTTGAAATATCGCCACCTCCGAGCATGGGTGCGATAGCAAAGGCAATATTCAAAAAAATCATCACCTTTGACGTAAACGAGCCTCTCTCGCTCGCCAGTGACCTCAACCTGGAGAAATCGCAATGAACACAAAAACAACGCTAACTATTGGTTCCCGCTATCAACTCAACGGCGATCTATATGAGGTGACCTCACATGATCACGACAGATACTTGTTGCGCTCAATTAATCACAAGGGTTCTGCTTACCTCAAAGACTGCATTCTTGAATCAATTCTCCGCAGCGGAAATTTGAAAAAAATTGACGACGCCTTGCCAGACGAAATGGAATCGTACTGCCTCATTGCCATGAGCAGTGAAGAACGCCGTACGTTTGATAACAACTTGTTCTATGTTCGAGAAGTGACCAAGAAATTCCACGGATCACTTCCTCGTGAAAAAATTAACGCCACAATTGCTGAACTAGCAAAACTTCGACAGGACGAATCCCCACCAAAATACACAAAGCTATACAAGCTCGTCAGAAAGTACCGAGAAAGTAATAGCAATATTTTCTCTATTGCCAAAGTAAAAGGAATAAAGAAAAGCCGAACCAAGAGAATCAGTGATGAACCAATTGAGATAATGGATGATTACATAAGAAACTATTACCTAACTGCTGAAATGCCTACTGCAAAACAAGCTTACAGCTTGATCGTAGGACATATCGAAGAGCTAAACAGAAACAGTTTTCAAAAGCTTGAAATACCATCACTTGCATCTCTGTATAGGCGCATCCAATCGATTCCCGTATACACATTGGATGTTGCTCGTCTCGGAAGCCGAGCCGCCAACAAAAAAAACGGATATAGCAGAGGAATTCTTATCCCTGATCGCTTGCTAGAACGCGCTGAAGCCGACAGTCAAGAAATGGATATTGTTGTAGTCAACCCTGAGGGGCACCCTATTGACCGGCCATGGCTAACAGCCATTATCGAGGCTAAAACCGGGGTTCTACTAGGCTGGATTATATCACTTAACCCTCCGTGCTATGAAATGACAGCCATAGCCATTCGACGAGCCATTCAGAAACATAACGACGACACACCTGCCGGGCTGTTCGAGGAGCTCATCGTAGATAACGGATCAGAGTTCTATAATAGCTCACTGATAGCACTGGCTAATAGGCTTGGCTTTGAACTTCGGTTCTGCACCAAAGGTGAACCGAACCAAAAACCTTTCATTGAGTCATTTTTTAACACACTCAACAAGCAGTTCATTCACAGCCTCCGTGGCACTACAAAGTCCAATCCGGCGGCCAGGGGTAATTATAACTCGTACAAAAATGCAATATATACCGTAGAAGAGCTTCGCGAAAAATTTGAGTACTGGGTCCACAACGTCTACCACAATACAATTCACGGACAATAATCATGACACCACTAGAAAAATGGAAAAAATATCTGTCTCCGCTAAATCCACCAAGAACCTTCTCTAGCGGTGACGTTGGCTTTATTTGTCACGCCACTTTTCATTCCAGCATCAACAACAATTATGTGCGCCACCTGAACCTGAGATGGTCCGGCCCAGGGCTTTCCCAAGTCAAAGCGGAACTTAAAAACGGGCAAAAAGCAGAAGTACTATATGACATGTCAGACTTGTCGAAAGTGTATGTATCAGTACCTGGATCTGGAATATATTTCCCCGCAGATTGCAGCATGGCATTTCAAAATGGCCTAACTATGACTGAGTACAAATTTATCCGTGCGCTTATGAAAAGTGAGAGGAAGCTTTTCACCGAAGAGAATGCACGGAAAGCACTTCTCACGATGTACAGATCGAGCAGTGAAGAGCTGGGCCGACAAAAAGAAAGGGTGCGGCAACACCTGAGAGATATAAAAGCCGGACTCATTCAGAGCGAAGACTCTGATGACGTGCTTGATGACTGGGATGAATCCGACGATACGAATTCCCCACCTGCATCAGAAACCAAAAAGAGTCCTTCTGAGAACATGTTGCCTAGTGATGAGGAAAACTTGTCTCTCTCAAATACCTCATCTGATGACTCACTAAATGACGACTACAAATCAATCAACATGCCAAGGAGCTACACATGAATAGCTATACGAACCATATAGATGAAAAACTTAAAGAATTCGCCAATAAAGTCGTACCTTACCCTGAGCATAAACGAGCTCTCGAAACCATAATGCGATGTGTTGAAACAACCAGGCAACGTGGCGAGCCTTCATCCGCGCTAATTACAGGCGAATCTGGAACAGGAAAATCTACTGTTTCAAGGCTCGCCGTTTCGATGTTCGGTGAGCCAACAGTTGTTACGACAGAAAGTGGCTCAGTGCAAACATATCCGGCAATTTTCCAAGCGCTTCTTGGCGTACCAACGCTTAAGAGCCTCAGTAGTGACCTGTTGAATAAACTTGGAGCAACTGACCTAACTGGTGATACCTCTGCCCTATTCAACAGACTTGTTCGCCTGTTGAAAACGTCCCAAACTAAGCTAATCGTACTCGATGAGTTCGACAAGATTCTAGATAAAGGCGCAGTAAAAAGCCAGGTTATGACTTGCAACTGGCTAAGAAGCCTCATGAACGAAACACTCATACCCGTTGTGATCGTAGGTGTGCCGAAGTGTGAGGAAATTATAACAGCCAACCCACAGACATCGAGACGCTATCCGTATCGATTGGAAATGCATCAATTGGAATACGCCGCTGTTAATCCAAAATCAGTGCTCACCCAAACCCTGCGCTCACTGGGGCAGGATATAAAGGAAATTGGCGGGTTTGATAATTGTGTTTCATTTAGTGGAGATCACGCTCTTACCGCGATGTATCTCGCTACTGGCGGCAACCTTAATGGCATTCGACTTATCTTGAACGATTCATTTAGGACAGCACTGATCAGAAATGATGGTTCTTTTACGCTTGAAGACATGGCAGACGCTTTTGAGCCTATGACGGTTGACACCGTTATAAACACTTACGGGAACCCTTTCCGCATGAAAATAGAAGCCCTTAAAAAAGCCGTTTCAAGAGGTAACACCCATTGAAACTTTTTTTTCTAGCACACGCAGCAAAGGAGGAAAGTCCGCGAAGCGTGCTGATGCGAACGGCTTACAACAATGGCTATCGCTCCGTAACGGCCTTCGCACGACACCTCGGTGCCAAGGAAACACTCCAACCGTTTCACTGGCAAATGCAACACTCACGGTTGATTCAACGGCTTGGCGCTAACACTCAGCTCAACGGCTCACGCTTCATAAAGGGCTTCTACTCACAAACCTCTCATGTAACGTCTCAGAGCCCTGTGACCGTAATGGGACTGGCTGTGCCTGCGGCCTGTATCAGAGTGGAGAGCTTTCCATTCTGCCCTGAATGCCTGAAAGACGGATTTCACCGCTTCACACAGGACCTCACATGGCTAGATAGCTGCCCATTTCACAGGCTTTCATATGTATCTGCGTGCCCGGAGTGTGAGCGCCCTATCCGCTGGACAAAGCTTTACGAGCATCACTGCAAATGTGGGTATGACCTACGCCAAACTCCAACCCGTACTGACCAATCAGTGTGCAGTCAGATAATTCTGGGAATTTTCAGACGAGCCGATCAAGCAGCGTTGGATCGGTTTATGTTCTGTCTGAATGCATTGCGATATTCGGATCTCCCGAGCAATTCCGAACGATCTGCGGCACTAGACCTAGCAGCCACACTCGCTGATAGCGATGCAAACTCATTTGACATGACCATCGAGCGATCCTTCGCCCTTTTTCCATGCCTTCCATTGCAAGCACACCTTGCACCATGGGCAGCGTCATCTGACGCCTGGATCAAAGCTCAGATTGCGCGTTTGAGCGTGTCAAAAGATGCCACGACTGCGCCTCATAGGGATGACTGTAGGTGTGATCAGTTTTACCTGTTTCACAACGAAATCTGTCATGCGCTAAATGTCTCACCGAAACGAATCCGAGGCTTGATGCACACCAAGTACATTCAGCGCTCACGTATCGATACTCGACGATGGAAGTATTTCGCCCCAAAACTTTGCCAGCTGATCAACGCCAGCAACGTAAATGCCGAATCACCAACAACAGCCACAGCCATCTCATCCCGCGACCGCGCTCATGACACTTACTTGACTGTTAGCCAGGCAGCGATAAAACTTGGCCTGTATGCAGATGCAGTACGGAGCGCTATTAAGACCGGCCTACTGCAACAAGCCTTGACGCATTTCAAGGGTAAAAGTCAGATGATCGAATGCAGTGAGTTTGACCGTTTTACTGAGACATACATTTTTGTTGGCCAACTTGCCGCTGACCTGGGGCTGCCGAAAACGACCCTTACGGCTAAGTTGATTCACTGCGGTATTGCACCAATATCCGGCCCCTCTCTGGATCGTGGGTTGATAGCTATCTATAGGCGCTCAGACCTTACAGAAGAGACACTGAAACAAGTCCGCTTGCTAAAGCACTACGAGACTAATGCGGGAAGAAAAGCGGCCAATTCGGTAGTCAATGTAACCACAAGCACTGTGCCAAGCAGTCACGTGGCACGCATCCTAAATCTGCCAATCATTCACTTGAAACATCTACAAGACCTGGGCTATTTGGACATAGCTAAAAGTGACAAGCCCGGACGCCACTTCACCACCCGCTCAGTGGAAAATAGCAAGCGCTGGCTCCAGAGCATGATCTCCCTTCCGGATTGCGCCAAGTTGTTTAGCCTTTCATCACCTACCTTTTCACGTCGATTCATTCAAAGTGGCTTTTTGTCGATTGTGAAAATTGGCAATACAACTTTGATCTCACGCAGCGACATCCAGCGCATTCAAAAAAATGTTGATCATTTCCTGACCTGCTTCGAAGCTGACAAAGAGCTTGGCGCACCGCTTGGTCACGCTAATAACCTAGTGAGAACGGGACGGTTGATCCCAGCTACAGAGGTAGCAACTGGTGGCGTTGGCACAGTAATTTTGGTTCATCGCAGCGACATTGAAGCGATCCGAAACCTAGCGCTCTAGCCTACCGACGAAGACAGTGACTAGGCGACAACATTAAAATCACACCCTCTTGCAGTACCAACTGCTCCCAGACTAATATTCATCAATGGTAAATATTAATAATATCTAATAAATATTCGTTTCACGAATTAGTGAAAATCCACTAACTAATTTCACAAATTAATGAAAATATAATTTCACGAACTTGAAAACACACCTCTGCAAGCAAATAAATGCGTTATTTAAATTCTCGACTTAATGAAAATGAAGGGCCACTCACTGAAGAGTTAAGTGCGCTTTACCTGAAATGGATGTTTGGGGTGGCGATCAGCTAGATCAAAAGCCCCGCCTAGTGCGGGGCTTTTGATTAAGGGACTGTCTGAAAACCACCTTCTAAAAACAGCTCAGTAACCATGTGGCTTACAGCGCTGCCGTCTCGTAAAGCTTGGGATTATTCAGCGGATCCATAACGCAGGTCTAATGCCCCTTAGATATTTCCGGCGTGGATTAGGGCGGGCAAAAATGGATGTACGGCAAATTTGGCGCAAAGAAAGCCGCAAAAGAATCAAAAACCAATTGAGGTGCGAGCGGGTTAACCGGAACTGGCCACTGCACGCTCAGCGGGTTGTTGACGTTTTTAGGGAGATACAAGCTGAGGGCGACAAACATGGTGTGGTTATGTTTGTGCAAGAACCCGAATGGTTTCAGCCTACCTATGATGGACTTGGGCGGCGCTATGGCAAATACCCGCTAGGTGAGACCTCCGTTATTCTTTGTTTTATGAGGCAGCGTACTGGAACCGGAGTGTTTGAGCGCACGGAAGAAGGTGATACGCACACATTTGACTACGAAGAAGGGGCACAACTAGTAGTTCACCACTCACCAGACCAAGGGGTAGTTCAGGTTTTTTTCTCACCGCCCAGACTGAGCAAAGACAATAAAGAAGAAGCACTCCTTTATACGCACACCTTCAATTCAGACGATTTAACTCGTGATTGGGTTATGCGCCTTGTGCCCTGTTTCTTCACGTTCAATCGTGTCGAGAGCCTGCTAGAGCGTCCCAGCGTGATTGATAGACTGCGTGTTCGTTGGTGGCGGTTTATCGACATCAGGAATCGGCGCGGTTACCTAGAAAAACTCCAGCATGTCCTTACCCCCTGGGAGCTGATTCTAATTGCGGGCACCACAGCGCCATTGTTATGGCTGCTCAGCTGGCTGTGGAAGCTACTGAACCCCATCAATCTATAACACTCCCAGCAAGCGAGTAGCCCGGCCAACCGCAACATCGGTGGATGAATAGTGACCTTGCCCTTGAAAAACGTATCCCTTGCCAGGTGTCCTTTTAGCCGCAAGGATACGACATCGGGAAAAGGGGACCGGGAAAAGGGGACAGATTTATTAATTTCGTTGCCTGCGACTACGAGTTTCGGCTTTACGCCGAGTCACTTTCTCTTTGCTCGCGCGGAAGAGAAAGTAACCAAAGAGAAAGCGCGCCCGGCATCCGGGTTTCGCTGCGCTCAACTTCCCTCGCTCCGGCGCTGTTCCGAAGGTCGGCGTGACGGGCCATCCATGGCCCGACATGCCTCGTTTGGCATCCATGCCAAACGCCCCTCTCCACAGCACCTCCACTCGGCCTCCTGACGGGATTCGGGGACCGCGTTGTTTGGGCAATTTGTGGAAGGCAGAGCGAAAGGCAAAAGCAGAGCAACAGCAGAAGCATCGCGGGCAAGCCCGCTCCTACAGGTCCAGCGGACATTCGTAGGATGGGTGGAGCGCAGCGATACCCATCAAAAAGCTGTGGCTCTGCTTTTGGTCATCGAACCGCAATGGCACAGGCGATGCCAAACGCCCCATCAGGAGGCCGAGTGGAATCGTTGCGCAAGGGGTTGAGCGGCATGGATGCAGCGAGAGCCGCGATGGGCCAGGGACGCCCGGGGATGGCCCTCAATGATGGAACGAGGGAAGTCGAGCGAAGCGAGACCCGGATGCCAGGGGTAAGACTTTTTGGTTACTTTTGGCGGGGCCGGCCATCCGGGCGACTGCCAAAAGTAACCCGCCGTAAGGGCGGAACCGTTACCCAAGCACAACACAAAAGCCGCGTATGTACGCAAATGCATAACCAACGAAAAAACGCTCAACCAATCTTCACGCATGCAAACAGCGCATTGCCGGAAACGCCATCCCACGGAATCAGCTTCTCGTAATCATGCTCAAACACCTGCACCGCAAAATACGGCTGCAACAGCGTCTGTAACTGCGCAAAGCTCACGGCCACCATCGGATGCTCGTCGTTCCACACCTCGGTTTGCCCGGCTGTTGTTTTTTCAATCCGCAGCCGCAGCGCCTGCTGCTCGCCATCACCGGGGTAACTCCAACCGGAGTTGAAGGTGAATTGGCCTTCATCATTTTCGACGCTATGGGCGGCAAACAGGCTGTTATCGATCTTGCCCTTGTCGACCACGTTGAAGCAGAACAGCCCATCAATGGCGAGCGCTGCATGGGCGCTGGCGATGCACGCCTTCAGCCGCTCTATCGCGCCGCTGTAATGGATGGAATAGAGAAAGCAGGTCAACAGGTCCACCGGCTCACTGAGGGTGAAACTGCACATGTCCTGCAACGAGAAGCGCGCCTGCGGGCAGCGCATGGCGGCCTTGTCCAACATCGGCTGATTGATATCCAGCCCGGCACTGCTGTAGCCGGCATCGCTGAAATGGCACACATGGGGCCCCGTCCCGCAGGCCAGGTCCAAGTGGCGGCGGCCGCCGTTGCCAAACAGTTGCTGCAGCCTGTGGATACAGTGGCTTTGCGCCTGATAGTCGATATCAGCACACATCAGATCGTAGTAATCAGACAGGTCGGTGTAGAGGGCATTAACGGACATAGCGGCCTGCTGATTGAGCCGCGAATTTTGCGGTCGCGCATCATAGCCGAACCCTGGCCGCAGCAAGGCAATCGAGGAAAAGGGAACAGATTTATTAATTTCGTTGCCTGCGGCTACTGATTTCGCCCTTACGGCGAGTCACTTTCTCTTTGCTCGCGCGAAAGAGAAAGTAACCAAAGAGAAAGCGCGCCCGACATCCGGGTTTCGCTGCGCTCAACTTGATTCGCTTCGCTCACCCTTCGGGCCAGCCTGCGGCTGTTACTACGCTTCGCTCCGTTTCCTCGCTCCGGTGCTGTTCCGAGGGTCGGCCTCCTGACGGGATTCCGGATCGAGTTGTCTGGACGACTTGTGAAGGACAGAGCAAACAGCAAAAGCAGAGCGTGAACGCAAAAGCATCGCGGCCATAGGCCGCTCCTACAGGGCCGACTGGTATCCGTAGATTTGAAGGGTGGTCTGACTATCAAAAAGCTGTGGCTCTGCTTTACGCAGTGGCCAAACACTTTGTCGATCCGCCCTGCTCGCTTAGACTCCACCCCTCTAGTGTGCAGTCCAGATGCCCAAGGAAGACCCATGGCTAAATTCCTCAACACCAGCGCAACCAATTATTACTTGGAAGAGATGATCAAGACGGCAAAAGATCGCCTAATCCTGATCAGCCCTTTTCTGAGGTTAAACGACCGTGTCAAGGAGCTTCTGGAAGATAAAAATCGACTGAAAATTGATGTGCGCATCGTGTATGGCAAGAGCGAATTACAGCCCGAGGAGGTGAACTGGCTCAAAGGCTTAAGCTACATCCGCACCAGTTTTTGCAAGAACCTGCATGCTAAGTGCTACCTCAACGAGGAGTTTTGCATCATCACCAGCCTGAACCTCTACGAGTTCAGCCAGGTCAACAACAACGAAATGGGCGTTTTGATCAACCGTGGCGATGATGCTGACCTCTATAGAGATGCGTACGAAGAAGCCCAGCGCATCATCCGCATCAGCGATGAGGTACGCATCTCACTGGAGGTTGTCTCTAAGGAAAGCGACGGCGATAGCGACAACAAAAAAGCTGAAAACGATGACAGTGTCGAAAAACTGACCAGTTCCAAGCTGGCGCAGAAAATAGGGCTCAAGACCAACGAACTGATGGATAGGTTGATCACAGAGCAATATCTCGAAGTACGAGACAGCAAAAACTACCTGACCGATAAAGGCAAAAGCGCTGGCGGTGAGTTCCGCATGAGCCCGAAATTCGGCCCGTACTTTCTGTGGCCGACTGAGTTTCGTCCATAAGCACAATCAGTTTGGATGGGTTAAGCAATAGCGATACCCATCAACAAAGCCCTGGTTCTGCCATTGTTCATCGATGTCGCCAACGCACTTACCCCACAAATACCCGCTCGCGATGCCACGCGAGCAGTTCAACGCTCGGCATGAATCGTTCCGGCAATTCGATCTGTCGGCCGGCAAGCGGCAACAGCACCTCTAGCACAAAGGGTTCGTCGCGCTGACGCAACGACGCCGAGAGGATCACGGTAAATTCATCCGTCAGCGCTATCAAGCCTTGGTCGAAGGCGCGGTCATGCAGCGCGGACAGGCACAGGCCATTGGCAGGATTCAAGCGATTCGCCTTGTCCTGACTCCAAGGCACGATATGACTGGCAAGCAACAAACGCGGCTCTGCCAAGCCGGACATGCAGCACGTCCCTCGGTAACTGCTCAGCACGGCCTTACGGAAGAACTGCTGCTTGATGCGCTGCTCGACCATCACCTGCCGCGTTTCGCCGATGTAGTCGGCAGGCAGGTCATCTTCGATGGACGGGACTACAGCAGCAGCGCCGCTAGCCAAGTCCGCCCTCAAGCTTTCACACTCCAGCGCCAGGCCTTCCCAGTCCGCATGAAACTGATCCCAGGTTTCTTGATCGAGCTTGGATGCCCCACCCAGTCCCTTGCGCCCACTTGCGGTAATAGCGGGGTCAAGGCTGGCGAAGTTGACCAATTTCATCGCCAGCGCCGACGGCGTTCGGCTGATAAGACCGGCGAGCTGAGTGATCTCTGGATTGCGCTGATGCAGCCGGCCAAAAGGCAGCTGGCAATACAAATGGAATGCCAGCTTAAGCTCGTCTCGGCTCCAGCGATTACTACTCAAATTGACGCTTCCTTACGCAGATAGGTACATGACTCAACCGTATTAACGGCTGTCCGGGCTGCTGGTCTGGCCCAAATAAAATTAAAAAGACGGATCACTCGCCGTCCCTAAACCAAAGCAAACACCACACTCATCGGCGCACTGCCACTGTGGCTGCGATACCTCACCTTGCCGTGATAGGTAAACGGCGCCCCCTTGCCGTTTTCGACTTTGTTCTCCCGCACGAACAGATGGATATCGATACCCAAGGTCTCGTGTTCGATGATTTCCTTGCCCCTTTTGCTGCTGGGCGTGGTCGCGTTTTGGCTTTGCCAGTGGAAGGTTTGTTCGTCGAGCCAATGGTCGAGGTAGCGGTGCTCCGCAACCTTGCCTTGTTTGTTCAGGGTCACCAGCAGCACATGGGCGCGCTGCTCGGCCAGCAGCACATGGCCGACGTTCCAGTTGCCGGGGTTGAACTCGGCGCCGAACAGCGGCGGGATGTCTTCGCGCTGTAAGCGTTCGCCGACCATCAGTTCCAGCGGGTCGAGCACTGCCTTGAGGCGGGCGAAGGTGTGAAGCTGCTCGCGCAGTTCGTCGGTGACGGCGATATCGGCGTAGTCGGGATTGTTGGCGCGCAGCAGGTAGCTGCCGTCCGCCGCCTTGAGGATCACCCGCAGTAGGTACTGGTTGTCGCCAGCGGCGTCCTGGCGCTCGATGGCCATGGTGGTGCCGGTGATCGAGCCGGCGCTTTTCGGGTTGATCTGCTCCAGCAGCAGGTAGTCGCCATCGCGCACGGGCTGCTTGCCGCCATTCATCGAGTTGCCGGAGGCGCGGGCGATGAAGTGCCGTGCGCTATCCAGGCGGCCATGGCCCTCGCCGATCAGGCGGTATTGCTCGCTGTCGGCCGTGCCGGTCTTGAAGTGGCCGCAGGCGATTTTCAGGTTAGGGAAGAACGGCAGCTCGGTGCCGCCGCGCGTGGCGATCGGCAAGCTGACCACCGGTGCGGCCGTGACCGCCTTACGCACCTCGTAGGAGGCTAAGCGGACGTCGACCAGTTCCTGCACCAACTCGGCGAAGCCTTCCCGCTCGGCTTCGCCGACCTTAAAGCGCGGTACGAAACAGCCTTGCTCCACGGCGAAGAAGCGCGTGCCGCTGTTCTTCTGGTTGCCGCCGAGCCAGGCGTTGATCGGGTTGCTCTGCCAGTAGCGCAGCCAGGCCGGCGCAGTGCCGTCCGCCAGTCGAGCCTGTTCCTCCGGCAAGTCGGCCAGCAGCGGCCGGCGCCGTTGCAGGAGCTGCCAGGAGCGCTCGGCCAAGGCCACTTCGCTGGGCGCCGTGCGCCAGCCGTCCAGTTCCTGGAAGGCTTCCAGCAGGATCATCTTGAAGCTCCTGGTCATGGCGGTGGTTTCCAGTTCACGCAGGAAAGGCCGATGCGCCGTGGCCAAGTCCCGCTGCGCCTCGGCCAGGTCGCCCATCTGCTCAACCAGGGAGAACCAGTCGCCGAATTGCTTACGCATCTGCGGCAGGCTGGCGCCTGAGCGGTAGAACTCGCTCAGGGTCGGACGCCGGTTCAGCCCCTCGCGCAGGGCCTGGTAGTGGTTCTGCACGCCGTCGCCGTCGAGCGACTTGAGGAAGTCGAGCAACTGCAGGTCGTAGTTGACGAAGCAGCCCTCAGGCAACTCCAGCCGCTGCTCTGCGGCGGCGCGGGCAAACGCGGCCAGTTGCCGGTGGTTCATGCTGTTGCCCATCAATGCCTGGGGCTTGTGCAGGAAGCTCTGGTGGTTGCCGATGAAGTCGAGCACCACCAGCTTGTCCTTGCCCTCGGCCTTGCGCAGGCCACGGCCCAGTTGCTGCAAAAAGAGAATCTTCGACTCGGTCGGCCGTAGCATCATCACCGTGTCGATGGCGGGCAGGTCGACGCCTTCACTGAACAGGTCGACCGAGAAGATCAGCGGCAGGCGACCATCGCCCAGTTGCTCCAGCGCCTCGCCCCGCGACAGGCTTGAACCGGCATACACGGCGGCAGCCATGACGCCTTGCTTGCGGAAGTACTCGGCCATGAACTCGGCATGGCGGATCGACACACAGAACGCCAACGTCTTGCTCTGGGCATGCTCACGCCAGGTTTTCAGCACGTGCCGCGCACGGCCCAGGGTGGCGAGCTTGTTGGCCAGTTGTTCCGGATCGAAACGGCCATTGCGCCAGGGAATCGCCTGGTAATCCACGCTGTCGTCGAATATGCCGTAGTAATGGAACGGCGCCAGCAGCTTGCTCTCGATGCCGCGGAACAGGTTGGTCTCGAACACCAGGTTGTCGTCGCACAACGACAGGATGTTGGAGCAGTCAGTACGATCCGGCGTCGCGGTCAGGCCGAGCAGGAACGCCGGCAAAAAATAGTTGAGCAAGCGGTGATAGGTGGGCGCGGCGGCATGGTGGAATTCGTCGATGACGATGTAATCGAAATGCCGTGGTGAAAAGCGCTCCAGGTGCTCGATGCGCCCGAGCGTTTGCACCGAGGCGCAAAGCACGTCGACCTGGATGTCGCGCTGCTGGCCCATATAGAAGCCGACCCGCTGCCCCGGCCGAATGCGCACAAAGGTCTCGGCCGCCTGATGGAGGATTTCCTCGCGGTGCGCGACAAACAACACCCGTCGGGCGCCGGCCTGTTTGGCATCGAACGCCGCTAGCCAAGTCTTGCCGAGGCCGGTCGCCAGCACCACCAGGCCGCGCCGGTAACCGTTCTCGCGGGTCAGGAGCAGGGCTTGCAGCGCTTCGCTCTGGATAATCGTCGGCGTCGGTGGCGGTTCCACTTCCAGGCTACCCGGTGCGAGGGCGACCAGAGGCGGCTGACGTCGTGCTTCGTAGTCGTCGATCCAGGCATGGCTAAGCGACTTGCTACGGGGATTGACGAACAGTTCCTCGAAGCGACCGCGCGCCTCAAGGAAGCCGTCGTCGCCGGGATAGTCGATGCGGTAATTCCACTCCAGGCCATCACGCAGCGCCTGGCGGCTGATGTTGCTCGAACCGATGAACGCTTGCCCGCGCAGTTGTCCGCCCCCGTCTTGGGTGGCGAACAGGTAGGCCTTCATATGGAAGCTGCTGCCGGCGCTTTCGTAGACGCGCACCTGCGCGCCTTCATCCTGCAGCAACATCAGGCTGCGCAGCGCTTCGGGGTCGGTGACGTCGAGGTAATCGCTGGTAACCACGCGCACCCGGGCGCTCGGCGCGGCCTCCTCGCCCGGTTTCACCCGCGCCAGTAAGTCGGGCAACAACAGGCGCAGCCCGGTGCTCTTGATAAAGGCCACCGCCATGTCGACTTCGCTGGCGCTGTTGATGGCGCCGCACAGGTGCGGCAGGAAGTGATCCAGCTTGCCGCCAGTGACCAAGCGCGCCGCCAGTACTGGCTGACGCCGGGCCAACACATTCAGCCAGGCATCACTGCGCCCGGGACGTTGGTCGGCGCTGTGCCAATAACTGACGTCGGCGACATCGGCCAATAGCGCCAGCCAGGTATCCATCTGCGCTTGGTCTGCATCGGTGAAACGGCGGCCCTGATACTCACGTTCGCCTGCGCCGATCTTGAAGCTGCAATAGAACATCCCACCCGGCTTCAGCGCCTGCCACAAACGGGTGAGCGCGTCGGGCATCTGCGCATGCGGCACGTGCAGCAAGCTGGCGCAGGCCCAAACGCCGTCATAGCTGTTGAGTTCGTCGACCTCGGCGAAGCTGCGCACCGCCACAAGCTGGCCGAGGTGTTGGCTGGCCAGCGCCGCCAATGCCGGCGAGGCATCGAAGGCCGACACACGATAGCCGCACGCCGCAAACGCCTTGGCATCGCGCCCGGAACCACAGCCGGCATCCAGGATGTAGCCGCCAGCGGGTATCGCTTCGAGAAAGCGCGCATACAACGCGCTCATGTCCACGGCGCTGGTATCGGCAAAAAACTGCTCGGCGTTCTGCTCATAGTAGCTGTGCGTGTCGCTCAAACTTCGCTTCCTTGTGCAACGACTAATACCGGGATGTCGAGGGTGCAGCGTACGTGATCGCCACTCGCTGAAGGCTGCCCTTTTAGCACAATGCGCATCGCCTGCTTGCCGAGCTGGAGAGCTTCGTTACGCAGCCCTAGGCCGTGCATGACGCCGCCGTGGGCGGTGCACCTGGCTGAGTGGATCTTGGGGTGTTTGAAGCGATTGGCCGGTACTACTGGCGAGTAGTTCGAGTGCCGATTCTGGCTGATCGCACTTTCGATAGTGGCCACTGGCGTTGATTGCGTTCCACGGGGCCTGGGTGCGGCGGTACTCATTGCCACAGAATTCGGCCTCGCGCAGGCGGTAGGCCTTCCGCAGTTCCTGAGTGAAATGCTCTTGGGACCTCAATGTTGAGCCAAACGAAGTCGTCATCGGACAGTCGGTTACCGGAGTCGATGTTATGGAGGATGTCCATCATCTGTGGCAACAAAGACTGAGCAATGGCGAAAATCCCGTATTTCCTGCGCAGAATGTATGCGGGATCACTTTCGCGAACCAATGTGGGTGGCTGTGGAGGGCATAACAGATTTGGCGACCTTACGCAGTTCCACGTAAGGGATGCGCTAGACGCGCCAGAAAACGGAGGGGGACATAGATAAATTACTTCACGCTTAGACTTTTCAAAGAAAGCCAAGGCCAATTTGTTTTATTAAAAAATAATCGGCCTCAACTTTTATAGCCATTCCTTGAAAACTGACGGTTAGGACTTCGGGGCCCAGACCTGACACCAGCCGTTTGTCTCCACCATATTCTGAGGGAACAGTGAGCAGCCATTGGTGGCTTCTTGGAAGAGCATACAGTTTGCGCAGTGCTCACCTGCTGCATAAGCTGGGTGGCCGGCGGCTTCTTCCGCCACTTTGACGTAGTTCAGCCCTTTGGCTTGAGGGGTCGATGGGTCCAGCGGTGTAAGGCTTTGGGCGAAAGCACGTTGAGATAGAATACCCATACCAAGAGGTATAGCAGCCATGCCGAGCAAGCTGTGGCGCATAAATTTCCGACGACTTTCGTTAGGGAAACTCTGAAAAAGACTTCCTGATTTTGGCAAAATAGCCGGACACCACCCGCCGAGTTTTCCGATGAAGCAGATCTCCTTCGCCGATGCTGAGTACGCTGGTAAGCGTAAGCAAACCCGTCGTGAACGCTTTT
>NZ_JAUXMX010000053.1 GCF_030683065.1 Pseudomonas sp.
CTAGCTCCGGCAAGGTTCTCACCGGTGGTGTTGACGCCCATGCTCTGGAGAAGCCGAAACGTTTCTTCGGCGCTGCACGTAATATCGAAGAAGGCGGCTCGCTGACCATCATCGCCACCGCGCTGGTTGAAACCGGCTCGAAGATGGACGAAGTGATCTACGAGGAATTCAAGGGCACCGGCAACATGGAGCTGCCTCTGGACCGCCGGATCGCTGAGAAGCGCGTCTTCCCGGCGATCAACATCAACCGCTCCGGCACTCGCCGCGAAGAGTTGCTGACCGCCGAAGACGAACTGCAGCGCATGTGGATTTTGCGCAAGCTGCTGCACCCGATGGATGAAATCGCCGCTATCGAGTTTCTTATCGACAAGCTTAAAGCGACCAAGACCAACGACGAGTTCTTCCAGTCGATGCGCCGTAAGTAAGTCTCGCAACACTCACAAAAGCCGGGGAAACCCGGCTTTTGTGTGTCTACGTACTGCCAATCCTTCTGAATAAACTGGTTCGGCGCTAAACTTTCCCCCCCCCTATTCCGGTTCGCCGAACACGAGGCACGAACATGCAGTATCGCGACCTGCGCGACTTTATCCGCGGCCTGGAGCAGCGCGGCGAACTCAAGCGCATCCAGACGCCGGTATCCCCGGTGCTGGAAATGACCGAAGTCTGCGACCGCACTCTGCGTAAGGGTGGCCCCGCGTTGCTGTTCGAAAACCCCACGGGCTTCGACATGCCGGTGCTCGGCAATCTGTTCGGCACGCCCAAGCGGGTGGCGCTGGGCATGGGCGCGGAAGAGGTCAGCGAGCTGCGTGAGATCGGCAAGCTGCTGGCTTTTCTCAAGGAGCCTGAGCCGCCGAAAGGCCTGAAGGACGCCTGGAACAAGCTGCCGATCTTCCGCAAGGTGCTGGCCATGGCGCCCAAGGTGCTGAAAGACGCGCCTTGCCAGGAAGTGATCGAGGAGGGCGACGACGTCGACCTCGGTAAGCTGCCAGTGCAGACCTGCTGGCCGGGTGATGTCGGCCCGCTGATCACCTGGGGCCTGACTATCACCAAGGGCCCCAACAAGGAGCGGCAGAACCTCGGGATCTATCGCCAGCAGGTGATCGGCCGCAACAAGCTGATCATGCGTTGGCTGAGTCACCGTGGTGGTGCGCTGGACTTCCGTGACTGGTGCCAGAAGTATCCCGATCGGCCGTACCCGGTGGCTGTGGCCCTGGGCGCCGATCCGGCGACTATCCTCGGAGCGGTTACCCCGGTCCCGGACAGTCTCTCCGAGTATGCCTTTGCCGGCCTGTTGCGCGGTCACCGTACTGAACTGATCAAATGCCGCGGCAGTGATTTACAGGTGCCAGCGAGTGCCGAGATCGTTCTCGAAGGGGTGATTCATCCCGGCGAAATGGCCGACGAAGGTCCCTATGGCGACCACACGGGCTACTACAACGAGGTGGATCGCTTCCCGGTGTTTACCGTCGAGCGCATTACCCGTCGGCAAAAACCGATCTACCACAGCACCTACACCGGGCGCCCACCGGACGAGCCGGCGATTCTCGGCGTGGCGTTGAATGAAGTGTTTGTGCCGATTCTGCAGAAGCAGTTCCCGGAGATCACCGACTTCTACCTACCGCCGGAAGGCTGCTCCTACCGCATGGCGGTGGTGACCATCAAGAAGCAGTACCCCGGCCACGCCAAACGGGTGATGCTTGGTGTCTGGTCGTTTTTGCGACAGTTTATGTACACCAAGTTCGTTATCGTCACGGATGACGACATCAATGCGCGCGACTGGAACGACGTGATCTGGGCCATCACCACACGCATGGACCCCAAGCGCGACACGGTGTTGATCGAAAATACGCCGATCGACTACCTGGATTTTGCTTCGCCGATCTCCGGGCTGGGTAGCAAAATGGGCCTCGACGCTACTCACAAGTGGCCGGGTGAAACCACTCGTGAGTGGGGGCGTGCGATCGTTCAGGATGAGGCGGTCAAGCGCCGGGTCGACGATCTCTGGGCACAGTTGGGGATCGACTGATGTTGCGTGACCAGCTATACGAGCGACTTGGGTCGCGCTTACTGCAATGCGCGCAAAGCTCGGCCAAGGCCGTAGATTTGTGCTTTGGATTGAAGATGTTATGAAAGTTACTTTGCAACCCTCAGGTGCCGTACTCGACGTCGAACCAGGCGAGCGCATTCTCGATGCGGCGCGCCGACTCGGTTATGACTGCCCGCAGAGTTGTCTTAATGGCAACTGCCATATCTGCGCGGCCTTGCTGGTCAATGGTCGAGTGCGTCAGGCGGGGCAATCCCATGATCATGGCGAGGTATTCACTTGCCTGGCTGAGCCCGAGCAGGAGTGCGTGCTGCTCTGGGATGGGGTGTTGGCGCGAGGCGAGTTGCCGGTGCGCGAGCTGAACTGCCAACTGATCGAATGCCTTGATGCGGGTGGTGACGTATTTCGAGTCCGCCTGCGCGCCCCGGCCGGCAAGTTGCCGCGTTATCACGCTGGTCAGTACCTGCTGTTGCAACGGGCGGATGCCGAGTTCTCGGCCTTCTCCCTGGCCTCGGCGCCGCAGTCCGGACGTGAGTTGGAATTGCATATTCTGGCCCGTGACCCGTCCAGTATTGCGGTCATCGAGCACCTGCGCGGGCAAGGCTTCGCCCAGATTAAGATGCCGTTTGGCGATACCCATCTGGCCGAGCTGCCGGATGGTCCGCTGGTGCTGATTGCCGCCGGTACCGGGATGGCGCAGATGCACAGCTTGATTGAGCACTGTCGCGCTGCCGGTTTCCGTCACCCTGTGCACCTATATTGGGGCGCACGCCGGCCGGAAGATTTCTATGCGCTGCCTTGCTGGGCCGAGTGGCAGTCATTGCCCAACCTGTTTCTGCATAAGGTGGTCAGCGAGCAGTGCGACTGGCAGGGCCGTTACGGCCTGTTGCACGCGGCAGTGCGCGAGGACTTCGTCGACCTCAAACCGCTGTATGTGTATGCCAGCGGCTCGCCGGCGATGGTCTACGCAACCCTGGACGCTCTGGTGGAAGCTGGAATGGACGCCCGGCAGATGCGTGCCGACGTTTTCGCCTACGCGCCGCGGGGCTGATTGACGCCCGAGGGCGTCTTTTTCGCGCGCACCAGCGTTTCTGGGCCGGGCTGATGGTGCGCACGGCGCACCCTACCGGCGCACCGTTACTACCACCTTGCCCACTGCCTTGCGTTGGGCGAGGGTATTGATCGCCTGTGCGGCCTGCTCCAGGGGGAAGGTCTGCGACACCAGTGGTTTGATCTTGCCTTCGGCGTGCCAGGCGAACAGCTGCTGGAAGTTGGCGGCGTTGTCCTGGGGTTGACGCTGGGCGAACGCGCCCCAGAAGACCCCGACCACGGCGGCGCCCTTGAGCAGGGCCAGGTTGACCGGCAGCTCGGGGATGCGCCCACTGGCGAAGCCCACCACCAGCAGGCGGCCATTCCAGGCGATGCTGCGGATCGCTTGGTCGAACAGGTCGCCACCCACTGGGTCGTAGATCACGTCGGCACCCTGTCCGCCGGTCAGGCGTTTGACTTCGTCTTTCAGGTTGCTGTCGCTGTAGTTGATCAGTTCATCTGCACCAGCGGCCTTGGCCACGGCCAGTTTCTCTGCGCTGCTCGCCGCAGCAATTACCTTGGCGCCCAGTGCCTTGCCGATTTCCACTGCTGCAAGACCGACGCCGCCGGAGGCGCCGAGGACCAGCAAGGTTTCGCCCGGCTGCAAGTTGGCGCGCTGCTTGAGTGCGTGCATCGAGGTGCCGTAGGTCATGCCAAAGGCGGCCGCGCTGCTGAAGTCCATGTCCGGCGGGATCGGTATTACGTTGTAGCCCGCTACTGCGACTTGTTCGGCAAAGCTGCCCCAGCCAGTCAGGGCCATCACCCGATCACCGACTTTCAGGTGGCTGACCTTCTCGCCCACCGCGCTTACTACGCCGGCAGCCTCGCCGCCCGGTGAAAACGGAAATGGCGGCTTGAACTGGTACTTGCCTTCGATAATCAAGGTGTCGGGGAAGTTGACTCCGGCGGCATGCACGTCGAGCAGAATTTCGTTTTTCTTCGCTTCTGGGCTGGCGATTTCTTCCAGTACCAGGGTTTCGGCGGGGCCGAAGGCTTTGCACAGCACAGCTTTCATCGGACTTTTCCTCTGCGGGTAATGGTTTTGCAGTGTAGAGGCGGGTGGCGCTCGGTCAACGAGCATGGCCGTGTCTGATGGCGCCGCATAAGCCTGGACGGTTTTCCGTCGCCGCGGGGCTTGGGCTGCGGGCCGGCTATGGCTATGCTAAGCGCCCCTGTGGAGGAATACCCCCTGTGAAAGTCTGGATCGCACTGTTGTTGGCCCTGTCCCTGCCCATGTCGGCATTTGCCGAGGAGGCGGAGAAAAAGCCTGAAGAGGGCGCACCACCAGCCGTGGCCTACGTGAGTCTGACACCGCCGCTGGTGGGCAATTTTGGAACAGGCCCCAAGCTCAAGTATTACAAGGCGGATGTCGCCCTGCGGGTCAGCGGCCCTGCCGCTGAGGCGAAGGTCAAACACCATGAGCCGCTGATCCGCAATCAGCTGGTCATGCTGTTTTCCCAGCAGACCGAAGCGAGCATCGCGGCGCCCGGCGACAAAGAGGCCTTGCGCCAGGAAGCGCTCAAGCAGGTGCAGGATGTCCTCACTCAGGAGGAAGGTCAGCCGCTGGTGGACGACCTGTTGTTCAATAACCTGATTATTCAGTAGGCGTGCGGATCACTGCCTGAGCCGCTCTCTCAGGCCATCTGCGCCAGAGTCTTGCGAAAGCGCGCCAGGGCACCAAGAAAGAATAGGCTGCCGATCGCGGCCAGGGCCAGCAACTGTGGCCAGATGATCGTCAGGTCGGCGCCGCGGAACAGGATGGCCTGTGCCAGCTCGACGAAGTGGGTGGTCGGCGCCACCAGCATTACCTGCTGCACCAGTTCCGGCATGCTCTCGCGAGGCGTCATACCGCCGGAGAGAATCTGCAGTGGCATCAGCACCAGAATGATCAGCAGGCCCAGCTGCGGCATCGAGCGGGCTACGGTGCCGAAGAAGATGCCCATCGAGGTGGTGGCGAACAGGTGCAGCGCCGCGCCCAGCATGAACAGCGGTAGCGAGCCCTGAATCGGGATCTGCAGCCAGCCTTCGACGATGAAGCGCAGGGCGAAGGCTGATGCCAGCAGCACCACCAGGCCCATCGCCCAGATTTTTGCCAACATGATCTCGAATGGCGCCACCGGCATCACCAGCAGGTGCTCGATGGTGCCGTGTTCGCGCTCGCGGATCAGCGCTGCGCCGGTGAGGATTATCGAGAGCATGGTGATCTGGTTGATCACCTCGTTCACCGCGCCGAACCAGGAGCGGCTGAGGTTGGGGTTGAACGCCGTGCGGATGACTGCTTCCACCGGCACCTCGACAGCGCTTTGGTAGCGTTTGACGAAGGTGGCCACCTCGGTGCTGATGATTTGCTGGATGTGCCCGGCACCGGTGAAGGCCTGGCTAACCTGGGTGGCATCAACGTTGAGCTGGATGGTGGGGCTGCGTCCGGCCAGCAGGTCCTTCTGGAAGTTCGGTGGGATGTTCAGGGTAAAGGTGTAAAGGCCGGCGTCCATACCGCTGTCCATTTGTCCCAGGGTAGTGGGTTTGGGTGGCAGGAAGTAGGGCAGCTGGAAGGCATTGAGGATGCGTTGCGAGGCCTGCGACTGATCTTCGTCGACCACTGCCATGGTGGCCCGGTGCGGCGCTTCGGGTAGGGCGGTAGCGCTGGTGTAGATGGCCAGGGTGAAGGCGTAGATGATCAGTACCAGCAACGCCGGGTCGCGATACAGGCTGCGCAGTTCCTTGAGGCCCAGCTGGAAGATGTTACCGAGTGCGCGCATGTCATTTTTCCTGCTTGCGCAGGCCGGCGACACTGAGCAGGGTCAGCACCGGAATGGCCAGCAACATGGGAACGAAGTACCAATAGAGGTCGGCCATGCCCAGCGCTTTGGAGAACACCCCGCGGCTGATGGTCAGGAAGTGGCTGGTCGGGTAGATCTGGCCGAAGAAGGCGCTGGCGCCCTCGAGGGCCGATACCGGGTGGGTCAGCCCGGAGAACTGTACAGCCGGCAGCAGGGTGGCGATGGCCGTGCCGAAGATTGCCGCTATCTGGCTGTTGAGCACCGAGGACATCAGCAGGCCTAGCCCGGTGGCGCAGGTGACATACAGCAGCGCGCCGAGGGTCAGTGTCAGCAGGCTGCCTTTGACCGGGATACCGAAAACCAACACGGCCAGTATTACCAGGGTGACGAAGTTGATCATCCCCAGGCCGATATAGGGCAGTTGTTTGCCGAGCAGAAACTCCAGGCGAGTGACCGGGGTAACGTAGAAGTTGGTTATCGAGCCCAGTTCCTTCTCGCGCACCACGCCAAGCGCGGTAAGCATCGCCGGGATCATCATCAACAGGATCGGGATCATCGCCGGCACCATGGCCGGAAGGCTCTGCACATCCGGGTTGTAGCGATAGCGCACGGCGACATTGACCTGGCTGCTGCTGTCGATGCCCGCGCGCCGGGCCAGGTTCTGCAGATAGCTGGTGTGCAGGCCCTGCGTGTAGCCTTTGATGGTGTCGGCGCGCATCGGCATTGCGCCATCAACCCAGAACGCCACTTGCGGCACGGCGCCGCGTTTGAGGTCGCGCCCGAAGTTCGGTGGTATTTCGATGGCCAGGCTGATCTCGCCGCTGCGCATGCGCCGCTCCATCTCGGCGGGGCTGGTCAGCGGCGCTTTCTCGATGAAATAGCGCGAACCACTGATGTTCAGCGTGTAGGCCTGGCTGGCGGTGGTTTGGTCGCGATCGAGCACGGCGTAAGTCAAGTCCTCCACGTCCATGCTGATGCCGTAACCCATGATGAACATCAGCATCACGGTGCCGAGCATGGCGAGGGTGGCGCGGATCGGATCACGGCGCAGTTCCATGGCCTCGCGCCGGGTATAGCTGAGCAAGCGGCGCATGCTGAAGCGTGAGCGTAGCTCTGCGCTGCTCGCGACTTTGGTCGGGCGCTTGCTGTCGTCGGTGACCGAGGTCGTTTGCGGGTGGGACGCCGCATGTGCGGTCACGGCATCTTGCAGATAAGCGATAAAAGTGGCTTCCAGCGTCGGCAAGTCGCGCTTGCTCATCAGTGCCTGCGGCGTATCGCTGTCCAATACCTTGCCGGCATGCATCAGCGAAATACGGTCGCAGCGCAGCGCCTCATTCATGAAATGGGTGGAGATGAAGATGGTTACGCCGTCCTCTCGGGATAGCTGTACCAGCATCGCCCAGAAGCCGTCACGGGCAATCGGGTCGACGCCCGAAGTCGGTTCGTCGAGGATCAGGATTTCCGGTTTGTGGATCACGGCCACCGCCAGCGACAGGCGCTGACGCACGCCCAAGGGCAGCGCTTCAGGCAGGCTATCTGCCTCGGCGAGCAGCTCGAAGCGCGTGAGCATTTCGTCGATGCGAGGTCCGCGCTGCTCGGCGGGCAGGTGGAACAGGCGGGCATGCAGATCGAGGTTCTGCCGCACCGTGAGTTCGTTGTAGAGCGAAAAGGCCTGGGACATGTAACCGACCCGCTGGCGGGTCTGCATGTCGTGCGGGTCGATCTTCTTGCCGAATAATAAGGCATCACCCTCGCTGGCCGGGAGCAGGCCGGTGAGCATCTTCATGGTGGTGCTTTTGCCGCAGCCGTTGGAGCCGAGAAAACCGAAAATTTCCCCGCGCTCGATGCGAAAGTTCACCTGATCCACCGCCACGAAGTCGCCGAAGCGCATGGTCAGCCCGTGGGCCTCGATGGCAATTTTGTCGCTGGCCTGGCGCGGCGGGATCTGCAGGGCACGGTGATGGCGGGTTTTCTCTTCTGGCAGGAGGCGAATAAAGGCCTGCTCAAGGGTGTCACTTGCAGTACGTGCGAGCAGGTCGCTCGGGCTGCCAGTGGCGAGAACGCGTCCGGCATCCATGGCCACCAGATGATCGAAGCGCTGTGCTTCATCCATGTAGGCGGTGGCCACCAGCACGCTCATCTGCGGGCGTTCTGCGCGGATGCGCTCTATCAATTCCCAGAATTGGTTGCGCGACAGCGGATCGACGCCGGTGGTCGGCTCGTCGAGGATCAGCAGGTCAGGGTCATGGATCAACGCACAGCAAAGCCCGAGTTTTTGTTTCATGCCGCCCGAAAGCTTGCCTGCCGGTCGGTCGACGAATGCAGCCAGACCTGTGCTGCGGGTAAGCTCGGCGATGCGCCAGTGACGCTCGGCGGCGGCCTGGCCGAACAGCCGGCCGAAGAACTCGAGGTTCTCGAATACGGTTAGTGTCGGGTACAGATTCTTGCCCAGGCCCTGCGGCATATAGGCAATGCGCGGGCAGACATCGCGGCGATGGCGGCGGTCGGCCATGTCGCCGTCGAGTACCCGCACCTGGCCGTGCTGGATCTTGCGCGCACCGGCGATCAGCGCCAGTAGGCTGGACTTGCCGACGCCGTCCGGGCCGATAAGTCCGACCATGCAGCGTGCGGGCAGCGCCAGGGTCAGCGTGTCTAGCGCGCAGGTTTTGCCGTATTGCAGGCTGACCCCGTCAACCTGCACCACTGGAGCCGGTGGCTGGTTCATGGGGTAACGTTGATGTGCAGGTGAGCGGGCCATTCGGCGTCAGCGTCGAGTTTCAGGTAGGCCATGCCGGGTAGGCCGGTCTTGACCTGTTCCATATGTTTTTCCAGCAACGCTGGATCGATTCTCGCCTTGACCCTGAACATTAGTTTTTCCCGCTCGCTGGCGGTTTCGACGGTCTTCGGGGTGAACTGGGCAACACTGGCGACATAGCTGACCTTGGCCGGGATCACGTACTGCGGGGCGGCATCCAGCACCAGGCGCACGTCGCTGTCAAGGGCGACCCGGCCGGCTTGGCGCTCGGGCAGAAAGAAGGTCATGTAGACGTCGCCGAGATCGACCAGGCTGACTATTTTGCCGCCAGCGCCAAGTACTTCACCCGGCTGGGCCACGCGAAATTGCACACGCCCGCCACGTGGAGCCTTGAGTTGGCTGTCGGCAATATCAACCAGTAGGCGTTCGACGCTGGCTTGGGCGGCTTCCACGGCTGATTGCGCTTCGATGACCTGGGATTGCGCGGCAGTAATGCCCGCTTCAGCAGAGACCACCTGAGAGCGCGACGCGGCCAGGGCTGCCTCGGTGCTTTGCAGGTTTGCCAGGTCGTCATCCAGTTGCTGCAGGGGCAGGGCATTGCGCTTGACCAGGATGGCGCTGCGGGCATGGCGTTTTTTCGCGGCGGAGACTTCCGCCTGGCGTTGGCGCACGATAGCTTCGGCGGTGATTTTCTCACTTTCGCGCAAGCTGACCTGGGCGCGGGCGGTCAACTGGCTGTTCTGTGCCTGGCGCATTTGTGCTTTGGCTTGGGCCAGTTGCGCTTGCAGTACCTGAGTGTCCATCTGCGCGACTACCTGTCCAGGCTGGACAAAGTCGCCTTCATCGACCTCGATACTGGCAATGCGTCCGCCCAGCTTGGTGGCGACGTCCACTTCGGTGGCTTCGATGCGGCCGTTACCGCTGGTGAAGCCTTCCCCCAAGCCTTTGGGCTGCAGTTCATGCCATAACACGACCGCTATCGCTGCGATGCCCAAGACCGCTGCGCTGCGGATAATCCAGTTCTTGCTGATTGGCATGTTCATCCATGGGCTCTCAAGGGCAAAAGGGGTGGCAGCAGTGAAAACTCCCGCTAGCGGCGGCTGTCTCCGGACGCCTGGAGGTAGACTCGCGATAGCGTCCGATACGTTCACAGCCTTTGAGGCTTTATGTGCACGTCAGGAATGAGCGGTTACAGGCCGTGCTGTTGGGTATTCCAGGCACTGCTCGCGTCGGTGGGGTCAAAGCCTGCAAAACACCGCCAATCCACTGTAGTGCAATTTCCCAGCGAGCCCTTGACGCAGGTCAGCTGCGGCTTGTCCTGCGAGATCAAGGCGCAGATTGCCTAGTCAGACCGGGCTGTTCTGCCAAGCGCAGATGCGGTTGCGACCTTCGTGCTTGGCGCGATAAAGCGCTTGATCGCAGTGCGCCATCAGTTGCTCCGGTGATCCGCCGCTGTCGGGCTCGGCCACTGCCAGGCCGACGCTCAGGGTCAGGCGGCCCTGCGGACTGTCCGGGTGAGCGAGGTTCAGTGTCGCGAGCCGTTGCTGCAGCCGAGAGGCGACATGCATGCCGCCCTCCAGGCCGGTATCAGCGAGGATGATCGCGAACTCCTCGCCGCCATAGCGGCAGGCACTGTCGCCCTCGCGCTTGAGGCTGGTGCGCAAGATGTCCGATACCTGGCGTAGCGCATCGTCGCCAGCCAGATGGCCGAAGCGGTCGTTGTAGCGTTTGAAGTAATCGATATCGATCATCAGCAGGGTCAATGAGGCGCCCTGGCGGCGCAAGCGCCGCCACTCGCTGGCAAGTTGGCTGTCGAAAAAACGCCGGTTGTACAAACCGGTCAAGCCGTCCTGCTGCGACAGGCGTTGCAGCTGAGCTTCGAGCTGCAGGCGTTGGCTGTTGTCGCGGGTTACCCCAATCAGGTATTCGTGGTTATTGACCAGGACAAGTTGTGCACTGATCTCCGCGGCTTGTTCGCTGCCGTCGCTACGGCGCATCGTCTGCTGGAAGATGGTAGATAGCTGATCCTGTTGGGCTTGGCGTACGCCCTCCAGCCATGCGTGGTAACCCGGTAGCAGCTGTTCCGGATCCCGCTTGAGCAAGTCGCGGAAGGCCTCTGCGCTGTAGCCCAGGCTGCTGTAGGTGGCCTTGTTCATGTGCAGGATGTCGCGGCTCTGCGGGTCGATGATGAACAGGCCGTCGTGGCTGGAGTCAGTCAGGTCGATGACCAGCTGCAGGCGTTCACGGCTGTCGCGCAGTACATGCTCGACCTTTGTGCGCTGCGCGAGCTCCTCGCTCAGGCGCCGGTTGCCGATGTGCAGGGCACTGGCGCGGCGGGCGTTGTCGAGTGCCAGGCCAATGGCCGCGACCAGCAGCAGGCTGATGGTCAGGCTGGCGCCGAGAACAATTTTCGGTAGGGGCGTGGCCAGGCTTTGCACCAGCCGCGCGGTTGGCTTGAGGCGCAGGGTAAAGTTTTGATTGTTTAACAGATCGAGCGGCACCTCCTGTTGCAGGGTGGCGAGTGCGTCGGGTTGTTGGTGGCTGTAGATTGGCCGGCCGGCTTCCAGGAGATGGACACTGAAGTCCTGGCTACCGGGGTGGCGGAGCAGTTCATCCATCAGCCCCTCGACGCGAAACACGCCTTGCAGGAAGCCATCGAAGACCCGTTCGTTCTGCTCGTTGTGGATGTAAAGCGGGGTGTAGAGGATGAAGCCGCTGCCGCCCTGAGCCAGGGCAAAGCTGTTGGAAAAGCGTGGTTCGCCCAAAGTTTTGGCCTGGATCGCCAGGTTGAAGTTGGGGTGCGCCGGAGTCAGTTGGAATTGCTGGGCTGCTTCGTTGCCCTGCAGGGGTTCGATCCAGCGCATCTTGAGCTCGGCATCGAGCCATTGGATGGCCTGGTAGCCCTTGAAGCGCTCAAGAGAGAAGCGGCTGTCGAGCAGCCACTCATTCATCGGGATGCGCCCGCGGCGATTCCACTGCAGGGCAATGCGGCGCAGGTCATCGACCTGCTCGTGCAGGCTGGTTTCCAACTGCTGGGCAAGGCTGCGCGCCTGGTAGTCGACGCGCTCGGCAACACGCGCCTGTTGGGCGACCTGCAGGCGCTGCCAGAGCAGCACGCTGACCAGGCAAAGGCCTAACAGCAATGCTGCCAGTGCCAAGCGCGTGGGCCAGGGGAGTGGAGAGCGCAGCATAGGCAGGATCCACAGGAGGTCGGCTTATTTCATAGCACAGCGCCGGCTCACTGCGCCAGCACCCGCTCAGCGTATCGCGAGGATCGCTGTCCACTGCTCTGCACTGACGGGCATCACCGACAGGCGACTGCCTTTATGTACCAGAGGGAGTTCGTGCAAGGCGTGCTGCGCCTTCAATTCGGCCAGCGGTATGATCCGGCTGAAGGCTTCAACAAAGGCTACATCGACTGCGCTCCAGGGGTTTTTCTCGCAGCTGGCCTTGGCGTCGAAGTAGTGGCTGTGTGGGTCGAGTGCTGTTGGGTCGGCATAAGCGGGCTTGCTGATGCCGGCGATACCCGCGATGCCCGGCTCTGGGCAGCTGGAGTGATAAAAGAAGAAAAGGTCACCGCTTTGCATGCTGCGCAAAAAATTACGCGCCTGATAATTGCGTACGCCGTCCCAGCGGGTTTGGCCGAGGCGCTGCAGGTCATGGATCGATAACTCGTCGGGTTCCGACTTCATCAGCCAACAAGGCATGAACTTTGCTCCGTTAAATCTGTCTTTGCTGCGCGTGCATGCCGCGGGTGACCGTTTGGCACGAGGAGTGGGTTGGTTGTAAGCGCGGGCAGAACATGCCGGCCTTTATCCCAGGCAGTTTGTAAGGTCGATAATAATAAAGCCGCCGGTTCACGGTGCGCAGCATGCCTTCAAGGGGGAGGCAGCCAATGAAACGCAAGCCAGATCTATTGTGGGTATTAGTCATTCTGTTCAGTCTGGGCGTGGTTACTACGGGTTACACCCAGAGCCAGTGGGAACGCCAGGGTGATGCGCCGGTTAACCTGCACCGGCAACCTTGATTCGCATGCCCGATACGCTGTGTGCCGCACGGATCGCGGCGCCGCCAGCACGGCTCAGTACCACGCTCTGTCCGTCACCGTCGCCTTGAGTGGCACATCCCAGCTGGCCAGTGCCAGCCGATCCACCTGCTGACATTCATGCGCCAGGCCGAGTAACGTCGGGTTCTGCCATTTTTTGCGCAGCCCGCGGTACGCCAGGCTGCGATCATAAAAACCACCGCCCATGCCGATGCGCCCGCCGTGGCGGTCGAAACCGACCAGCGGCAACAACACCAAATCAAGCGCCCATACCTTGCGTTGCTGGGCACGATTGTGGCTCGGCTCGGGGATGCGGAATCGATTGGGTTTCATGGTTTCGTGCGGGCGCACGCGCTGGAACACCATCTTGGTGCGCGGCCAGGGATTGAGTACCGGAAGGTAGGTGGCTTTGCCGCGACGTTGAGCGGCGCGTAACAACGGGCGAGGGTCGATTTCACCGTCGTTCGGCAGGTACAGGGCAATGTGTTTGGCGCGACGAAACAGCGGATGCTGCGCCAGTTGCCGATACAGCTGGAGAGCGGCTCGGCGTTGCGCTTGATTGCTCAGGGCTCGGCGCTTTTGCCGCAGCAGGCGGCGTAGTTGCGGGCGGGTCAGGCGGGTGGAGTCAAGCATGATCAGGCACAGTACCTGTTGCCGGCGACTGGCAACAGGTAGAAAAAAAGACTCCCCGACGTGCCGCTGTCGGCTTAGCCCTTGAACCCGAAAGTTCAAGGTGGAGGTTGCAGGAGGCGTTAAGGCTTTCCGTCAGGCGGACATGCACACCGGCCCCGTCATGCAACCCCCAGGTTTGTGCGTATCGGCTCAGGGACATCACCAACTGGCGCACACTCCAGGGAGCGGCGACCAGTATACCTGAATCCATTGCGCTGCAATCAGCGAGCTTGATCATCGTCGTCATTAGCCAGGGCATGATCGACGCGCTCGAGCAAATCGCGTACCTGGTCACGGGTAGAGGTTGCGTGCTGACCCAGGCTCTGCTGTTTGTGCAGCAAGTCGTGAGTGATATTCAGTGCGGCCATTACGGCTATGCGGTCGGAGCCGATGACTTTGCCACTGCTGCGTATCTCACGCATTTTACCGTCGAGGTAGCGCGCAGCGCTTTCCAGGTTGTTGTGTTCGTTTGGCGGACAGGCGATGCAATATTCTTTGTCCAGAATATGCACGGTAACGGTATTCGACTGGGTCATGAGTCCTGCTCCAGGGCTTTGAGGCGCGAAATCATTGATTCGACCTTATGCCGGGCCATTTCGTTCTTTTCGATTAGATGGGCGCGCTCCTCGCGCCAGGCCTTTTCATTTGCCAGGAAAACCCGGTTCTGGGCTTTGAGCTGCTCGACGCGCTGGATCAGTTGGTCCAGCTTGGTCGTGAGGGCGTGCAGGTCGACGTCTTCCATGGGGTCTCGCTAAGGCAAGGATTGACCGGACTATATAGGCTTGTACCTGAAAGAGGTCAAACCGCGCGCCTGCCTTGGATGGTCTTGGCGCGCTTGCCGGTGCTAGGATACGAGGCCTTATTCTAGTGATTGCGCCGCTTGGCGCCTAGTGATCTATGCCGACTTCAAATTCTCCTTACACTGCTTTTGCCACGTTGCTCGCCAGCAGTGGTCATCCCGTTTCCCCTGCCGAACTGCATGGCCTGCTGCTGGGCCGCAGCTGTGCTGGCGCAGGCTTTGAGATCGACTCCTGGCTGGTGGATGCCGCCGAGCTGCTCGGCGGTGCGCCGCAAGACAACGTGCGCCAGGCGCTGATCGGCTTGCAGGAGATGGTCAAGGGCGAGTTGTGCGGTGACGACGTTACGGTCGTACTGCTGCTGCCTTCTGATGAAGCACCGTTAGGCGAGCGGGCTGCAGCCATTGGTCAGTGGTGCCAGGGTTTTCTCGGTGGCTTCGGCCTGACTGCCCGTGACAGCGCCCTGAGCGCCGAGGCCATGGAAGTGCTGCAGGATCTTTCGGCGATCGCCCAGGTGCAGAATGCCCTGGAAGAGTCGGAAGACGGCGAAAACGACTACATGGAAGTGATGGAGTACCTGCGGGTTGCTCCGTTGCTGCTCTTCAGTGAGTGCGCCAAACCTGTAGCGACGGCTGCCAAGCCGTTGCTGCACTGATTTTTTACGCGATAGAAATGGATCCAGTCTGCCCATGATCAGCATCCCAAAGTCGGAATACGCCCGTCGGCGCAAGGCGCTTATGGCGCAGATGGAACCCAACAGCATCGCCATTCTGCCGGCGGCGCAGGTGTACATCCGTAATCGCGACGTCGAGCATGTCTACCGCCAGGACAGCGACTTTCAGTACCTCTCCGGCTTTCCCGAGCCGCAGGCGGTGATCGCTTTGATTCCGGGTCGCGAGCATGGCGAGTACGTATTGTTTTGCCGCGAACGTGATCCTGAACGCGAGCTGTGGGATGGCTTGCGTGCCGGTCAGGACGGTGCAATCAGTCAGTACGGCGCTGACGATGCCTTCCCGATTGGCGACATCGACGACATCCTTCCGGGGCTGATCGAGGGCCGCGAGCGGGTGTACTACGCGATGGGCACCAACCAGGAGTTCGATCGTAACCTGATGGACTGGATCAACGTGATCCGCTCCAAGGCGCGTCAGGGCGCGCAGCCGCCAAACGAGTTCGTCGCCCTTGACCACCTGTTGCATGACATGCGTCTGTATAAGTCGGCCGCCGAGGTCAAGGTGATGAAAGAGGCCGCGCAGATTTCCGCGCGCGCCCACATCCGTGCCATGCAGGCCAGTCGCGTCGGCCTCCATGAGTTCCACCTGGAAGCCGAGCTGGATTACGAGTTCCGCAAGGGCGGGGCGAAGATGCCGGCCTACGGCTCGATAGTGGCGGCCGGCAAGAATGCCTGCATCCTGCACTATCGCGAGAACGATGCGCCGCTCAAGGATGGCGACCTGGTGTTGATCGATGCCGGCTGCGAGATCGACTGCTATGCCAGTGATATCACGCGCTGCTTCCCGGTCAACGGTAAGTTTTCGCCCGAGCAGAAGGCTGTTTACGAGCTGGTGCTGGCGGCCAACGAGGAAGCCTTCAAGCACATCGGTCCTGGCAAGCACTGGAACGAAGCCCATGAGGCCACGGTGCGGGTGATTACCGCCGGGCTGGTCGAGCTGGGTCTGTTGCAGGGCGAGGTCGATGAGCTGATCGCCAGCGAAGCCTACAAACCCTTCTACATGCACCGTGCCGGCCACTGGCTGGGCATGGACGTGCACGACGTTGGCGACTACCGGGTTGGTGGCGAGTGGCGAGTGCTGGAAGTCGGCATGGCCATGACTGTCGAGCCGGGTATTTACATCGCGGTGAACAATACCAGCGTGGCGAAGAAATGGCGGGGTATCGGCGTGCGCATCGAAGATGACGTGGTCGTGGCCAAAAGCGGTTGCGAGGTACTGACCCTCGGCGTGCCGAAAACCGTCGCCGAGATCGAGGCGCTGATGGCTGCCGCGCATACAGTGGTGGCCTGAGCTCATGCAGCGAGTCGATCTGGCAATTATTGGCGGCGGCCTGGTCGGCGCCAGTTTGGCCCTGGCCCTGCAGGGTGAGGCCAAGGTGCGCGGCTGGCGGATCAGCCTGGTCGAGCCCTTCGCGCCGGGCGAAGGCTACCAGCCGAGCTACGATGCGCGGTCCACCGCACTGTCCTATGGCACGCGGCTGATTTATCAGCGTTTAGGTCTGTGGCAGGCCATCAGTGAGCGCGCCGAACCGATTCGGCAGATTCACGTCTCCGACCGCGGTCGTTTCGCTGCGGCGCGCTTGAGTGCTGAGGAAGAGGGCGTACCCGCGCTGGGCTATGTCGTGGAAAATGCCTGGTTGGGTCAATGCCTGTGGCAGGCCCTTGATCGGCAGGTGGTCAGTTGGCGCAGCCCGGCGCAGGTAACGCGCCTGGACGCGCAGGAAAACGGCTATCGACTGACCCTGGATGATGAGTCCAGCCTTACGTGTGACCTGGCGATTCTGGCCGATGGCGGTCGCTCCAGTCTGCGCGAGCAGCTGAGCATCGGTGTCAGCCACAAGCCTTACGGCCAGAGTGCACTGATTGCCAATGTCAGTGCACAGGATGATCACCAGGGTTTGGCTTTCGAGCGTTTTACCGAAGACGGGCCGATGGCCATGCTGCCGCTCGCGGACAAGCGCTGCGCCTTGGTCTGGACCCGCTCAACCGCCGACGCCGAGCGTTTACTGCAGCTGGATGACGCAGGTTTTCTCGAAGAGTTGCAGCTGGCCTTTGGTTATCGCCTCGGCGCCTTGCACCAGGTTGGCGTGCGCCACCTGTACCCGCTGGCGTTGACTGCGGCCGAAGAGCAGGTGCGTTCCCATCTGGTGGTGCTTGGTAATGCCGCACACAGCCTGCACCCGATTGCCGGGCAAGGCTACAACCTGTCCCTGCGCGACACCCTGGCGTTGGCCGAGGCGCTCCTGGCCAGCAGTGCGCCGTTGGGAGACCTGGCGACCTTGCAGGGCTATCTGCAACGGCAATTGGCCGACCAGCAGTTGACCGTGGGCTTCTCCGATCAGGTCACCCGTTTATTCAGCAGTGGCCAGCCGCTGCTGGCGGCCGGGCGCGGTCTTGGCCTGTTGGGTCTGGATCTGCTGCCGCCGGCCAAGCGCTGGTTCGCCCGCCAGGCCATGGGCCTGGGCACCCGTATGGAGGGCTAGGCAATGACCGCTCGCCGATTGGCTCGCAAGGCGCGCTTGCTGCGTTGGGCGATGAATATCTATCCGCCCTATTTGGGTGCTGGCGTATGGGTGCGGCATATCAGCGCGGACTTTCGTCAGGTGCAGGTCAAAATGGGCTTGGGCTGGTACAACCGTAACTACGTGGGTACCCAGTTCGGTGGCAGCCTGTACTCGATGACCGACCCGTTTTTTATGCTGATGCTGATGGAGAATCTTGGGCGCGACTACATCGTCTGGGACAAGGCTGCCAGCATCGACTTCATCGCGCCGGGCAAAGGCTCCGTGTACGCTGACTTCAGTGTTGGCTGCGAGCTGTTGCAGGAAATTCGCACGCAGACGGCCAGCGGTGAAAAATACCTGCCCGAGTTGCAGGTCGAGGTGCGTGATGGCACCGGAACCCTGGTGGCGCGGGTACACAAGACGTTGTACGTGCGGCTCAAACCCCGTGCCCGACAGGCAGCTTAAGGAATCAACATGCGTGCGGATATGATCATTGTCGGTGCCGGGATGGTCGGCAGCGCCCTGGCCTTGGCCCTGCAGGAACAAGGGCTGGATATTCTGCTGATCGACGGCGGGCCGCTGAGCGTCCAGCCGTTTGACCCTGCAGCACCCTTCGAGCCACGGGTCAGTGCGCTGTCGATCGCCAGTCAGCGGGTGCTCGAGCGACTGGGTGTATGGCAGGGCGTCGCCCGCCGCCGCCGCAGCCCTTATGCGCACATGCGCGTGTGGGACGGCGCCGGTACCGGGCAGGTTCATTTCAGTGCGGGCAGTGTGCATGCCGAGGCGCTCGGCCACATCGTTGAGAACCGTGTGGTTCAGGATGCTTTGCTCGAATGCCTGCATGACGCGGCTGTGGGCCTGCTGAACAATGCGCGTCTGGAGCAGTTGCGTCGCTCCGGCGACGAGTGGCTGCTGACCCTTACCGATGGCCGCCAGTTGCGCACCCCTTTGCTTGTCGCCGCCGATGGCGCCAACTCGGCGGTGCGTCGCCTGGCAGGTTGCGCGACCCGCGAGTGGAATTACTTGCACCACTCCATCGTCACCAGTGTGCGCTGTGGTGAGGCGCACCAGGCCACCGCCTGGCAGCGCTTCACCGATGATGGGCCGCTGGCCTTTCTACCCTTGGACGGGCCGGTCGGTGAGCACTGGTGTTCGATCGTCTGGTCGGTTGTGCCTAGCGAAGCCGAGCGCCTGATGGCGCTGGATGACGCTGGCTTTTGTGTCGAACTGGGCAAGGCTTTCGAGCATCGCCTGGGCGAGGTGCTGCAGGCAGATCCGCGTCTGTGCATCCCCTTGCGTCAGCGCCACGCCAAACGCTATGTCGAAGAAGGGCTGGTACTGATCGGCGACGCTGCGCACAGCATCCATCCGTTGGCTGGGCAAGGCGTCAACCTAGGCTTTCTCGACGCCGCCGTACTGGCCGAGGTGTTGCTGCATGCCCATGCGCGTGGCGAGCGCCTGGCCGATGAGCGTGTGCTGAGTCGCTACGAGCGCCGGCGCATGCCGCACAACCTGGCAATGATGGCGGCGATGGAGGGCTTTGAGCGCTTGTTCCAGGCCGATCCGCTGCCGTTGCGTTGGCTGCGTAATGCCGGGCTCAACTGGGTAGATGAGCTGCCCGAGGCCAAAGCGCTGTTCGTCCGCCAGGCGCTGGGTCTGTCGGGCGACCTGCCGGAGTTGGCGCGCGCCTGAGTCCTCGGGCATGCCGCGCCAGGCTGACCCGTTTTCCGCTTAGGCGTGGCCCATGCCTGCAAAAGGCATCGCGGGCATGCCCCGCTGCTTCGGGCTGGACGTCCCCTTCTTCCCATTGAGTCTGGATGATATCTGGCGAGTATTGACCTGGATCATGGCGGACTAGGTCTGAGAGGCGAAGAATGGTTGAGAAACTAAATAACATTCACTACTATTTAATCTTTCGATTCACCTTCGCTCAAGAGGCAGGATTCATGCAGGTAAGTAAGCGTTTGTTTGCCGCTCTCACCCTCACTGCGCTGGCTGGTGCCGTCCAGGCCGCCGATGAAGTGGTGGTCTACTCCGCGCGTATCGACGAGCTGATCAAGCCGGTTTTCGATGCCTACACCGCCAAGACCGGTGTCGCGGTGAAATTCATCACGGACAAGGAAGCGCCGCTGCTGGCCCGTTTGAAAGCCGAAGGCAAGAACACGCCGGCTGACATGCTGATCACCGTGGATGCCGGCAACCTCTGGCAGGCCGAGCAGGAAGGCGTGCTGAAGAAGCTGGACTCCAAGGTCATCGAGAGCAATATCCCTGCTCAGTATCGCTCCAGCACTGGCGCCTGGACCGGATTGTCGTTGCGCGCACGGACTCTGGTGTACTCCACCGAGCGAGTCGAGCCGCAAGAACTATCGACCTACGAAGCGCTGGCCGACAAAAACTGGGAAGGCCGCCTGTGCCTGCGTACCAGTAAGAAAGTGTATAACCAGTCGCTGACCGCCACCCTGATCGAAACCCATGGCGCCGAGAAGACCGAGGAGATCGTCAAGGGTTGGGTCAACAACCTGGCCACCGACGTATTCCCTGATGACACCGCGCTGCTGCAGGCCATCGACGCCGGCCAGTGCGACGTGGGCATCACCAACACCTACTACTACGGCCGTCTGCACAAGCAGCAGCCGGATCTGAAGGTCAAACCTTTCTGGCCGAACCAGGACGACCGTGGCGTGCACGTCAACCTGGCCGGTGCCGGTGTGACCAAGCATGCACC
>NZ_JAUXMX010000059.1 GCF_030683065.1 Pseudomonas sp.
GCCATTGCGACAGCTCTGCGGGCAGTCGTAGCCCAGACGTCGCGCGGCATCGAGGATGCGCTCGCCGGCCCGTACTTCAAGCACGGCACCCGAAGGATTCAGGGTGACTTTCATCAATCGATTCCCAACTCAGACCAGAGCGCATCGACGCGCTGCTTGACCGCCTCATCCTGAACGATAGCTCGGCCCCACTCGCGCGTGGTCTCGCCCGGCCACTTATGGGTGGCGTCCAGGCCCATCTTCGAGCCTAAGCCTGAGATCGGCGAGGCGAAGTCGAGGTAGTCGATCGGCGTATTGTCGATCAGCACCGTGTCGCGCTTGGGGTCCATGCGCGTGGTAATCGCCCAGATCACGTCGTTCCAGTCCCGTGCATTGATGTCGTCGTCGGTGACTATGACGAACTTGGTGTACATGAACTGTCGCAAAAACGACCAGACACCGAGCATTACCCGCTTGGCATGTCCGGGATACTGCTTCTTGATGGTCACCACCGCCAGGCGATAGGAGCAACCTTCCGGCGGCAGATAGAAGTCGGTGATTTCCGGAAACTGCTTCTGCAGGATCGGCACGACCTCGGCGGCGAACACGTCGAGCATCGAGGGCAGCAAAGGCGGCATGAGGTTGAAACCGTCGGCAGCGCCGTCGTTGAACCAGTCTTCGATCAGATCGGCGATCTGCTCGGGCGTGCCCGCGGTCGTGAAATGGCCGCGCGCGGCGGCGAGATAGGCGAGCAGCCGGCGCAGGGTAAGCTTCTCGCGACGGACCAGTCCGACGATCACTTCGGTGCGGCTGCGTGCAGCCTGGACCGTGCCGGGATCGGGGAAATCCTCCGTCGTCAGCGGCCTGTCGAGCGGCAGATGTGAAAAATCGTGGCCGCCGAAACGGCCGCTCAGTCGCTTGCGCCCGACCTCTGGATCGGTGAGTTCGTTCAGCTCTTTGGCCAGGCGCCTGGCCTCGGCTTCGGTCGAGGCGATCACCGGGCTGAGGCCGGGCAGGATCAGCACATGCTCGGACGGTCGGCCTTCGGCCGCCGCCAGCGCCTTGAGGTCCGCGTAGAATTCCTGTGCGGTGCTCTTTTCCATCTGAGCGGTGAACACTGCCTCGGCATGGCGCGCGGCGAAGCGGCGGCCGGTGTCGGACGAACCCGCCTGCACGAACACCGGCCGTCCTTGCGGCCCGCGCGGCATGTTGAGCGGGCCGGCCACG
>NZ_JAUXMX010000063.1 GCF_030683065.1 Pseudomonas sp.
TCCATGCCCGCTCAGGCCCGCCTGGGCTACAGAGTGACAAATGACACCAACTGAAAAATCCGCCCTCGCCAGGAAGGCGGAAGCCTCAGCCGGAAAGACACCGGCAGCTTCCCATCAGTCCCTCGCCAATGCCATTCGCGCACTGGCGATGGATGCGGTGCAACAGGCGAATTCCGGGCATCCGGGCATGCCCATGGGCACCGCCGACATCGCCACGGTCCTTTTCACCCGTTTCCTGAAGATCGATCCGCGCGCGCCCGAATGGCCCGACCGGGATCGTTTCGTGCTGTCGGCCGGCCATGGCTCAATGCTGCTTTATGCCGTGAACTATCTGCTCGGCTACGAAGATATGACCATCGAGCAAATTCGGAATTTCCGCCAGCTCGGTTCCATCACAGCCGGGCACCCGGAATATGGCCACGCGGCGGGCATCGAAACCACCACCGGCCCGCTCGGCCAGGGCATCGCGACGGCGGTTGGTATGGCGCTCGCCGAGCGCCTGCAGGCCGCGCGCTTTGGCGACAAGATCGTCGACCACTACACCTACGTGCTGGCCTCCGACGGCGACCTGATGGAAGGCGTCAGCCACGAAGCGATCGGCCTTGCCGGCCACCTCAAACTGTCGAAGCTGATCGTCCTGTACGACGACAACGGCATCACCATCGACGGCGCGCTGTCGCTGTCTGAGTCGGGCGACGCACTGAAACGCTTCGAAGCCGCTGGCTGGAATGCGACCCGTATCGACGGCCACAATCCCGACGAAATCGCCGCCGCCATCGAGAAAGCGCAGAAATCCGATCGCCCAACCTTGATCGCATGCCGCACGGTGATCGGGTACGGCTCGCCGAACAAGCAGGGCAAGTCTTCATCCCATGGCTCGCCGCTCGGCGCCGACGAGATTGGCCTGGCGCGCAAGGAACTCGGCTGGTCGGCAGAGCCTTTCGCTATCCCCAGCGAGACACTCGATGCCTGGCGCATTGCCGGACTGCGCAATGTAAAGACGCGCAAGGCATGGGAAGAACGCCTCGCCGCGCTCGACGCACCGACCCGCATTGACTTTGAACGGCGCCTCGCCGGCGATCTGCCGGCAGAGCTCGGCAAGGCGATTTCGGCCTTCAAGGAGAAACTGGTCGCCGACAAACCGAAATGGGCGACACGCAAATCTTCGGAGGAAGCACTGAACGTCATCAACGCAGTGCTGCCCGAAACGATCGGCGGCTCCGCCGATCTGACCGGCTCCAACAATACGCGCTCGAAAGAACAGAAAGTTGTGACGGCTGAGGATTTCTCGGGCTCCTTCATCCATTACGGCATTCGCGAACACGGCATGGCCGCCGCGATGAACGGCATGGCCCTGCATAAAGGCCTCATCCCCTATTCAGGTACCTTTCTCGTCTTCACCGATTATTGCCGTCCGGCGATCCGCCTGTCGGCGCTGATGGGTCAACGCGTCATCTATGTGATGACCCATGACTCGATCGGTCTCGGCGAAGACGGCCCGACGCATCAGCCAATCGAACAGTTGGCCAGCCTGCGCTGCACGCCCAACCTCGACACCTGGCGGCCATGCGATGCCGTGGAATCGGCGGTGGCCTGGAAGTACGCAATCGAGCGCAACGACGGCCCGAGCGCGCTGATCTTCAGCCGGCAGAACCTGCCGCACCAGTCCCGTGATGCCCAGCAACTGGCGGACGTCGCCCGTGGCGGTTATGTGCTGAAAGACTGCAGTGGCGAGCCGGAACTGATCCTGATCGCCACCGGTTCGGAAATCGGCCTGGCCGTCGCCGCTTACGACAAGTTGAGCGAGCAGGGCCATAAGGTGCGCGTGGTATCGATGCCATCGACCAGCGTGTTCGATGCTCAGGATGCCGGCTACAAGCAGCAGGTGCTGCCGGTCCAGGTTGCTGCGCGGATTGCCATCGAAGCCGCCCATGCGGACTACTGGTACAAGTACGTCGGCCTGGAAGGCCGCGTTATCGGCATGACCACCTTCGGTGAGTCGGCACCCGCCCCAGCGCTGTTCGAACACTTCGGCTTCACCGTCGAGAACCTGCTGGAAACCGCCGCTGAACTGCTGGAAGACTGACCCCGTGTAGGATGGGTTGAGCTTGCGATACCCATCGCTGCCGATTGATGGGTATCGCTTCGCTCAACGCCATCCTACGGTCGCTATCCATTCGAGATTGCCATGTCCAATCGCCCCTACAGAATCGCCCTCAACGGCTACGGCCGCATCGGCCGTTGCGTGCTGCGTGCGCTGCATGAGCGCGGTCCTAAGGCGCGCCTGGAAATAGTCGCGCTGAACGACCTGGCCGACCAGGCCAGCATCGAATACCTGACCCGCTTCGACTCCACCCACGGGCGTTTTCCCGGTGAGGTGAAGGTCGACGGTGACTGTCTGCATATCAACGGCGGGTGCGTGAAGGTGCTGCGCCACGCGACGCCGGAAGACATCGACTGGGCGGCGCTGGATATCGACCTGTTACTCGAGTGTTCCGGCGCTTACCACACCCGTGCCGATGGCCAGCGTTTCCTGGCAGCCGGCGCGCCACGGGTATTGTTTTCCCAGCCGATGGCCAGCGAAGCGGATATCGATGCCACCGTGGTTTTCGGGGTCAATCAGGCTTGCCTGAGCGGTGCCGAACGACTGGTATCAAACGCTTCCTGCACGACTAACTGCGGCGTGCCGTTGCTCAAGTTGCTCAACGAGGCGGTGGGGCTGGAGTATGTTTCCATCACCACCATCCACTCGGCGATGAATGATCAGCCGGTGATCGACGCCTACCACCACGAAGACCTGCGCCGCACGCGCTCGGCCTTCCAGTCGGTAATTCCGGTGTCTACCGGCCTGGCGCGTGGCATCGAGCGCTTGTTGCCGGAACTAAGCGGGCGGATTCAGGCCAAAGCCATACGGGTGCCGACGGTCAACGTGTCGTGTCTGGATATCACCCTGCAGACTGCACGCGACACCAGCACCGAAGAAATCAATCGGGTGCTGCGCCAGGCCGCCGAAAGCGGCCCGCTGCAGGGCTTGATCGCTTACACCGAACTGCCTCACGCCAGTTGCGATTTCAACCACGATCCGCACTCGGCCATCGTCGATGGCAGTCAGACCCGGGTTTCCGGGCCGCGCCTGGTCAATCTGCTGGCCTGGTTCGACAACGAGTGGGGCTTTGCCAATCGCATGCTCGACGTGGCCGAACACTTTCTGACCGTATCCACCACTTCTGTTCATCCAGCCCCCATGAAGGACTGATTTCATGACCACGCCGTTCGTAAAAATAGCGAAGATGATCGACCTCGACCTCCACGGTAAGCGCGTCCTGATTCGTGAAGACCTCAACGTGCCGGTAAAAGCCGGCGTGGTGACGAGCGACGCGCGCATCCTTGCCGCCCTGCCGACCATCAAACTGGCCCTGGAAAAAGGCGCTGCGGTAATGGTCTGCTCGCACCTGGGCCGCCCGACGGAAGGTCAGTACAGCGAAGAGGACAGCCTCAAACCGGTGGCCGACTACCTGAGCCAGGCGCTCGGCCGTGAAGTACCGCTGCTGCGTGATTACCTCGACGGCGTCGAGGTTCAGCCCGGCCAGTTGGTGCTGCTGGAAAACGTGCGCTTCAACAACGGCGAGAAGAGCAATACCGATGAACTGGCGCAACAGTACGCCGCGCTCTGCGACGTGTTCGTCATGGATGCCTTCGGCACCGCCCACCGCGCCCAGGGTTCGACCCATGGCGTGGCCAAGTTCGCCAAAATCGCCTGTGCCGGCCCGTTGCTGGCGGCCGAGCTGGATGCGTTGGGCAAGGCGCTGGGCAGTCCGGCCCAGCCGATGGCGGCCATCGTTGCCGGCTCCAAGGTATCAACCAAGCTCGATGTGCTGAACAGCCTGAGCCAGATCTGCGACCAACTGATCGTCGGTGGCGGCATTGCCAACACCTTCCTCGCTGCCGCCGGCTACCCGGTCGGCAAGTCGCTGTACGAGGCTGATCTGCTGGATACCGCCAGAGCCATCGCCGCCAAGGTCAGCGTGCCGCTGCCGGTGGATGTGGTGGTGGCCAAGGCCTTTGCCGAGTCTGCCTCCGCGACCGTCAAGCTGGTCGCCGATGTGGCCGATGACGACATGATCCTCGATATCGGTCCGCAAACCGCGCTGCAATTCGCCGAGCTGCTGAAGTCGTCGAAGACCATTCTGTGGAACGGCCCGGTCGGGGTGTTCGAGTTCGACCAGTTCGGCAATGGCACCAAGGTGCTGGCCGAAGCCATCGCCGCCAGCCCGGCGTTCTCGATTGCCGGGGGTGGCGACACCCTGGCGGCCATCGACAAATACGCCGTGGCCGACAAGATTTCCTATATATCCACCGGTGGCGGCGCCTTCCTCGAGTTCGTCGAGGGTAAGGTGTTGCCTGCCGTGGCCGTGCTGGAGCAGCGCGCCAAGGGCTGAGAAACCGGCCGCGGGCAGGTTATGCCCACTATTCAACAGCGCCGCCATGGCGGGCTGCTACGATTAACGAGTTCCTCCGGGAGAAAGAACACCATGGCACTTATCAGCATGCGCCAGATGCTCGACCACGCCGCCGAATTCGGCTACGGCGTGCCGGCTTTCAACGTCAACAACCTCGAGCAGATGCGCGCGATCATGGAAGCGGCCGACAAGACCGACTCCCCGGTGATCGTCCAGGCGTCTGCCGGTGCGCGTAAATACGCGGGTGCGCCGTTCCTGCGCCACCTGATCCTGGCGGCCATCGAAGAATTCCCGCATATCCCGGTGTGCATGCACCAGGACCACGGCACCAGCCCGGACGTCTGCCAGCGCTCGATCCAACTGGGCTTCAGCTCGGTGATGATGGACGGCTCGCTGATGGCTGATGGCAAAACGCCGGCCGATTACGATTACAACGTCGCCGTGACCCAGCAGACCGTGTCCTTCGCCCACGCCTGTGGCGTGTCGGTAGAGGGTGAACTGGGTTGCCTGGGCAGCCTGGAAACCGGCATGGCTGGCGAAGAAGACGGCGTCGGTGCTGCGGGCGTGCTCGATCACAGCCAGATGCTCACCGACCCGGAAGAAGCCGCCGACTTCGTCAAGCGCACCCAGGTCGATGCCCTGGCGATCGCCATCGGCACCAGCCACGGCGCGTACAAGTTCACCAAGCCGCCGACCGGTGACATCCTCGCCATCGACCGCATCAAGGCTATTCATGCGCGCATCCCCAATACCCACCTGGTGATGCACGGCTCCAGTTCGGTGCCGCAGGAGTGGCTGGCGATCATCAATCAGTACGGCGGCGACATCAAAGAAACCTACGGCGTACCGGTTGAAGAAATCGTCGAAGGCATCAAGTTCGGCGTGCGCAAGGTCAATATCGACACCGACCTGCGTCTGGCGTCCACCGGTGCCATGCGCCGCCTGATGGCCACCAATCCGGGTGAGTTCGACCCGCGCAAGTTCTTCGGCGCCACCGTCACCGCCATGCGTGATATCTGCATCGCCCGCTATGAAGCCTTTGGCACCGCCGGCAATGCCTCGAAGATCAAGCCGATCTCCCTGGAAGGCATGTTCCAGCGTTATGCCAGTGGTGAGTTGGCCGCCAAGGTCAACTAAAGCACCTGGTTCCAGCAAGGCCCCGCTTATCGAATGGTAATGCGGGGCTTTGGCGTTTTTGGGCGTTGGAATTGGTGCCGGAGTTTTCAAAATATCGAGCGTCTGAGCCAGTGATGGAGCGCAGCCCCGTGGCTGCGGCATACTGCGAGTCTCAACCTTCAGCGCATTGTCTCGTTACCATGAACCCACTGAAATTTCTCCAGGGCTACCCGCTGCAGTTGCAGGAGCAGATCCGCCAGCTGATTGCCCAGGATCGCCTGGGCGACTACCTGGCGCAGCGTTACAGCGGCAAGCATGGCGTGCAAAGCGACAAGGCGTTGTATGCCTATATCCAGGCGCTCAAGCAGGAGCACCTGAAAAACGCACCGTCCATCGATAAGGTGCTGTTCGACAATCGTCTCGACTTGACCCATCGCGCCCTCGGCCTGCACACGGCGATTTCCCGCGTGCAGGGCGGCAAGCTCAAGGCGAAGAAGGAAATTCGCGTGGCCGCCCTGTTCAAGGAGGCCGCGCCGGAGTTTCTGCAGATGATCGTGGTGCACGAATTGGCCCACCTGAAAGAGGCGGAGCACAACAAGGCGTTCTATAAACTCTGCGAATACATGCTGGCCGACTATCATCAGGTCGAGTTCGACCTGCGTGTTTACCTGACCTGGCGCGAGTTGCAGGGGCGTAGCCCGGCCTAAGACTGTGGGTTGGGGGCGTGTACCCCTCAGCCGCGCAGCATCAGGTTGAGTTGATCGACCACTTCCGCCCAGTCGGCGTCTTCAAGGATCTCTTCGCGCAGGAAACTGGACTGGGCCGAGGTCCAGAAAGGCGCGTCGGCTAACCTGCACGTCGGCGGCAAGGGCGAATGAGTGCTGATGAAGCGCTCGATGCTGGTTTGTTCGGCCGGCAAGCCGAGCTGTTCAAACAGTGACGGGAGGTCGTGAGTAGGATTTTGCATGATGTATTCCTCTGGTGAGAGAGTGAGTTCATATAGCCTAGCAGCCTGTCGGGCCTGACCGTCGATGGCGAGGGCAAGCCCGACAGGCTGCTGGCGTATTGCGCAAGAATCGGGCTCAAGACTGCATGTAGACAGAGCTCTTCAGGGATTCGAGGTGGTCACGGTATGCATTCAGGATTTCTGTACAGGTTGTGCGTGGTTGGGCTCGGCCTGATGTTGCTGGCTCCCCCGCTGGCGCTGGCGCGCGAGTTACTGGCTGTAGGCACTGATTTTCCGCGGATTTTCGAGCGCACGGCTGCGGACGAATACTCGGGGCTCGGCCCTGATATCTTGCGCCAAGTGCTTGAACCGCATGGCTACACCCTGCGCTTCGCGTCTTACCCCTGGGCCCGCGCGCAGCGTATGGTCGAGTTGGGCCAGGCCGACATCCTTATTGGTCCCTACCGCAGTTCGGCGCGCGAGGCCCGTTTCGCGTTTGTCGGGCCGGCCTTTTATCGCGACAGGATCGCCTTTTATTGTCGCAGCGGCACATCGTGCCAGTGGTCTGGCGACTACCGCCAGTTGGGCGGGCAGCGCATCGGCGTAGTGCGTGCCTGGGCCTATGGTGAAGGTTTCGACGCCGCACGCGAAAGGCTTGATCTGATTACCGTGGAGGGCGTCGAAAACGGCCTGAAAATGCTCAGTATTGGACGCCTCGAGATGCTCGCCAGCAATCAGCGCAACACCCTGCCGGTGTTGCAGGCACTGGGTTTGACTGATGAGGTCAGTCAACTCGAGCCGTCGATTGATATCCAGGACGGCTACTTCGCCTTCCCGTTGCACAGCAGTCACGCACGCCTGCGCGAGGCGTTCGACGAGGGCTTTCGGCAGTTGAGCGCGCGTGGGCAGCTGGCCCGGCTAGCGGCCCAGTGGCAGGTGGAAACGCCTTGAGAAAAGGTGCTCAACAGGCCCGCAGCACCTCGAACAGCTGAATGCTGCTACCCATGCGCAGCTCCACCTGATCGCCTTCGCCGCAGCCGATCAGGCGTTGCCCGAGCGGTGCCCTTGGGCTGATCACACGTACTTCCTGGCCGTCCAATAGCAGCTTCAGGCCGGCGCCATCCGGGCCGAGGAACAGGCATTGTTCCGCGCCCTGGGGATCGGCCAGCCACACCAAGGCGCTGAGCTGAATGCCCAGTTGCGCATCGAAGGGCCGCAGCCGGAGTTTTTCCCAGGCGCTCAGGGCCAGGCGAATCTCCTCGACCCGGCGCGCCTGGCCGGCAGCCAGGTAGGACGCCTCCAAGCCTAGAGTGTCGTACTTGTTCTCGGCAATATTCTCTTCATGGGTGGCTGCTTCATAGGCAGTCAGCGCCGCTTGCTGGGCCAGTGCCAGATCGGTTTTCAGCTTGTCGAGAATCAGTTGCTGGAGCAGGGTTTTGTTCAACGGTCACTCGCAGGTCAGGCGGCAGGAAAAGTCTCGGTACAGGCACTCCGCTCGAGTGTCGCCGTGCGGCATTGTGCACGGGTTGCCAGCAAAAGTGAGGGTAAGCATGATGCGGTCGCGAGGATATTTGTTGCTGCTTCGGCTGGTGCCCCCGGCCAGCGGCACCGGGCCGATTGCCGGAGCCGCTGGAAAATGCCAGCCAGCTGGCGCATTAGCCCACGGCCTTGGTTAAACTGTCGGCCTTCTGCGGCGGGAGGCCATGATGGACGCGACTCAGTCGGACTATTCGATTTACCGCCAACTGGTCACTCAACTGATGAATGACCAGGAGCAACTGCCCAGCCTGCCGATGTTGACCCTGGAGATTCGCCGGGCGCTGGCCAGGCCCGAGGTCAGCATGGCCTTGCTGGTCAGTCTGATCAGCAGGGACCCGGCGCTGAGTGCCTTGTTGATGAAGTACGCCTCCAGCGCCTTACTGCGTACCCGCGTGGTGCCGAAAACCCTGCAGGACGTGTTGCGTGTGTTGGGCATGCAGCAGGTAGACCGGGTGGTGATGCTGCACAGCGTCAAGAGCCTGTTTGTGCTGCACAGTGCCGGGCACAAGTCGCTGTTCATGGACGCCTGGCAGCGCCTGACGCTGAAGGCGAGCATTTGCGGCTTTCTGGCGCGCAAGGTGGGCCAGGTGCCAGCCGATCATGCGGTGTTGGCCAGCCTGCTCAGCGAGGTAGGCTCGCTCGCGGTGCTCTCGGCATTCAAGGGTGGTGATCTGCTGCCGACGCCGGCGCGTTACTACAGCCTGTGCCAAGCCTATAGCAAGTCGCTGGGGGTAATGCTGCTGAAAAAGTGGGCAGTGGATGACGCTTATATCGACATTGTGCGCGAGGCGGGGAATTGGGCGCTGCAGCGCCAGCGGCAGGTCGAGCTACTTGACCTGGTTAATCTCAGCCTGTTCCACGTCATTCGGCACACCAACAGCGCCGTGAGTTTGCCGGCGTTGACCAGTCTGGCTGCCTATACCAAGCTCAATAGCGAGCACAATCAAGTGGCGGCGGATGGCAGCCTGGCGTTAGTCAGCCAGCACTGGGACGAGATCCATGCGCTGGCCGCGGTGTTGCGTTAGCGGCTAGCCTGCCTGCGCAGTAGCGCTGGCTAGGGTTTGCTGCGGTCTTTGAGCAGGTGCGCGACTAAGGTGCGCAGCGGGCCGAGTTGCCGACAGATCAACGCCAGTTGGGTCTGCACCAGGCGCCGTTGATCATCTAGCGTTTCTGCGCGCTGCTCCAGGTCGGCGGCCAGTTGCTCTTCGGCATCGCTTTGAATCGCCACTGCACGCCCTTCGCTCAGGCGCTTGGCGATTTCATCCAGGCTGGCGGCCAGGCGTTCGGCGCTCTCCGGCAGGGTGCTGTCGCCAAGAATGATTTCACCGCGGTGCGCGCCAAGGCCCGAAAGGTAGTTGAGCAAGGTGTGCGACAACACCAGAAAGCGGAAGCCGATATCCGCTTCCTTGCGAAAGTGTCCGGGTTCCATGAGCATATTGCCGAGCGTGGTGGACAGCGCGGCTTCGGCGTTGTGCGCATTGCGCCGAGCCAGGCGGTAGGCCAGGTCGTCGCGCTTGCCGCTGACATACTGCTGGATGATCTGGCGCAGATAGATGCTGTTGCAACTGAGGGTGTTGGCCAGCATATGGTTGAGCCGCCGACCTTGCCAGTCCGGCAGGATCAGGAACACCGCGAGGCCGGCGATCAGGCTGCCGATCAGGGTGTCGACCAGGCGCGGCAGAATCAAGCCGTAGCCGTCGCCAACCTGGTTGAAACAGAACAGCACCAGCAGGGTGATCGCCGCGGTGGCCAGGGTATAGCGGCTGCTACGCGTGGCGAAGAAGGCTACACCGGCGGCGACGGCGAAGAAGGCCTGTACCAGCGGATTGGGGAACAGGTCGAATAGCGCCCAGCCGATCAGTAGGCCGATTACCGTGCCGGCGATCCGCTGCACCAGCTTGATGCGGGTGGCGCCGTAGTTCGGTTGGCAGACGAATACCGTGGTCAGCAGGATCCAGTAGCCCTGAGTCGGGTGAATCCAGTGCAGCACGCCGTAACCCGCGGCCAGGGCGATGGCCAGGCGCAGGGCGTGGCGGAACAATAGCGAAGTCGGGGTCAGTTGCTGGCGCAGGCGCGCCACGACTTCCTTGAGCGAGTGTGGCTCGCGATCCAGCAGGCTTACATCCTGTTGCTCGGCCAGGGCGTCGGGGTTGCTGGCGTGGCCGAGCAGCTGGTCGAGGGCGGCGAGGTTGCCCGCCAGCGCGCCCAACGAACGCAGCAGATGACGCCAGGCCGGATTGCTTTGCAGGTGCAAGTGCTGCAGCGAGGCATGCAAGTCGTCCAGCGCCTGGCTGCATTGTTCGTGGTACTCGAACGGCTGGCGCAACTCAATGGCTTCGGCCAAGCGCTGACAGGCCTCACCATGCAGGCGCAACAGGCGTTGGCAACGGAACAGCACATCGCTGTGAAAGAACGCTTCGGCCAGTTCGTTGTAGGGGTAATGCGAAGAGCTGGCGCGCTCGTGGATGTCCTGTGCGAGGAAGTACAGCTTGAGGTAACGACTAACCTTGCTCCCCGGCCGGTCATTGCCGACGCGGTGCAGGATGATTTCCTTGGCGGCATTCAGCGCCGCCACCACCCGCCCGTTCTGCTTGGCCAGGGCCAGCCGGCGCTCTTCCACATCGAGTTGACGCAGTGGCTCGAACAGCGCGGCCTTGAGCTTGAGGTATTGGCCCAACTCGCGGAATAAGCGGGCCAGGCTGTGCTGTACCGGCTGATTGGCGAACAGTGCATTCCAGATCACCGACAGCACCCCGTACCAGGCCGCGCCCGCTACTAGTAGCAGCGGTTCCAGCCACAGGCCGGCGACCCCACCGCGCTGCTCCACGCCGATCATGCTGTAGATCGCCAGGATCAGGGTCGCCGAGCCTAGCGTGGCGTAACGCTCACCAAGGGCGCCAAGCATGGTCAGGGCGAAGCTGGCCAGGGCCAGGGCGCTGACGAACAGCCAGGGGTAGGCAAACAGAAACTCGACCGTATAGGCCGCTGCGCTGAAGCAGCCGAGCGTGACCAGCAGCGCAGTCAGGCGACCTTGCCAGCTGTCGTCGGTCTCGGCCAGAGCGCTGGCGATTACCCCGAGAAACAGCGGAATCAGCGCCTGCATCCAGTCCTGCGCCCAGCACAACAACAGGCTGCCGCTGAGGGCGATAAACACCCGCAGGCTGTAGCTGAATTTATCCAGCGCCCAAAGGCGGCGCAGGGAATGGCGAAGCGAGGAGGGGGGCATCCGGATGACCTTGTGCGGCGCTAACAGTGAGCAGACTAACGGAGTATGCGGACGTCTGGCACTCCTTTGGCGACACCTTTTGTTGCGTGTCCGTCCGTTCAGGGTAAAAGCGTCGGCGATGTGCCAAAACCCATGGACTACGCTGTAAGCAGACAGTCGTGTTTTGCTATGTCTTTGCCACCCATAACGCCTGTCGTGGAGAGGACTGTGAAGGTTTTCCCGCTATATCGCTTACTCGTTGTCCTGGCCTTACTGCTATTGCCAACGGGACTATGGGCCGCGCCTGCGCTGGTGGTCGAGTTGCGCGTCGAGGGCGCGATTGGCCCGGCCAGCGCCGACTATGTGGCGCGCGGCCTGGCCCGTGCGGTGGACGATGGCGCGCAACTGGTGGTGTTGAGCATCGACACCCCCGGCGGCCTGGACACCTCGATGCGCTCGATCATCAAGGCGATTATTGCCAGCCCTATCCCGGTGGCCAGCTTCGTTGCGCCCAGCGGTGCGCGGGCCGCCAGTGCCGGCACCTATATTCTCTATGCCAGCCATATCGCGGCGATGGCGCCGGGCACCAACCTCGGCGCGGCCACGCCGGTGGCCATCGGCGGCATGCCCGGCTCACCGCCGCAGCAACCTGCAGGGGATAAGCCCGACAAGGCGGGCGAGGGTAAGGCCGAGCAGGCGCCGACCGATGCGCTGAGCAAGAAGCAGATCAACGACGCCGCCGCCTATATCCGTGGCCTGGCACAGATGCGTGGGCGCAATGCCGAATGGGCCGAGCAGGCGGTGCGCGAGGCGGTGAGTTTGGCTGCCGAAGAGGCGCTCACACTCAAGGTGATCGACTATGTCGCCCGCGACCTGCCCGATTTGCTCAAACAACTGGATGGCAAGCGGTTCACCGCCGCTGGCGTCGAGGTGCAGCTGCACACCGCCGATACCATGGTGGTCAGCCATGCGCCGGATTGGCGCACGCGCTTGCTGGCAGTGATCACCAACCCCAGCGTGGCGCTGTTGTTGATGATGGTCGGCGTTTACGGCCTGTTCTTCGAATTCTCCAACCCGGGTAGCGGTGTTGGCGGCGTGCTCGGCGGTATCTGTCTGATTCTGGCGATGTATGCCCTGCAGTTGCTGCCGGTCAACTACGCCGGGGTGGCCTTGATTCTGCTCGGCATCGCCTTTATCGCCGCCGAGGCCTTTATTCCCAGTTTCGGCGTGCTCGGGATTGGCAGCCTGGTCGCCTTCGTCTTCGGTGCCCTGATTCTGATTGACACCGATGTGCCCGGTTTCGGCATCCCCCTGGCGTTGATCGTGACGTTGGCCGTGACCAGTGGCGTAGTGATTTTCGCCATCCTGAGCATGGCCTTGCGCGCCAGGCAGCGCGCGTTGGTCGGCGGCGACAGCGAGCTGATCGGCAGCCTGGCACGGGTTCATACGGTACAGCCGAGCAACCCGCTGGGTGGCTGGGTGCAACTGCAAGGGGAGAACTGGCAGGTGTTCAGCCAAGTGCCGCTGCAGCCGGGCCAGCAGGTGCGGGTGCTGGCACGCAAGGGCTCGATGCTGGACGTTGCCACCACTGAAGAGACACCGTCACGAGGAGATTGATCATGGGTTTTGAACTGAGTTTTGCCACGCTGGCGGTGCTGCTGATGGCGCTGCTGGTTTCGGCGTTTCGTATCCTGCGCGAATACGAGCGCGGCGTAGTGTTTCAGTTGGGGCGCTTCTGGAAGGTCAAGGGGCCGGGTCTGGTGATCATCATCCCGGGCATCCAGCAGATGGTCCGCGTCGACTTGCGCACCATCGTGCTCGATGTGCCGACCCAGGACGTGATCTCTCGCGACAACGTCTCGGTCAAGGTCAATGCGGTGGTCTACTTCCGTGTTCTCGACCCGCAGAAGGCGATCATTCAGGTCGAGGACTATCACGTCGCCACCAGCCAGTTAGCCCAGACCACGCTGCGTGCGGTGCTCGGTAAACACGAACTGGATGAAATGCTCGCCGAGCGCGAGCGCCTGAATATCGACATCCAGCAGGTGCTGGACGCGCAGACCGATGCCTGGGGCATCAAAGTGGCCAATGTCGAGATCAAACATGTCGACCTCGACGAATCGATGGTGCGTGCCATCGCCAAGCAGGCCGAGGCCGAGCGCGAACGGCGAGCCAAGGTCATTCATGCCGAAGGCGAGTTGCAGGCCTCGGAAAAACTCATGCAGGCCGCCGAAATGCTTGGCCGCCAGCCCGGCGCCATGCAACTGCGCTACATGCAGACCCTGAGCAATATCGCCGGCGACAAAAGCTCGACCATCGTTTTTCCGCTGCCGATCGAATTGCTTCAGGGCATGGCCGAACTCAAGAGCAAGCGTTAGCCGGTCCGCGCCCCGCATTGGGGTTTGCGACCCGGACAGCGCGGCGCTGCTGGCGGTATTGGTCTCGTGCACGATGCCTTCGGCCAAACCTCCGGGCATTCGCTCCGCGTCCAACGCAGGGTCGAACTGCCGGCCTGTTTGCCTCCGCTGGTGAACAACGCACGCCGACTGCACACGCGGCTTAACATCCGTTGCGGCGTGGCGTTCCCGGAGACGACCCGCGATAGGTTCACCGCCACTGGGTCGATGGCAGGCGATATGGTTTGTCAGCAAACCTGACGGGCTGCGTCGAAGGGGAGAGCTCTGCTATGCTCGCCGTCATGAAAAATTCTCTGCCCCTCTGTCTGATCGCCGCCATCGCGCAAAACCGCGTAATCGGCTGCGACAATCAACTGCCCTGGCATCTGCCGGCCGACCTCAAACATTTCAAGGCGCTGACCCTGGGTAAGCCGATCATCATGGGTCGCAAGACTTGGGATTCGCTTGGTCGGCCGCTGCCGGGGCGGCTCAATCTGGTGGTCAGTCGCCAGCCCGGCCTGCAGCTCGACGGCGCCGAAGTCTTCACCTCGCTTGAGGCGGCCATCGTCCGCGCCGATCAGTGGGCGCGGCAGCAGGGCGCTGGCGAGCTGATGCTGATCGGCGGCGCGCAGCTCTACGAGCAGGCGCTGCCCTTGGCCGCGCGTTTGTACCTGACCCGTGTCGAGCTCAACCCCGAGGGCGACGCCTGGTTTCCCGCGTTCAGTGAGGCCGACTGGCGGCGGCATGCCGTTGAAGCGCACCCGGCCACGGCGCAGACGCCGGCCTACTCCTTCGAGACCTGGTCGCGCGGCTGATCGCCGCTTTCTTGATCTAGACCAATTCGCCTGAGTGGCTATTGGTCTAGCTTTGCTGATTCGCTCATTGCCCCTGCAGGTTGGCAGCATGGCTGAAGTCAAATCCGATAGTCAGCAGATCGACACGCTCGCGGCGATCTTGCGCCATCCGCTGTGGGAAGATGCCTTGGCCCTGTTGATGGGCACCACCATGGTCGCGCTGGGCATCACTCTCTATGCCCATGCGGGGCTGTTGACTGGCGGCACTGTGGGCGTGGCTTTTCTGCTCAAGTACCTGCTCGGCTGGTCGTTCGGCTGGTCATTCTTCCTGATTAATCTGCCCTTTTATGCGTTGGCCATCTGGCAGATGGGCTGGCAGTTCACCCTGCGTACCTTCTGCGCGGTCGGTCTGGTGTCGCTGTTGGCCGAGCTGACCCCACAGTGGATTGGTTTCGCCCAGCTGAATGTGCTCTATGCGGCCCTGTTCGGCGGCTTTGCCATGGGCTTGGGCCTGCTCATGCTGTTCCGCCATCGCGCCAGCTTGGGCGGGGTGAATATCCTTGCGCTGTTCCTGCAAGAACGCTTCGGCCTGCGCGCTGGCAAGGTGCAGATGGGTATCGACGTGGTAATCGTGCTGGCGGCGGTGTTCATCGTGCCGCTGGACAAGGTTGTATTGTCGATCCTTGGTGCAGTGGCGTTGAACATGGTGCTGGCGATCAACCACCGCGCCGGGCGTTATATGGGCGTGAGCTGACAGTCGTGTTCGACCTGTTGTGCATGGATTGCCCGGTGCGCGCGGCGCCCTCTGGTTTGACCGGTAAAACGCAAAAACCCGGCACCAGGCCGGGTTTCTGGGTGTGCGTGGGGGATCAGGGCACCAGCTTGTCCAGCAGTGCCTTGTCGCGCACTGCGCCCTTGTCGGCGCTAGTGGCGAGCAGGGCATAGGCCTTGAGCGCGGTGGTCACTTTGCGCGGACGCTTCTCCACGGGTTTCCAGCCTTTGGCATCTTGCTCGACGCGACGGCTGGCCATTTCCTCATCGCTGACCAGCAGGTTGATCGAGCGCTCGTGGATGTTGATCAGCACTTTGTCACCTTCACGCACCAGGCCGATGGCGCCGCCGGCAGCGGCTTCTGGCGAGGCGTGGCCGATCGACAGGCCCGAGGTGCCGCCGGAGAAACGACCGTCGGTGAGCAGGGCGCAGGCTTTGCCCAGGCCTTTGGATTTCAGGTAGGAAGTCGGGTAGAGCATTTCCTGCATGCCCGGGCCGCCTTTCGGGCCTTCGTAGCGAATGATGACGATATCGCCTGCCTGTACTTCGTCGGCGAGGATGCCGCGTACCGCGCTGTCCTGGCTCTCGAAGATCTTCGCGTTGCCTTCGAAGATATGGATGGACTCGTCCACCCCAGCGGTTTTTACCACGCAGCCGTCGACGGCGATGTTGCCGTACAGTACGGCGAGGCCGCCTTCTTGCGAGTAGGCATGCTCGACACTGCGGATGCAGCCGTTTTCCCGGTCGTCATCCACGGTATCCCAGCGCGTGCTCTGACTGAACGCGGTCTGGGTCGGAATGCCGGCAGGGCCAGCACGGAAAAAGGTATGTACGGCTTCATCGTCGGTCTGGGTGATATCCCACTTGGCGATGGCATCTGTCATGGTCTTGCTGTGTACGGTCGGCAGGTCGGTGTGCAGCAAGCCGCCGCGGGCGAGGGAGCCGAGGATGCTGAAGATGCCGCCAGCGCGGTGCACGTCTTCCATGTGGTACTTCTGGATGTTCGGTGCAACCTTGCACAGCTGCGGCACCTTGCGCGACAGACGGTCGATATCGCGCAGGTCGAAGTCGATCTCGGCTTCCTGGGCGGCAGCCAGCAGGTGCAGGATGGTGTTGGTCGAACCGCCCATGGCGATGTCCAGGGTCATGGCGTTTTCGAATGCCTTGAAGTTGGCCACGTTGCGCGGCAGCACCGAGTCGTCGTTGTCCTGGTAATAGCGTTTGCACAGCTCGACCGCTGTGCGCCCGGCCTGCAGGAACAGCTGTTCGCGATCGCTGTGGGTGGCCAGGGTCGAGCCGTTGCCTGGCAAGGCCAGGCCTAAAGCTTCCATCAGGCAATTCATCGAGTTGGCGGTGAACATACCGGAGCAGCTGCCGCAGGTCGGACAGGCGCTGCGCTCGTATTCGGCAACCGTCTCGTCGCTGGCGGTATCGTCGGCGGCAATCACCATCGCGTCGACCAGGTCCAGGCCGTGGCTGGCCAGTTTGGTTTTGCCGGCTTCCATCGGCCCGCCAGAGACGAAGATTACCGGGATGTTCAGGCGCAGGGCGGCCATCAGCATGCCAGGGGTGATTTTGTCGCAGTTGCTGATGCAGACGATGGCGTCGGCACAGTGGGCGTTGACCATGTACTCGACGGAGTCGGCGATGATCTCGCGGCTCGGCAGCGAATAGAGCATGCCGTCGTGGCCCATGGCGATGCCGTCGTCCACGGCGATGGTGTTGAATTCTTTGGCCACGCCGCCGGCGCGTTCGATCTCGCGGGCAACCAGTTGGCCCATGTCCTTCAGGTGCACGTGGCCGGGCACGAACTGGGTGAAGGAGTTGGCGATGGCGATGATCGGCTTCTTGAAGTCCTCGTCTTTCATCCCGGTGGCGCGCCACAGGGCGCGGGCGCCGGCCATGTTGCGGCCGTGGGTGGAGGTTTTCGAGCGGTAATCAGGCATGGCAATAAATCCTGCAAAGGCTGTTCAGGTTACGCCTGCAATGACTATCGCGTGGGCGACGGCACTGCGTGCGCAACGGGCTGTATAGGACGTTGTGGTGCGTATGTTGAGCCTGGTTCAGGCTCAAGGCAAACGGAAGTGACCATTTGCGGGGCCGGGCTTGGCGCGGGGTCTGCGCGGGCTCGGCCGGTGATGCGTCTGCCTGGGTGCGGCAGGATAAGGTTGATTCTAAGCCCAGGCGGTGTGGCGGCGAAAGCGCAGAGCGTTTAGTTAAGTAAGGCCATGTATCGGTTATGCGGGGCATGCAGCGATGCCCTGTAGGAGCCAGCAAGCTGGCTCCTACGAAGAGCTTCGACTCCCTACAACAGCTAACTTAGGCATAGCCATAGCCATAGTTAACGCATGAGCGGCTGTGAAAAACTCGCCTACTGCGGCCGCGCCCAAGCCTCTGATGCTGACATTGCGCTGATCTGTTCATAACATCTGAGCGGGTTATTCGATCAGTTCGACGCCGCGCAGGCGTTCGGAACGCCGGCGCAGCAGTTCGAGGGTCACCAGCAGGGCGATGGACACCAGGATCAGCAGGGTGGCGATGGCCAGGATGCTCGGGTTGATCTGCTCGCGCAGGCCCGAGAACATTTGTCTGGGAATGGTGCGTTGCTGCGGGCCGGCCATGAACAGGATCACCACCACCTCGTCGAACGAGGTGATAAACGCGAACAGCGCGCCAGAAATCACCCCGGGACGGATCAGCGGCATGATGATGTCGAAGAATACCCGCAACGGCGTGGCGCCGAGGTTGATCGCGGCGCGTGCCAGGGAATAGTCGAAACCGGTCAGGGTGGCGGTCACCGTGATGATCACGAAAGGTGTGCCGAGGGCGGCGTGGGCCAGAATTACCCCTAGGTAGCTGCCGGCCAGACCCATGTTGGAGTAGAAGAAGAACATCCCTGCCGCAGTGATGATCAGTGGCACGATCATCGGCGACAGCAGCAGGGCGGTGATGAAGCGCCGGTAGGGCATGTCGTCGCGGGCCAGACCGACCGCCGCGCAGGTGCCCAATATGGTGGCGAGCAGGGTGGCGAAGATGCCGATCATGAAGCTGTTCTGGATCGCCAGGATCCATTTCGGGTCGTTGAAGATTTCCCGGTACCAGCGCAGTGAATAGGCTTCCGGCTGCAGGGTGAGCATGCCTTCGGTAAAACTGAAGAACGGCTCGACGTTGAATGACAGTGGAATGATCACCAGGATCGGCATGATCAGGAACAGCAGCACCAGCCAGGAGCTGGTTTTCAACAGCCAGGCGCCGAGGTGGTGCCAGAAGCCAAAGTAGCTGGGGATTTTCATTGTCTGCTCCCTTTATCCCAGTTTGATATTGCTGGCACCGACGAAGCGGTCGTATACCCAGTACAGGAGCAGAATCAGGCCCAGCAGCAAGGAACCCAGCGCGGCGGCCAGTTCCCAGTTGTTCGAGCGCTGCATGTGGAAGGCGATGATGTTGCTGATCATTTGTCCATCGGTGCCGCCAACCAGCGCCGGGGTGATGTAGTAGCCCACGGAGATGATGAATACCAGCAGCGCGCCGGCACTCAGGCCCGGCAACGTCATGGGGAAGTAGATGCGGGCGAAGGCCGGAATCGGCTTGGCGCCGAGCGACATGGCTGCCCGCAGGTAGCTGGGGTCAATGCCGCGCATCACGCTGTACAGCGGCAGGATCATGAATGGCAGGAGGATATGGGTCATGGCGATGACGGTCGCGAACGAGGTGTAGAGCATCTCGAATGGCTTACCGATCAGGCCGGTGCTGAGCAGGAATGAATTGATCACGCCGTTGGTCTGCAGGAGCGCGATCCAGGCGGTGGTGCGAACCAGCAAAGAGGTCCAGAACGGCAGCAGGACCAGTACCAATAGCAGGTTGGCGCGGTTTGGCGGCAGGCTCGCCAGGTAATAGGCCAGCGGGTAGCCGAGCAGGGCGCAGCACAAGGTGATGACCAGCGCCATATTTAGAGTCTTGCCGTACAGCTGCAGGTAGATCTGCGTGTCTTCGCGTACCTGGATGCCTTGTTCCGGGTGCATCTCCAGGTCGAGGGCAGTCAGGTAATAGTCGTAGGTGTAAACCTTGCCCGCTCGCTGGATGGCATACCAGACCTCGGTTTTGCTCCAGTTGCGGTGCGCCTTCAGTAAGGTCTCGGCGCCTTGGCTTTCAAGCTGTTCGGCGTCGAGTCGGCCGACCTGACGGGCCGTGGCTTTGACCACGCTGGACATGCCCGTATAGGCGCGGTTGAACTCCTCGGACAGTTTGCCGGAAAGCCGCTCCTGGGCCAGGCCATGCAGCTCTCGGGCGAATACGTTCAGGGTGGTGTCATCAGGTACTGCTTTGCCGTCCCAGCGTTGCAGCTCTGCCAGGGTCAGCGGGATCAGTTCGGCCACGGCGGGGTGATGCACGCTGCGCCAGAGCATGCTGCCGATGGGCGCGACAAAGGTCAGGAGAATGAAGGCCAGCAGTGGTGCCACGAAAAGAAAGGCGGTCAGGCGTTTCTTGTTGCGGGCGCTAGCGGCTTGACCTGCTTCGGTAGTGGTAAGGGATGACAAGGCGTTACTCCGAAAATCCTGGTGAGGCCGATACCCTCACCCCAACCCCCCTCCCTACGGGAGAGGGGTTATTGCAGGCTTTACTTCAGCAGCCACTCGTTGAATTTCTCGCCGAGCGACTCACCGTAGTCTGCCCAGAACTCTGAACCGGCCTGTATGCCTTTATCCAGGTGAGCTGTGGGCAGGTGTGGCGAGGCGGTCGGGTCGGCCAGCGGCATGGAGGACTTGCGGGTCGGACCATAGGCCACGTCCGGCATGCCGGCCAGCGGCGTGGACCCTGTGGCGAAGGAGATGAACTTCAGTGCCAGGTCCTTTTTCGGCGAGCCTTTGACGATGGCCCAGGCATCGAGGTCGTAGACGTGACCGTCCCAGACGATCACAAATGGCTTGTTCTCCTGGCGGATAGCGTCATAGAAGCGACCGTTGGCTGACTGCACCAGTACTGCGCCGCCATCATTGAGCAGCTGCGGGGCCTGGGACCAGGAGTCGAACCAGACGATGTCCTTCTTCAGGCTGTCCAGCTTGGTGAAGGCGCGGGCCTGGCCTTCTGGCGTGGCCAGCACTTCGTAAACGTCCTTGGGCTCTACACCATCAGCCAGCAGGGCCCACTCCATGTTCACTTGCGGGCGTTTGCGCAAGGCGCGCTTGCCGGGGATTTTCGCGGTGTCGAAGAAGTCCTCGATGCTCGCCGCCTTGGTGCCGCCAATGGTCTGTTCGTTGTAGGCGAACACCACCGACCAGACGATATTGCCGACCGCGCACTCGCTGGCCAGGGCTTCGGGGATGAAATCTGCTGCGGCTGCGGTGCCGTCGATGCCAGCGGGCAGGATGCTGTGGTCGATGATTTCCAGCAGGCCCTCGGAGCAGGCACGCTCAAGGTCGATCACTTCGAAGTCGACCACATCCCACTGGATATTGCCGGATTCGACTTGGGCCTTGATCTCGGCCACGCCGCCGGAGTAGTCCTCGAACAGCACTTTTACGCCGCTGTCTTTCTGGTAAGGGTCGATGACGTGTTTTTTCTGTGCTGCGCCGTAGGCGCCGCCCCATGAAACCACGGTCAGACTGTCCTGAGCGCTAGCGGCGAAAGTCGCCGTGCCTAACGCTGCAGCCAAAGCGAATGTGGAAAAGCGGGTAGTCAGTAATCTAGCCATTGCTGTGCTCCATTGCTTTTAGTTATGTGGTTAAAGCGTAGTCGCGGCGACTGGGCGGTCCAGCGCTTGACTGTCCTGTGGCAGCCAGGCCAGTGCGACTTCATCTTTGTTGCTGAACTGCGGGGCCGAGCTGTCGTTGAGATTTTTCACTACCAGTTCTGTGCCGTCGGCAGTCGCGAAGTGATAGCGGATGTATTCGCCGACATAGTGGCGAGTCACAAAGCGCGCCTTGACCTGGTTGCCGGCACTGCCGAGGCGGTCGGTGAAGGTGAGTTTTTCCGGGCGGATCGAGACAGTCGTCGGCAGGCCGACCTCGCAACAGTTGGCCTTCAGGCTGCTGATCAGGCCGCCGTCCTCCAGGCGCACCTCGACGGTGTCGGTGCCGACCGAGGCAATGGTGCCCTTGAGCTTGTTGCTCTCGCCGATGAAGTCGGCCACAAACAGGTTGGCCGGACGCTCGTAAAGCACGTGAGGTGCTGCGCATTGCTGGACGATGCCGTTGTTGAACACGGCGATACGGTCGCTCATGGTCAGGGCCTCGGTCTGGTCATGGGTGACGTAGATCACCGTGAAACCGAGCTGTTCGTGCAGGCGCTTGATCTCGAACTGCATCTGCTCGCGCAGCTTCTTGTCGAGGGCGCCGAGCGGCTCGTCCATCAAGACGATATCCGGGGCAAAGATCAGGGCGCGGGCCAGGGCTACACGCTGGCGCTGGCCGCCTGACAGTTGTCCGGGGAAGCGATTGCCGAACTCCAGTAGCTCGACCAGCGACAGGTACTCGTCGACCTTGTCCTTGATTTCGTCTTTGGGTCTTTTGCGGATTTTCAGCGGGTAGGCGAGGTTTTCGCGCAAGGTCATGTGCGGGAACAGGGCGTACTGCTGGAACACCATGCCGATGTTGCGGGCGTAGGGGGCGATGCTGGTGACCGAGCGGCCGTTGATCAGAATTTCGCCGCTGGTCACGTCCTCGAACCCGGCGAGCATCATCAGGCAGGTGGTCTTGCCGGAGCCGGAGGGACCAAGCAGGGTGATGAATTCGCCCTTGGCCACATCCAGGTTGAAATCCTTGACCACCAAGGTTTTGTGGTCGTAGGTCTTCTTCACATTGGTGAATTGTAGGAACGCTTTGTCCCCAGCTTGCTCAGCCATAATCCTCCCCAGCTCCCCATCAGAACAGGTGAGTACGCTTGGCGCTCGCCCGACCACATCAGTCAACTGTCTCGTTCTTTTGTTGGTACGAGCAGCTGTTATGGAAATAACCAAAAGCAATAAGCACGCCAGCCAACGATAACCACGTACGGCTGCGCCTCCGGTGCCTCTAAGACTAGTCCAGCGTGGGGGTTGTGCTAGCGGAGTGGGGGAAGTGGTAACAACGTACGGGAAAGGGATACCTGCCGAAACGCACTCGGTTGGTGCGCGCGGGGGCTGGCAACCTGTTGAGAAAGGCTATGTGCCCGATAGGTGTTGCATGGGGGATTTTGGGCGCTTGCAACGGCCGCAATCGGTAGGGTGCGCCGTGCGCACCAAGAGTCTGCAGCCAGTGCTGGCGCGCACGCAGCACCCTACAGGGTCAGAGCCTCCGCACTTAAGCGCCGAGGCCTGAACGCAACACGCTACTGGGATGTATGCCTTGGGAGACCATTGCGCGTCTCGACTGTGCAGCGTTGCCATGTCGAGAAACGCAGTGGTCGCCGGGTACCACCCAGATTTTCTTCTGCTCAGCAGAACGCTCAGTGGCCTGTTAGCTGTTGGGCAGCAGGCGGCAGGTCAGGCTCTTGATGTAGCGAGTTTCGGCGATGGCCGGGTGTACCGGATGGTCGGGACCCTGGGCGCCGCGTTCGAGCAGTTGGATGTTGCGATCCAGGTGGCGGGCGCTGGTCAGCAGAATATTCTGCAGATCGTCTTCCGGCAGGTGCATGGAGCAGGAGGCGCTGACCAGGATGCCGTCCTTGTTGAGCAGGCGCATGGCGGCTTCGTTGAGGCGGCGATAGGCAGCCTCGCCGTTTTTCAGATCCTTCTTGCGCTTGATGAAGGCGGGTGGATCGGCAATCACCACGTCGAAGCGCTCCTCGGAGTTTTTCAGTTCCTTGAGCGCGGCAAACACGTCGCCTTCGATGCAGGCAACCTGTGCGGACAGGCCATTGAGGGCGGCGTTGCGCTCAACGCCGTCGAGGGCGAAGGAGGAGGCGTCCACGCACATGACTTCACTGGCACCGAAGGCGGCTGCCTGTACACCCCAGCCGCCGATGTAGCTGAACAGGTCGAGTACCCGCTTGCCCTTGACGTAAGGTGCCAGGCGCGCACGGTTCATGCGGTGGTCGAAGAACCAGCCGGTCTTTTGTCCTTCGATCACCGGGGCTTCGAATTTCACCCCGTTCTCTTCCAGCGCCACCCATTCCGGCACCACGCCGAAGACCGTGTCGACATAACGCTCCAGGCCTTCGGCGTCGCGCGCGGCGGAGTCGTTCTTGAGCAGGATGCCGCTCGGCTTGATCACCTGGATCAGCGCGGCGAGCACCTCATCCTTGTGCCGTTCCATGGTGGCGGAGGCCAGTTGCACTACAAGGATGTCGAAGAAACGATCGACCACTAGCCCCGGCAGCAGGTCGGAGTCGCCGAACACCAGGCGGTAGCAGGGTTGCTCGAACAGTCGCTCGCGCAAGGACAGGGCGACATTGATGCGATGCACCAGCAGGGACTTGTCCAGCACATGCTTGACGTCGCGCGACAGCAGGCGGGCGCAGATCAGGTTGTTCGGGCTCATCGCTACCACGCCCAGGGCTTTGCCGCCGGCCGCTTCGAGGATAGCCTGGTCGCCCGCGGCAAAGCCGTGCAAGGGCGTTGCGGCAACATCGATTTCGTTGCTGTACACCCACAAGTGACCAGCCCGCAGGCGTCGATCGGCGTTGGCTTTGAGCCGCAAGCTGGGCAGGGACATGGGGTGTTCTCCAGAAAAAGAGCGCGATTATAGCTGTTTCGCCAAGGGCCGGCGCAGGCCTGGTGGGTTTTCCGTGTGCACGAAAGTGTTTCCCGCTTGCCCGGTAGGGGGGCAACCCGGCTACACTTTGGCCTTCTGCCATTATTGTTGACTCGCCATGGCTCACGCCCTATCCGCCGAACAGATTCAAAAGGTCCTGCAAGGCATCAGTGTGCCGCCGCAACCACAGATCATGGTCGACCTGCAGATGGAGCAGGCTATGCCTGATCCAGACCTGAGGGCTATTGCCAAGCTGATTAGCCAGGATCCGGGTTTGTCTGGTGCGTTGTTGAAGATCGTCAACTCGCCGTTTTTCGGTTTGGCCAACCGTATCGCCTCGATCCAGCAGGCGGTCAACCTGCTCGGTTGCGATTCGGTTATCAACCTGATCAATGCCCAGTCGATCAAGGGCGAGCTGAGCGACGAAACAATCGTCACCCTCAACCGTTTCTGGGATACCGCCCAGGACGTGGCCATGACCTGCCTGACTCTGGCCAAGCGTATCGGTTACCACTCACCCGATGAGGCCTACACTCTTGGGCTGTTCCATAACTGTGGCATTCCGCTGATGGTCAAGCGGTTCCCCAGTTTCATGACGGTACTGGAAGAGGCCTATTACAGTGCCGGCAGCGAGTTGCGGGTGGTCGATACCGAGAATCGACTGCTCAATACCAACCATGCGGTGGTTGGTTATTTCACTGCGAAGTCGTGGAACCTGCCGCAGCACCTGTGTGAGGCCATCGCCAGTCACCATGATGCATTGGCGATCTTCAGCGATGACTCAGGCCGCGACGCGCAGCTGAAGACCCTGTTGGCAATCCTGAAAATGGCCGAACACATCTGTCAAAGCCATCGGGTACTGGGCAATCAGGCCGAGGACCTCGAGTGGCAGAGCATCGAGCAGTTGGTGCTGGAGTATGTCGGATTGTCCGATCACGATTTCGAGCACCTGCGCGAAAGTATTCGTGAGTTGGGCATGGCTTGAGTGGCTGTGAAAAAGGCGACGGCGTCAGGTGTTGCATGCAATGGGTGTGTGCACCGTGTGCGCTTGGCTAAGCTGGTGCTGAGCGCATTCCCATAGGTTGACTTAACTGCCGCCGCAGCTTTGCCGCTACGTAACCCAACAATGGCAGTGCGCGTGCGGACGTTGTGTTGGGTTACACGGCGCTCGGCAAACGCTGCGTTGGCCAACACCCGGTTTGCGCCGCTAACCCAACCTTGCCGACGACATTTGACCCGACACTACTACTGTTCTGCGGCGAGGATGGCGCTGGCCAGCTCCATGTCACTGGCCTGCAGGTCGGGGTGCTCGACGCGCAATCGGTTCAGCGCGGCTTCCAGATAAGGCCCGCGTATCTGTCCGTCACTAGCGACATAGCTGCTGGCATCGTCACGTGCCGGCACGACCAGCTTCTTGTCCTTGAAGGTCAGGTAGGTCGATGCCGTGGTTGCCCCGGACGAGAGGATGTCGCGCACCGTTCCGTCCGCGAATGTCGGGGCCGTGAAGGCGACGAGTACGGTAAAAATCAATGAATTTAAACGACGCATACGGGTGACTCCGATAGGTTTGCCTATGCAGTAGGAGTCCAGTTTGCTGTCGAGGGTTCAATTAGACCGACCAAGGGCAGGCATGCCTGGTTCGGATAGGCTGGGTCATCCTGCGCCGCCGTTAGCGGCGCGAGATGGCGGGCATTCACCCGCAGGCTTCGACTTTCAGCAGCACGCCGTCCTGGCCAATCACCCTGACCTGGCTGCCGGCCGGTAGATCCGGGCCGCTGACCAGCCACAGGGTATCGCCGGCCTTGATCTTGCCGTGGCCGTTGCTGATGGCTTCATAGAGAGCGAACTGGCGGCCCAGCAGCTCGCTGCCGCGACGGTTCAGTCCCGGCTGGTCGGAGGGCTTGGCCGCAGTGCGTTGGCGCCGCCACCAGTACACCGCGGTGAGTACCGAGAGTAAGCCAAACAGAATGAACTGTATGGCCCAGGGCAACTCCGGAAACAGGTAGGTCAGCACGCCGACGCAGGCGGCGGCGATGCCGATCCACAGCAGATAACCGCCCGCACCGAATACTTCGAGGATCAGCAGCAGAGTGCCAGCCGCGAGCCAGTTCCAATACGACAGGTGCTGCAAGTAGTCCCACATTTCTTAACCCTACTTCTTGTCACCGAAGGTGGCTTTGACGATTTCACCGATACCGCTGACCGCGCCGATTACCTGGCTGGCTTCCAGTGGCATCAGGATCACCTTGCTGTTGTTGGCGCTGGCCAGTTGGCCCAGGGTGTCGATGTATTTCTGCGCGACGAAGTAGTTGATCGCCTGCACGTTGCCGCTGGCGATGGCGTCGGAGACCACCCGGGTGGCTTCGGCTTCGGCGCCGGCAGCGCGTTCGCGGGCTTCTGCTTCGAGGAAGGCAGCCTGGCGTTGGCCTTCGGCCTCGAGGATTTGTGCCTGCTTCTTGCCTTCGGCAGTAAGAATGGCAGCGGCGCGCAGGCCTTCGGCTTCAAGGATCTGTGCACGCTTGATGCGCTCGGCCTTCATCTGTCCGGACATGGCTGCCATCAGGTCGGCGGGCGGGCTGATGTCCTTGATCTCGATGCGGGTGATCTTGATCCCCCAGGGAGCGGTCGCCTCATCCACGGTGCGCAACAGTTTCTCGTTGATCGCGTCGCGCTGGCTGAGCATGGCGTCCAGTTCCATCGAGCCGAGTACGGTACGGATGTTGGTCTGCAGCAGGTTGCGGATTGCGTGGGTGAGGTTGTTCACCTCATAGGCGGCCTGGGCTGCGTTGATTACTTGGAAGAAGCACACCGCATCGATCTGCACGGCGGCGTTGTCGGCGGTGATCACTTCCTGTGGCGGAATATCCAGTACGGTTTCCATCACGCTGAGCTTGTGGCCGATGCGGTCCATCACCGGCACGATGATGTTCAGACCCGGGGTCAGGGTGTTGGTGTAGCGGCCGAAGCGCTCGACCGTCCACTGCGAACCCTGGGGCACCACTTTGAAGCCCATAAAGACCACTGCGACGGCCAGGCCGACGAAGAGAAAGATCACGCTGCCGATTTCCATGAGGCGTATTTCCTTTTGGGTAGCTTGTAAGGTTGCGGCCGATTGTAAGCCTATGGCCGCGCTTTTGCCCGGCGCCAGGGCAAACTTATGAGTCAGTATGTGTGGCGTTGCAGGGCAGCCAGCAATTTTCGATCCCGCGCGTAAAGGTCATTGCGCAGGATCAGTTCGCCGTCGGCGTTGACCTCGGCAGTCCAGTAGGCGAGGACGATCGGCAGACGCTCGCGCATTGGGAATTCCGTGGTTTTGCCGCTGGCCAGCAGATGTGCGATCTCTGCACAGTCATCGGCCGGCAGCAGGCTGTCGAGCAGTTTGACGATGCCTTCGATGCGCACACAACCGGAGCTGAAGGCGCGCGGTGACTTGCTGAACAGGTGCTGGCTGGGGGTGTCGTGCAGGTACACGGAGAACGGGTTGGTGAAGCGGATGACCAGTTGCCCAAGGGGGTTTTTCGGTCCGGCATCCTGGCGCAGCATGATCGCCCCAGGGTTGTACCAGTCGACCGTGGCCGGATCGAGCAGGTTGCCGTTGCGGTCGAGCACGCGCAACTGCTGGCGCTGTAGATAACCGAGGTCGCGGCGGATCTCCGGCAGCTTGTCCTCGCGCAGGATGGTCGGCGGCACGGTCCATGTCGGGTTGAGGGTCAGGTGGCTGACCAGCGACTTCAACTGCGGCGTCTGGCGTGCCGGCCGTCCGACCTGAGCGCGGCCCTGCCACAGCAGCTGATGATCGCGGTAATAACTGAGTCGGCCGCCGGCAATATCCACCAGCATGGTTTCGGCCTCGATGTCACCGGCCAGCCAGCGCCAGCGCTCAAGGTTGACCCGCAGCTGTTCGAGGCGTTCGATGGCACTGGTATTCAGGGCGGTCAGGCTAGCCGGGCCGATCAGTGCGTCGGCTTGCAGACCATGGCGAGCCTGGAAGCGCTCCACGGCAGCGACCAGGGGCGCGTCATAGTGGTCGCTGGCGGGGCGTTCATCTATATAGCCTTCGGCGGCCAGTCGCGCCGCTAGCAGCGGAACGCGCGGATCGCGCATGTCCGGGCGTAGCAGGCGGCCGCTGGGAATCGGCATCCACTCGCTGCGTGGCAGGCGGCGACGCTCGGCGTAGGCCCGGCGCAGCTCTTGGTACTGATGCAAAGCCGGTCGCGCCGTGGCGAAGGCCGCCGGCAGGTCGTCGAGGCCCTGCCAGGCCAGGCTGAGCAGGCTGGTGGGCGGTGTCGGGTTGAGGCTGTTGGGCGCGCGCCAGAAGGGTTCAATCGATTCTTGCGCCACCCGGCCGCGCGCCAGGTGCTGCAGGGCTTGCAGGTAATTGTGGCTGATCAGCACGTCGGCGCAGGCGCGCTGCTGGGGATCCGTCGGCGGTGGGGCGCGCAGGCTGTCGAGCCGATACTCGCCCGGATCGAGGCCGTCGTCGGCCAGTTGCTCCAGTTCGTGCCGCAACGCCGCCCGCCGGCTAGGCTCCTGCCAGAGTGGGGCGAACGCTTGGCGCGCATACAGCTCGTGCAGCAGGCCAGGCACGTGCAGCGCTGTGCTCGCGAGCTGTGGCGCACAGACACTTGGTTGTGCGGCGAAGCTCTGGCGGATCGCCTGACTCGCGCTGTCATCGACGGCGTAGGCCTGGGCGGTGAGCGCGAGCAGACAGCCGGTGGTCAGGCAATGTGCGGTTTTTTTGTACAATCGCGAGTTGCAGTCCATGATTCGCCAGTTCTGTGATGACGCTATGTCGTCTGATTAGGTGATCGCAGTTCGGTTCATCGCCGGGGCGATTGAAAAAGGCGCTTGCAAGTGCTCGCGGACTGTTCGCCGCAGTGTACACAGGAGATCCCTGCACATGACCAACTCACTTCGCCGGCTTGGCCTCACGCTGACCGGGCTGTGCCTGCTGGCGTCGCCCTGGCTGGCGACGGCATCCGCTGCGCAACCATTGTTCGACGGCCTGTCGCGTGCCGCGCCCGGACTCGATCGCCAAGTACTTGAGCAGGCACTGGTGGCCATGCAGTGCGCGCTCAAACATGGCGCAGAGCCGGCGCAGCGCCTGGCGGTAATCGACTATGCCCAGCCGTCCACTGCCCGCCGCTTGTGGATCTTCGACCTGCAGAAACAAAGCCTGCTGTTGAGCGATCTGGTTGCCCATGGTCGTCATTCCGGTGAGAATTTTGCCACGCGCTTTTCCAACACCCAGGACAGCTATCAGTCGAGTCTGGGCTTGTTCCGCGCTGCGGAGAGCTACAGCGGCAAGCACGGCTATTCGTTGCGCATGGATGGGCTAGAGGCCGGGGTAAACGACCGTGCCCGCGCGCGCGCCATCGTTATTCACGCTGCCAGTTACGTCGATCCGCGCCTGGCCAAGACTCAGGGCCGGATTGGCCGCAGCCTCGGTTGCCCGGCGGTGCGCCCCGAAGTGGCGCGGATGGTGGTCGACCAGCTCAAGGGCGGCCAGTTCATCTTCGCCTGGTACCCGGATCAGGACTGGTTGCAGAGCTCCGCTTACCTCAACTGCCCGCCACGCAAGGGCGAGACGGTCGTCGCCCAGCGCTGAGCAGCTAAGCACAGGGCCCGTAGGTCGGGTTGGCGGCGACTGTCGCCATCTCGGCCGCAACATTGCTGCTGAACGCCGCGTAACCCGACACGGCGTCAGCAGGTTCTGGGCGATGATGGGTTACGCCGCGCAGAGAATGCAGCTCGATCAAATATCGCTCGAGCGGCTGACCCATCCTTCGGTTGAGCCGCGGCGGCGGTCGCTACTTCTGTTCGCTCTGCGGTGTGACCCTTAGCACTTCTTCGATGGTGGTCAGGCCGGCGGCGACTTTTTGCGCGCCGGACAGGCGCAGGCTGCGCATACCTTCTTTAAATGCATGCCGGCGCAGGGCGCTGAGGTCGGTGTCGGCGTTGATCAGCGATTTGACGGCATCGTTGAGCTGCATGATTTCGTAGACTCCGGCACGCCCGCGGTAGCCGGTATCGCGGCACTCCAGGCAACCCACGGCCTTGTGCGCGCCGGTTGGCAACGGCGCGTTCCAGGGTTTGGTCAGGCTCTGCCAGTCGTCTTCGCTGAGTTCGTGCGGTGCCTTGCAGTGCGGGCACAGGGTGCGCACCAGGCGCTGGGCCATGACCCCGAGCAGGGTGGCCTTGAGCAGATAATGCGGCACGCCCAGTTCGAGCAGGCGGGTGATGGCGCTGGGGGCGTCATTGGTGTGCAGGGTCGAGAGCACCAGATGGCCGGTCAGCGCGGCCTGGATTGCCATCTCGGCGGTTTCCAGGTCGCGGATCTCGCCGATCATGATGATGTCCGGGTCCTGGCGCATCAGCGCGCGCACCCCGCTGGCGAAGCTCAGGTCGATGTTGTGCTGCACCTGCATCTGGTTGAACGCACCCTCGATCATCTCGATCGGGTCTTCGATGGTGCAGACATTGACCTGGGGCGTGGCCAGTTGCTTGAGCGTGGTGGAGATCGTGGTGGTTTTGCCCGAGCCGGTGGGGCCGGTGACCAGGATGATGCCGTTGGGCTGGCTGGTCATGCTGGCCCAGCGCTTCATGTCGTCCGGTGAGAAGCCCAGTTGGTCGAAGCTTTTCAGCAGCACCTCAGGGTCGAAGATGCGCATCACCAGCTTTTCACCAAAGGCGGTGGGCAGGGTCGACAGGCGTAGTTCGATCTCGCCGCCCTCCGGGGTTTTGGTCTTGACCCTGCCGTCCTGGGGTTTGCGTTTCTCGGCGACGTTCATCCGGCCAAGGCTTTTCAGGCGGCTGACCACCGCCATGGTGACCTGCGGCGGGAACTGGTAGACGGTGTGCAGCACGCCATCGATGCGAAAGCGCACGCTGCCCTGCTCGCGCCGCGGTTCGATGTGGATATCGCTGGCGCGTTGCTGGAAGGCGTACTGGAACAGCCAGTCGACAATGTTGACGATGTGCGCATCGTTGGCGTCCGGCTCTTGATCCTGGGCGCCGAGGTTGAGCAGTTGCTCGAAGTTGCCGACGCCGCTGATCTTGCTATCGCCGGCGCTGGCGCCGCTAACCGACTTGGCGAGGCGATAGAACTCCACAGTAAAGCGCTGGATATCCGCCGGATTGGCGACTACCCGCTTGATCGGGCGCTTGAGTACGTGGGTCAGGTTGGCTTCCCAGCTGCGCATCAGCGGCTGCGCACTGGCGATGGTCACCGCATCCGGGGCCACCGCTACGGCGAGGATCTTGTGCCGTTGGGCAAAGGCGTAGGACATCAGCGGGGTAATGGCGGCGACATCGATCTTTAGCGGATCGATGCGCAGATAGGGTTGGCCGGCGAACTCCGCCAGCCAGACGGTGAGACTTTCCAGGTCGAGTTTTTTGCCCGGATGGCTGAGGTCGTCGACCTGCTGCGCGGCGAGAAACTCCAGCGGATGCTGCTGGTTGTTCACCGCACTACGACGAATGGCCAGGCATTGTTCGGCGCTGTCCTGATCGACCCGGCCCCGGGCGACCAGTTCGCGCAGCAGGTCGCCGAGGTCGAGGGTGCGGTCGGCGGTGGGCGAGGTGATGGCGGACATGGGGCTCCCTAAAGTCTTGGCTCTTGGCTGCACGTCGCAACGTGCAGGGGGACTGGGCGTCCCCCTGGCTCCTATGAGAAGCGCTGAAGCGATAGACGGATCGCTTGCAGCTTACTTCACCAACATTCTCCAGGACTTGAGCGATGCCACAATATGGGCCTGGGCTTGGCGTGCGGCCAGCGACTCGGGGTCGATGGCGCGGTTGGCCTGCTCGCTCAGTTTGCTCAGTTCGCCATACAGGCGATCGACTTCCGGCACCTCGAGTACGCTGCGAGCCATGCGCAGCCAGGCTAGCAAGCGCTCAATGCGCGGCAGTTGCTCAGCCAGGTCTTCCGGCTGCTTCTGGTAGCGGTTCAATTGCAGGTCACGGCCTTCCTCGGCCAGCAAGGTTGGCAGCCAGTTGCCCAGCGGTGCAGCGCCCTGACGATTACCGCGGCTGTTGCGCTCGGTCGTCCAGCCTTTGGCCAGCAGCCAGCGTGAGCTGTTCAGGGAGAACTGGCCCCAGCGCGTGCCCTCAAGTTCTGCGGCGAACTGCGCGGGTGCTGCCTTGCGCACGGCGTCGTCGAGTTGACCCGCTTGCACTCTCGGGCGCCAGTCGTTGAGCAGGGCGTCGAGGGTCAGGCGCAGCTCGCTGCTGCTGCTGCGTGGAGCGGCTTGGCCGAGGCTGCCAATCAATGCACGTATGCCGACCAGTTGTTCCAACCAGTCGACCAGCAGTCGCCAGTGGCCATTGAAGCGGTATTGCTCGGCCAGGCGCTGGCTGCTGCCGAGCAGATGCCAGGTGATGGCGGCAAAGCCGTCATCCAGGCTCATCTCGGCGTTCAGTTCGGGAGCTGGCAAGCTGAGGCTATAACTGCTGGCGTCGAACAGGCGGTAGCCGCGCTCGGCCTTGCTGATGTCGCACGGCATTAGCGGCAGATCGGCGGCGAGTTCGGCAGCCAACTCCAGCAAGGCTTCAGGTTCACCCTGACGCAGCTCCAGCTCCAGCTCGCAGATTTCTTCCTCGCCTTCTCCGGCGATGACTTTGCCAAGGTCCAGGGCTGCCTCGATGACCACCTTGGCCTTGCCGCGACCCCAGGCGATGTCGGCGCGCTCGCGGATGAAGTCGGTACTGAAGATCGGCTGCAGCAGGGTCTTGTCCAGGTCGGCCAAGGCAACTGGCCAACAGCTGTCGTCGAGCTTGCTCAGGTCCAGTTCGGCCTGTTCCAGGTACCAGTCGAATTCGTTGCGCTCGGACAGGCCGGCAATGCTCTGGCCACGACTTTTCAGGGTCTGGATAAAGGCGTCGCCATCGCGGCGGATGCGCAATGCGACTTTTGCCTGGGCCAGATCACGGGCGGGCGTGTCGTAATATTGATTAAACAGCTCGCGCTGCTCCCAGCCGCTCTTGTTGCGCTTCTTCAGCAGCGGGTGCTCGCGCAGGGCTGCCAGGGTGTCGCGGCTGACCCGCAATTTGATTTCGGTTTCTTTGACCATGATGGTGAGCTAAGCGCCTACAGTGAAATTGTGACAGTCTGATGATGCGTGCTGGCGAGCTTTTCGAGCGGTCCGTATACTTGCCGCCTTCTCTAACGCCTGGGTTCACCCAATGCCACTCAATCCATTCGCCAGTCTGTTCGGCCGCTCGCCCATTGGGCCGATGCAGAAGCACTTCGCCAAAGCCCATGAGTGCGCAGCGCACCTGGTACCTTTTTTCGACGCCGTGATGGCTGAGGATTGGGTCAAGGTCGCGCAGGTGCAGCAGGATATGGCGCGGCTAGAGGACGAAGCCGACAAACTCAAGAAAAGCGTGCGTCTGCATTTGCCCAAGAGCTTGTTTTTGCCAGTGCCGCGTTCGGATTTGCTTGAGTTGTTGAGTGTACAGGACAAAGTCGCCAACCGCGCCAAGGACATCGCCGGCCTGATGCTGGGTCGCGAAATGGCTATCCCCCAGCCCCTGCAGGCACTGATGCGCGCTTTCGTTCAGCGCACCGTGGATGCCAGCGCCCAGGCGCTCAAGGCAATGAACGAGCTGGACGAGTTGCTGGAAACCGGCTTTGGTGGTCGCGAAGCGGCGCTGGTCGAGTCCATGGTGGTGGAGCTTGAGCAGATTGAGCGCGACACCGACGTCATGCAGATCGAGGTGCGCCGCGTCCTGTTCAAACTGGAAAAGGACCTTCCCCCGGTCAACGTGATGTTCCTCTACCAGATCATCGAATGGATCGGCGATGTCGCCGACCGTGCCGAACGCGTCGGCAACCGACTGGAACAACTGCTGGCGCGCTAAGCGCCAGTTTCCTTTCTGGAATCTACGGATTAATTATTTATGTCTATGATTGCGGACTACGGCCTCGTACTCCTGCTGCTCGCCTGTCTCTTCGGCTTTTTCATGGCCTGGGGCGTAGGCGCCAATGATGTGGCTAATGCCATGGGCACCTCGGTTGGCTCGCGCGCGCTGACCATCAAGCAGGCGATCCTGATCGCCATGGTCTTCGAGTTTGCCGGCGCTTATCTGGCCGGCGGCCAGGTCACCGAAACGATCAAGAGCGGCATCGTCGATGCCGACCTGATTCCACCGGAGCTGATGGTGCTGGGCATGATGTCGGCGCTGCTGGCGGCCGGTACCTGGCTGTTGATCGCCTCGACCCGCGGCTGGCCGGTGTCCACCACCCACTCGATTGTCGGTGCGGTGATTGGCTTCGCTGCGGTCGGCGTGTCCATGGATGCGGTCAACTGGAGCGGCGTTGGCCCGATTGTCGCAAGCTGGGTGGTATCGCCGGTACTCTCCGGCACCATCGCCTTCGGTCTGTTCGTCAGCGTGCAGAAGTTGATCATCGACACTGATGAACCCTTCCTCAACGCCAAGCGTTTCGTGCCGCTGTATATGTTCGCCACCGGTTTTATGGTCAGCATCATGACCCTGACCAAGGGTCTCAAGCACATCGGCCTGGACCTCTCCAGTACTGAGGGTTTCCTCCTCGCCACGGGTGTCGGGGTGATGGTGATGTTGCTCGGCATTGCCCTGCTCAGCCGGATCAAGATCGACGTCGAGGCGGACAAGGACTTCCACTACGCCAGCGTGGAGAAGGTCTTCGCCGTACTGATGATCTTCACTGCCTGCTCCATGGCCTTCGCCCACGGCTCCAACGACGTGGCCAATGCCGTCGGTCCGCTGGCGGCCATCGTTGGGGTAATCCAGTCCGGCGGCGAAGCAGTCGGGGCCAAGGCGGCGCTGCCAGCCTGGGTGCTGCTGCTCGGCGCTGTGGGTATCGTCATCGGCCTGGCCACCTATGGCTACAAGGTGATCGCCACCATCGGCAAGCAAATCACCGAACTGACCCCGAGCCGTGGTTTTGCCGCCGAACTGGCCACTGCCACCACCGTGGTCGGCGCCTCGGCCATCGGCTTGCCGGTGTCCACCACCCATACCCTGGTCGGCGCAGTATTGGGCGTCGGCCTGGCGCGCGGTATCGGTGCGTTGAACCTGGGCGTGATCGGCAAGATCTTCATGTCCTGGCTGATTACCCTGCCGATCGGTGCGGCCCTGGCCATCGTGTTCTTCTATATCCTGCGCGGCATCTTCCTCTGAGCTAGCGGTTTCATCCGTACCGGCGTTGCCCCTATGATGGCGGCAACGTCCGCGGAGACCGTCAATGCCCCTGCCTTCCTTCAAAGAGCAATTCGCTGCGCTGATTGCTGCGCCTTCGGTGAGTTGCACCCAGGCGCACTGGGATCAGTCCAATCGCCCGGTGATCGACTTGCTCTCCAGCTGGCTCGGCGACCTCGGTTTTGCTTGCGAGGTGCAGGAAGTCAATCCGGGAAAATTCAACCTGCTGGCCAGTTACGGCAGCGGTCCTGGCGGCCTGGTGCTGGCTGGGCACAGTGACACCGTGCCCTTCGATGCGGCGTTGTGGCAGAGCGACCCGCTCAAGCTGACCGAGATCGATGGCCGTTGGGTTGGTCTCGGCAGTTGCGACATGAAGGGCTTCTTCGCCTTGGTTATAGAGGCGGTACAACCCCTGCTGGAGCAGCGCTTCCAGCAGCCGCTGCTGATTCTGGCGACCTGTGACGAGGAAAGCTCGATGTCTGGCGCCCGTGCTCTGGCCGCTGCTGGCCGGCCACTGGGGCGTGCCGCGGTGATCGGCGAGCCAACCGGGTTGAAGCCGATCCGCTTGCACAAGGGGATCATGATGGAGCGCATCGATATTCTTGGGCAGAGCGGTCATTCCTCCGATCCGCGTCTCGGTCATAGCGCACTAGAGGCAATGCAGGATGTGCTCATCGAGTTGCGCGGTTTGCGCGGCCAATGGCAGCGCGAGTTCAACAACCCACAGTTCAGTGTGCCAGTACCTACCCTGAACCTCGGCTGCATCCACGGTGGCGACAACCCTAACCGCATCTGCGGTCAGTGTTCCCTGGAGTTCGACCTGCGCCCATTGCCGGGCATGCAGCCGGAGTTGCTGCGTGCGGCGATCCGCCAGAAGCTGCAACCGCTGGCCGAACAGCATCAGGTCAAGATCGACTACGCCCCGCTGTTCCCCAGCGTGCCACCGTTTGAGCAAGCCGCCGACAGCGAGCTGGTGCGCCTGGCCGAACGCCTGACCGGGCACAGCGCGGCGTCGGTGGCGTTTGCCACTGAAGCGCCTTATCTTCAGCAGCTTGGCTGCGAGACCCTGGTACTCGGCCCGGGTGATATCGACTGCGCCCACCAACCGGGCGAGTACCTGGAAATGTCACGTCTCGAGCCGACCGTGCGTCTGTTACGGGAACTGATTCAACACTACTGCCTGACCCCGGCCCCATGAGCCTGTATGCGGCCCTTGTCAATTGGAGGAGAACGCGCGTGATGCCCCGACTGCGACGATAAAGCGGATACCGATGGCTGCCTCGTCCGGCGCTCGCGCGCCTTGTTTATGCGTTCCCTCACCCGACTCTCAGGTTCTTTCTGCAATGCACGACTACGTTAACTGGCTGCGCCACGCTTCGCCCTATATCAATGCCCACCGCGACTGTACCTTCGTCGTGATGCTGCCGGGCGAGGGTGTCGCCCACCCGAATTTCGGCAATATCGTCCACGATCTGGTGCTCCTGCACAGCCTCGGCGTGCGCCTGGTACTGGTGCACGGCTCACGCTCGCAGATCGAGGCGCGCCTGACTGCACGCGGGATAACCCCGCACTTTCACCGTGATCTGCGGGTCACCGACGGCGCAACCCTGGAATGCGTGATCGATGCGGTCGGCCAGCTGCGCATCGCCATTGAGGCGCGCCTGTCGATGGACATGGCTGCCTCGCCGATGCAGGGCGCGCGCCTGCGCGTGTCCGGCGGCAACTTCGTCACCGCGCGGCCAATCGGCGTGGTCGACGGCGTCGACTATCACCACACCGGCGAAGTGCGCCGGGTCGATCGCAAGGGTATTGGTCGTCTGCTCGACGAGCGCAGCATCGTACTGCTGTCGCCGCTGGGCTATTCGCCGACCGGGGAAATCTTCAACCTGGCCTGCGAAGACGTGGCTACCCGTGCCGCCATCGACCTGGGCGCCGACAAGCTGCTGCTGTTCAGTGCCGAGCGCGGCCTGCTCGACGAAGACGGCAAACTGGTGCGCGAACTGCGCCCGCAGCAGGTGCCGACTTACCTGGCGCGGCTGGGCAACAGCTATCAGGGCGAACTGCTCGACGCCGCGGCCCAGGCCTGCCGCGCCGGGGTCAAGCGCGCGCACCTGGTCAGCTATGTGGACGACGGCTCGCTGCTGACCGAACTGTTCACCCGCGATGGCGGCGGCACCCTGGTCGACCAGGAACAGTTCGAGTCATTGCGCGAGGCGAATATCGGCGATGTCGGCGGCTTGATCGAGCTGATCAGCCCGCTGGAAGAGCAGGGCATTCTGGTGCGCCGTTCGCGCGAGGTGCTGGAGCGCGAGATCGAGCAGTTCAGTATCGTCGAGCGCGACGGCCTGATCATCGCCTGCGCCGCGCTGTACCGAATTGACGACTCGGACTACGGCGAACTGGCCTGCCTGGCGGTCAACCCGGACTATCGCCACGGCGGCCGCGGCGACGAACTGCTCGAACGCATCGAGGCACGCGCCCGCGCCCAGGGCCTGAAGCACCTGTTCGTCCTCACCACGCGTACCGCCCACTGGTTCCGCGAGCGCGGCTTCGTGCCCAGCAACGTCGATCGTCTGCCGGCAGCCCGCGCCTCGCTGTACAACTTCCAGCGCAACTCCAAGGTGTTCGAAAAGGCGTTGTAGTCGCCAATTGCGCAGCGAAGTGTGTAGGAGCCAGCTTGCTGGCGATGCTTTTGACCTGCAAAGATCGCCGGGACGCTGGACGGCAGCAGGCGGGCGCCTAAAAAGGCGTAGCCAAGCCTTCAGGCGCTTTTCTGCTGGCGCAGCAGTTGCTCATGGCCGTCGTCCCAGCCGGCCTCCCAGGCAGCGGCAAGCACCTCGGCGCTGTGATCGTGGCGGGTATTGGGGTGGCCGGTGAGGCCCGCCATATAGCCTTGCTGGTAAGCCTTGTTCAGGCTTTCCAGGCTCCAGCTACGGTCATCCTTGGCATCGAACTCCATGGGCACGGCTCGTGTTGATTGCTCTGTGCCTATGCTAGTTGTGCGTGGCCCCCCTTGGTCGCACCGCGGGTCTCGGCTTTTACCCCGCGGGTTGCTTTTGTGACCGGGTCGACTAAAAGGCTGAGAAAAAATCGGTTGCCTATTGCGACCGTCGCCGGACGGCTGCAACTGCGTTGCACTCGCCCGTGACCGTGGATATTTTTCCGGCCTAACTCGCCGGGGCCAGGATGCTTGCCTGGTAGGCCGCGGCAAAGCTGTCGAAATCACCTTCGTCCTGAGCCTCCAGCTCGGCCTGCTCGCGCAATGAGCGTGCGCTCGCGGCTTCGAAGCTGGCCTGTTGTTCTGCGCTCAGTGGCTGGCTACGGAAATAGTCGGCGTGCAGCTTGCTCTGGCGCAGGGAGAACTGGCTGAAGCTTTCACCCTGTTGCAAGTGCGCGAGCACCTGGGCCGAAGGGGTCAGGCTGGTATCGTCGACCTTGGCGCGCTGCAGCTGCAGGGCATGGCTGTGTGCTTCGTTGCCATGGCTCTGATCGAGCAAGCTGGCCGTTTGCTGGATGCTGTCGAGTAGCTCGTGGGCCCAGTCCTGCAGCGCCACGGGTTGGCCCCGCAGCTGCAAGTGCAGTCCAGGGCGGCGACCGTCTTTGACCACATTGAGGAAGTTGTCGGTGCAGGCGTGACATTCGTCGCCGCCCAGTGGCGGGCTTTCCTGCAGCGCACAGAACAGCAGGAAGGCGTCGAGGAAGCGCGCTTCGACCAAGTCGATGCCCAGCGGCAGGAAGGGGTTTATGTCCAGGCAGCGCACTTCGATGTATTGCACGCCACGGGCCATCAGCGCCTGGATCGGCCGTTCGCCACTGTGGGCCACGCGCTTCGGGCGGATGTTCGAGTAGTACTCGTTCTCGATCTGCAGGATGTTGGTGTTGAGTTGCAGCCATTCGCCATCTTTCTTCGCGCCGATCTCGACGTAGGGCGGGTAGGGCGTGGCGACTGCCTTGCGCAGGCTGTCGGTGTAGCTGGCCAGGTCGTTGTAGCAGGGGGTCAGGCCCGCCTGGGCGTTACTCTGATAACCCAGGTCGCTCATGCGCAGGCTGGTGGCGTAGGGCAGGTACAGGGTGCGCTCGTCAAGTTGCTGCAGTTGGTGCGGGCGGCCACGCAAGAAGCCGGCATCTAGGGCCGGCGAGGCGCCGAACAGGTACATCAACAGCCAGCTGTAGCGGCGGAAGTTGCGAATCAGGGCGATGTAGCGCGCCGATTGGTAGTCGCGCGCGTCCCGCGTATTGCCCTCTGCCTGCTGCAGCAGTGGCCACAAGTTGTCCGGCAGGGAGAAGTTGTAGTGAATGCCGGCAATGCACTGCATGGTCTTGCCGTAACGCAGCGCCAGACCACTGCGGTAGACGTATTTGAGCTTGCCGATGTGCGAGTCGCCGTACGCGGCGATCGGAATGGTCTGCTCGTCCGGCAGGGGGCAGGGCATCGACGGGCTCCACAGGTATTCGCCGTCGAGCTTGCTGTAGACGAAGCGATGAATCTGTTCGAGATCGGCCAGGGTGATGGCCGGGTCCGGCTCCGCTGGGGTGATGAACTCCAGCAGCGCCTCGGAATAGTCCGTAGTGATCTGTGGGTGCGTCAGCGCCGAGCCCAGCGCAGCCGGGTGCGGGGTCAGGGCCAGTTGGCCATCACCGTTGACGCGCAGGCATTCACGCTCGATGCCGTGCAAGCACTGGGAAAGCAGGGAGAGGTTGGCGCGCTCGCCGAGCAGGGCCAGGCGGCGGGAGAACAGGTCGCTCAAGATTGCATTCCTTTACGCATCGGTCGCCTCAATATGGGGGCGAATCGATTGCTCTACAAGGGGCCGGTAACGGCGAATTCGGCGTAGCTGTTCGCCCTGGGCGCAGCACGACGTGGTTACCCTAGCTCAGTCTGGGTGCAGGCGATTACACACTGGCGAAGGCGGCCTACGCCTTTGCGACCCGCTTGTCGCCTGCACCTGATGCCGGCGGTCGCTATAGGCACCGCCGGCTCGGGTGGGTCACTTGCAGATGAAGGTGGCCTGGGCCGTGGCCACCAGTTTGTCACCCTGCTGCACCCGCGCCTCCAGCACATGCACCTTGCGCCCGGCATTCAGCACGCGGGCGTTGCAGACGATTTCGCCCTCGCTGACCGCGCGGATGTAGTTGACCTTGCATTCCAGGGTCATGCTGCCCGCCTGGCCATCGAACAGGCTGTGGCTGGCTTGGCCGAGCGCCGTGTCGATCAGCGAGAACAGCGCGCCGCCGTGCATGCGTCCGTGCAGATTGAGCAGGTGGTCCTGCATGCTCATGCGCACCTGGGACTCACCGTTCTCGGCTTTCTCGATGGTCATGCCGAGCAGCGTACTGAATGCACTGTCCTGGCCGACTGGAGACGTGTTGCTCATGGTTTACTTCCTTCGCTGCTTGGCATTGGCGAACAGCGCGGCCATGGCGGCGTTGCTGGCGGGCTGCGGTTCGGCACGCGGCGTGCTGGCCGGTGGCCGAGGGCTGGTTTCACGCTTGCCATCGCCGCGGGAGCCGTTGCGCGTGCCGCTGCGCACGCCCTCGATTTTCTCGCCCGGGGTGTCGCCCATGCGCATCGACAGGGCAATGCGGTTACGCGGGATGTCCACTTCCATCACCTTGACCTTGACCACGTCGCCGGCCTTGACCGCTTCGTGCGGGTCCTTGATGAACTTCTCCGACAGCGCCGAGATGTGCACCAGGCCGTCCTGATGCACGCCGATGTCGACGAACGCGCCAAAGTTGGTGACGTTGGTCACCACGCCTTCGAGGATCATCCCCAGCTCGAGATCCTTGAGGGTCTCGACGCCCTCCTGGAATTCGGCGGTCTTGAATTCCGGGCGTGGATCGCGGCCAGGCTTTTCCAGCTCGGCGAGGATGTCGCCGACGGTGACCAGGCCAAAAGTTTCGTCGGTAAATTTTTTCGGGTCGAGGCGCTTGATGAAGGCCGCGTCGCCGACCAGCGAGCGGATGTCGCGACCGGTATCCGCGGCGATGCGCTGCACCAGTGGGTAGGTTTCCGGGTGCACCGCCGAGGCGTCCAGCGGGTTGTCACCGTTCATCACACGGAGGAAGCCGGCGGCCTGCTCGAAGGTTTTCTCGCCCAGGCGCGACACCTTTTTCAGCGCGGCGCGGGTCTTGAACGCACCGTTGGCATCGCGGTGCGCGACGATGTTCTGGGCCAGGGTCGTATTCAGCCCGGAGATCCGCGCGAGCAGAGCGACCGAGGCGGTGTTGACGTCGACGCCGACGGCGTTCACGCAGTCTTCCACTACCGCATCCAGGCTGCGCGCCAGTTTGAGCTGGGATACGTCGTGCTGGTACTGGCCGACGCCGATGGATTTCGGGTCGATCTTCACCAGCTCGGCCAGCGGGTCCTGCAGGCGGCGGGCGATGGAAACGGCGCTGCGAATCGATACGTCGAGGTCGGGAAATTCTTTGGACGCCAGCTCCGATGCCGAATACACCGAGGCGCCAGCTTCGCTGACCATGATCTTGGTCAGCTTGAGCTCTGGGTGCTTCTTGATCAGCTCGATGATCAGCTTATCGCTTTCGCGGCTGGCGGTGCCGTTGCCGATGGCCACCAGGTCGACTGAGTGCTTGGCGCACAGCTTGCTCAGGGTGTTGATGGTGCCGTCCCAGTCATTGCGCGGCGCGTGCGGGTAGACGGTGGCGGTGTCGAGCAGCTTGCCGGTGCTGTCGACCACCGCGACCTTGCAGCCGGTGCGTAGGCCCGGGTCGAAGCCCAGCGTCGCACGCGGGCCTGCTGGCGCGGCCAGCAACAGGTCGTGCATGTTGCGGGCGAACACCGCGATCGCCTCGTCCTCGGCGCCTTCGCGCAGTTCGCCGAGCAGGTCGGTTTCCAGGTGAGTGTAGAGCTTGACCTTCCAGGTCCAGCGCACCACTTCGCCCAGCCATTTGTCGGCGGCGCGGCCCTGGTTGCTGATGCCGAAGCGCTCGGCAACCATGCCTTCGCAAGGGTGCAGGGTGCCAGGTAGCTCTTCGCCGATTTTCAGGCTGGCGCTGAGGAAGCCCTCGTTGCGGCCGCGGAAAATCGCCAGGGCACGGTGCGAGGGGGCGTTTTTCAGCTTCTCGTCGTGTTCGAAGTAATCGCGGAACTTGGCGCCGTCCTGCTCCTTGCCGGCTATCAGGCGAGCGCTGAGGGTGGCGTTGTCCTTGAGGAAACTGCGCAGGTTGGCCAGTAGGGTGGCGTCTTCGGCGAAGCGTTCCATAAGGATGTACTTTGCGCCTTCGAGCACGGCCTTGATGTCGGAGAAGCCTTTTTCGGCATCGACGAAACCTGCGGCTTCACTCTCCGGGGCCAGGCTTGGGTCGTTGAACAGGGCGTCGGCCAGTTCGCCAAGGCCGGCTTCCAAGGCGATCTGGCCCTTGGTGCGGCGTTTCTGTTTATACGGCAGGTAGAGGTCTTCGAGGCGGGTCTTGGTCTCGGCCAGGTTGATCTCGCGAGTCAGCTCCGGAGTCAGCTTGCCCTGCTCCTCGATGCTGGCGAGGATGCTGGCGCGCCGATCGTCCAGCTCGCGCAGGTAGCGCAGGCGCTCTTCAAGGTGGCGCAGTTGGGTGTCATCCAGGCTGCCGGTGACTTCCTTGCGGTAACGGGAGATGAACGGCACGGTGGAGCCTTCATCGAGCAGTGCCACTGCGGCGGCAACCTGTTGCGGGCGCACGCCCAGTTCTTCGGCGATGCGGTTATTGATGCTGAGCATATGAAAAGCTACCCACACTGAGAGGCTGTGAAAAACGCGCGCCTACTGCGGATGTCTCGGCGACGGCGTTGGATATGTTCACACCCTCTGAAACGAAAAACCGGCCGCGCAAAACCACGGGCCAGACGATAGAGCGGCGCATTATAACCATTAGCTGCCATCAGGGATGGGGAGGTGAATCGAGGGCGTAGGCGGGCATGCCAGCTGACCTGTGGCTGCGGTTGATCCTCCAGAGATTGTGGTTTGCCGGCCCTCGGCGAAAAATCTGCTAACAATGGCTGCACCGGTGATCGTGGTGGCTGAGCCATAATGCCGGCATTGGAAGCTGTTCACGCCCGACGGGCGGCGCAGGTTCTCGGTCAAGGAGCTTCTATGAGCAGCACTGCACTTCCGCTTGAAGGCGAGAAAATTCTGGTTGTCGATGATGATGCCCGCTTGCGGCGTCTGCTTGAGCGCTTCTTCGAGGAGCAGGGCTATCGCGTGCGCACGGTGGAGAACGTCGAGCAGATGGATCGCCTGTTGGCGCGCGAGCTGTTTCATCTGGTGGTGCTCGACCTGATGCTGCCGGGCGAGGACGGCCTGTCGGCATGCCGCCGGCTGCGTGCGGCGAACAATCAGGTGCCAATCATCATGCTCACCGCCAAGGGTGACGAAACCAGCCGTATCCAGGGCCTGGAACTGGGCGCCGATGACTACCTGGCCAAGCCCTTCAATCCTCGTGAACTGTTGGCGCGGATCAAGGCCGTGCTGCGCCGTCAGGCCCCGGTGGTGCCGGGCGCGCCGGGTGCCGAGGACGAAAGCGTCAGTTTCGGCGAATACGAACTGTCGCTGGCCACCCGCGAACTGAAGAAGGGTGACGAAGTACACATGCTCACCACCGGCGAGTTCGCCGTACTCAAGGCGCTGGTTCAGCATGCCCGCGAGCCACTGACCCGCGACAAGCTGATGAATCTGGCCCGTGGTCGCGAGTGGGACGCCCTGGAGCGTTCTATCGACGTGCAGATTTCACGCCTGCGCCGCTTGATTGAGCCGGACCCGTCCAAGCCACGTTATATCCAGACGGTCTGGGGCGTGGGCTATGTGTTTGTGCCAGACGGCAATAAGTGACGGCTCGCCCAGCAAACCCCGTGTAGGAGCCAGCTTGCTGGCGATCCTGACGCCCTGATCGCCAGCAAGCTGGCTCCTACGGATCCTGTCTTTTCGATGAAAACGCCGCTGTGGTTCCCGCAAAGCTTCTTCGCTCGCACCCTCTGGTTGGTGTTGATCGTGGTGCTGTTCTCCAAGGCGCTGACCCTGGTTTATCTGATGATGAACGAGGATATGTTGGTCGACCGCCAGTACAGCCATGGCGCTGCGTTAACCCTGCGCGCCTATTGGGCGGCTGATCCGGAAGACCGCTCGAAGATCGCCAATGCGGCAGGCCTCCAGCGTACGCCGCTCGATGAGGTGCCAGCCAGCGAGCAGCACTGGCCCTACAGCGAGATATTCGAGCGGCAGATGCAGGTCGAACTCGGGCCTGAAACCGAGGTGCGGGTGCGTGCGAAAAGCCCGCCAGCGTTGTGGGTACGTGCCCCGGCGCTTGGCGATGAGTGGCTGCGGGTGCCGATGTACCCGCACCCATTGCGCGGCCAGCGAATCTGGAGCGTACTGGGCTGGTTTCTCGGCATCGGTCTGCTCTCCACAGCGGCCGCCTGGATTTTCGTGCGCCAGCTCAGTGCGCCCTTGAAGCGTCTGGTGTTCGCCGCTCGCCAGCTCGGCAAGGGCCGCAGTGTGCGTTTGCCAGTGAGCGAAACGCCGAGTGAAATGGCCGAGGTGTACCGCGCCTTTAACCAGATGGCCGAAGACGTCGAGCAGGCCGGGCGCGAACGCGAGTTGATGCTGGCGGGTGTGTCCCATGACTTGCGCACGCCGTTGACCCGCTTGCGATTGTCTCTGGAACTGCTGAACCACGATTCCGAGCTGACCGAGGACATGGTTCGCGATATCGAAGACATGGACGCGATTCTCGACCAGTTTCTCGCCTTTATTCGCGACGGCCGCGACGAGCCGGTGGAAGAACTCGACCTGCTTGAGTTGATTCGCGAAGTGGTGGCGCCCTATAACCAGCAGCGGGAGCAGGTGCGTTTGTGCCTGGAGGTGGTGCCGGCCTTCCCGCTGCGACGGGTGTCGATCAAGCGACTGCTGGTCAATCTGATCGAGAACGCCCTGCGCTATGGCGGCAATGCGGTAGAAGTTGCCGTGTCGGTGTCGGGCAATTGCAGCGCCCCCTACGTCGTGCTCAGCGTGCTCGACCGTGGCGCCGGTATCGATCCGGCCGAGTTGGGCAGCATCTTCAACCCATTTATTCGCGGCGATCGCGCCCGTGGCGGCCAGGGTGCGGGGCTAGGTCTGGCCATCGTCAAGCGTATTGCCGCCTTGCATGGCGGCAGTGTCGAGTTGCGCAACCGTTCAGGCGGTGGTCTGGAAGCGCGGGTCTGCCTGCCGCTAGGCTTGCTGCTGCCGCGCGACGCGGTCTGACCTGCCGCTGCAAGAGACGACCGTGGCTTGGTAGGTTGGGTTAGCGGCGGCGCCTGTCTTGAATCAAGTCCGGATTTGCACCGCCGCGTAACCCAACATGACGTCAGCCGGCACGCTGCAGATGCCGGGTAACGTCGCACGTAAAACGCTGCCCTGAGCGAAGCGCTGAGGAGGCCAACCCATCCACGGGCCTGCTTCAGCAGCGATGCTTTCAGCCTTCAAGACCCACCGCGGCTAAAGCCCCTTCCACGGTATTTCAGCGTCGCGCTCCGCTGGGTTCGCGGTGCTTTTCGCTAGCCTTTGCCTTTGGTGCGGGTCAGGTGGGGTGCGCTGTTCTTCTCCAGGTACTGGATCACCAGGCTGGCGACATCCTTGCCGGTGGTGGTCTCGATACCTTCCAGGCCAGGCGAGGAGTTCACCTCCATCACCAGCGGACCGTGGTTGGAGCGCAGAATGTCCACGCCCGCGACACCCAACCCCATCACTTTGGCTGCGCGGATTGCCGTCATGCGTTCTTCCGGGGTGATCTTGATCAGGCTGGCGCTGCCGCCCCGGTGCAGGTTGGAGCGGAACTCGCCGGCCTTGGCCTGACGCTTCATCGCGGCGATCACCTTGTCGCCGACCACGAAGCAGCGGATATCCGCGCCGCCAGCTTCCTTGATGTATTCCTGCACCATGATGTTCTGCTTGAGGCCCATGAAGGCCTCGATCACTGACTCGGCGGCTTTAGCGGTTTCGCAAAGCACCACGCCGATGCCTTGGGTGCCTTCCAGCACCTTGATCACCAGCGGCGCGCCGTTGACCATCTGGATCAGGTCGTCGATGTCGTCCGGCGAGTGGGCAAAACCGGTTACTGGCAGGCCGATGCCGCGCCGTGACAGCAGTTGCAGCGAGCGCAGCTTGTCCCGCGAGCGGGCGATCGCCACCGACTCGTTGAGCGGGAACACACCCATCATCTCGAACTGACGCAGCACTGCGCAGCCATAAAAGGTCACCGAGGCACCGATCCGCGGGATCACCGCATCGAAGCCCTCTAGCGGTTGGCCGCGGTAGTGGATCTGCGGCTTGTGGCTGGCGATATTCATATAGGCGCGCAGGGTGTCGATGACCACCACCTCATGGCCGCGCAGCTGACCGGCCTCGACCAGGCGACGAGTGGAATAGAGGCGCGGATTGCGCGACAGTACAGCGATTTTCATGGGGCACCAGAGAGGTCAGCAAGCGAGGGTTTGTCTTGAACGTAAGTCAGCGCCGGATTGACCACCAGTTGGCCAGCAACCAGTGCTTTGGAGCCGAGCAGTACGCGATAGCGCATGGTCTTGCGGCAAGTCAGGGTGAACTCCACTGGCCACAGGCGATCACCCAGGGCCATGTGGGTGCTGATAACGTAGCGGCTCTGCACGTGGCCGGTGGAACTCTTGATGTTCTTCAGTGTTACCAGTGGCGCTTCACAGCGATGGCGGCGCTGCACCAGCGTGCCGAGATGCGCGGTGAAGCGCACCCAGTCTTCGCCATCACGCTGGAACGGCTGGATGTCGCTGGCGTGCAGGCAGGAGGTGCTGGCACCGGTGTCGATTTTTGCGCGCAGACCTACCATGCCCAGGTCGGGCAGGTTGATCCATTCGCGCAGGCCGATCACGCTGAGATGGTCGAAGGTCTTCAAATTGGGCGAGTTCCGTCAGGCCAGGTTGGCCTATAGTTGCGGGCATTCTAGTTGGGCCTAATGACAACTGCATCAGGCAAAATTCACGTGGGCTGACTGTTTCGATCGAGAGCGCAATGAGCGACAAAGAAGACGACAAGATACGCCTGGATAAATGGCTATGGGCGGCACGTTTTTACAAGACTCGCGCCCTGGCCAAGGCCGCCATCGAGGGCGGCAAGGTGCATTGCCGTGGCGAGCGCTGCAAGCCTGGCAAGGAACCGCGGATCGGCGACGAACTGCTGATTCGCGTTGGCTTCGACGAGCGCACCGTGGTGATTCAGGCACTGTGCGCGGTGCGCCGTGGTGCGCCCGAGGCGCAGGCTCTGTACAGCGAAACCGCCGAGAGTATAGAGCGCCGTGAACAGGCCGCCGTACAGCGCAAGACCGGTGCCCTGGGCGTGCAGACCGACGGACGGCCCAGCAAGAAGCAGCGTCGACAGATCCATCGATTTCGCGATGGCCAGGATTGAGCACAGACCGCGACCCGCAGGCAGTGCGCCGTGGTTCATGATTTTTGGCACAAAAGCTGGCGGGCTGTCGCTGCGCGCCGAACGGAACGCCGCCGGAGTGGCGCTAGCGCATCTGCGCGAACGCCTGGTCGTGCCCTTCGACAGGTGGCGCGCTTTGATTTTTCCTCGGTGCGCTCCCTCCCGAGACCTTAAAGCGGCCAGGCCACTAGCAGCAGCGGCACACCGACCAGCACCACGAGAATTTCCATCGGCAGGCCCAGGCGCCAGTAATCGCCGAAGCGAAAGCCACCTGGGCTGAGAATCAGGGTGTTGTTCTGGTGACCGATGGGCGTGAGGAACGAGCAAGAGGCGCCAATGGCTACCGCCATCAGCAGCGAGTCGGGGCTGACGCCAAGCTGGCTGGCTGCGCTCAGGGCGATCGGGCACATCACCGCTGCAGTGGCGGCGTTGTTCATGAAATCCGAGAGGGTCATGCTCACCACCAGCAACAGGGTGAGCACGACCACCGGGTTGCCCTGGGCGACGTGCTCCATCAGCAGGCGCGCCAGCAAATCTGCTGCACCGCTGCTGGACATGGCGCCGGCCACCGGGATCAAAGCGCCGAGCAGGACGATCACCGGCCAGTCGATGGACTCGTAAATCGCGCGCAACGGCACCACGCGCATCACCATGAATACCAGCACGCCAGCGGCGAAGGCCACGGCGGCCGAGAGCAGCCCCGTGGCGGAAACCAGCACGGCCAACAGCATCACCCCCAGAGCCAGGCCCGCGTGGGTGGGATTGGGAATACTGATAGCGCGGTCGGCCAGCGGTATGCAGGCATAGTCGCCGGCAAGCTCGGCAATATCGCCCGGCGTACCCTGCATCAGCAGAACATCGCCTGGGCCGATCAGGGTCGAGCGCAGGCGCTTGATCGAACGATGATTCGCCCGTGAGATCGCCAGCAGGTTGATGCTATAGCGGCTACGCAGGCGGATGCTGCTGGCCGAACGCCCAACCAGGTGGGAATCGGGTCGTACCAGCAGTTCCTGCAGGACGGTGTCACTGCCGCTGCCGTCTTTCTTGTCGGTGTCTGGCTCAGGGCTTGTCGGGGCGTCTTGGGTTTCGGCTGCGCTGTCCTCGTCGGCGGGCGCCTCCAGCGTGCGTTCAGCTTCCAGTTGCAGGCCCAGTTTGCCGAGTATGGTGCCGAGGGCCTCGGGTTCGGCTTCGATCACCAGTACGTCACCGTCGCGCAAGATCCGTCGCGGGTCGGGTGCTGACAGGTGCAGGTCGTTGCGCGCCATGCCTATCACCTGGGCGTCGGCCTCATCCAGCAACTGCTCGACTTCGCGCAAACGCTTGCCGGCCACCTTGGCGCCTTGCTTGACCCGGACCTCGGTCAAGTAGGTGCCGGTGTCGAAGCTGGCCACATTGGCCACCTCGCGCTTGGGCACCAGGCGCCAGCCGAACAGGGTGATAAACAGCACGCCGCTGAGCGCTACCGCAACGCCAACCGGGCTGAAATCGAACATGGCGAAGGGGCCAGCACCGCTCTGCGCGCGAAAGCTGGAGACGATCAGGTTGGGTGGCGTGCCGATCAGCGTGGTCATGCCGCCAAGAATGGTGCCGAAGGCCAGCGGCATCAGCACTCGGCCCGGAGGCAGACCCTGCTTGGCAGCGATCTGCAGGGCAATCGGCATCAACAGGGCCAGCGCCCCGACGTTGTTCATAAAGGCCGAGAGCAGCGCGCCAAGGCCGGTCAGTGCGGCAATCGAGAGCATCGGTCCTGCACTGCTGGGCAGCACGCGCTGGGCCAGGGCATCGACCACGCCGGTAATCTGCAGGCCGTGGCTCAACACCAGCACGCAGGCGACAGTGATCACCGCAGGGTGGCCGAAGCCGGCGAAGGCCTGCTCGTCCGGTACCAAACCGACCAGCACGCAGGCGAGCAAGGCGCCGAGTGCGACCACGTCGTGGCGCCAGCGGCCCCAGATAAACAGCCCGATGGTGGCGACGAGGATGGCGAAGATCAAGCCTTGGTCTTGGGTCATGCGGGCGAGTGGTCCTTGGGCGAAAGGTCGGCGCACCCCCTGGGGCATGGCCGTGTTTAGTCCCTGCTAGCTTTGTAGCAGAGCGCGGACCGCCGCGTCAGTTCAATTGCCTGTGGTTCACACGCTCGCGGACACGTCCCCTCCCACAAGGGCGCGCCTCAGGCGTATTGCGCCGCCGCGTAGCCCGAAGCCCAGGCCCACTGGAAGTTGAAACCGCCCAGATGGCCACTGACATCCAGCACCTCGCCAATGAAGTAAAGCCCCGGGCTTTTCAGCGATTCCATGGTCTTCGACGACACCTCGCAGGTATCCACGCCGCCCAGGGTCACCTCGGCGGTGCGGTAGCCCTCGGTGCCGGCGGGCACCAGTTGCCAGTCGCCCAGGTGCTCGGCTATCGCCTTGAGTTCGCCCGGGGTGTACTGCTTCAGCGGTTTGTTAACGAACCAGTTGTCGACCAGCAGCCCGGCCATCTTCTTGGTGAACAGTTCGGCAAGCAGGGTCTTCAGCTCGCTGTTCGGCCGTTCGCGCTGCTGCTCGGTCAGCCACTCGGGCAGGTCGATGTGCGGCAGCAGGTCGATATGCACGGTGTCGCCCGGTTGCCAGAATGAGGAGATTTGCAAAATCGCCGGCCCGGAAAGGCCGCGGTGAGTAAACAGGATGTTCTCGCGGAAACTATGGCCGTTGCAGCTGACCAGGCAATCCTCTACCGAGGTGCCGGACAACTCCGTGCACAGCGTCTTCAGCTGCGGATCGGTAATCGTGAATGGCACCAGCCCGGCGCGGGTCGGCAGCAGGGTATGACCGAACTGCCTGGCCACTTGGTAGCCGAAGCCCGTGGCGCCGAGGGTCGGAATCGACAGGCCTCCGGTGGCGATCACCAGCGACTCGCAGCGCACCAGGCCGGCGCTGGTCTGCAACTGGTAGCCAGCCTCCCGCTTGGCGATATCACTGACTGAGGTCTCCAAACGCAGCTCGACACCGGCCTGCGCGCACTCGTCGAGGAGCATGCCGAGGATGTCGCTGGCCTTGTGGTCGCAGAACAGCTGGCCGAGTTTTTTCTCGTGGTAGGCCACGCCATGTTTGGCGACCAGGCCGATGAAATCCCACTGGGTATAGCGCGCCAGGGCCGATTTGCAGAAGTGTGGGTTCTGCGAGAGAAAGTTGTCCGGCTCGCAATACAGGTTGGTGAAATTGCAGCGCCCGCCGCCGGACATCAGGATCTTCTTGCCGGCCTTGTTCGCATGGTCGAGCAGCAGCACCTTGCGTCCGCGCCCGGCGGCAGTCAACGCACACATCAAGCCAGCGGCACCGGCGCCGATAATCACCACGTCACTCACTTGCACAGCCACTTCCCCGCAACCCGACAGGCGCCGCGAGCGCGGCGCCAAACAGCGCGCATCTTACCCGAAGGCACAAGTGGCCTGTTTGATCTGTTCGGCTCGTCGCTCTGGGCCGTTACCATCCTCGGCTCATGACCTGTCTGCGCCCTTGCGTTCACCCAGGCGTTTAGCGCTCGGAACAGGTTAGTCATAAGACGGCTAGGCTGTTATAGGGCGATTTTTTATAGTGCGTTAGCTGCACGGGCCCGCTATTGGCTCGCGGTATCAAGATATAGTCGCAGCTACTTTGAAAGAGCATGCCAAGCACCTTTTGGTGGCGGTGTACAAGCCTGATGGCTCCTCAACCCACAGCAGGTGCTCAGTGCTGCTATAAACACTAAGGCTGCACTTTCGGGTGGTGGCTGACCGGTCTGAGATTTTTGCCTTATGGACAGCCCGTAATGAATGGATTACGAGTGTTGTGTTTGTCACTGTTGCTGCTGCCGTTGGGCGTCGTGGCGCAGACCTTGCGTCTGGTGGCTGACCCCTGGCCGCCGTTCAATGACCAGGCGCTGCCCAATAACGGTGTGGCTTCCGATCTGGTGAGTAGCGCGTTGGATCGTGCAGGCTATGCCACGACATATGCGCAGGTACCCTGGGAGCGAGCGGTTCGGGGCTTAAAACGCAGCGATTACGATGTGCTGATTAATGCCTGGTACGCCGATGAGCGTGCCAGCTACGGTTACTTCTCCGCGCCTTTTCTGCTCAATCGCATCCATTTTCTGCGGCGCAAGGGCAGCACCATCGAGTTTGAGCAGCTGGCCGATCTGTATCCCCAGCGCATCGCGGTGGTGCGCGGTTATGCCTATTCCTCCGAGTTCACTAGCGACCCGCTGCTGCGCAAAGTTGCAGTCGGCAGTTTCGTCAGCGCCGCGCGCATGCTGCATGCCGGGCGGGTCGAGTTGACTCTGGAGGACGAGTTCGTAGCCCGCTATCACCTGGCCCGCGAGCTTAGCGATATCAGCCATGAACTGGAGTTTTTGCCGCGCCCGTTGAGCGAGAACGGTTTGCATATCTTGATCCGTCGCAGCCATCCAGATCACCAGAAAATTGCCGAGGCGTTCAATCAGGCTATTGCTGCCATGCACGCCGACGGCAGCTATACGGCGATTCTCAAACGGCATGGGCTGTAGTTACTGCCAGCAGTTACGCCCGCGGCCCTGGGACTTAGCCTGATACAGGCGCCGATCGGCGTGGTGCAACAGACTTTCCAGGTCATCCGGTGGGCCATGGTAGATGCCCGCGCTGAATGACAGTGGTGGTGCGCCGATGGCGTATTTAAGGCCGGCGCAGTGCGTGCGCAGTTGGTCGAGCGTGTCACTCAGGGTTGCGGCATCCTGCTGGCTGAGCATGGCGAACTCTTCACCGCCCAGGCGGCCGAGCAGGGCGCTCGGGAAGGCGCTGGACAGCGCACGGGAGAACCCGGCCAGTGCTGCGTCGCCGCTGGCGTGGCCGTGTTCATCGTTGATCCGCTTGAAAAAGTCCAGATCGAGCATCGCCACGCTTAGTGCTCTGCCGTCTGAGCGCGCCTGCTGGAGGAGTTGCTGGCTGTGCTCATAGAATGAGCGGCGGTTATTCAGGCCTGTGAGGACATCGTACTGTGCGGCCTTTTTGAGTGCGCGCAACAGGTCACGGCGTTCGAGAGTCGACATCACCCGGCAGTTGAGCTCCTCCGGGCAAAAGGGCTTGCGCAGAAAGTCGTCGGCGCCGTGCTTGATAAACTTGGCGCTGAGTGAGCCCTTGGTGTCGGCGGACAGGCCGAGAATGATCAGCTCGTGGCGCTTCAGCTTCTGCCGCAACAGCTTGACCAAATCGAAGCCACAGATGCCCGGCATGCTGTGATCTACCAGCAGCAGATCGATATCCGGCTGTTCGTTGAGAATGCGCAGTGCTTCGTCGCCGTCACAGGCTTCGAGAATCTGGAAGCGCTGCGGCGTTAGTACGTGGCGGATGTAATGGCGGGTGGCGTCGGAGTCCTCGGCGATCAGGATCTTCACCGTGCTGTTGCTTTCCAGGCGGTGCAGCAGGCGGAAGACGTACTCGTAGGAGTGCTGGCTTTCCTTGAGCACGTAATCGACCACGCCCTTGAGCAGCATCTGGTCGCGCCGCTGTTCATTGTAAGTGCCGCTGAGGACGATGCAGGGCAGGTGATAGCTCATCACCACATCGACGATTTCACCGTCGGGGGCATCTGGCAAGTTGAGGTCGACGATCGCCGCGAAGAACAGCTGCGCCGAGGTTTCCAGCATCACCTGAGCTTCGTCCATGGTGGCGCAGAAGATCGGTTGGAAGCCGGTCTCCTTGCGAAACATATGCTCAAGGATCTTCAGCACCAGCGGGCTGTCTTCGATCACCAGAATATTGCGCAAGGAGACACTCCACTGTCACTGGGCGGATTATTGCGGTCTTCTTCTGTTTGGCTCATGCCACTCAGTAATTACAGTGAGCGGACGCGCAGTGTGCGGCCTTTGATCTTGCCTTCGCTCAGGCGTTTAAGGGCCTGGCTGGCCATGCTGCGTTCGACCGCGACATAAGCCTGAAAGTCGAAGATGGCGATCTTGCCGACCTGGCTGCCGGGGATGCCGGCATCGCCGGTGAGGGCGCCGAGGATATCGCCAGGGCGGACCTTGTCCTTGCGGCCGCCGCTGATGCACAGGGTGATCATTGGTGGTTGCAGAGGTTCGCCGGCCTTGGCCTTGAGGCTGTTCAGCGGGTGCCAGTTGAGCGGGCTTTTCTGCAGGGTTTCGATGGCCTGGGCACGATGGCCTTCGGCTGGTGCGACCAGGCTCATTGCCATACCTTTCTCACCGGCGCGGCCGGTGCGGCCGACGCGGTGGATATGGATTTCCGAATCGCGCGCCAGTTCGACGTTAATCACCATGTCCAGGGCGTCGATGTCCAGGCCGCGGGCCGCGACATCGGTGGCCACCAGCACCGAGAGGCTGCGGTTGGCGAACATCGCCAGCACCTGGTCACGGTCGCGTTGCTCCAGGTCGCCATTCAGCGCCGCGGCGGAAATGCCGTTGGCGCTCAGGTGGTCGACCACTTCCTGGCACTGCTGCTTGGTGAAGCAGAAAGCCACGCAGGATTCGGGACGGAAGCTGGCGAGCAGCTTGACCACCGCGTCCATGCGCTCCTCGGGAGCGATCTCGTAGAAGCGCTGTTCGATCTGCGCGTCGTCGTGCATGGCCTCGGCCTTGACCTGCTGCGGGTTGCGCATGAAGGCTGCGGACAATTGCTTGATGCCGGACGGGTAGGTGGCGGAGAACAGCAGGGTCTGCCGTTTGCTCGGGGTCTGGCCAATGATGTCGGCAATGCTGTCGTAGAAACCCATGTCGAGCATGCGGTCGGCTTCGTCGAGTACCAGGGTGTTGAGGCCGTCGAGCTTTAGAGTGCCCTTGGCCAGGTGCTGCTGGATGCGCCCCGGGGTGCCGACGATGATCTGCGCGCCGTGCTCAAGCGAGCCGATCTGCGGGCCGAAGGGCACACCGCCACACAGGGTCAGCACCTTGATGTTGTCGGCACCACGGGCCAGGCGGCGGATTTCCTTGGCCACCTGGTCAGCCAGCTCACGGGTCGGGCACATGACCAGCGCCTGACAGCCGAAGTAGCGCGGATTGAGCGGGTTGAGCAGGCCGATACCAAAGGCGGCGGTCTTGCCGCTGCCGGTCTTGGCCTGGGCGATCAGGTCCATGCCCTTGAGCATCACCGGCAGGCTCTGCGCTTGAATCGGGGTCATCGTGGTGTAACCGAGTGACTCGAGGTTCGCCAGCATGGCGGCGGAAAGCGGCAGTGAGGAAAAAGCGGTGTTGGTCACGGTTCAGGCCTGCAAATCGAAATGACGCGCAGTGTAGCAGGCGGCGACGCTGGCGCTACTGCTGGTGCGACCGGGGGCGCTCCTGCTGCACCTGACCTTGAGGCCTTGCAGCCAGGCGCGCGGGGTGAAGTGTGCTTGCCTGGCCGGTGGTCAAACCCAGGGGCTGCGCAACTGCAGGCGTATCGCTATCATTAATTATATCCATGACTCGGATGAACATCATTCGACTATTATATCGGCGTCATATCTTGCCGAGTACGGCTGCTGCGTATCCCTATCCTCACCTGAGTACTGCCGATGTTGAAACGCATAGCCATGTCCGACTTACGTATCGGCATGTACATTCAGGAATTCTGTGGCTCGTGGATGGATCATCCGTTCTGGAAGGCCAAGTTCTTGCTAGAAACAGACAAGGATTTACAGCGCATCCAGACCTGCGGTATCAGCGAGCTATGGATTGATGCCAGCAAGGGGCTGGATGTCGAGTCGGGCCGGGTAAGCGTTACCCCGGCAGAGGTTGAGGTCGAGGTGCAGGAGCTGCTGATGGCAGCGGCGCTGCCGACTGGCCCGGTCTGTTCACTAGAGGATGAGTTGAACCGCGCGGCCAAGCTCTGTAACCGCTCGAAGCAGGCGGTTATGGACATGTTTGGCGATGCGCGCATGGGCAAGGCGCTGGATTTCGAGCAGGCCGAAGACTTGGTTGCGGAGATTTCCGAATCGGTCATGCGTCATCCCAATGCCCTGATCAGCCTGGCGCGACTCAAGCGTGCCGATGAGTACACCTATATGCATTCGGTGGCGGTCTGCGCCCTGATGATTGCGCTTGCGCGTCAACTGGGGATGAACCCTGTTCAGGTGCGTGAAGTCGGTCTGGCGGGCATGCTGCACGATGTGGGCAAGATGGCGGTGCCCGCCGAGATACTCAATAAGCCTGGCAAGTTGACGGATAGCGAGTTTGTCACGGTGCGTGAGCACCCCCAGGCAGGCGGCAAAATTCTTCTGGCGGGCAAGCAGGTTAGTGCTGTGGTGCTGGATGTTTGCTTGCACCATCACGAGAAGGTCGATGGCAGCGGCTATCCTCACCGACTGTCCGGCGAACAAATCAGTTTGCCGGCGAAAATGGGCGCGATCTGCGACGTGTATGACGCTGTTACATCCAACCGGCCCTACAAGGCTGGCTGGGAGCCGGCCGAGTCAATCCGCAAGATGGCCGAGTGGACGGGGCACTTCGATCAAGCCGTGTTCAAGGCCTTTGTCAAAACCGTCGGCATTTACCCGACGGGCTCTTTGGTGCGCCTGCAAAGCGGGCGCATCGGTGTGGTGCTGGACCAACACGCAACCTCGTTGCTCATGCCCAAGGTCAAGGTGTTTTTCTCGGCCAAGTCGAAAACGCCCATTGCCCAGGAAATAATCGACCTGGCCAAACTGATCGATCGCGACAAGATTGTCAGCCGCGAATCCGCCGCTGACTGGGGGTTCCGTAACCTGGATGAGTTATGGACGGGCTTGCCCTCCAGATAGCAGAGCGTGTGTGAAAACTCGCTTGCTGTGCGCGCCCGAGGCGGCGCTGTATTTCCCCAAACGCCACGCCGTTGACTAAATCCGCTCGAACCATCTGTGGCATTACCAGTCGGAGTCTGTGACGTTTTTACGGAGTACTGACTGAATATGAGACTTGCCGCCGCACTACTGGCCTTTATCGCTTTGCCAGCGATGGCCAGCACACCGACGCTCTACGGGCGCTACGAATACATTGAGCTGCCGCAAGTCGGCCAAACCCTCAAGGCCAAAATGGACACCGGCGCGGTGACGGCCTCGTTGTCGGCCAGGGACATCGAGCAGTTTCAGCGTGATGGCCAGGACTGGGTGCGTTTCCGTCTGGCCACCGCAAGTGCTGACGATACGCTGTTCGAAAAGCCCCTGGTGCGCATCAGCGAAATCAAAAGTCGCGCCGAAGAGCAGGGCTCAGCCAGCAGTCCTGCGGTTGCCAAGCGTCCTGTGGTGGATATGCAGCTCTGTCTGGGTAAGCAACTGCGCACCGTTGAGGTCAATCTCACCGACCGCAGTCGCTTCAATTACCCGTTGCTGATTGGCACCAGTGCCTTGCGTGAGTTTGATGTGGCGATCAATCCGGCGCAGCGCTACATCGCCAGCCAGCCGCAGTGCTGAAACGTAAATGACCTATGCTGCAAGCAGCCGTCCGCGCTGCTTGTTGAATCTGAGGTCTGGTGAAAGATACGCGCCTGCTGCGGCCGTCCCCAAGTGCTTGGCGACGCCCTCCGCTACGGCGCAGTATTTTGCACAAGCCCTGACTCGAAGAGCCCGGCGTAATTCTTGCTAGATGATGTTCTTTGCCACACCTGTCGCCAGGTGTGGCTGAACTCGTTGAGGTGTCGTTATGACTGGAGTACTCAAGCCGGGTGTGCGTGTTTTGGAGCGTTTCAGCTTCGCACGTAAATTTCAGCTGCTATTTGTATTGTTCGCCTTACCGCTGGGCTATGCGCTGTGGGTAATCACGACGGATCATCTGGCCCGCCTGACGCTGATAGATCACGAGCTGGAAGGCATGCACGGGGTGCAGGCCCTGGGTGCGGTTCAGCGGGAGGTGGTCGAGCAGCGCACCTTGCTGGCGCGCTGGAAGGGCACCGACAAATCAGCTCAAGCGTTGTTGGAGCAGCGCGCCAGCGGTCTCGATCAAGCGCTGGAGCAGGCGGCCACGCAGTTGGCAAGTGCGCGCTCAAGCGCTCAGGCGCGTGAGCAATTGGCCGTGCTGCAAGGTCTACGTGCCGAGTTGAGTGTGGCGGTACTGGGCAAGATGGCGCTACCGGATGCCCTTGAGCGTTACCAAAGGACCCTGTTGCAACTGATGGCGCTGCGCGAACAGGTGGCTACCGACAGCGGTTTGATCCTCGATCCGCACCTTGATACCTACCTGATGATGGAGCAGCTGACGTTTACCCTGCCGCGTTTGCAGGAGCGTCTTGGCAGTTTCGCCAGCCAGGGTTATGGCGCGGTGTTCTCGGCTCATTTCACCCTGCAGAGCCGGGTATTGATCCGCGATTTGCGCCGTACTCTGGATGAGTCGCTCGGCCAGTTGATCAAGGCGCGTGCCACCCTCGGCCAGCAGTCAGTGGCCTCGAAGGGTGATTTGCAGGCCTCGTTTACCGTTGCTGAGCAAGGTTTCGAGAAGTTCCTGCGCGAGATCGACCGCGACATGTTCGAGGCCAGCCCCATGGCCTTGAGCCCCGAGCAATTCATCCAGCGGATAGACGTCTTGCAGGTCCAGTTGACGGATCTGCAGCAGGCGTTGTACCAGCAGTTCGCCCTGAGCCTGGGCGACTACCGCCAGCAGGCACAGTACAAAATAGGGCAAGTGATTGCGGTGTTCGGCGTGCTGACCCTGCTGGCGCTCTATGTGCTGTTCTGCCTGAATGCCTCGATTCGCCGCAGCACCGCCGGCATCATTGCCGCCGCGCAGGGCCTGCGTGATGGCGACCTACGCGTTCACATGCAGGTGCATGGCGAAGACGATCTGGCGAGTATCGCCACCGCGCTGAATGCCGCTGTTGAGCAGTTGCGTGGCTCGCTGCAGGGCGTCGATCAGGAAAGCCATAACCTGGGTGGCACTGTCCAGTTGCTCAGCAGCCAGGCGCAGAGCGCCTTAACGGCAGTGGAGCAGCAGCAGGGTCAGATGAGTCAGATCGCCACCGCTGCGACACAAATGGCAGCCACCGCGCAGAGCGTTGCGCAAAGCTGCGAGGAGGCAGCGATGGAAGCCGGGCATACCCGCGAAATCGCTAACCAGAGCAACCAGCGCAGCGAGCGCACCAGCGCCAGCATGCGTCAGCTCAGCAGTCGCCTGGGTGACAGTGCCGCGACCTTGCAGCAGCTGCGTGAGCAGACCGAGCAGATCACCCGGGTGGTCGATGTGATCAAGGGCATCGCTGAACAGACCAACCTGCTGGCGCTCAACGCCGCCATTGAAGCTGCGCGTGCTGGCGATCAGGGCCGTGGTTTTGCGGTGGTCGCCGACGAGGTGCGCTCGCTGTCGCAGCGTACGCAAAACTCTACTGCGGAAATCGCCCAGACAGTCGCCGACCTGCATCGTGTGGTCGGCCAGTCCGTAAGCCTGATGGAGGAGGCCGTACAGCAGGCAGAGGGTGATGTCGGCAGCGTGCTGGCAATGGGTGAGGATTTAGCTGGAATAGTCGAGTCTGTCCAACGGGTCAGCGATCGCTTGGCGCAGATTGCCACTGCTGCCGAGCAGCAAGCGGCCACCGCCGATGAGGTCAGCGGCAATATCCAGCAGGTCGATCAGGGCGCTAGCGCCATGCTCGACGGCGCACATGCGGTGAGCGATGCGGCTGAGCAGTTGCGTCGCGGTAGTCAGGTACTGGAGCAGAATACCGGACGTTTCAAGTTGGGCTGATAGGCCCAATAAAGTGCAGGTCTTCTGATGCTACGGGCGGCGCGGGTATGGATGCGCTTAACCCGCGACTGTCGCTCTGCCCCGCGCAGAAAGTCCCGCCGTGCTCTGTTGCATGTTGTCGCGAGTGCCTTGCGTCGAGATGTTCACGGCCTCGCGGGTTAAGTGAAACGTGCAGTTGATTGGTTGCAGCTCTGGCGATGGATAGAGGCTGTGCTGTCTGGGGCTGGCGCGCATACTGCAGGCTTAATAAATCCCAGGTAACTACTATGAACCTCGCTTTTACCCCGTTGGTTTCGTTGCTCGCCGGCATTCTGATTCTGGTTATGCCGCGCTTGCTGAACTACATCGTGGCCATTTATTTGATCGTTATTGGCCTGGTCGGAATCTTCGGTACAGGCAACTTCACCTTGCGTTTTTAATCAGTCGCGAGCCCCGCGCGATGAGGTTCGCAATGACCCTGTAAAGGGCTATGTGTGCGCCCTTAGGCATTGCCTACGGTGGGGTGCGTCGTCACGCGACGCCAGCCTGCCCGCGCCTTCGTTCTCAGGCCTTTGCGGCGCCTGTTGCATGCAACACCTTGCGGGTTGCCGCCTTGGGCAATGCCGGCAAGGTAGAGCCGCCGGCTACGACCGCCTCCAAACATGTGATGCAGCGTTGGGCTATTTGAAACGCAGGGTCACTTTGCCTGATGCGCGGGTTTCTTTCGTTTTGCGTATGGCGTGTGCTGGCCTGGGGCGTCACGACGGGGCCATTTATTGATGCCGCAGATAGTCTGGCTGTTTGCTTGAAGCCGCTGTGGCGCGACGTTCCAGCGGCCTGGGCCGGCCAGCGCCGGGGCGGTTGTTAGACTAAAGTTAGTTGCAGGCTGTTTAGGGTCGTTTTTGTTTTATTCAAGTGATTGTTATTAAAGGAAAAAATATTAAATCCAAGTCTGCCGCAGAGAGGCTAAGACCAAGGTCTAGCTGTCGGCTTGGCGTGGCCTACTGCTAATTTGACGATGCATGAAAATAATAATACCGGAGGAGCTATGACTTCTGAAAAAGAAAATGCTGCAGCGTACTGGAAGGCGAATGTTCGGCTAATTACCTGGAGCCTGGTTGTTTGGGCGCTGGTGTCTTACGGCTTCGCCATACTTCTTCGGCCCTTGTTGGCAGGTATCTCTGTCGGCGGTACCGACCTTGGATTCTGGTTTGCCCAGCAAGGTTCGATTATCACCTTTGTCGTGATCATTTTCTTCTACGCGTGGAAAATGAACAAACTCGATAAACAATTCGATGTCGAGGAATAATCCATGAGTCAGTTTGTAATCAACATGCTGTTTGTGGGCGCTTCCTTCGCGCTCTACTTCGGCATTGCCATCTGGGCGCGTGCTGGCTCGACCAAAGAGTTCTACGTCGCCGGCGGGGGTGTTCACCCCATCACCAACGGCATGGCAACTGCAGCCGACTGGATGTCAGCGGCTTCCTTTATTTCTATGGCAGGCCTGATCGCCGCTGGCGGTTATGCCAACTCAACGTTCCTGATGGGCTGGACCGGCGGCTATGTGCTGCTGGCTATGTTGCTGGCGCCTTATCTACGCAAGTTCGGCAAGTTCACTGTGCCTGACTTCATCGGTGATCGCTTCTACAGCAACGGTGCTCGTCTGGCTGCAGTGGTCTGCCTGATCATCATCTGCGTAACCTACGTTATCGGTCAGATGGCCGGTGCTGGCGTGGCGTTCTCGCGCTTCCTTGAAGTGAGCAACTCTACCGGTATCTGGATCGCTGCTGGCGTGGTGTTCTGCTACGCGGTGTTCGGTGGCATGAAGGGCATCACCTACACCCAGGTGGCGCAGTACGTGGTACTGATCATTGCTTACACCATTCCTGCGGTGTTCATCTCCCTGCAACTGACCGGCAATCCGATTCCGATGTTCGGTATGTTCAGTGAGCACACTGAGTCAGGCATGCCGCTGCTGCAGAAGCTCAATGAAGTCGTTGCGGGTCTGGGCTTTACTGACTACACAGCCGATGTCAGCAACAAGCTGAATATGGTGCTCTTTACCCTGTCGCTGATGATTGGTACGGCCGGTCTGCCGCACGTAATCATTCGCTTCTTCACCGTGCCGAAAGTGGCTGATGCGCGCTGGTCTGCCGGTTGGACATTGATCTTCATCTCCCTGCTTTACCTCACTGCGCCTGCTGTGGCTTCCATGGCACGCCTGAACCTGCTGACCACCGTCTATCCGCAGGGTGTTGAGGCTCCAGCGCTTGCGTATGAAGAGCGTCCGGATTGGGTGAAAACCTGGGAAACCACTGGTTTGATCACGTGGGAAGACAAGAACAACGACGGTCGTATTCAGCTGTATAACGATGTCGCCCCGGCCTTTACCCCGACTGCTGAAGCTCGCGGCTGGCAGGGCAACGAGTTGACCGTTAACAACGACATTTTGGTACTGGCTAACCCGGAAATTGCCAACCTGCCGGGCTGGGTTATTGGTCTGATCGCAGCGGGTGCTATTGCTGCTGCATTGTCGACGGCTGCCGGTCTGTTGCTGGCCATTTCCTCAGCCGTGAGTCATGACTTGATCAAGAACATGATCAATCCCAAGATCAGCGAGAAGGGCGAAATGCTTGCTGCGCGTATCTCGATGGGGGTCGCTATCCTGCTGGCTACCTGGCTGGGGCTCAATCCGCCTGGCTTTGCCGCGCAGGTGGTGGCATTGGCCTTCGGTATAGCCGCGGCCACGCTGTTCCCTGCATTGATGATGGGGATCTTCTCCAAGCGGGTAAACGATAAGGGCGCGATTGCCGGCATGCTGGTTGGTCTGGTGTTCACTGTCGTTTACATCTTCCTGTATCTGGGTTGGTTCTTCATCCCAGGCACGGCGACTTTCCCCAACACCCCGGATAACTGGATGTTTGGTATTTCGCCGCTGTCTATCGGTACTGTGGGTGCCCTCATCAACTTTGCTGTCGCCTACGCCGTGTCTCTTGCGACCGTAGCGCCACCTCAGGAGATCCAGGACCTGGTGGAAAGCGTTCGTACTCCCAAAGGTGCTGGTGGCGCGTTGAGCCACTGAGCATAATCAACCTGATCATGTTTGATCAGGGTCTTATCAGCGGGCCTCCTTGAGAGGCCCGTTTTATTTTCGGGAGTCAGTCAATGTTGTGGACAATACTTGCCATCGTGGTTTCGGGGTTGGGTGCGGCGGGTATTGCCATGCTGCTGCGCAAACTGACGGGCAACCGCTTACCCAGGTGGATCATTCCGGCATTTGGCGGTTTGGGCATGCTGAGCTACCAGATTTACTACGAGTATTCCTGGTTCGACCACCAGCTGCTGCGTCAGCCGGCTGAGTCCGTGCTGGTGGCCAGTGAAACCGGCGAGGTGTTCTGGCGGCCCTGGACGTTTTACTGGCCGATGACCACTGCCTTCACCGTGCTCGACCGCAAAAGCATGCTGCGCGAGGATGTCGCTGGTGGTGATGTGGTGGCCTTTAACCTGTATCGCTTTGAAAAACAGCATGTCGACCGTGTCAGCTATCAGCCGCATTTGCTCAATTGTATAACGGCAGAATTGTTGCCCCTGGATGCACAGAAAAAACCGCAGCTGGATCAGTTAAAGCGCATTGCCAAGGATGATGTGCTCTACCAGCAGGTCTGCCAGTAGAGAATGAGTTGAGATAGATCCCTGATCTGCAGCTTGGGGCCAGGGCTTCTGCAGTAACCGCCTGCCGCCACTTGGAGTCGCAGGCGCTGGCATAGACCCAGATCAATGCGGCCGCCCGCCTGACTCTCTAGAATCCCGTCCCCCCCCTGGATTTCCGAGCCCGCGGTTTATGGCCACCTCCCTTCGTTACCCCGAACTGCTGTCCCCTGCCGGCACCCTGAAAAACATGCGCTACGCCTTCGCCTACGGCGCCGATGCGGTGTATGCCGGGCAGCCGCGTTACAGCTTGCGGGTGCGCAATAACGAGTTCGATCACGCTAACCTTGCCCTTGGTATTGCCGAGGCGCATGCCCAGGGCAAGCAGTTCTATGTGGTGGTTAATATCGCCCCGCATAACGCCAAGCTGAAGACCTTCCTGAGGGATCTGGCTCCGGTGATCGAGATGGGCCCGGATGCGTTGATCATGTCCGACCCCGGGCTGATCATGCTGGTGCGCGAGCATTTCCCGCAGATGCCGATTCACCTCTCCGTGCAGGCCAACGCGGTGAATTGGGCCAGCGTGAAGTTCTGGCAGCAACAGGGGCTGAGCCGGGTGATTCTGTCGCGCGAACTGTCGCTGGAGGAAATCACCGAAATTCGCCAGCAAGTGCCGGGCATGGAGCTGGAGGTGTTCGTCCACGGTGCGCTGTGTATGGCCTATTCCGGACGTTGCCTGTTGTCGGGCTACATCAACAAGCGCGACCCCAATCAGGGCAGCTGCACCAATGCCTGTCGCTGGGAGTACAAGGCCGACCAGGCCGTCGAGAACGAGCTCGGCGATATTGTGCAGATTGTCGAGCCGACTCTAGGCGTTGGCGCGCCCTCCGAGCAAGTCTTCCTGCTGGAAGACAGTTCGCGCCCAGGTGAGGCAATGCCTGCCTTTGAAGATGAGCATGGCACCTACATCATGAACTCCAAGGACCTGCGTGCGGTGCAGCACGTCGAGCGCCTGGTGCAGATGGGCGTGCACTCGCTGAAGATCGAGGGGCGGACCAAGTCCCACTATTACGTGGCGCGCACCGCTCAGGTATACCGCAAGGCGATCGACGATGCCGTGGCCGGTAGGCCATTCGACAAGTCGCTGATGGGCACCCTGGAATCCCTGGCCCATCGCGGCTACACCGAGGGCTTTTTGCGCCGTCATGTGCACGACGAGTACCAGAATTATGAGCGTGGCAGCTCGGTGTCCGAACAGCAGCAGTTTGTCGGCGAGTTGACTGGCGAGCGGCGTGGTGAACTGGCTGAAGTGAAAGTGAAAAATCGCTTCGCTCTCGGCGATGGCCTGGAGCTGATGACGCCCCAGGGCAACCTGCGCTTCACCCTCGAACAGTTGGAAAACCGCCAAGGCCAGGCGGTGACTGTCGCACCAGGCGACGGCCATGTGGTCTACCTGCCAGTACCGCCTGAGGTGCAGCTGGACTATGGCCTGTTAATGAGGGATCTGTAGCAGCGCGCTGCGTACGCTGCTTTGCGCTCTTGTAGGAGCACGCCATTCGTACGATTTCTTTCGCGGGCATGGAGCTAGGCGTTCCCGCCGCGTCTACAAGCCGCTAGACATGAGTGCATCCAGTTTGTTGCGCGACAGGGGTTCTCCTGCCGGGCGCAGGGCTGTTAAATCGAGTGCGCCCGTTGGCGGCGTCGGCTATTGAGCTGCCGCAGCAGCGCGGGCAGGCTATCCAGATCTTGCTGGCGCGCCTTGCTAAACAGGATCAGCGCCAGTTCGGCGGTTACCAAGGCGTCGGCGCTGGCATGATGACGCTGATGTACTTGTAGGCTGAAGTGTTGTGTCCAGTCGTCCAGTCCTGCGTGGGGCAGATTGGCCTTGGGGCACAGTAAAGGGGCTATTTCGGCGACATCAAAGAAGGCATGCTGCAGGCGATAGCCCAGGCTCTGCTTGAGCGCACGGGCCAGCATGCGCTGGTCGAATTCGGCGTGGAAGGCGAGCAGCGGGCTGTCACCGACGAACTCCATGAATGCCAGCAGTGCTTCAGCCGGTTCCTCGCCGTTGGCGATCTCACTGGGTGCGATGCCGTGGATCAGGGTGCTGACGCTGGCCTGGTGGCCAGCGCTCTGCAGGGTGCATTCGAACTGTTGGCTAAGGTCGATGGCACCGTTCTCAATGACCACTGCGCCGATCGACAACACCTGGTCGCGACGCATGTTCAAGCCGCTGGTTTCCAGGTCGAGAACCACAAAACGCTGCTGGCGCAGGCTGCGTTCATCCAGCTCGGCTGCCTGGCGCAGGCCGCGCTGACGCTCCAGTTGCTGCTGGGTCAGGATCGGGCCGCGCCCGGTGAACCAAGTGAAGGTGCTCATAACTGATACCTCACGGCCAGGCTGCTCTGTAGTCGCTGTGCCTGGCGGAAGGACTCTCGCAGAATGCGCTGATCCAGGTGATTAAGGTGACCAGGGTCGACCCGGTTGGAGTAGGGCAGGCCGTCGCGGGTCTGCAGTTGGTGTTGCTGCATGCGGGTTTGCTGGATGAAGTGGTAGGCCTCTTCATAGGCCGCGCCATCGAGCGGCTCAATCACGCCTTTGGCGATCAGTTCGCGCAGGCGCTCCAGGGTGTTGCAGGTTTCGACGCCATGGCTCAGGGCCAGCAGGCGGGCGCCGTCGACGAAGGGGGTCAGGCCTTGCACCTTGAGATCGAGGGTGTCTTTCTCGGCCCCTTTGCGCGCCACTACGAAGTCACGAAACACGCCAACCGGCGGGCGGTGACTCAGGGCATTCTCGGCCAGCATGCGCTGGAACAGACTGTTGCTGGCGACCTGTTTGAGCAGGCCCTGGCGCAACTGGTCGCAGCCATAGGGGTCACCCCAGACTACCCGCAGGTCGAAATAGATGGTCGAACTGAGCAGGTTTTCCGGGGTCGCCTCATTGATGAAGCTGTTGAAGCGCCGCGCCCACTCCTGGCGCGACAGGCACAGTTCCGGGTTGCCGGCCATGATGTTGCCCTTGCACAGGGTGAATCCGCACAGGGCCAGGCGCTGGTTGATTTCGACGGCCAGTGGCAGCAGGCGTTGGCGGATATCGTCGGCCGCCACCGAGTCGGCGGCCTCGAACAGGATGCCGTTGTCCTGGTCGGTGTACAGGGTCTGTTCGCGTCGGCCTTCGCTGCCGAAGCATAGCCAGGTGAAAGGCACGCCGGGGTTGCCGAGGTCTTCCAGGGTCAGTTCGATTACCCGACATACGGTGTGGTCGTTAAACAGGGTAATGATGTGGGTGATCTGGGTTGAACTGGCGCCGTGGGCGAGCATGCGGTCGACCAATTGCTGGATGTCGCTGCGCAGTGCCACCAGGGTCTCGACTGTGCCGGCATGGCGAATGGTGCGGGCCAGATGGACCAGGTCGACCCGCTGCAGGGAGAACAGGTCGCGCTCGGACACCACACCGCACAGGCGCTCGTGTTCAACCAGGCAGATGTGGGCGATATGCCGCTCGGTCATGGCGATTGCCGCCTCGAAGGCGCTGGCGTCGGGCGGCAGGTAGAACGGTTCGAGCGTCATCAGGCTGTCGATCGGCTGATCCAGCGAGCTGCCATCTGCAATCACCCGGCGCAGGTCGCGCAGGGTGAAAATCCCCAAAGGTTTGTGTGCCGGGTCGACGATAACGATGCTGCCAACGTGCTGCTCGTGCATCAGTTGCACGGCCTTGCGCAGCGGCGTATCGGGCGGGCAGCTGATCGGCTGGCGCATCGCCAACTCGCCCAGACGGGTGTCCAGCGAGTACTGCGCGCCGAGGCTTTCCACCGCGCGCATCTGGACCTGCTGGTTGACCTGGTCGAGCAGGCTGCTGACCCCGCGCAAGGCGAAGTCGCGAAACGGGTTGGACAGCGAAAACAGCTTGATAAAGGCCGGCTTGGCGAGCAGCAGGCAAAAGGTATCTTCGGCGGCCAGGTGTTCGGTGCGGGTGGCACGTTCACCGATCAGTGCGGCCAAGGGGAAGCACTCGCCGCTGGTGATTTCGAAGGTGGTTTCAGTGCCGCGCTTGGCCGAGTGCGGGCGCTCGCCATGCACATGGCCCTGCTTGACGATGTAGAAGTATTCAACCGGACCATCAGTCGGCTTGATGATGGTCTCGCCAGCACTATAGAAACGCAGCTGGCAGTTTTCCACCAGATAGGCCAAGTGGGCCATGTCCATCTGGTTGAACGGGGGATATTTCTGCAGGAACTCTACGGTGCCGTGGATGTTCTGCGACACCGCTGTCTTTCCCGCTTGGGTGTAAGCGTCCGACTTGCTCATGGGCGGCCTCACGATTCTTTGATAAAGCATCCTCGGTTGGCGCAGCCATTTGCGCCATTGGACGTAAGTCTAGGCGCAGATGCGTCAGTGTTGAGGCCTTGTCGACAGGCCATAAAAAACCCCCGGAAGTTGCTCTTCCGGGGGCTTTATGGCTTTGCTTTACGGGCTGCTTTCAATTGTCAGCAAACCGAAGCGTTTACCTGAGCATGCTAGGGGAGGGTAAACAGCACCTTCACCGAATCATTCACTGACGCGGCGTCGACGTAGCCAATGGCGTCTGCTTCTGCTGCGACTTTGGCAATCACCTCGGCGTCACCGCCTACGGTTGGCGGTGGCTGGCCCTTGCCGGTGAAGACCAGTCCTGACCAGTAGGATTTGAGCTGGGATTCACTTTTGTTGGTGACGCTGGTGTAGAACGCGTCCTTGGTCGGCGACCAATCTTTGTGGTCCACGCCTTTCATGGATTTGTCCTTGCCCAGGAAGATGTTGCTGACTTCCGCCTGGTTAGGTGCTTTAGCCGCGCCGGGGTTAACGATGACCGCCACCTCGGCCTGAGCCAGGGCGCTGGCACCCAGGCACATCACAGCGCAGAGCGTTCGAATGGAATACTTCATGAATGCTCTCCTCAGAATACGAAATCGACGCCGACACTGATGATGTCGCCGTCAAAGTTGCGGGCGGGGCTGCCAACCACACCGGCTGGAATTGGGCCGATGCCCTCAGCATTGATGGCGTTATCGAACGCTTCCTGGGGCGTACTTACAAACACGCCGTCATAGCCGCCTGAGGTGTCAACACGCTTGTATTCGCTTTTCAGGACCACGTTGGGCAGCAGGTTGTAGTTCAGTCCCAGCGTCCAGGAGTTCTGCCGGCCGGCATCGTCATCCAGTTGTGCGTAGGTGACATGGGTCAGGAACTCGCCAAAGCGACGGCCACCCATCAGGTAGAAGGCATCTACGCTGCCAAAACCGTCGGCCTCAATAACACGTGAGGTCCATTCGTTACTGGTCAGCCAGGTGCCGTTGTCGTACTGGTAGCCGATAGAGGTGAACTTGCCCTTTTGCTTGTCCAAGCTTTGGAATGCCTGGGTAATGACCCCGCCACCCGCCAAAGCAGGCAATCGCACTACGCCTTCAATCTCAGAGGAGATATCCGCTTCCACATAGCCCACGCGCAGGGTGCCGAGATCGTTGGTTGCCAGGCTGATGCTGGCACCGAATACCTTGTCGTAGTCGATGTCATGCATGTCATCGAAGGCAAAGATGTCGCGGTTCTTCGCCTGACCACCGGCTACCTGGAAGGCCATTGAACCGAAGGAAAGTGGCAGGTTGTAAACCGCGTCCAAACCCTCATAGTTAGACAGTTGGACCTGGCTGTAGACCTCGTCCGGCAGGCGCAGCCATGGGTAGCTGAAGCCTACGTCGATACTTTCCGAATACATGTAAACCGGGGTGCGCAGACGGCCGGCGCGCAGCATCAGGCTGTCGTTGGCCTGCCAAGATAAATAAGCCCACTCCACGTTGGCTTTCCATTCGTCTTGTGCGGGCTTGGCGGTCAGTTGCAGCGTTGCGCCAATGCTGTCGGTGAGGCCGTAATTGACCTGCGCACCAAACTTGGACAGCTGATCGCCGCGCCAGGAATCAGTGGTCTGGCCGGTGATGCCATAGCTTCGGCCATCGTCTTCTCCGCCCAGGTGGGTGAAGCCGACAGTGCCGAAGGTGTTGAAACGGTATTCGCCTTGCTCCAGCGCGAACGCTGGGGCTGTAGCCAGGCAGATGGCCAAGGGAAGCAGGCGTACTTTAAACATGCAGTGATGCTCCTGTGTTCAGGTTAAACGCGAAATTGGGCCGTTGCCGCGCGCAGATGGTCCCCTGTGCCGACCAACTGCTCGCCGAGGCGAGCAGTGGCTTCTGCACCTTGAGCGGTTGCTTGTGCGTCCTGCTGCAACACTTGTGTGTCTTGCTGAATGGAACTGGAAAGACCGATCTGTTCCTGGGTGAACTGCGCAATCCCTGCGTTCAACTGATTGATATGACCGACGGCGCTGACGATGGCTTCAAGAATTTGCGTGGCTTGGACCGAGCGCTCGATACTCGCCTGGGCCTTCTCGCCATTGGCGGTCATCACGTTGAGTACGCCGTTGGCACTGTTCTGCAGGCGCATGATGATGTTCTGGATTTCCGCCGTAGAAGCCGCGGTTTTTGAGGCCAGATTACGCACCTCGTCTGCCACCACCGCAAAGCCGCGGCCTTGTTCGCCGGCCCGCGCCGCCTCGATGGCGGCATTGAGCGCCAGCAGGTTGGTTTGTTCGGCAATGCTGCGGATGACTGTGAGTACGGAGCCCACTTGCTGGGTTTCTTCTTCCAGTTGCTGCATGGCACCGACAGCATCCATCACGCTGCTGCCCAGGTCGCTGATACTGCTCGACAGGCTGCCAATGTTTTTGCGCGCCTGGTCTGCTTGTTGCGAGGCTGCACCGGCTTCCTCGGAGGCTTGTTGCGAGCGGTGTGCGACTTCCTGAATGCTGTTGGTCATGTTCAGTATGTCGCGGCTGATCGACTCGGTATGACCTTGCTGAGAGCGCGAGTTCTCTTTGGCATCCTGGGTCAGCCGGTACAGCTCCTGGGACATGCCCGCGAGTGGGCTGGCAGCATCGATAATTTGCCGAATGGTGCCTTGCAGCTTGTCGATAAAACCATTGAACAGCTGAATCATTTCGCCGATCTCATCATTTGAGTCGACATTCACGCGGCGGGTCAGGTCGCCGTCACCACGGGCAATAGCTTGCAGTGAGGTGATTACGCCGCGCACGTTGGCCATGGTGCCGCGGATTACCAGTATGGAAGCGATGCTGATCAGCAGTACCAAAATGGCGGAGAGGGCAAAACCGACCCGTGTGGTAGTCGCATTATCTGTGCGGGTTTTCGCCAGCGTTTCCTGGAAATCCTGGTAGGCATGCCTGCGAAACGCCTCGCCAGACTTTTCTGCACTGTTCAGGTCGCTTGCCATCCGTCCGAGGCTCGGGGCGAGGTCTTCGAAGCTGGCACTGCCATTGATCAGCTGTTCCGATGCCGGCAATGCATTGTCGGCATAACGCTGAATGGCGCTTCGCCAAGTGTCCAGCTCCTGACGGCGATCGGCCAGGGTCACCAGGCGTTGCAGCTCTTGCTGCTTGCTGGCAATTTCAGCCAGTACCTTGCGGGCTTCGTCGAGGGTTTCCAGTTCGCCTGCAGCCACTGCGCTATTGAGCAGGCCGGGAAGGCGTGAATACTGGAAGATCACCGCATCAGCTTTTTCCAGGGTCGGGAAACTGTTGGTTTCCAGCGTGACCAGCCGTACATCATTGTTGGCCAGTTGCAGCGAGGTATAAGCCACGAATAGGAGCAGGCCTAGCAAGGCAATGGCGGGCAACAGCAAGAATTTCAGCGTCAGTGAGAGATTTTTCAACATGGCAGAAATACCCAGGGGGGAGGGGTGTGGCGTGTAGCGGCACAAATAGTGAACGTGTTCCGCCATTTGGTCATTTTACGGTCATATTTTCTATTATGGCCATCTATGGTTTCGGCCAGCAGCGGTATTTCTAGAGCCAATAAACCCGTCTTGCCCTAAAATTGTCGGACAAAAATATTCTTTCCTTGGGCAGCGTATCTGCTACCTCTTCAATGCTTTCTGGCTGCGCAATAAAAACCGCCCCGAAGGGCGGTTCACGTTCTCGTTAGTATCGAGTTACAGGCCGTTCTTCGCCTTGTTCTTCGCCTTGAATTCGCGGCGACGGCGGTGGAGGACCGGCTCGGTGTAGCCGTTAGGCTGCTTGGTGCCTTCGACCACCAGTTCCAGGGCCGCCTGGAACGCGATGTTGCTGTCGAAGTCCGGCGCCAGTGGGTTGTATAGCGGGTCGCTGGCGTTCTGCCGATCGACCACCGGCGCCATGCGCTTGAGGCTCTCGATCACTTGCTCCTGGGTGACCACGCCATGGCGCAGCCAGTTGGCCATGTGCTGGCTGGAGATGCGCAGGGTGGCGCGGTCTTCCATCAGGCCGATGTCGTTGATGTCCGGCACCTTGGAGCAGCCGACGCCCTGGTCGATCCAGCGCACTACGTAACCGAGGATGCCTTGCGAGTTGTTGTCCAGTTCGTTCTGGATTTCTTCGGGCGTCCAGTTGGTCTCGGCGGCCAGCGGGATGCTCAGGATATCGTCCAGCGAAGCCGGCGCACGTTTGGCCAGTTCAGCCTGACGGGCGAACACGTCGACCTGGTGGTAGTGCAACACGTGCAGGGCGGCGGCAGTTGGCGAAGGTACCCAAGCGGTGTTGGCGCCGGCCAGCGGGTGGGCGATTTTCTGTTCGAGCATCGCCGCCATCAGGTCGGGCATGGCCCACATGCCTTTGCCGATCTGCGCGCGGCCCTGCAGGCCGGTGGCCAAACCGGCGTCGACGTTATTGTCTTCGTAGGCGGCGATCCACTTCTGGGCTTTCATGGCGGCCTTGCGCACCATGGCGCCGGCTTCCATCGAGGTATGGATTTCGTCGCCGGTGCGGTCGAGGAAGCCGGTGTTGATGAACACCACGCGCTCGCTGGCCGCTTTGATGCAGGCCTTGAGGTTGACCGTGGTGCGTCGTTCCTCGTCCATGATGCCGACTTTCAGGGTATTGCGCGGCAGACCGAGGACGTCCTCGGTGCGACCGAACAGTTCGCTGGTGAAGGCGACTTCTTCCGGGCCGTGCATCTTCGGCTTGACGATGTAGATCGAGCCGGTGCGGGTATTCTTGCGGCTGGTGTTGCCATTCAGGTTGTGGATGGCGATCAGGCTGGTCAGCACGCCGTCCATGATGCCTTCCGGGATCTCGAAGCCCTGGCTGTCGACGATCGCGTCGATGGTCATCAGGTGGCCGACGTTACGGATGAACAGCAGGCTGCGCCCGTGCAGGGTCAGCTCGCCGCCGTCGGCCTGGGTGTAGACCCGGTCCGGGTTCATGGTGCGGGTGAAGGTCTGGCCGCCCTTGGACACGCTTTCGGCCAGGTCGCCTTTCATCAGGCCCAGCCAGTTGCGGTAGACCACTACTTTGTCGTCGGCATCGACTGCGGCGATCGAGTCTTCGCAGTCCATGATGGTGGTCAGTGCCGCTTCCATCAGCAGGTCTTTGACCCCGGCTGGATCGGTCTGGCCGACCGGAGTGCTGGCGTCAATCTGGATTTCGAAGTGCAAGCCATTGTGCTTGAGCAAAATGGCGATCGGCGCCTGGGCATCGCCCTGAAAGCCTGCCAGTTGGCCGTCGTCGAGCAGGCCGCTGTTGCTGCCGCCCTTGAGGCTGACCAGCAGTTTGCCGGCTTCGATGCGGTAACCGGTGGCGTCGACGTGAGAGCCGGCGGCCAGCGGCGCAGCCTGGTCGAGGAAGGCGCGGGCGAAGGCGATGACCTTGTCACCGCGAACCTTGTTGTAGCCACGGCCTTTCTCGGCGCCGCCTGCTTCGCTGATCACGTCGGTGCCATACAGGGCATCGTACAACGAGCCCCAGCGGGCGTTGGAGGCGTTGAGTGCGAAGCGTGCGTTCATCACTGGCACCACCAGCTGCGGGCCGGCCAGGTGAGCGATTTCTTCGTCGACGTTCTCGGTAGTGGCCTGGAAGCCAGACGGTTGCGGCAGCAGGTAACCGATTTCCTCAAGGAAGGCTTTGTAAGCCACGGCATCAAAGGCCTGACCGGCGCGGGCTTGGTGCCAGCCATCAATCTGTGCCTGGATTTCATCGCGCTTGACCAGCAGGGCACGGTTTTTCGGGGCCAGCTCGTTGATCACAGCCTCAAAGTCGGCCCAGAACGTGTCGGCAACGATGCCTGTACCTGGGAGGGCTTCGTTATTCACGAAGTCGAACAGCACTTTGGCGACCTGCAGGCCACCTACTTGAACGCGTTCAGTCATCACTTGCCTCACTCTGCTCAGCTCTTCAGCTCTACTCAAATAGCCGCTTCGAACCCTGGGTTTAAGTCTTGTAGTCCGAGGCGCGGCATACTACATCAAGATTATTGGAAAATCAGTGGGTGTGCGTCGTTGTACGACCAAGAGACGATTTGCAGTCACGCGGCGGACGTTTTGTTCCCAAGTTAAGAAATTATTGTTTCATAAAAAAATAAAAACAGTACACATTAATTGGGTTGGCGTTGCGGTTGCTGCGCGTTAGGCCGCCTATACTGCGGCATACATGTTGAGGGCCTGTGAACGCACAGCGCATGCAGCGCCTGCGGGAATGTCGCGCCAGATGAGCGTGTGGAGGAGGCAAGACGATGCATATACACCAGGCCAGCGCGGCCGATCTCGACGACCTGACCCGGTTGTTTGCCGGCTATTTGCAGTTCTATCAGGAGGATAAGCCGCTGGCGGCTATCCGCCTGTTTCTCGACGCGCGCTTGAGTCGAGGCGACTCGCTGCTGTTTCTGGCGCGTGACGCGCAGGATCGGGCGCTTGGTTTCGTCCAGCTCTACCCGTTCCAGGCTTCGCTGGCGCTGCAGCCGGCCTGGTTGTTGAGCGACCTGTATGTGGACGAGTGCGCCAGGCGCCAGGGGGTTGGCGAGGCACTGATGAACGCCGCCCGCGCCTATGCCGAAAGCACAGGCGCCTGTGGTTTACAGTTGCAGACGGCGAAGAGCAATCTGGCCGGGCAGGCTTTGTATGAGCGGCTCGGCTATGTGCGCGACGACCTGTTCCACACCTACTGGCTGGCCTTGCCGCCAGACGGCGACTGAACGCGCTGCAGTGGGCGTGTATTTCCTGACTGTTGAATGAAAACGAGAGGCTTGCCATGGATCATCTGGTATTAACCGTCATCGCCAAGGATCAACCTGGCTTGGTCGAGCGGCTCGCCCAATGCGTGGCCGAGCACGGCGGTAACTGGCTGGAAAGTCGCATGTCGCGCATGGCTGGTCAGTTCGCCGGCATCTTGCGCGTCGCGGTGCCGGCCAAGGACCACGCTGAACTGGTCGAGGCGCTGCAAGGCCTGGGCGCCGAGGGGATTCGCGTGCTGCTGGAGCACGGTGGCGCCGAGCCCTCCGGCAACTGGAAGTCAATTCATCTCGACCTGGTCGGCAATGACCGGCCGGGCATCATCCGCGACATCACCCGCTTGCTCGCCGAGCACGGGGTCAATCTGGAACGTTTGATTACCGAAGTGACGCCAGCGCCCATGAGTGGCGAATTGCTGTTTCACGCTGAAGCACAGTTGGCGGTACCACTCGAGTTTTCCCTCGATGCGCTGCAAGCCCAGCTGGAAACCCTCGCCGACGACTTGATGGTGGAACTCAATCTGCGCACCGATACTTGACGCAGAGGAGGGGTGGCACATATCCACGGTTGGCGTGGGTATCGCTGTGGATAAGCTGGGGAGCTATGGCGCCCGAGCTAGTGCCCCGCGGTTCTTCGGGTTCTGGTTAAAAAAGCAGCTGTTTCAATAACTTGTGCACACAGGCCGGGGATGCTTCTGTGGATAAGGTTGGGATGGATGGCTGCACGCCACGGTTTACGGGGCATGCAGATGGTTGAGTGTTTTTTATACAGTCTGGCGCCTGCTGGATCAGCCTTGTCCGCGCTTGCGCAGGGTCAGCCAGGCGTCGACGCTGTACAGCGCCAGGCCGGCCCAGATGCAGATAAAGGCCAGCAGCTTGCTCGGGTCGAAACGCTCGTCGAACACTGTAACCGCCAGGATCAGCACCAGTGTCGGGGCTATGTATTGCAGAAAGCCCAAGGTGGTGTACGGCAGGTGGCGTGCGGCAGCGTTGAAGCACACCAGTGGGATTAGGGTGATAGGTCCAGCCGCGATTAACCAGAGCGCTTCGGGCGTACTCCAGAACGCGGCCTGGCTGCTCATCGCCGCGGGGTGCCAGAGCAGCCAACCGATCGCCAATGGCAGCAGTAGCCAGGTTTCTACCACCAGGCCAGGCAGCGCGGCGACCGGTGCCTGCTTGCGGATCAGGCCGTAGAAGCCGAAGGTCAGCGCCAGCACCAGTGATACCCAGGGCAGGCTCCCGACTTGCCACACCTGTTGCGCAACACCCGCTGCGGCCAGGCCGACCGCCAGCCACTGCAGGCGACGCAAGCGTTCGCCGAGCAGCAGCATGCCGAGCAGCACATTGACCAGCGGGTTGATGTAGTAGCCCAGCGCGGCTTCGAGCATGCGTTCGTTATTCACCGCCCAGACGTACACCAGCCAATTGCTGGCGATCAGCAGGCCGCACAGCGCCAGTACGGCCAGGCGCTTGGGGTTTTCGCGCAGCTCGCGTAGCCAGCCGGGGTGTTTCCATACCAGCAGCAGCGCAGCACCGAAGACTGCCGACCAGAGTGCACGGTGGACGATGATTTCCAGCGAGGGGATGTTCTGGATGGCTTTGAAATACAGTGGGAACAGGCCCCAGATGATGTAGGCGGTCAAGCCCAGAATGTACCCGCGACGCGGGTTGGCGGTGGCCATGCAGAATCCTTGCTGAGGCGTGTCACGAAGGGCATGGATTCTAGTCGCGGGGCTCGACACTTGTCTGCATGCTCAGGTTTTTCCTGGCAGGAGAAAAGCCGATTTGCGTAAGAACGGCTTTACAGCAGCCGGTGCCTCGGGCTTTACCTGTAGTAATCAGGGGGACGCCTAGTCCTTGCTGTGGTTCGGCACTCCGACGATATTCCGGCGGCGGCCCGGATCGCCAGCAAGCTGGCTCCTACGAGGTGCGGCTGAATGCCGGGTAGGGTGCGCCATGCGCACCACTTTCTGCCGCTGTCGGCAGCGAACTGCAGTTGGAGTCGTTGATACGCGATCGGCAACCTGCGTCTGGAGTCGATCCGTGTAGGCGCGCAGGGGGGCGCCCGGTCTTTATCCACGCAATTGCTGCGGTGCGCGCGGCGCACCCTACGTGCATAGCCTGCGTCCAGGTCTGCTGGGTAGCGTTTATCAGAACAACCTGAGCGGTTCTTCATCGAGCGCCGCCAGTTGCTCGCGCAGCATCAACACCTGTTCGCCCCAATAACGCTCAGTGCCGAACCAGGGGAAACTATGGGGGAATGCCGGGTCGTCCCAACGCCGCGCCAGCCAGGCGCTGTAGTGCATCAGGCGCAGGGAGCGCAGGCCCTCGATCAGCGGCAGTTCGCGCGGGTTGAAGTCGTGGAACTCCTGGTAGCCGTCCATCAGTTCGGACAACTGGCTGAGGCGCTCATGGCGCTCGCCGGCCAGCATCATCCACAGATCCTGTACCGCGGGCCCCATGCGGCAGTCGTCGAGGTCGACCATATGGAAGGTGTCGTCGCGGCACAGCAGGTTGCCGGGGTGGCAGTCGCCATGCAGGCGAATCGCTTGCACCGGGTTGTTGGCGAACAAACTGTCGAGGCGCTTGAGCAGGTCGCGGGCCACCGACTCGTAGGCGGGTAACAGGCTGCGCGGAATGAAGTTGCCATCCAGCAGGGTGGCCAGCGAGGCGTGGCCGAAGTTTTCCACCTGCAGGGTTTCCCGGTGGGCGAAGGGCTTGAGCGAACCAACGGCATGCAGGCGCCCGAGCAGTTGGCCGAGGCGATGGAGTTGCTCCAGGTTGCCCGGCTCCGGCGCACGGCCACCGCGGCGCGGGAACAGGGCAAAACGGAAGCCGGCATGTTCGAACAGGGTTTCGCCATCACGTACCAAAGGTGCCACCACCGGCACCTCGCATTCGGCCAGTTCGAAGGTGAAACTGTGCTCCTCGCGAATCGCCGCGTCGGTCCAGCGCTGCGGCCGGTAGAACTTGGCGATCAGCGGCGTTTCGTCCTCGATACCCACTTGGTAGACGCGATTCTCATAGCTGTTGAGCGCCAAGATCCGGGCATCGCTGAGGTAGCCAATGCTTTCCACGGCATCCAGCACCAGGTCGGGGGTCAGTGCGGCAAATGGATGGGACATGGTCGGCTCCGGTCTCTGGGCCGACGAGTGTAGCGCTTATCCGGGGCTGGGCGTGTCCGGGGTCTTTGTAGGATGCGGTTGAGCGTAGCGATACCCATCGGCAGTCAGTCAATCGGCGCGCAGACCGATTATGACCATCGTCAGCAATTACCTGCCTGGAGGTGAGTTGGCACTCGCGGTGATGGGTATCGCTGCGCTCAACGCCATCCTACGAATCGGTTCGAGCCCGGATGCGATCGCTGGCGTCAGTCCCCAGGTTTCGGCGTGCGCGCCAGGCAATAGATGTCGACCCGCGCCGCGCCGGCCTTTTTCAGCAGCCGCGCCAGGCTTTCGGCGGTGGCGCCGGTGGTCAGCACATCGTCGACCAGGGCCAGGTGCAGGCCGTCGACCTGACTTTCAGGTGCGAGGGCAAAGGCGCGGCGCAGGTTGCGTTTACGGGTGGCGGCGTCCAGTTGCTGCTGCGCTGGCGTGTCGATAATCCGTTGCAGCCAGTGCTTGTGTAGCGGCAGCGTCAACTGCTCGCTCAACCACTGGGCGAGCAACTCTGCCTGATTGAAGCCACGCTGGCGCTGCCGGCGTATGGCCAGGGGGACGGGCAACAGCAGGTCGGGTCTGGCCAGGCCTTCATCGAAGGCGTGCCGCAAGTGGTGTGACAAAAGCTCGCCGAGCAGACGTCCCAGTGGCCACTTGGCCTGGTGCTTGAAGCGGGTAATCAGGCTGTCGATCGGGAAGGCATAACGCCAGGGTGCCTCGACGCGATCAAAGCGCGGCGCGCGTTTCAGGCAGCCACCGCAGGTAAGTCCAGCGTGCGGCAGTGGCAGGGCGCATATCTGGCAGCGTGGGCCAAGCCATGGCAGCTCGCTCTCACAGCTGACGCACAGGCTGCTTGTGCTGTCCGCCGGCTCGTCGCAGAGCAGGCAGTGCTGTTTGTTTTTTAACCACTTGTAAACCTTGTGCTGCTCGTCTAGTTGACAGCGCATAAAGCTTCCTTAAATATGCCGAACATCCGTGTCGTGCTGGCTGATTTTAGCAGCCGCTACAACCAACAAGGAATTACCGATGAGCGCCACCACCGCTGCCCACTTGCGTCACGATTGGACCCTAACCGAGGTCAAGGCGCTCTTCGAACAACCCTTCAACGACCTGCTGTTCAACGCGCAGACCGTGCACCGTGCGCATTTCGACCAGAATCGCGTACAGGTCTCGACCCTGTTGTCGATCAAGACCGGCGCCTGTCCGGAAGACTGCAAGTACTGCCCGCAGTCCGGCCATTACAACACCGGCCTGGAAAAGGAAAAACTGCTGGAAGTGCAGAAAGTGCTGGAGGCCGCCGCCGAGGCCAAGGCCATTGGCTCTACCCGCTTCTGCATGGGCGCGGCCTGGAAGCACCCATCGGCCAAGGACATGCCCTACGTGCTGCAGATGGTCAAAGGCGTGCGGGCCCTGGGTCTGGAAACCTGCATGACCCTGGGCAAGCTCGACAAGGAGCAGACCGCCGCCCTGGCCGAAGCTGGCCTCGATTACTACAACCACAACCTGGACACCTCGCCGGAGTTCTACGGCAGCATCATCACCACCCGCACCTATGGCGAGCGCCTGGAAACCCTGGCGTATGTACGTGATTCGGGAATGAAGATCTGCTCCGGCGGCATCCTTGGCATGGGCGAGTCGCTGGACGACCGCGCCGGCCTGCTGATCCAGCTGGCCAATCTGCCGGAACACCCGGAGTCGGTGCCGATCAACATGCTGGTCAAGGTCAAGGGCACGCCGCTGGCCGATGAGCAGGATGTCGATCCCTTCGACTTCATCCGCATGCTCGCCGTGGCGCGGATCATGATGCCGCACTCGCACGTGCGCCTGTCCGCCGGCCGCGAGGCGATGAACGAGCAGATGCAGGCTTTGGCCTTCTTCGCCGGTGCCAATTCGATCTTCTACGGCGAGAAGCTGCTGACCACTGCCAACCCTCAGGCTGGCAAAGACATGCAACTGTTTGCCCGTCTCGGCATCAAGCCTGAAGAGCGCGAAGAGCACGCCGACGAAGTGCACCAGGCTGCTATCGAGCAAGCGCTGGCCGAGCAGCGTGATTCCAGCTTGTTCTATAACGCTGCGGTCTAACCCGTTTTTGTAGGAGCCAGCTTGCTGGCGATCCGGCACTCTGGCGATCCGTCGTCGGTTGGTGGATCGCCAGCAAGGACTAGGCGTCCCCCTGGCTCCTACGGTGATTGCCATGCCTTTTGATCTTTCCACTCGCCTCGCCGAACGCCGCGCCGCCAGTCTGTACCGGCAGCGGCCCTTGCTCGATTCGCCGCAAGGGCCGCTGGTCAAGGTCGACGGCCGTGAGCTGTTGGCTTTCTGCTCCAACGACTACCTCGGCCTGGCCAATCACCCGCAGGTGATCGAGGCCTGGCGCGCTGGCGCCCTGCGTTGGGGGGTCGGCGGCGGCGCCTCGCACCTGGTGATCGGTCATAGCACGCCGCATCACGAACTGGAGGAGGCCTTGGCTGAATTCAGCGGGCGGCCGCGGGCGCTGCTGTTTTCCACTGGCTACATGGCCAACCTCGGTGCGGTCACCGCGCTGCTGGGGCAGGGCGATACGGTGCTGGAGGACCGGCTCAATCACGCCTCCCTGCTGGATGCCGGGCTGTTGTCCGGCGCGCGCTTTTCCCGTTACCTGCACAACGATGCCGCCAGCCTGGTCAACCGCCTGGATAAGGCTCGCGGCAATACGTTGGTGGTCACTGACGGCGTGTTCAGCATGGACGGCGACCTGGCCGACCTGCCGGCGCTGTGCGCGGCAGCCAAGGCCAAGGGCGCCTGGGTGATGGTCGACGACGCCCACGGTATCGGCCCACTGGGCGCGACCGGTGGCGGCATCGTCGAGCACTTCGGCCTGGGCATGGATGCTGTGCAGGTACTGGTCGGCACCCTGGGCAAGGCGTTCGGCACTGCCGGCGCCTTCGTCGCGGGGAGTGAAGAACTGATCGAGACCCTGGTGCAGTTTGCTCGGCCGTATATCTACACCACCAGCCAGCCGCCAGCGTTGGCCTGCGCCACTCTGAAGAGCCTCGAATTGCTGCGCAGCGAGCACTGGCGGCGCGAACACTTGAACGCCTTGATCAAGCGCTTCCGTGAAGGCGCCCAGGCTATTGGCCTTGAGTTGATGGACAGCGCCACGCCGATCCAGCCGATCCTGATCGGGGACAGCGCTCGGGCCATGCGCCTGTCGCAACTGCTGCGCGAGCGCGGCTTGCTGGTCACCGCGATTCGTCCGCCCACGGTGCCGGCCGGCAGTGCGCGCCTGCGCGTGACCCTGTCAGCGGCGCACAGCAGTGCCCAGCTGGAACTGCTGCTGGAGGCATTGGCCGAGTGCTGGACGTTACTGGAGAGCAGCGATGCGTGATCGCCTGATTTTGTTGCCCGGCTGGGGCCTCGGCAGTGCGCCGCTGGAGCCGCTGGCCGACGCCCTGCGTGGGCTCGACGCGCAGCTGCGGGTCGAGATCGAACCCTTACCGTTGCTGGACTCCAGCGACCCCGCCGATTGGCTGGACGAACTCGACGCAAACCTGCCCCAGGACGCCTGGCTCGGCGGCTGGTCACTCGGCGGCATGCTCGCCAGTGAACTGGCCGCGCGGCGTGGCGAGCGCTGCGCCGGCCTGCTGACCCTGGCCAGTAATCTGCGTTTCGTCGCTGCGCCGACGTGGTCCAGTGCGCTGGCGGCCGAGACATTCAGCGTGTTTCGTCAGGGCTGCGCGACGGATGCGCGCGCCACATTGAAGCGCTTTGCCTTGCTCTGCGCCCAGGGCGCGGTGGAGCCGCGCGGGCTGTCGCGACTACTGCTCAGCGCAGCGCCGCAGGTGCGTGCCGAGAGTCTGCTGGCCGGGCTGGATGTGCTGGCTGCGTTGGATACCCGCGGCGCCTTGCAGGACTTTGTCGGTCCGCAACTGCATCTGTATGCCGGTGCCGATGCCCTGGTGCCGGCGAATACGGCGGCTGCCCTGCTGGCGCTGCTGCCGGATGTCGAGATCGGCTTGATCGACAGTGTCAGCCATGCCTTCGCGCTGGAGCGTCCCCATGAGATCGCGGCTGCGATTCAGGCTTTTCTGCATGAGGTCGGCGATGACTGATTCCCGTAGGGTGCGCCATGCACACCAATCGTATGCCCTCCATGGTACGCACCACGCGCCCTGCGTCGGGGGCCGCCGATGAGCGAGGCGTTCCAGGCCGGCGGCCTGCCGGACAAGCGTCAGGTGGCGGCGTCCTTTTCTCGTGCGGCCGACAGCTATGACAGCGTCGCGGCCCTGCAGCGTAAAGTTGGCAGCGAGTTGCTGGCGCGCTTGCCGGCTACTCTGAATCCGCAGCGCTGGCTCGATCTGGGCAGCGGCACCGGGCATTTCAGTCGCGCCCTTGGGGCGCGTTTCGCTGCGGCCGAGGGTGTAGCCCTGGATATTGCCGAGGGCATGCTGCGCCACGCCCAGCCATTGGCTGGCGCGCAACACTTTATTGCTGGCGATGCCGAGCGCCTGCCGCTGCGCAGCGAGTCCTGCGACCTGCTGTTTTCCAGCCTGGCGCTGCAATGGTGTGCGGACTTTCGCGCGGTGCTCAGTGAGGCCCGGCGGGTGTTGCGTCCCGGAGGTGTGCTGGCATTCAGCAGCCTGTGCGTCGGTACCCTGCACGAGTTGCGCGACAGCTGGCAGGCGGTGGACGGCTTCGTCCACGTCAACCGCTTCCGTCACTTCGACGATTACCAGCAGCTCTGCGCGGGCAGCGGCCTGCAGTTGCTCAGCCTGGAAACTCAAGCCGAAGTGCTGCACTACCCCGACCTGCGTAGCTTGACCCATGAACTCAAGGCGTTGGGTGCGCACAACCTTAACCCCGGTCGCCCGGGTGGTCTGACCGGTCGCGCGCGCATGCTGGCGCTGCTCACTGCCTACGAGCGCTTTCGCCAGGCGCAAGGGCTACCGGCTAGCTATCAGGTGGTCTACGGCATTTTGCGTAAAGAGAATTGAGATGACTGCAGCCTTTTTCGTCACCGGTACCGACACCGAAGTGGGCAAGACCACCATTGCCGCCGGCCTGTTGCATGCCGCGCGCATGGCTGGTTTGTCGACCGCCGCCGCCAAGCCAGTGGCCTCCGGCTGCAGCAAGACGCCCGCCGGTCTGCGCAATGACGATGCCATTGCGCTGCTTGGCGAGTGTTCGCTGACGCTGGACTACGCCGAGGTCAACCCGTTTGCCTTTGTCCCGGCTATCGCCCCGCATCTGGCGGCGCGCGAAGCCGGTGTAGTGTTGGATGTGGAGGCGCTGCGCGGGCCGGTGCAGGCGATCCTCGACAAAGGGGCGGATTTCACCCTGGTCGAAGGCGCTGGTGGTTGGCGCGTACCGCTGGCCGGGCAGGCCGCGCTGTCCGATCTGGCGATCAGCCTGGATCTGCCAGTGATTCTGGTGGTGGGGGTGCGCCTGGGGTGCATTAATCACGCTGTGCTGACTGCCGAGGCGATTGCCCGTGACGGCCTGACCCTGGCCGGCTGGGTGGCCAATGTGATCGACCCTGAAACGTCGCGTCTGGAGGAGAACCTGGCGACCCTTGCCGAGCGCTTGCCGGCGCCTTGCCTGGGGCGAGTGCCGCGCTTGGTCAAGGCGACGCCAGCGGCTGTGGCCGAATGCCTCGATTTGGCATTGCTGGAGTTCGGGCTATAAGCCGGTCGTCAGTCATAGCTGTTTGCCAGTACGCTACGTGCTCATTATCTGCTTCAATACAGCGTACCAATGGAGCTCACCTGCGGGAGCTGTTTTATGGAAATCTCCGGTAACGCCTTTCGTTCAGGCATCAGCACTATTCAATCAGGGCAGCGGCGGGTCGATCAGGCTGCAGCCGAAATCGCCGGCAACTCGCTCGCCGGGCCACAACAGCCAGCGCAGACGCCTGCGCCGAATCAAGTCAATCAGGCACCTGAAACGTCCGGACAAAACCGTGCGGATCTGACTGAAAGCATGGTTGCATTGCGTGTAGGCCAGAATGAGGCGCAAGTGGGCGCGCGTGTGGTGCGCACTGCCGATGAAGTGCTGGGCACCCTGATCGACACCAAAGCCTGAGCGCGTGTTAAACGGTTTGGTCGTGCCAAAAGGCTCGTTGATCCTTCGTGTAGCGTGTTTGGCTGCATCTTATCGGCGGTCGTCACGCAACGATACGCGTTGTTTCTACAACCTTTGAGGTTGCCGACGTCCTTAACAGATACGCAACAAGGGGGTATGGCATGCAAATTGGCGCTGTGCCTGAGTATTTGGCGCCAGCAGTGCAGCCACTGCAAGCGCGGCCTGTTTCGTCTGCCGCCTCCCCGGATGTTTCCCTTGATCTGACCCGTGCCGCCCAGGCTCCCGCTACGCCTTCCCCCGCCCTCGGCGACGAACAAGCTGCTTCCGCCCGCGAAGAGGCTGATCAAGCCACCGGGCAGTCGGCTCAGTCTGCTGGCAAGCAGAACAACGCCGAGACCAGCCCGCAACAACAGCGCATCGAACAACTGGAAATTGCCGAGTTGGTTAGTCGTGATCGCGAAGTGCGTACCCACGAACAGGCCCACGCAGCAGTTGGCGGCAGCTATGCCGGTGCCCCGAGCTACACCTATACCCGGGGGCCGGACGGCCAGCGCTATGCCATCGCCGGAGAGGTCAGTATCGACACCGGCGCCGTGGCGAACGATCCGCAAGCCACGCTGAGCAAAATGGAGGTCGTTGTGCGTGCAGCGCTGGCCCCGGCCGAGCCGTCGGGGCAGGACTTGCGCGTGGCAGCGCAAGCCCAGGCGCAGATGGTGCAAGCGCGCGCCGAACTGGCTGAACTGCGCCTCAGTGAGGCCGCAGAAGCGAGCGCAGAGCGTGCTCAATCAAGCGAGGCGGGCGAGCCTGCGGCGCCAGACGACGAGTCAGATGCGACTCTGCAATCATCGCGCTCGCCTGCAGTCGATCTCGGCCTGTACCAGCGCACTGCCGAATCAGCAGATTCGGCGCCGTTGATCGATCTGCTGGGCTGAACGGTTGGTGCGATTGTAAAAAAGCACGGGCCCACTGCGACCGCCTCCAGGCGGTCTAGACTCCGACCAATAATCTTGAGCAATCCGCGATCCGTAGGGCGTCACTCGCCGCAGGCAGTGCACCATGGTTTATCGGCACGGCACACATCCCGGCGGGTTGGCGCTTCGCTGCGAACGGAACGTCACCTGCTGCGCCTTACCGTGAATACCTGGAGACGGCTTTGCAGCGTGTTGCCAGTCACCGCTTGGCAGTCCAGCGGTGCTTGACAAGGTAGGGCCGTAAACGTATGTTTCAAACACTTGTTTGATTGCTGGGGTGGCCAAACTGTCGCCAGGCAATCGGGAGTAATCCCCCAAGCGGCCGTTTAGTCGGTCACCCAAACACACTAATAAGTCCATCGCAGAGGTTAACCGCTATGCCTGACTACAAGGCCCCCTTGCGTGATATTCGCTTTGTCCGTGACGAACTGTTCGGCTACGAAGCGCATTATCAGAGCCTGCCTGGCTGCCAAGATGCTACCCCGGACATGGTTGACGCCATCCTCGAAGAGGGCGCCAAGTTCTGTGAGCAGGTATTGGCGCCGCTGAACCGTGTGGGTGATATCGAAGGTTGTACCTGGAGCGAGTCCGGGGTTAAAACTCCGACCGGCTTCAAGGAAGCCTACAAGCAGTATGTAGAAGGTGGCTGGCCGAGCCTGGCCCATGACGTCGCTCACGGCGGCCAAGGCCTGCCCGAGTCGCTTGGTCTGGTGGTCAGCGAACTGGTCGGTACCGCCAACTGGTCCTGGGGCATGTACCCTGGCCTGTCGCATGGCGCGATGAACACTATCGCCGAGCACGGCACCGATGAGCAGAAAGAGGCTTATCTGACCAAGCTGGTGTCCGGCGAGTGGACTGGCACCATGTGCCTGACCGAGCCGCATTGCGGCACCGACCTGGGTATGCTGCGCACCAAGGCAGACCCACAGGCCGACGGCAGCTACAAGGTTTCCGGCACCAAGATCTTCATCTCCGCTGGCGAACACGACATGGCCGACAACATTGTCCATATCGTATTGGCCCGCCTGCCCGATGCACCGCAGGGTACCAAGGGTATCTCGCTGTTCATCGTGCCCAAGTTCCTGTCCGATGCATCTGGCGCTGTTGGCGAGCGTAATGCGGTGTCCTGTGGCTCGCTCGAGCACAAGATGGGTATCCACGGCAACGCTACCTGTGTGATGAACTTCGACGGCGCCACCGGTTACCTGATCGGCCCGGCGAACAAAGGCCTGAACTGCATGTTCACCTTTATGAACATCGCTCGTCTGGGGACTGCGCTGCAAGGCCTGGCCCATGCTGAAATCGGCTTCCAGGGTGGCCTGAAGTACGCTCGTGAGCGTCTGCAGATGCGTTCCCTGACTGGCCCGAAAGCGCCGGAAAAAGCCGCCGACCCGATCATCGTCCATCCGGACGTGCGTCGCATGCTGCTGACCATGAAGGCCTTCGCTGAAGGCAACCGTGCGATGGTGTACTTCACTGCCAAGCAGGTCGACATCGTCAAGTACAGCCAGGACGAAGCCGAGAAGAAGCAAGCCGACGCACTGCTGGCCTTCCTCACGCCGATCGCCAAGGCGTTCATGACCGAAGTTGGCTTCGAAGCAGCCAACCACGGCGTGCAAATCTATGGTGGTCACGGCTTTATCGCTGAGTGGGGCATGGAGCAGAACGTTCGCGACAGCCGCATTTCCATGTTGTACGAAGGCACCACTGGCATCCAGGCGCTCGATCTGCTCGGCCGTAAAGTGCTGCAGACCCAAGGCGAAGCGCTGAAAGGCTTCACCAAGATCGTGCACAAGTTCTGCCAGAGCAACGAAAGCAACGCAGCCGTCAAAGAGTTCGTTGAGCCATTGGCCCAGCTGAACAAGGAGTGGGGCGAACTGACCATGAAGGTCGGTATGGCCGCGATGAAAGACCGCGAAGAAGTTGGCGCTGCATCGGTCGACTACCTGATGTACTCCGGTTACGTCTGCCTGGCTTACTTCTGGGCTGATATGGCGCGCCTGGCTGCCGAGAAAATCGCTGCTGGTGCTGCCGATGAAGCCTTCTACAAGGCCAAGTTGCAGACCGCGCGTTTCTACTTTGCACGCATCCTGCCGCGTACCCGCACCCACGTGGCCACCATGTTGTCCGGCGCTGGCAACCTGATGGACATGCACGAAGACGACTTCGCACTGGGCTACTAAGCCTTCCCGCGATTTCGCCTGGAAAAGCCGCTACCTCTCGGGGTAGCGGCTTTTTTGCGTCTGGGGGGAGTGGCGCGTCACGGGTCAATCAGCGGTTAAACGGCTTCTCGTGAGGTTGGCGCACGTTGCCGATGGCGATGCCGCCTTTTTTATTGGCCGCCGATGGGTATCGCTACGCTCAACGCCATCCTACGGATAGCCAGTCAATTTGCATGCTCGGGGCTTTTGTAGGATGCGACGGGCCGCGTAGGGTTGAGCGCAGCGATACCCATCAAGATCGTGCTTGATCGCGCAGAGGTTGGCGTCTCCAGCGTCTCCCTCCGGCCGCTCACCGGTTATTTATGGCGCTGCATTCAGCGGGCATACGGTCGTTGTCGCCCAGCCCGCTTCGGCAGTAGCGTAGGGGTATTGATCCGCGCCTTGCGCGCCAGCTGACGGAGAATGACCATGCCCGATTACAAGGCTCCCCTGCGCGATACGCGCTTTTTGATCGACGATGTTTTCGACTTCCATGGCAGCTACGCCGCACTCGGCGCTGGCGATGCCACACCAGACATGGTCGCTGCGATCCTCGAAGAAGGTGCCAAGTTCTGCGAGCAGGTGCTGGCTCCATTGAACCGCTCCGGCGACGAGCAGGAGTGTCAGTTCAATAACGGTGTAGTGACCACGCCCAAGGGCTTCAAGGAAGCCTTCGCCCAGTATGTCGAAGGCGGCTGGAATGGCCTGGCTGCCGACCCGGCTTACGGCGGCCAGGGTCTGCCGCATTCCCTCGGTCTGCTGATCAGCGAGATGGTCGGCACCAGCAACACATCCTGGGGCATGTACCCGGGGCTTACTCACGGTGCCATGTCGGCGATCCATGCCCACGGTAGCGAAGAGCAGAAGCAAACCTACCTGACCCCGCTCACTGAAGGCCGCTGGACCGGCACCATGTGCCTGACCGAAGCGCATTGCGGTACCGATCTGGGCCTGATCAAGACCCGTGCCGTGCCCCAGGCAGATGGCAGCTATTCGATCAGTGGTAGCAAGATATTCATCTCTGCCGGTGAGCACGACATGAGCGAGAACATCGTTCATCTGGTGCTGGCCAAGCTGCCGGATGCGCCTGCTGGAACCCGCGGTATTTCCTTGTTTATCGTGCCCAAGTTTCTGCCTGACACTGCTGGCCAGGTGGGTGCGCGCAATGCGGTATCTTGTGGCTCGATCGAGCACAAGATGGGCATCAAGGCATCGGCCACCTGCGTGATCAACTTCGACAGTGCCAGCGGCTACCTGATCGGTGAGGCCAACAAGGGCCTCAACTGCATGTTCACCATGATGAATCATGCACGCCTGGGCACTGGCATGCAGGGGCTGTGTCTCGGCGAAGCCAGTTTCCAGGGCGCGCTCAAATATGCCAACGAGCGCCTGCAAATGCGCGCTCTGAGCGGGCCGAAGGCGCCGGAAAAGGCGGCCGATCCAATCATCGTCCACCCCGATGTGCGGCGCATGCTGCTGACCATGAAGGCATTTAACGAGGGCAACCGCGCCCTGGCTTATTTCACGGCACAACTGCTTGATCAGGCGCATCGTAGCGACAGCGCCGAACAGCGTGACGAAGCGGAAAATCTGCTCGCCTTCCTTACGCCGATCTGCAAAGCCTTCATGACCGAGACCGGCCTGGAGGTGACTAATCAGGGTATGCAGGTGTTGGGTGGCCACGGCTATATTCGCGAGTGGGGCATGGAGCAGTTAGTCCGCGATTGCCGCATCGCCCTGATCTATGAAGGCACTAACGGCATCCAGGCCCTCGATCTGCTCGGGCGCAAGGTGCTCGGCAGTCAGGGCAAGCTGTTACGTGGTTTCAGCAAGATCGTGCATAAATTCTGCGAGGCGCAGGTCGATCATCCGCAGCTCAAGGAGCATGTCGACCAGTTGGCCGTATTGAACAAGCAGTGGGGTGAGCTGACGCAGAAGATCGGCGTGGCGGCGCTGCAGAACCCCGACGAGGTCGGTGCGGCGTCCATGGATTACCTGATGTATTCCGGCTACGTCACGCTGGCCTACTTCTGGTTGCGCATGGCTGTGGTCGCGCAACACAAGCTTGAGGCAGGCACCGGCGAGGCGGCGTTCTATCAGGCCAAGCTGGCAACGTGTGCGTTCTACTTCAAGCGGCTGCTACCGCGCACCGCCGCTCACCTGGCTGCGGCCGAGGCGGGCAGCGCATGCATGATGAGCCTGCCAGCAGAGCATTTCGGTCTCTGATCGGCGATTGAGGCTATGCAAAATCCCGCCAGTTGGCGGGATTTTACTATCTGAGGTTGATCGGCAGGCGAAGACTTGACGGTCACAACACGACCCTATGTGTCTGAAAAGTTGCTCGGTTAGACTCACCCACCCGTTTTAACCCTGTTGCTTCGTTCGAGGATTTTTCATGGCTGACTACAAAGCTCCCCTGCGCGACATGCGCTTCGTACTCAACGAAGTGTTTGAGGTTTCCACGCTGTGGGCTCAATTGCCTGCCTTGGCCGACGTGGTGGATGCAGACACTGCCAGCGCCATTCTCGAAGAGGCCGGCAAGGTCATGGCGGGCAGCATTGCGCCGCTCAATCGCAGCGGTGACGAGGAAGGCTGTTCCTGGGACAACGGCGCGGTGAAAACGCCGGCCGGCTTCCCTGAGGCTTATCAAACCTACGCGGACGGTGGCTGGGTAGGCGTTGGTGGCGACCCGCAGTTTGGCGGCATGGGCATGCCCAAGGTGATCTCCGCGCAAGTGGAAGAAATGGTCAACTCGGCCAACCTGTCGTTTGGCCTGTACCCGATGTTGACTGCTGGTGCCTGCCTGTCGATCAACGCCCATGCCAGCGAAGAGCTGAAAGAGAAATACCTGCCAAATATGTATTCCGGCGTCTGGGCTGGCTCCATGTGCCTGACCGAGCCGCATGCCGGCACCGACTTAGGGATTATCCGCACCAAGGCCGAGCCGCAAGCTGACGGTAGCTTCAAGATCAGCGGTACCAAGATCTTTATCACCGGCGGTGAACACGACCTGACCGAGAACATTATCCACCTGGTACTGGCCAAGCTGCCGGACGCGCCAGCGGGCCCGAAAGGCATCTCGCTGTTTCTGGTGCCGAAGTTTATGGTCAATGGCGACGGTTCGCTGGGCGAGCAAAACGCGCTTTCCTGCGGTTCCATCGAGCACAAGATGGGCATCAAGGCCTCGGCCACCTGCGTGATGAACTTCGACGGCGCCACCGGCTGGATTGTCGATGCGCCGAACCGTGGCCTGGCGGCGATGTTCACCATGATGAACTACGAGCGCCTGGGCGTGGGTATCCAGGGCTTGGCCCTGGGCGAGCGCAGCTACCAGAACGCCGTCGAGTATGCCCGCGACCGCATTCAGAGCCGCGCACCGACCGGCCCGGTGGCTAAAGACAAAGCCGCCGACCCGATCATCGTGCACCCTGACGTGCGCCGCATGCTGCTGACCATGAAAGCCCTGAACGAAGGTGGCCGTGCGTTCTCCAGCTACGTGGCCATGCAACTGGATACCGCCAAGTACAGCGAAGACACCGCCACCCGCAAGCGTGCCGAAGAACTGGTCGCCCTGCTGACGCCGGTGGCCAAAGCCTTCCTCACCGACATGGCGCTGGAAACCACGGTGCACGGCCAGCAGATATTCGGCGGCCACGGCTTTATCCGCGAGTGGGGCCAGGAGCAGCTGATCCGTGACTGCCGCATCACCCAGATCTACGAAGGCACCAACGGCATCCAGGCCCTCGACCTGGTCGGGCGTAAAGTGGTCGGCAGCGGCGGTGCGCTCTACAAGCACTTCGCTGAAGAGATCAAGGCCTTCACCGACAGCGCTGACGCCTCGCTGGCCGAGTTCGTCAACCCGCTGAAAGATGCCATCGCCAACCTGGAGTTGATGACCAGCGACTTGCTGGAGCGCGCCAAGGCCAACCCGAACGAAGTGGGTGCTGCCTCGGTCGAGTACCTGCACGTGTTCGGTTACACCGCGTATGCCTACATGTGGGCGCTGATGGCCCGGGCTGCGCTGGCCAAGCAGGATCAGGACGATTTCTACGTCAGCAAGCTGGGTACCGCACGCTTCTTCTTCGCCCGTATCCTGCCGCGCATCCACTCCCTGACCGCCTCGGTCAAGGCTGGCAGCGAAAGCCTGTACCTGCTGGATGCTGCGCAGTTCTAAGCCGCACACCCGGTAACGCAAAGGCCCCGATCCATGATCGGGGCTTTTTGGTTATGTAAGGGCGCTGGCGATAGTTGGCCGTTGTCGGAGCGCTCATGCCAAGGCATAAACGCTGGCCGTGCTGTTCGCTTAAGGAAAAACGCCGCTTCACCCTGAATGGGGAAGCGGCGTTTTGCATGGTGCGCCAGGCTAGCTGTTGGCTTCAGTTTTCAATGGCGGTGTATCGACCGCTTCTGGTGGCGTCGAACCCTCTTGCAATGGGCGTTCGCGTCGCCATTGCAAGGCAATCAGGATCAGGGTCGGGATGCCCAGCAAGGCAGTAATCAGGAAGAATTCGGCATAACCGTATTTCTCCACCATTACTCCGGAGTAGCCACCGATCAGTCGCGGGAGCAGAAGCATGATCGAGCTGAGGAGCGCGTACTGGGTGGCCGAGAACTGCAGGTTGGTCAGGCTCGACAGGTAGGCGACGAACGCCGCTGTGGCCAGGCCAGCGCTGAAGTTGTCGGCGGAAATGGTGACGATCAACATCTGCAGGTCGGCGCCCATGCCGGCGAGCATGAGAAACAGCAGGTTGGTGGCGGCCGATGCCACGCCACCGATGAACAGGATCGGCATAATACCGAAACGCACGATTAGCAGACCGCCAAAACCAGCCCCGAGCAGAGTCATGACCAGGCCGAACAGCTTGCTGACGCTGGCGATCTGGTCCTTGGTAAAGCCCTGGTCGATGTAGAACACGTTGGCCATCACGCCCATCACGGTGTCTGACATGCGGTAGGTGGCGATCAGCCCGAGCAGCAGGAAGGCCTGCCAGCGGTAGCGGACGATAAAGTCGTTGATCGGCGTCAGTACCGGCGCCAGCCCGCGGCGGCCCATGGTCGACAGGCACAGGCCGGTAAGAATGCTGTACAGCAGGGCGCGCAGGAAGGCGCGGTCTTCGAGGAGCAGATTGAGCAGGCTGATTTCACCACGCACCAGGCTGGCGAAATCGGTGTAATAAAACTGGGTGAACATCGCCGGCACCGAGACCAGCAGCACGATCAGCACCAGCACAGAGGCTATCTGATGGCTGAAACCATAGCGTGCGGCCGCCAGTTGGGTTTGCAGCGGCACTGCCGGTTCGCGCATCCACAGGCTGGTGATCAGGCCCGGCAACATTAGTAAGGCGAACATCAGGTAGGTGCCAGCCCAGGCGCTGTGCTGGTAAAGCTGCACGGTAGAACCAAAACCTTCGGCGAAGTACAAGGCGCCCGCGGTGGCCAGCAAGGCCGCGACCCGGTAGCCGGCCATGTAGCTGGCGGCCAGGGCCGCCTGGCGGGTGTCCTCGACGATTTCCAGGCGGTAGGCATCGATGGCAATGTCCTGGGTGGCGGAGGCAAAGGCCACCAGCACCGCCAGGGAGATCAACCAGGTCAGTTTGGTCTGCGGATCACACAGCGCCATACCGGCCAGGCCGATGGCAATCAGCACCTGAGACAGGACCAGCCAGGAACGGCGTCGGCCGAGCCTGCCGAGCAACGGCAGGCGCCACTGATCAAGCAGTGGCGACCAGACCCATTTGAAGGCATAAGCCAAGCCGATCAGGCTGGCAAAACCAATGGTTTCACGCGCCACGCCTGCTTCGCGCAACCACACAGAGAGCGTGGAGAACACCAACATATAGGGCAGGCCGGCGGCGAACCCTAGGAGCAACAGCACCAGCGTGGAGGGGCTGGAGTAGGCGGCGATGGCTTCGCGCCAGCTTTTACGGGGCATTGAGCGGGTATCTGTCTGCTGAGAATGAATGAAAGGCCGCACTCTAACCGCTGTGCTCCACTGGACGCCAGCCGTGCTGTCGGATATCCACGCGGTCATTGACCACGAACACACCTTCGCTGCGCAAGCGCGCTCGTTGTTCTGCGCCGGCAATACTGCCTGCCGGCAGACTCAGGCGACCACTGGCGGCAATAACCCGATGCCAGGGTAGCGTAGAGCCCTGCGGCAACTGACTGAGGCTGCGTCCGACCCAGCGCGCGGCACGGCCCAGGCCTGCCAGCTCTGCGAGTTGACCATAGCTGACCACCTGGCCCGGCGGAACGTGCGCTAGCGTCATATAAAGTGCCTCACGTCGTGCTTCCTGGCTTGCCGCTGGCGGCGCGGACGCGGCATGCTTGGCAACCCCATCCTGACCTGCTGGTTGTCGACCGATCATGCTCCTGCGCACCCTGCTGTTATCTGCATTCGTTGGTTTGGCCACGCCGGTGTCGGCGGACACGGTCTGGCTGAGTAATGGCGATCGACTAAGTGGCGAAATCCTGTTGCTCGACGGTGGCAAGCTGGCACTGAAAACCCGCTATGCCGGCCAGGTGCTGATTGATTGGAAGGATATCGATACCTTGCGCTCAGACAAACCCCTGTTGCTGCGTCGCCAGGGCTTGGACAGCGAGCACAGCAAACAGTTGGCTGCGGCTGGCAAAGGCATGGTGCGGGTCATCAATGCGACGACCCAGACCGTGCCGCTGGCCAGCATTACCCGTATGGTCCCGCCGCGGCCGGTGCTGCAAGATCGGCTCTGGGAGGGTAATCTCGACGCCAAGCTGGACATGGAGCGCAAAGCGGATGACTCCGATGAGTGGAAGCTCAAGGGCAATACCCGGCTCGAACATGGGCGCTGGCGTCATGTCCTGACCGGCGATCTGGAGTACGAGACCAAAAACGGCACCAAGGTCGACGACAACTGGACGTTGGAGTACGACCTTGATCGCTTCCTCAGCGAACATTGGTTCTGGCGGGTTGGCGGTCTGCAGCAGGAAGACCAGTTCGAGTTCGTCAGGCGCCAGCGTATCGTCGGCACCGGGCCCGGTTATCGCTTCTGGGATAACGAACTGGGCCGCTTCGACCTGATCGGCCAGTTCAATCGTGTTCACTTCGAAACGACTACCCGCACTCTGGACTTCGACACCTTCTCCCTGGAATGGGATTACAAGCGTCTGCTGTGGGGCACTCGCCTGGAGTTTTATAGCAACGCCGAACTGCAGATCCCCGAAATCGCTGAAATCGACTACGTACTCGACAGCGAGATCGGTCTGCGCTATCGGCTCAACAGCTGGGCGCGTTTGTCGCTGCTCTATGAACTGGATCAGATTCGTGGCCTTGGGGGCACCTCATCCGAGCGTCAGTATCTGTTGGGCGTCGGGGTCGGTTGGTAGCGGCGTGACGCCGGTCGTGTTGCTGGAACTCCGATAAAATCCGACGGTCAGTGCTTGTTCAGTCCTTGGGCTTGCGCATAATGCCCGGCCTTTATTTAATCAGAGTTTTTCAAGCCCTTTATGATCTCCAGAACCTTGCTATGCCTGGCCCTTTCGGCAGCTACCAGCCCTCTGCTGGCCGATACCGTATGGTTGAAAAACGGTGATCGGCTGAGCGGCACCATTAAATTCTTCGAGGGCAAGAAACTGCTCCTGGAAACCGATTACGGCGGTTCCATTGCGCTGGATTGGAATAAAATCGCCACCCTTGAAAGTGACCAGGAGTTGCTGGTCAAGGCAGGCAAGGTTACCGGCGAGCGGGCCAAGGCCCTGTTAGCCGCGGAGCAGGGCAAGGTCACCCTGGCCAATGGTGACGGGCCAAGAACCATCGAGCTGGCAAGTATTCAGCGGATCATGAAGCCCAAGCCATTGGTTGAGGATCTGACCTGGAAGGGCAATATCGATGCGGCGCTGGACTATAAGCGCGCCGAAGCCGACACCGATGACTATGATGTCGACCTGAAAACCCAGGCCCGCCATGGCCTGTGGCGGCACAACGCAGAAGCCGGTTACGACCGCGAGTTTCAGAACGACGTGATGACCGCCGATAACTGGAGTGCCGAATATGCGCTCGACCGTTTTCTCGACGAAAACTGGTTCTGGCAGGGGCGTCTCGAGTACAAGCGCGATCAGGTCGAAGAGCTGGCCCGTCAGCGTACCGTCGGTACCGGCCCGGGTTACCAGTTCTGGGACAATGAGTTGGGCGCATTCTCGGTAGCGGGCCTGCTCAACCGCACCGACTACGAGTATGCCAATGGCGAAAAGGACAACTTCCATGCCGTGAGCATGAAGTGGGACTACAACCGCTATCTGGTCGGCAAGAGCTTCGAGCTGTTCAGCAACGGCGAGGTCGGCAAGCCGCTGGCCAATGTAGCCGACTACACCCTGGATGCTGCTGTGGGCCTGCGCTACAAGGTCACCGACTGGGCTTCGTTGAACATGAAGGCCGAAAAAGACCTGGTCAGTGGCTCAGAGGGCGAGTTGGACGAGACCCACTACAGCCTGGGCTTTGGCGTCGGCTGGTAAGTCGTTCGTCATGCGCTAGCCGTCATTCGATGGCTTGTCGGTGTGATGTTTGCTGTCACCGCGCTCACCCGGCAGCGGGTGGCCTGAGTAGCAACGCTGCAATCGACCGCAATGCTGTTCACTCAACCCTAGTGAGCAGCACTATTGCAGGCCATGTCCCCGTCAGGCGTGGCATGCATGGGGCGCTAAGTGAACCCAGCTGAGCCTCAAGAACCGAGCAACTGCAGCAGTGCGCTCGGGGAATAGCCTGTCCAGCGTTTGAACGAGCGACGAAAGTTGGTCGTATCGTGAAACTGCAGGTAAGCGGCCACCTCTTCGTTACTGTACCCCTGCGCCTGATAGAGATAGAGCGCGACGTGCTTGCGCACCAGGTCGAGCTGTTCCTGAAAGTGCGTGCCGTGCTTGTGCAGTTTGCGCTTGAGGGTGGCCGGGCTCATGTCGAATACCTGGGCGACCTGCTCCAGGTTCATCGGCTGGCGAATGTGCGCTTGCAAGTGGTCGTACAGGCGATCCAGCAGGCTGGCATCGACGCCCAGTTCGTCGAGTTGCCGCTTGCTCTGCTGCTGCGCCACTTGACCGGCCGTGGCCGAGGCCATTGGCCATGGCACGTGCAGGTAGTGACGCGGGATGCTCATCATGTCCACCTGACGGTCGAACTGGACCTGCTCGCCCAGGTTGACCCAGTACTGCTCGATATAGCGCGGTTGCGCATGGCTGAAGCTGCATTGCCAGGGCAGTTTTTCTCCGGCCAGCCAGCGGCTGCTGGCGCAGACGGCAGTCATGCTGGCTTCGAGCAGAAAGCGCCGTTGTTCCCCGGCGCCACAACTGTCCAGCCAGTACAGGTAGGCGTTGTGCTCATCAATCAGCAATCGCGGCGCCAGTAGCGGGCTGAGCAGGGCGCGCTGCTCGACCAGCAGGGTCAATGCCTGGTGCAGGCTTGCGGCGTGGCGCAAGGCATGGCTGGCGGCGCCATAGTGGCCGGGCAACAGGCGCTGGCCGAACAGAAAGCTGGTGTCGTCGGCCGCCAGCAGGCGCTGGGCGTTGTCGATCAGTTGCAGGAATTGTCCGGGGCTGATGCGAACCTGGCCGGCGAGAATATCGTCATGGAACAAGCCGGTGCCGCGCAGCAGGCGGTGACTGTCGACGTCGCGGCCGAGCGCCAGGTCGAGTAGCGCGGCGGGCTGGTAATGGGCGGCGATAAAGCGGCTGTCGCATTCGTACCAGGTGGTTTTCAAGGCCATCTACTCAGGCCTCAGGCGCGCTTGATGAACGGCGGTTGCTTGGCTCGCGCCAGCGCCAGGTTGAGCCGTTGCAGCAGGCTCTCCGGGCTGTCCTGCTGGGCCATGACCACCGCCACGCTGGCACTCAGTTGCAGGCGCTCGCCGTGCAGGTGGCTTTTGTAGGCCAGGTGCTGCACGGCGGCTTGCAGTTCCAGGGCCAGATGCCGGGCCTGTTGTTCGCCGGTATTGGGCAGCAGCACCACGAAGCGATCGCCGGCCAGGCGGCAGAGCAGGTCCTGGCGGCGCAGGTTGAGCACCACCACCTGGGACACCACCTGCAACACGCGGTCGCCCTCGGCGTGGCCGTATTCGCGATTGACCCGGCTGAAATCGTCCAGGTCGAGGATCACCAGGGACAGCGGTTGTTGCTCGCTGTGCGCCTCCTGCAACGCCTGTTGCAACTGCAAACGCAGGTAGTCGGCTCCGCCCAGCGGGGTGACCTTGTCGAACAGCCGGTGCTCGCGAAACAGCCGTTCGCGCTTTTCCATCTGTGCGCTGATGGCCAACTGTTCGCGGTGCCAGTGGTAGATGCCCAAGGTCATCAGGATAAAACCCACGGGCATCGGTCCCGACTCGAGCCACTTGTCCCACGCGATGCCCGTCGGCAGTTGCACGAACTCGTCGAGGGTATCCATCCAGAGGGAGAAGAACAGGCAGGCCAGGCCATAGAACAGCAAGGTGGTGACTTGTCCGGCCGGGCGACTTTTCAGCAGCAGGCCGATCCATACCAGCACCAACAGCGCCGAGCCGCCTTCACCGCCGATATCGGTCCAGTTCCATTCGCTTAGTGCCTTGAGCGTGCCGACACTGAGGTAGGCGAGCAAACCGAAGTTGGCCGCCAGCAGCAGGCCGCAGAGTTTCCAAGCGTGAAATTTCAGCAGGGGTGGCATGGTTACACAGGCTCCGTATCGGCACAGTCGCGCCAGCAGAGCAGATGCCCATGACGGTTTGGTTACAGCGTGGGGAGGTCGAATCAGCTCAGGTCAGTTGGCGATTTTTGTGCGTTGGCTGCCCCGATCGCCCAATCGCGACGTCAGCGAAGTGGCTTTAGCCGCGATTCCCGCGCTCTGGTAGCCCTGTTTATAAAGGCTGCAGGCGCGGCCAGCGGTGAGCCAGAGCACCGTGAAGGGGTCGAATCGGCTCAAACGCCCGGAAAAATCGGCGCAAAGCTGACGTTTTACCTGGCGTCGCTTTGGGCTGTCACAGAAGCGTCATGAGCCCCGCCTAGCTTGCCCTCCACGTTGCCAGGCCAATGGCGCCCGGCGTAGTTCACGTTTGTGGAGGGTATGCGATGAAGCGCTGCACACAGAAAGTCTGTCAGCTCAGTACATTGGCCTTGGCGATCGCCAGCAGCCTGGCGTTCGCGGCTGAGCCAGCCACCGAATACGTCGAAGTGGTTGGCCAGGCCGTCAGCGTCGACAAGGCCTTGAAACAGCAGCGCAGCTCCGACAACGTGGAAAGCGTGGTGCACGCTGACGGCATCGGCCAGTTGCCGGACGACAACGCCGCGGAAGCGCTGCAGCGTATTCCCGGCCTGTCGGTTGAGCGCGACCAGGGTGAAGGGCGCTTTGTCAGCGTGCGCGGCATTGGCCCGGACCTGAACAGCGTGACCATCAACGGCACCCTGGTGCCTTCGCCGGAAAGTGATCGGCGCGCCGTGGCCCTCGACGTATTGCCCTCGGAACTGGTGCAGTCGCTGACAGTGGTCAAGTCGCTGACCCCAGACATGGACGCCAACTCCCTGGGCGGCACGGTAGAGGTGGAAAGCCTGTCGGCGTTCGACCACGACGGCCTGTTTTACACCGGCAGCGCCGAAGGCAGCTACGACGAGAACACCGCGCAAGCCAGTCCGAAATTTTCTGGTGCAATCAGCGACCGTTTCAGCCTGGGCGACGGCACGGATAACTTCGGTGTAGCCGCAGCGCTGAGCTGGGAGGAGCGTGATTTTGGCTCGGACAACGTCGAAACCGGCGGTGCCTGGGACTTCGACAATGGCGCCCGGTTGGAAGAGCTGGAACAGCGTAACTACGCCATTACCCGCGAGCGCACCGGCTTTGGCTTGAATTTCGACTACAAGCCCGATGACCTCTCCAGCTATTACCTGCGCACCCTCTATAGCCGCTACAAAGACAGCGAAGCCCGCAACGCTGCCGGTATCGAGTTTGCCGATGCGCAGGCCGCTGGCGAACGTGGCGATGCTGAAGGTTACCGCGAGCTGAAGAGCCGCGAGGAAACCCAGGAAGTGCAGTCCTACGTATTTGGGGGCGAGCGCATGCTGGGGCTGTGGACTATCGGTGCCCAGGCAGGCTTCAGCCGCTCCAGCGAAGACAGCCCAGAAGGCATTGCCGGGGCGAACTTTGAAGGTAACGACGATTTTGCCGATGCCGGTTTCAGCAACACCAAGAAGCCGCGCCTGAGCATCGACCCGGCGTTCTACGACCCGAACAACTTCACCCTCAGCGAGGTCGAGTGGGAAAAGCAGAAGACCACCGATACCGAGCAGAACATCAAGCTCGACCTGGCGCGTGACTTCGACCTCAGCGGCTATGCGGCGCAGGTCAAATTCGGCGGCAAGCTCAGCCAGCGGGAAAAAGATAACGACCTGGAGGCCTGGAAATACGAAGACCTCGGTGACGTAGGCTTGACCGATGCCGACCTCAACCTGAGCCAGTTCACCAAGGGCAGCGTGGATTACGGCCTGGGACGTTTCGGCCCGGGCATCAGCGCCAATGCCATCGAGCGCCTGCTTGGCGGTCTGAACAGAGATGAGTTCTACAACGCAGAAGAGTCGCGGGTAAATGACTTCGAAATGAGCGAAGACATCAATGCCGCCTACCTGATGAACAGCCTCGACGTCGACGATTGGCGCTTTATTGCCGGGGTGCGCTACGAGGGCACCGAGTTCGAAGCCAAGGGCACCGGCATCCGTGATGGCGTGTTTGAAAACAGCGAAAGCAAGAAGCGTTATGACCACTGGCTGCCAGGCTTGCATGCACGCTATCAGTTGAATGCCAGCACGCAAGTGCGCGCGGCCTGGACCAACACCGTGGTGCGCCCAACCTTTGGCCAACTGGCACCGGGCTTTGCCATCGATGACGCTGATGCCAGTTTTGGCAACCCGGATCTCGACCCGCTGGAGGCGATGAATTTCGACCTCGGCATTGAGCACTACATGGGCCGTGCGGGCGTGGTCTCGGCATTCGTGTTCTACAAGGACATCGACAGCTTCGTCTACAACACCGACCTGGCTGGCACGGGCGAATGGTTGGCCTTCGATGAAGCCTTGACCTTCGCCAATGGCGACAGCGCCAAACTGTATGGCCTGGAACTGGCCTACTCGCAGAAATTCGACTGGCTGCCGGCACCCTGGAACGGCCTGCTGATGGGTGCCAACGCCACCTTCAGCCGCTCCGACGCGCAGATTGAAGGGCAGGGCTTGTCGCGCAGCATCGACCTGCCGAACCAATCAGACACGGTCGGTAACCTGATGCTCGGTTGGGAAGACGACGCGCTCAGCCTGCGCCTGTCGGCCAACTACAAATCCGCCTACCTGGCTGAAGTCGCCGGCATCGACGACAAGGCCCATGACCTCTATGCCGATGAGCAGGTGTTTGTCGACGTTAGCGCCGGTTACTTCCTCACCCCAGCGCTGCAACTGACCTTCCAGGCGCAAAACCTGACGGACGAGTCCTACTACGTCTATAGCGGCCGCCGCGACTTCAACGCCCAGTACGAGGAATACGGCCCGACTTACAAGCTCGGCCTGACCTTCACCCACTTCTGATTGTTCTATCGGCTGGGCGCGCGAGCGTGCGCCCGCGCCACAGTGATAGCTTTTGATAAGGATTTACCGGCATGCACCTTGCGTTTGTGAAGAAAAATCTCCTGCTCGCCAGCCTGATTGCTATCAGTGCCTGCCAAAGCCAGGTTGATGAAAAAGCCCCCGCGGCCCTGACGCTGCAGGGGCTTTCCAGCCCCACCATGGCGGCGGTCGAGGCGGCGCAGTGGCTGGCCAGCGACAGTTTCTGGCCAGGTGCCGAGCGCCTGCAGAGCAGTGAGAAACAGGGCTTGTTTGTGCTGGACAAGCAGGGCGTGACCCTCAGCCAGTTGCCCGGCACCTTCGCCAGCATCGATCATCGGGTCGGCCCGAGCGGCCTGCTGGTGGCAGCGCTGGACGTCGACCGTCAGCAAGCAATGCTGGTCAACCTGGCGAATAAGCGCTGGGGCGAACCGCTGTACCTGCCGCAACCGGCGTACAAGATCGACGGCCTGTGCCTATACCGCGATGCAGCGCACAACGCGTTTGTCTTCCTGATTGGTGAGGAGGGCATCGGCGAGCAGTGGCTGGTCGCCCAAAACGAAGTGCCGCTGGCAACGCCCAAGCGCGTACGCGGCATGAGCTTGCCGCCGGCCAGCGAACACTGCCAGGTCGACGATGTCGCCGAACTCTTGTATGTCAACGAAGAAGGCGTCGGCCTGTGGGCTTATGCCGCCCATGCCGAGGCCGATCTGGTGCGTGAACCGGTGGGCCTGGTGCAGCCGTTCGGTGATATCAGCAACGCGCTCGCCGGCATGGCCGTGGTGCCAGGCGGCGTGCTGGCGCTGGACCCGGAAAGCAACAACCTGCACCGCTATCAGCGTGGCGCAGAAGGCTGGCAGGCTCAGCCGGTGCTGCCCCTGGGGGATCTGAACGAGCCGCAAGGCCTCAGTGCGCGCGCGGTGGCGGGCGGCCTGGAGCTCTTGGTGCGCGACGACGACGGCCTGCAGCATGGCCAGCTGGCCTGGTTGCCGGCAACCCCCGAGCAGCCAGCCGCGCTGCCGATTTTGCCGGTGCAGGTGCAAACCGATCCGGTACCGAGCCTGGGCGATGCCGCCGATGACCCGGCGATCTGGGTGCACCCAACAGACGCACAACAAAGCCGTGTGCTCGGCACCGACAAGCAAGGTGGTCTGCTTGCCTATGACCTGGCCGGCAAGCAGCTACAGGACTTGCGTATTGGGCGGATGAACAACGTCGATGTGCGCGCCGGCTTTGACCTTAATGGCGAGCTGGTCGATTTGGCCGTGGCCAGCAACCGTGACCAAAACAGTTTGCAGGTGTTTGCCATTGACCGCAGCAGCGGTGAGTTGCGCGACCTCGGCCAAGTGCCCACGCCGCTCAAGGACATCTACGGCCTGTGCATGTTCAAGGATGCCGCAGGTGCCATCCATGCAATTCCCAACGACAAGGACGGCACCTTTCTGCAGTACCGCCTGAGTGCAGGCGATGGCCGCATCCAGGGTGAGCTGGTGCGCCAGTTCAAGGTCGACAGCCAGCCGGAAGGCTGCGTGGCCGATGACCGTGGCCAGCGCCTGTTCGTCGGCGAAGAGGATGTAGCGGTCTGGGTGCTGGACGCTCGCGCCGATGCCCCGACGCAACTCGAACAGGTGATTGCGGTAGGCGGCGTGGTCCACGACGACATCGAGGGCCTGGCCCTTTACCAGGGCGCTACGCGTGACTACCTGGTGATCTCCAGCCAGGGCAACGACAGCTACGTGGTGCTTGATGCGACTGCGCCCTATGCCGTGCGCGGCGCGTTTCGCATCGGCCTGAACGCGCAACTGGGTATTGATGGCGCATCGGAAACCGACGGGCTGGAAGTCACCTCGGCCAACCTGGGCGGCATCTGGAACGACGGCATGCTGGTGGTGCAGGACGGCCGCAAGCGCATGCCCGAAGACCGCCAGAACTACAAATACCTGCCCTGGGCTGCGGTGGCCGAGGCCCTGGGTCTGGAGTAAACAGCACACGCTGTAGGAGCCAGCTTGCTGGCGATCGGCTGTGCCGCACGCGGATCGCCAGCAAGCTGGCTCCTACAAAAGCCGGCCGATGACAGGCTTCAACGCTGCTGTCATCAACCGGCAACACAAACGTAATCGAATAGCGTCCGGGGCGTTCCCCAAGCGCGCGATGTAAGGAGACAACCATGCACAACACCCTCGAACAGATGACCGTCTGGAGTCTGGTCAGTGATGCCAGCCTGCTGGTCCAGGCAGTGATGCTCACCCTGCTGCTGGCGTCGCTGCTCAGCTGGTACCTGATCATCCAGCGCAGCGCGGTACTGCGCCGCAACGAGCGCCTGATGAAAGACTTTCAGCTGCGTTTTCGCAGCGGCCACGACCTCGCCCAGCTGTACCGCGAAGGCAGCGACTCACTCGATGAGGATGCCGGCCTGCAGCAGATATTTCAGGCTGGCTATCACGAGTACATCCAGCTCAAGCGCGAACCGGGGATTGCCGGCGAGCTGGTGATCGATGGGGTCGAGCGCTCGCTGCTGGTGGCCATCAGCGAGCAGGAAGAACGCCTGGAAAAGGGCCTGCCGTTTCTTGCTACGGTCGGTTCGGTCAGCCCCTATATCGGCCTGTTCGGCACCGTCTGGGGGATCATGAATTCCTTTATCGGCCTGTCTCAAGTGCAGCAGGCGACGCTTTCCACGGTCGCCCCGGGCATCGCCGAAGCGCTGATCGCCACCGCCATCGGCCTGTTCGCCGCTATTCCCGCGGTGATCGCCTACAACCGCTTCAGCGCTCGCGTCGCCACCCTGACCTCGCGCTACTACGGCTTTGGTAACGAATTGCAGGCACGTCTGCACCGCAAGCTGCATGCCGCCAGCAGCCACGTCAGCGCCGCTGCCTGAGGAGCCCGCCATGCGCAAGCCGATGAGCAAACACGGCCCCAAGGCCGAGATGAACGTGGTGCCCTACATCGACGTGATGCTGGTGCTGCTGGTGATCTTTATGGTCACCGCGCCGATGCTCACCCAGGGGGTGAAGATCGAGTTGCCCAAGGTCGCCAGCGAAGCGCTGCCGACTGACAACCAGCAGCAGATCCTCACCCTTTCGGTACAGGCTGACGGTGGCTATTACTGGAACCTGGGCAGCGAGCTGAACACTGAGCAGCAGACCGATAGCGCCGTGGGCCTGGACGAAATGACCGCCAAGGTCACGCAGATCATCGCCGAGCGTGGCGATACCCAGGTGTATATCCGCGCTGATCAGACCGCCGACTACGCCACGGTGGTGGCCGGGATCGCCGCCTTGCAGCAGGGTGGGGTGAGTAACCTGGGCCTGATTACCGAGGCGCCGCAGTGAGCAGCATGCTGATGGAACGGCCCGCCTCGATTACCTGGCCCAGGTTGCCCGCGTCGTGCCTGCGCAATGCCCAGGCGGTGTTGTTGACCCTGGTGTTGCATGGGGTGGTGCTGGCTCTGTTGCTGGCCAATTGGCCGGTGGAAAAACCGCTGGCGCCGAGCATCAGCACCCTCAGCATGCAGTTGGTCAGCTTGCCGCCACCCGCGCCGGTGATGGAAGCCCCGCTGCCCGTGCCGCTTGAAGCCCCGCTGGCAGACGTGCGTGCGCCCGTGGAGCCGCAGATCGATCCGCGTATCGCCCAGCAGAAACTGGAGCAGGCCGCTCTGGCGCGTAAGCGCGTGGAGCACGAGAAGCGTGAGCAGGACCGTCAGCGGCTTGAGCGCAAGCGTGAGGAACAGACTCGCCTCGACCAGCAGCAACGTGAGCAGGAACAGCGCCAGCAGGCCGAGCGCCTGCAACAGGTCGCCGACCAGCAGCGTCAGCAGGCCGACGCCGCCGCGCGTGCGCACCAGGCCCAGGCTGCGGCTGCCAGTCGCCAGTACCTGCCGATTGCCAAACAGGCGCCGGCGTATCCGCAGCGCGCGCTGGACAAGGGCCTTGAGGGTGAGTGCACGGTCAGCTACACGGTCAACGCCCTGGGCCGGGTGGAAGACCCGCAGGTGGCGGGTGAGTGCCATCCCCTGTTCATCCGCCCGTCATTAACCGCCAGTAAAAGCTTCCGCTACCAACCGCGGGTGATCGACGGCAAAGCCGTAGCCGTGCCCAACGTGAAAAACACCTTTACCTATCGCATCGAATGAACCGCGCCGCCAGCCACCCGATAATCAGCGAGAGCCACTGATGAGCCACGACCACAGCCAATTTCACGCCAGCCTCGAAGCCCACGACGACCAGTCGATCAACCCCAGCGCCAACCCAACTCTCGCCCAGCTGGTCGACACCCGTCGGCGCAACGTACTCAAAGGCGGCCTGAGCCTGGCGGCCCTGAGCTTCTTCGCCGGTGGCATGGGCCTGAGCCTACGCGCCCATGCCAGCCCGCTGCTCAATTTCAAGGGGGTGCCGGTCCAGGTTGGTTCGCAATTCGACCGCGTGCTGGTCGCCGAGGGCTACAGCGCCACGCCGTTCTTCTCCTGGGGTGACCCGGTCGAGGCTGGCGCGCCGCAGTGGAACCCGGATGCCAGCGACGATTGGCAGGCCCAGCTCAAGCAGGCCGGTGACAACCACGACGGCATGGATTTTTTCGCCTTTGACGGCGAGACAGACCGTGGCCTGCTGGTAATGAACCACGAATACGTCAACCCGCCGCTGCACCCCACCAACCAGATCGACCAGAGCAAGCCGCGCCCGCTGAGCGAAGTGCGCAAGGAGCAAGCCGCCCATGGCGTCTCGGTAATCGAGGTGAAAAAAGCCGCTGACGGCCAATGGCAGCGGGTCATGGACTCGCCCTACAACCGCCGTATCAGCGCCCTGACCGCCATGCGCATCGCCGGTCCGCTGGCCGGACATGAGCTGATGAAAACCGTGGCCGACCCCACTGGCCACGAAGTGCGCGGCACCCTCAACAACTGCGCCACCGGCGTGACCCCTTGGGGCACCTTTCTCACCTGCGAAGAAAACTGGCACAACTACTTTATCAACCGTGATCAGGTCGATTACGCCGCGCGCGTGTCGCACAAGCGCTACGGTCTGGCCAAAGAAGGCACCAGTAAAAACTACGCCTGGGAAACTGCTGACCCGCGCTTCAACGCCACCCCCGATACGCAGCAAGACCACGGCGGTTACGTCAACGAGCCCCATCGCTTTGGCTGGGTAGTGGAAATTGACCCCTTCGACCCGCAAGCGCAGCCGATCAAACGCACCGCCTTTGGTCGCTTCAGCCGTGAGTGCGCGGCCCTCAGCCTGGGCGATGACGGGCGTATGGCGTTCTATTCCGGCGATGATGCCAAGGGCGAGTATGTCTACAAATTCGTCCCCAACGGGCGTTTCGACGCGGCCAACCCCAAGGCCAGCCGCGACCTGCTCGACGCCGGCACCCTCTACGCCGCGCGCTTCGATGCCGATGGCTCTGGTCAATGGCTGGCGCTGGTGCATGGGCAAAACGGCCTGACCGCCGCCAATGGTTTTGCCAGCCAGGCCGAACTGCTGCTCAACACCCGCGCTGCCGCCGACCATGCTGGCGCCACACCGATGGATCGTCCGGAATGGGCCACCGTGCACCCAACGAGCCGCGAGGTTTACGTCGCCCTGACCAACAACGATGGCCGTGGCGACAAACAACCCACCGACCAAGCCAACCCGCGCCCGCAGAACTTGCACGGGCAGATTTTGCGGTTCAATGAACAGGGCGCCGATCCCACCGCAACCACCTTCAGCTGGGAGCTGTTCCTTCTGGCGGGTGAGCAAAAAGGCGCCAGGGACGCCGCTGGCAACGCCGTGCCAGCCAATCTGACCGGCACCATCAACGGCGACATTTTCTCCTCGCCCGATGGCCTGGCCTTCGACCGCCATGGCCGCCTGTGGATCCAGACCGACTACGGCGACGACGAGCCGGCCATGCAGGCTATGGGCTGCAACCAGTTGCTCTGCGCTGACCCGAGTACTCGTGAGGTCAGGCGCTTTCTGGTTGGCCCGCGTGGCTGCGAAGTGACAGGCCTGGCCTGGAGCCCGGACGGCAAAACCATGTGGGCAAATATCCAGCATCCGGGTATCAGCTACCCGGCCAGCGACAGCAAAACCCGGCCACGCTCGACCACGGTAATGATCAGCAAAAACGATGGTGGGGTAATCGGCAGCTAAGCCTGCCAGGTACTGCGTATTAGCCGAGCGGAGCCGCGAGCGTGAGCGGTCGGCGTGGCCGCTCGGCTGTCGGGTGCGCTAATTTGGCTGGGTCATGGCTTGGTCAGTCGGCGATCAATTGATCGACCAGGGCCGGGTCGTCGATAAAGCGATTGCGGGTGCCCTGCAGGCTGCCGATCTTGTCGTTGCGCGCATTTTCTTCGGCATCCGGCGGGTCCATCTGGTGCCAGCGTTTGTACATGCTCGCCTGGCCGACGATGGGCAGGCCGTATTCGATGTGCATATAGAAGATCGCCCGGGCGATATTGCCCTTGGCGGCGTTGCGCGGTTCCAGCAGTTTGAAACTGCTTTTGAGGTCGCAGCCGATGTCGGCGAACGCACTCTGGCCGTCAGCGCCCAGTTCGCCGAACTGGGCGTTACGCCGCGTCTGTTCGACGCGGTTTAGCGCCGGGTAGAGGTTATGCAGGTCGGCGGCCATATAGGCATAGCGCGGGTTCATGATGTTGCATTGGCGATCAGTGCTGCAGCGCAGGGCGCTTTTCAACTGCGGGCTGCTGTAGATCAGGCTGGCGCTGAGCAGTCCGCCACCACTGTCTCCGGTGAAGGCCTTGGCGCAATACAGCGAGGTGCCGCCGGCGCCATACAGCTCGTTCCAGAACAAGTGGTCACGAACCTGCGGATCGGCAATCTGGCTCTGACCATTGGCCAGAACCGGCAGGCTGAAACTGGCTGCCAGGCAACCGAGAGCGATAATTACTGCGCGCATGATAAAGCCCTGCTGACCGCTGTGTTCGGGGTCTGTTGTTTTTGTAGGAGGGGCCGACGTCACATGATGACGCCGCGCGGTGATCGGTAATATGTAAGCCTCAGCTTACAGGGCGTGCTGCAGATCGCCACTACTGCGATCTGCGCCAGAGGACTAATCTACTTGGCATGGACGTAGCGCAGGAAGCGCAGAGTAACCAAAAGGGATACGCTGGATAGCCGCCAGGATGGTGCGCGCAACACGGATGTCAGTACACAGTCTGCAAAGGCCCCGCACCAGCGGGGTTTTTCTTTTTTGGGCATTCGCCCGCTGCAATTCCTCCCCGCCCAATTCTTGCTTTCCAGAGCCGATCAGCGCCTGCACGCGATGCCGGGTTTTCTGGCAGCTACGCTGTGTTGCTCTGCAGGCGCGCTGATGCCAATCGAGCATGCGTACGGCCTGTTCGCCACTGCAGTCGGGTAGCACGGCCATGAATTCTTCGCCGCCGTAAGGACCGAGGCTGCCAACTCGGCGAAGGCGCTGGCGTAGCAGGTTGGCAACCGCCTGGATTTAGAGGTCGTCCTCCACATGCAACATGCGCTTGAGATCAGGCATGGTCGGTCTCTTTGGTCGGTAGCAGGCGGGCCAGAACGTTGAGGAAGTCTTGAGCGTCCGTTCGCGATTTGGCCAGTGCCGCCTCTACTCGACTCAATTGCTCAGTGGACAGTTCCGTCGATGACAGAACAACTATAGGCAGCCCTGGGCAGAGCCGGTGAACCTCATCAATTAGCTCCAGGCCGTTGCCATCGGGCAGGTTAAAATCCAATAGCACCAAGTCCAGGCCGCCAGCGTTAAGGCGCTGGCGAGCCTCGCTTAGCGTTGCAACGCCAACGAAGTCTGCCAAGTGGCGACCCTGCTCAGCAATCACCAAGCGCAGATCCGCATCATCCTCGACATGCAGGATGCGTGGTTTTTCGCCCGTGCCACTGAGTGCCCTGCGCAACCCCCCCAGTAAACGTGCCGGATCAATTGGTTTGTCCAGCCAGTCAACGACATGGAACCCGCCTTGCAGGCTAAGCTGACCCTGCTCATTTGCAGCCGAGATCACCAGGATAGGCAGCTCTCGAGTGGCCAGGTCGCGGTGTATTTCCTGGATGAATTCGATGCCGTTGCCATCGGGCAAGCGCAGATCCAGGGTAATGGCAGCAACAGGTTCGCTGCTCAGCAACTGGCGCGCCTGCGTGAGGCTATAGGCCAGTAAAACCCGGTAGCCCGCACGCTGAAGCAGCAATTGCAGTAGCCGAGCAATATCGGCTTCATCCTCTACCACCAGAATGCTGGGGCGGTGCAGATCCTGCTCGGGTGGGTGGTTGACCATTACCGGCAGCTCGAACCAGAAAGTACTGCCCTTACCCTCCTGCGAGTCAAAGCCGACGTGGCCACCCATGCGTTCGATCAATTCTTTGCTGATGGCCAGGCCCAGACCGGTGCCACCTTTCTGGCGTTGATCGCCAGTGTCGGCCTGGGAAAACTTCTGGAAAATATGGCTGCGAAAATGTTCGGCAATACCGCGGCCCTGGTCAGTCACGCTGACCCGTACGCGGCCATCGCGCAGTGTGCTGTGCAGCCGTACCTGAGCACCAGGTGGGGAGAACTTGATGGCGTTCGACAGGAAGTTGGCCAGAACCTGTTGTAAGCGCAGGGAGTCGGCTCGAATAGGCACCGGCGCTGCAGTATCGAGTTGCAGCTCAATGTGATGCTGCCTGGCGTACGCCTGGATGCTCTGCAAAGACTCGGTGAGTTGTGCGCCTAGTTGCAGATTGGCCAGCTCGAAGCTGAGTTTTCCTGCGGCAAGCTTGTCCATGTCCAGCAGGTCGTTGATCAAGTGGCAAAGGCGCAGGCTATTCTGTTGAGCGATTTCCAGCATCGGCCGTATGGCCTCGGGAACGTTACCCAGTGCCCCGCCATTGATCAGGCCAAGTGAGCCCGAAATGGACGTCAGCGGCGTGCGCAGCTCGTGACTGACAGTTGAGACAAAATCGTTCTTCAACTGCTCGATGCGTTTTTGTTCGCTGAGATCCATCGCGGTGCCGCTGGCGCGCAGCATCTGACCTTCGCCTGAATACTGCACCAGTGCCCGCAGCAGTACCGGCAAGCTCTGGCCGCTTTGCAACAGCAGGCGACACTCATGGTTCAAGTACTGCACCAGTTCACCGGCGGGCGGTAGCAGTAGGCTTTGCAGCTCAGGCCAGTCTTCGGGGTGAGCCAGTTGCGTCCAGTCTTTGAGCGGTGGTTGCGGGCCGTCTTCAGGGTAGCCAAGCATCTGCCAGGTGCGGGTCGATGCATAGAACGCCTTGCTAACCATATCCAGGTCCCACCAGCCGTCATGGCCGCCTTGCAGGACTCGCTGCAGCCGCGCCTCGCTGTTGCGTAACTGCATGGTCATATCGCCGGCCAGTGCAAGCGCCTGCTGCTGGCCCTGCGCAAGCGTGCGCGTAAGGAAAAACAGCAGCAGGCTGATAATCGTGCCAAGCAGCAGCAGGACACCCTGACCTTGTTGGAAGCCCTTGAAGAACCCCGGCTGGGCATGAAAGGCCACGGTCCATGTTTGGCCGAACAACTGGAGTTGTGCCTGGCTCAGTGCGGCACCGACGGATTCGATACGAGGATGACTGACGAATAGCCGCTGTTCGAGGTCGGCCTCGGGACCCGCGAAGAGGGCAAAATCGACCTGCAGATTACGTCCGTCGAGTATCCCGCTCATCAGGTCGTTGACCCGGTAGGGGCTGAAGACGAAACCTTGCAGCGCCGCAAGGCGCTCATGTGCCTTATTCAACGATACCCCTGATCGGTAAACCGGCACATACATCAGCAACCCGGGCTGCACTGGGCCGCTGTTTTCTTGAACCAGCCGGACCTTGCCGCTGAGCTGCGGCTGACCCGTTTGCGCTGCCGTAAGCATGGCCGCTCGGCGCACAGGCTCAGAGTACATGTCGAAGCCGAGGGCGGCGCGGTTGCGGTCAGTGAAGGGTTCCAGGAACAGGATGGGGGTGTACAGCTCGCGAGCACCTGGGGGCCGCAGGGTAAAATTAGCGAAGCCCTCGCGGCGTACCCCAGCCTCAAAATTTGCCAGCTGGTCGGGGCGGATCACCTTGCTGTAGCCCACGCCTTGGATGCCGGGGTAGAGCATTTCTAAATCAAGGCGACTGACATAACGCTGCCAATCTTCACGCGTGATCGCATCGTGGGTATCAAACAGACCAGCACCGCCCAAGAGGATTTGTCGGTGATTGTTCATGCGCCTTTCGATGGCTTCGAGTACTTCCCCGGCGAGTTGCTGAAAGTGCAGCTCAGCAGCAGCTAGCTGACTCTGACGCAAGCCGTAGCAAGCCCCCAGCGTTGCCAGCGAGGCACACAGCAGTACCACTAGCGGCATCATTCTGGGACGTTGATACAGGAGTTTTTCGAGTAACTTCATGAGGCGTCTTGCTGGCCGCGCAATGGCAGCTCGATCCAGAAGGTGCTGCCCTGTTGCGGCTCGCTGATAAAGCCAATGCTGCCACCCATGCGCTCGATCAGTTCTTTGCTGATGGCCAGCCCCAGGCCCGTGCCGCTTTTCTGTCGACGGTCGCTGGCATCTGCCTGGGAGAATTTTTCGAATATTCGGGTGGTGAACTCTGCAGCTATACCAGAGCCCTGATCACTGACCAAAATGCGTGCCCGCGAGCCCTGTTGCTGACTGTAAAGGCAAACCTCACCTTGGGGCGGGGAGAACTTCAGCGCATTGGAAAGCAGGTTGCTCAGCACCTGCTGCAGGCGCAGCGGGTCGGCAACTACCTGCAGTCTCGCGCCGTCGTCGTTGTGCAACAAGCTCACGCTGTGCTGCTGAGCGAAACCCTGGTTGCTAGCGTTGCACTCTGCCAGCAGCTCATTGAGCTGTATGGATTGCAGGTTGAAGGTCATTTTTCCTGCGATTAGTTTGTCTATGTCCAGCAGGTCGTCGATCAGGTTGCGCAGGCGCTGGGTGTTGCCTTCGGCGATGGCAAGCATGCCTTTCATGGTGTCGGGCACCGGCCCTAGTGCTCCGCCGTTAATCAGGCCCAATGAGCCGGTAATGGAGGTCAGTGGGGTGCGCAGTTCGTGACTGACGGTGGAGACAAACTCGCTTTTTAGTCGCTCCATATGCTTGCGTTCAGTGATATCACTGATAAAACCATGCCAAAGCACGCTGCCATCGGGGCGCCGTTGTGGCGCAGCCCGGCCCTCGACCCAGATGAGCCCTTTACCGGGGTGCAATACGCGGTACTCCTGATGCCACAGGTCAAGGTTGGCCGCAGAGACGGCAATGCTATCGGTTAGCGTACTCAAATCGTCGGGATGAATCAGGGCGAAGACCCTGCTGGCATCATCCTTGACCGCCTCCGGTGTGACGCCATAAATAACCTCCATGCCCTGGCTGGCATAGGGAAAGCAGCTGCGGCCATCGTCAAACAACTGGAATTGGTAGACCACTCCGGGCAATTGAGCGGCAAGTCGCTGCAGACGTTGCAGGGCCTCCTCGCGATAGCTCAGGTCATGGGCGATGCACAGATAGCCCAGGTCGAACCTTCCGTCCAGATTGATTGGCGAGATGTTCAGTAGCGCCGGCACCGCATGGCCTGCCACATGACGCATCTGCGCTTCATACAGTGGCGTTTGACTGCTGCCCTGAGGCGAGCTCGGGCGCAACAGGTCGTTAGGCAATTGGTGACCATCCTGGGCCAGCAGTAACGCCAGTGGTCGTCCCGGTAGATCATCGGCGTTGTACCCCAGCAACGTTGTAACACCGGGGCTGGCCTGTTGAATCAAACCCTCTGGATCGACCACGATTACCGCCGTGCCAGCACTGCCCAGCATGGCCTTGTGCAACGCGGCCTGCTCACGTTGATGGCGGGCCTGCAGGCGCAGTTCAAATAGCTGTACGGTTTGTTGGGCGAGCATTTGCAGGCTCTTGCGCTGCTGTTCGTTGAGCTGGCGCGGCTGGCGGTCGATGACGCACAGCGTGCCGAGGTTATTTCCCCGGCCATCGCTCAGCGGCATACCCGCATAGAAACGGATATCCGGTGCAGCGACGACCAATGGGCTATCGCAGAAGCGCGGGTCGAGCAAGGCGTTCTCTACCTCGAAGAGTTCGTCCTGGTTGATCGCATGGGCACAGAAGGCGATCTCGCGCGGTGTCTCGCTTGCCTCCAGGCCGACACGGCTCTTGAACCACTGGCGTTCTACATCGATCAGCGAGATCAGTGCTATGGGGGTATTACAGATATGTGCGGCCAATGCAGTGATGGTGTCAAACATCGCTTCGGCTGGCGTATCCAGCAACTCGAAGGCCAGCAGAGCCGCCAGCCGGCGAGGCTCGTTAAGCGGGGCGATCGGGTGACCCGGATGCTTGTTCATAGGCTAGCGCTCTGTATTGTTTTTGTACTGATGGGAAGCTCAAGCCAGAAGGTACTGCCCTGGCCCTCTATCGAGTCGAAGCCGATCCGGCCGCCCATTTGCTCCATCAACTGCTTGCTGATGGCCAGCCCCAGGCCGGTGCCCTTTTAGTTAAGGCTTACGAGCTGTTACCTGGCAGCCTAATGCGCGCTTCACGCACTGCCCATGCAATTGCCACCACGCCCCACGACCGTCAACGCCCCGAACGGCGGAGGCAAGGCAGGCCTCAATCGGCGACCTGTCATTAGGCCAGTGCTCGGGCTGCAGATACCAGTACCCGCTTTGTTTTTTCAACAGTTATGTGCGCGTTACATTCAACATCATTTGTAGCGAATACAGAGCGTGGACTATTGCTTTGTCGCAACGCGACTTGGGTTCGCCAGCGTCGCCTCAATCATGGGCTGACTCTGGCTGTGCTGACCTGCAGCCCTCGGCTGTGAACGCGCGGATGTGCTCGCAAGAATGTCCACGCTGGATGAAATTCACGGCGTGTTCGATTGATGACGGCCGTGCAGCAGGTAGCAACGCCGCAGGGCGACCAAAAATAAATGGATGCGCATTTATTGGGCTGACTGAGATAAATCGACTCTGACTCTTTAAGTCGCTTTAAGTCGATGCGGGCGGCGATGTGGCGGGGCAGGAAGGATAGTGCTGCGCACAACCTGTCGGAACAGCGTCGTGGGGTTGGGGTGAATCCAAAAAAAGCGCGGGCCCAAGATCGGGCCCGCGTTTTCGCTCAAAGCGTTACAAGGTCTGGTGCAGGCCCAGGCGCTCAGGGTGAAACAGCCGTGCATCCATCAGCCTGGGCTGGCGCACGATAGGCATGAAGTCCATGCGTGCAAGAATGTCGCGGTCGAGATCCACACCGGGGGCGACCTCGATCAGCTCCAGGCCATCCAGGGTTAGTTGGAACACACAGCGCTCGGTGACATACAGCACCGGCTGGCCGCGCTCGGCAGCCAGCCGACCGGCGAAGGTGCGTTGCTCCACCTCGGCGACGAACTTGCGCAACTCGCCGTCCCGGACAATCCGTAGCTGACCGTTGTCGATGCGGATGTCCTGAGGGCCGGCGCTAAAGGTGCCGACGAACACCACCCGCTTGGCGTTCTGGCTGATGTTGATAAAGCCGCCAGCACCGGCCAGGCGCGAACCGAACTTGGATACGTTGAGATTGCCGGCCGCATCCGCCTGGGCCAGGCCGAGGAAGGCCAAATCCAGGCCGCCGCCGTCATAGAAGTCGAACTGATAGGGCTGGTCGAGCAGTGCGCTGTGATTGCTCGCCGCGCCGAAGTCCAGGCCCGAGGCCGGAATGCCACCGATCACCCCGGGTTCGGCGGTCAGGGTCAGGCGCTCGATCACGCCTTCCTCGGCGGCTACCGCGGCGACGCCTTCGGGCATGCCGATACCCAGGTTGACCACCGCGCCTGCCTTGAGCTCCAGGGCGGCGCGGCGGGCGATCAGTTTACGCACGTCCAGCGGGAGCGGCGCCAGGCTGTCCACCGGTATGCGGATCTCGGCGGCGAAGGCCGGGTTGTAGGCGGTGGCGAAGGTCTGCTGGTGGTTCTGCGGCTCGGCGACCACCACACAGTCGACCAGAATGCCGGGAATCTTCACCTCGCGCGGATTGAGCGAGCCGCGCTCGACGATACGCTCGACCTGGGCGATCACCATGCCGCCGCAATTGTGTGCGGCCATGGCGATGGCCAGGCTTTCGATGGTCAGCGCCTCGCGCTCGAACGACAGGTTGCCATCGGCATCGCTGCTGGTGGCGCGGACAATGCCGACGTGGATCGGGAAGCTCTGGTAGAACAGATAGTCCTCGCCGTCGATGGGCATCAGCCGCACCAGCTCGTTGGTGGTGCACGCGTTGAGCTTGCCGCCACCGAGGCGAGGGTCGACGAAGGTGCCCAGACCGACCCGCGACAGCTGCCCTGGCTTGCCGGCGGCGATGTCGCGAAACAGCTGGGAGATCACCCCTTGCGGCAGGTTGTAGGCCTCGATGCGATTGTCCACTGCCAGCTTCTGCAGGCCCGGCACCAGACCCCAGTGGCCACCGATCACCCGCCGCACCAAGCCTTCATGGGCCAGGTGGTTGAGGCCGCGGCCCTTGCCGTCGCCTTGGCCGGCGGCATACACCAGGGTCAGCCCCTGAGGTGCCTGTTCGGCGAGGAAGCGCTGCTCCAGGGCGATGGCGATTTCCTCGGCGAAACCGATGCCGACAAAACCGCCGGTGGCGAGGTTGGCGTTATCGGCGATGCGTGCCACCGCAGCGGCGGCAGTCATGATCTTGCTCATGGTGGGTACTCGAAGCGAAAGGGGCTAAATCATTTGTAGGAGCGGGGGCGACGCCTAGTTCCATGCCCGCGAACCGCAAGCGCGGCCATGGGCCGCTCCTACAGGGGTATCGATCAGAAGCTGCCAAACAGGGTGCCCAGGGTGATCACCACCACCAACGCCACCATGGGAAAGCCCACGGTGTTGACGAAGATGAATTTGTACGACTCGCGGTGAGTCAGTTTGCAGATCGCCAGCAGCGAGATCACCGCGCCGTTGTGCGGCAGGGTGTCCATGCAGCCGGAGGCCATGGCCGCCACCCGGTGCAGCAGTTCCGGGCTGATGCCGGCGGCGTTGGCCAGGGTCAGGTACTGTTCGCCGAGGGTCTTCAGCGCAATCGACATGCCACCCGAGGCCGAACCGGTGATGCCAGCGAGGATGTTCACCGCCACGGCTTCGGAGATCAGCGGGTTATCGGAGACACCGAGCACCAGGTCGCGAATCACCACGAAGCCTGCCAGCGAGGCGATCACGGTGCCGTAACCGACTTCGGCTGCGGTGTTTAGGATCGGTAGCATCGAGCCGAAAGCACCGTCGTTGACAGTCTTCTTCAGGTCCATCCAGCGCTTCCAGTGCATGGCGATCAGCAGCAGGATGGCCGCGCTCAGGGCGACAATGATCGCCCAGATGCCGATCAGCGACTTGGCGTCCTGCAGACCGCCGAATTCCGGCTTGGCCAGGTAGCTGGCGTCGAGGTTGGGCAGCACCTGCTTGGCCATCAGGAAGTTCAGCGCGATCACCAGCAGGATCGGCAGTAGGGCCAGCCAGAAACCGGGAATGCCGCTGTTGTCCTGGGCCACCGGATCGTCGCGATGCTCGCCGTAGCCTTCGCCTGCGGCTTTCAGCTTGCGCGCCTGGGCGGTCAGCCACCAGGTGCCGAGGCCGAACATGATCAGGCCGGCGATCACCCCAAGGCCCGGCGCGGCAAAGGCGTCGGTGCCGAAGAACGGGTTGGGAATGGCGTTCTGGATCGCCGGGGTGCCGGGCAGGGCGGTCATGGTGAAGGTGAAGGAACCGAGGGCGATGGCGCCGGGGATCAGGCGCTTGGGAATCGCGGCTTCACGAAACAGCGCGGCGCCGATCGGGTACACGGCGAAGGCCACCACGAACAGCGACACGCCACCGTAGGTGAGGATGCCGCACGCCAGCACGATAGCCAGAATCGCCCGCTCGCTGCCGACCTTGGCGACGATGCCATGGGCGATTGCGCGGGCTGATCCTGAGTCGTCCATCAGCTTGCCGAACAGCGCGCCGAGCAGAAAAAGCGGGAAGAACTGGATAACGTAACCGCCCATGGCCTTCATGAAGACCTGGGTGTAGGTCGGCAACAGCATGGCGATATCGCCGGAAAACAACAGGGCGAGCAGGGCCAGCAGCGGGGCGAGGATCAGTACGTTGATGCCGCGGTAGGCGAGGTACATCAACAATGCGAGGGAAATCAGAATACCGAGGGTACCCATTGGGGCGTTCCTTTTGTTGTTGTTTTAGGCGCCGCTCTTGCTGGCGGGCCGCGGATGGCTGCGGGGTACGCAATCCATGCAACAACCCAGAGCGAAAGACGTGCCAGGTTGCTTGTGCCTGGGTGGAAAGGCTAGATTGGGTAGCGATCAGCGGCTAACCAGGGGTTTTTATCCGGGTATGTGCAGGGATGTTCCGGTTTTCTGGAATGGTCAGAGGTTCCCGCGAGTGGCGGGATAGTGTCCATATATGTGGACATGTCCGGATTTTTGGAAGTTTTCTCCCAGGATGTGTCCAGCTTTGTGGACGCTGGCTGGCTCGGGTTCTTGGTGCGCATGGCGCACCCTACGGCCTGGCCGCACCTCGTAGGGTGCGCCGCGCGCACCAATTCTCCGATGCGCCGACAAAACCGGGTATGCCGCCACCGCTCCCACTTGCGGCTTAACGCTCGCTCAGCCCATGCTGTTGCAGCTTGTTGTACAGGCTGGCGCGGGAGATGCCGAGTTGCACGGCGGCCTGGCGTCGGTTGCCCTGGCAGGCGCGCAGGGCCGCTTGCAGGGCGGCGCGCTCGCTACGGGCCAGGCTCTCGGCCAGCGGCTCGGTCGAGCCGGGTTGTGGTGCAGGTGGCGGCTGTACCCTAGCTGGCGCCGCCAGTTTGCCGCTGGCGTCCAGCAGCGTGCCTATGCGTGCGGCGTCCAGCTCGGCGCCTTCGCCGGCCAACTGCGCCCGCTCCAGCAAGTTACGCAATTCGCGCACATTGCCGCTCCAGGGCTGTTCGGCGAGCAGGGTCAGGGCGTCTGCGCTCAGCTCCATCGGCGCCTGGCCGGAGCGGTTGGCGATATCGTCGAGCAGGTGTTCGATCAGCATCGCAATATCCTCGCGGCGCTGGCGCAGTGGCGGTACATGCAGGGCCAGGACATTCAGGCGGTAATACAGGTCATCGCGAAACTGTCCGGCGGCGACCTTGGCTTCCAGGTCGATATGGGTGGCGGCGATCACTCGCACATTCAGCGGTTTGACCTGATTGGAGCCGAGCGGCTCAACCTCCTGCTCCTGCAGCACCCGTAACAATTTGGCCTGCAATGCGAGCGGCAGATCGCCGATCTCGTCGAGGAACAGGGTGCCGCCGTTGGCCACCTCGAATTTGCCGATGCGCGCCTTGCGATCCGCGCCGGTAAAGGCCCCGGGCGCGGTGCCGAACAGCTCGGCCTCGACCAGAGTTTCTGGAATCGCTGCCACGTTGACCGCGACGAAAGGGCCGTTGGCCCGTGGCGACAGGTTGTGGATGCCCTGGGCCAGCAGCTCCTTGCCGGTGCCGGTTTCGCCGCGCAGCAGCACCGTTGCGTCCAGTTGTGCGGCGCGGCGGGCCTGGCGCTTCACTTCGCTGGCCGCCGGGCTGCTGCCGATAAAGCCGGCAATGGTGTAACGCGCGCGGCGCGCCTTGGCCAGTTCGTGCTGGGTGGCGACCAACTGGCTTTGCAGCACGTTGAACTTGGCCATCAGCGGCTTGAGGTGACGGGCGCGGTCGAACAACACAAAGCCCAGGGCACCGACCAGGGTGCCGTCCTCGTCACGCAACGGAATGCGAGTGACCACGAAGTGCTCGCTGCCGAAGGCCATCAGGTCGAGCATGCTCGGCTGGCCGCTTTCCACCACCTCACGCAGGCGGCTGGCTGGCAGCACTTCTTCGATCTCTTTGCCGAGCACGCTGCGCGGGTCGCTGATGCCGACCTTCTCGGCGTACTTGTCATTGATCCAGACGATGCGCGCCTGGCGGTTGACCGCGATGGTGCCCTCGCATTGCGCATTCAGATGGTCGAACAGCAGGGGCATGGCCACGGCGCGAAAACGCTCGGGCGAAACGCCGATGATCAGGCCGTGTTGATCGAGATCTGCGCGAGAAATCGCCATGGCAGCAGGGTTCCGAGGAAGGAGTGCGGCCGATTATGGCCAGCGCTGCGCGAAAGCGGCAAGGAACCTCGGATAAACCTGCGCGTTAGATCTTCTATACATGCCCGATTTATCCAATAACGCAGAACACCTTTGGATCTGGTCCGTATTCTGATCGCCATCCCTTGCCACCAGTCGGCGTCTATCTGCAAGTCGGCTTCGCTGGCGCCTTCTGGCTGAATATTCTGCTGACCCTGCTCGGCTTCATCCCCGGTATCGTTCACGCGGTGTACGTCATCGCCAAGCGCTGAGTTTGTTCTCGGCGAAGCTCACACAGCAAAAAGCCGCGCAGTGCGCGGCTTTGGAGTTGGTGGGCCCACACGGACTCGAACCGTGGACCAAAGGATTATGAGTCCTCTGCTCTAACCAACTGAGCTATGGGCCCTCAGAGGCCGGCGGAGTATACCGGTGCCGGCTCTGTAGTGACAACCGAACGCGTGGGTCGAGGAAGATTATGGGTGCGCTGGAGCTGTTTGCGCTCGGCTCGCGGCCCCCGGTGTTGAGAAGCAGCTCCCGGGTCTTGGTTTTTATGCCTTTGGCGATCGCCATGAGTTGCGTGCCGCGGCCAGGAGTAAGGGGGCGTGGGCGCTGATCGTTGTTGCGAGGGGCTTGGCTAGGCAGATAGCAAAACCCCCGGTTTGGGCCGGGGGTTTGGTATTACTCGTCGAGGAAGGAGCGTAGATGCTCGCTTCGCGTCGGGTGACGCAGCTTGCGTAGCGCCTTGGCTTCAATCTGACGAATCCGCTCGCGGGTTACATCGAACTGTTTGCCGACTTCCTCAAGGGTGTGGTCGGTATTCATGTCGATGCCGAAACGCATGCGCAGTACCTTGGCTTCACGCGCGGTGAGGCCGGAGAGTACTTCGCGGGTGGCTTCCTTGAGGCTTTCCACGGTCGCCACATCAATAGGCGATTGCATGGTGGAGTCTTCAATGAAGTCGCCCAAGTGCGAATCTTCGTCGTCGCCGATCGGGGTTTCAATGGAGATCGGCTCTTTGGCGATCTTCAATACCTTGCGGATTTTGTCCTCGGGCATTTCCATGCGTTCACCCAGCTCTTCCGGGGTCGGTTCGCGACCCATCTCCTGCAACATCTGCCGGGAGATACGGTTGAGCTTGTTGATCGTCTCGATCATGTGCACCGGAATACGAATGGTGCGGGCCTGGTCGGCAATCGAGCGAGTGATCGCCTGACGGATCCACCAGGTGGCATAGGTCGAGAATTTGTAGCCGCGACGGTATTCGAACTTGTCCACCGCCTTCATCAGGCCGATGTTGCCTTCCTGGATCAGGTCGAGGAACTGCAGGCCGCGGTTGGTGTACTTTTTGGCAATCGAGATCACCAGACGCAGGTTGGCTTCAACCATCTCTTTCTTCGCGCGACGGGCCTTGGCCTCGCCGATCGACATGCGACGGTTGATGTCCTTGATCTCGGCCAGCGTCAGGTCGCACTCGGCTTGCAGGGCAACCAGCTTCTGCTGGCAGCGCTGAATGTCGACTTGCAGGCCGCCGATGGCTTCCGCGTACTTGGCCTTGCCCTTGGCAAGTTGCTCAGACCAGGTCGCGTCGACTTCATTGCCTGGGAACAAGCGCAGGAAGTCAGCGCGCGGCATGCGTGCATCACGCACGCAGAGTTGCATGATGGCGCGCTCTTGGGCGCGCAAGCGCTCCAAGGCACCGCGCACACGAACCACCAGTGCTTCATACTGCTTGGGCACCAGCTTGATCGGCATGAACAGTTCGGCCAGGGCTTTCAGCTCAGCGATGGCTTGCTTGCTGCTGCGACCATGCTTCTTCAGCGTAGCCTTGGCAATCTCCATTTGCTCGGAGATGGCCGTGAAGCGGCGCAGAGCCTCTTCTGGATCAGGACCGCCATCGCCTTCTTCTTCCTCTTCGGCGTCGCTATCGTCCTCTTCCTTGTCGTCAGCGGCATCGGTGGCAGTGCCGTCGGCGACCGGTACCGGCGCGGCGGCTTCGGCAGGGACACTTCCGTCGTCGGGGTCGATGTAGCCGTTGAAGACTTCAACCAGGCGGCCACCTTCGGTGGTAACGCGGGTGTATTCGGCGAGGATGCTGTCGACTGTGCCTGGGAAGTGGGCAATAGCCCCCATCACTTCACGGATACCCTCTTCAATACGCTTGGCGATTTCGATTTCGCCTTCACGCGTGAGGAGTTCCACGGTGCCCATTTCACGCATGTACATGCGCACTGGGTCCGTAGTCCGGCCAATGTCGGTCTCGACCGCTGCCAACGCAGCAGCTGCTTCTTCCGCAGCCGCTTCGTCGGTATCGGCGTCGGCCAGCATAAGAGAATCCTTATCTGGCGCAACCTCGAATACGTTGATCCCCATGTCGTTAATCATGCGGATGATGTCTTCCACCTGCTCCGGATCTGAAATATCTTCGGGCAGGTGGTCGTTGACCTCCGCGTAAGTCAGGTAGCCCTGCTCACGACCAAGGGTGATCAACTCTTTGATACGAGACTGCTGTTGCGCTTTTCCGGACATAACACCCTATCCATTGAAGGTCTTGGCGGGCTAAAAACAAGCCGCGGATTATACCCGAATAAGACCCCTATGCGCCAGTTGGGCTCGGGATTACCGGTGATGCATTACGGCTTAGCAGGTTGCGCAGTTGGTTTTTTTCCTCTGCGCTCAACTCACTTTGACGGGCTTTGTTGATCAAATGTTCCAGGCTGCGCTCGCGCTGGCGAGCCACAAGGCTAGTTATAGTGTCGAAAAACTGTTGTTCAAGGTTATCGGCTGAAATCAGCCATTCCTTTTCCGCCAGAGCCCGTAACAGGCGGCCCTGCTCGGTGCCGTGCCAGCGCGCGATCAGCTGCAGTGCGCGCAGTTTCGGGTTTTTTTGCAGGGCGCCGAGCAGGGCTACCAGCAGTTGTGCGTAAGTGTCGTCTTCGGCGGCGAAGTGGCTGACGTCTTCAACATTCTGTGCCAGCTCGGGGTGATGCAGCAGGGTGCGCAAAGCGCTCAGGTGCGGCGATTCGACGCTGACAGCGGTGCGTGGCGCGCGCGGAGTGAAGTCGCCGCGGCCCTTTTTGCTCCATTTGCTGCCTTCTTTCTTCCAGTCGCCCTTGCCTTTATTGCGCTCGAAACCCGCTGTCGGGCTTGGGTTTTCATATTCATTGTGGCTGGGAGCGGTGTCGTAATAGGCGCTGTCGGGTATTTCGCCATGGTCCGGGTAGTAGTCGCCGGGTGCTGCGCCAGTGCTGGGTTGGGCGCTGCTTTTGGCGGTTGGCGCCATCTGGCTCAAGGCTTCGCCGCTGAGTCCGGTGATTTCGGTCAGGCGCTGGCGCATCAGGGTGCGCAGGTTGTTGCCGGGGATCTTGTCGATCAGTGGGGCGGCCAGGGTCACCAGGTGGGCTTTGCCTTCGAGCGAGCGCGGATCGGCTTCTGCGCTGAGTTGCTGGAAGAAATAATCAGCCAGGGGCTGGGCGTGCTGGTTGATGCGCGCGCGGAAGGCGTCAGTACCTTCGCTGCGTACCAGGGTGTCCGGGTCTTCGCCGTCAGGCAGGAACAGGAAGCGCGCGCGCCGGCCATCTTGCAGGCTTGGTAGTGTTGCTTCCAGGGCGCGCCAGGCGGCATTGCGCCCTGCGGCGTCGCCGTCGAAGCAGAACAATACGCTGGGTACGACGCGAAACAGGCGCTTGAGGTGCTCCTCGCTGGTTGCGGTGCCGAGGGTGGCGACGGCGTTGCGCAGGCCTTGTTGGGCGAGGGCGATAACGTCCATGTAGCCCTCGACCACCATGATCTCGTCGAGGTCGCGGTTGTGCTTGCGTGCCTCGAACAGGCCGTAGAGTTCCTGGCCCTTGTGGAATACCGGGGTTTCCGGGGAGTTCAGGTACTTGGGTTTGTCATCGCCGAGCACGCGTCCGCCGAAAGCAATTACCCGGCCGCGGCTGTCACGGATGGGGAACATGATGCGGTCGCGGAAGCGATCGTAGCGTTTGCCGCTCTCGGCGTTCTCTACCAGTAAGCCGGCATCAATCATGGCTTTTTGTTGCAGGCTGTCGCTGGCCAGGTGCTTGTGCAGATTATCCCAGCCGGGCGGGGCAAAGCCCATGCTGAAATCGCGGGCGATTTCTCCGGACAGGCCGCGACCCTTGAGATAGTCCACGGCGGCTTTACGCTGCGGATGGCTCTTCAGGGCCTGGCGATAGAAGTCGGCGGCGGCGGTCAGTAGCGGGTAGAGCGGTGAGTCGGTCGGTTGGCGCGGCTTGCTGTTGCGTCCGCCTTCCTCGCGAGGCACGTCCATGCCGGCGCGCTTGGCCAGGTCCTCGACTGCCTGGGGGAAATCCAGTTGGTCGTGGTCCATGATAAACCCCAGGGCGTTGCCGCCCGCGCCACAGCCGAAGCAGTAATAAAACTGTTTATCCGGGCTGACGCTGAAGGAGGGGGTTTTTTCTTTGTGGAAGGGGCAGCAGGCGGTGTAGTTCTTGCCGGCTTTTTTCAGCTGAATGCGCGAGGCGACCACGTCGACAATATCGGTGCGGTTGAGCAAGTCATCGATAAAAGACTGTGGGATCAGGCCGGCCATGGGCGCTCAGGATGCTGCCGTGTGAGGCAGTCAGGCAAATGTTACGGAAACTAAAAGACCCCGCAACACTCATGAGTGGTGCGGAGTCCGAAAGCGAAGCCCGGCCGAAACCGGGCATTCAGGCGTTGCGCTTGTACGTATTAGTACAGACGAACGCTGCGGCGCTGTTCGCGCTGTACTTTCTTGGCGTGACGCTTAACAGCGGCTGCTGCTTTACGCTTACGCTCGGAAGTCGGCTTTTCATAAAATTCACGGCTGCGAACTTCGGCCAGAACACCGGCCTTTTCACAGGAGCGCTTAAAGCGACGCAGAGCTACGTCGAAGGGTTCGTTCTCTTTAACTTTGACGGCTGGCATCCAGGGCGTACCTTCTTTATTACCGGGGGGTGTCGTACTCCTGGCAAATGGCGCTGGAGAACGTACGTTTTAAGGGTTGCGGATGTTACCCCCTCATCGCGAGGAATGCAAAGCCTCTGATCGAAAAGGACTGGTCTGAGTCCGTCAGCGCCGATTATCATGCGCGCCTTCTGGCGTTTAGCCCCTCGATATCAAGGCGTTGTCCATGCTGGTACTGGGATTGGAAACTTCATGCGATGAGACGGGTGTCGCGCTCTATCACAGTGAGCGTGGCCTGCTGGCCGATGCCTTGTTCAGTCAGATTGAGCAGCACCGCGTTTACGGCGGGGTGGTGCCTGAGCTGGCCTCGCGCGATCACGTCAAACGCATGCTGCCGTTGATTCGCGAGGTATTGGCCGAGGCTAAATGCACGCAGGGCGATATCGAGGCGATTGCATATACCGCAGGGCCAGGGCTGGTCGGCGCGCTGTTGGTGGGGGCGTCTTGTGCCCAGGCGCTGGCTTTCGCCTGGGGCATTCCGGCGCTTGGCGTGCACCATATGGAAGGTCACCTCCTGGCTCCGATGCTGGAAGAAAACCCGCCGGCTTTTCCGTTCGTCGCTTTGTTGGTTTCCGGTGGTCATACCCAGTTGGTGAGGGTCGACGGTATCGGTCGTTATCAATTGCTTGGCGAGTCGCTCGACGATGCCGCCGGGGAAGCTTTCGACAAGACCGCCAAGATGATGGGCCTGCAATATCCGGGCGGGCCGGAAATCGCGCGGCGCGCTGAGCAAGGCACGCCAGGGCGCTTTACTTTTCCGCGGCCAATGACTGACCGGCCAGGGCTGGATTTCAGTTTCAGCGGTTTGAAGACGTTTACCCTCAACACCTGGCAGCAGTGCCGCGCCGCTGGCGACGACGGCGAGCAGACCCGCTGTGACGTCGCCCTGGCGTTCCAGCAGGCTGTGGTCGAGACCCTGACCATCAAGTGCCGGCGCGCGCTCAAACAGACTGGGCTGCGCTCTCTGGTGATCGCAGGCGGGGTGAGTGCGAACAAGGCATTGCGTTTGAGGCTGGAGGAAATGCTGGCCGAGTTCAACGGGCAGGTGTTCTATGCCCGCCCGGCATTCTGCACCGACAACGGTGCGATGATTGCCTATGCCGGTTGTCAGCGCCTCAAGGCGGGCCAGCATGAAGAGCTGAACATCAAGGTGCAGGCGCGTTGGCCGATGGAGGCATTGCCGGCGCTCTAGTCGAAAGCCATAAGAGGGGCCGCCCCGTCTTCGACTTAGCGCTGTCGCGCAGCAAACTCTGTAGGAGCCAGCTTGCTGGCGATGCTTTTGACCTGCAAAGATCGCCAGCAAGCTTGCTCCTACAAGGCTTTGGAATATTTATTTTTTAAATATAAAACAACGAGTTATTTTTTTGATAAGGACGGGCGCGCCGCCGTCGAGCCCACTTGTGGCTTGCAGCTGCTACTCAAAAATGCCGTTCTTGGCCGTCGAAAAGATCGCGTAGGTTGCTGCGGTGCCGCCAGACCATCATGCCGGTTACGACGCTCATGGGGAGGAGTGCTGCAGGTTGCTGCCAGGCTAGCAATGGCAAGCTGATTGGGGTGGCGATCAGCGCGGCCAGTGAACTGGTGCGGGTCAGGTTGAAGCTCAGTAGCCAGGCGCAGATGGCCAATAGTGCGGCTGGCGGGTAAAGCCCCAGCAGCATGCCGGCCGCAGTGGCGACGCCTTTGCCACCACGGAAACGGAAGTACAACGGGTAGAGGTGGCCGATCACGGCCGCAAGGCCTAGCCAGGCTTGCTGTTGCATGTTGAGGCCGAGCAGGGCGCCGGCCAGAACCGGTAGCAGGCCTTTGAGCAGGTCGCCAAGTAGGGTCAGGATGGCCAGGCGTTTGCCGGCGACCCGCAGCATATTGGTAGCGCCGGGGTTGCCTGAGCCGCTGATGCGCGGATCCGGCCCACCCGCCTTGCGGCTGAGCAGGATGGCGAAAGACAGTGAGCCGAGCAGGTAGGCGAGGATCGCCAGTAGCCAAAACATGGTAGCCATTCCACGCTGAGGGAGTGGCGAGATTCTAGCAGGCGGTTGAAAAAGGTAGCGAGCGCAGGCTATGCCTCGGCTGCATTACTTTTATGGCGTGCTGGGCTAGCCTGGCACGTCGAAAGCGTGGCGTGTGCGTCGCAAATGAGCACTTAAACCTGATTTCAACGCCGTATAGTCATACACGGTAGTAGTTGTTACTTGGTCCGTCAGCGATATGCTGCGGCGTTGGCGTGTTGTGGAGAAAGTGTGTGGACACAGTGTTTATTGACGGCCTGGAAGTCGATACGGTAATCGGCGCCTACGACTGGGAGCGCACCATTCGCCAGTGCTTGCGCCTGGATTTGTGCTTGGGCTGGGACAACCGTCCTGCTGCCGCTGGTGATGACCTGAGCAAGGCGCTTGATTACGCGGCGGTGTCGGCGCGTGTGCAGGCTTTCGCCAGCGACGCGCAGTTTATTCTGGTTGAAACTTTTGCCGAGCGGCTGGCCGAGGTGTTGATGAGCGAGTTTCAGATCCCCTGGCTGCGTCTCAGGCTGACCAAGCCTGGGGCGGTGCCGGCGGCGGTTGGCAGTGTTGGTGTGGAGATCGAGCGCGGATGTCGCTAACTCCCGTAGTGCTTGGCCTGGGCAGCAATGTCGAGCGTGAGGTGCATTTGCAGGCCGGGCTCGATGCGCTGGCCAGCATGCTGCGCGACATGCGCTGTTCGCCAGTATTCGAAAGCCAGGCGGTGGGCATCAAGAGTGGCCCCTTCTTCAACCTGGTGGTGGCGGGCTATAGCGAGCTGCCATTGGGTGAATTTGATCGGCGGCTGAAATTTATCGAGGCGGACAACGGCCGTTATGCGCCCGAGCGCAAGGCGTTGCCTCTGGATATCGATGTGCTGTTGTATGGCGATCAGGTCGGCAATTTCGACGGGCTGGTGTTGCCGCGCGCAGAAATTCTGAAAAACGCCTTTGTGCTCTGGCCGTTGGCGCTGCTGCTGCCGGATCGCCTGCATCCTGCAGAGCAGCGCAGTTTTGCCGCCCTCTGGCGGGCGGCGCAGATCGAGCAGCAGCTGTGTCCCGTGCCATTCCAGTGGCGCGGCGTCGAACTGACTCCGAGCGAGTTGCTCCAGGCGTTTCCTAAACCGGCGTAGGGTGCGCCGTGCGCACCAGTGGATCGCAGCGCACACAGCCTACGACTGTGCCTTGTAGGCGTTGAGCGCCTTGAGGCGCTCGCGGTTGAGGGCCTCGCCCAGCTCGGGGCCTTGAAAACCCTGCTCTACCAACGGCTGTACCGCCACTGCGCGGGCGGCCTGCATGGCGCCGCGCAGGTAGGCCGCCTGCGGGTAATCGCGCTGCTCCAGCCCGTCCCTGCCGCGTGCATCCATCTCGCAGGCAGCAATGAACGCCTCGAAGCGCTGAGGGCGGCGAAACACATCGAAGTGTTGCAATAACTCCAGCAGCGTCGAGGCTTTCAGCTCCAGTGCGCGGTGGCCATGGGTGTGGTATTCGCCGACCAGCAGGGCCAGTTCCTGGCAGTCTTTCGGTGCCTTGCTGCGTGCGTTGATTGCACGGATCAGCTTCAGTCCGCGCTGTTCGTGAGCGATATGCCGAGGCCAGTCGGCCATTGGTGTCAGGCCTTTGCCGACATCATGCAGCAGGCAGGCCCAGCGTACTGCTAATGGTTGCTGGTGCTCGGCGCACTGGCGCATGACGCTGAGCACGTGCAAGCCGGTATCGATTTCCGGGTGATGGGCGGGCGGTTGTGGCACGCCGAACAGGGCGTCGACCTCCGGCAGCAGCGCTTTTAGGGCGGCACAGTCGCGCAGGACCTGGATAAACACATCGGGGCGCGGTTCGAGCAGGGCGCGGGAGATTTCCTTCCAGCTGCGTTCGGCGGTCAGTGCCGAGAGTTCGCCGGAGTCGCTCAGTTGCTGCATCAGCGCCAGGGTCTCGGGCGCCACGCGAAAACCCAGTGGCGCATAGCGCGCGGCAAAGCGGGCGACGCGCAGGACGCGCAGTGGGTCTTCGGCGAAGGCCGGGGAGACATGCCGTAGCAACCTGGCTTCGAGGTCACGTTGGCCGCCATAGGGGTCTATCAGGCGGCCCTGATCGTCCTCGGCCATGGCATTGACGGTGAGGTCGCGGCGGATCAGGTCTTCTTCGAGGGTGACGTCCGGGTTGGCGTAGAAGGTGAAGCCGCCATAGCCGCGCCCGCTCTTGCGCTCGGTTCGCGCCAGGGCATACTCCTCGCTGGTCTGCGGGTGCAGGAACACCGGGAAGTCTGCGCCCACCGGGCGATAGCCCTGCGCCAACATCTGCTCGGCGCTGGCACCGACCACCACCCAATCAACCTCTGTGACGTCGCGACCGAGCAGGCGATCACGCACTGCGCCGCCAACTTTGTAGATCTGCATGTCTGCTCCTCTGTAGGCGGCACAGCATAGCGGCTACAAGGCCTTGGCGGCCACGCTTTGAGTGTGTTGACAGGCGAGAGTGGAAGCGGGTTTCCGCACGGTTTGCGGCCAATGCTCCGTGCTGCGGTTCTGTGGCGCTTTTGTGGGAGGGGACTTGTCCGCGAATGGATATTGCCCGGGCCACGGTTCGTGGCCAAGGCCCCTCCTACGGTGCGGTGGTGCGCTTGCGAGGGTGGAAGACAACCGCTCCCGGATGGTATCCGGCTGCACCTTCGTCACCCTGCTTGCCGCAAACGCTGTTGCTCGTGTCATCCAGGCTAATGGAGGGCGACCGGGTATCAAATCGGTGGAATGATCAGGTCCAGTCGGGGGTAGTCGCTGTTGTGGTCGCTGTCCCCCTTGGGTGGTACGTGCTGGGTGTCGATCAATTTGTCGCCCTGTAGGGTCTCCAGGTGAATATCGAAGCCCCACAGGCGATGCAGGTGCTTGAGCACTTCGTCGGTGGAGTTACCCAGTGGTTTGCGGTCGTGCTGCTGGTGGCGCAGGGTGAGTGAGCGGTCGCCACGCCGGTCGATGCTCCAGATCTGGATGTTGGGCTCGCGATTGCCCAGGTTGTATTGGGCCGCCAGGGCTTCGCGGATGTTCTGGTAGCCGGGCTCGTCATGGATGGCCGGGACCAGCAGTTCGTCCTTCTGGTCGTCATCGAGAATGCTGAACAGCTTGAGGTCGCGGATTACCTTGGGTGACAGGTACTGCAGGATGAAACTCTCATCCTTGAAGCTGCTCATGGCGAACTTGAGCGTTGTCAGCCAGTCGCTGCCGGCGATATCGGGGAACCAGTGTTTGTCCTCGTCGGTGGGCTCCTCGCAGATCCGGCGAATGTCGCGGTACATGGCGAAGCCCAGGGTGTAGGGGTTAATGCCGCTGTAGTAGGGGCTGTCGAAGGACGGTTGGTAGATCACGCTGGTGTGCGACTGAAGGAACTCGATCATGAAACCGTCGGTGACCAGACCCTCGTCATACAGGTCGTTCATCAGGGTGTAGTGCCAGAAACAGGCCCAGCCTTCGTTCATCACCTGGGTCTGGCGCTGCGGATAGAAGTATTGGGCGATCTTGCGCACGATACGGATCACCTCACGCTGCCAGGGCTCGAGCAGCGGTGCGTGTTTCTCCAGGAAGTAGAGGATGTTTTCCTGGGGTTCCGAGGGGAAGCGTTTGTTGTCGTGGTCGCCACGCTTGCCTGCGCCCTTGGGAATGGTGCGCCAGAGGTCGTTGATCTGCTTCTGCAGATGCTCCTCACGCTCCTTTTGTCGGCGCTGCTCCTCCTCGGCGGAAATCGGATCGGGGCGCTTGTAGCGGTCGACACCGTAATTCATCAGGGCATGGCAGGAGTCGAGCAAGTTTTCTACTGCATCGATGCCGTGGCGCTCCTCGCATTGCATGATGTACTGCTTGGCGAACACCAGGTAGTCGACGATCGAGCTGGCATCGGTCCAGGTGCGGAACAGGTAGTTACCCTTGAAGAAGCTGTTGTGGCCGTAGCAGGCGTGAGCGATCACCAGTGCCTGCATGCACATGGTGTTTTCTTCCATCAGGTAGGCGATGCAGGGGTCGGAGTTGATCACGATCTCGTAGGCCAGGCCCATCTGCCCGCGCTTGTAGTTCTTCTCGGTGCTGAGGAAGTGCTTGCCATAGGACCAGTGGTGATAACCCAGCGGCATGCCAACCGAGGCGTAGGCATCCATCATCTGTTCGGCGGTGATCACCTCTATCTGGTTGGGGTAGGTGTCCAGCGCATAACGCTCGGCAAGTCGGCTGATTTCGCGGTCGTAGGCGCGAACTAGCTCGAAGGTCCATTCCGAGCCGGTGGAGATCGGTTGGCGTTTCTTCGCCGGTACGTTGCTGTCATACGCTGTCATGTCACAAGCCTCCGCTGGAACAGTTCGCGGAACACGGGGTAGATATCGCCTGCCGACACCAGTTGCTGCTGGGCAAATGTGTCGTCAAAGGCTTCGCTCACCTGCTGGTACTCGAACCACAGCGCCTGGTGCTCGCGCGGGGTGATCTCGACGTAAGTGAAGTACTGCATGAACGGCATGATCTGCTTGATCAATATATCCCGGCAGATCGGCGAATCGTCATTCCAGTTGTCGCCATCCGACGCCTGGGCACCATAGATATTCCACTCGTTGCTGGGGTAGCGTTCGGCCATGATCTCCTGCATCAGTTTAAGTGCGCTGGAGACGATGGTGCCGCCGGTCTCGCGGGAGTAGAAAAACTCTTCCTCGTCGACCTCCTTGGCGCTGGTGTGGTGGCGGATAAACACTACGTCGATCTTGTCGTAGTTACGCTTGAGAAACAGGTACAGCAGGATGAAAAAGCGTTTGGCAATGTCCTTGGTGGCCTGGGTCATGGAGCCGGAGACGTCCATCAGGCAGAACATCACTGCTTTCGAGCTGGGGTTGGGGTGCTTGACCAGCAGGTTGTATTTGAGATCAAAAGTGTCGAGAAAGGGCACCCGCTTGATTCGGGCCTGGAGCCGGCCGATCTCTGCTTCCAGCGCCTGAATATCACTGAAGTTGTCTGGCTCTTCACGCTTGAGCCGCTCCAGTTCGGCTTGGATATCTTTCAGTTTGGTACGGCTGCTGCCGGACAGCGCGATACGCCGGGCATGGGCTGAGCGCAGGGTGCGCACGATGTTGATCCGCGATGGATTGCCCTCGTTACTGATGCCTGCGCGTACGGTCTTGAAGGTGTCGGCCCCGGTCAGGTGGCGCTTGACCAGGTTGGGCAGTTCGAGATCCTCGAACATGAAGTCGAGAAACTCTTCCTGGGTGATCTGGAAGACGAATTCATCCATGCCTTCGCCGCTATTGCTGGCCTTGCCGGCGCCGCGCCCACCGCCGCCACCTTGCGGGCGTGGAATGTGCTCGCCGGTGGTGAATTCCCGGTTACCCGGATGCACGACGGTCTGTTTGCCGCCGCGGCCATGGTGAAATACCGGCTCGTCGATGTCGCGTCCGGGGATGCTGATCTGTTCGCCATGCTCCATGTCAGTAATGGAGCGACGGCTCACCGCCTCTTCGACGGCTTTCTTGATGTGGTCACGGTAGCGTCGCAAGAACCGTTGACGGTTTACCGTGCTCTTGTTCTTGCCGTTCAGACGGCGGTCGATCACATGGCTCATAGGGCCCCTCCGAGGAGCTGCAAGCCACAAGCTACGTGCTGCAAGTGCGACCCCGGCGTGCGGTCGCTGGTGCTTGCAGCCTGAAGCTTGCTGCTTATGGCTGCCTTACTGCGATTTGCGAACCCGCAGATACCATTCGGACAGCAGGCGAACCTGCTTGTCGGTGTAGCCGCGCTCGACCATGCGAGTGACGAAGTCGTTGTGTTTTTGTTGGTCCTCCTTGCTCGCTTTGGCGTTGAAACTGATGACCGGTAGCAGGTCCTCGGTGTTGGAGAACATCTTTTTCTCGATCACTACGCGCAGTTTCTCGTAGCTGAGCCAGGTCGGGTTCTTGCCGTTGTTGTTGGCCCGGGCACGCAGCACGAAATTGACGATCTCGTTGCGGAAATCTTTCGGGTTGCTGATGCCTGCTGGTTTCTCGATCTTCTCCAGTTCCTCGTTGAGCGCCACGCGGTTGAGGATTTCACCGGTTTCCGGGTCGCGGTATTCCTGGTCCTGAATCCAGAAGTCGGCGTAGAGCACGTAACGATCGAAGATGTTCTGCCCGTATTCGCTGTAGGACTCGAGGTAGGCGGTCTGGATTTCCTTGCCGATAAACTCGATATAGCGCGGCGCCAGGTACTCCTTGATAAAGCGCAGGTAGCGCTCACGGGTCTCGCCGGGGAACTGCTCCTGCTCGATCTGCTGCTCCAGCACATAGAGCAGGTGAACCGGATTGGCAGCAATCTCGTGGGGATCGAAGTTGAACACTTTGGAGAGGATCTTGAAGGCGAAACGCGTCGACAGGCCGTTCATGCCTTCATCGACACCCGCGCTGTCGCGGTATTCCTGGATCGACTTGGCCTTGGGGTCGGTGTCCTTGAGGTTTTCGCCGTCATAGACGCGCATCTTCGAGTAGATGTTCGAATTGTCCGGTTCCTTCAGGCGACTCAGCACCGAGAACTGGGCGAGCATCTTCAGGGTGTCCGGCGCGCAATGGGCCTTGGCCAGGGAGCTGTTGAACAGCAGTTTCTCGTAAATCTTGATTTCGTCGGTGACGCGCAGGCAGTAGGGCACCTTGACGATATAGATGCGGTCGATGAACGCCTCGTTGTTCTTGTTGTTGCGGAAGTTGTGCCATTCCGACTCGTTGGAGTGGGCCAGCAGGATGCCGCTATAGGGAATCGCCCCCAGCCCCTCGGTGCTGTTGTAGTTGCCTTCCTGGGTGGCGGTCAGCAGCGGGTGCAGCACCTTGATGGGGGCCTTGAACATCTCGACGAATTCCATCAGGCCCTGGTTGGCGCGGCATAGGGCACCGGAATAGCTGTAGGCATCGGCGTCGTTCTGCGGGAATTCCTCGAGCTTGCGGATATCCACCTTGCCGACCAGGGCTGAGATGTCCTGGTTGTTCTCATCGCCCGGTTCGGTCTTGGCGATGGCAATCTGGTTGAGGATCGAGGGGTACAGCTTGACCACGCGGAATTGGCTAATGTCGCCGCCGAACTCGGTCAGGCGCTTGGTTGCCCAGGGCGACATGATGCTGCTTAGGTAGCGCTGCGGAATGCCGTACTCCTCTTCGAGGATGGCGCCATCCTCGTCGACGTTGAACAGCCCGAGCGGCGATTCGAATACGGGTGAACCTTTGATCGCATAGAAAGGCACCTTTTCCATCAGGTGTTTGAGCTTTTCCGCCAGTGATGATTTGCCGCCGCCAACCGGTCCAAGCAAGTAGAGAATCTGCTTCTTCTCTTCCAGGCCCTGGGCGGCATGGCGGAAGTAGGAAACGATCTGGTCGATGCATTCTTCCATGCCGTGGAAGTCGGCGAAGGCGGGATAGCGGCGGATCACCTTGTTGGAAAAGATGCGTGACAGCCGTGAGTTGCTCGATGTGTCGAGCAATTCAGGCTCGCCAATCGCCAGTAGCAGACGTTCTGCTGCAGTGGCGTAGGCGCTACGCTCCTGCTTGCACAGTTCGAGATACTCCTGCAGGGAGTATTCCTCCTGCCGAGTCGCCTCGAAACGTTGTTGGAAGTGGCTGAATATGCTCATGACTTCACCTCGCGCGATGCTTAGAGCCGCCGTGGCCTCGGTTGTGCGGGTACGGGTGATCTGCTGGCATGTCAGCCGAGAAGACTCCCCCAGAACACCTAAAGGTCTTACCGATGGCCCGGATGCCGGCTAGCCGGCTCTACCTTGATTTTGGATGGCCTGAGCTAAAGGATAGTTCGGAATCGGCAAGATCAAGTGGCAACGAACGATAACAGGATATTACCGCTCGTTAGGCGGGGCGGTAGCCCAGTGCCGGCGTGGTTTTGAGGGGTGATAAATTTTTATTCGTCAGGCGTTTGTGCAACCTCGTCGGGGAAGGTCGCGCGCCACAATTCAAAGCCGCCGTCCAGGCTGTACACCGCCGAAAAGCCCTGGCCGACCAGGTAGGCTGCAGCACTCTGGCTGGAGTTTCCGTGGTAACAGGTGACGATCAGCGGCAGGTCGAGATCGGTCTTGGCGATGAAATCATGCAGCGAATGATTGTCCAGGTGCTGCGAGTCTTTGATATGGCCGGCAGCAAAGCTTTGCGGGTCGCGGATGTCGACCACTGTGGCGCCTTGCTGGCGCAAAACCTGGGCGGCGGCCGGGGGGATACGGGAAAATTCGCTCATGCGTGCACCTCGCTGCAGTCACAGCGGTGACGTTCGCCGCTGTCGATATTCAATAGGGTCAGGGCGCCGCCCCACACGCAACCGGTATCCAGTGCGAACAGGCCGGGCTCGTCACAGCGTCCTTCCAGGGCCGCCCAGTGGCCGAAGATGATCTTGTGCCCGCGGGTCTTGCGCTGTTTGTGGCTGAACCAGGGCGCATAACCGGGCGGCGAGCTGGCCACGTCTTCTTTGCTTTTCAGGTCCAGGGTGCCATCGGCCGTGCAGAAACGCATGCGCGTGAAGTAGTTGGTGATTACCCGCAGGCGGGCCACGCCATGCAGGTCCTTGTCCCACTTGGCTGGCTCGTTACCGTACATGCCGTCGAGGAACAGCGGAAAACGCGCATCGTCGAGCAAGGCCTCCTCAATCTCGGCGGCGCGCCTGAGGGCTTTGTGCAGCGACCACTGCGGTGGAATACCTGCATGCACGAGGATGGTGTCGCGCTCGGCGTCGTAATGCAGCAGTTTCAGGCGGCGCAGCCAATCGAGCAGGTCGGCGCGATCAGGCGCGTCGAGAATCTCCTGCAGGGTGTCGCTTTTCTTCAGGCGTTCGATATTCGACGCGACAGCCAGCAGGTGCAGGTCATGGTTGCCCAAGACGCAGGTCAGCGCATCGCGCATCTGGTAGAGAAAGCGCAGAGTGGCAAGCGATTCGGGGCCGCGGTTGACCAAGTCGCCGACCAGCCACAGGCGGTCATTCACTGGATCGAAGGCAACCTGCTCTAACAGACATTGCAGGGGCTTGAGGCAACCTTGCAGATCGCCTACGGCATAGGTAGCCATCAGTGCAGCGAGCCCGGAACCGCCAGGCGGAACGGCGCGATCAGGGCGTCGAACTGCTTGCCGTCTTCGGCGAGCATCTGATAGCTGCCCTGCATGGTGCCAACACGGGTGGCCATGACGGTGCCGCTGCTGTAGATGTGGCTGTCGCCGGCTGCGATCAGTGGTTGTTGACCGACTACTCCCGCGCCACGAACCTCCTGCACATGACCGTCGCCATCGGTGATCAGCCAGTGGCGCGACAGCAGTTTGGCCGGCAACTCACCTAGGTTGACGATGGTCACGTTGTACGCGAAGGCAAAGCGGTTCTGCTCCGGCTGCGACTGCTCTGGCAGGTAGCGGGTAACAATCTTGACGTCGACCTGGTAGCGAGAATCTGACATGGATAAAAACCTGCTTGTAATCTGCTGCACTGGGTAATGCTGTGTTGCAGGCGAGCCGGAACATGTTGTCTCGCAAGGCTCATCTGCAATCCGTAAGCTCGACTAAAGCAGCCGTCGCCGTTCAATGCGAACAGTCAGTTTAACGAGCTCAGACAGCGCTTGGTTGTTCGGCTTGTTGCTCGGCCAGTCGATCAGCCAGTCGATCAGCCAGGCAGACGAAAGCGGCAAGGTCCAGCTGCTCGGGCCGCAGGCTGCCATCTACACCGGCGGCTTCGATTTCATCATTACTGAGCAAGGCCTTTAGCGTATTGCGCAAGGTTTTGCGGCGCTGATTAAAAGCCTCGCGCACCACGTTTTCGAGCAGGCGGTGATCCTTGGCCGGGTGGGGCAGTACGTCATGCGGTACCAGGCGGACGATCGCCGAGTCGACCTTGGGCGGTGGATTGAACGCGCCGGGGCCGACATTGAATAGATGTTCCACACGGCAATGGTACTGCACCATGATCGACAGCCGGCCCCAGTCCTTGCCGCCGGGGACTGCAGCCAAGCGCTCTACTACTTCCTTCTGCAGCATGAAGTGCATGTCGCGGATCAGTGCGGCGTTGTTCAATAGGTGGAAAATCAGCGGGGTGGAGATGTTGTACGGCAGGTTACCGACCACGCGCAGGCTGTGCGGTGCCGGGTCGAGGCTGCTGAAATCGAACTTCAGGGCGTCGCCCTGATGCAGTTGGAAGCGCGGCTCGGCAGCAAACTTGGCATTGAGGATCGGGATCAGGTCGCGATCCAGTTCGATTACGTCGAGTTGCGCGCCGCTACTCAGCAGCCCTTCGGTGAGGGCGCCTTGGCCCGGGCCGATTTCCAGCACACGCTCGCCTTCACGGGCGTGAATGGCGCGCAGAATGCGGTGGATGACTCCTGCGTCGTGTAGGAAGTTCTGGCCGAAGCGCTTGCGCGCGCGGTGTTGGGGATGTTCGGACATGGAGCAGCTCCAAGCTTCAAGCCGCCAGCTTAAAGCGAATACGTAAAACGTCGCAGTTTAACAGTGAAGCAGCCACAAGCCTCAACCCTTAAGCCGTTGCCGGGTGAAACTCTCACTCCGGCACGCGCTTGAGGCCGCGCCCTCAGGCCTGGCTAGCGGCCATCTGATAGGCCGTTTCCAGGGCGACCTGCAGGCTGCCGGTGTCGATCTTGCCGCTTCCGGCCAGATCCAGCGCCGTGCCGTGGTCGACCGAGGTGCGGATAATCGGTAGGCCCAGGGTGATATTGACGGCCGCGCCGAAGCCCTTGAACTTGAGTACTGGCAGGCCCTGGTCGTGGTACATCGCCAGCACCGCATCGCAGTGGTCGAGGTATTTGGGGGTGAACAGGGTGTCGGCCGGCAGCGGGCCGACCAGGTCAATGCCTTCGCCGCGCAGTAGCGCAAGGGTCGGTTCGATCACCTCGATCTCTTCGCGGCCGAGGTGGCCACCTTCGCCGGCATGCGGATTGAGGCCGCAGACCAGAACGCGCGGCCGGGCGATGCCGAATTTAGTACGCAGGTCATGGTCGAGGATGCGGCTGACCCGGGCCAGGCGCTCGGCGGTGATGGCGGCGGCGACATCCTTGAGCGGCAGATGGGTCGTCACCAGAGCCACGCGCAGGCCGTGGGTGGCGAGCATCATCACCACCTGTTCGCTGTGGGTCAGCTCGGCAAGAAATTCGGTGTGCCCGGAGAAGGCAATCCCGGCCTGGTTGATTACACCCTTGTGCACGGGTGCGGTAATCATGCCGGCGAAGTGCCCATCGAGGCAGCCCTGGCCGGCGCGTCTCAGGGTTTCCAGTACATAAGCGGCATTGGCCGGGTTCAGTTGGCCGGGCTGCACAGCTTCGCTCAGCGGGGTATCCCAGACAAACAGGCTGCCGGCCGGCGCAGGGGCGGTCGGCCAGTTGCCGGGGCCTGCGTCGAGCAATTGAATGTTCAGGTTCAGGCAGTGGGCGCGCTCGGTGAGTAGCTCGCGGCTGGCGATGGCGATCAGCGCATGGGGCTGCGCCTGACGCGCGAGCAGCAAGCACAGGTCTGGGCCGATGCCCGCTGGCTCGCCTGGGGTCAGTGCGAAGAGGTGGTGTGCCTTCATGGACAGATTCTCCTGGGCTAGGGGGCGGGGAGCACTACTTTACGCTGCGGTTGTGCCTGCTGCAGAACGAAAAAGCCCGGCGTTGTGGGCCGGGCTTTTCGTTGCGAACGTCGGTCAGAGTTTGATTTCGACGTAGGCCTCGTCGCGTATCTGCCGCAGCCAGGCTTGCAGTTCTTCGTCGTATTTGCGGTTACGCAGCACGGTCAACGCCTGCTGCTCGCGGAACTGCGCGCTGCCATCGGTGGCCCGACGGCCAACAACCTGCAGCACATGCCAGCCATACTGGCTCTTGAACGGCTTGGACAGCTCGCCGCTGGCGGTGTTGCTCATCACGTCGCGGAACTCGGGTACCAGCACGCTGGGGTCGATCCAGTCGAGGCTGCCGCCGTTGAGCGCCGAGCCTGGGTCTTCAGAGACGCTTTTCGCCAGCTCGCTGAAGTCTTCACCAGCCAGTAGGCGTTCGTGCAGGCGCTCGATCAGGCGCTTGGTTTCTGCTTCGCTGCGAATCTCGCTAGGCTTGATCAGGATGTGCCGAACGTTGACTTCGTCACGCACCTGAGTGCCGCCGCCACGCTTTTCCAACAGCTTGAGCATGATGAAACCGCCGGGCGTGCGCATCGGCTCGGTGACGTCACCGACCGACATCGCGCCGATCATGGCGTCGAATGGCGGCGGCAGTTGCGCGGCCTTGCGCCAGCCCATTTCGCCACCTTCAAGAGCGGTCTCGCTGGCTGAGCGGGTGACTGCCATTTGGGCGAAGTCTGCGCCTGCACGCAGCTGCTGGTGCAGCTCTTGTACCTGGCGCTCAGCGGCCTGGATGTCTTGTGGAGAAGAACCGTCCGCCAGAGGGATGAGGATGTTGGCCAGGCGGAACTCTTCCGACAGCTGCATCTTGCCGAGGTCGGACGCGAGGAAGTTCTGCACCTCCTGGTCGGTGACCTGGATGCGCTCGGCTACCCGGCGTTGGCGCACACGGCTGATGATCATTTCACGGCGCACCTGATCACGGGCGTCGTCAAAGGACAGGCCATCCTGCACCAGTGCTGCGCGGAACTGCTCGAGGCTCATGTTGTTGCGCTGGGCAATGCTGGCCAGTGCCTGGTTTAGCTCTTCATCGGTGATCCGAATGCCGGAGCGGTCGCCAATCTGCAGTTGTATGTTCTCAATGATCAGGCGTTCCAGCACCTGCTGACTGAGGACCTGCACCGGAGGCAATTCCGCACCGCGCTTGGCGATGGTTTGCTGCACCTCGCGCACCCGCACGTCCAGCTGGCTTTGCATGATTACGTCATTGTCGACAATTGCCACGACGCGGTTGAGAGGTTGTACCTCGGCTTGCGCCGCAGCACCCAGAAACAGTGCGCCCAGCAGCAGCGGGCGCACGCAATCAGAAAGCTTGATCTTCACGTTCACGATAACCTTGAATGCCTTGATCGAGGAAAGTCTCAACCTTGTTGCCTGTTACACCACCCAGGCCCTTGAGGACGATTTGCAGGAAAATACCGCGGTCCGGCTCATCATTCAGTGCTGGATTCAGGCTGACTTCGTCATAGTCGATCCAGTAACGATTGATCAGGCGCAGCTTCCAGCAGCAGTTGTCGTACTCAAAGCCGCCGAAGGCTTCGAGGGTGCGATCACGGCCATAATCATACTGCCAGCGAGAGATCACGCTCCATTGCGGGACGATCGGCCAGATCACCGAGACGTCATGCTGGCTGACCTTGTAGTAGTCCTTGATGTAGTTGGGGCTGCCTGGCGTGCCGAAGTCACCGCCACCAACCAACCAGTTACCGGTGGTCTGGTCAAAACGCACGGTGTCGTTGCGGTAGCGATAACCGGCATTGACCACCTTGTTCGGATTGTCTTCTGGCTGATAGTGGAACATCGCGCTACCCGAACGGGTACTGCGGGTATCTGGGTCCCAGTTGAAGTCCGAGGAGAAGCGCCAGTCGCGGTTGAAGCGATACAGATACTCCAGGGCGTAAGGCGATTGTGAGGCCAGTGCGTCCTGATTGGTGCGGTAGTCGATACCGGGCATCTGCACCTTGCGGTCTTCGAAGTAGAAGGCCTGGCCGATGCTGAAGCGCTGGCGCTCGAAGCCGTTGCTCTCGATCCAGCGGTTGGTAACGCCCAGCGACAGCTTGTTCTCGTCGCCGATGCGGTCCTTGCCGGAGAAGCGGTTTTCACGCCACAGCGATGAGTAGCTGAAGGTGCTTTCGCCGGTGTCGAAGATCGGGATATCGGTCTGGTCTTCCTCGGGCACGTAGAGGTAGAACAGGCGTGGCTCCATAGTCTGGCGGTAGGATTTGCCGAACAGCGTGGTGTCGCGATCGAAGTACAGACCGCTGTCGACGCTGAAGATTGGCACGCCACGATCCTGGCTACCGTTGAACTCCTCTTCGGCCAGCAGGCTAGCCTTGCCCTGTTGGTCGAGGCTCAGGTCGTAATTGGTGTGCAGGTATTTGACCTGTGGCTTGACGAAGCCCCAGCTCCAGTCGATCGGTAGGCTGACGGCTGGCTCCAGGTGCAGGCGACTACCGTTGGCGCGGGCCAAGCCACGCAGGTTGGCGTCGTACCAAGGCTGTTCGGCCACGCCCTCTTCATTGATAAAGTTGCCGGAGCGCAAGTCGCGGTCGAAACGCACCAGTTCACTGCCGTAGCTGATGTTCAGGCCACCGGGCTGGAATGGCAGGGCGCCATTCAGGGTGATCTGCGGCATGCGGTTATACGGCGTGATATCGGTGATGTTGGCCAGTTCGTAAGCGTGCGCATTAAGGCGCGCGGTGTAGCTGCCGCCGCGATAGGTCAAGGTGCCGCGCTGGTTGACGTAGCTGGTGGAGCCGATGCCGAGATCGGTGTTCAGATCCTGGAAGTAATAGGGGTCACTGATGTCGGTGTAGTCGACTTCGGTCAGCAGGCGCGAGTCGAGGCCGCCCTTGTGCTGCCAGCTGTAGAGCCAGCGCTGATCTTCGAATTCGGACTGCAGTTTGCGGTCGTCGTTGCTGTCGTCGAGGTAGGCCGCGCCAAGCTGGCCTTCGCTGCTCTTGGTCAGGTAGCGACCCTCGCCTTCGAGGAGCAGGCCGCGATCGCTCATGTAGGTCGGGTAGAGCGTGGCGTCGTAGTGCGGCGCCAGGTTGAAGTAGTACGGTGTTTGCAGCGTCATGCCGTTGTCGCTGGAGCTGCTGATGCTCGGCGGCAGGAAGCCGGACTGACGGCGGTCGTCAATCGGGAAGTAGATATAGGGTGTGTAGAAGACCGGGAAATCCTTTACCCGCAGGGTCACGTTGGTCGCCGTTCCGAAACCGGTGGCCGGGTTCAGCGTGACGTTGTTGCCCTTCAGGTGCCAGGTATTGCTGCCCGGTTCGCAGGAGGTATAGGTACCGTCCTTTAAGCGGATGACGGCACTCTCTTCGCGCTTGGCGTACAGCGCGCTGCCGCGTACATGACTTTTGTGTAGCACGTACTCGGCGTTCTCGACCTTGGCTTCACCGTTGTCGAGTTGCAGTTCGGCGCGGTCGCCGACGACCAACATGCCCTGATCGCGCAAGCGCACGTTACCAGTCAGTTCGCCGCGATTCTCGGCCTGATACAGGTTGGCTTCGTCGGCCTCGACCTGCAGCCCGGCTTGACGCAGTACAACATCGCCAGCCAGGGTGGCGACCTGCTCTTCCTGCGCGTAGCGCGAGGCTTTGGCAGAAATAAACAGTGGCGCCTGACTCATCGGCGTCTGGTCGTTCATTCCCGGCCGGCTCGGCTCGACATAGCCGCCTGCACAGTAGGGGCCGACTTCTGCCAATTGCGCTTCGCTCAGGTTCTCGCGGGGCACCCAGTCGAGGTGACTGTAGTCGGCGCTGCGTGAAGCCAGGGCTTTGCCGCCACTCTCTGTGACCAGGGTCGTGCCAGAGGCTCGGCCGGTGTCAGGGCTGCCTTGGCGCTGGGCCGTGGCGGTTGGCGTCACTGTCTGCGCGGGCCGTTCAGGCACCGCAGCGCTACTGGCTTTTGGGGCACATGCCCAGCCCCCGGTAGCGGATACCTGGCAGTTATACTGCTCGGCAGCGACAGCAAATTGGCTGGCCATTGGCTGTAAGGCCAGAAGGCCGCCAGTTACCAGAAGAGGGAATTTTTTGCTGAACCTAGGGTATTTTACTGCCATCTTGTTTTCCGGGCTTCCTGCGCGCATTGGGCCCAGGGGCCGCACGCCTCTCGATGGGCTGAAAAAGATGCTGGATAATAAAGCATGACCCGCGTAACGGCTAGCGCCGTCGGAGACCCTCGTAATGCCTGATGAAGATATACGCCTGCAGCTCCTTGAACGTTGGCTCGACCAGCAACTGCCAGCCCTGTTTGCTGCCCGCGGCTGGGGGAATGTGCCGACTGGCACGCTGACCTCCGCCAGCAGTGACGCCAGTTTTCGCCGTTATTTCCGTTGGCAGGGTGATGGTCACAGCTTGATCCTGATGGATGCACCGCCGCCTCAAGAGGATTGCCGGCCCTTCGTCAAGGTCGCCGAGCGGCTGACCGAGGCCGCAGTCAATGTGCCGCAGATTCTTGCGGCAGATCTGGAGCGGGGGTTTCTCCTGCTCAGTGATCTGGGGCGGCAGACCTACCTGGACGTGATCGACGGGCAGAACGCCGATCAGTTGTTCGACGATGCCGTGCAGGCCTTGCTGGCTTTTCAGCAGCTGCCGATGGATGCGCCGCTGCCCAGTTATGACGATGCCTTGCTGCGCCGCGAGCTGCAGCTATTTCCCGAGTGGTATGTGCAGCGTCACCTGGGCGTGGAGCTGGATGCGGCGCAACAGGCCGCTTGGCAGCGCATCTGCACGCTGCTGATCGACAGCGCCTTGGCCCAGCCCAAGGTGCTGGTGCATCGCGACTTCATGCCGCGCAATCTGATGCTCGGCACGCCGAACCCGGGTGTGCTGGATTTTCAGGATGCGGTTTACGGTCCGGTGACCTACGACATTACCTGTCTGTTCAAGGATGCCTTTCTCAGCTGGCCCGAGGTGCGGGTGCGCGCCTGGCTTGCCGGCTATTGGCAGCAGGCCAGGGCGGCAGGGATTCCGGTGCAGGCCGAGCTGGACGAGTTCCTGCGTGCCAGCGACCTGATGGGCGTGCAGCGGCATCTCAAGGTAATCGGCATTTTCGCGAGAATCTGCCACCGCGATGGCAAGCCCAGGTATCTGGACGATGTGCCGCGCTTCTTCGCCTATATAGAAGCCGTACTGGCGCGCCGGCCGGAGTTGGCCGAACTGGCGCAGCTGTTCGCCAGCCTGCCCCGGGTCGCGGCGGTGCCAGCATGAAGGCGATGATCCTGGCGGCTGGCAAGGGCGAACGCCTGCGTCCTTTGACCCTGCATACGCCCAAGCCGCTGGTCCGGGCCGCCGGTGTGCCGTTGATCGAGTACCACGTGCGCGCCTTGGCCGCCGCCGGCTTTAGCGAGCTGGTGATCAATCACGCCTGGCTCGGTCAGCAGATCGAAGACTACCTGGGCGATGGTGCGGGCTTTGGCCTGAGCATCACCTATTCCGCCGAAGGCGAGCCGCTGGAGACTGGTGGCGGGATTTTTCGTGCGTTACCGCTGCTGGGCGATCAGCCTTTTGTGCTGGTCAATGGCGACATTTTTACCGATTACCCCTTTGCTCAATTGCGTCAGCCCTTGGCGGGGCTGGCTCATCTGGTGCTGGTGGATAACCCGCCGCATCACCGTATTGGTGACTTCGCGTTGTGTGCCGAGCAGGTCAGCGAGACGCATGCCGAGCAGCCGAGTCTGACCTACAGCGGCATCGCCGTGCTGGCTCCGGCGTTGTTTGCTGGTTGCCAGCCGGGCGCCTTCAAGCTGGCCCCTCTGTTGCGCCGTGCCATGGGCGAAGGTGTGGTGAGTGGCGAGCGCTTCGCCGGCCGCTGGGTCGATGTTGGCACCCATGAGCGCCTGGCCGAAGTCGAGCATTTGCTCGCCGTGGGGCACTAAGTGCTCTGGCCTGCGACGTTGCTCGGTGCCGTCGGCGGCCTGGCCCTGGCCAGTATTCCAGGCGCCTTGCTGGGCGGGCTGCTCGGTCAGGTCGTGGATCGACGCTTGCGCTTGCACAGTTGGTCGGCGTTGCGCGAGCGGCTTGGCGGCAAGCCACATCCGGGGGATGAGGAATTGCTGTTTGTCCTGCTTGGTCGTCTGGCCAAGTGCGATGGCCGGGTGCTGCAAGCGCATATCCTCCAGGCGCGTGCCGAGATGCAGCGCCTGGGCCTGGATGCCGCGGGGCGGCAGCGGGCGGTCGAGGCTTTCGCGCGTGGCAAGACCGGACGTGATGGCTTGCGTGCGCCACTGCGCCGCCAGCGCGCCCAGGCGGAAGCCCTGTTGCGTGCGTGCTGGCGCATGGCCTGGGTGGACGGTCGGCTCAGCCAGACGGAGCGCGAGTTGATTCTGCTCTGGGGCAAGTGGTTGGCTGTGTCGATGGCAACCCAGCAAGTGCTGAGCGCGGCCTATGCGCCGAAACAGGGGTCGGTCGCGGCCGGCGGTGGTAGTTATCAGCAGGCGCTACAGCTGCTCGGCGTGACTGCCGATAGCGAACCGGCGCAGATCAAACGCGCCTACCGGCGCCTGTTGAGCCGCCACCACCCGGACAAGCTGGTCGGCAGTGGTGCATCGGCGGAGCGGCTGCGCGAAGCCACGGAAAAGACCCGTGAGCTGCACCAGGCCTATGGGCTGGTTCGCCAGCGCCGCGGCTTTCGTTAGGCGATGCTCCCGCAGGGCTTGTAAAGCTCTCGCCTCCAGGGTCCTGCGCGCCTATTAATTACCCCGAGCAACCCGCGATCCGTGTCACTCGCCGCGGGCAGTGCACCATGGCCACTCAGCGCGCCTTCAGTTGCAGCGTCAGCCAGCCGCGCAGTCGGCGGTAGAGTTGCTCCTGCTCGACCTCAAGGTTGCCCGGCAAGGCCTTGAGGGCCACCTGGGTATAAGCCGGGTGTTCCTGGCGCTTGCTGGCCTGGACGCGTCGGGCAGCGGCGTTGCGTTCAAGCTGTTGATCTTTGTAGAAGAAGTCGCCAGTGGCCAGTTTGAGGCTGGCTTGCAGTTCGTCCAGTCCTGGGCTGGCATCGGCTGCCGGCTTGACGTTCACCAGCAGCAGGCTGCGCACGTCGGCGGGTTGTTCTTCGCTGAGGTAGCGTGTGCTCCAGTATCCGCCGCTGCCGTGGCCGAGCAGGACGATGTGCTTGACCTGCCGCTGGCGCGCCAGTTCCAGCGCCGCGCTGATGCGCTGCTTGATGCGCTCGGCGTGACGTTCGGCGGGGTCTTGCGCGGGTTGATCGTTCTGGATGCTTGGCGCCGGCTCTACGGCGTCGGCCGCTGGGGCCGGCTCCTCGGTAGCGCCCGCAGCGTCAGTCTCATCGCTGTTGACCGGTTCATCGGCTGGCGGAGCCGTGTTTGCGGGGTTGATGCTGGATGCTGGCGGCAGTGCATCCTGTGGGTCTGGCAGGCTCAGGGTCAGGCTGTGCCAGCCGGCCTCTGGCAACTTGCGTCGCAATGGGCCAAGCACGTTGGGCCAGTCGGCGCTTTCGCCATCGCCAGCCACCAGTATCACCACGCCATGGGCCTCGGCCGTATTGGCGGGTAGCCACAGGGCGAGGAAAGACTCCTCTCCAGCCTGGAGTAATTGCTGTTCCTGGTCGGGTAAGAGGCGGCTCAGCGCGCTGGCAGCATCTGCGCTGCGCTCGGTTTGTGCTGGGCGATCCAGGTCTGCCGCGGTCGGATCAAGTGCTGCGCCCTGGTCGTCTGCGGTGCCGGGTTCTTCGGCCTGCAGTGACGAGCTGATCGGCAGTAGCAGGCTCAGGCTCAGGGCTGTCAGCAGGGGGCGAAGGGCGCGGGGCATGGGCTACTCCAGAGCAGGACAATAAGCGCTTTAGCCTACTGCTTGCGCGGCGCTTTGTCAGCGCTATCCCTTGGCGAGCGGGCCCTCGACTGGAGTAAGGTATGAACACGTGAACCCTCGTGCTGGTTTGGCCTGACGACGATGGTTGTTTTCACCTCTTGCGAATCTTTTCCCACGTCCTGACAGAGTAGTTTTGGCAATGAGTTCCATGTGGTCGCGCTTTCTCTTTTTATTGCTGGTGTGGCCGTTTTTTGCAGGGGCTGAAGATACGCTGCTGCCCCTGCGTCCACTGTATACGGCCGAGCAACAGGCCTGGCTCGGCGAGCATCGGCAGCTGCGTGTAGGGCTGCTCATGCAAGCGCCCTGGGCCTTGTATGACCGGCGTCTGCAGCGGCTTTCCGGGGCCAATGTCGAGCTGATGAGCCGCGTATTAAAGGGCATGGGTGTGCAGCCGGTCTGGTTGCGCTACGCCGACCAGGACGAGCTGGATGCCGCGTTGCGCCGAGGCGAGGTCGACCTTGCCCCAGGGCTGCAACAGACTCCACGAGGCCTGCGCTTATGGCTCTACTCCGCACCTTACATGCGGGTGCCGCATCTGGTGGTGAGTGAGCAGCGCGGTATCAGTGCGGTTGACCTCGATCGCCTGGGGTACGATGAGCCGGTCGCGGTACGCGAGCCGAGCGCCGCGTTCGAGTACCTGTACAAGACCCACAACAACCTCCAGTTGCAGGCGGTGAGTTCGGAGCGAGTGGGGCTGTTGCGCCTGCTGCGTAAGGAGGTCAGCTACGCGGTGGTTGACGAGGCGCGGCTCAGCTTGCTGTTGCGCGAGCCGCAGTTTGCGACCCTGAGTATCGTCGGCGATATCGGTCTGCCCCAGTTGCTGCGCGTCGCCAGTCGGCGCGACGAACCACTGCTGGCGGAAATCATCGAGCGAACCCTTGAGGCCATGCCCGGGCGCGAGATCGAGCGCCTGCGTGAGCGCTGGCTGCCGTTGAAATACCCGCAGATCGGTGAATCCCTGGCCTTCTGGCGCGGCCTCGCGTTGTTGCTGTTGCTGGCCTTGCTCAGCGCCGCGGCCATCGTCTTGCACCTGCGTCAGCAGCGCCGCGGTCTGGAGCGGCAACTACTCGGTGTGCGCCAGGAGTTGAGCCAGCGCGAGGTGGCGGAGCAGGCCCTGCGCCTCAGTCAGTTTTCCATCGACCACAGCACCGTAGGCATTCTCTGGGTCAATTGGGACAGCCATGTGCGTTATGCCAACCGCGCCGCCGAAGAGATGCTCGGCTATGCCAGCGGGTCATTAGTGGAGCTGCCGTTGCAGGTGCTGGAGCCCAGCCTGAATATGGATCGCTGGTTGAGCCTGTGGAAGCTGGCGCGTAGCACCGGCGAAGCCTTGCCGGGTTTCGAGGCCGAGTGCCGGCGCGCCGATGGCAGTGGCTTGCCGGCAGATGTGTCGCTGAGCTTCCTGCGTTTCGATCGGGCGGAATACCTAGTGGTGTTCCTCGCCGATGTTACCGAGCGTCGTCGCGCCCGCGCCGCCCTGCAGGAAAGCGAGGCACGGCTCAAAGGTATCGCTGGCAATGTGCCTGGGCTGGTGTTCCGCCTGGAGCGCGCCGCGATTGAGCAGCCGGTGGTGTTTGCTTACATCAGCGAGGCCAGCGCCGAACTGGTCGGTTATCCGGCCGTCGAGTTGCAACGCGTTGACCGTGGGATTCGCAGCCTGGTGCATCCCGACGATCAGGCCAGCTACCGGCGCACCCAGGACGCGGCCCTCGCCGGGGACAGTGACTGGCAGTGGCAGGGGCGCATTGTTACTCGCGCCGGGCAACTGCGATGGGCCGATATCAAGGCCACCGCGCGGCGCCTGGGCGAGGGGCGGGTGGTGTGGGACGGGATCGTCTGGGACATTACCGAAAATAAACAGGTGGAGCTGGCCCTGGGCGAATCGCGGGCGCGCCTGCGTGAGTTGTCGGCGCATCTGGAGAGCGTGCGCGAAGAGGAAAAGGCGCGCATTGCCCGCGAGGTGCATGACGAGCTGGGCCAGGTGCTCACCGTGCTCAAGCTGGAAACGGCCATGTGCGAGCTGGTCTGTTCCGGTCAGATGCCGGAGCTGGATAAGCACCTGCAGAACATGAAGCGCCTGATCGCCCAGCTGTTTCAGCTGGTGCGCGATGTGGCCAGCGCCCTGCGCCCGCCGATTCTCGATGCCGGCATCGCCTCGGCCATCGAGTGGCAGGTGCGCCGCTTCGAGGCGCGCACCCAGATCCCGTGCATGGTCGAGGTGCCGGAAAACTTGCCGAAACTCAGCGATGCCAAGGCCATCGGCCTGTTTCGCATTCTGCAGGAGGCGCTGACCAATATCATGCGCCACGCCGGCGCGCACAGCGTTCAGGTGAGCCTGCACCTGGAGGACGGCGAGCTGTGCCTGTGCGTCAGCGATGACGGCAAGGGTTTTGCGCCCGAGCAGCGCAAGCCGGGACAATCGTTCGGCCTGGTCGGCATGCAGGAGCGGGTATTGATGCTCGGCGGCCAGTTGCAGATTGACAGCCAGCCCGGCGAGGGGACTACGCTGTACGCACGAGTGGCGGTGGCCGAGGAGGACGTGGTGTGATTCGGGTAATAGTGGCTGAGGACCACGCCATAGTGCGTGAAGGAATCAAACAGTTGATCGGTATGGCCCGTGACCTCGAGGTAGTCGGCGAGGCAGGCAATGGTGAACTGTTGCTCGAGTGCCTGCGCAAGACTGCCTGCGACGTGGTGTTGCTGGATATCAGCATGCCTGGCGTGAATGGCCTGGAGGCGATTCCACGGATCCGTGCGCTGGCCAACGGCCCGGCGATCCTGGTGCTGTCGATGCACAACGAGGCGCAGATGGCCGCCCGCGCGCTGAAGATCGGCGCGGCCGGTTATGCAACCAAGGACAGTGACCCGGCGCTGTTGATCACCGCCATCCGCAAGGTGGCCGGCGGTGGCCGCTACATCGACCCGGATCTGGCCGATCGCATGGTCTTCGAGGTCGGCCTGACCGATTCACGGCCGCCCCATGCCCAGCTTTCCGAACGTGAGTTCTCGGTGTTCGAGCGTCTGGTGCGCGGCGAAGGGGTCAACGATATCGCCCTGCATCTGGCGATCAGCAACAAGACCGTGAGCACCCACAAGGCGCGCTTGATGCAAAAGCTCGGCGTGCACTCGATGGCCGACCTGGTGCGCTATGCCATGGAGCATCGTCTGGTCTGAGCGGCTGATCTCGCCATGCGGCGTGAGTCATCGGATGCGTGCTGTGGAAAAACGCTCGCCTGCTGCCGCAGCACTGCTGACTCAGAACCGCCTGCGCACTGCTCTGCAATAGGGCGTTCAGCCTGCCTGGATATTGCGCTAATCCTGCCCGAGGCAAGGCGTGCAGGCCTCCCAGCGACGGCCATTCTGGTGCATTGGGCGCCTCTTACTGGGGCGTTGCGCGGGGCGTTGTTTTTGTAGGGCAATCCCTACGCCAATCTCTCCGTTCGCCTTATAAAAGGTTGTCATCCTGCCTGATTTTGCCGCCGGTATAACGCCCCTAGTCTTGTGCCATCAGCGTGCAGACAACAACAAAGGGTGTGGCAATGACCGGGTCTCAGGCAAGCGATGTGTTGGTGAGCTTTCGTGGCGTGCAAAAAAGCTATGACGGCGAAAACCTGATCGTTAAAGATCTCAATCTGGATATCCGCAAGGGCGAGTTCCTCACCCTGCTCGGGCCGTCCGGTTCGGGCAAGACCACCAGCTTGATGATGCTGGCCGGTTTTGAAACCCCCACCGCCGGGGAAATTCTCCTCGGTGGACGTTCGTTGACCAAGCTGCCGCCGCACAAGCGTGACATCGGCATGGTGTTTCAGAACTATGCGTTGTTCCCGCACATGACGGTGGCCGAGAACCTGGCGTTCCCCCTGACGGTGCGCGGTCTGTCGCGTACCGACACCAGCGAGCGGGTCAAGCGTGCACTGTCGATGGTGCAGTTGGATAGCTTCCGCAATCGCTACCCCGGGCAACTTTCCGGCGGCCAGCAGCAGCGTGTGGCCCTGGCCCGCGCCCTGGTGTTCGAGCCGCAACTGGTGCTGATGGACGAACCCCTGGGTGCCCTCGATAAGCAGTTGCGCGAGCACATGCAGATGGAGATCAAGCACCTGCACCAGCGTCTGGGCGTGACTGTGGTTTACGTCACCCACGACCAGGGCGAGGCGCTGACCATGTCCGACCGGGTCGCGGTGTTCCATCAGGGCGAGATTCAGCAGATCGCCGACCCGCGCACCCTGTATGAGCAGCCGAGCAATACCTTCGTCGCCAACTTTATCGGCGAGAACAACCGCCTCAGCGGTCACCTGATCAGCCGTGATGGCGAGCGCTGTGTGGTCGGCCTGGCCCGTGGTGAGCGGGTCGAAGCGCTGGCGGTGAATGTCGGTCAGCCAGGCGAGCCGGTGACCCTTTCGGTACGTCCCGAGCGAATCCGCTTGAACGGTCACAGCGAGGCCTGCCCGAACCGCTTCTCCGGGCGAGTTGCCGAGTTCATCTATCTGGGCGACCACGTGCGGATTCGCATGGAGGTCTGCGGTAAAAGCGACTTTTACATCAAACAGCCGGTGGCCGAGCTGGACTCCGTTTTGGCCGTCGGCGACTTGGTGCCGCTCGGCTGGCATGTCGAGCACGTCCGTGCACTCGACCCGCAGCAGCCGGACTGAACCTATTAGTAGTGCTTCATCCTTACCCATGTGACACAGAGGAGATAACAACAATGTCGAGATCCCTGAAGTTTGCGGCCCTGGCCGTTGGGGTGGCCCTTGCAGTACCGGCAATGGCTGTCGATTTGACTGCGATTTCATTTGGCGGCGCGAGCAAGGTTGCGCAGGTCAAGGCTTTCTACGAACCCTTCGAGGCAAAAACCGGTAACAAGATTCTGGCCGGCGAGTACAACGGCGAGATGGCCAAGGTCAAGGCCATGGTCGACACCAACAGCGTGAGCTGGAACCTGCTCGAAGTTGAATCGCCCGAGCTGGCGCGTGGCTGTGACGAAGGCTTGTTCGAACCGCTCGATCCGGCATTGTTCGGTAACCCGGACGATTTCATCGACGGCGCTATCCAGCCGTGCGGCGTAGGTTTCTTCGTCTGGTCGACGGTGCTGGCCTACAACGCCGACAAGCTGAGTGCAGCACCGACCGGTTGGGTCGATTTCTGGGACGTAGAGAAATTCCCCGGCAAGCGCGGTCTGCGCAAGGGCGCCAAATACACCCTGGAATTCGCCCTGATGGCTGACGGCGTGGCGCCGACAGAAGTCTACAAAGTACTGGCGACCCGCGAAGGTGTTGATCGCGCCTTCCGCAAGCTGGATGAGCTCAAGCCGAATATCCAGTGGTGGGAAGCCGGTGCCCAGCCGCCGCAGTACCTGGTCTCGGGTGATGTGGTGATGAGCTCGGCCTACAACGGTCGGATCGCTGCCGTGCAGGACGAAAGCAACCTGCAGGTGGTGTGGAACGGCGGCATCTACGACTTCGATTCCTGGGCGATCCCGCGTGGTGCCACGAATCAGGAGCTGGCCAAGCAGTTCATCGCCTTCTCGGTAGAAGCTGAGCAGCAGAAAATCTTCGCCGAAAACATTGCCTACGGCCCGGCCAAGAAACAGGCCATCGACCTGCTGGCACCCGAGCGTCTGAGCGTCATGCCGACCACGCCTGAAAACATCAAAGACCAGGTCGCCATCGACGTGACCTTCTGGGCTGACTACGGCGAGCAGCTGGAACAGCGCTTCAATGCCTGGGCTGCGCGTAACTAAAGCCGCCTGACCCGACCCCGGCTGCAAGGCCGGGGTTACTCGTCGGCCCGTGCGGCCGTTGCATACGGAGTTTTTCATGGCCAGCGTACTGCCTGTTACCGACCTGCCTACCACCAGCCCCAGTCTCAAGCAGCGTCTGGCCCGCGCCGAACGTTTCAATCGGCTCAAGTCCAAGGCGCTGATCTTGCCCTTGCTGGTGTTTCTTCTGCTGACCTTCCTGGTGCCAATCGGTGCCTTGCTCTGGCGCAGTGTGGATAACCCGGAAGTGGTCACCAGTCTGCCGCTTACTGTCGATGCCATCGCCGAGTGGAATGGTAAGGCACTGCCGAGCGAGGCGGTGTATCGCGCCGTGGCTCTGGATATCGTCGAGGCGCGCAAGCAGCGCAGCCTGGGTGATCTGTCCAAACGGCTGAACATGGAATTGGCCGGCTTTCGTAGCTTGATCAGCAGCACCGCCCGTGCTTTGCCTTTCGCCAGCGAACCGGCGTCTTACAAGGACGCTCTGGAAAACCTGGATGAGCGTTGGGGTGATCCGGCCTATTGGCAGGTGATCCGCCGCAACAGTTCGAGCATTACCCCCTATTACCTGTTGGCTGCCCTCGACCATCGCATCGACGATCTCGGCGAGTTGGCCAGTGCCACTCCGGACCAGGCCATCTACCTGGATATTTTTGTGCGCACCTTCTGGATGAGCCTGGTGATTACCGTCATCTGCCTGGTGCTGGCTTACCCGCTTGCCTACCTGCTGGCCACCTTGCCGACCCGGCAAAGCAACCTGCTGATGATCCTGGTGCTGCTGCCCTTCTGGACCTCAATCCTGGTGCGGGTCGCGGCCTGGATCGTGCTCTTGCAGTCAGGCGGGTTGATCAATGGCGCGCTGCTGTCGCTAGGCATCATCGATGAACCCTTGCAGTTGGTGTTCAACCGCAGTGGGGTGTACATCGCCATGGTGCATATCATGCTGCCGTTCATGATTCTGCCGATCTACAGCGTGATGAAGGGCATCTCGCCCACCTATATGCGCGCCGCGGTATCCCTGGGTTGCCATCCCTTCGCCAGCTTCTGGCGGGTGTATTTCCCGCAGACCCTGGCCGGGGTCGGCGCGGGCTGTCTGCTGGTGTTCATCCTGTCGATCGGCTACTACATCACCCCGGCGCTGCTGGGTAGCCCGAGCGACCAGATGATCAGCTATTTCATCGCCTTCTATACCAACAACACCATCAACTGGGGCATGGCCACCGCCCTTGGCAGTCTGCTGCTGGGTGCCACCCTGGTGCTTTATGTGGTGTACAGCTGGCTGGTTGGTGCAAGCAAGTTGAGGCTGGCCTAAAACAGTCTGCGTCGCAGGCATCTGATGGCCCTGTCCCGTTTTGGGAGAGGGCGCTTCAAGCACAAGATCAAGTGGAGTAAGCCCCTATGCTCAGCCCCTACCTGTCACCCGTCGAGCGCGTCTGGTACTACAGCCTGCGCACTCTCTGCGCCCTGGTGCTGCTGTTTCTGATCCTGCCGGTGTTGGTGATCATCCCGTTGTCGTTCAACTCCGGCAGCTTTCTGGTCTACCCGCTGCAGGGCTTTTCCCTGCGCTGGTACGAGGACTTCTTTACCTCCGCCGACTGGATGCGCTCGCTGAAGAACAGCATGATCATCGCCCCGGCGGCCACCGCCCTGGCCATGGTATTCGGCACTCTGGCGGCGATTGGCTTGACCCGCGGCGAGTTCCGCGGCAAGGCCCTGGTGATGAGCCTGTTGATCTCACCGATGGTGGTGCCGGTGGTGATCGTCGGTGTGGCCAGCTACCTGTTCTTCGCTCCGCTGGGGTTGGGTAACAGCTACTTCTCGCTGATCGTGGTGCATGCAGTGCTGGGCGTGCCCTTCGTCATCATCACGGTGTCGGCCACCCTGCAGGGCTTCAACTATAACCTGGTGCGCGCTGCTGCCAGCCTCGGCGCTTCGCCGCTGACTGCGTTCCGCCGGGTGACCCTGCCGCTGATCGCTCCAGGGGTGATCAGTGGTGCACTGTTTGCCTTTGCCACGTCCTTCGACGAAGTGGTGGTTACTCTGTTCCTCGCCGGCCCGGAGCAGACCACCTTGCCACGACAGATGTTCAGCGGCATCCGCGAGAACCTCAGCCCGACCATCGCCGCCGCGGCGACCCTGCTGATTGGCTTCTCCATCCTGCTGTTGCTGACCCTGGAATGGCTGCGCGGGCGCAGCGAAAAAATGCGTACCCAGCAACCAACCTGATCGCCAAACGAATAAGAGAGTCCGCATGAGCCTTGAGTTGAAGGACCCCAGCCTGCTGCGCCAGCAGGCTTATGTGAATGGCCAGTGGTGCGAGGCCGACAGCGGCGCGCGCACCGAGATATTCAATCCGGCCAACGCTGAAAAAATCGGCAGTGTGCCGAACATGGGCCGCGGTGAAACCCGTCGTGCCATCGAAGCGGCGCAAGCCGCGCAGCCGGCCTGGCGCGCATTGACCGCCAAAGAGCGGGCCAATCGCCTGCGGCTGTGGTTCAACCTGATCATGGCCAACCAGGAAGACCTGGCGCGGATCATGACCGCCGAGCAGGGCAAGCCCCTGGCCGAGGCCCGCGGCGAGATCGCCTACGCCGCCTCCTTTATCGAGTGGTTCGCCGAGGAGGCCAAGCGTGCCTACGGCGATGTGATTCCGGCGCATGCCATGGACAAGCGCATTCTGGTACAGAAGGAACCCGTCGGCGTGACCGCGGCCATCACGCCGTGGAACTTCCCCAGCGCCATGATCACCCGCAAGGCCGGTCCGGCTCTAGCCGTGGGCTGTGCGATGGTCCTCAAGCCTGCGCCGCAGACCCCGTTCTCGGCCCTGGCCCTGGCCGCTCTGGCCGAGCGCGCGGGTATTCCTGCCGGCCTGCTCAGCGTGATCCCGGCCGACGTGGACGCCAGCCGTGAGGTGGGCGCCGAACTGTGCGAGAACCCGATCGTGCGCAAGCTGTCGTTCACCGGCTCGACTGGCGTCGGCATCAAACTGATGCAGCAGTGCGCGCCGACCCTGAAGAAGCTTTCGCTGGAACTGGGCGGCAACGCGCCTTTTATCGTCTTCGACGATGCCGACCTGGATGCGGCAGTCGAAGGGGCGATCATCTCCAAATACCGCAACGCCGGGCAGACCTGCGTCTGCGCCAACCGCCTGTATGTGCAGGACAGCGTGTATGACGCCTTCGCCGCCAAGTTGCAGGTGGCGGTGGCCAAGCTCAAGGTCGGCAACGGCATGCACGAGGGCATCACCACCGGCCCGTTGATCAACGCCGAGGCGGTGGCCAAGGTCGAGCGGCATCTGGCTGATGCCCTGGACAAGGGCGCGACCCTTGTCGCTGGCGGCAACAGCCTGGGCGGCAACTTCTTCGAGCCGACCATCGTCAGCGGCGTGACTGCAGACATGGCGGTGGCGCGTGAAGAAACCTTCGGCCCGCTGGCGCCACTGTTCCGGTTCAGCGACGAGGGCGATGTGATCCGTCAGGCCAACGACACCGAGTTCGGTCTGGCTGCCTACTTTTATGCCCGCGACCTGGGGCGCGTGTTCCGCGTGGCTGAGGCGCTGGAGTACGGCATGGTTGGCATCAATACCGGGGTGATCTCCACCGAAGTGGCGCCGTTCGGCGGCATGAAGTCCTCAGGGCTGGGTCGTGAAGGCTCGAAATACGGCCTGGATGAGTACCTGGAAATCAAATACCTCTGTATGGGCATCTGATGGCCCTTTCGTAGGGTGCGCGGGGTCGCCTAGGCCGTGCGCACCTTGCCCCTATTTTCGGTGCGCACGGCGCACCCTACGGTAAAGCCAGATCCGAGGAATGACATGAGCAAGACCAACGAATCTTTGATGCAACGCCGCACCGCTGCCGTTCCGCGTGGCGTCGGGCAGATCCACCCGATCTTCGCCGACCGGGCGCAGAACGCCACGGTGATCGACGTTGAAGGCCACGAGTTTATTGACTT
>NZ_JAUXMX010000047.1 GCF_030683065.1 Pseudomonas sp.
TCTACTCAACCGCTTGCGCTTCCGATCTGCTTCAAGCATCTCGTCAGCGGGAGGCGAATAATACAGCGTTTAAAACCGCTGTCAACCACCTCATTACCGCTTTCGATCTTCTCGATCAAATCACTAACAAGGCATCTATAACCGCCTCGCTAGCCCGCCGCATCCTACACAGCTTTCGCCGTACCGGAACCCCTCTTTTTAAGCTAACTTCTTGTTTTACAAGAGGTTTACCGAGAGGCCTGCGCCAGAAGAGGTGGGATTATAGGCCCAGCAGAATCTACGTCAAGGCTTTATTCGGCTTTTATGACCATTAGTGCTTTATCGGCAAAAATAACCTCGCCACAGACCTCAACAGCCACCCCTCACACTAATCCAGCAAGAGATTGATCGCGCAGATACAACAAGGCCGTCGATACAGCAGCATCGACGGCCTTGTTACAGCAAGACGACCCACTACTCAGCAGCCTTACGACGACGCAACTGCAGCAAGTACTGAACAGGGCCAGAGGCGGCATAGGCCAGGAATATGATCAATAGAATACGAGGAGGATCACTGAACACCACAGCAAAGACCAACACTACCGCCAGAATGGCCACAAAAGGCACCCGCCCTTTCAAATCCAAATCCTTGAAGCTGTGGTATTTGATATTACTGACCATCAACATCCCGGCAGCTGCCACCAATATGGCGACGACGAAGGCCATGTTCGACCCCTTGATACCGAAATCACTGAACGCCCAAACGGTACCGGCTACTACACCCGCGGCAGCAGGACTGGGTAAGCCAATGAAGTAGCGCTTGTCGGCGCTGCCGATTTGAGTATTGAAGCGAGCCAGACGCAGCGCCGCACCTGCGACATAGATAAAGGCAACCATCCAGCCGACCTTACCCATACTCCCCAGCGCCCACTCAAAGGCCAGCAACGCTGGAGCGACACCAAAGGCAACCATGTCGGATAACGAGTCATATTCAGCGCCGAATGCGCTTTGTGTATTAGTCAGTCGCGCCACTCGGCCATCGAGGCTATCCAGCACCATGGCCACGAACACGGCAGCCGCCGCCACATAGAAATTCCCGTTCATCGCATTGATGATGGCGTAGAAGCCCGCAAACAGGTTAGCGGTGGTAAACAGATTGGGGAGAAGGTAGATGCCGCGATGACGAACCTTACGACCTTCGGCGTCATGCCCCTCCTCGACATGCTCATCGATAGGCAGCAAGCTTTCAGCGTCTGGGGTCAACGGGGACTCTTCTGGACGTTCATTCATGAACAACACCTTGCAACTGATTTGGAGAATTTCGACAGTCGTTGCCAACCAAGGCTAGCTGTCAGCTTTGACTCAACGCTCAGGCTTTATAACAGAAGCCTGCCTCAGAATGAAAAAACGCGGCCGTAGCCGCGTTTTTCTCAGATAGAAAACCCTTAATTCTTGGTCTTGTCGACGATCTGATTAGCAGTAATCCACGGCATCATGGAGCGAAGCTTCTCACCTACGACTTCGATACCGTGAGCCGCGTTGTTGCGACGATAAGCAGTCATCGACGGATAGTTAGCCGCGCCTTCCTGAATAAACATCTTGGCATATTCGCCGTCTTGAATGCGCTTCAGAGCGTTACGCATGGCTTGACGGGACTCTGCGTTGATCACTTCAGGGCCAGTCACGTACTCGCCGTACTCTGCGTTGTTGGAGATAGAGTAGTTCATGTTGGCGATACCGCCTTCGTACATGAGGTCCACGATCAACTTCAGCTCGTGCAGGCACTCGAAGTAGGCCATTTCTGGCGCATAGCCAGCATCGACCAGGGTCTCGAAACCAGCTTTGACCAACTCAACACAACCGCCACAGAGAACAGCCTGCTCGCCGAACAGGTCGGTTTCAGTCTCGTCTTTGAAGGTGGTTTCGATGATGCCAGTACGGCCGCCGCCAACGCCAGAAGCGTAGGACATAGCAACATTCTTGGCATTACCGGACGCATCCTGATAGATCGCGATCAAATCAGGAATACCACCGCCTTTGACGAACTCGGAACGTACAGTGTGGCCCGGTGCTTTGGGGGCAATCATGATCACGTCGAGATCGGCACGCGGAACAACCTGGTTGTAATGGATCGCGAAGCCATGGGAGAAGGCCAGGGTGGCGCCTTGCTTGATGTTCGGCTCGATTTCGTTCTTGTATAACTGGGACTGAAACTCGTCTGGAGTGAGAATCATCACCAGATCTGCAGCCGCTACGGCAGAGGCAACGTCAGTCACCTTCAGGCCATGAGCTTCGGCCTTAGCCACGGTAGCGGAACCTTTACGCAGGCCAACAGTGACGTCAACACCGGAATCTTTCAGGTTGCACGCTTGGGCATGGCCCTGGGAACCGTAACCGATGATGGCGACTTTTTTGCCCTGGATGATCGAGAGGTCACAGTCTTTGTCGTAATACACTTTCATGGAAATTCTCCTATTACCTGGCCTGCACGGCCGTTCGCTAAATGGTTATATGCTGAGTACTTTGTCGCCACGGGCAATGCCCGTGACGCCGCTGCGTACGGTTTCCAAAATCGAGGCTGCGCCTACTGCCTGAATAAAGCTGTCCAGCTTGTCGCTCGTGCCGGCCAGCTGAATGGTGTAGACGCTGGTATTCACGTCAACAATCTGCCCGCGAAAAATATCAGTGGTCCGTTTGACCTCGGCACGCTGAGCGCCGGTGGCCTTAACCTTGACCAGCATCAACTCGCGCTCAATGTGCGCGCTCTCCGACAGGTCGACCAACTTGACCACTTCGATAAGCTTGTTGAGGTTCTTGGTGATCTGTTCGATCACATGATCGTGGCCGACGGTGGTCAACGTTAGACGCGACAGGGTCGGGTCTTCGGTTGGCGCAACAGTCAGGCTTTCGATGTTGTAGTTGCGTTGCGAGAACAGACCGACAACACGGGACAATGCGCCTGGTTCGTTTTCCAGTAGCAGGGAAATAATGTGTCGCATGATTAGGTACGCTCCGTCTTGCTCAGCCACATATCGCGCATCGAACCGTCTTTGATGTGCATCGGATAGACGTGTTCACTGGTGTCAACCTGAATGTCGAGGAATACCAGACGATCCTTCAGCGCGAACGCCTCTTCCATCTTTGGCTTCAAGTCTTTCAGATCGGTGATCCGCATACCGACATGGCCATAGGCTTCTACCAGCTTTACGAAGTCAGGTAATGAGTCCATGTACGAGTGCGAGTGGCGGCTGCCATAGTTCATATCCTGCCACTGACGCACCATGCCGAGCGCGCCATTGTTCAGGTTGACAATTTTCACCGGCAAATCGTACTGCAGGCAGGTCGACAGCTCCTGGATGTTCATCTGGATACTGCCTTCGCCGGTCACGCAGGCTACATCATCATCTGGAAAACTGAGTTTGACGCCCATTGCCGCAGGAAAACCAAAGCCCATCGTGCCCAGACCGCCTGAATTGATCCAGCGATTGGGCTTATTGAAACGATAGTACTGGGCTGCGAACATCTGATGCTGACCCACATCGGAGGTAACGAAGGCGTCGCCTCGAGTCACTTCACTGAGGGTTTCGATAACCGTCTGTGGCTTGATGATCGTGCCGTCACCCTTGTCGTAAGGGAACATGCCGCGGCTGCCGCGCCACTCTTCGATTTGCTTCCACCAACTAGAGAGCGCCTCTTTGCTGGGGGTCTCACCGATTTCCTTGAGAATCGCCACCATCTCGGTCAGTACGCTTTCCACAGGACCGACAATCGGTATATCCGCCTTGATGGTCTTGGAGATCGACGCAGGATCGATGTCAATATGAATGATCTTGGCGTTCGGGCAGAACTTGCTTGCACCGTTGATGACCCGATCATCAAACCGCGCGCCAACAGCGAAAATCACATCAGCGTGATGCATCGCCAGGTTAGCCGTGTAACTGCCGTGCATGCCCAGCATGCCGAGGAACTGGCGATCGCTACCTGGATAACAGCCTAACCCCATCAGGGTATTGGTCACCGGCAGATTGAGCATTTGCGCCAGCTCGGTCAGTGGCGATGATGCGCCACCCATGATCACGCCGCCGCCCGCATATAGAATCGGCCGCTTGGCGCTCAGTAGCAATTCCGCTGCCTTGCGAATTTGACCCGAATGACCGCGCAGCGCCGGGCTGTAGGACCGCAGCTTGACCTTCTTCGGGTAGACGTATTCGAATTTTTCCGCCGGGTTGGTCATGTCCTTGGGGATGTCCACGACCACAGGACCGGGCCGACCGGATTGCGCCAGATAGAACGCCTTTTTCAAGACTTCCGGAATTTCGGACGCATGTTTGATCATAAAGCTGTGCTTCACGATCGGCCGGGAAATACCGATCATGTCGGTTTCCTGGAAGGCATCGGTGCCGACCATGTTGCTCGGCACCTGGCCGGACAACACGACCATTGGAATCGAGTCCATGTAAGCCGTGGCAATGCCGGTAATGGCATTGGTCGCGCCTGGCCCGGAGGTCACCAGCACCACGCCGGCCTTACCGGTGGCACGGGCATAACCATCAGCCATGTGAGTTGCCGCCTGCTCGTGGCGAACCAGGATGTGATTGACCTCCGGCTCCTGGAACAGGGCATCGTAGATATGCAGCAGGGCACCACCAGGGTAGCCGTAAATGTTTTTAACGCCTTCGTCACGCAAGAAGCGGACGACCATTTCAGCGCCGGATAAAAGCTCCACGTTATTCACCTCTAAAACGCCAGAAAACCGCCCACTGTGAGACGGCCTAAGATAGGTTTACTGCCAAGCAGAGCATGAGCGACGGTGGTCGCCGACTACGTCAGCTACTACTGAGCAAGTATTGGGAATGCCCCAAAGTGTTGCGGGGTCTTCCCACCCAGCGCGAGGTAACGCGTTGCGGGTGAAACAGGTCGGCACGGGTATGCGCCTCATGTCTGCTGAGCTAAAGCCTGCTTGCGGCGGACTCCACTACAGCGAACGTCGAATTGTTCTGATTCGAGGAGGGCAAGTCAAGTAATCCGTGCCGGATTCTGCAATCAGTGGCTTATCTTTACTGATTACCCAGCGGCGGCAGCGTTTGGTTATGCACCGAAAAAGTTCCGATCAGTAGGCCTGGCCTGCGTTTAACAAGCGCCGCGAGACTACTGCTACGCGCACAACAAGGCGCGGCGCTTCAATCTGGGCGTGTACGATAGTAAGCAAATAGTTGTCGGAGGCCCCAAGTCCTGTGACACAGCGCAGGATGAAGATGCGACCGATTTGGTTATAGTAGCAACCACGTATCGCAGCTCTAAAAAGGAAACAGCATGCGCCGTATGATTCTCACCAGCAGCTTGCTGCTCGCCCTGAGCGCAAGCGCCATGGCCGGCCAAGTTTACAAATGGGTCGACGCACAAGGAGGCACCCATTTCAGTGGGCAGCCGCCACAAGGCCAGCAAGCCACCACTATCAATACCGCGACCCCGCCACCGAAGGCTGCCGAGACTGAGGCAGCAGCACCTTTCGAGAGCGCTGCCGACCCGCAGCAAGCCGCTATCGATGAAAAAGTGAAGCGTGAAGTGGCGATCCAGGAAGCTGAACGCAAGAAATACTGCCAATCCATGCGAACCAATCTCGCACAACTGGAAAACAACCCGCGCGTACGCGTGGAAGTTGACGGTGAAGTGCGCAGACTGAGCGAAGAACAGCGCCAGCAGCGGATCAGCGAAGCCAAGCAGGCAATTGTCAAAAACTGCACGTAGCTCGCGCGACGCTAACAGGCCGTCGAACCGGATGCGACCTCAGGCCGCACCGGAAATTAGCTGATCGAAGTCACCAAGCAACTTCACTAGCCCCTGCGCCTGCTTACGACGACCACCATAGACCTGCTCAGCCATTGGCTGAATGCCACACGCCTCTGGCAGCGAGGCATCGCTCTCGAGCAGGTGTTTCATGCGCGGCAAGAATATCCACTGCAGCCATTGCTCAAAAGCCAGCGTGTCAACGCAAAAAGGTTGCTCACTGGCCAGCGCATTGTCGCTTGGCGCCTGCTCATCCCACCAGCCTTGCAGGCGCAACTCACGCTCAATCAGCAACAGATGTTGAGCGATCACAGGTATACGAGCGTCCATTACAAACTGACCCGCGCCTGCTCGCGCGCCTGCGCCGCACCAGCTGGATCACCCTGCTGCTCACGCGCCTGGGCAATCAGGTTCCATAAACTGGCTTGCAGAGCCGGGCGGCCACTGGCGTAGCTAAGGCCGCGACGCGCGAACTGCTCAGCCTGCGCCGCATCGCCTTGAGCCAGGCGCACTTCCGCGAGGCGATAGAGTACTTGCGGCTCGCGCGGAGCAATGCGCTGGGCGCGCTCCAAACTAGACGCCGCGCTGTTCAGGTCGCCACTGCCCTGCTGTTGCTGGGCGGCAGTCAGCAGTGCCAGCACAGGGCCATCCAGCTGCTCATCGGCGGCCAAACCACCAGACCCCGGCATACCGCTCGGCATCGAAGACGGCACGTTATAGCTGCCCGCACTCGAGGGCTCACTGAACACGGGGGCCGAGCTAAAAGGCTCGCTGCTGACTGCACCGCTTATCGGTGAGCTTGGCGCTGGAAATGTCTGTATAGGCGTCGAACTGCCACCCGCTCCGGGTACCATCACTACAACCCCGGAATCCTGAGGCTGGCTCTGCGGCGGCTGAACAGTCGAACCACTCCCCGTACCAGCTTGCTGCTGGCCATAGACCGACGAACTGGAATCAACAACAGGGATAGAGCCGCGCGGCACACTGGCACAACCGCCAAGCATTACCGAGGCGGTTAAAGCTGGAATCAACCACTTAATCACTTCACACCCTCTCACTTAATCCAACCAACCACGTACCCAATCCATCACCGAATCGACCGGCGCCTGAATACCACAAGCCTGACCGGGTACTGGCTCACTGCCGCGAATATACGGCATCTGCACGACATTCGCGCAGCTCGGATCGGAACCCTGACCAGTAGCAGCATCCACCCAAGCTTGAACAACGTTATCCGGTAGTGGCATATCCAGCGGCAGCGGATCGGCCTTGATCATGAAGTCCGTCCAGACCTGCAAAGCACCGGTTGCGCCAGTCAACGGTGTAGGACCATTGTCATCGCGACCGAGCCAGACCACTGCCAGCAGATCCTGACTGAAGCCTGCGAACCAACTGTCACGTGAGTCATTACTGGTGCCTGTCTTGCCGGCCAGTGCCAGAGAGCTGGGCAGACGACTATAAACCGAGCGGCCTGTGCCATCGCGCATGGTGCGCTGCATGGCATTTTGCAGCAGGTATATCGCACCGGCATCGAAACGCTGCTGGATCTGGTAGGGATAGCGCTTGAGCGGCTCACCCTCGGCCGCCAGTACACTGCGAATACCGCGCAACGGCGTATTGAAACCACCATTGGCGATAGTCTGATACATATCCGCTACTTCCATGGGAGTCAGCGCGCCAGCCCCCAGCAACATCGACGGATAAGCCGGCCATTTACGCGAAACGCCAAGACGTTCAAGTGTTTTGAGTACATTCGGCACACCCAGCTCCAACCCCAATTTGGCGCTCGACAGGTTGTAGGAATTGACCAGGCCCTGGTACAGATAAACCGTGCCGTGGGCCTTGCGATCATAGTTTTGCGGGCTCCATACCTGACCATCCTGTCCCTTGATCGAAAAAGGCTGATCTTCCAGCAAGCTGGTAAGCGTGTACTGGCTCGGACGCTCCAGGGCGGCCAGATAGATCGCTGGCTTGATCAGGGAGCCGATCGGCCTTACCGCATCCAGGGCACGATTGAAGCCGGCATAGCGCGGCTGACGACTACCGATCAGCACCTGTACTTCGCCGGTTTCCGGGTTGGTCACGACCATTCCGGCCTCAACCTGATCCACACCTTTGCGGCCAGACAAGCGTTTGAGGGAGTCAGCCAAGGCACTCTCAGCCTTGAGTTGGAGAATCGGGTCGAAGCTGGTGAAGATGCGCAGGCCTTCTTCGGTCAAATCCTCTTCGCGGTAATCCTCGCGTAACTGGCGCTTGACCAGATCGAGGAATGCCGGGAACGAGCTATCGGCCATGCTGCCGCGCTGGGTCACGCCGAGCGGCTTCTGCTTCGCCGCAGCGACCACCTCAAGGGTGGCTACGCCCTGCTCTGCTAGAACATCGAGAACAAGGTTGCGCCGTTCCAAGGCTCGCTCAGGATTACGTCGCGGATTGTAGTAGGTAGGCCCCTTGACCATTCCGACCAGCAGAGCCACTTGTTCGAGTTTCAACTCGGACAACGGCTGGCTGAAAAAATACTGACTGGCTAAGCCGAACCCATGCACCGCTCGCTGGCCGTCCTGACCGAGGAAAACCTCATTGAGGTAGGCCTCAAGGATATCCTGCTTGTCGTAATGCAACTCGAGCAGCACAGCCATCATGGCCTCGGTGGCCTTGCGAATCAGGCTGCGCTCATTGGTCAAAAAGAAATTCTTTACCAACTGCTGGGTCAGGGTACTGCCACCCTGAACCACCTGTCCGGCAGTCGCATTGACCCAGACAGCGCGAGCGATCGACTTGGGCGACACACCGAAGTGATTGAAGAACTCACGATCCTCGATCGCCACCAAGGTCTCAACCAGATAGGGCGGCACTTGATCAAGCTTGATCAGCAAGCGGTCTTCCTGATGCGCTGGGTACAAGCCACCAATTAGCATCGGCTCCAGGCGAGCTACCGCCAGGCTAGAGCCATTGGCCTGACTCAGGCCAGCGACGTAATCGCCGGAAAAACGCACGCGCACACGCTGCGACGGCTCACGGCTTTCATAGAACTGGAAGCCGCGGGTGTGCAGCTCGAGGTTATTGCCGGCTACCGACACGGCACCCGGACCATCGCCTGCACTTTCACGGCGATAACCGAGGGCATCCAGCTCTTTAAGGAAGTCATCCTTGGCCAGTTTCTGGCCGACGAACAACTCCAGCGGCCTGGCATAAACCTTGGCGGGCACAGTCCAGCGCTTGCCGGAGAATTTCTCCTGCACTACGGCATCGAAATAAACCGCAAAGCCGGCGAGCACCACCAAACCGACCAAGCCGAGCTTGATAGCCCAGCCCAGCCAAGGGCGCATGCCGCGCGAGCGACGCTTTGAACGAGAACGAGGAGATCGGGTACGAGTCATGGCGCGGCATTATACGCACTTTAACCAAGACAAGCAGGAGCAGCCCGGCGGTTTGCATAGCGGCTCTCAGCGGCCATAATGGCCAACTCTATTTGTTTGAAAGCCAAGGATCGCCCGTGAGCCAAGCCCTGATTGCCGCACTGCAGAACCCGGCCATTTATCCCCACCCGGTAGAGGCTTTCCAGGTCATCGAGACGCATATCTCCTGGGTAGTGCTGACCGGCCCCTACGCCTACAAGATCAAGAAACCGGTGAACTTCGGCTTTCTCGACTTCAGCGAGTTAGCCGCTCGCGAACACTTTTGCCAGGAAGAGTTGCGCCTCAACCAGCGCCTCACTCAAGGCCTGTACCTGGAAGTCTTGCCGATCAGCGGTAGCGTAGAGGCACCGCAACTTAGCGGCCATGGCCCAGCCATTGAGTACGCCCTGAAAATGCGCCAGTTCCCCCAGGATCAATTGCTTGCCGAAGTGCAGGCACGCGGAGAGCTGAACGAAGCGCATATAGATGCCTTGGCCAAACAGATCGCCCAGTTTCATCTAGACGCGCCTCTGGTACCCCAAGCCCATGAACTGGGCTCGCCGCAAGCGGTCATGGCGCCAGTCAGGCAGAATTTCGAACAAATCAGTGCACTGCTTTCGGACAAGGCCGACCTGCAACAACTCGATGCACTGCAAGCCTGGGCAGAAAGCAGTTTCGAACGCCTCGAGCCGCTGATGACCCGGCGTAAAGCAGAAGGTTTCATTCGCGAATGCCATGGCGATATCCATCTCGGCAATGTCACGCTGCTCGACGGCCAAGTCGTGCTGTTCGACTGCATTGAATTCAACGAGCCGTTTCGCCTGATCGACATTGCCTCGGACGCAGCCTTCCTCGCCATGGATCTCGAAGACCGCGGCCTCAAACCGTTCTCCCGACGCTTTATCAGCGCCTGGCTGGAGCACACCGGCGACTACGCCGCGCTGGAACTGCTGAATTTCTACAAAGCCTACCGCGCGATGGTGCGTGGCAAGGTCAGTCTGTTCCGCCTCGGTCAGGAGACAGATGCCGTCCAGCGCGCCGTGATCCTGCGCCAGTACCGCCGCTATGCCGCCCTGGCGGAAAGTTACAGCGCCATTCCGTCGCGTTTGCTGGCCATCACCCATGGGGTTTCCGCCGTTGGCAAGAGCCACGTCGCCATGCGTCTGGTTGAAGCCCTAGGAGCCATTCGCCTGCGTTCGGATGTAGAGCGCAAGCGCCTGTTCGGCGAACAGAAAGGCACCGATAAAGACCAATTGAGCGCCGGCATATACAACCAGGATTCCAGTGCGGCCACCTATCAACGCCTGCACCAACTGGCCGATGCCGCACTGCACGCCGGTTTTCCGGTGGTGATTGATGCGACCTACCTCAAGCAGGCGCAACGCCAGGCAGCCTGCCAGATTGCCGAGGAAACCGGCGTCCCCTTCCTGATTCTCGACTGCAGCGCACCTGATGCAGTGATCGCCAGCAGGCTGGCACTGCGTCAGGAAACGGCCCTGGACCCGTCCGACGCCACCATGGACGTAATCAACGCCCAGCAAGCCAGTCGCGAAGCACTTTCCCAAGCCGAGCTCATCCTTAGCCAGCGCGTCGACACGCATGAGAGTGCCAGCCTGGATAGCCTGATTGCGCGGATTCGCCAGCACCTGCCAGGGCTCTAGGAGGCTGTCCGAGAACAGCGACCGTAGCGAGGGAAAGACCGGCTTGAGGCAGTTTTTGTGCTCTTTTGAGGCGAATAGTCGCTCTATTTAACGAAAAAGAGCACGAAAAATGACCAATCCGGCTTTTCCGCAGTAGGTCAGTCTGTTCTCGGACAGCCTCATAGGCCCAGCACAAGGCAAATAAAGCCGCGACGGGCAAAGCGCGCCGCGGCCCCCTATACTGCCAAAAAACCCACAACGGACGTCCTGCTCATGAGCCAACCCTGCCAACTCGATAGCCCGCTCTATCAGCTGCTACATAATGAGAACATCCGTGGCTTCAACGCCCAGAAACCCAAGGATGGAGAGATAGACCTGCGCAATGGCGACTTTCGCGGCCTTGACTTGCGGGCGATCGACGCCGAGCGCATCAATTTCAGCGGCGCATATTTTCGTGGCACGGATTTGCGCGGACTTGACCTGCGCCAAGCACTACTTGAAGGCGCCAGCCTGGCCCATGCGCAGATCTCCGGAACCTACTTCCCCGCTGAATTGAGTGCCGACGAAATACTCATGTCGGTCAACTTCGGTACGCGCCTGCGCTACCGTACGCGGTAAGTCTGAGCGAAACTGCCCAACTGTTCAGCGCCTGTGCGGGCACCCACGGCAGTTTCTGCTCACATTGACCTCAGCTTCTACTCAGCCGACTGACCGCAGCCCTAACGAAAACTGGCCGCAAACATAGCCTGCGATAATGGCAAGGCGAAAATGTCCTTGCCCCAACACTTTTTACCGAGCTCCAGCCTACGCCCTGCATACAGCCATGCAGCCATGCAGCCAACAGGCATCTCCTGCTCGCCGTAACCGCCGAAGCACATCCGCGGCCCAATGCCCGTCTCGATTTAATCGGTGCCACCCAGGCCTTGCATTGGCTCGTCCGCCAGGCGCCTTTCATAGAAGTCTTGCGCCTGCTCAAGGTTTGGCGACTGGCGTTAGGGTTTGATACGGATAGACAGCCCTCGGGTGGACTGAAGAGCATTTTCACTGGGCATCCTTGATGGTTATAGATCACCTGAACGCACCAGTATCGACACCAGCCACCGTGATCTTCAGTCACCCCCTCACCGACGGTCGCCATCGGGACACACTGGTATTGCCCGCAGCTAACGGCTACCCGCGCACGTGGGCTGGCAGCGCCAGCAGTACCTGATCTGGGCACTAATTGGGGCCTGCACTGCACGGGTGCCGGAGCGATAGCAAACAGCCACGTTTTATTCACTGGCCGCTACACTCAATGACAGGTATCGCGCTATGAGCGCTCTATCAACGATTCACAGACAGCGCAAGGAGGCTCAATGAATGACGAATTGCAACACTTGAAGAACCTTGGCAAAACATCAGCTCAGTGGTTACATGCCGTCGGCATTCACAGCGCTAATGACCTGCGCCGGCTGGGCGCTGTCGATGCCTATCGCGCCGTGCGTGCGCGTGGCTTTCGCGCCTCAAAGGTATTGCTCTACGCCATTGAGGGCGCCCTGCTTGATGTGCACTGGAGCGAACTACCGCCAGCCCACAAAGCCGAGTTGAATGGCCAGCTCGACGCGTGTCCTGCGCACAACAAGCGCTAGCTCACAACCTGTACACGCCAGGATGTACCTGATGCTTGGCAACGCTTATTGTCTCGTTTATATACGTACGCTTTAGCCAGACCAGCCAGCTCAAGGAACTGCACACATGTATCTACTCGGGGAGCAACCAGCTTACGCCGACCAGCTGATCAACCGACTACAAAGCATCCCCGCTCAATTACTGGAAGGCCTGGCACCTTGCGGAGATACCTTACAACTAACGCGAGTCGAAGATCTGGCTCAAGAGCTGCCGGCAAACCAGTTGTTCATCATCGAGAATGGCTTGCTGCACGCCTTGGTTGACGAACGCCCGCTGTTCTATTTGCAAGAGGGTGACTTGGTTGGACTGCGCCAGGGCATCGACCTGCCCAGCTGCCGTTATAGCAGCGAGGAGCCACTCAGCCTGACCCCTTACTCGCGCAGTGAGGTGTTCAAACACATCTATGTCAGCGAGCCGCGCCAAGAGCTGTTCATTCAGTACCTGATCGGCCATACCGCTCTGCTCTCCGACGCGTTGGCGCGCCTCAAGCAACCGGAAATCCGTCCCGCGACCGGTTTTCAGCACTTCGCCGCAGGTGAAGAACTGATCCACCAAGGCGACGCGGCTGATCATGTATTCATCATCATCGAAGGCCATGCGACGGCCTATGTCGACGGGCACAAGGTCGGAGACGTACAAAAAGACGAGATCTTCGGTGCCATGGCCGTATTCACCCGCGAGAAACGCAGCGCCACCGTACTGGCCAGCGAACCGTGCACGGTGATGGTAATTCCCAAGGAGCAATTCCTCAGCCTGATGCAGAGCAATCCGCGTATCGCCCACAGCCTGATTGAGAGCATGGCGCGCAGGATCGACCTGCTTAACAAGGAAGTGACCCAACTGCGCCTGCCAGCAACCGCCTGACGGAGCCTCGTGCGCCACTCTCGCAAACCCGGCCATCTGCCGGGTTTGCTGTTTTCAGCTCACCGTGGCGACGCACTGCAATTATTTTTGCCAAGATGATTGACATGCAAATGATAATCGATATTATTAGCAACAGCCGGTCGCGAGATCGGCGGGTAAGCTTAAGAGACCTTCAGTCGGCCTCTTCAGATTATCTCCTCATCAGGCTAATCACGGTTTTGACCCGGCTCTTGCCGGGTCTTTTTTTGTCTGGCAAAAAGTGCTCGCGCTGTTTCGCCGCGGCATGGCAGAAAGACACGTCATGCCAACGACCCTTAGGCCGCACGCAGCCAACGTGGCCCGACCAACGTGGTACGAGCCTACCTGCGTTAGTACTCGAGCTTGGCGTAGAGCGTCTTGCGTGACGCCTCGCGTGCCTGCTTGAGCGTGTGAATCCCCCGCTCGGCGAGTAAGGGAATCAGCTTAAGGAACACCTCACCCGTAACCATCGCATCGCCCAGTGCGGTATGCCGGCCAACTACGTGCACCCCGAGGCGAGCGGCGATCTGCTCCAGTCGATGATCGTCAGCCGCGTGCCCCGGATGCACCAGAGCCGACAACAGCAGGGTATCGAGTACAGGCTGGATGAAGCGGATGCCGGTCTGCGCCTCCTTGAGTTGCAGGAAGCGCATGTCGAAGGCGGCATTGTGAGCGACTAGCACCGTATCTTCGGCAAAGCGCTGAAACAACGGCAGCACCTCGCCGATGCTCGGCTGCCCCGCCAGCATTTGTCGTGATAGGCCATGCACCTGCTGTGATTCGCGCGGGATTGGCCGGTGCGGGTCAATCAGTTGCTCGAAGCATTCCTGCATCAGCAGCCTACTGTTAACGATGCGCGCTGCACCAATCGAGATGATTTCGTCACCCTCAGAAGGCGACAGCCCGGTCGTCTCGGTGTCGAACACGGTATAGGCCAAATCGCTCAACAGCCGCTCATCGAGCTCCGGGGTTTGCCCCGGCTGGCTGAACAGATCGAAGTCGTAATACACCGGCCGCCCCTGAACCCTGGAAGGGAGCGGCGCCTGTGTTTGCGGCTGGCTGACCGGCAACTGCAGATACAGACGATTGTCGCCGACAAGCGCACTGGCCTGGCACCAGAGTTCGCCGCCATGCCGCTCCAGCACCTCCTTGAGCGTGGATGCAGCGGCATCCTCTTCGGCCAGCGGACTGCATGGGCGCTGCTCCCACTCATGCAACTGCTGCGAGTCGAGTGCTGCCCCGCTCCAACACAGGGCCAAGCGCACAAAACGGCCTTCGACGGCCAACTCGAATTGCACCTCACGAATACCCAGTGTGGCCACCATGGCGCCCATCAGTTGGGTCAATGCCTGCACCAGGGAATAGCTGTCCAAACTCAACCAAAGCGACTCATTGCCGCCCTCATAGCGGGCGACAACCCCAAGCGTGGCGGCAAAGTTACGCTGCAAGGCAAGCAGCAGGTCGGTCGCCAGCATGTCTTCCAGCGGCCACTGCGGGTGCAGCAGATCGGCATGCTGGCTCAGCGTCTGCTCAAGGTGCCGGGAAAGTCGCTGCGCTTCGTCACTGATAACCTGGCCAAAGCGTTGACGGCGTTCGGCATCCATCTCCGGGTATTGCTGCACGGTCTCCGCGGCCGCACGGATATTGCCCAAGGCCGCCCGAGTACCTTCGGTCAGTTGCTGCAACAGTGCATCGCGACGGCTGTTGAGTTCGACCGAGCGGGTGATGTCATCGAGGATCAGGACGAATCCGATCAGTTCACCATGCTGATCCAGCACCGGTGCCATCTGCGCCCGCAGCAGATGAGTACCTCGTGCCGTGACGAAATGCGCTATCGGGCTGGTACTTTCCTGCTGCAGACGCTGCCTGACCCGCTCCAGGGCATGCACGATCAGGCGCTGATCGAGAATGCCGAAGATCGAGCGGCCCAAGCCCACCGGCGCACCGGCCGGACCAGCAGCATCCGGTTCGAGTAACAGGCTGGCACTGCTGTTATAGAGCAGAATGCGCCCCTCGCGATTACACACCAGCACGCTTTGTTCGAGTTCCGACATCAGCGCGGCCAGGCGATTCTTTTCCTGCTCGAGACGCGCATTGGCTTCCTCAACGCGCACTGCGACCTCACGCTGCAGTGCGCAATGCGCCTCGGCAAAGGCATTCAGGGCCGCGCCCAGCCGACGCATGTCGCGGCTACCCGTGAGGGCCACACGGTGCGCGGGATTGACCCGGCGAATGATGTCGATCTCCTCGCTCAGGCGGATCACCACCTCTGGGTAGGCCGCCAGCCACAGGCGCAGGAGCACGCCGAACGGGAGCAGCAGAAACCCGGAAAGCACCACCAGCAGCGCACCACGCCCGGCCATCAAGGCGAGCACGGCGGCACGCTCCTCGCGGCTCAAGTCAGCCCATAACAGGCTACCTGCGAGCGCCAGCAAACTGCCAAGCAACAGGCTGAGGATGACCAGCCAGAAGGCGAAACGCAGACGTGGACTCATGGGCTATTCAACCGCCAATTGCGCGCCGATCTGTGCCAGCAATGCCTGGGTCGAGAACGGCTTGGTGATGTAGGCGTTGGCGCCCAGGGCCAGGCCCTTACTGATCTCGACCTCGCGGCCCTTGGCCGTCAGCATGACGACACGTATATGCTGCCACTGCGGATTCTCGCGAATCTTCTGGCACACGTCGAAACCGCTCAGGCGTGGCATCATCACATCGAGCAGCACCAGGTCTGGCGGCTTGCGCTGGATGGCCTCCAGAGCCTCCTGACCGTCGTGCGCGACCATCACCTGGTAGCCGGCCTGTTCAAGCAAAAATTCCAGTGAGATGACGATATTCGGTTCGTCGTCGGCGATTAATACGGTTTTACTCATACTCCATACTCCGTTTCGCGGCCTGCGTCTGACGCGGCCGCATTCGCCTGCCCCAAGGGCAGGGTAAAGGAAAAGGTTGCACCCTGTCCGCGCACACTCTGGACCCACAGGCGGCCACCGAAGTGCTCGATGATCTGCCGGCTGATTGGCAGTCCCAGGCCCGTGCCTTGCGGCTTCTCGGTGAGGTTGTCGCCAGCCTGGCGAAACTTCTCGAAGATGGTCTGCTGATCGGCTGGGTCGATCCCGCAGCCGTTATCACGTACATCCACCTGCAATGCTTCGGGCAGCACCTGCACGGCGATGCCGATGCGCCCCGCCTCGCGGTCGCAGAACTTCACCGCGTTAGAGATCAGGTTGAGCAGTACCTGCAGCAGGCGATCGCGGTCGGCCAGTACCGGCGGAATCTGCGCCGGCAGGTCGAGGCGCAGTTCCACACCCTGTTCCTGCAACAGCTGACTGGTGGTGGCCAGGGCATCCTCGATCACCTCTTGCAGGTCGAGTGCGGCCGCGTGCCATTCGGCACGTCCCGACTCGAGTTTGGCCAGGTCCAGCACTTGGTTGATCATCCGCGTCAGGCGCTCACTCTCCTTGACGATGATGCCGACGAAACGCGCGCGCTGCGCAGGGTCCAGCTCGGGATTGTCGTGGAGAATCTCGGAGAAGGCGCGGATTGAGGTCAGCGGTGTGCGCAGTTCATGGGTCACCGTAGAGATGAAGTCATCCTTCAACAGGTCGAGCTCCTGCAGCCGCGCATTGGCCGCGCGCAGTTCGCCGGTGGCCGCCTCCAGTTCCTGTGACTGCTGCTCCAGGCGGCGACTGTAGGCAATCACCTGTGAGGCTTCGTCCAGAATGCCGAGTACCTCATCCATGCCGAGCGGCTCCTCCTGCACCACCGAGGCCAGCATCACCCGCGCCGAGGCGTTGCCAATCGCGCCCGCCAGTTGCTGCTCGGCGAAGTGCACCAGGGCAGCATCCGCCACCAGCTCGCTACTCGATGCCAGGCCTTGCTGCTGGGCGTAGCCGGCGAATGCCTCGGCGGCCCGTACCGGCCCGAGGAAGCGCCCGACCAGCGCGATCACCTCCGTTACCGAGGCACTGCCGCGCCACAAGCTGGAGCTACGCCCAGCGACCTTGAAGGCATCGACGAACAGCAGCGCCTGGGCATGCTCGCGACTGCTCTGCCGACTGAACAGCGACACGCCGACATAGGCGCCGAGGTTGGCCAACATACTCCAGAACAGCGAATGGCCGATCTCGTCCAGCCCCGCCAGACCGAACAGCGCCAGCGGCTTGAGCCAGGCGATGGCGAACGGCCCCTGCTCAATGAAACTCAGCGGCAACCAGCCGGACTTGGCGAACGCCGGCAACAGCAGGGTATACAGCCACAACAGAAAGCCCAGCGACAGGCCAGCCAGAGCACCGGCGCGAGTGCCCTGCTTCCAGTACATGCCGCCGAGCAGCGCCGGGGCGAACTGCGCCACTGCGGCGAACGACACCAGGCCGATCGAGACCAGCGCATAGGCCTCACCTGCCGCGCGGTAATACACATAGCCGAGCAGCATCAACAGCAGAATGGCGCCACGGCGAATGCCCAGCAGCAGCCCCGACAGATCCGTGCGCTGCGCCAGACCGAGGGCCTTCCAGCGCAGCAGCAGCGGCATCGCCAGGTCGTTGCAGATCATCGTCGAGAGCGCAATGGTTTCGACGATGACCATGCCGGTGGCGGCTGACAGCCCGCCGATGAACACCAGCAGCGCCAACGCCTGTTGCTGATGGGCCATGGGCAGGGTGAGAACGAAGGTGTCGGCATCCACTGTGCCGGCAGGGAAATGCATCAGGCCGGCGAAGGTGATCGGCAGGACGAAAATATTGATCGCCAGCAGGTACAGCGGAAACAACCAGATGGCCTTGGCCAGGTGGTTCTCGTTGACGTTCTCGACCACGCTGATCTGGAACTGACGCGGCAGAAACAGAATTGACAGCATCGACAGAAAGATCAGCGAAGCCCAGGAGCCATAAGTCCCGGCCGGGCCGCCAAGGGTCAACAACTGGTCAATATCGGGCAAGCGCGCGGCCTGCTCGAATACGTCGGCGAAGCCATGGTAAAGACCGAAGGTGACATAAAGGCCGACCGCCAGAAAAGCCAGCAGCTTGACCAGCGACTCGAAGGCGATGGCCGCCACCATGCCTTCGTGGCGCTCGGTAGTGTCGAGGTGGCGGGTGCCAAACAGGATGGTGAAGATCGCCAGCAACAGCGCCACATAGAGCGCGGTGTCCTGCAGCGGACCGAGCGCCTCGCCCTGGTTTGGCATCTGGATCGCCGGGTACTGCCAGAGGATCAAAAAGCTGCTCGACACCGCCTTGAGCTGCAGGGCGATATAGGGAATCACGCCGACCACGGCAATCAGCGTAACCAGGCCGCCGAGCAGCGCACTTTTACCGTAGCGCGCGGCGATGAAGTCGGCGATCGAGGTGATCCGATTGGCCTTGCTGATGCGGATCATCTTGCGCAGCACCAGCCAGAACAGTGCCGCCATCAGGGTTGGCCCGAGGTAGATCGGCAGAAAGCCAACCCCACTGGCCGCGGCACGGCCAACGCTGCCGTAAAAGGTCCAGGAGGTGGCGTACACCGCCAGCGACAGGGCATAGATATAAGGATTGGCGATGATCGAGCGGCCGGCATCGGCCCGTTTATCACCCCAGTAGGCGATCGCGAAGAGGATGCCCAAGTAGGCACAGGAGGTCAGCAGGATCAGGCCACCGAGCGGCATGGGCAGCGCCTCCTCATCGGTTCGAGCACTCGACGACCAAGATCATCGCCACGATCAGCAGCGCCCAGATCCCGAACAGATAGGCAAACAGCAGCGGAATACCAAACACCTCGCCGCCGCTGTCGAAAAGCGCCAGCAAGGGATAGCTGAACAGCAAGCAGCCCAGCATGAACACAGCCACCAGCCGCTGTGCCCGCAGTGTGCGATTGGCCATAGCCCGAACCTCCTCGGCTAAGTGTGGCCGATTATTCGCTCGGCGCACTGCGCGACCATGGTAGGGGGCCAGGCAAGGATGGGTTTTAACGCACCGCGACTAAATAAGCAGGAAGACCACCTGCTAGCCGGCGAAATCGGCGCAGTAATCGCGCGCCGGCAACGCCGGGGTATACCAGACAAAATCAGCGGTAGCGGCGCTGACCGATTGTCCCACGCTGGCCAGAATCAGTACCCGAGAGACGGCTTGATCGCCCAGATCCGCCAAGTGCAGTGGCACCCCAAGATCACGCCGCACATGAAAGGTGCCCGCGAACAGCAGGCTTGGCTGTGGCGCAGCCAGCAAGGCCGTGGCCATGCGCCGGTCACGCTGCTGCTGCACGGCAAGCATGGCCGGCATCTGGCTCTTCGGCAGCTTGCCGCAGTGCGAGGTGAAAATTTGCGCCAGCAAGGGCTCCTGCACTGCTGGCGCCGTGGACAGTGCACCAATCAAGGTCGGGCGCTCGCGATAAATCCGCCGTATTTGCGTTTGATCCAGATTGGCGGCGAGCAGCGGGTAAGGCTGGGCAAGCGCGTGCTGCACAATCGGCCCATACAGCGTCCAGTCCCAACCTGTTTGCCAGACCAGTGCCGCAGGCAGATCGGCGACCGGCTGCCCGGTGGCCAAGCGGGCACGCACCGCATCGACATTATTCTGCTGATCGGGCGTTAGCATTTCCAGCAGCAGGCTGCCCTGCGGGCGTTGCGCCTCCAGTGCCTGCAGCAACCAGAGCTGCAGAGCGTGATGATCGGGGTTGTCATGCGCCTCGCCGACCAAGACCCGTGGCACTGGGGCCAGTTGCTCGATCAATTGCTGCGGACTCAGGCGCTGCCCCGTACGCAAGTCGACGATCTGCCCCAGATCGGCGTGCTCACGCCCCTCGGGACTTTGCCAGTCAGGCAGCGGCGCCAGGGAGGCCTGGCAAGCAGACAGCAGAGTGACAGCGAACACAAGCAGCAGGCGCATAAGGTAATCCTTGGTGTTTTAGGGCTAAGCAAAGAGTAGCAGCGAAGACACGCCGGGAACCTGCCCGAGAATAGCCATTGCCTGCACAGTGTAGGTTGGTGCAGAAAAACGAAGCCCAACACAATCAGTCTGTTGGGGCTCGCGGCGCTCAGCCTGAGCGGCATACACCTGCATTCTCGGGCACTGGGTGAGTAGCACGCAGCAACTACGGTGGCGAGTTGGCCTGGACCCCGGTGGCTGCCAAGGAGCGCATCGACGAAACAATCCGGGACCGCGGGTAACAGACACTCCACATAAAAGCTCACGCCGGGACGGGACGCTCTCCTACAAGCGCGCAGCAATCCCTGTAGGAGCATGGCCTCGGCGCGAAGGGCCGGCAGGCCCAGCAAATACTCGCGGACAAGTCCCCTCCTACGGCAATGCTGTTCACTTAAGCGGCCATCTCTGGGCGCCTGTCGTAGCCATGCACCCACCCGTAGCCCGGATGCAATCCGGGAGCGATTATCAAGCGCCAGACTTCCCCCGGATTTCATCAGGGCTACAAAAAAATGCTGTTCACTTGGCTTAAGTGAACAGCCTTGCGGTAAATGCCGGGCTGTTCAACCTCACCGACAAGCAGTACTCGCAGTGGGGCGATGTGCGCGGCCTTAGCGCCAGCAACGTCGGCCTCGACCGCTATACCCAGCCGGGCCGCTACGCAGCGGTGAATATGGCCTGGGAAATCTGATCGCTGCCGAACAAAAGGCAAACCGAGTTCCACTTGGCGCAGGGATGCGCCTTCCACTTCCAGCGCAGACCGGGATAATGCCCGCCTGAGCTGGAGATGCCGATGAACCGTTTATGTGCCCCCAACGAGCTGGCCGAAGGTCAGAGCCGGGGCTTCGTGATTGACGATGAAAAACTGTTTGCCGTGCGCAAGGACGGCCAGGTGTTCGTCTACCGCAACCGCTGCCCGCACAAGGGCATCAGCCTGGAATGGCTGCCGGATCAATTCCTCGACACCAGCGCCAGCCTGATCCAGTGCGCCACCCACGGCGCGCTGTTTCTCATCGATTCGGGCGAATGCGTCGCCGGGCCCTGCGCCGGACAGTCGCTGCACGCGCTAACCTGCGTGGAAAATCACGAAGGAATCTGGGTCGAGGCGTAACCTGGAAAGGCCCCGATTGCCGCGTCCTACGCTATAACCTCGGACGCCGGTGCGCACGGCGCACCCTACGGTGACTGCCCGCAAAGTCGAAGCCCGCAAACAACCCTGGAGAGATCGACACCGCGTAGGGTGTGCGGGGCCGCGTAGGCCGCGCGCACCGATAATCCCCACCCAAACCCCGGCGCAGCAAATCTACAACTGCACCTCAAGCCGGTGCGTCAGGCGCACTTCCTGCGGGGTGACCTGCGCGCCATAGGCCAACACCTCGACACCGGCGCTCACCGCCTCGCGCAAAGCCGCCGCATAGACCGGGTCGATCTCCTCGGCGGGGCGCACCGCGTCGATCTCGGTCAGGTTGACGCAATACAGCTGCACCGCCCGCACGCCATCGCGCGCCAGCGTTGCCAGTTCGCGCAGGTGTTTGGCACCGCGCTCAGTGCGTGCATCGGGAAACGCCGCGACCCGGCTGTCGGCAAAGCCCAGGGTCACGCTCTTGACCTCGACAAAGGCCGCGCCACTCGGGTAATCCAGACGAAAATCGATACGGCTGCGCTCCTGGCCATAGGCCACTTCACGCTTCAAGGCGCTGAAGCCGGTCAGCTCGCTGATCAACCCGGCACGCAGCGCCTCTTCGACCAGGCCGTTGGCGCGTCCGGTGTTGATCACCGCTAGGCGGCCCTGTGGGGTTTCGCCGATTTCCCAGGTACCCGGCAACTTGCGCTTGGGATCATTGGTGCGACTGAACCAGACCCGCGCGCCCTCACTCATGCAATTGAGCATCGAACCGGTGTTGGGGCAATGAATGGTCAGCAGTTCGCCGCTGGCGGTTTCGATATCGGCGAGAAACCGTTTATAGCGGCGCAGCAGGCGCCCCTGCTCCAGCGCGGGTTCATAGCGCATCGGGGCGCCAGCTTTTCAGGCCACGGGCAATCCGCTCGACGGCCTGCTGCAGACGCGGCAAATCCTGGGTATAGGCGAAACGCACATGCTGGCTGGCCAGGTAACGACCGAAATCCAGGCCCGGGGTGAAGGCCACATGCTCGGTCTCCAGAAAGTGCTGGCAGAAGGCGAACGCATCGCCGCCAAAGGCGCTGATGTCGGCATATAAATAAAAGGCGCCTTCGGGCTCCACGGCAATCTTGAAGCCCAGCTCGCGCAACGCCGGCAGCAGGAAGTCACGACGGCGAGCGAATTCATGCCGGCGCTGCTCGAGAATCTCCAGGGTCGGCGCCTCGAAACAGGCCAGCGCGGCATGCTGGGCCATGCTCGGCGCGCTGATGTAAAGGTTCTGCGCCAGTTTTTCCAGATCGGCCACCGCCGCCGGCGGTGCCACCAGCCAGCCGAGCCGCCAGCCGGTCATGCCGAAATACTTGGAGAAACTGTTGAGCACGAAGGCATCGTCATCCACTTCCAGCACGCTGCTGGCATCCACGCCGTAGGTCAGGCCGTGATAGATCTCGTCGACCACCAGGTGCCCGCCGCGCTCTTTCAAGGCGCAGGACAACCCGCCCAGTTCCTCACGAGATAACAGCGTGCCGGTCGGATTGGCCGGCGAGGCGACCAGCGCACCGACGCTATTCTGGTCCCAATAGCGTGCGACCAGATCCGCCGTCAGTTGATAACGCACCTCCGGCCCCACCGGCACCAACTGTGCGGCGCCTTCGACCAGACGCAGGAAATGCCGGTTGCACGGATAGCCCGGATCGGCCAGCAGCCAGTGCTTGCCAGGGTCAACCAATAAACTGGTGGCCAATAACAGCGCACCGGAACCACCTGGGGTTATTAAAATCCGCTCAGGGTCTATGCTCAGGCCATAACGCTGGGCGTAGAAGCCGGCAATCGCTTCACGCAGGGCCGGTATCCCACGCGCCGCGGTGTAACGGGTGTGCCCGGCAGCCAAGGCAGCCTGGCCGGCAGCAACAATGGGGGCGGCAGTGGTGAAGTCAGGCTCGCCGATCTCCAAATGAATGACGTCGTGGCCGGCGGCCTGCAACTGGTTGGCGCGGGCCAGCAAAGCCATGACATGAAAGGGTTCGATAGCGCGGCTGCGCGCACTGTAGGACGGGGTCATGGACCTGCCTTGGATAGAGGTTGAGGCGCGGATTCTACCCAAGCCTTGAGCGAAACGGCAGCAACCATGACAACCGGGAGTGGCGCGGCTTCGGTTGTTCTGGTAAGTTCGCCCGCTTGCAGCCGCAGGGCCGGGATTTTCCCGGCATGGACAGCATCCTGCGCAGTGGACTAGATAGAGTGAGGGGCGGTCATCCATGCCTACAAAAGCGAAAGCAAAAAGCAGCCAACTGATTCGTGGCTTCGAACCCTATAAAGAAACCAAGGGCGAAGAATACATGGGTGAGCCGATGCGCGCCCACTTCACCGGCATCCTCAACAAGTGGAAGCTGGAGTTGATGCAGGAGGTCGATCGGACCGTGCATCACATGCAGGACGACGCAGCCAACTTCCCGGACCCGGCGGATCGCGCCAGCCAGGAAGAAGAGTTCAGCCTGGAACTGCGTGCTCGTGATCGTGAGCGCAAGTTGATCAAAAAGATCGACGAAACCCTGCAACTGATCGACGACAACGATTATGGCTGGTGCGACTCCTGTGGCGTCGAGATCGGCATCCGCCGACTGGAAGCCCGCCCCACCGCCACCTTGTGCATCGATTGCAAGACCTTGGCGGAAATCAAGGAAAAACAGATCGGTTCCTGATCTGACCCACGGGGCGCTTCGGCGCCCCGTGTTGTTTCTGCTACTGCGCGATCCTGGTCGTCCCCTGTGGCAACCCGCACGGACTGCGATTGTTCTCATCCTCGCGCACAAGCCGCTATATTCCTCCGTATGAACGCTCCCGCTTATATCGGTCGCTTCGCCCCCACCCCCAGTGGTTACCTGCACTTCGGCTCATTGGTCGCGGCGCTGGCATCCTATCTCGACGCGCGCGCGGTCGGCGGGCACTGGCTGCTGCGCATGGAAGACCTCGACCCGCCGCGTGAAGTCGCCGGTGCCCAGGACGCCATCCTCAGCACCCTGGAAAGTTACGGCCTTGAATGGGACGGCGAACTGCTGCGCCAGAGCGACCGCCATGCCGAGTACGCCGCCCTGGTCGAGCGTTTGCTGCAGCAGGGCCAGGCCTATGCCTGCACCTGCTCGCGCAAGCAACTGGAGGGCTTCCACGGGATCTACCCCGGCACCTGTCGCGATGCCGGGCATCCCACTCGGGACGCCGCGATCCGCCTGCGCGTGCCAGACGCAAGCTACGGCTTTATCGACCGCGTACAGGGCGACTACCGCCAGCACCTGGGCCGCGAAGTAGGCGACTTCGTTATTCGCCGGCGTGACGGCTTCTATGCCTACCAACTGGCGGTGGTGCTCGACGATGCCTGGCAAGGCATCACCGACGTGGTGCGCGGCGCCGACCTGCTCGACTCAACCCCGCGCCAGCTGTACCTGCAGGAACTGCTCGGCCTGGCGCATCCACGCTATCTGCACGTGCCACTGATCATCCAGCCGGATGGCCACAAACTGGGCAAGAGTTACCGCTCGCCAGCGCTGCCAAGCGACCAGGCCGCCCCGCTGCTGGTTCGCGCGCTACGCGCCCTGGGTCAAGCGCTGCCCGGCGAACTGGAGCAGGCCCGCCCGCCCGAACTGCTGGCCTGGGCAGTCAGCCACTGGGACGCCGGGCGCATCCCGAATAGCCGCACCCTGGCGGAGGCGCAACTGCTCTGATGCCGTGAGCGTGACCGATTGGGCTAGGCGCCCGCGCCGCTCCTGAGTCCTGCTTGAGCATGACGTTGCGCGCGCCGCGACGCCGCATTTACCTTATCCTTGCCCCCACTATTGAACTGCCCTACAGGACCGTACCGATGAAAGCCCAGCTCGAAGAATTGATCGGCAAAATAAGCTCGGGCTGCATGCTCGCCGAAGACGTCGCGCGCATCGCCGACGAGGCAGCCCAAGCCTACGCCGACCCGCAAGCCTTCCTCGCGGCCAACCCGGATATCATCTACGACGACAGCTTCCCGATCCCGCTCGGTGAGTGGGTGGTGCTCGGCAGCCTGCCGGATACGGTGCTGTTCCAGGCCGACAGCTACGAGCAGTTGTTCCAGCAGATCGTCGACTCCTTCGGCCCGCAAGTCAGCTTCGTGCTCAAGCCCAAGCAGCTTGCCAAGACCGAAGCGCTCAAAGCGCTCAACCGTATCCAGGTGCAACTCGGCAGCCTGTCGCCGGAAACCGGCGGCTATGTCCTGGTGAACTTGAGCGAAGCGCTGGATGATGAACTGCAAGCCGTGCTGGTCTACCGCAACGACCTCGAGCGCGTGCTGGCACTGGCGGTGGAAATCGGCATCTATGCCGCACCGGCCTATGAGGCCATGAAGGCTGCGCAGGCCGAGTAGGCCGAGTAGGCTGCGCCGCGAATACCATCAAGTTGCTACGACAGCATCCTCGGCGATCTCGACCCGATTGCGGCCCAGTTGTTTGGCTTGGTAAAGGGCAAGATCAGCCTGATGAATCATGCTCGCCGGGGTGTGCTGGCTGACTCGATCTGTGTGGATCAGACCAAGGCTGACGGTGAAGGATACCGGTTCACCCGTATCGCTGAGGATGATCAATTCGGCGACGGTCTGGCGCAAGCGTTCGGCAAGCAACCGGCTCTGCTCCAGGCCCATTTCCGGGAAGACCAGCGCGAACTCCTCACCACCATAGCGGGCGGCGATATCGCCGGGTCGCTGACTGAAGCGGCGTAGCACGCCCGCCAGTTGGCGCAAGCACTCGTCTCCGAGCAAGTGGCCGTAGCGGTCGTTGACCACCTTGAAGTGATCAATATCGATGAGAATCAGCGCCAGGTCGTGACCGTGGCGGCTGGTTCGAGCATGTTCGGCGGCGAGCATGGCGTCGAAGTGGCGGCGATTGCTCAGGCCGGTCAGACCGTCCTGCTGGGACAACTGCAGCAGCTCCTGGTTAACGCGCTGGAGCTGGCGGGTCGTATCGCTGTACTGGCTCACGCTCTGACAGATAGTGTCCAGTTCATGGAACAGGGTGCGCCGCGGCAGCTGAACCGGTTGCCCGGTATTGAGCTGTTCCAGCGCCCGGGTGCAGCGCAGGATCGGCCGCAGCAGGAGACGCTGAAAGGCGTACAGCATGCCGAGGGTAATAGTGCCGAGTAGCCCCATGGACACCAGGCCATAGAGGCGGATCTGATCCGCTTTCCTCTCGACGGCCACGGCAATCTGCTGGGTCTTCAGCGCCGTATCGCTATTGAAGCTGGCGGCCAGTTGTTTCTGCTGCTCGATGGCCTGCTGGTAGGTCTGGCCGATCTGAACTTCCAGCGCCTGTAACTGTAAGAAGCGGGTCTGCAGCTCGCTGAAGACCCTCGCAGGGTCGGCAGAAAGAAGAGCCTGTAACTCGTTCGCCTCGCGGGCCAATGCCTGCCAGTCCGTGCCAATCAAACCGAGTCGAGTGCAGGAGGCGGCGAAGCGGGCAGCATCACCGGACATTGCATCATCGCGTTGCAGGGTGCCAGCCAGGGCCTGCAACTCGGACAGAAAGAAACGCTGCCTATCGCGCAGCCGCGCCAAGGCCTGAATATCAAGGAAGATCCGTGAAACCTGGGCCACCTGCACACTGCCCGGCGCGAAGGCGAAGCTGTCGAGCAGCACTTGGGCCTGCAAACGACTGTTGCGCGCCACCTGGCTGTCGGTACTCCAGTAGAGCGTCTGGATGAAACCATATAACTGCTCGGTGCGCTGGGTGTTGTAACGCCAACGGGTCAGGTCGGGCAAATACTCATCGCGCACCTGATTGGCCTTATCGACGATGCCACCAAGCAGGGGCAGCGACACCCAGACAGAAAGGCTGAACAGCAGCAGCAAGCCACCCAGAGCCAGTCGGACAGTGGTGGCCAGGCGGGGGCGAAAGTGCGGGGGTGGCGAAGTCATGCGCGATGGTTGTCAGTAGATGCTGAAGGGGAAGTAGTTACGATTGATCCGATCGTAGACGCCATTCAGGCGAATTTCCTCCAGCGCCTGATTGACCCGGCCCAGCAAGGGGTCGTTCTTGCGCACGGCGATATGCGCCTTGCTATTCAGGGTATCGCCGAGCAGGGGCCGGCCAATGAAGTCATAACCTGCGGCCTTCGGCTGCTGCAAGAAACTCAGCAGGTTTATGGTGTCGGACAACACAAGGTCGGTTTGACCCTCCAGCAGCAGGGCGAAGGCCTTCTCCTGATCGTCGACCAGCAGCACCGGGCTCTGGGGATAGCGTTGCTTGGCGAAGTCAGCCTGGATGGTGCCGCGGATAATCGCCATGCGCAGGCCCGCCAGCGCGGCGGGCGAACTATCGGCGGCGATGCCGGTCTTGCCGGCGAATACCGAGTGCGACTGATAGTAGTAGTCGCTGAAGGCGACTCGCTGCTCACGCTCGGCGGTACGCGCCATGCTGGCGACGATCATGTCCACCTGATCTGACTCCAGACTGGGGATCAGTTGCTCCCAGACAATCGCCTGAACCTCGCAGTCGAGTTGCATGTGCCGACACAGGGCCTGAGCGATCTCGACATCGAAGCCGGCCAGGCTACCGTTGTCATCGTGGTAGCTGAACGGCGCATAGTTGCCCTCGGTGGCGATACGCAGGGTTTCGGCATGTGCGCCCTGAGCCAGTAATAGGCTGAGCACCAGCAGGGAAGTAAGGGTCTTACCTGAGCCCATCGTCGCGGTCCTTGAAGAGTTTATTGCTATTCAGACAACCCCACGACGTCGACTCACCTCGCCGCAGAGGGGCGTCAGTGGCAGACGCTCGGCCGCGCACTGTCTGAATTCAGCGCCAAAGTGCCACCATACAACAGGCCGAGACCAAAGGCATAGAGCACACGCGGGCTCACGGCATCCGGCCCGCACCGTGCGCTTCAGGGGTCCAGCCATCCCCGCCCACCAATACGATGCCAGTAAACCCCTCGTTTGCCACACAGACCTGAACAGCTACGTCGGCGCCACCAGCAACGCGAATGCGCTGGCGCCGCACCTGCACGTCGCTATTTTCCTGTTTGGCCCCGAGAAGCGGCGCTGGCAGCAAAGCAACGACGAACAACCATTGGCCCTCGCTGCAGCGCTGATCTCTATGCTGACTCACCGAAAAAAGAGACAGCTTTATTAACGCCTCTATCGACGAGGCCAGTCGGTAGCGGCTGGCGAACCCTACAACTCCCCGCGCAACGCCTTCTCGAACAAGCGGCTGTACTCGCTCGCGCTAAAACCAATCGGGTTGGTCCCCGCTGACGGGTCGACTTCGGCCATTTGCCCGACCTGCTCGATGCGGCTGTCGTCGATGCCGATTTCGCTCAGGCTGTGGGGGATGCCGACTTCGTTACGCAGGTGTAGCACCCAGTCGAGTACGCCGGTGAATCCCGGCTTGGCCAGGTTGAGGTAGCGCGCGAGACGTTCCATTTGTGGCTCGATGCTGGCGCGGTTGGCCTGCAACACGTAGGGCATCAGTACCGCATTGAGCAGGCCGTGGTGGGCGTCGTACAGCGCGCCGAGGGGATGGGCCAGCGCGTGCATGGCGCCGAGGCCGCGCTGGAAGGCGGTGGCACCCATGCTCGAGGCCACCAGCATCTGCAGGCGCGCCTCGACATCGCTGCCCTTGCTTACCGCCCGCGGCAGGTAATGCTGGACCAAACGCATACCTTCCAGGGCGATGCCTTCGGCCATGGGGTGGAACAGCGGCGAGCAGTAGGCTTCGAGGCTATGCGACAGGGCGTCCATGCCGGTGGCGGCGGTGATTTTCGGCGGCAGACCGATGCTCAGTTGCGGGTCGAGGATGACCAGGGCCGGGAGCATCCGCGGGTGGAATATGATGCGTTTGATGTGCTCGGCGTCGTCGGTGATCACCGAGGCACGGCCGACTTCCGAGCCGGTGCCGGCGGTGGTCGGCACCGCCACCACCGGCGCCATGCCGGCGACGTCGACGCGGTTGCAGTTGTCGCCCACATCCTCGAAGTCCCACAGCGGGCGACTCTGACCGACCATCAGGGCGATAGCCTTGCCGGCGTCCAGCGCCGAACCGCCGCCGAAGGCGATCACCCCGTCGTGGCCTCCGGCCTTGAAAGCGGCCACGCCATCCATCACGTTGTGCCCGGTGGGGTTGCTTTTGATCGCCGAAAAAAGCCCGGCCTTGAGGCCATCGTCGCGGCACTGCAGCAGGGCGTGGTCGATCAGCGACAGGGCCGCCAGGCCGGGGTCGGTGACCAGCAGCGGCGCGCGCATACCCAAGGCACGGCAGGCGGCCGGCAGTTCGGTGATGCGCCCGGCGCCAACGCGAATCGAGGTCGGGTAGTTCCAGTTCATGCGGTATTGATTCAGGTCCATGGCGCACCTCACAGCTGGGTCTTGAAGTGGAAGGATTTAGGCCGGGTCAGGTGTTCGTAGCCGATGCTCGACAGGCTGCAGCCGCGCCCGGAGTGCTTCACCCCAGTCCAGGCCAGGGCCGGGTCGAGGTAGTCGCAACGGTTGAGAAATACCGTGCCGGCGTCGATGCGGTCTGCCAAAGCCAGGGCGGCGTCGACGTCGCGGCTGAAGATGGCGGCGCTGAGGCCGAATTCGCTGTCGTTGATCAGCGCCAGCGCTTCCTCGTCGTCCTTGACCTTCTGGATGCCGACCACCGGGCCGAAGGATTCCTCAGTCATCACGCGCATGCCGTGGTAGACGCCGGTCAGCACCTGGGGCGCTAGGTAGGCGGAGCCGGGGCGATCAAGGGCGAAGCCGGCCGGATCGATATGGGCGACCGCGCCCTGGGCCACGGCCTCGTTGATCTGCCGGCGAACGAAATCCGCCGCCTCGCTGCGCACCAGCGGGCCGAGGGTGGTTTGCGGGTCGTCCGAGCGGCCCAGCTTGTAGCGTTTGACCAAGGCCACCGCCTGTTCGACGAAAGCCTCGAACAGCGACTCGTGCACGTAGATGCGCTCGATACCGCAACAGGATTGCCCGGAGTTAAAAAAAGCACCGTCTATGCTGGTGGCCACCGCATGACTGAGGTCGGCGTCGGCGCGCACGTAAGCCGGGTCCTTACCGCCCAGTTCCAGGCCGACGCTGATAAAGCGCCCCGCCGCTGCCCGCTCGACCATGGCGCCGCCCGGCACCGAGCCGGTGAAGGACACATGCTGGATCGCTGGCGCCTGGATCAGCAGCTCGGTGTCAGCGTGACTCAGGTGCAGGTACTGGAACACACCTTCGGGCAACCCTGCCTCGGCGAAGGCTTCGACCATGCGCTCGGCGCACAGCGGGGTCTGCGCCGAGTGCTTGAGCAGCACCGCGTTACCGGCCAGCAGCGCTGGCATCAGCGCGTTCACTGCAGTCAGGTAGGGATAGTTCCAGGGCGCGATGATCAGGGCCACGCCCAGTGGCTCGCGACGAATGAAGCGAGTGAAGCCGGCTTTTTCCGGCAAGCGGATGTCGGCCAGGGCACTCTCGGCGATATCCGCCATGTAGCTGGCGCGCTCGACGAAGCCGCGTATCTCACCGGCGGCGTAGCGGATCGGTCGGCCCATCATCCAGCACAGTTCCTCGGCCAGTTGATCTTCACGGGCGGCGAATGCAGCGATGGCCCGACGACCGATGGCCACGCGCTCGGCCAGCGGGGTGTGCTTCCAGGCTTGCTGCGCCCGTTCGGCCTTGGCCAGGGCGACCTTTATGTCACTGGCCGAAGCCAGCTCACGCTCGACATACAACGAGCCGTCGATGGGGGATATGCATTGCAGCTTGCTCATTGCTCACTCCGCAGGATGTTATTCCGATCGGCCTGTAGGAACGTGCATGACTCAGATGATTTCAAAGTAGCGATCCAGCTCCCAATCGCTGACATGCCGACGGTATTCACGCTCCTCCCATTCGCGGCTGGCAGCAAAATGCTCGACGAACGGATCGCCGAACAATTCGCGCGCAGCCGCCGAGGCTTTCAGGCGCTGCGCCGCATCCCACAGGGTGCGTGGCAAGGCCAGCTCCGGCGCGTGCTTCTGCGCATAGGCGTTGCCAGACACCGGCTCGCTCGGCTGCCACTGCTGCATCACCCCGTACAGGCCAGAACCGATGGCCACGGCGAGGGTCAGGTAAGGATTGCCGTCCGCCGCGCCAAGGCGGTATTCCTGTCGCTGCGACTTGTCGCTGCCGGGGATCACGCGCAGCGCCGCGGTACGGTTTTCTACGCCCCAGGTGGCGTCGGTCGGCGCCCAGAAGCCAGGAATCAGGCGCCGGTAGCTGTTCAGGGTCGGCGCCACCATGCACAGGAACTCGGGCATCAGACGCTGCTGGCCGGCGAGGAACTGGCGCTGGATCAGGCTCATGTTGTGCGCCTGACTCGGGTCATGGAAGGCCGATTTTCCAGTCGTCCGGTCGCGCAGGGAGACGTGAATATGCCCGCTCTGCCCCGGGTACTTGCCCGACCACTTGGCCATGAAGGTAGCCATGAGACCGTTGCGCTGGGCCAGCACCTTCATGAAGGTCTTGAACAGCGCGCCCTTGTCCCCCGCGGCTTCGGCATGGTCATAGGCGATGGCAGCCTCGATCACGCCGGGACCGGTCTCGGTGTGCAGACCTTCGATGGGGAAGTCCATCCGCTCGGCCAGTTCGAGAATCTCGTGGTACAGCTCGGCATGCACCGAGTTGCGGATGGTCGAGTAGCCGAACCAGTCCGGGGTAAACGGCTTGAGGTTGCGATAGCCCTTTTCCCGCGCCGACTCCGGGGTTTCATCGAACATGAAGAATTCGTATTCCAGCGCCGCGAAGGGATCGAAGCCCATTGCCTGGCAGCGCTCGATCACCCGGCGCAGGGTGGCGCGCGGACACACCTGCTCGGCCCGCTGGTCGAACTCGCAGATAAACAGCAGCATGCCGTTCTCGAAGGGAATATCGCGGCAAGTGTGCGGCAACACGCGCACCGGCGCGTCCGGGTAGCCGGTGTGCCAGCCGGTGTAGCTGGCGTTATCGTAGAGCTGATCCTTGACGTCCCAGCCGAGCACCACGTCGCAGAAGGCGAAGCCGCTGTCGAGGGCGCAGAGGAACTTGCTGCGGCTCAGGTATTTGCCGCGCATCACCCCGTCGTTGTCGAACACCCCGACCTTGACGTGACTGAGGCCGCGCTCTTCGACGATGCGTCTGGCGTCCTCGCTGGTTTTTACATCCCGCGGATTGAGCATAAACACCCCTGTCTCTTGTTGTTATTTCGACTTCCGGTGTCGTAGCTCCAGGCGACCACGAATACTGCTGCATGCAGACAGCCAAACCACCCACATGCCGAGCCACACCCTTGCCTGGCTGAACGCCCGGTGAAAGCTCATTGAGTGTGGTACAGGATTGGCAACTTGGCGGGCGGGTCAGGCAAAAAACTACGGCCCGGCGCGCCTGCAAAACACGGTTATGTAGGGGTTAAGTGTTGCGAGGAGATAAGCGCCGGCGCGTTGCCTGAGGCGCAACGCGACAAAGCCCAATGAGACGTTGCATCTGCTTGTTGGGCTTGGCTGCGCTCAACCTACGCACCCGCGCCAACCTAGCTGCACCCTCCTCGCCCGCCCTACGCTGCGAACGGATCACGGTTTTTTTGCAGCAGGCGGAAGTTTTTCACAGCAGTTCAGCGTAAGCGCCTCTTCACCGCCGACCCGACTCGGTTAGCCAAGCATGCGCGGCAGGATGTCCTGTCCTTGGCGGCGATGGGCGAAGGTCATCAGTACATGCCCGGCGATCAGCAGTAACAACAACCAGCCGCCCCAACCATGGAAGAGGTTGGCCGGCAGCATCAGCCACTCGATCTTCTCGCCGGCAAAGCCCGGCATCAGCTGCAAGCCGAACACACTGAGTTCACGGCCCGAACCATATTGGCGCAACAGGGCGAACAGCGGCACACAGAACATCAACCCATAGAGCACGATATGCCCCAGGCTGGCAGCCAGCCCAAGGGATGCCGGCCGCCGCTTGCGGCTGTGCAGCGCCCAGCCCACGCGCAACAGGATCAACAACATCAACACCACACCTGCGGCCTTGTGCGTGCCCCACATAAATTCATCAAGGGCAGACTCCTCAAGCAGCACCCGCACCACAGTGGTCAAAAACTGCCAGCCCAAGATAAGCGCCATAGACCAATGCAAGGCGCGGCTAATAAACCCATAGCGCTGGGCGTTGTCGGAATAATTACGTGCCATAGTTCAGATCTCGAAACGAATACATGAAAGAAGTTTAGCGGGCGCAAGTCTAAAGCTTAAAAGGAATCGATAACAACAAAGCGTATTGCGGGGCACAGTTGCTTGCCAGCAGCGCACATGCCGAGCGCTGCACAACCCAACGCAGCGTCCGCGATGTTCGGATTTGACCGGTATTTCACTGCTGGCACGGTATTACCGGGCGGCGTTGCGCTTTAGTCGCGGCACCAGCGCCGCTAAAGCGCCTCCCACGGTCAATTCAGAGGCGCTGGCAAGCCCCCGCCTCCACGCGCTAAGCATGTCGACAACAGGCAACTCAGACATAGCCCGCTGGCACTAGCCGCGATACGGCGCACCCGCCTTGGCCATCAGGGCGTTGTATTTCTTGAATATCTCCACTACACGGGCGCAGCGTGGGCTGGTCTTGGCGATTTCGTCCCAGAACTTCAGCGCTTCGGCTTCCACGGTGGCCCATTCTTCAGCCGGTATGGAAGTCAACTGCAGCTTGCCGCCTTCGACCCGCAACTGCGCCTCGCCGCCCCAGTACCAGTGCTGGCGGTAGTAGTTGGAGCTGTCCATGCACAATTTGAACAGGGTTTTCAGGTGCTCGGGCACAGCATCCCATTTGTCCGAATTGGCGAAGTAGGAGCCGCACCAGGCACCGGAGATGTTATTGGTGAGAAAGTATTTGGTCACGTTGGCCCAGCCAACGGTGTAGTCCTCGGTAATGCCAGACCAGGCAATGCCATCCAGCTCGCCGGTCTGCATCGCCACCTCGACGTCTTCCCAGGGCAGGGTCACCGGGATCACACCGAAACGGGTAAGAAACTTGCCGGCGGTGGGAAAAGTGAAGATGCGCTTGCCCTTAAGGTGTTCGAGCTTGGTGATCGGCTCCACGGTGGCGAAGTGGCAAGGGTCCCAGGCACCAGCACCGAGCCAGGTCACGCCTTTGACTTCGCCATAGGCCTCGGCCCAGATTTCATTGAGCCCGTACTGTTCGAACAGCACCGGAATATCCAGGCTGTAACGGGTGGCGAACGGGAAGTAGCCGCCGAATACCGAGATATCCACCGGTGCCGCGATGGAGTCGTCATCGCTCTGCACCGCATCGATAGTGCCGCGCTGCATGGCGCGGAACAGCTCGCCAGTGGGCACCAGTTGGTCGGCGTAGTAGAGCTGGATTTCCATCTGGCCGTTGGCTGCCTTATTAAAGGCATCAATCGACGGTTTGATCACATGCTCGCCGAGGGCCGGGCCGGCATAGGTTTGCAGGCGCCAGGTGATTTTCTTCGGTTCCTGGGCATAGATATGCGCCGAACCCAAGGCAGTGGCACCCACCGCACCAGTGGTCACTGCCGCGGTCTTGAGGAAGCTGCGTCTCGTAGTCATGCTGGTATCTCCAATAGTGTCGATTCAGATGTCATACATCCGCATAGCACCACTGCGACCACTAGGAGCCTGTCGGGATTGACCGTTCGTAGCGAGGGACAGTCCGGTTTGATTCAGTTTTGTTGCTCTTTCGAGGCGAATAGCTCGCTATTTAACGAAAAAGAGCAGCAAACATGACCAAGCCCGGCTTTGCGCAGTAGAACAGTGTTGAGTCCGACAGACTCCTCGGGGCGGTGCAGCGTTTTCAGGTGGGCAACTCGCTCCCCATGGGTGGCTGTACAGTTCTGCTTCGCCTTAACACGCCAATCGTTAGTTACTGCCGTTCCTGAATTCTTGGTTTCAGCGTGCGTAGTGCCACTGCGGTAACCACAGCGCCAGTTGCGGAAACACCATCACCAGCACCAGAGCTAGAACCATCACCAGCACGAAGGGCGTGACCGAAACGTAGATGTCGCGCAGCGACACCTCCGGCGGCGCCATGGCGCGCATCAGGAACAGGTTGTAGCCGAAGGGCGGGGTCATGTAGGCGATCTGGCAAGTAATGGTGTAGAGCACGCCGTACCAGATCAGGTCAAAACCGAGGGCGCCGACCAGCGGAATATAGAGGGGGGCGACGATTACCAGCATGGCGGTGTCGTCGAGGAACATGCCCATGACGATGAACGACAGCTGCATCATGATGAGGATCTGCCAGGGCCCCAGGTCCAGTCGGTCGACGAAGAAGGTCTCGATGGCCTTGACCGCGCCGAGGCCGTCGAACACCGCACCGAAGCACAGCGCGGCGAGAATGATCCACATAAACATGCAGGTGATACCCAGCGTCTTGCGCAGGGTTTCCTCCATCACCTTGGCAGTCAGCCGGCGCTTGAACAGGGCCGCCACGGTAGCCGCCGCCGCGCCCACCGCCGAACTTTCCACCAGACTGGTAACGCCCATCAGGAACAGGCCGGTCATGGAGAAGAAAATGAACAGCGGCGCAATGCCCGCCTGGAGCAGGGCCAGCTTCTCGCGCCAGCTGATCTGCAGGCGCTCCTCCTCGGGCAGCGCCGGCCCGAGCGCGGGGTTCAGGCGGCAGCGAATGACGATATAAAGCACAAACAGAGTGGCCATCATCAGCCCTGGGAAGACCCCGGCCAGCCACAACTGGCCCACCGGCTGGCGGGCAATCATGCCGTACAGCACCAGCACCACGCTGGGCGGGATGAGGATACCCAGCGAACTGCCGGCCTGGATCACCCCGGTGACCATGATTTTGTCGTAACCACGGCGCAGCAACTCGGGCAGGGCGATGCTGGCACCAATCGCCATGCCGGCGACGCTCAGGCCGTTCATCGCCGAGACCGCCACCATCAGACCAATGGTGCCGATGGCCAGGCCGCCATGCAGCGGCCCCATCCAGACATGGAACATGCGGTAGAGGTCTTCGGCCAGCCCGGATTCGGAGAGCATATACCCCATGTAGACGAACATCGGCAGGGTCAGCAGCGGGTACCACTTCATCAACTTCATCGCAGCGTTGAACGCCACTTCCGAACCGCCATCGCCCCACAGCAGTAAAGAGGCAATCACCGCGACAAAACCGATGGCACCGAACACCCGCTTGCCGGTGAGCAGCAGCAACATCATGGTGGAGAACATCAGCAGCGCGATGAGTTCGTAACTCATTACAGCGCCTCCCCGCGGGCGCTGGCGAGGTCCTTGAAGAAGATTGCGATCGCCTGTAGCAGCATCAACGCCACGCCGATGGTCATGACAATCTTGATCGGCGCCATACGCGGCGACCAGGCTGAATAGCTGGTTTCGCCATATTCGAGGGCATACAGCGTAGAAGAAACGCCGCCGTAAAGGAGAAAGACCAGGTAGAAAATCAGGAAGCCGATAGTGATCACATCCATGATCGCGGCCGTGCGCGGCGACCAGCGGCTATAGAACAAATCCATGCGCACATGGGCATCGAGTTGCATGGAGTAGCCGCCGCCCAACAGAAAGTAGGCAACCATCAGAAACTGCGCCACTTCCAGGGTCCAGATCGCCGGAGTGGCAAAGGTCTTGCTGACCGAGGAATACAGCAGCACCGCCAGCATGACAAAGATCAGGTACATGGCGAAGCGGCCGATGACTCGATTCATCGTGTCTACCGTTCGTACAAATATCCGTATGACCTTAGGCATGCGAATCCCTGCGAATTAGTCGTTATCTGGTCAGACTAGTCGAAGATTCAATAAAGCCAACCTGCACGTATTCGCGCGGCCTACTGGCTTTTTCGCGGCTATGACTCGGCATGCCAGGCGCCACTATTGCGTGTGGGAGCGGTCTCGACCGCGAATGGCGACGCTACCCTCAGCTACCGGGTCGCCTGGGTTCTCGGCCAGTAACCAGGCGTCCCCGCTCCTCCTACAAGCTCGTGGCATGCCGCAAAAAAGTGCTCAAGCTCTGGATTCGCCGTGCGCCGCCCCTACAACCCGGCGTCGCGGAGGCGCCGGGCATGCTCGACGAATAGGCCCACCGGGTCGGCGCCCTTGCCGACCAGGCCGAAGGTCTGGTTGACGATGTCGAAGTGGTCAAGCGGAAAGTCATCGCCGATCACCGTACCCAGGTGCGAGCTGTAGCGCCCGACCATGCCGTCGCAATGCCCGGCTTCGCGCTTAAAGGTGCGGGCGAACAAGCGGCAGGCCCGGTTCGGCCCATCGAAACGGTTGCCACCACGATCAGTGATGCCAGGTTGCAAGGTGCCGGACCAAGAGTAATAGCGCACACCATTGATCTCGGCGGCACCCTCGCCGCCCCAGGTATCCGGCAGGCCTTGGGGGAATTGCCGATTGAAGGCGGCGACGCCCGCAGTGGTCAGCGACTGCTGGGCGGCGGCGACATCAACCGGTAGGCGTGGGCCTTTATAACCGGTCTCCATCCAGGCCATGCACACTGCCACGCCGCGCATCAAGGCAGCCAGCAGCCTCTCACGCCAACTGCCGTGGGGCGCCTTGCGCTGGAGAAAGTCGGCCAGCTCCGAGCCGTGATTGGGGCCGGCTACCGAGGTCACCGACGCGATCCATTGCGGCTTTAACGCCGCGGCATAACGCGCGCTCAGCGCTCCCTGGCTATGGCCGATCAGATGAACCTTGGCGGCACCGGTTTCCTTGAGTATCTGAGCGATGCGTTCGAGCAATTGCTCGCCGCGCACCTCGCTGGAATGCACCGATGACACCAGTACAGGGAATACCTTGGCGCCCTGGCGACGTAACGCCGAGACGATCCCAAACCAATAGGAATAACCGAGCAAGCGGATGAACCCGAGCAAGCCTGGCACCAACACCAGGGGGTAACGTGGCGCAGCGGTATTCGACATAACTAAGCATCCCTGTTCGAAACATATGAATCGGTGCCGCCAGTACGGTCGTCATGCGCGCAACGTGCGGCCAACCATACGCTAAAGTCGGCGAAAGCATCGATGTCACGGCGCCAGCGGGTATAGCACGCGAGACGCACCAAAAAAGAGCGCTGTTTTTTTGCTGCGCACCAAAAAAAACTACCCTGCGCGCCAATTGTGGCCGTCACAGGCCTTGCAGGCCCCGGCCCGCCTGCGCGAATGCAGCTTGGCAAGCCCCTTGCTCTATCACCCTCATAATCCTGCCGGAAACTGCCCCCATGCTGGTGATCCACCAACGCATCGCTACCCAGGAGCACTGGGACGCGGAACTTGAATTGACTTTCGAGGCTCGCAGCAAAAGCCGCCTGCGCTGCTTCAGCCGTAGCGGTGAAGACGTCGGCCTGTTCCTCGAACGCGGCCAACCGCCCTTACATGACGGTGAATACCTGAGGGCGCAAGACGGTCGCATCGTGCGCGTCTGCGCCCGCGCCGAACAGCTGCTGCACGTCACCTGCGCCAACCCTTTCGAGCTGATGCGCGCGGCCTATCACCTGGGCAACCGCCATGTCGCCCTGCAACTGGGCGACGGCTGGTTACGCCTGCCTGACGACTACGTGCTCAAAGCCATGCTCGAACAACTCGGCGCCGAGGTCACGCTGATCGAGGCACCTTACCAACCCGAACAGGGCGCTTACGGCGGCGGCCATCACCATTCCCACGCAGGCGATGCCGAATTCAGCTACGCGCCGCGCCTGCATCAGTTTGGGGCGCGCAAGTGAACAAGGCTGGGGCGCAGAAACTGGCCAGCGTGCAGTTGTCGAACCGCCTGCCGGCAACAACTCGGGCAACGTGCTTGTGCTTGGTGCGCCCCGGTGAATAAGGCCTGGGCACTACTCAGGCTCGCCAGCCCGCAATTACCCATTGGCGGCTACAGCTACTCGCAAGGGCTGGAAATGGCGGTCGAACAAGGCGTGGTCGCATGCCCGGACAGCGCCAAACGCTGGATCGCCGACCAACTGCTGCTCAATTTGACGCGCTTCGAAGCGCCGTTGCTGCTGGCCCACTGCACGGCGGCAGCCAGTGGCGACTGGACAACCCTGCAGAACCTGGCGGCACAGCACCGCGCCAGCCGCGAAACCCGCGAACTGCATCAGGAAAGCCGACAGATGGGCTACTCCCTGAAGCAACTGCTGAGCGACCTGCCTGAGCTGGACGAAGAGGCCCACGCACTGTTCGCCACACTCAGTGAGCCGGGTCTGGCCGTCGCTTGGGCGCTGGCTGCCCGGGCCTGGCACATCAGCCCACAGGATGCCCTCGCCGCCTGGCTGTGGGGCTGGCTGGAAAACCAACTGGCGGTGCTGATGAAAACCTTACCCCTCGGCCAGCAAGCCGCGCAACGCCTGACCACGCAACTGATGCCTTTGCTCGACCTGGCTCAGCAGCAAGCAAGCGCACGACCACCCGAACACTGGGGCAGTGCCGCCTTTGGCCTGACCTTGGCGAGCATGGCGCACGAGCGCCAATACAGCCGCCTGTTCAGGTCGTAGCGCCATGCCCCCTGGATCGGCCCTGCGCCTACTCATTATTTCGACGGCCGGATCACTTCCGGCGCGAGCCCTGCAACAGAGGAAACCCATAAATGAATAGCCACCCCCTGCGCATCGGTATCGGCGGCCCGGTCGGTTCCGGCAAGACCGCCCTGACCCTGGCCCTGTGCCTGGCCCTGCGCGAGCGTTACAACCTCGCGGTGGTAACCAACGACATCTATACCCAGGAAGACGCCCAGTTTCTGGTGCGCAACCAGGCTCTGGAACCGGAGCGAATCATCGGCGTGGAAACCGGCGGCTGCCCGCACACGGCAATCCGCGAGGACGCCTCGATCAACCTGGAGGCGGTCGACCAACTCAACCGGCGCTTTCCCGGTCTCGACCTGATCATCATTGAATCCGGCGGCGACAACCTGTCGGCCACCTTCAGCCCGGAATTGTCCGACCTGACCATCTATGTGATCGATGTGTCCGCTGGCGACAAGCTGCCGCGTAAAGGCGGGCCAGGCATCTGCAAATCCGACCTGCTGGTGATCAACAAGATCGACCTGGCTCCCTTGGTCGGCGCTTCGCTGGAAGTTATGGAGCGCGACACCTTGAAGATGCGCGGCGACAAGCCCTTTGTGTTCAGCAACCAGAAGATCGGCCAGGGGCTGGAGCAGATCATCGCCTTTATCGAACGCCACGGCATGCTCAACGTTGCGTAGGCGTCCCGCGCCTTAAAACAGACGCCCAAGTCTCACGACCAATCAAGGAGAACCATCATGACCCTGCGCAAATCACTGTTTGCCCTCGCCTTGTTCCTCAGCCCGGCCATGGCCTTCGCCCACGCCGGCCATGACCACTCCGGCCTGATGGCTGGCCTGGCCCACCCGGTATTCGGCCTCGACCATTTACTGGCGATGTTCGCGGTAGGCCTCTGGGCCGCGCAACAGACTGGCACGGCACGCTGGGCGCTGCCATTGACCTTCGTCACCAGCATGCTGCTCGGCGGCCTCTTCGGCTTCAGTGGCCTGCAGATACCGCTGATGGAAACCGGCATCGCCGGCTCGGTTCTGGCCTTTGGTTTGCTGGTTGCGGTCGCCGTGCGCCTACCAATGCTGGTTTCGCTGAGCCTGACCGCAGTGTTCGCCTTGACCCATGGCGTGGCCCACGGGCTGGAACTGCCAGAGTTGGCCAGCCCTTGGGGCTACGCAGCCGGCTTCGTCATCGCCACCGCCGCTCTGCACGCCAGCGGTTACCTCATGGTGCGTTTGCTACCGCAAGCCGCCACGCCTTTAGTACGCATGGCGGGCGCTGCCTCGGCAGTCACCGGCGCGTGGCTGCTAGCCGGCTGAGCCGCACCGCTAGATGCAACATCGGACGCTGGAGTGCCGGCCTCCGCGGATTACATCCGGGAGACGGTTCTCAGATGCACCGCAGGATGCGGACCATGCTTGTTGCCAGCACGCTCTATCGCGCCCCTGCAACTGCTCGGGCGCTCGACGCAAACAGCGCACTGGATCAGCAGTTGGTTCTGCAATTGAGCAAAAAACCAGCAACTGTGGCTGCGCCTAGTGCCGTGTGGCCTGGGTGCAAGCGCACTCAGCTTATCCACAGATCGCTCCACAGCTGCACTGGATAACTATCTCCAGGATGCCTGTGGCGCCGAACAACCGCTTGAAATAACGGGATTAATCCTTGACCTGAAGCGCATCCACATGTGGCTTTCAGAGACCCGGGCGAATTGATCAAAAACCGATCAAGTCGCGCAAAGCCACGGGCTGCAAGGCCTTCAGCCAGGCATACAGAGTTACCCACAGGCCTACCCACAGTAGCCGTGGACAACTTCCTGACTTTATCCCCAATCTTTGGATAACTACCCCAAGCGCTTGTTTTATCAACAGAACACAGCTGCTTAAAAAACGTACAAGCAACCTAAACAGCCGCACAACTAGGCCTGTAGAAGCCTACACCCACCTTATCCACAGTTCGTTCCACAGTCTTTGTGGGCAACTTGATTAATGCCCACGCGCTTGCCAAGCACGCACCTGAAGCTATCGTCATCATTGATGCAATCAACCAGTCCGCACGGCGCCTGGGGTGTAGCCTGAGCGCCAGGCAGAGGAGAAAACCATGCATTTAAATGACTTGTTACGCAGCCTGCTCGTCGCTTATGCCGCTGGCGCCAGCGGCTGCAGTGCCGAATGAATAGCCTGTAGGTCAGTGCTCAAATGTCGCATACAGGTAGTAGGTAGGCGCGTGCAGCGCTAGCTTGAGACAGTCTAAAAACTCGCCCGCTGTCACGTTGTGCCCGATATGCTCACCGGCTTTGAGCCACCGCATTGTCGGGGAGTGAGCATGACCTTACGTTCAATTTGCGTGTTCTGCGGCGCCAGCTCCGGTGCCCAGTCGATTTATAGTCAGGCAGCAAAAGACCTCGGGCGCCATCTTGCCGAGCAAGGTCTGCGCTTGATCTACGGTGGCGGTGCAGTGGGCCTGATGGGCGTAGTTGCAGACGCGGCCATGGCCGCTGGGGGCGAAGTAATCGGCATCATCCCGCAGAACCTAGAGCGTGCCGAAATTGGCCATCCAGGTCTTACGCGCCTGGAAGTGGTTGACGGCATGCATGCGCGCAAAGCCCGGATGGCCGAACTCAGCGACGCCTTTATCGCGCTACCCGGCGGAATCGGCACCTTGGAAGAACTGTTCGAGGTGTGGACGTGGGGGCAACTCGGCTATCACAACAAACCCCTCGGCCTGCTTGATATAAATGGTTTTTACAGCAAGCTCGGCGAGTTCCTCGACCACTTGGTCAGCGAACGCTTTGTACGCCCCCCGCACCGCGCCATGCTGCAACGTGGCGAGTCGCCGAGCGAATTATTGGAGCTGCTGCGCCAATGGCAACCGAGCGCCACGCCCAAATGAGTGGCATGCCTGGCTAAAAGAGCCTGTCAGGACGCCGAATGCAGCTGGACTTCGACAACCCCATCGTCACGCGCAGGCTGCTGCACGCCTGTCAGCTTGCTGATTAGCGACCACTGCTGATCGAGTTCCTTGCTAACGGCTTCCAGCCTGACGATCATCCGCGAGCCGGCGCCACGCACACTGGGGTCGGTGCTGCGCATAAGATCGAATGACAACGAAGTGATCGCGGCGGTCAGGTGAGTGAGACTGCGCGAATGGAGGGCGAGAAGCTCGCTGAGTTGCTGTTCTTTGGGCGACATAGTGGCCTTTCCTTGGCGGGCATAAGCAGTGTTTATGAAGGACAACGAGAATTCTCGCAAGCGCCAGCCACTGTAATTGACACGATAGTAGCCGAGCAGTTCATCAATACCAGCCGCTTACAGCCACCCGGTCAGCGTGATCATTTGCCTGAATGCCAGAGCAATCTTGCCCGGGCAAGCAGTGCCGACCTACGCAGGCCGGCGCGCATCCGTTACCATCGCGCCACTCATGAAAAGAGATGCGGCATGTATATCTATCGATTGGTTCTGATCCTGGTAGTGGGCATCTACCTGTTTTCCCCGGCGATCATGGACTGGTGGATCGACCCCAACGGTGCATGGTACCGGCCCTATTTGCTCTGGCTGATCCTGATCGTGGTGACCTTTATCCTGCAGAGTCAGCGTGATGCTGACGAACTCTGATACGCACCGGCGAAGCCTGGGATCGGTTGCTGCTTTGACGCGGCAACTCGGCCACGCATCTCGCGACAAAACACCAACAGCCCCCACTGTCCGTCCCTTACCTTTATTCGCAGAGTCAACGTAATGCTGATGAGCTTTAGCCTGAGCCAGCTGATCCTGATCAGCGCCGCTTACCTGCTGGTGCTGTTTGGTGTCGCCTGGGTCAGCGAACACGGCCTGATACCGCGCTGGATCATTCGCCACCCGCTGACCTACACCCTGTCACTCGGCGTCTATGCCAGCGCCTGGGCCTTCTACGGCACGGTGGGCCTGGCCTATCAGTACGGCTACGGCTTTCTGGCCAGCTACCTGGGGGTTTCCGGGGCCTTTCTGCTGGCGCCGGTGCTGCTCTACCCAATCCTGCGCATCACCCGCACCTACCAGCTATCGTCGCTCGCCGACCTGTTCGCCTTCCGCTTTCGCAGTACCTGGGCCGGCGCCCTGACCACCCTATTCATGCTGATCGGCGTGCTGCCCTTGCTCGCCCTGCAGATCCAGGCGGTGGCCGACTCCATTGGCATCCTCACCCGCGAGCCGGTACGCGGACAGGTCGCACTGGCCTACTGCGGACTGATCATCCTGTTCACCATCCTGTTCGGCGCTCGGCATATCGCCACCCGCGAGAAACACGAAGGCCTGGTATTCGCCATCGCCTTCGAGTCGGTGGTCAAGCTGACCGCCGTCGGCATTATCGGCATCTATGCGTTGTATGGCGTGTTCGATGGCCCGCAGGACCTGGAGCGCTGGCTGGTGCAGAACCAAGCCGCCCTGGCCAGCCTGCATACGCCGCTGCAGGAAGGCCCCTGGCGCACCTTGCTGCTGGTGTTCTTCGCTTCGGCCATCGTCATGCCGCACATGTACCACATGACCTTTACCGAAAATCTCAACCCGCGCGCCATGGTCAGCGCCAGCTGGGGCCTACCGCTGTTCCTGCTGTTGATGAGCCTGGCGGTGCCCTTGATTCTCTGGGCGGGCCTCAAGCTGGGCGTCACCACCAACCCGGAGTACTTCACCCTCGGCCTGGGCATCGCGGTCAACAGCCAGACCCTGGCCCTGATCGCCTATGTCGGCGGCCTGTCGGCTTCCAGCGGTTTGATCATTGTCACCACCCTGGCGTTGTCCGGCATGGTCCTCAACCATGTGGTGCTGCCGCTCTATCAGCCGCCCACCGAAGGCAATATCTATCGCTGGCTAAAGTGGACCCGGCGCGCGCTGATCGCGGCCATCATCATGGCTGGTTACGGTTTTTATGTGTTGCTCGGCGCCGAGCAGGACCTGGCCAACCTGGGTATCGTCGCCTTCGTCGCCACCCTGCAGTTTCTCCCTGGCGTGCTCTCGGTACTGTACTGGCCCACGGCCAACCGCCGCGGCTATATTGCCGGTTTGCTAGCAGGCATCAGCGTCTGGACAGTGGGCATGCTGCTGCCGATGCTCGGCAATCTGCAGGGGATCTACATCCCCTCGCTCAACCTGGTCTATGTATTGGACGACAGCAGCTGGCACCTGGCGGCCATCGCCTCGCTGGCCGCCAACGTACTGACCTTCACCCTGGTCTCGCTGTTCACCGAAGCCAGCCCGGAGGAGAAAAGCGCTGCCGAAGCCTGCGCCGTGGATAACGTACGGCGCCCGCAGCGACGCGAGCTGCTGGTCGTATCGCCCCAGGATTTCGCCACTCAGCTGGCCAAGCCGCTCGGCGCCAAAACCGCCCAGCGCGAAGTCGAGCAAGCCCTGCGCGATCTGCACCTGCCCTTTGATGAAAGCCGGCCCTATGCCCTGCGTCGCCTGCGCGACCGCATCGAGGCCAACCTCTCGGGTCTGATGGGGCCGAGCGTGGCCCAAGACATCGTCGAGACCTTTCTGCCCTATAAATCAGGCAGCGAAACCTTCGTCTCCGAAGATATCCACTTCATCGAGAACCGCCTGGAGGATTACCACTCGCGCCTGACCGGCCTGGCCGCGGAACTCGACGCACTGCGCCGCTACCACCGCCAAACGCTGCAGGAGCTGCCAATGGGCGTCTGCTCGCTGGCCAAAGATCAGGAGATCCTGATGTGGAACAAGGCCATGGAGGAGCTCACCGAGATCCCCGCGCACCGCATCGTCGGCTCGCGCCTATCGGCGCTCGCCGAACCCTGGCGTGGGCTGCTGCAGCACTTCATCGAACTGCCCGACCAGCACTTGCACAAACAACGCCTGGGCCTGGACGGCCAGACCCGTTGGCTCAACCTGCACAAGGCGGCCATCGACGAACCGCTGACACCGGGCAACAGCGGCCTGGTGCTGCTGGTCGAAGACCTCACTGAAACCCAGTATCTGGAAGACAAACTGGTGCACTCCGAGCGACTGGCCAGTATTGGCCGCCTGGCTGCCGGAGTGGCCCACGAAATCGGCAACCCGATTACCGGCATCGCCTGCCTGGCGCAGAACCTGCGCGAGGAGCGCGAAGGCGACGGCGAGCTGACCGAGATCAGCGAGCAGATTCTCGAGCAGACCAAACGTGTCTCGCGCATCCTCCAGTCGCTGATGAGCTTCGCTCATTCGGGCGGCCACCAACAAGCTGACGAACCGGTGTGCCTGGCACAAGTGGCGAAGGAGGCTATTGGTCTGCTGTCACTCAATCGACGCAGCGTCGAGGTGGAATTCTTCAACCTGTGCGATGCCGATCACTGGGTTGACGGCGACCCACAACGCCTCGCCCAGGTACTGATCAACCTGCTGTCCAACGCCCGGGATGCCTCGCCACCTGGCGCCGCGATCCGGGTCAGAACTGAAGCCTCCGAGCACACCGTCGACCTGATTGTGGAGGATGAAGGCAGCGGTATTCCCAAGGCGATCATCGACCGCTTGTTCGAACCCTTCTTCACCACCAAAGACCCAGGCAAAGGCACCGGGCTTGGCCTCGCGCTGGTCTATTCCATCGTGGAAGAGCATTATGGACAAATAATAATCGACAGCCCGGTTGACCCCGAAAACCAGCGTGGCACCCGTATCAGGGTGACCCTGCCGCGGCATGTCGGCGCGACGTCCATAGCGAATTAAACCAGCGACCTGAGACCGTCGAGAGACCGAATTAATGCCCCATATTTTGATCGTTGAAGACGAAACCATTATCCGCTCTGCCCTGCGCCGCCTGCTCGAGCGCAACCAGTACCAGGTCAGCGAGGCCGGCTCGGTCCAGGAAGCGCAGGAACGCTTCAGCATTCCCAACTTCGACCTGATAGTCAGCGACCTGCGCCTGCCCGGCGCGCCAGGCACTGAGTTGATCAAGCTCGCCGAAGGCAAGCCAGTGCTGATCATGACCAGCTACGCCAGCCTGCGCTCCGCCGTCGACTCGATGAAGATGGGGGCTGTCGATTACATCGCCAAACCCTTTGATCACGACGAGATGCTGCAGGCCGTATCGCGCATCCTGCGTGATCGCCAGGCAGCCAAGCAGGTGCCGAGTACGCCCGCCGGCGCGACTGCCGGACGTAACAGCGAAAAAGTCGTCGACAACAGCAATGGCGAGATCGGCATCATCGGCTCCTGTCCGGCCATGCTGGAGATGTACAGCAAGATCCGCAAGGTCGCACCAACCGACTCCAACGTACTGATCCAGGGTGAGTCCGGCACCGGTAAAGAACTGGTTGCACGCGCCCTGCACAACCTGTCCAAGCGCGCCAAGGCGCCACTGATTTCAGTGAACTGCGCAGCCATCCCGGAAAGTTTGATCGAGTCTGAATTGTTCGGCCACGAGAAAGGCGCTTTCACCGGCGCCAGCGCCGGCCGTGCCGGCCTGGTCGAAGCGGCCGATGGCGGCACCTTGTTCCTCGACGAGATCGGCGAGCTGCCGCTAGAAGCCCAGGCCCGCCTGCTGCGCGTACTGCAGGAAGGCGAAATTCGTCGGGTTGGCTCGGTGCAGTCGCAGAAAGTTGACGTACGTCTGATCGCTGCAACCCACCGCGACCTCAAGAGTTTGGCCAAGGTCGGTCAGTTCCGTGAAGACCTCTACTACCGCCTGCATGTCATCGCTCTGAAACTGCCGCCGCTGCGTGAACGCGGCAGTGATGTCAGTGAAATCGCCCGCTCCTTTCTCCTGCGCCAATGCACGCGCATGGGCCGCAACGACCTGCATTTTGCACCGGATGCCGAGCAGGCAATCAGTCAATACCCCTGGCCGGGTAACGTTCGCGAATTGGAGAATGCGATCGAGCGTGCGGTTATCCTCTGCGAGAGCACGAGCATTACGGCCGAGCTGCTGGGCATCGACTTCGAGCCGGACGAACTGGATGACGACAACTTCCTCGGTTTGCCGACACAGACCAGCGGCAGTAGTCACGAACCAACCGAGGACCTGTCGCTAGAGGACTATTTCCAGCATTTTGTTCTCGAACACCAGGATCACATGACCGAAACCGAACTGGCCCGCAAACTCGGCATTAGCCGCAAATGCCTGTGGGAACGTCGCCAGCGCCTGGGCATTCCACGGCGCAAGACCGGCGCGACCACCGACTAGCAGACCAGACAAGAAACGCATGCCGCCGCAACAGGCGATGCTGTTCTCTATAAAGAAAACGCCGCTTACCCCGAAATGGGAAGCGGCGTTTTTCTTGATCTTTGCGCACCGCCACAAGATGCGGTGAGACAGATCGCTGAGCGCAAGGTTCCCCTCATTGTTACCGCCTCAATACCGCGTAACAAAGTCCGGGGCTTATGGTAACGAGCACATGGCGAGCTCCGTTCTCGTAACGACCCGTAAAAACCTAAGCTATTGTTTTAAAAGGAATTGATAAAGATGGCACGGCTCATGCTTTATCTACCGCACAACAACAATAACAAGCACTGCACCCGATAATAAAAACAAGACGTAACGACTCCAGCACAATAAAAACAACACGGCGGAGGCGCAGCTAACTGATCATTTTGGAACGCAATTGCTTTTGGGCTTGCCCCGCAACCGGACAGAGAACAACAAAACTGCCTCAAGGCAGATCCCGTACTGGTTGGGTCACGCAATGACCATGGCAGCGTCAGCATTCAAAGTAATCCGTTTGCTATTGACTCCTGGCTTGGGAGTTTTTCAGACAGTCTTTGACTTAATAGAACGGGCAACTCAACAAAAACAACAAGCCCGCCATAATAATAAAAATACAGCACGTACCTGCTTGAGGGGGAGCTTCGGCTCCCCCAGTAGCATCCAGGAACCATGGTTCTGCCAGTACGCCCTGCACCATCTCCCCGACTCACCTACACCATCTCCCGACACAATGCTAGAATCCGCGCCATTCCAGTGGCCAGCGATTATCCTGGCCTGTCATTTCGTCAAACAGTGCATCCCATGCTGAAAAAGCTGTTCAAGTCTCTACGCTCGCCCCTGCGCCGTGGCAAACCCTCGCACAGCACTCCTGAAGTGCTGAACAGTAGCCAGCACCCGATCAACCGCGGGGAAATAAGCCGCTACGCCATCAGCGTGGTCGAGCGCCTGCAGCAAGCCGGCTACCAGGCCTACCTGGTCGGGGGTTGCGTGCGCGACCTGTTGCTCGACATCGAACCCAAGGATTTCGACGTGGCCACCAGCGCCACCCCGGAACAAGTGCGTGCCGAGTTCCGCAATGCCCGAGTGATCGGCCGACGCTTCAAGCTGGTGCATGTGCACTTCGGCCGCGAAATCATTGAGGTCGCTACCTTTCGCGCCAATCACCCGGAAGGCGACGACGAGGAAGACAATCACCTGTCCTCGCGCAACGAGAGCGGGCGCATTCTGCGCGACAACGTCTATGGCAGCCTGGAGAACGACGCCCAGCGCCGCGACTTCACCATCAATGCGCTGTACTACGATCCGGCCACCGAGCGCATTCTGGATTACGCCAATGGCGTGCACGACATTCGCAACCACCTGATCCGCCTGATTGGTGACCCGACCCAGCGCTACCAGGAAGACCCGGTACGCATGCTGCGGGCTGTGCGTTTCGCTGCCAAGCTGGACTTTGATATCGAAAAGCACAGTGCCGCACCTATTTATAAACTGGCGCCGATGCTGCGTGACATTCCCTCCGCGCGCCTGTTCGACGAAGTACTCAAGTTGTTCCTCGCCGGTTACGCGGTTTACACCTATGAGCTGCTGGTCGATTACGGCCTGTTCGGTCAACTCTTTCCGGCCAGCGCCGCCGCACTCAAGCACAACTCCGACTACACCGACACCTTGATTCGCAACGCCCTGGCCAGCACCGATCTGCGTATCCAGCAAGGCAAGACGGTAACCCCGGCGTTCCTCTTCGCGGCCCTGCTCTGGCCGGCGCTGCCAGCACGCGTGATCAAGCTGCAAGATCGCGGCGTGCCTGCCATTCCTGCGATGCAGGAAGCGGCCCAGGAACTGATCAACGAACAGTGCCAGCTGATTGCCGTACCCAAGCGCTTTACCATGCCGATCCGCGAGATCTGGGACATGCAGGAACGCCTGCCACGACGCACCGGCAAGCGCTCCGATCTGCTGCTGGAAAACCCACGTTTTCGCGCCGGTTACGACTTCCTCTTGTTGCGCGAAAGCGCTGGCGAGGAGACTGGCGGACTGGGCGAATGGTGGACGGATTATCAGGACGCCAGCGACAGTGAACGACGCGCCATGATTCGCGACCTCAGCAGCCAGGACGACAGCAGTGGCGCACCGCGCAAGCGGCGTCGCAGCGGCAGCAAGCGCAAACGCGCACCCGGCGCCGATGGTGCGCCCAAGCCAGCTGCCAGCGAATAATGCAGCGGGTGTATCTCGGCCTCGGCAGCAACCTTGCCGAGCCGCTCGCGCAACTGCGTGGCGCTCTTGCAGCGCTGGCCGCGCTGCCGCACTCGCAACTAACCGGCACCTCCGGCTTTTATAGCAGCGACCCGCTCGGCCCGGCCGACCAGCCGCGCTATGTAAACGCTGTGGCAGCGCTGGATACCGCACTGGAGCCGCTGCAACTGCTCGACGCCCTGCAAGCCATCGAGCTGAACCAGGGCCGTGAGCGCAAAGCCGAACGCTGGGGCCCGCGCACCCTCGATCTGGATATCCTGCTATTCGGCGACCTGATACTCGACGAGCCACGTCTGCACGTGCCGCATTACCACATGCATGCCCGGGCTTTTGTGCTCTACCCGCTGGCAGAGCTTAATCCAGAGCTGCGCCTACCCGACGGTCGAACCCTGCAGGACTTGCTCATCGCCTGCCCCTTCGAAGGCCTGGAGCGCCTGCCTGACGGTCCGTAGGATAGGTTAGTCGGCAAGACCGCATTTTCTGCGCGGCGTAACCCATCATTGCGGCTATCTGCTGACGCCCTGTTGAGTTACGCGGCGCCTCGAATCTGTGATTGGCTCGGGAGTGCAGCCGCCGCTAACCCATCCTACGACCCGCACCAGCACTCCAGCCTCGACCCTACGAGAGCGCATTGGCGGTAACGCCAGTAACAGACCGGTAACACCTGCAATTGACTTCGCGTCGCCCCATCAGGACTATAGGCGTCCCGTTGCCCCGCACCGGTGCAAACCGAGGCCAATGCAGGCCATTTTGAAGCAGCGAATGACTGCTTGCCGAACGCCTGAGTGAGGACGATTGTTATGCCTGACGTTACCGTGACCACCCTGCAAAGCCTCAAGCAGAGCGGCGAGAAAATCGCCATGTTGACCTGCTACGACGCTACCTTCGCCCAGACTGTCTGCCAGGCGGGCATCGAGGTGCTGCTGGTCGGCGACTCCCTCGGCATGGTGCTGCAAGGTCACGACAGCACCTTGCCGGTCAATGTCACCGACATGGCCTACCACACCGCGTGCGTGAAGCGCGGTAACCAGGGGGCCCTGATCCTCGTTGACCTGCCATTTATGGCTTACGCCACCATTGAGCAGACGCTGCAAAACTGCGCAGTGCTGATGCAGGCCGGCGCACACATGGTCAAGCTTGAGGGCGCTGCCTGGCTGGCCGAGCCAATCCGCCTGTTGGCCGAGCGCGGCGTGCCGGTCTGTGCCCACCTGGGCCTGACGCCACAAGCGGTGAATATCCTCGGTGGTTATAAAGTCCAGGGGCGCCACGAAGCCCAGGCACGGCAGATGCGCGCCGATGCCATGGCCCTGGAGCAAGCCGGCGCGGCCATGCTGCTGCTTGAATGCGTACCCAGTGACCTCGCCACGGAGATCAGTCAGGCGGTGAAGATCCCAGTCATCGGCATCGGCGCCGGCAGCGGCACCGACGGCCAAGTGCTGGTCCTGCACGACATGCTGGGCCTGTCCCTGAGTGGCCGCACGCCCAAGTTCGTAAAGAACTTCATGGCTGGGCAAAGCAGCATCCAGAACGCGCTCAGCGCCTACGTCAAGGCGGTAAAGGACGGTAGTTTCCCGGCAATCGAACACGGATTTTCTGCATGATCACGGTTAAGACCACTTTGGAGCTACGCGCAGCCGTCGCCCAGGCTCGCGCCGAGGGCAAGCAGATCGGTTTTGTTCCAACCATGGGCAACTTGCACGCCGGGCATGTTGCCTTGGTTGAGAAAGCCGCTCAGCGCGCCGATTTCGTGGTCGCCAGCATTTTCGTCAACCCGCTGCAGTTCGGCCCCGGCGAAGACCTGAGCAACTACCCGCGCACCTTGGCCGCCGACCAGGAAAAACTCCTCAGTGCCGGCTGCCACCTGCTGTTCAATCCGGACGTGGACGAGATGTATCCCGACGGCATGGCCAGTCAGACCCGGGTCAGCGTTCAGGGTGTTTCCGAAGGCCTGTGCGGCGCCAGCCGCCCCGGCCATTTCGACGGCGTCGCCACCGTGGTGACCAAGCTGTTCAACCTGGTGCAACCCGACCTGGCCGTTTTCGGGCAAAAGGACTTCCAGCAACTGGCCGTGATTCGCACGCTGGTGCACGACCTGAACATGCCGATCCAGATTATCGGCGAGCCGACCATCCGCGCCGAAGATGGCCTCGCGTTATCCTCGCGTAACGGCTACCTCGACGCCGCGCAACGCGCCGTCGCCCCAGCCCTGTACTGCAGCCTGCAACAGATCGCCCGTGCACTTGACGCGGGTGAGCGCGACTTCAGCAAGCTGATCGAGACGGCACATCAGCAACAATTAGCCGCCGGCTTGCGCCCGGACTATCTGGAAATCCGCGAGGCGAGCAGCCTGCGCCCGGCAACCTCCACGGATCACCAGCTGGTGATTCTGGCAGCGGCATTTCTTGGCGGCACTCGCCTGATCGACAACCTGATGCTCGACCTCAACGCCACAGTTTGATCGACGGCCTTGGCTCGGTGTCATCAGCGGATCTGATGACACCGACGCGGGCCTGATCATGAGCGCCGACTGGCCGGTGCCTGGCCGCCGCACAATGCGATTGCGCTAGCGTTTGCCTCCTCTGGGCTCACGCCGGTTACACTGATGCGAGCTTTTTGACTTTTTGGCCTGACCCTTCGTCTACCTGCAACACGCACGTGGGGTAGCGCCTTTTCGTTGGTGGTGCATCCATTGCGTGCTGCACGGCGATGAACCGCAGGTGGGGCCGCCCAGGGCCAAATTGCCGCTTGCGCACGCATGCAATACCCAACGGATACACGGCCTATTCGCTACCCTGGCGCCGACTCACCCAAGACTGCTCACGCACAAGGAAGCCACACCACATGGCGTACTACCAGCACCCACTTGATGTCACCGCCCTGCCCACCTGGAAGGCCCTCCAGGAACACCGCGCCAGCTTGCAGAGTTTCAGCATGCGCGAGGCCTTCAACAGGGACGCTCAGCGTTTCGATCACCTTTCTTTGAGCAGCTGCGGCCTGTTCCTCGACTACTCGAAGAACCTGATCACCCTGGAAACCCGCGAGCTGCTGGTCCGCCTGGCCAAGGAGTGCGGACTGGAGCAGGCCATTCGGGCACAGTTCGACGGTGAGCCGATCAACGCCTCGGAAGCACGTCCGGCCCTGCACACCGCATTGCGCCGACCGATCGGCGACACGGTCATGGTCAACGGTAGCGACGTGATGCCCGAGGTACAGCGCGTGCTGCACCAAATGACGGAGCTGGTCGGGCGGGTGCATGACGGGCTGTGGCGTGGCTACAGTGAGAAACCGATCACCGACGTGGTGAATATTGGTATCGGCGGCTCCTTCCTCGGCCCACAACTGGTCTCCGAAGCCCTGCTGCCCTTCGCCCAACGCGGCGTTCGCTGCCATTACCTGGCCAACATCGATGGCAGCTCGTTCCACGAGTTAGCCGCCAAGTTGCGCGCCGAGACGACCCTGTTCATCGTCTCATCGAAATCCTTCAGCACCCTGGAAACCCTGAAGAACGCCCAGGCGGCGCGCAGCTGGTACCTGGCCCAGGGCGGCTCCGAGGCCGAGCTTTATCGGCACTTTATTGCCGTGTCCAGCAACACCCAGGCAGCCGTGGCCTTCGGCATCCACGAAGAGAACGTGTTCCCGATGTGGGACTGGGTCGGCGGGCGTTATTCGCTGTGGTCAGCCATCGGCCTGCCGATCGCCATGTCGATCGGCATGTCCAACTTCAAGGAACTGCTGTCCGGTGCCTATAGCATGGACGAGCATTTCCAGAGTGCCCCCTTCGAACAGAACATGCCGGTGCTGCTGGCTCTACTGGGAATCTGGTACGGCAACTTCTGGGGCGCGCAGAGCCAGGCGATCCTGCCGTACGATCACTACCTGCGCAATATCACCAAACACCTGCAGCAACTGGACATGGAGTCCAACGGCAAGAGCGTGCTGCAGGACGGCCAACCCGTGGCCTGTGCCACCGGCCCGGTCATCTGGGGCGGGGTCGGTTGCAACGGCCAGCATGCCTACCACCAACTGCTGCACCAGGGCACCCAACTGATTCCGGCGGACTTCATCGTCCCAGTGGTCAGCTACAACCCGGTTGCCGATCACCATCAATGGCTCTACGCCAACTGCCTGTCACAGAGCCAGGCACTGATGCTCGGCAAGACGCGCGAAGAAGCCGAGACCGAACTGCGCAGCCAGGGCCTGAGCGAAGCTGAAGTACAGCGCCTGGCACCGCACAAGGTGATCCCTGGTAACCGGCCGAGCAATACCCTGGTACTCGAACGCATCAGCCCGCGCCGCTTAGGCTCACTGGTGGCAATGTACGAGCACAAGGTGTTTGCCCAGAGTGCCCTCTGGGGCATCAATGCCTTCGATCAGTGGGGCGTGGAGCTGGGCAAGGACTTGGGCAAGAGCGTCTATTCGCGCCTGGTTGGCAGTGACACCAAGCCAGCCGAGGATGCATCGACCCAGGGCCTGATTGAGTTCTTCCGCGGCCGCCATCGCGGCTGATTAGCGGCGGAAGCATCACCCATCGACAACCCGGCCCTGGCCGGCTTGCGGCTGGCTGCACTGCTCTTCAACCCAGGGCGGTGCAGGAACTATTCTTATAGCCATGTGCGCATTAGCCCGCACCCAGACTACTTGCGAACAGCAAGGGCCAATGCACCCAGCGTGATGCGGCCACGGCCTGCCTCGGCCTGCCGTCGGCGTGATGCGGCCTCTGACCGGCGGGTTCGCACGCTGGTCCACAACCAAGCCCCTGTGCAACCATAGCGCCCTTGCCACAACTCACCGCCCCACTTTCTTGAGGAACTCCATCATGCAAGAAGTCGTCATCGTCGCCGCCACCCGTACCGCCGTCGGCAGCTTCCAGGGTGCGCTGGCGAGTATTCCGGCCCCTGAATTGGGCGCTGCGGTGATCCGTCGCCTGCTGGAACAAACCGGCCTGGACGGCGCCGAGGTCGACGAAGTGATCCTCGGCCAGGTGCTGACCGCAGGTAGCGGGCAGAACCCGGCACGCCAGGCGGCAATCCTCGCGGGGCTGCCCCATGCGGTACCGGCACTGACCCTGAACAAAGTCTGCGGCTCGGGCCTCAAAGCCCTGCACTTGGGCGCCCAGGCGATTCGCTGCGGCGATGCCGAGGTGATCATCGCCGGCGGCATGGAGAACATGAGCCTGGCGCCTTATGTGATGCCCGGCGCCCGCACCGGCCTGCGCATGGGCCACGCCAAGCTGGTCGATAGCATGATCACCGACGGCCTGTGGGACGCCTTCAACGACTACCACATGGGCATCACCGCCGAAAACCTGGTGGACAAGTACGCCATCACCCGCGAGGAACAGGACGCCTTCGCCGCCGCCTCGCAGCAGAAAGCCTGCGCCGCCATCGAGGCCGGTCGTTTCAAGGATGAAATCACCCCGATCCTGATTCCCCAGCGCAAGGGCGAGCCGCTGGCCTTTGCCACCGACGAACAACCGCGTGCCGGCACCAGCGCCGAGTCGCTAGGCAAGCTGAAACCAGCGTTCAAGAAAGACGGCAGCGTCACCGCTGGTAATGCCTCCAGCCTCAACGACGGCGCTGCCGCGGTGCTGTTGATGAGTGCAGCAAAAGCCCAGGCCCTCGGCCTGCCGGTTTTGGCACGCATCGCCAGTTACGCCAATGCCGGCGTCGACCCAGCGATCATGGGCATTGGCCCAGTCTCTGCCACCCAGCGCTGCCTGGCAAAGGCCGGCTGGAGTATCGAGCAACTGGACCTGATCGAAGCTAACGAAGCCTTCGCCGCCCAGGCCCTGGCCGTCGGCAAGGAACTGCAGTGGGATGCCAGCAAGGTCAACGTCAACGGTGGCGCCATCGCCATCGGCCACCCGATTGGTGGTTCAGGCTGCCGGATTCTGGTGACCCTGCTGCACGAGATGATCAAACGTGATGCCAAGAAAGGCCTGGCTACCCTGTGCATCGGCGGTGGTCAGGGCGTGGCCCTGGCAATTGAGCGCGGATAAACAACTTCACGCAGGTTGGGCGGGGACACGCTGACTGAGCTCAACAAAGCCCAGCCTACGCGTCACCGGCCGACCACAACCTCGGGCTTACGGCGTTAGTAACAGCCTACCCCGCGCTCTTCGCGTTGCCCTGCAAGCTGATCCAAACACCGGGCTTTTTCTTGATAAACTGCGCGCCTTTCCTTTCCCGAGTTGTCGCGCATGCCCTCTCTCGACTTGGCGCTGCGCGCCGCACTGAATAACCGCCAGGACCTGCTAGCAGAGCTGCAGCAACAGGGCAGCGACTGTTACCGGCTATTCCATGGCAGCCAGGAAGGCGCCGGCGGTCTGACCATCGACCGCTACGGGCCGCAGTTATTGGTGCAAAGCTTTCATCAGAGCCTCAGCCGCGATGAGCTGCTGCAACTGGCCGAACAATCCAGCCAGGCCCTCGATACGCCGCTGCTACTGGTCTACAACGATCGCTCCCAAGGCAACTCGCGGATCGATCGCACTGATCCGGTCTATCTGCCCCAGCCCGAAGCGCTGGAGGATCAGATTGGCCATGAATGGGGCCTCAACTATCGCGTGCGCGCTCGCCATGCCGGCCAAGACCCGCTGCTGTTTCTCGACCTGCGCAACGCTCGCGGCTGGATCAAGGCGCACAGCGCCGGCAAGTCTGTGCTCAACCTGTTCGCTTACACCTGCGGCGTCGGCCTCAGCGCGGCCGCCGGCGGCGCCAGCGAAGTGATCAACCTGGACTTTGCCGAAGGCAACCTGGCAGTCGGCCGTGAAAACGCCGCACTGAATCCCCAACTGGCACCCATGCAGTTCATCCAGTCCGATTATTTTCCGGCGATTCGCCAATTGGCAGGCCTGCCGATCAGCCCACGCCGCGGGCATAAGCTGCCCGACTATCCGCGCCTGCAGCCGCGCCAGTTTGACCGGGTATTGCTCGACCCGCCCGCCTGGGCCAAAAGCGCCTTTGGCACCGTCGACCTGCTGCGCGACTACCAGAGCCTGCTCAAACCAGCGATTCTTGCCACCGCCAATGACGGTGTACTGATCTGCTGCAACAACCTGGCAAAGGTCGCCCTGAGCGACTGGCGTGAACAGGTGCTGCGCTGCGCCGAAAAACTGGGGCGTCCGGTACGTGACTGCCAGACTCTGGCGCCAGCCCCGGACTTCCCCTCACTGGACGGCCAGCCGCCGCTGAAAACCCTGATCCTGCAGTTCTAACGCACAGAAAACACGCCACACTCGTCATCTGGAACTGTATGCACATGCCATACTCCAAGGCATTTATGGTCGGGATAGATGACGTTTTTATGCTTAAAGGACTAAAGCGCGCTGCTGGCGCACTGCTGATTGCCGTTGCCCTCTACAGCCTGCTCGGCTTTTTGATTGTGCCGGGCATCGGCCTGCGTATCGCCAACCAGCAACTCGCCCAATACGGCAACGTGCCCGCCACGCTGGAGCGCTTGCAACTCAACCCCTTTAGCCTGGAAGCCGAGCTCTGGGGCTTGCGTATCGGCGAGCCTGGCCAGGAACACGTAGCCTTCGAGCGCCTCTATGCCAACCTGCAACTCGACAGCCTGTGGCGGGGCGTTCTGCACCTGAGCGCGGTCGAGCTGGTTAAACCGCATGCCCGGCTGCTGTTCGCCAAGGACGGTACGCTCAACCTGGCCCAGCTGTTCAAGCTGCCCGCCAGCGCCGAGCCGGCCGCCGAGCAGCCGCCCGGCGAGCCTTTCCCATTGCGCATCGCCCATATCAAGCTGACCGGCGGTAACCTGCACTTTCAGGATCTGCGCCCCAGCGAACCCATCGAGCTTACCTACGACGACCTCAGCGTCGAGTTACACAACCTAAGCACCCTGCGCGACGACAATGCCGCGATGACCCTGGTTGCCACCGGCCCCCAAGGTGGCCAGATCGACTGGAGCGGGCAGCTCAGCCTGGTGCCGATCAGCTCCAGCGGCAGTTTGAAAATCAGCGATGGCAAGATGAAAGCCTTCTGGCCCTACGTGCGCGATGCCCTGCCCTTGGTGCTTGAAGACGGCGTGATCGACTTGGCCACCGACTACAGCCTCAGCCTGGCCAGCAATACACAACTGCTGCTGAGCAACACCCAGATCAAGATTGCACCCTTTGCCATCAAGGCACCGGATGGCCGGCCGCTGGTCAGACTGGCCAACCTGGAAGTTAGCGAGACCAGCCTGGACCTGCTCAAGCAACAGGTGGTGATCGGCAAGATCCGCAGCCAGCAACTGGAAACCTGGGTCGCCCGCGAGGCCGATGGCCAGCTGGACTGGCAGCAACTGTTCGCCACCGCACCGCAGAACAACAAGGACCAGGCCACAGCCTCGGCGCCGGGCAAACCCTGGCAAGTGCTGCTGCGTGACGTGCAACTGCGCGACTATCGGGTGCACTTGGCCGACCGCGTGCCGGAGCAGGATGTCGCCCTCGAACTGGGGCCACTCAACCTCGACTTGCAGGATTTCGACAGCCTGGGCACCTCGCCTTTCACCCTGAAGCTCGACACCGGCCTGGGCACACAGGGCACGCTGCAGGCAGAGGGGCGCGTGCAACTGAACCCGACCACGGCCCGCCTGAAAATCGCCAGCCGCGCGATAGACTTGCGTGTGGCTCAGGCCTATCTCAGCCCTCTGGTGCGCATCGAACTGCGCAGTGGCCTGTTCGACAGCGAGCTGGACGTGGCCCTGGAGACCACCGAGCCACTGGCCTTCAGCATCACGGGCAAGGCCCAGGTCAACCAACTGCACACCCTCGACACCCTCAAAGAGCGCGATTTCGTACGCTGGCAGCAGCTCGACCTGCTCGGCATCAGCTACCGTCACGGCGACAGCCTGAATATCGACAAGGTGCAGCTGAACCAGCCCTATGCACGCTTTATCATCAACGAAGACCTGACCACCAACGTCAGCGACCTGCTGATCACTCAGGCCGGCGACCCGGCAACCCGCGAGTCGAGTGCCACACCTGCGCCCGCCAGCCCGCCGCTAGGCATCCATATCGGCGAAGTGAGCTTCACCGACGGTTCGGCCAATTTCGCCGACTTCAGCCTGACACCGAACTTCGCCACGGCCATCCAGCAGCTCAACGGCCGTATCGGCACCCTCGACAGCCGCGCGCAGAAACCGGCCAGTGTGGATGTCACTGGCAAAATCGACCGCTACGCGCCGGTCAGCGTCAAGGGCAGCCTGAACCCCTTCGACCCAATGGATAGCCTGGATATCATCACCCAGTTCAAACAGGTCGAACTGACCACCCTGACGCCCTACTCCGGCAAGTTCGCCGGCTATCGAATCCGCAAAGGCCGGCTCAACCTGGACCTGCATTACCGCATCAGCCAGGGCAGGCTGAACGCCGAAAACAGCGTAGTGGTCGAACAACTGCAGCTCGGTGAAAAAGTCGACAGCCCCAGCGCAGTCGACTTGCCAATTCGCCTGGCAGTCGCCCTACTCAAGGACACCGAAGGCAAGATCGGCCTGAGCCTGCCCGTGCAGGGCGACCTCAATAGCCCCGAGTTCAGCGTGATGCCAATTGTCTGGCAAACCCTGCGCAACCTGGTGCTGCGCGCAGCCCAAGCGCCGTTCAAGTTTATCGGCGGACTGGTCAGTGGCGGCGCCGAGATGGACCTGAGTACGGTGCCATTCAACCCCGGCAGCAAGGATCTCGACAGCAGCGCCCAAGCCGCCCTGGACCTGCTCGCCAGCGCCCTCAAGGAGCGCCCGGCGCTGCGCCTGGAAGTCGAAGGCATGAGTGCGCAGAGCAGTGACGGCCCGCCACTGGCCGAGCAGCGCCTGCAGCGCGAGTACCAGAATACCTACTACAAGATTCTCCAGCGCCGTGGCGATGCGGTCCCCACCGCGCCCGGCGCGCTTGAGATTACAGACGACGAACGAGGAGCAATGCTCGAAGGCATCTACCGCGCCCGCCTGAAACAGCAGCCACCTGCCGAATGGAAAGAACTGGACAAGGAGCAGCGCGCCATCAATCTGCGTGACGCCATGCTGCAGCACTGGGGCAAGAGCCAGTTATTGCAACGCCAACTGGCTCAGGCGCGCGCCGCCAGCATCAAAGATTACCTGGTTGACCGCGGCGGCCTGGCTGGCGAGCGGGTTTACTTGCTGGATGTCGGCCCCGGCCAGGCGCTAGCAGACAACAGGGTAGCCACCCTACTGCACCTCGATAGCGAATAAGGCCCAAGCGATGATAACCATCAGACACCTCTGCCTGACACTGTTCCTCGGCTACGGCTGCGCAGTCCAGGCAGAAACCCTGCGTTGCGGCAGTCAGTTGGTGAGTGTCGGCGACCGCAGCTTCGAGGTGGAGCAGAAATGCGGAGAACCAGCATTTCGTGACTTGGTCGGTTACACCCTCGGGCCCTACCAGCGGCGCGAGATGAAAATCGAGGAATGGGTCTACAGCCCCAGCAACGGCATGCTGACCATTCTGACCTTCGAGGGCAACCGCCTGACACGCATCGAAAGACGCCGCGGGCACTGACAAGCGCCCGGCAGCACGGTAGCCTGAGTCACCTCCTTTGGCCAACCGGTTAACCTTGTGAAAGCGCTTATCAGCACCCTGCTCGTATTACTGGCTGGCAGTATTGAAGCCGCGACTTTACGCTGCGGCAGCGCTCTGATCAGTACTGACGATAGCACCAGCGAAGTCATCGCCAAATGCGGTGAACCGCGCAGTCGCGACTTCCTCGGCTACCGCGAAATACGCGACAGCTATGGTTTTTACAACGAAGTGCCCCTCGAAGAATGGACCTACGGCCCACGCAGCGGCATGTACCACTTCCTGCGTTTCGAAGGTAACCGGCTACGCAGCATCGACAGTAAGCGCGGCAACTGAACACGAGCAAGCATGACCTGCCGCGCTTGCTCGGCTGACTCACGCGCCCACTACTGGCTAGCGTCTTCCTGAGCCATGTGGCCTGGCAACCAGCAATGCGTTTTTTGGCCCGGACCGCCAGCAAGTTGGCCCCTCGCATGCAACTGTGCCGGAAGTGCGGTGGAGAAGGCGATACGTGCGGCACGTATCGCATACAACTCCCGCCTCAGGGTTCTGGCGAGATACGCGCCTCGCGACGAGCAACCCATGACTTGGCCCCAATCCTGGTGACTCGAACATTCGTACAGTCCAAATATTTTTATAGTGTTACGAATGTGCAACAGCCAATCAATACACGTACTGCCAAGCCATATAAGGCCCGCACCTATATTTGCGCTGCATAGCTGGCAGCTAGTTGTATCAGGACACTTACACTTAATAACCGCCCCGTACGCTAATTAAAAAGCAAGCCATTGATGTTATTGCCTTTTCATCACTTGGCACGACTACTGCTATTTATTAGCCAGCTGAAACTTTACGGGGAATATATTGTGAAACTATCAACTTCGGCTTTCTCATGGATGGTGATCCTGATCGTTGTTGCACCCCTGACTGTGAGTGCAGCGGAGCGTGGTGACATCATCATTTCTCGTGATGTTCAGCCTCGCTCTGCAACGCGCCAACCCATGATGCCTGACCCCAACCCACGGGTAAGTAATCCTGGCGCTGTTGTCAAATACAGCACAACCAATGAATTGAGCGATGCTGACTTTGCCAGCATGTCGACTGGCATGGCATTGCCCGAGCGCATAGTGCATAACCATTTAAACGGCAACTCATCACTCATGGGGGCGCCTACTCACCAATCCGTACCGGGGATTAACGCTTCACACGGCGGAGGTGGTGCCGCGGGCGGTGTTGCTGGGCAGGTCAACCGCGGTATTCAGCAAGGGTTGCGCCCCCTACAGATCATAGGAGGGCGTTGACATGCGCCAGATGATCATCGCCCTGTTGCTTGTCAGCCCTACGCTGGTGGCTGAACAGACGCTGCAGGTCATGGATGCCCAGATTGAGGACAGCGGGCAACGCTTCAACGGCAATTTCAGCCTTAACCAAGCCGCAGGCCTCAGTCATCAACAGGTCAACAGCCGTGTTATCAGCACTGGCGACAGCGCCAACGCCACATCGACCATCAGGCAAACGCTTGAAATTGTGCCCGGCAGCACTACGGGTGCACAGATGAACTCCCGAATTGAAGGGGCTTCTTTCAGCCAAGGCAATGGCGTGATCGGGATCAATCAGAGTGCGGGTATCGGTAATCAGCATATTAACGCTTTTCGCATAACGCTCGGCGCTGTGCCAGAAAGCCTGGACGATAGCGTTCTCTCACAGAACGTAACTCGTCCGTCCATCTCCGGGATAGCTGTACCCAAGAATGGCGAACGCAGTGTTGCAATAAGCGACGATGCATTCGCTGGTAGTCGTGGTGTGGTGCAACTGAACCAGAGTGCCGGGATTGGCAATACAACTGCCAATAACCTGAGCATAAGGGTTGTGGAATGACCCTGTAGCAAAAAGCCCAACACCCATGCGTAAGGAGAAATACCCATGAAATGCAAAATGATTATCAGCCCTCTGGCGTTTGCACTGACTGCCGTAATTGCTTCTACTGCAGCCTATGCAGGCGGTGGTAATAATGGCGGCCATCACGGCGGTCATAATACTACCGGTGCATCCGCCATCGTCAATGACACCCAACTGAACTACGGCAACGATGTTGATAATGATGCCACCAAGAACACTGCCACTATTGACGGTTCTCTCAATGGCGCGTCGGGTAATGTGGGGGCCAACGTCGCGGCCGGTGACAATAACCAGCAGGCAAATGCTGCTGCCATTGCGACTGCTGATGCCTACTTCGTCTTTGGTTTAGGTCAAGGCTTGGAAGCCAATGCCAGCATCGGCGTAACTCAACAAGCCTACGACAATAACGTGGTCAACTATGGCACCCAGAACAACGCCAGTCTGGTTGACTCTGGCAATGACGTGCAGGGCAGCGTTGGCATTAACGTAGCCGCGGGTAACTTCAACCAGCAGAAAAACGACATGGCGCTCGCATCGTCGGAAAAGGCCTTCACTGCCGAAGCGTCGGTTGATGTAATGCAGGAGTCTTCGGGCAACTATACCAACAACAACACCGGCGATGTCTATGAGGTCAATGATGGCCTGCAGGTTGTCTCCAGCGGCTTTGGCTGGTGGCCACCACAGAAGCCGCAAACCCCAGTGGTCAACAATGCCAGCTTGAGCAACTCGCTCAATAATGCTTCTGGCAATGTGGGCGTGAACATCGCTGCCGGTGCCGGCAACCAGCAAAGCAATACGCTTGCAATTGCTGCAGGTTGCAACGCTTGCATCGCACAATGATGTAAGGCCAATGACCAACAGAGTTCTGGCTTAGCCTGAACTCTGTTGTCTTGAAAAAGGAGGTCATATGCTCCGAGCACTGTTACCTCTCACGGGCGTGTTATTTTTCACGTCCGCTTCATTTACTGCCACTGCAGCTGAAATACGATTTGCCGCGCTGCCTAATGGCGCTATCGCTTACAAGTTAGTCGTGAGTATGCGTGAGCGACGCTTCGCCAATCTGGTCGAGCAGAAAACCGACTTTAGTTGTGGCGCAGCAGCCTTGGCTACAGTGCTCAATGCCGCGTATGGCTGGAATCTTGAAGAAGAAGACATTATCAAAGGCATGCTGGAGCAGGCCGATGCAGACGTGGTTCGCACACAGGGCTTTTCAATGCTCGACATGAAGCGCTATGCGGAAAATCTCGGTTTGCGCGCACGTGGCTACCGCATCGATCCCAACAAGCTGGAAAGCCTTAAAGTTCCCAGCATCGTATTACTGGATGTCCGTGGTTATAAACACTTCGTGGTATTACAGCGCACCTACAAGGGCTATGTGTATATCGGTGACCCGGTGTTAGGGCACAAGAAGATGAGCCTTGAGGAATTCAGCCAAGGCTGGAATGGCATCATCTTTGCGCTAATCGGCCCTGGTTACAACCGCGCCAACGCCCTGCTCTCGCCACCGGAGCCACTGACGGCCAAAAGTCGTATCGACAGTTTTAGCCCGGTCAAAGATGCCGAATTGATGGAGTTCGGCTTCATTCAGAGCGATTTCTTCTAGCTTGCCCAAACGCGGTATAGCTTCTGGGAGACACGGTTATGAACACAAGAACATGGTTAGCAGCAGGCTTGCTGGTCGCCAGCCTTCCGCTGCACGCCGCCAACCCATTTCAACCCATTGAGTTGAGCGACCCAGAACTGGATCAGTTGCGGGGACGCTATGTACTGCCTGATCGCATCATCAGTTTCGGCGTAGTAATGACGTCGTCATGGCAAGACTCTACAGGCCAGATAATAGGTGCGCAGGTTGCCCTGAATATCAGTGGCGCTCAATCACAACCAACCTTGTACATCACCCGCATTGACCAGGCAGGCAGTGGCAACGCGCTCACCGCAGGCAATGGTCAGATCATTGGCGGCGCTGGACTGGGCAGTGTCCAGGGCATTGTGCAGAGTGTTCGTACAGCAGGTGATTACAACACCGGGCTGAATGATCTCAGCGTGCAAATCAGCAAGGGTAACGAGCAGCCTGTACCCATCAGCGGGGAAGCCTGGAATGGCAGCCAGGGCTTCAGCAATGGCGCAGGCACTGTAAAGATAACCGCACTCAATGGTGGTCTGAATATCGCAGTGCAAGCCAGTAATGGCCAAGGGCATAGCAGCCAACAAATCGGTGGCGGCGTATCCCAGCACGCCAACATAGGCGGCTCACTGAACAGTGTGCGCAACGTGGCCGCTCTTAGCGTTGCCCTGCGTGACAACCCGCGAGCCGTCAACATGACCAGTTGCCTCGAACAACTGAGAGCCCTACGCCCAAGTGGATACTGAACTAGGCTGGAAGTGGGAACTTAAGCAAGGAAGTTATTCATGCGAGCATTTTTTTGTCATATGCCATTAACGTTGGCGATCGCTATTGCATCATCGGCAACCCATGCCGCCGAGGAACCTCAGGTTCAAGCGCTGATCCAAGAGCTTCAGGTACTGAAGGAGCGCTATGCGGCGCAACAAAATGCATTGGTAATTCTTGAACAGCGCCTGCGTCAAGTTGAGAGCAGAAGCCCGATGCCGATGCGTGCAGCAGCAGGCCAACAGGCTGCGGGCGCGCAAACAGCTGCCACTGGAGCAACTGCAAGCAGCGGATACGGAACAGCGCTCAAAGACAGCTCCGAGCCTCCCGCCAGTGTCGAGAACATCTACCAAGAGGCCAGTGGCTTTTTCGGCAGTGGTACGTTCAGTATCGAACCCGGACTGACTTACAGCCACTATGATTCACGCCAGTTGTTTCTTAACGGCTTTCTGGCTCTTGACGCAATATTCCTCGGCAATCTCGGCGTAGACCAGATCAATGCTGACACCTTCACGTTCGATCTGACCGGCCGCTATAACTGGGCACGACGCTGGCAACTCGACGTTAATACGCCCTGGATATACCGTGAAACTACTTATCAGTCTGCAGGTGCTGGTGGTTCCACTGCGGCTATCAGCGAACAAACCGTTACAGGCAACCCACGCCTTGGTGACGTAAGTCTCGGCGTATCCTACAAGTTCCTCGATGAAGCCCCTGGCCGGCCGGATGCAGTGCTCAGCCTGCGTGTCAAAGCGCCTACTGGGGTTGAACCCTACGGCATTAAACTCGATACCGTACCAGGTAATAACAACCTCAACGTGCCGGAGGATCTGCCAACAGGCAATGGCGTCTGGTCCATCACACCAGGGATTGCGCTGGTCAAGACGATGGATCCAGCGGTGGTCTTTGGTAGTTTTTCGTATACCTACAACATGGAGGAAAGTTTCAGCGATATCAGCCCGGAACGAGGGGTGAAGGTGCCGGGTAAGGTGGCGCTGGGGAACTGGTTCCAGCTCGGCTTAGGTGTAGCATTCGCTTTGAACGAACGGGCGAGTTTATCCATGTCTTTTTCCGAATTGATCAGCCAGAAAAGCAAAGTCAAACCTGATGGTCAAGGCTGGCAAACAATATCGGGCAGCGATGCCAATGCAGCCTATTTCAACATTGGTATGACATTCGCACCAAGCAATAATCTGACCATCGTGCCAAACCTTTCGATTGGCTTGACACCTGATGCGCCGGACTTTTCCTTCAGCATCAAGTTCCCTTATTATTTTTAGTCCGCGAAACCATTCAACGGCTAATTAAGCATCAACAGGCAACCTTGTAAGTGCCTGCTCATTGCTGCAGATTTGCTGCAGCAATGAGCAGACAGTACGTATCGCATAAAATGCACGGCACGCTACTGGCCGCATAACTAATTACGCCGCACTCGCGCTTAGGCGTGATACTTGGCGTTGTCTTGATTTCCCTGCGCGCCAATCAATACATGACCAAGATCAGGAGCATCCTGCAACCCTGTGGTAAAACCATTAACTCTTTTATCACTTGGCAGAATCTGATGCTTGTGCAAGAGCCGGTAGAATGTCGGGCGGGAAACGCCCAGGGAGCGAGCCGCATGGCTCATATTCTTTGAATAGCGGGTTAATACGTCATTGAGTGCCTGTCGTTCTGCCATAAAAAGATAATCACTCAAGGTGCTGGTACGAAACTGAGCATGTTCCTCGGACGTCAATCCGATATCGATTGGCTCAATTTGACGCCCTTCGGCCAATACCTGACCACGCCTGACCCGATTAGCCAACTCCCTCACGTTACCCGGCCACGAATGGTCCATCATTGCGTTAATAGCAGCCTCACTGAAACGTCGCGGGCGCTTACCAATTTCACTCGCATAGAGCGTTGAAAAATGATCCGCGAATAGCGGAATATCCAGCTTACGCTCGCGCAGAGGTGTGGTGTGCACTTGTAATACATTCAATCGGTAATACAAATCCTCACGAAAACGTCCTTGGCGAATAGCCTCTTCGAGATCAACGTGGGTAGCCGCCAATACTCTCACATCGACAGATATCGGCTTACTCGAGCCGACACGCTCTATATTCATTTCCTGAATGAACCGCAGCAGATTAGCCTGCATCTCCAAGGGCAAATCACCTATCTCATCGAGAAACAGGGTGCCACCGTGCGCAGACTCTATGCGGCCGATCTTGCGTTGATGGGCGCCGGTGAACGCACCCTTCTCATGACCAAACAGTTCCGACTGAATAAGATGTTCCGAAATAGCCCCGCAATTAATCGCGACGAAAGCCCCTGCGGCGCGGCGTGACTGACGGTGCAAGGTTCTCGCCACAAGCTCCTTGCCAGTTCCGCTCTGACCGCAAATCAAAACCGGCGAGTCGGTTGGCGCCAGCTTGGCCAGCAACTTACGCAACGTCTTGATACTCGGACTGTTGCCAACCAACAGATCATTATCCTGCGCTGCCACGCCACCTGGCGCCACGTGGCGCAAGTGCGCCATCCCAAAAGCCCGGCCTAATGAAAAGCGCATGCGCGAGACATCAATTGGCAAACTATGGAAATCAAAAAACCACTCGCCGACAAAATCACGGACGCCCTGACTGCTCAGAAGCTCGGGACCGAGAACCGCTATCCACTCCGCGCTGCTCTGACGTATGAGCTGGATCAACGCGGGCAGGCATTGCAAATGCTGAGCACTAAACCTCACCACGCCAACGTCATACAGTTGATCTCGAGCGCCCTCCATACTCGATGTTTTTGCCTCCCAACCCTCTGCTCTCAGACGAGGTAACAACGCTAGACACTCTGCGCATGGATCGACTATCAAAAGACGCCTCTGAGAGCACCTTAATGCATCCAACATAACGACTCCTTGGCTCAACCTGAGCAGTTCCATCGCGAGCGGCACCCGCGCCCGGTCACAACACTGCGTCCTGTTTTCTCGATCAGTAAATGAACATAGCAATACACTTCAGCTTAGCTAACCCGCCGTGGCATGCCGGTGCACGCGAGGAACGGTAGTGAGTTCACGCCTGAACTGGCCACGCAGCGAAGCAATCGATCACCACTTTTTAAATCTGATAACCAGATGATTCTTGACTGCTACAAGTGACAAACAGGTTGATACAGATCAAACAGACTCCCGGAGTTGGCTTGTGAACGACGGGCGGGAGCAAAAATGACGATCGCTGAATACTCCGCGCTGAACAGTGCGCCGGCGCTGCAAATTGCGACAGGACACTTCGCCTCTTCGATTGACCACAATTCTGCAGGCACAAAAAAAGAGAGGGCCCCATCAGGGACCCTCTCTTTCATAAACGTGAAGCGTGTTAGCGATTAAACGCCCGAAGCTTCAGCCGCGGCCACGTCTTTGATCGACAACTTGATACGGCCGCGGTTGTCCACGTCCAGTACCAATACCTTCACTTCCTGACCTTCCTTGAGAATGTCAGTCACCTTCTCGACGCGCTGATCGCTGAGCATCGAGATGTGCACCAGACCATCCTTGCCCGGCAGGATGTTGACGAAGGCGCCGAAGTCGACGATGCGCTCAACCTTGCCGATGTAGATCTTGCCGATCTCGGCTTCCGCAGTAATACCGAGAACACGCTGACGCGCAGCCTCTGCCGCTTCCTTGGTTTCGCCAAAGATCTTGATGGTGCCATCGTCTTCGATGTCGATCGAGGCCTTGGTCTCCTCGCAGATGGCACGGATGGTCGCGCCACCCTTGCCGATCACGTCGCGGATCTTGTCGGTGTCGATTTTCATCGCGATCATGGTCGGCGCATTAGCCGACAGTTCGTTACGCGACGTGGCGAGGATCTGGTTCATCTGACCAAGAATGTTCAGGCGCGCTTCCAGGGCTTGGCCCAGGGCGATTTCCATGATTTCTTCGGTGATGCCCTTGATCTTGATGTCCATCTGCAGCGCGGTCACACCCTTGGCGGTACCGGCTACCTTGAAGTCCATGTCGCCCAGGTGATCTTCGTCGCCAAGGATGTCGGTCAGAATAGCGAACTTCTCGCCGTCCTTGACCAGGCCCATGGCGATACCGGCAACTGGCGCCTTCATCGGCACACCGGCATCCATTAGCGCAAGGGAAGCACCGCAAACCGAAGCCATGGAGCTGGAGCCGTTGGACTCAGTAATCTCCGAAACCACACGAATGGTGTACGGGAACTCGTCAGCGCTCGGCAGCATCGCCGAGATGCTGCGACGGGCCAAACGACCATGACCGATTTCGCGGCGGCCAGTAAAACCTACGCGACCACACTCACCGACCGAGTACGGCGGGAAGTTGTAGTGCAGCATGAAGGGGTCTTTGCGCTCGCCTTCGAGGGTGTCGAGCAGCTGGGCGTCACGGGCGGTACCAAGGGTAGCAACCACCAGGGCCTGGGTTTCGCCACGGGTGAACAGTGCCGAACCATGGGTCTTCGCCAGCACGCCAACTTCGATGTTCAGCGGACGTACGGTGCGGGTGTCACGACCGTCGATACGCGGCTGACCGTTGACGATGTTCTCGCGCACGGTGCGGTATTCGACTTCACCGAAAGCCTCTTTGACTTCGGCAGCAGTCGGCTGACCTTCTTCACCAGACAGTTTGGCGACGACCTGCTCACGCAACTCGCCCAGACGCGCATAACGCTCGTGCTTGACGGTGATGGCGTACGCCTTGGAGATCTCGGCACCGAAATCGCCGCGAATACTCGCCAACAGTGCGGTATTTTCCGGCTTTGGCTGCCAGTCCCAGGTTGGTTTGGCGGCTTCGGCAGCCAATTCCTTGATGGCCTGGATGGCACACTGGAAACCTTCCTGGGCGAACAACACAGCGCCCAGCATCTGGTCTTCGGTCAGTTCTTTGGCTTCCGACTCGACCATCAGTACGGCGTCTGTAGTACCCGCTACAACCATGTCCAGGCTGGAGGCTTTCTGCTGCTCATAGGTCGGGTTCAACAGGTAGCCGGATTCCGGGTGGAAGGCTACGCGTGCGGCACCGATAGGGCCATCGAACGGGATGCCGGAGATCGCCAGAGCAGCCGAGGTACCGATCATCGCTGCGATGTCCGGATCGGTCTTCTTGCTGGTGGAAACCACGGTGCAGAGCACCTGTACTTCGTTCTGGAAACCTTCCGGGAATAGCGGACGGATCGGTCGATCGATCAGGCGCGAGGTCAGGGTCTCTTTCTCGGACGGACGACCTTCACGCTTGAAGAAGCCGCCGGGGATCTTGCCAGCAGCGTAGGTTTTTTCCTGGTAGTGCACAGCCAGGGGAAAGAAGCCCTTGCTTGGGTCGGCAGTCTTGGCACCGACAACGGTCACTAATACGGCGACGTCGTCATCAACGGTGACCAGCACTGCGCCGGTGGCTTGACGGGCGATACGGCCAGTCTCGAGGGTAAAGGTCGATTGACCGAATTGAAACTTCTTGATTACCGGGTTCACGGTGTTTTCCTTCTCTTTTTTGCCTTTGGGGAAAGCGGTTTCTTGCAAAATTCGTGGGCAGTAGCGGGAGTCGAACCCGACACGGTCCAAACGCGTATGGCTGAAACGCAAAAGCTGGAAGCAGGGATACACCCCACTTCCAGCTTCGGCAGTCAGCTACGCATAAGCATTGCTTAGCGACGCAGACCCAGGCGACCGATCAGGGCGCTGTAACGACTAACGTCCTTGCCCTTCAGGTAATCCAGCAGCTTACGACGCTGGTTAACCATGCGGATCAGGCCACGACGCGAGTGGTGGTCTTTACCGTTGATCTTGAAGTGACCTTGGAGCTTGTTGATGTTGGCGGACAACAGTGCAACTTGCACTTCCGGGCTACCGGTGTCGCCTTCAGCTTGCTTGTAGTCATTTACGATCTGGGCTTTATCTTCAACGCTGAGTGCCATGTGGGCTTCCTCTCAGTTAGGCAACTGCCGAAACAGTCGCAATAGGCCGGGAATCGCTTCCCGTGTTTTTAAGTGAGGTATGACCGTGCCTATTAACAGCCACCCTCGATACACGCAGGCAGGGATCTAAGCCCCTGTCCACGCTACGGTCATACAGACCGAATCAAACGACGCGGCGCAATACGCCCGTCTTCACTCACTTCACCGATACCGATAAAGCGACCGTTGTGATCCTGCACCCGCACCATGCCGAATTTCGGCGCTTCTGGTGCGCGCACTGGTTGACCTTGCAGCCAGTAAAACGAGCTGTGCTCGGAAAACTGCAGCAGCGGCCAATGCAGCAGGCCACTGTCTACTGCCAGCAGAAACTGATCGACCGCTTCATGACCACCCTCGGCATGGGCCTGCTCCAGCGCTTCCAAACTAACAGTTTGAGCCAATGTGAACGGCCCTGCTTTAGTCCTTCGCAACTCTGCAACATGGGCACCGCAACCTAGCAAGTGGCCAATATCCTCAACCAGCGTGCGTATATAGGTGCCTTTTGTACAATCGACTGCAAGGCGCGCCTGCTCAGCCTCACAGCTCAGTAATTCCAAGCGGGCAATAGTAACAGAACGCGGCTCGCGCTCCACTACCTCACCAGCACGGGCGAGCTTGTACAGCGGCTGGCCATCGCGCTTGAGCGCCGAGTACATAGGCGGTATCTGGCTGATTTCACCGCGAAATGCCGGTAATACAGCGTCAATATCATCACGACCAACGGTCACGGGGCGGCGTTCCAGCACCTCGCCTTCAGCATCCGCAGTGGTGGTGGTGACCCCCAACTGCATCAAGGTTTCATAACCTTTGTCCGCGTCCAGCAAGTACTGTGAAAACTTGGTTGCCTCACCAAAACACAGCGGCAGTACGCCGGTAGCCAGGGGATCGAGACTGCCGGTGTGCCCGGCTTTCTCGGCGTTGAGCAACCAACGCACTTTCTGCAGTGCTGCGTTGGAGCTGTAACCGCGCGGCTTATCCAGCAGGATAATGCCATCAACCGGACGACGAATGCGTTTCACCTGGGCCACGGGCTTACTCCTTGGCTTCGGTATTATCGGTGGCATGACCGCTGTCTTCACTGACGGCACGCTCGATCAATGCCGACAACTGCGCACCACGAATAACGCTTTCATCATAATGAAAACGCAGATTTGGCACGCTCCGCAGCTTCATCGCCTTGCCCAACTGCATGCGCAGGAAACCGCTGGCATCGTTGAGCACCTTGATACTTTGCACCACAGGATCAACACCCTCCTGCGGCTCGCCACCCATGACGGTGACAAAAACCTTGGCGTGACTCGCATCACGACTGACTTCCACCGCGGTAATGGTCACCAGACCACCTAAACGCGGGTCTTTGATTTCCAGGCGAATCAGCTGCGCCAGTTCACGCTGCATCTGGTCGCCGATACGCTGGGCACGGCTATATTCTTTGGCCATTTCTACTACCTTCCACTCGCCACGACGCCCTAAAAAACGCCGGACCTAAAAGCGGCAAACGCCCGGCCGAGCAAAAGCAGGGCCGGGCGTTGCATGTTGCAACTCGCGCCTTACAGGCTGCGAGCCACTTGGACCTTCTCGAACACTTCGATCTTGTCGCCGACCTTGACGTCGTTGTAGCTCTTCACGCCGATACCGCATTCCATGCCGGCACGCACCTCGGACATATCGTCCTTGAAGCGGCGCAGGGACTCCAGTTCGCCTTCGAAGATCACCACGTCTTCGCGCAGTACGCGAATCGGACGGTTACGGTGCACGATACCCTCGACCACCATGCAACCGGCGACCGCGCCAAACTTAGGCGAACGGAACACGTCGCGCACTTCAGCGATACCCAGGATGTTCTCGCGAACATCGCTGCCGAGCATGCCGGTAAGGGCTTTCTTGACGTCTTCGATGATGTCGTAGATCACGTTGTAGTAACGCATATCCAGACCTTCCTGCTCGACAATCTTGCGCGCACCAGCATCAGCACGCACGTTGAAGCCAAACAGGACAGCGTTGGAAGCGAGGGCCAGGTTGGCATCGGATTCGGTAATACCACCGACGCCGCCGCCGACCACGCGCACTTGCACTTCATCGTTGCCCAGACCGCCGAGCGATCCTTGCAACGCTTCCAGCGAGCCGCGGACGTCAGATTTGAGGACGATATTGAGCGTCTTCTTCTCTTCCTGCCCCATGTTCTCGAAGATGTTTTCCAGCTTGCCGGCGTGAGCACGGGCCAGCTTGACTTCGCGGAACTTGCCCTGACGGAACATGGCCACTTCACGCGCCTTCTTCTCATCAGTCAGCACGCTCATCTCGTCGCCCGCTTCCGGGGTGCCGTCCAAGCCAAGAATCTCGACCGGAATCGATGGACCAGCCTCCTTGATTGGCTTGCCGTTCTCATCAAGCATCGCACGGATACGGCCGTAGTTAGAGCCGACCAGAACCATGTCGCCCTGACGCAACGTGCCGTCCTGAACCAGAACAGTGGCAACCGGGCCACGACCCTTGTCCAGACGCGACTCAACCACGACACCACGACCTGGAGCCGACGGGGTGGCCTTCAACTCGAGAACTTCGGCTTGCAGCAACACCGCTTCCAGCAAATCGTCGACGCCAGTGCCGACTTTCGCCGAGACCAAAACGAACGGCGTTTCACCGCCCCACTCTTCGGACGTAACACCGTGAACCGACAACTCGCTACGGATGCGATCAAGATCGGCACCTGGCTTATCGATTTTGTTCACTGCAACGACCAACGGAACCCCGGCGGCCTTGGCATGCTGAACAGCTTCAATCGTTTGCGGCATGACACCGTCATCTGCCGCCACGACCAGAATCACGATATCAGTCGCCTTGGCACCACGAGCACGCATGGCGGTAAACGCCGCGTGGCCCGGGGTATCGAGGAAGGTAACCATGCCACGGTCAGTTTCGACGTGGTAGGCACCGATATGCTGAGTGATGCCGCCGGCTTCGCCTGCAGCCACTTTGGCGCGACGAATGTAGTCGAGCAACGAAGTTTTACCGTGGTCAACGTGGCCCATTACGGTCACAACCGGCGCACGGGAGAAGGTCTCACCCTCAAACTTCAAGGACTCAGCCAACTGATCTTCCAGGGCATTGTCGCTGACCAGCTTGACCTTGTGGCCTAGCTCTTCGGCGATCAACTGGGCAGTTTCCTGATCCAGTACCTGGTTGATGGTCACCGGAGTGCCCATCTTGAACATGAACTTGATGACCTCAGCCGCTTTAACCGACATCTGCTGAGCCAACTCGCCAACAGTGATGGTTTCGCCAATGGCAACATCACGGATGACCGGACCGGTCGGGCTCTGGAAGCCATGCTGATTGCGCTTCTTGAGCTTGGACTTGCCACGCCCACCACGACGATGACTGTCGCTTTCTTCATCAATGCTACGCGGCGCCACACGTGGAGCTGGAGCCTTTTCCTTGACTGCAGGACGATGCTGGGTGGTCTTGCGATCACCACGACGATCGGCATCTTCATTGCGCGGCTTGTCGGGACGGCGAGGTTCGTCTTTCTTACGTTCCTCAACCGCTGCAACAACTACCGGCAGCTCGACTGGGGCAGCTACTGCAACCGCCTCGCTCTTAACGCCAGTGACCGACGGCTGTGCATGCTCAGCTGCGCGGCGTTTGGCTTCTTCTTCAGCCTTCACCCGCGCCGCGTCAGCGACCACACGCTGTTCAGCCAGCTCACGCTGCGTCTCAGCATCGATCTCTTCAGGGCTGCGCTTGACGAAGGTTTTCTTCTTGCGCACCTCAACACTGATGGTTTTACTACCAGCCACGCGAAGAGTGCTCGTAGTTTTGCGCTGCAAGGTGATCTTGCGCGGCTCTTCTACTTTCTTCGCACCGTGGCTGCTTTTGAGATGGGCAAGCAAAGCCTGCTTCTCGTTATCGGTAACAACTTGCTCGGCACTGCTGTGCGGCAAACCTGCCTCACGCATCTGCTGCAGCAGGCGCTCTACCGGTGTGTCGACCACTTGGGCCAGTTCTTTCACCGTGACTTGCGTCATGCACTTCTCTCCTCAGGCCGTAAAACTTACTCGAACCAATGGGCTCGGGCGGCCATGATCAGCTTGCCGGCACGCTCTGCGTCGATGCCGTCGATGTCGAGCAGGTCGTCAATTGACTGCTCGGCCAGGTCTTCGCGGGTAACCACACCGCGTACTGCCAGCTCCTGCGCCAAACCTTTGTCCATACCCTCAAGAGAGAGCAGGTCTTCGGCCGGGTGGGCGTCTGCCAGTTTTTCTTCTGTGGCGATGGCTTTGGTCAACAGGCGATCTTTTGCCCGCTCCCGCAGCTCGCTGACGATTTCTTCATCGAAACCGTCGATGCTAAGCATCTCTTCCATCGGCACATAAGCGATTTCTTCCAGGCTGGTAAAGCCTTCTTCGACCAGCACCTGTGCCAGTTCTTCATCGACTTCCAGCTCATCGATGAAGTGCTGCAGGATGTCGCCGGTTTCTGCTTTTTGCTTCGCCTGGATGTCCGCTTCGGTCATCACGTTTAGCGTCCAACCAGTCAGTTGACTGGCCAAACGAACGTTCTGACCACCACGGCCAATAGCCTGCGCCAGGTTGTCTTCGCCAACAGCGATGTCCATGGCATGGGCATCCTCATCGACTATGATTGCGGCAACTTCTGCTGGCGACATGGCGTTGATCACGAACTGCGCAGGATTATCATCCCACAGCACGATATCTACCCGTTCGCCGGCCAACTCACCGGATACAGCTTGTACGCGCGACCCACGCATGCCAATACAGGCACCTTGAGGATCGATACGCTTGTCTTTGGAACGCACGGCCAGTTTGGCCCGCGAACCAGGATCACGCGCCGCAGCCATGACTTCGATCAGCTCTTCAGCGATCTCCGGCACTTCGATGCGGAACAATTCGATCAACATCTCTGGCGCAGTGCGCGAAAGAATCAGCTGCGGACCGCGATTTTCGGTACGAATTTCCTTGAGCAGGGCACGAACCCGTGCGCCTACGCGGAAAGTTTCCCGCGAGATGATGTCTTCGCGCGCCAGCAAAGCTTCGGCATTGTTACCCAGATCGATGATCACGTTGTCGCGAGTCACCTTCTTCACAGTGCCGGAGATGATTTCACCCAGACGCTCACGGTAGGCTTCAACTACCTGCGCACGCTCGGCCTCGCGGACCTTCTGCACAATGACTTGCTTGGCAGTTTGTGCAGCAATGCGACCGAACTCGATAGAATCGATCTTTTCTTCGAGCACTTCACCGACATTCGCATTGGCCTCAATGGCACGCGGCATATCAACGGTAACTTGATGCGCAGGATCATCGAAATCAGCTTCTTCGACCACGGTCCAGCAACGGAAAGTTTCGTAGTTGCCCGTTTGGCGATTGATCGCCACTCGCAACTCGACTTCGTCCTCGAAACGCTTTTTGGTGGCCGTAGCCAGCGCCAGCTCCAACGCTTCGAATATTACGTTAGCCGGTACGCCCTTTTCGTTGGACACCGACTCAACAACCAGCAGTACTTCTTTGCTCATCGTACGCCTCGCCTTTCGCAATCCATTGGATCCGCGGGATCCGCGTCTCAATCAAACCTGGGGATAATATTAGCCTTGTCGATCAAGTCGATCGGCAACAGGAACTCGTGGTCATCCACCTGCACCACCACATCCTGATCTTCCACGCCACGAAGGAGGCCTTGAAAATTGCGGCGACCCTCGAAAGGTGAACGCAGCTTGATTTTCACCTGATCACCAGCATGACTGGCGAACTGCTCCAACGTGAACAGCGGCCGATCCATGCCGGGCGAAGACACCTCAAGGGTGTATTCCGCGCTTATCGGATCCTCGACATCGAGAACACCACTGATCTGCCTGCTGACCTTCTCGCAATCTTCGACGAGAACGCCATTGGCGTGATCGATATAAATTCGCAGCAAAGAATGCCGCCCTTGCGACAGGAACTCGATACCCCAGCATTCATAGCCGAGTGCCTCGACTACCGGGGCCACCAAGGCCTGCAACTGTTCTAGCTTGCTCGACACCTGAGCCCCTCGCGCATGCTTTGAAAATGAAAAATGGGCGAAACGCCCATCCCTTTAACTGGCCTCTAAAGACCAGCAAACCTGTTACCCAGCTAGCAAAAAGCCCCTGAGAAGGGGCTCCGCTAGTGCTGGTTGCGGGGTCTGGTTTAACCAATGACCTTCGGACCATAAGCCCGACGAGCTACCAGACCGCCCCACCCCGCGTCAAACCTGGGGCCGAAGTATACGACCGAACCCTGGCAAGGGTCAACCACACCTTCAGAAACAAGAAAGCCCGCACACTGCGGGCTTGCCTGTAAATTGGTACCGAGGAGGGGACTCGAACCCCTACAGCCTATGGCCACTACCACCTCAAGGTAGCGTGTCTACCAATTCCACCACCTCGGCAAAAAACGTGCTGCGTACTGCTTGTTACTGCTCTGGAGCCTGAGGCACATCAACCGCATCAACTGCCGGCTTAAGCTCTTCGAGCACTGGTACATCTTCAACAGCCGGCTTGGCCTGCTGAACTTCCATCATAGCCGGATCAGGCAATCCCACCTGAGCCATACCATCAGATCTTTCTTTAGCAAAGAACGCTAAGCCCAAGCTAGTTAAGAAAAAAGCGGTGGCCAGTATAGCAGTAACGCGACTTAGAAAGGTAGAGGAACCTTGGCTACCGAAAACAGTAGCTGAAGCACCAGCACCAAAAGACGCACCTGCATCCGCACCCTTGCCCTGCTGCAACAAAACCAGCGCAACCACGCCGATCGCACCCAGCAGATGAAAAACTACTACGACTGTTTCCAGCATGTTTTCAGCTTCCTGCGGCGCGACAGATCGCACCGAACTCATCCGCATTCAGAGAGGCCCCACCAACAAGCCCCCCATCGATATCAGGCATGCCGAACAACTCGACAGCATTGGCAGCCTTTACACTGCCGCCATATAAAACTCTTACTGCGCACGCCACTTCGACATTCTGCTCAGCTAACTGCGCACGAATGGCAGCATGTACCTCTTGCGCCTGCTCGGGCGACGCCGTCAACCCAGAACCGATAGCCCAAACCGGCTCATAAGCAACAACCGCACGCACAAATACGTCTATACCCAGCGCCTCAATGACACTAGCCAACTGCGCGCCAACCACCGCAAGCGTCTTACCCGCCTCACGCTGCTCAAGGGTCTCCCCAACACACAGCAGCGGTATCAAGCCACAAGACTGAACAGCAGCAAACTTGCGCACCACCTCGGCATCAGTCTCACCAAGCAACAAACGTCGCTCCGAATGACCAACCAACACCAGAGAACAACCTGCGTCTTGCAGCTGACTGGCAGCAACCTCACCTGTCAGAGCACCTTGCATCGGGTCGACCGCACAATCTTGCGCACCGACCTCAACATTGGCACCTCGCAGACCATCCAGCACCTGGACGATATGCAAGCAGGAAGGAAAGACCGCAACATCAACATCAGCAGACAACACCTGCTCACGCAGACCGTTGATCAGCTCTGCGACGCTGGCGCGGGTACCGTGCATTTTCCAGTTACCAGCTACCAAAGGGCGACGCATGCTTTACCTCATCGATCAAAGAGGGCGCAGATGTTACCCAACGGCACCGGGACTGGCAAGCGAATCAAACACAGACTTCAGCAACAACCTTAGCCAATTCATCGGCATAGCCGCGCACCTGGGCTTCGTCATCGCCCTCGACCATCACCCGCACCAACGGCTCGGTACCGGACTTGCGCAGCAGAACCCGGCCCCGCCCAGCCATTTTCTCGGTAACCCGCGCACTCGCTTCCTGCACAGCAGGGTGCTCAAGCGGATCGACACCACCCGCAAAACGCACATTGATCAACACCTGCGGACACTTACGCAAGCCCTGCCGCGCCTCAGCCAGACTCTGATCACGACGCCTCAACGCCAGCAACACCTGCAATGCTGCGATGATCGCATCACCGGTAGTCGTGTGCTGAAAACACACCAGGTGCCCCGAATTCTCACCGCCCATCTGCCAGTTACGCGCCAGCAACTCAGCCACCACGTAACGATCACCAACCTTGGCACGAACAAAGGGTATGCCCAAATCAGCCAGCGCCAGCTCCAGACCGAGATTACTCATCAACGTACCAACCACGCCACCCTGCAGCTTGCCGCGCTCCTGCAAGTCACGGGCGATAATGAACAACAGCTCATCACCATCAACCAAGGCACCCGTGTGATCAACCATCAGCACACGATCCGCATCGCCATCGAAGGCGATGCCCAGATCAGCCTGCTGCGCAACCACCGCAGCCTGCAACGACTCAACGTGAGTTGAGCCGCAATTAGCATTGATATTCAAACCATTGGGCTCAGCAGAGAGCACCGACACCTCAGCGCCCAGCTCGCGAAATACGCTAGGGGCAACCTTATAGGCCGCACCATTAGCGCAATCGAGGACAATCTTCAGCCCGGAAAAATCTGTACTGGTTGGTACGCTGCTCTTACAAAATTCAATATAGCGACCCGCCGCATCATTGATTCGCGACACCTTACCCAGCTGCCCGGACTCGACCACGGTCATCGGCGCGTCGAGTAACTCCTCGATCATCAGTTCAATATCGTCAGGCAGCTTGGAGCCCTGCCCCGAGAAAAACTTGATGCCATTATCGTGGTGCGGATTATGCGATGCACTGATGACGATACCTGCCTCGGCATGAAAGGTGCGCGTCAGGTAAGCAATAGCGGGCGTTGGCATCGGCCCGAGCAACATCACATCGGCACCTGCTGCAGACAAGCCAGCCTCGAGCGCCGACTCGAACATATAGCCAGAGATTCGCGTGTCCTTGCCGATCAGAATTTTGCACTTACCCTGCTTGCGAAAAGCCATTCCTGCGGCCCAGCCGAGCTTGAGCATGAAGTCCGGAGTAATCGGGAACTCACCCACACGACCTCGGATACCGTCGGTACCAAAATATTTTCTAGCCATCGCTACAATTCCTTGATTACTTATTCAGCCGCTTCGACTGCAGCCAGCATGCGCACCACATCAACCGTCTCAGGCACGTCATGTACACGCAGGATGTGCGCCCCTTTAGTGATTGCCAGGGCCGCCAGGGCAAGACTGCCATATAGACGCTCATCAACCTCGCGCCCCAGCGCCCGCCCAATCATGCTCTTGCGCGAAACACCAACCAGCAGCGGTCGACCCAGCTCGTGCAGCGATTCAAGATGCTTGAACAGCCTCAGATTATGCTCCTGAGTTTTGGCGAAGCCAAAGCCCGGATCGAGAATAAGCCGTTCGAGCGCAATCCCTGCTGCAACACATACGGCCATGCGCTCGTCTAGAAAGTCGCGCACCTCGACCAGCACATCTGGATATTGGGGATTTTGCTGCATAGTCGTAGGCTCACCGCGCATGTGCATCAGACACACGGGTAAACCGCTATCTGCGGCGGCAGCCAGCGCACCGTCACGCTGCAGCGAACGCACATCATTGATCAGGCCCACCCCGAGACGCGCAGCCTCACGCATCACGGCAGGCGTCGAAGTATCAACCGAAACGATCACATCCAGCTCGGCAGCAATTGCCTCGATAATCGGCGCAACGCGCTCCAGCTCTTCAGCCGGCGATACCGCCCGCGCCCCAGGACGCGTGGACTCCCCGCCGACATCAATCAGGCTGGCACCCGCATCAACCATCGCTCCGGCATGCCGCAAGGCTGCGTCGCGCCGACCAAAACGACCGCCATCGGAGAAGGAATCGGGGGTGACATTCAAGATACCCATCACTTGCGGATGGGCTAAATCAAGAAACCGGCTGCCACATGGCAGCCGGTTCGAGTAGTGCATTACAGACATCGCGATCCTTAAAGGTCGGCTGCAGGACCACCGATCGGTTTCTCGGAGTTTCCCGCTTCGTCGGGGCTGGCAACTGGCGGACTGGCTTTACCGCCACCCGTCCAGTCGCGCGGCTCACGCGGCTCACGACCATTCATGATCTCTTCGATCTGCTCGGCATCGATAGTTTCGTACTTCATCAAGGCCTGAGCCATCGCATCGAGCTTGTCACGGTTGTCTTCCAGCAGGCGCTTAGCCGTGCCGTAGCACTGATCGATGATGCTGCGCACCTCCTGATCAATCACCCTGGCCGTATCCGCCGACACGTTGGTCTGCTGGCTGCCCATGCTGCGACCGAGGAAGACTTCGCCCTCTTCTTCCGCATACATCAGCGGGCCGAGCTTCTCAGACAAGCCCCACTTGGTCACCATGTTGCGCGCCAATTGCGTGGCACGCATGATGTCGTTCGAGGCACCGGTGGTTACGCCATCAAAGCCCAGAGTCATCTCTTCGGCAATACGGCCGCCGAACAACGAACAGATCTGGCTGGTCAACGCGCGCTTGCTAAGGCTGTAGCGATCTTCTTCCGGCAGGAACATGGTCACACCCAAGGCACGACCGCGCGGAATGATCGAGACCTTGTAGACCGGATCGTGCTCGGGCACCAGGCGACCCACAATCGCATGACCCGCTTCATGGAATGCCGTATTGAGCTTTTCCTTGTCAGACATGACCATGGATTTGCGCTCGGCGCCCATCATGATCTTGTCCTTGGCCAGCTCGAACTCCTTCATCTCGACCAAACGCTTACCGGCACGCGCAGCAAACAACGAGGCCTCGTTTACCAGGTTGGCAAGGTCCGCGCCGGAGAAACCTGGCGTACCGCGCGCAATAACTTCCGGCGCGACATCTTCGCCCATCGGCACTTTGCGCATGTGTACTTTGAGGATCTGTTCGCGGCCACGGATGTCCGGCAGACCCACTACCACCTGGCGGTCAAACCGACCAGGACGCAGCAGCGCCGGATCGAGCACGTCAGGACGGTTAGTTGCCGCGATGACGATGACACCATCGTTCATCTCGAAGCCGTCCATCTCAACCAGCAATTGGTTGAGCGTCTGCTCGCGCTCGTCGTGACCACCACCCATACCAGCGCCACGATGGCGACCAACCGCGTCGATCTCATCGATAAAGATGATGCACGGCGCATGCTTCTTGGCCTGCTCGAACATATCGCGCACCCGGGAAGCACCGACACCGACAAACATCTCGACGAAATCCGAACCGGAAATAGTGAAAAACGGAACCTTCGCTTCACCCGCAACGGCCTTGGCCAGCAGCGTCTTACCGGTACCCGGCGAGCCAACCATCAGCACGCCGCGCGGAATACGCCCACCGAGACGCTGAAACTTGCCTGGATCACGCAAGAATTCGACCAACTCGCCGACTTCTTCCTTAGCCTCGTCGCAACCGGCGACGTCAGCAAAGGTAGTCTTGACCTGATCTTCCGAGAGCAGGCGCGCCTTGCTCTTGCCGAAGCTCATAGGCCCACCCTTGCCGCCAGCACCGCCCTGCATCTGGCGCATGAAGAACATGAACACCGCGATGATTACCAGAATCGGAAAACTGGCCACCAGCAACTGAGTCCAGATGCTCTGCTGCTCCGGCTGCTTGCCGACTATCTGCACGTTGTTGTCGATCAAGTCCTTGATCAGACCGTTATCCTGGATTGCCGGGCGCACGGTCTCGAAGGACGAACCATCGCCGCGCACACCACTGATGATGAAGCCATCAACAGTGACCCGCTGAACCGTGCCGCTTTGAACCTGCTGGATAAACTCCGAGTAATTGAGCTTGTTGGACTCGCTCGGGCTAGAGAAATTGTTCATCACCGTCACCAAGACAGCGGCGATGATCAGCCACAGGATCAGATTCTTTGCCATGTCGTTCAATTAGCTACCCTCTGAAGCAGGCCCCGTGCCGAAGCGCACTTCGCATGACGACCAGTTATGTACCGGCCTAACTTACTACACAACACCCACACCTGGCAGGCGCTGTCTGTAACCCTTTATTTAGCGCCCATAAGTCGCGGCACCCATATCACATAGGACTGACACGCCAGCCCTTGGTTGCATGCAGTTAACCACCGCGAAAGCTGCGGCCAAGCATGTATTGCTCCCGCGAGCGATCACGCGAAGACAACGGCTTGCGCATCTGCACTTTTTCGAACATTTCGCGCACCTGCTTGTGGTACAGATCGAAACCCTCGCCATGAAAAATCTTGATTAGGAAATCGCCGCCCGGACGCAGCACGCGCCCAGCCAGATCCAGCGCCAGCTCGCACAGGTACATGGCACGCGCCTGATCAGACGTCCTTACACCACTCATATTGGGGGCCATATCGGAAATCACAAGGTCCACCGGATTACCGCCAATCGCCTCGAGAATCTGCGCGAACACCGCATCGTCGGTAAAGTCGCCCTGAATGAAGGTGACATCTGGAATGCTATCCATCTCCAGGATGTCGGACGCGATCAAGGTGCCCTTGTCACCAATCAACCGACTGGTGACCTGCGACCAGCCGCCTGGCGCAGCGCCAAGGTCGACCACGGTCATGCCCGGGCGTAGGATGCGATCCTTTTCCTGGACTTCCAGCAGTTTGTAGCTGGCGCGCGAGCGATAGCCTTCCTTTTGCGCCATTTTGACGTAAGGGTCATCGAAATGCTCTTTCAGCCAACGCAGGCTGGTCTTGGAACGGGCCACGCAATACCTCGAATTGTGCAGAGCATGAATATCTGGGCGGCGACGAAGGCGCTCGGGTAAACTGATCGCCGTTTTTTACCAGATTAAATGCAGGAATCAGATTATGCCGCTCACTCAAGAGCAGAAGAAACAATTCAAATCTATCGGCCACCACCTGAAACCCGTATTGATCGTGGCTGACAATGGTTTGACCGAAGGCGTACTGGCCGAACTGGAGCGCGCCCTGAGCGACCATGAGCTGATTAAAATACAGCTACGCATCGTTGAACGCGAAAGTCGCCTTGCGGCCATTAACGCGCTGTGCAAAGCCGGTCGTGCCGACTTGGTGCAGGTCATCGGCAAGATGGCGTTGATTTACCGCAAGAACCCCAAGGTCAATAAAAACCTGTCTAACGTCCACCGCCATCACGGCTGACAGCTTCAAGCTGCACGCTTCTTGCCTGACTTGAAGCTTGCAGCTTAACGCTTGCTGTTGCCCGGCACCGGCTGCAGCACGAGTAGCAGCCCGCAAAACGCCATCACCAAGTAGCTGAACATCAGCCAAAGCCCGCCGCCAAACCCAAAATGGCGCACCGCAAAGTAACTTGCCGCCATCACCAGCACGGTCAATAGCAGCTGGCCACGCATATCGCGCCACAGACTGGCCAAACGCTCAGCACGTACCAGCACCAACATTTGCAGCACCGCGCAAACCCCTGCCAGTCCTACCAACAGGGGGCGAACGACGCTGGCAATTTCCTCGACCAGCAATGGCGCCAAACCCAGCTTGGCTATCGCCGGCAACAGCAGAAAATGCAGCAGCCAGAGGCCGCCAACCCAGAACGTCTGAGCCAGCAGCCAGCTTATCGCTCCAGCATTTAGCGTGCTGGACCTAGATATGGCGAACCTCGACAATCTCGTACTCGACGATGCCGCTCGGGGTCTTGACCACCACTACATCGCCTTCTTCCTTACCGACCAGCGCACGGGCGATAGGCGAGCCTACCGACAGCTTGCCGAGCCTGATATCGGCCTCGTCTTCGCCAACGATCTGGTATGTCACGTTCTCGTCGGTTTCAACATTGGCGATTTCCACCGTGGTACCGAAAATCACCTTACCGGTGTGCTCGATAGTGGTCACATCAATGACCACCGCGCTCTGCAGGCGGCCCTCAATATCACGCACGCGCGCCTCGACCATGCCCTGCTGCTCGCGAGCAGCATGGTATTCGGCGTTTTCCTTGAGGTCACCCAGCTCACGGGCGGTGCCGATGTCCTGGCTCAGCTTGGGCCGCACCACCTTGGTCAGGTGTGCGAGTTCTTCTTCCAGAGCGCGTGCGCCCTGAACGGTCATAGGGTATTTAGTCATGCCTTAATTCCCGCATGGAGATCCTGCAAGCGGCGCACTGTCTTCTCGGGACCAAACTTGAGCGCCTCACAAATCGCCTCGCCAGCCGCCAACGTCGTGGTGCAGCAGATGCGATGCTGTAGCGCATTGCGCCGAATGGAATAGGAGTCAGCAATCGACTGACGCCCCTCGGTGGTATTGATAATCAAGGTGACCTCGTCATTCTTGATCATGTCGACTACGTGAGGACGACCCTCGGTAACCTTGTTCACGCGCCGTACCGGCAAGCCGGCCGCCTCGATCACCTTGGCGGTGCCAGAAGTGGCCACCACATCAAAGCCCAGCTCGACCAGGCTGCGCGCCAACTCAGCCACCAGAGGCTTGTCGTCATCGCGCACACTGATAAAAGCACAGCCGCTATTGGGCAGGATTTCACTGGCGCCCAACTGGGCCTTGGCAAACGCCTCGCCGAAGGTGTCGCCGACGCCCATCACTTCACCGGTCGACTTCATTTCCGGACCAAGGATCGGGTCGACGCCAGGGAACTTGGCGAAGGGGAACACCGCCTCCTTGACGCTGTAGAAGTTCGGAATTATTTCCTCGGTAAAGCCGACTTCGGCCAGGGTCTTGCCAGCCATCACCCGGGCACCGAGCATGGCCAGGGAAATACCGATGCACTTGGAGACGAATGGCACGGTACGCGAGGCGCGCGGATTGACTTCAATGACGAAGATATCCTCGCCCTGCACGGCCATCTGTACGTTCATCAGGCCAATTACACCGAGTTCCAGGGCCATTTTCTTGACCTGGTCGCGGATCTCGTCCTGGATATGCGCCGGCAGCGAATAGGGTGGCAACGAGCACGCCGAGTCGCCGGAGTGCACGCCAGCCTGCTCGATATGCTGCATGATCGCGCCAATCACCACGGTCTCGCCGTCGCAGATGGCATCGATATCAACTTCGATGGCGCAATTAAGGAAGTGGTCGAGCAGCACCGGGCTGTCGTTAGACACTTTCACCGCTTCGCGCATGTAGCGCTTGAGCTCTTCTTCCTGATAGACGATTTCCATCGCCCGACCGCCCAGTACATAAGACGGACGCACCACCAGCGGATAACCGATGACCTTGGAAGCCGCCAGGGCTTGCTCTTCGCTGCGCGCAGTGGCATTGGCCGGCTGACGCAAGCCCAGGCGCTGAACCATCTGCTGGAAGCGCTCGCGGTCTTCGGCGCGATCGATCGCCTCAGGACTGGTACCGATAATCGGCACACCAGCTTCTTCCAGGGCGCGACAGATTTTCAGCGGGGTCTGGCCACCGTACTGCACGATCACGCCCTTGGGCTGTTCGACGCGGACGATTTCCAGTACGTCTTCCAGGGTAACCGGCTCGAAATACAGACGGTCGGAGGTGTCGTAGTCGGTGGAGACAGTTTCCGGGTTGCAATTGACCATGATGGTCTCGTAACCGTCTTCACGCAGTGCCAGAGCGGCATGCACGCAGCAGTAGTCGAATTCGATACCCTGACCGATACGATTCGGCCCGCCACCCAGAATCATGATCTTGTCACGGGTCGACGGCGCAGCCTCGCACTCTTCCTCATAGGTCGAGTACATGTAGGCGGTGTCGCTGGCAAACTCGGCAGCGCAGGTGTCGACGCGCTTGTACACCGGCAACACTTTGAGCTTGTGGCGATGACTGCGCAGGCTCTTCTCTGACACACCGAGCAGCTTGGCCAGACGGATATCGGAGAAGCCTTTGCGCTTGAGCTTGTACATCAGGTCACGGTCAATGCTGGCCAGACCCATGGTCTTGATCTTTTCCTCGTCCTTGACCAGGTCCTCGATCTGCACCAGGAACCATTCGTCGATACGGGTCAGCTCGAACACTTCGGCAACTGTCTTGCCCGCACGGAAGGCGTCCGCCAGGTACCAAATACGATCGGCACCGGGCACGATCAACTCGCGCCGAAGAGTGCTTTCTGCATCCGGATCATTCATATCAAGCATCGGATCGAAGCCAGAAACACCAACTTCAAGACCACGCAACGCTTTCTGCATGGACTCCTGGAAGGTACGGCCGATGGCCATGACCTCACCGACGGATTTCATCTGCGTGGTCAGGCGGGCGTCGGCCTTGGGGAATTTCTCGAAGGCGAAACGCGGGATCTTGGTCACGACATAGTCGATGGCCGGCTCGAACGATGCCGGAGTGCGGCCACCGGTGATGTCGTTAGACAGCTCATCAAGGGTGTAACCCACAGCCAGCTTGGCGGCAATTCTGGCGATCGGGAAGCCGGTAGCCTTGGAGGCCAGCGCCGAGGAACGCGACACGCGCGGGTTCATCTCGATGACCACCATACGGCCAGTATTCGGGCAGATACCGAACTGCACGTTAGAGCCGCCGGTTTCTACACCGATTTCGCGCAGCACTGCCAGCGAGGCGTTACGCAGGATCTGGTATTCCTTGTCGGTCAGCGTTTGCGCTGGCGCCACGGTGATCGAGTCGCCGGTATGCACGCCCATCGGGTCGAAGTTTTCGATGGCGCAGACGATGATGCAGTTGTCGTTCTTATCGCGAACCACCTCCATCTCGTACTCTTTCCAGCCGATCAGCGATTCGTCGATCAACAACTCGCTGGTCGGCGACAGATCGATGCCACGGGCGCAGATCTCCTCGAACTCTTCACGGTTGTAAGCAATACCGCCGCCGGTGCCGCCCATGGTGAAGGACGGACGAATAATGCAGGGGAAGCCGACTTTATCGAGAACGACGTAGGCTTCTTCCATGTTGTGGGCGATGCCGGAAACCGGACAAGCCAGACCGATGTCTTTCATCGCCTTGTCGAAGCGCGAGCGGTCTTCGGCCTTGTCGATGGTGTCGGCGTTAGCACCGATCATCTCCACACCAAACTTTTCCAGAACGCCGTGCTTTTCCAGGTCCAGGGCGCAGTTAAGCGCGGTCTGTCCACCCATGGTCGGCAGCAGGGCGTCCGGGCGTTCCTTCTCGATGATCTTGGCCACGGTCGACCACTTGATCGGCTCGATATAGGTGGCATCGGCCATGTCCGGGTCGGTCATGATGGTGGCGGGGTTGGAGTTCACCAGGATGACGCGGTAACCCTCCTCGCGCAGAGCCTTGCAGGCCTGGGCACCGGAATAGTCGAACTCGCAGGCCTGGCCGATTACGATCGGGCCAGCACCGAGGATCAGGATGCTTTTAATGTCTGTACGTTTTGGCATGGTATCTACTCGAATCCTTGGGGCAGCCGGCGAGACATCTTGAGGCTACTGCACCGCTAAAGCTGCACTGCGCGGCACTCACCGTCTCACCGTACTGCAATCTACTGTCTCGTCGTTGCATTCCGGGCGCCTTGCCCAGGCGCCGCTCGCTACACACTCCAGACGACTCGTCTATTTGCGCTTGGCCATCGCTTCAATGAAGCGGTCGAACAGTGGCGCCACATCGGCTGGACCAGGGCTCGCCTCGGGGTGACCCTGGAAGCTGAACGCATTTTTGTCGGTGCGCTCGATGCCTTGCAGGGAGCCGTCGAACAGCGACTTGTGGATCGCCCGAAGGTTGCTTGGCAGACTGGCTTCATCCACGGCGAAACCGTGGTTCTGGCTGGTGATCATCACCACACCGCTGTCCAGATCCTGCACCGGATGGTTGGCGCCGTGATGGCCGTGACCCATCTTCAGGGTCTTGGCGCCGGAGGCCAGAGCCAGCAGCTGGTGGCCAAGGCAGATGCCGAATACCGGAATTTCGGTTTCCAACACATCTTTGATCGCAGCAATGGCGTAATCGCATGGCTCCGGATCACCAGGACCGTTCGACAAGAACACGCCATCAGGATTCAGCGCCAACACGTCGGCAGCGGGCGTTTGCGCCGGCACCACTGTCACCCGGCAACCACGCTCAACCAGCATGCGCAAAATGTTCCACTTGACCCCGTAGTCATAGGCCACCACGTGGTACTTCAGCTCGCTAGCTGGAATTTCCAGATGGTTATCACCCTGCAGATTCCACACCGTAGAGCGCCACTCGTAGGGCTTGGCACAGCTGACCACCTTGGCCAGGTCCATGCCCTTGAGGCCTGGAAAGCTGCGCGCCAGCTCCAGGGCTTTCTCGTCGGTGGCGTCATCACCGACCAGAATGCAGCCATTCTGCGAACCTTTCTCACGCAGAATGCGGGTCAGGCGACGGGTATCGATGCCAGCGATGGCGACCGTACCGTTTTCTTTCAGGTACTCATCCAGCGGCTGCTTGCTGCGCCAGTTACTGGCGATAAGCGGCAGATCGCGAATGATCAAACCGGCAGCCCAGACCCGATCGGACTCGGCATCTTCCGGCGTGGTGCCGGTATTGCCGATGTGCGGATAGGTCAGGGTAACGATTTGCTGGGCATAGGAAGGATCGGTGAGGATTTCCTGATAGCCGGTCATGGCGGTGTTGAAAACCACCTCTCCAATAGTTTGGCCATCGGCACCGATGGCCTCGCCGCGAAAAATGCTGCCATCAGCAAGGGCCAGAATGGCAGGTTTAAGGGCTGGCTTACTCAAGAAAACCTCCGTAGATAAAAGCTTGAAGCAAACGCAGATTGTAAAAAAGCGGGATGACGTACCGACCGTCACCCCGCTTTTTTATATGATTCATTCTGCGCAACTTTTAGTGGACACACTAAAGCGGGAAGCCTACAGGAAAGTGCCTTTTTGGTCCACCGCCAAATGCGATTTACTCCTAGCCAGAATGAGAGTGTCCGACGAACCGCCTCAATTGAGCCCCAGCACATCCTGCATGTCGTACAACGCCGGCGCACGCCCTTGCAGCCATGAGGCCGAACGTACTGCGCCCTTGGCGAAGGTCATACGGCTTGAGGCTTTATGGGTGATCTCCACGCGCTCACCGTCGGCGGCAAACAGCACGGTGTGATCGCCGACCACATCGCCGGCCCTGACCGTAGCAAAGCCGATAGTTTCGCGAGCACGCGCACCGGTCTGACCTTCACGGCCGTAAACCGCAACTTTCTGCAGATCACGCCCCAGGGCATTGGCTACCACTTCACCCATACGCAAGGCCGTGCCCGACGGCGCATCGACCTTGTGCCGGTGATGGGCTTCGATGATTTCGATATCCACCTCGTCACCGAGCACCCGCGCCGCGGTATCCAGCAATTTCAGGCACAGGTTGACACCCACACTGAAGTTGGCAGCGAAGACAATGGGGATCTGCTGGCCAGCATCGGACAACAGCTGTTTTTCCTCGGCACTGAAGCCGGTGGTACCAATCACCATGGCCTTGCCAGCTTGCCGGCAGATCTCCAGATTCTTCAGGGTGACCGAGGGATGAGTGAAGTCGATCAACACATCGAACTGATCGAGCACCTCACTCAACCCGCCCGACAGCCTGACACCAATCTTGCCCAGCGCTGCCAACTCGCCAACATCGGCGCCGACCAGACTACTGTCGGCACGATCAATCGCCGCCGTCAGACTGACGCCCTCGGCCTGCTGCACGGCCTCGATCAGGGTTTTGCCCATGCGCCCAGCGGCGCCCATCACTGCTATTCGTTGCATGACACCAACTCCAAGCCATAAGCCTTGCGCCGCAAGCCGGAGCACAAGCCCTCTTGCAACTTGTCGACTCCGACTGGCGGCTGTTTATTCACACGTCGCCAAAGAAGCGCTTCACACCCTCAAACCAACCACTGGCCTTCGGCGAATGCCGGGTATCGCCTTGCAGGGTCTTGCGAAACTCTTCAAGCAGCTCGCGCTGACGCCGATCCAGGCTGACCGGGGTTTCTAGCGCCACCCGACACATCAGGTCGCCAGCACCGCCACCGCGCACCGGCGCCACGCCTTTACCGCGCAAACGGAACAGCTTGCCGGTCTGCGTGCCTTCCGGAATCTTCAGCTTGACCCGGCCATCCAGGGTCGGCACTTCGAGCTCGCCGCCCAACGCCGCATCGGCGAAGCTGATCGGCACCTCACAATACAAGTGCTTGCCGTCGCGCTGGAAGATCGCGTGCTCACGCACATTGACCACCACATACAGGTCGCCCGCAGGACCACCCATCGCGCCCGCCTCGCCTTCGCCGGACAGACGAATACGATCACCGGTATCGACACCAGGCGGCACCTTCACCGACAGGGTCTTGTGCTCCTCCACTCGACCATGACCATGACAAGATCCGCACGGGTCGGTAATCATCTTGCCGCTGCCATGGCAACGCGGACAGGTCTGCTGCACCGAGAAGAAGCCCTGCTGCATGCGCACCTGACCGATACCGCCGCAGGTGGTACAGGTCACAGGCGAGGTGCCTTTCTTCGCACCAGAGCCTTCGCAGATTTTACAATTGACCAGGGTCGGCACACGGATATTGACCGTAGTACCGCGCACAGCCTCTTCCAGATCAAGCTCCAGGGTGTAGCGCAAATCGCTGCCACGCTGGGCACCGCCACGCTGACCGCCGCGACCGCCCGCGCCGCCGAAGAAGTCGCTGAACACATCACCGAAAATATCGGAGAAGTTGGCTCCACCCGGACCACCGCCGCCGCCCATCTGCGGATCTACACCGGCATGGCCGTACTGGTCGTAGGCCGCACGCTTGCCGGCATCAGACAATACTTCGTAGGCCTCGTTGGCATCCTTGAACATATCTTCCGACGCTTTATCGTCGGGATTACGGTCCGGGTGGTGCTTCATCGCCAGGCGCCGGTAAGCCTTTTTCAGCTCCGCTTCGCTCGCGCCGCGCTCGACACCCAGCACTTCGTAATAGTCACGTTTAGCCATAAGTCTTCAACACCTTTAAATCGTCTACTCCAGACACGCCAACGCGGGAGCAAGCTCCCGCGTGGCGGATCGTGCCGAACGCAACTTGCGTCGCGCCTGGCCAGAGCGGTATAAGCTCGCGCTTATTTGTTTTCCTTGACCTCTTCGAACTCCGCGTCGACTACGTCGTCGCCAGCGCCCTGAGTATCATCAGCACCCTGGGCAGCACCAGGCTGCGGTTGCTCGGCATACATCTTTTGCGCCAGCGGAGTAGTAGCTTCGGACAGGGCATTGATCTTGGCTTCGATAGTCGCCTTGTCATCACCCTTGATCGCCGCTTCCAGCTCGCCCAAGGCTTTTTCGATTGCGGCTTTCTCGTCCGCAGTGACCTTGTCGCCCGCTTCGGTGATCATCTTGCGGGTGGCATGCACCAACTGATCGCCCTGGTTACGTGCGGTCGCCAGCTCTTCGAACTTGCGATCTTCCTCGGCATTGACCTCGGCATCGCGGACCATCTGCTGAATTTCTTCTTCAGACAGGCCGGAGTTGGCCTTGATCACGATCGACTGGGTCTTGCCAGTAGCCTTGTCTTTAGCGCCTACGTGCAAGATGCCGTTGGCATCGATATCGAAGGTTACTTCGATTTGCGGTACGCCACGCGGAGCCGGCGGAATCTCGGCCAGGTCAAACTTGCCCAGCGACTTGTTACCGCTGGCTTGCTTACGCTCGCCCTGCAGCACGTGAATGGTCACCGCGCCCTGATTGTCATCGGCAGTCGAGAACACCTGCGACTTCTTGGTCGGAATCGTGGTGTTTTTCTCGATCAGCGCAGTCATCACGCCGCCCATGGTTTCGATACCCAGGGTCAGCGGCGACACGTCGAGCAGCAGCACGTCTTTCACGTCACCCGACAATACGGCGCCCTGGATAGCAGCACCCATGGCTACAGCTTCGTCCGGGTTGACGTCCTTGCGCGCTTCCTTACCGAAGAAATCGGTAACCAGCTTCTGCACCAGCGGCATACGCGTCTGACCACCGACCAGAATCACGTCGTTGATCTTGGCCACGTCGATACCGGCGTCTTTCAGAGCAATGCGGCACGGCTCGATGGTGCGCTGCACCAGGTCTTCAACCAGCGACTCCAGCTTGGCGCGCGAGATCTTCACGTTCAAGTGCTTGGGGCCGGTGGCGTCTGCAGTGATGTACGGCAGATTGACATCGGTCTGCTGGCTCGAGGACAGCTCGATCTTGGCTTTTTCAGCGGCTTCTTTCAGGCGCTGCATGGCCAGCGGGTCACCCTTAAGGTTCATCCCGCTTTCTTTTTTGAATTCGTCAACGAGGTAGTCGATCAGACGAATGTCAAAGTCTTCACCGCCAAGGAAGGTGTCACCGTTGGTGGCCAACACTTCGAACTGGTGTTCGCCATCGACTTCGGCGATCTCGATCACCGAAACGTCGAACGTACCGCCACCCAGGTCATAAACGATCACGGTGTGATCGCCCCTGGACTTGTCCATGCCGTACGCCAGCGCAGCCGCGGTTGGCTCGTTGATGATGCGCTTGACGTCCAGACCGGCGATGCGACCGGCGTCTTTAGTCGCTTGACGCTGACTGTCGTTGAAGTAGGCCGGCACGGTGATGACCGCCTCGGTCACTGGCTCGCCGAGGTAGTCTTCGGCGGTCTTCTTCATCTTCTTGAGAATTTCAGCCGAGATTTGTGGCGGTGCCATTTTCTGGCCGTTCACTTCAACCCAGGCGTCACCGTTATCAGCCTTGACGATCTTGTACGGCACCATCTGGATGTCTTTCTGTACAACGTCTTCCTCGAAGCGACGACCGATCAAACGCTTCACCGCGTACAGGGTGTTGTGCGGATTGGTCACAGCCTGGCGCTTGGCCGACTGACCGACGAGGATCTCACCGTCGTTGGCATAAGCAACGATCGACGGCGTAGTGCGAGTGCCTTCGGCATTCTCGATAACCTTGACGTTGCCGTTTTCCAGAATGGAGACACACGAGTTGGTGGTCCCCAGGTCGATACCGATAATTCTGCCCATCATCATTCTCCCGAAATTTTGATATTTCTACCGCTGCGCCTTGTCAGCCGCGGTAGCACTAAAACGCTTGACTCATAAAGTGGGGGCTGATCGCCGAATTTCAAGCCTGCTCATCGATAGACGGCGGAACTTCGGCTGGCGCCTTGCTGACCACCACCATTGCCGGGCGCAGCAGCCGACCGTTGAGCAGATAGCCCTTCTGGAACACCTTGAGCACGCTGTTTGGCTCTACATGGGTGCTTTCCTGCATGGCCATGGCCTGGTGATGCTCAGGATTAAACGGCGCGCCATGCGGATCAATGACTTCCAGCTGATAGCGCTTCAAGGTGTCCTGGAACAACTTCAACGTCAGCTCCATACCCTCGCGCACCGCCTTGATTGCCTCGTCATTCGGGCTCGACAGCTCGAGACCGCGCTCAAGACTATCGACCACCGGCAGCAGGTCGTTGGCGAATTTTTCCAAAGCGAACTTGTGCGCCTTCTCAATATCCTGCTCGGCGCGACGACGCACGTTCTGCAGGTCAGCCGCCATGCGCAGAGCCTGATCCTGAGCGGCAGCCAGCTCTTCTTCCAACACCTGAATGCGAGCATCCAGCTGATCGTTCGAGTCCATTTCGGCACCAGGTGCAACTTCTGGCAGCTGGGTATCGCGAGTCTGTTCGTCAGCCATGCGTTTCTCCTCTAAAAATTCGACGCCAGCCTAAACTCGCGCCCTGCCGCCTATATGGGGACAAATTTCGCAGCTTCAAGTGCGGCACAAGGATTGCCAGCCACGAAATAAACACTGTATAAATATACACATCAAAGATCTGGAGGCCTCGCCATGCTGGTGCACCTGTCCGTACACAACTACGCCATCGTTGAACACCTCGACCTGGAGCTGGACAGCGGCATGAGCGTCATCAGCGGCGAAACCGGCGCCGGTAAATCGATCATGCTCGACGCCCTCGGCCTATGCCTCGGGGATCGCGCCGACAGCGGCGTGGTGCGCCCCGGTGCCGACAAGGCGGACATTCTGGCCAGCTTCGACCTGGGCGACATCCCGGAGGCGCGCACCTGGCTGGCTGAGCGCGACCTTGACCACGACGGCCCATGCATCATGCGTCGAGTGATCACTGCCGAAGGTCGCTCACGCGGCTACATCAATGGCTCACCCTGCCCCCAAGGCGACCTCAAGGCCCTCGGCGAGCTGCTGATCGATATCCACAGCCAGCACGAACACCAGTCCCTACTCAAGGCCGAAACCCACCGCCGCCTGCTCGACGAGTATGCCGGCAGCCAGGAATTGGCGCGCCAGGTGCAACTGGCCGCCCAGCGCTGGAAACAAACCCGCAGTGAGCTGCAGCGCCTGTCCAGCATCGGCGACGAGCAACGCTCACGCCACCAGCTGCTCAGCTATCAGCTTGAAGAACTGGACAGCCTGGCCCTGGGCGAAAACGAACTGCAACAACTGGAGCAGGAACACAAAAACCTGACCAACGCTGAAAGCCTGCTCAGCGCCTGCCGCCTGGTGATCGAGCAGTGCAGCGAGAACGACGCAGGTAACGTGCTCTCGGCATTGACCGCCAGCCTCACCCGCTTGGGCACTTTTCAGGGTCAACCGAGCGCCTTGAGCGAAGCGACCAACCTGCTGGCCAGCGCACAAATCCAGGTGGAAGAAGCCGTCGGTGAACTCAACCGCTTTCTCGATCACTTCGACGCCGATCCCGAGCGCCTGCGACAGATGGAGGAACGCATGGATGCGATCTATACCCTGGCCCGCAAGCACCGCATTCAGCCCAGCGAACTGATTGCCATGCAGCAGCAACTGTTCGAGGAGCTGGAAAGCCTCAATGCCGACGATCAAGCCGCCGAACGCCTGGACGATGAACTGGCCGCATTCGAACGCCACTACCAGGAAAAGGCCAGCGAACTCAGCATCATGCGCCACCGCGCAGCCAGCGAACTGGCCACTGCGGTAGAACTGGAAATGCAGAATCTGGGTATGCCGGGCGGCCGCTTCAACATCAAACTGAGCGTGAACAACAATAGCGAGCCACACCCCAACGGCCTCGAACAGCTGGAATTCCTGGTCAGCGCCAACCCCGGACAACCACTCAAGACCCTGGCCAAGGTCGCTTCCGGCGGCGAGCTGTCGCGCATCAGCCTGGCAATTCAGGTGATCACCGCACAAACCTCTCGCGTACCGACCCTGGTATTCGACGAAGTTGACGTCGGCATTGGCGGCCCGACTGCAGAGGTGGTCGGACAATTGCTACGCCGCCTTGGCGATCGCGGCCAGGTACTGACCGTCACTCACCTGCCTCAAGTGGCAGCCCAGGGCCATCAGCACCTGTTCGTGCACAAGGCGCGCGACAGCGATGCCACCCGCACAGCCGTGAGCAAGCTGGATAGAAACCAGCGCATCGAAGAAATCGCCCGAATGCTAGGTGGCGTCGACCTGACCGAAGAGTCACTGGCACACGCCCGACAGATGGTCAGCAGCGCCCAGGCATAGCGGATGGCGCTGTCCCAATATCGTGTTGCATGGGAGATTCAGGCCTAAGCCCTTTTCGCATAGCTGGCAACGGGTAGGGTGACGCGGGGCCGCCCAGGCCGTGCGCACCAACACAGGCAACGAACACGGGTGCGCACGGCGCACCCTACAGACCCAGGCCACTTCAAATGCTGTGGCGATAACTGAACGCCACACGCTATTGGTACATAGCCTAGCGGATGTCCGCAGCAATAAAGTCATGCCTGAGATAGACACTGAAGAGACGCTCAGCGCCTGCAGAAGCTCCCGCCGTCCAGACGACGGGGGATATCCCATCAAACTAAAAATAACTCACTGTTTTATATAGAAATTAAATCAGAACATGACCCTGCAGGAGCCAGCTTGCTGGCGATCTTTGCAGATCAAAGGCATCGCCGGACCGTAGCAAGGGCTAAGCGCCTCCAGGCGCTCACAGCCTCTGCGCAACAGCGCGTTGCCTGGACGCCCCCTACAGGCTCTGCTGTATGCAACACAGAACCGAGGCATAACAAACAATAAAGGCGACCTGTGGGTCGCCTTTATTGTTGCCTCGCTGTATGCGCCTACTTCTTTTTGCGCACGTAGAGCACCAGGTTGTGATCGACCATCTCAAAGCCATGCTCGAGCACGATTTCTTTCTGACGCCTCTCGATTTCAGGATCGAAGAATTCGATTACCTCACCCGAATCGACACAAACCATATGATCGTGATGGCCGCCATCAGCCAACTCGAACACGGCATGGCCGCCATCGAAGTTGTGACGAACCACCAGTCCTGCAGCCTCGAACTGGGTCAGCACGCGGTACACGGTGGCCAGGCCAACGTCCTCACCCGCTTCCATCAGGGCCTTGTAAACATCTTCTGCACTCATGTGACGTTGCTCGGCGGAATCGAGCATCTGCAGAATCTTGACCCGCGGCAGGGTCACTTTCAGGCCAGCTTTGCGTAGTTCGCTATTTTCAACCATGGTCTGCTTTCTCGCGGAAGCGGCTTCGCAGCTTCCTTTATTGCGGGTATGATCGGGGTTTACGTTGCCCAGCCAAGATAGTGGAAGTCACCCTCCGATGCAAAAAACCAAGCTCCTGCTGACCAGTCTCACCTTTGTGGGGCTCATCGCGCTCGCCGGTTGTTCTTTCCCCGGGGTTTATAAAATTGACGTCCAACAGGGCAATGTCGTTACACAAGACATGATAGATCAATTGCGCCCCGGAATGACCCGTAGCCAAGTGCGGTTTATCATGGGCAACCCGTTGCTCACAGACACCTTCCACGCCAATCGCTGGGATTACCTGTACAGCATTCAGCCTGGCGGCGGTAAACGCCTGCAAGAGCGTGTCAGCATAATCTTCAACGGCAATGACCAACTGGCCGGTCTGTCGGGCGATTTCATGCCGGGCGTCAGCCGTGACGAGGCTATTCTTGGTCAGGACGGAGCCAATGTGGTTACACCGCAAATGACTGCGCAACCGCAAGCCGAAGAGCCACCAGCACCAGGCTCCTTGCTTGAGCAGATCCAGCGTGAGGTCGACGACGTGCAGAGCGTACCGATACCAACCCCGGAACCGCTGGACAGCTCGCCGCAGTGATCCGACAGTCATAAAAAAAGCCCAGAAATTTCTGGGCTTTTTTATAACTATGTAGCCTTGGGGCTAACAGGCCAACACACAGGGCCTGCAGACGCCCGTTTGCTGGCGATCCAACTCAACGCGCAAAGCCCGCAGCGAGCTGGCGCCTACTGCGCGCCTTGCGTGCGGGCAAGAAAAACAGCTTCGACTCCATGCAGCATGTCATGCAGACAGCGTCTTTTTTATGCCCGCCAGCTTTGCGTCAAGCGCCTGCTTCATCGGCCTTGGCTTGGGCTACCCTGGCAGCACGCTGCTTGCGAACCTCTTTCGGATCGGCAATCAGAGGCCGATAGATTTCCACCCGCTCCCCATCCTCCAGCACTCGCTCTTGCGGTTTGGCAACGGCCTTGCCGAAAATCCCCAGCGGACTGTTGACCAGATCCAGATCAGGGAAATGCACCTGCATGCCCGACTGCTCGACCGCTTGGCGCATCGTCGTACCGTAAGGCAGGCTCAGGCGCAGCAACTTCTGCTTGTCCGCCAAGGCATAGACCACTTCAACTGCGATCATTTTGCTATCCATATAGCTGCTTCGCCCTTTGGCAGAAAGCATCCACCAGGGTGTTTGCCGCCTGATTGAACAGCGGCCCAAGTGTTACCCGCACCAACGGACCGGCATAGTCAAAGGTCAGATCCAGACTGATCTTGCAGGCTTTGTCGCCGAGCGCCTTGAACACCCACTGGCCATGCAGCTGACTGAACGGTCCTTCCTCCAGCACGAGCTCGATCGACTGCCCCCAAACCAGCACATTTCGGGTGGTGAATCGCTGGCTAACGCCCCCCTTGGCCACTGCCAGACTGGCACGCATGTGGGTTTGACTGACATCCAGAACCTCGCTGGCTGAACACCAGGGCAGGAACTCCGGATAACGCGCAACGTCATTGACCAACTCAAAAAGGACCGCCGCGGGGTAAGGCAGCAACGCCGAACGTTGAATATGGGTGCTCATAAGCCTGCAACTTCACTCAATAGGATCACTGTAGTCATTTCATCAACTCTGCCACAAACACAACCAATATCCCCAATGGCGCCACCACTCGCATCAACCAGTAGAGCAAACCGAACAACAGCGGACTCTTGATTGCCAGTTCCTCGCGCACGACCTCGCGCTTGAGTACCCAGCCAGCGAACAGCACAAAGGCCAGGCCGCCCGCCGGCAAGAGAATGCGACTGGTCAGGTAGTCGACGCTGTCGAAAAAGTTTCGGCCGCCCTCGGCGCCCCATTGAAACAGGTGAAAACCATCTTCAGCGAAGACAAAGAACTTGGCTTCGGCACCAAGATTGAAGGACAACACAGTGCCCATGCCCACCACCCAGCACAGCAACACCAGCACACTGGTGACCAGTGTCCGGCTGCGCTGGGTACGCTCGACCAGATAAGCAACTGCCGGCTCCAACATCGAGATCGACGACGTCCAGGCAGCGATAAGTACCAACACGAAGAACAACGTCCCCATGACCTGCCCGAACACAATATTGCCGAAGGCCACCGGCAGAGTGACGAACATCAGTCCAGGCCCGGCACCAGGCTCCAGGCCGGCGGCAAACACGATAGGGAATAGCGCCAACCCGGCAGTCAGGGCCACCAGGGTATCGAGAATCCCAACGGCCAGCACGGTGCTGCCAATCGAAGCGCGCTTGGGCATGTAAGCGCCGTACACCATGATTGCACCGACGCCAACGCTGAGGGTAAAAAAGGCATGACCCAGCGCAGCCAGCACGCCGTCGAGCAGCCTGTCCGGCTGAAAATCGAAGAGGAAGTGAAAACCCTGCATAAAGTGCCCAGTGGTCATGCTGTACCCCAGCAGCACCAGCAACAAGACAAACAGCAGCGGCATCATGACCCGCAGACTACGCTCCAGCCCAGCCACGACACCGCGCGCAATGACGAAACCGGTCAGCAGCATGAACAACGTGTGCCACAAGGTCAGGCGCCAGGGATCGGCCGTCAGCGCACCGAACGCCGCGCCAGCGCCGTCCGCACTGATACCCTCGAACTGACCGCCGCCCATGCCGATGATGTAGTCCAGCGACCAGCCGGCAATGACGCTGTAGAAGGACAGGATCAGCAACGCGGCAACCATGCCCATCAGCGCTGCCCACGACCACCTCGGTGAGGCGCCAGACTCCAGCGCCAGTGTTGCCAAGGCATTCACCGGACTCTGCCGGCCACGGCGGCCGATCAGGGTTTCCGCCAGCATGATCGGCAAGCCGACCAGAAAAATACACACCAGGTACATGATGACAAAGGCGCCGCCGCCATACATGCCCGTCATGTAGGGAAACTTCCAGATATTGCCGAGGCCCACTGCAGAACCGGTTGCCGCCAGGATAAATACCCAACGACTGGCCCAGGCGCCGTGGATCGAAACCTTGTCACTCACCATGATTACGCCCGAGATATGTGCAAAAGACGCGCATTGTCCGGGATTACCCCACCTCTCTCAAGATCAGGCTGTCGCCAGCAGGCCAACGACTGCCTATAATGCCGCCCCTATGGCTAAACAAAAGAAACACCCTCAAGGCACCATCGCCCAAAATAAAAAGGCGATGCACGATTATTTCGTCGAATCCAGATTCGAGGCGGGCTTGGTCCTGGCCGGCTGGGAAGTGAAAAGCCTGCGCGCCGGCAAGGCCCAGTTGGTCGACAGCTATGTATTGCTGAAGGACGATGAAGCGTGGCTGATGGGCTGCCACATCACCCCCCTGAAGACTGCCAGCACCCATGTAATTGCCGACCCGATCCGCACACGCAAGCTGCTGCTGAACAAACGCGAGCTGGAAAAACTGTTCGGCGCCGTGCAGCAAAAAGGCTACACCTGCGTGGCGATCTCGATTTACTGGAAGGCGCATTTGATCAAATGCGAGATTGCCCTGGCCAAGGGCAAGAAAGACTTCGACAAGCGTCACACTGAAAAAGAACGTGACGCCGACCGCGAAGTACAGCGCGCCATGCGCAGCAAGGGTAAAGACGACTAATGAGCGACCCGGCCCTCACGGGCCAGGCTGTTCCGGCATCCTGCGGGCGACTAACCCGCCCTAAGCCTTGACGCTTGCCGCTGGCCCGCGGCGTTGCGCCCTCTCTTCTCGACGCGCTTGCTGCTGCACTTCGGCGAGCACCTCCTGCACATAGTCGATATGCCGGTTGGACAACTGCCGTGCGTCTTCGGCGCGCCCCTCGATGATTGCTTCATAGAGCGCCCGATGCTGATCAATCAGCATGTCGCGGGTCTCGTCGCGCTGTGCGTACATGCCGCCGATATTGGTCACTACGTTGCGCTTGAGTAGATCGAACAACCCGCGAATGGTGTGCAGCAACACCGCGTTATGACTGGCTTCGGCGATGGCCAGGTGAAAATTCGCATCGGCCGCGCCTTCCTCCGCACGAGTCGCCTTGCCGCTGCGGCTGTAGCAGTCCTGCAGCGCAGCAAAGGCTTCACTCAGGCGCTGACGATCCCGCTCGGTGGCGCGCTGTGCGGCATAAAACGCGCAAGAACCTTCCAGGGTGTGGCGAAACTCCAGCAAGTCGCGCTGGGCTTCCGGGTTGCTTTCAAGCAGCGGTAACAACGGGTCACTGAAGGTCGAACCCAGCGACTCGGAAACGTAGTTGCCCCCACCCTGACGACTGACCAGCAGACCTTTGGCTGCCAGTTTCTGAATCGCCTCACGCAATGACGGACGCGACACGCCGAAGCGCTCGGCCAGCGCACGCTCGGCAGGCAGCCGCTCGCCGGCACGCAACGTACCTTCCAGAATCATGGTTTCCAGCTGAATGACGATGTCGTCCGACAAACGGCGCTGGCGCACCTGACCTACTTCCATAACCCGAACCTCACTGGTATTACCACCTGAAACACCTTCCTTGCGCACCTGTTGAGCAAGCCTATAGCGGCGCTTAAAGCCTTACAAGACAGGCATGCTCGACCAAAGTAGTAAGCCTGCTAATTGACAGTGGCAGGCATCCACTTCTACTCTGGCGGCGCAACATTGTAAATTGGTAATACCAATTTACCCGAACCTAAAACAATTCCAAAAAGCTCATGAGGTCTCCCATGCCGGTCAACGCCAAATCATTTGCTGCATCGCTGCATCCGCATACACCCATGCGCCTTGCGCGCCGCTAAGGAGAGACCACCATGTCATCTGGTCTTCTGGCTCTACTCGCCTTTTCACCGATCCTGCTGGCGGCCATTCTATTGGTCGGCCTGCGCTGGCCGGCCAAGCACGCCATGCCGCTGGTATTCCTGGTAACCGCCGCCATCGGCCTGTTCGCCTGGGAGATGAGTTTCAACCGCGTGCTCGCCTCGACGCTGCAAGGCCTGCTGATTACCCTGGGCCTGCTGTGGATCATCTTCGGCGCCATCCTGCTGCTTAACACCCTTAAGCACTCCGGCGGTATCACCGCGATCCGCGCCGGCTTCGCCACCATCAGCCCTGACCGTCGGATTCAGGCGATCATCATTGCCTGGCTGTTCGGCTGCTTTATCGAAGGTGCTTCGGGCTTCGGCACACCTGCGGCGATTGCCGCACCGCTGCTGGTAGCCATCGGCTTCCCAGCCATGGCCGCAGTCATGCTGGGCATGCTAGTACAAAGCACCCCGGTGTCTTTTGGCGCTGTAGGCACACCGATTATCGTTGGGGTCAATAGCGGTCTCGACTCGGCTACCATCGGTGCACAACTGGTTGAGCAAGGTTCCTCATGGGCGCAGTTCCTGCAGCTGATAACCAGTGAAGTAGCCATCATCCACGCCATCGTCGGCACCGTGATGCCGCTGATCATGGTGCTGATGCTGACGCGCTTCTTCGGTACCGAAAAAAGCTGGAAAGCTGGCTTCGAAGTGCTGCCATTTGCAATTTTTGCCGGCCTGGCCTTCACCATCCCCTACGCGCTCACCGGGGTATTCCTCGGCCCTGAGTTTCCGTCGCTGGCAGGCGGCCTGATCGGCCTGGCAATTGTCACCAGCGCAGCGCGCATGGGCTTTCTGCTGCCGAAAACCACCTGGGACTTCGCCCCGGCTGACAAGTGGCCGAGCGAATGGCTGGGCACCATCGAAATGAAGCTGGACCAGCTGACTGCCAAGCCAATGAGCTCCCTGCGCGCCTGGCTGCCCTATGTACTGGTGGGCGTCCTGCTGGTGATCAGCCGGGTCGTACCGGAAGTCGGAGCCGCCCTGAAAGCGGTGGTAGTCAACTTCCCCGACCTGCTTGGTGAAACCGGGATCAGCGCCAACTTCATGCCGCTGTACTTGCCAGGCGGGATTCTGGTGACGGTAGTGATCGCCACCTTCTTCTTCCACAAGATGAAGCTGCGCGACCTCGGTCTGGCAGTCAAGGAGTCCTCCGGGGTGCTGCTCAGCGCCGGTTTCGTCCTGCTGTTCACTGTGCCGATGGTGCGCATCCTGATCAACTCGGGCGTCAACGGGGCCGACCTATCGAGCATGCCGATTCTGATGGCGCGCTGGGTGGCTGACAGCGTCGGTGGCATCTACCCGCTGCTGGCACCGAGCATCGGCGCTCTGGGCGCCTTTATCGCCGGTTCCAACACCGTCAGCAACATGATGTTCAGCCAGTTCCAGTTCGGTGTAGCAACTAACCTGGGTATTTCCAGCGCACTGATCGTTGCGGTACAGGCCATTGGTGCCGCCGCAGGCAACATGGTCGCTATCCACAACGTGGTAGCCGCCTCTGCTACGGTTGGCCTGCTGGGTCGCGAAGGCAACATCCTGCGCAAAACCATATGGCCTACGCTGTACTACGTGCTGTTTACCGGCTTGATCGCCATGTTTGCGATCTACGTACTGGGCGTTAGCGACCCACTGGTTGCTGGCTGACAGACGCCAGCCATTCACGTTCCCGTACACCCAGACAAACCGGCCCCGCACTCATCGCGGGGCCGGTTGCTGGGCGAGAATAGCCCTCCCCTGGCAAAGGATGAACCCGATGATCATTTCCGCCTCTACCGACTACCGCGCAGCCGCACAACGCAAACTGCCGCCATTCCTGTTCCACTACCTCGACGGCGGCGCCTACGCCGAACACACCTTGCGACGCAATGTCGAGGACCTGGCCGATATCGCCCTGCGTCAGCGGGTTCTGCGCAACATGTCCGAATTGAGCCTGGAAACCCGCCTGTTCAACGAAACCCTGTCGATGCCCGTGGCGCTGGCACCGGTCGGCCTGACCGGCATGTACGCGCGGCGCGGCGAAGTGCAGGCAGCCAAGGCTGCAGCAGCCAAAGGCATTCCCTTCACCCTGTCCACCGTGTCGGTGTGCCCGATCGAAGAGGTGGCGCCGGCGATCGACCGGCCGATGTGGTTCCAGCTCTACGTACTCAAAGATCGCGGCTTCATGAAGAATGCGCTGGAGCGCGCCAAGGCTGCAGGCGTGACCACCTTGGTATTCACCGTGGACATGCCGGTACCGGGCGCCCGTTACCGCGATGCGCACTCCGGCATGAGCGGGCCGAACGCGCCATTCCGGCGCATGCTGCAAGCCATGACCCACCCAAGTTGGGCCTGGGACGTAGGCCTGCTGGGCAAGCCCCATGACCTGGGCAATATCTCCGCCTACCGCGGCAGTCCGACCGGACTGGCAGACTACATTGGCTGGCTCGGCGCCAACTTCGACCCGTCGATTTCCTGGAAAGACCTGGAATGGATCCGTGAGTTCTGGGACGGCCCAATGGTGATCAAAGGCATCCTTGACCCACAGGACGCCAAAGACGCAGTGAGTTTTGGCGCCGACGGCATCGTCGTCTCCAACCACGGCGGCCGCCAGCTTGATGGCGTATTGTCGAGTGCGCGGGCGCTGCCGGCCATCGCCGATGCGGTCAAGGGCGACCTGGCGATTCTCGCCGACTCGGGCATTCGTACCGGGCTGGATGTGGTGCGAATGATCGCCCTCGGCGCCGATACGGTACTGCTCGGACGCGCCTTCATCTACGCACTGGCCGTCGCTGGCGGCGCGGGCGTGAGCAACCTGCTCGACCTGATCGAAAAAGAGATGCGCGTGGCCATGATCCTGACCGGCGCCAAGTCGATCAGCGAGATCAGCGCCGACTCGCTGGTGCGTGAGCTGGGCCGCTGAGCAGGCCGCTCCACCGCCGTTGTAGGCGCCCCCCCTGGCGCCTACAGATAAAAGATAACCGACAATTTCCGGAGCCTGCATGAGCCTGCCCGCCACCTTCCTCGCCGCCGTCGAGCACCTGATTCCCAGCACGCGGCGCTTCGACGACCCACTGTCGACCCTGGCCTTCGGCACCGACGCCAGCTTTTACCGACTGATTCCGCAGTTGGTGATCCGGGTTGAGTCCGAGCTGGAGGTAGTGGACCTGCTCAAGCTGGCAGGCACTCATCAAGTTCCTGTGACCTTCCGTGCCGCCGGCACCAGCCTCTCCGGCCAGGCGATCAGCGACTCGGTCTTACTGGTTCTGGGGGACGCTTGGAACGGTCGGGAAATTCGTGATCAGGGCAAGCAGATCCGACTGCAACCTGGCGTTATCGGTGCCCAAGCCAACGCCGTGCTAGCGCCCTTCCAGCGCAAGATCGGCCCAGACCCGGCCTCGATCAATGCCTGCAAGATCGGCGGCATCGTCGCCAACAACTCCAGCGGCATGTGTTGCGGCACCGCGCACAATACCTACCACACCCTGGCCGGCATACGCCTGGTGTTGGCCGACGGCACGGTGCTGGATAGCGAAGACCCGCTGAGTGTGACGGCATTCGAAACCAGCCATGCCGCACTGCTTGAGCAGTTAGCCGAGCTGGGCCGGCAAACCCGCGCCAATAGCGCGCTGGCCGCCAGAATCCGCCACAAATACCGGCTGAAGAACACCACCGGTCTGTCACTCAATGCCCTGGTCGACTTCGACCAACCACTGGATATCCTCAGCCACCTGATGGTCGGTTCCGAAGGTACCCTGGGTTTTATCAGCGCAGTGACCTACGACACCGTGCCCGATCACCCGCACAAGGCCAGCGCCCTGCTGGTGTTCCCCGACGTGGCAAACTGCTGCCGCGCGGTCACCCTACTCAAACAACAGCCGGTGTCCGCCGTCGAACTGCTGGATCGGCGCAGCCTGCGCTCAGTCGAAAGCAAACCTGGCATGCCGGAATGGGTGAAGAGCCTGTCGAATGGCGCCTGCGCCCTGCTGATCGAGTCGCGTGCTGCCAGCCAGAGCCTGCTGCACGAGCAACTCGCACTGATCATGGCGTCAATCGCCGAGTTTGCCCTGGAAAAACAGGTCGACTTCAGTGAGGACCCGACGGTCTACAACCTGCTGTGGAAGATCCGCAAGGACACCTTCCCCGCCGTCGGTGCAGTGCGCCAGACCGGCACCACAGTCATCATCGAAGACGTCACCTTCCCCATCGAACAACTCGCCGAAGGGGTCAATCGCCTGCTCGCACTGTTCGACAAGCACCATTACGACGAAGCGATCATTTTCGGTCACGCCCTGGAAGGCAACCTGCACTTCGTCTTCACCCAGGGCTTTGACGACCCGCTGCAAGTCGCCCGCTACGCGGCATTCATGGATGACGTGACGCAACTGGTGGCCGTCGAGTTCGGCGGCTCGCTCAAGGCCGAGCACGGCACCGGGCGCAATATGGCGCCGTTCGTCGAACTGGAATGGGGCGCGGACGCCTACCAGCTGATGTGGCAACTCAAGCGCCTGCTTGACCCGCGGGGCATTCTCAACCCGGATGTGGTGCTCAGCGAAGACCCCGACATCCACCTGAAAAATCTCAAGCCGATGCCCGTCGCCGACGAGATCGTCGACAAGTGCATCGAATGCGGCTTCTGCGAGCCGGTTTGCCCGTCCAAGGGCCTGACCCTCAGCCCACGCCAGCGCATCGTCATCTGGCGCGACATCCAGGCGAAAAAACGTGCGGGCATCGATACCACCGCACTGGAGCGCGATTACCGCTATCAGGGCATCGACACCTGCGCCGCCACCGGCCTGTGCGCCCAACGCTGTCCGGTTGGGATCAATACCGGCGACCTGGTGCGCAAACTGCGCGCCCGCGATGCAAATAATCAACGCAGCGCCGACTGGCTGGCCAACAACTTCCGCCGTGCCATGCAAGGTGCCCGCGTCATGCTGCACGTGGCCAATGGTGCCCGCCTGCTCATGGGCGCCCCGCTGCTCGGCCGCACGTCTGCCGCCCTGAGCAAAGCCAGCCAGGGGCGCGTACCGCAGTGGACCGCCGCGATGCCGCAACCGGCCCACCGACTGCAACTGCCCGTTACCACTGACGATCAACGCCCACGCGTGGTGTACCTCGCCGCCTGTGTATCGCGCGCCATGGGCCCAGCCGCCAGCGATGCCGAGCAGATGTCACTGCTCGACAAAACCCGCGCGCTCCTGGAAAAAGGCGGCTTTCAGGTGGTGTTCCCGGACAACCTGGACACCCTCTGCTGCGGCCAGCCGTTCGCCTCCAAAGGTTATCCCCAGCAAGCCGACAGCAAGCGTCAGGAACTTATAGACGCGCTGCTCAAGGCCAGCCGCGGCGGCCTCGACCCGATCTACTGCGACACCAGCCCCTGCACCTTGCGCCTGCTGCAGGATGGACTCGACACCCGCCTGAAACTGCATGACCCGGTGAAATTCATTCGCGACCACCTCATCGACCGCCTGGACTTCCAGCCCCAGGACAAGCCCGTCGCCGTGCATGTCACCTGCAGCACCCAGCATCTGGGCGAAGCCCAGGGCTTGATCGATATCGTGCGGCGCTGCACCCGCGAGGTGGTGATTCCGGAAGGCATTCACTGCTGCGGTTTCGCCGGCGACAAGGGTTTCACCACCCCGGAACTCAACGCCCATTCGCTGCGCAGCCTGAAGGACGCCGTGCAAATCTGTGATGAAGGCATCAGCACCAGCCGCACCTGCGAAATCGGCCTGAGCCAGCACGGCGGTATCGACTACCACGGCCTGGTCTACCTGGTGGACAGAGTGACCCACGCCAAGCACTGACCATTGCGCCCCGCCTCGCGGGGCTTTTTATGGGCGATGTACCCGTTAGCGGGTGCCAGGGAATACATAGCCAGAGCGCGGAATCTGTCGGCGCCGGCTTACTGTGATTCGGCGCTCCGACGATGCTTTTGGCCCGGATCGCCAGCAAGGGCTAGGCGCCCCTCTGATTCCTACATGGGATTGCGGCAACAGCTAACGGGGAAGTAGCCTTTTTATGCCCGCGAGGAAAACGGATCAACGGTGCAAAACCACCGGCACAGGCTTTCTATACTGCAAGTCCAACCATTAGAAGGAACACAACCATGCGCCGCCTTGCTGTTTTCCTCACTTCTATCCTGCTCAGCACCTCACTGTGGGCCATGCACTGCCCGGCAGATATGGCAAAGATAGACGCCATGCTGCAAAGCAATCCTCCTAGCGACGCAACCGTACTGGCGCAGGTGCAAAAACTTCGCGCCGAAGGCGAAGAGCTGCACACTGCCGGCAATCACAGCGCGTCGGTGAAAGTCCTTGGCGAAGCCCTGCAACTGCTCGAAGCCAGCGAATAGCCCCTCAGTGGCCTTGCCCTAACAGCGCCAGGGCAAGGCGACGCACCTGAGCCAGATTGATCGGTTTGGCCAGGCAGGCTTGCGCACCGCGCTGCAGTGCATCGGCAAACACGGTTTCGTCAGCTGTAGCACTGATGACCAGCACTGGCACCGCGCGTAAGCGGGGATCACCGCGCATGGCATCCAACACCTGCAACCCATCGCCGTCGGGCAAATCCAGATCGAGCAACAGTAACGTCGGAGTGCAACCTTCAAGCTCGGCCAGCGCCCGCTGCACCGAGCCGACGCCACGCACCTCGGCAAACTCGCGCAAGGCTTCCTGGACTACTTTTACGGATGCCGGGTGATCCTCGACGCACAACACTTCGGCTTTAGGTTGCGCCTGCAACGCCTCCGGTAGCGGTGCAGTCGAGAATGCTGGCTCAGGTGCCGCAGCGCTGGGCAAATCGATCCAAAAGCGACTGCCACTGCCGAGGGTGCTGCGAAAACCTATTTCGCCGCCCATCAAACCAGCCAGCTCACGACACAGAACCAAGCCGATACCGGTGCCGGGAACACTCGAATTTTCTCGACCCAGGCGCTGGAATGGCTGGAACAACTGGGCCTGCTGTTCGACGGTCAACCCCGGGCCACTGTCCTCGACCCACAAACGTACGCAGTCCGAACGCACCTCATAGCCCAGGCTGATCAGCCCCTGCGGGCTGTTGTACTTGATCGCGTTAGACAGCAGATTGAGCATCACCTGACGCAAGCGGCGCATATCAGCCTGCACATACAAACCTGCATCGAGCTCGGCCAGCACCTGCAGTTGCAGGCGCCGCTGCTGCACCTCCGGGAGTACCAGTTCGGCGCAGCCATTGAGCAGCGCGCCGACTTCCACCGCCTGCAACTGCAGCTGCTGGCGACGGCTCTCGATGCTCGACAGATCGAGAATGTCATCGACCAGTGCCGTCAGGTGACGGCTGGCATTAACGATCTCGCGGGCATAGTCCGCTTCCTGCTGGGCCTCGGGCTTGCCTTGCGTCTCCAGCTCGATCAACTGACCAAACCCATAAATAGCGTTCAGCGGCGTGCGCAGTTCATGGCTCATGCTCGACAGAAAACGGCTCTTGGCCTGACTGGCAGACTGGGCTTGCAGGCTGGTTCGGCGCAACTCCTCTTGCACCTGCTTGAGTCGGGTAATGTCGACATGTGTACCCGCGATACGCAACGCATTGCCGTTGCTGTCGCGTTCAAGAACCTTGCCGCGGCTGAGTAGCCAGATATATTCGCCGCGGGCATCGGCATAGCGGTATTCCGCCTCGAACTGATCCTCACCACTGACCGCGAACAATTGCCGCAGATGGCGGATGCGCTCCAGGTCATCCGGATGCACCCGCCGATTGAACTCGCTCAGGCTCATGCTCTCGGCCCCCAGACCGAAGCGCTTGATAAAGTGATCACTGACCTTGATCGACATACTCGGCGCATTCACCTCCCACAGACTCTCCGTGGTGCTTTCCAGCACCAGCTGCAAAATGCGTTGCGCCTCATAGCGTCCGCCATCGCTGGCCTGCAACTGCTCGCCGGTCTGCTGCACGGCCTGGGCCATGCTCACCAACTCATCGATCTCGCTATGCGGCGCACTCGGATGGTAATCACCCTGACCGAGGCGGCGCATCATCTCGACGATACCGGCAATCGGCTGAGCCAACTGATCGCTCAAGCGTCGCGAACGCAACCACATCCAGGCAAAAAACAGCAGATAGAACAGCGCCAGGCCAGCGATCAACAAATAACCGATCTGCAAGTAACGCTCGGCCAGGCTGTTGGTCTCCCTGAAAATACTCTCTTCATCGACCACCAGCAGCAAGCGCCAGCCGGTTTGCGGAATCTCGCTCCACGCAACCAGCTGCTGGCGTCCACCGAGCATGACCTCCTGCACACCGTTCTGACCGGACGCCATAGCCTGCAATAGCGGCTGCATGTCTGCACGCGAGCCAAGATTGAAATCTTCAGGCTTGAGCACCTCACGGCGCACCGCCTCGGCGTAGGAATACTCGGTCAACTCGCGCAGGCTGAAGTCCTCCTCGCCAGCCTGGGGCAAGGCCATAATGTTGTGCTCACGGCTGACCAACATGGCATAGCCCTGCCAAGGCACATCCAGCTCACCGATCTCGCTGAGCATTTGGCCCACGGTGATATCCAGACCCACCACGCCCTCAAGGAAGTCACCGCGATAAACCGGCGCCACCGCTGACATCATCCAGCCCTGCCCGGCCGGGTCGAGATAGACATCGGTCCACACAACGTCGCGCGCCGGATTATGCCGCGCGTCGGCCAGGTAATAGAAGTTGTAATCCGGTATCACCATGTCATGGGGATACTGTTCGGGCGTCATGAAAAACGGATAAATCCGGTTATAGCTGTCCCAGCTGTTGAAATAGAGCGCACTGACCAACGGGTTGGCATCGCGGATCGAGCGCATCAGCGGATCAAGTTGTGACAGGCGCAGTGCCTTGACGTGATCCTGCTGCAACGGCGGCGTACTGTTGGCGTAGAACGAGGCGGCACGGCCATCGTCACTACGGCTGTAAAACACCCCATTGCTGGTTGAAGCATGCCGCTTGAACTCCAGCTCATCGGGCTGAAAGCCGCTGTTTTGCAACGCATGAGTTGCCGCATCGCGAAAAATCCGCACCTGCGCCTCGACCGCGCGCAGCCGACCGTCGATCACATGGCCCTCGCGCGTTACGGCCGTGGACAAGTCCTCAACGGCACTCTGCTGCAAATGACTAATTTGCGCATCGCGAATAGCCGCATTGCTTAGCAAATACACGGTGACCAACACCGTCTCCACCAGAATCAGCGGAATCAAGGCGCTCTGCACAAATGCGCGCCAGATCCACTGGCGCACGGGGTAACGCGATACTCGCGGCATAATTCAGGTCTCTTCCCAAAGACATTGCACCCACATCAAGTCACAATCATAGCCGCACATGACCTATAACGTCCGCCTGGCGATTGCCCGGTCGACGCTACGGAACCTTTCCCGTACACTAGGCGTCCAAGTTTCAAGCAACAAAGTTTTGGGGCCGATTAGGATTCGACGCCGGTAGCAAAACTCGAGGGGCATGCCGAGTTGGTAACAGAACTCGTAAATAAACTGTTGCAAACCTCCATAATTGCCAATGATGACAATTACGGTGCTCAACTAGCTGCGTAAGCAGCCTAGTCGCACTTCTGGTAGCTTCGGCTCCAGCAATCATTAGGGGATGTCTGTAAACCCGAAATGATTGTCATATAGAACAGAATCGCCGCGTAGTACGTTGTGGACGAAGTGGCTAAAAATTACACAACTCGCCCAAAGCACCCTGCCCGTCGGGCGGCCAAGGGTTAACTCAGTAGACACGGCTAAGCATGTAGAACCAACAGCGGAGAACTGGCGGACGGGGGTTCAAATCCCCCCGGCTCCACCAAATACACATCTAAGGGCGTCCACGGACGTCCTTTTTTGTGCCTGAAATCCAGCACATACGGGGCTTTCAGCTCTATCAGCATCCGCTGAGCATCCACACCTTTTGGCATTCAAAATGGTATTCCAAGCACTCAGGCGCTAATTTTTTGGAATACCGATGGGCGCAAAGCTACCACCCTCTCTGAACTCAAGATCAAAGCCTCATCTTGACCGGGCGCTCCAATATCCGAAACGCATTCACATCCGGTCTTTCGCAATTCCCTGGAACGCTTTGCCCTCCTCGATGTGGCGCAGATCAACAAGAACTGCGCCAGATTCGCAATCAAAAATGGCGCAGTTCTTAAAACTGCGCCAATGTTGAAGAACTCCGTCGACTGCACGAAGGTGTTCTCGCGCGCTACGGGCTCCGACCATCGGAGTTCATGTCCTGGAAATCGCACCATGGGTACTGATGCGCTCAAGGACTGCCTAACGGGCCCAGCCAGTAACGCTGCACAAGGTATCGTTTGGATTCGATCTCGACGAAAGGCTACGCAACCTTCAACGTGAGTTTCTTGGCACGATACCCACCTGCATACCGAACGGATTAAACACGCTATTCAAGGTCTGTACAGTTGGGTTGCTTTCGTCGTGCTCTAGCTGCCGCAAAGCTCGCAGGGACAGCTTACACATCTGCGCGAACCGCGCCTGTTGCAACCCCGTCACGTCCTTGCGTAATCGCCGCACGGCCTCGCCGATGGTGATTTCGCCGGAAGCCAGCTGGTCCTGTAGCTCGGTGAGAATTCGATTTCGTTCGAGAATATCCATTAGATGAGCCCCCAGCTTTTGAGCCGCTGCGGCAAATCTCGCAACGCGATGCGCGGATGATTCATTGTCGCCGCGGGCAACCCATCAGCACTCAGCAGGTCTGGCAAAGCCAGGAAAGCTTGCGCTGCGGCCCTGAGCCGCTGAAATAGCTCATCAGCCTCGACCCACTCAGCCGCTTCATTGCAGGCCGCTTGCCAGTCGACCTGCCCGGCCAGCTCAATCTGCTTTGGCCATTTTGTTGTACGCGTTACACCTTCATCATCCATGACCATAGGGGCCAGATCATAGATTGGGGCTAGGCTCACGCCTTGCTCAGCCCGAAGGATTGAGGTGTTTCGACCATGGTTGTCTGAGTTGCCAAGAATCTGATTCAGTAAATCACGCCGAATGTACTCGAATACCAAATCACCCACCTGTTCGGCCTGTCCAACGTTTTGCCATAACGCAACCAAGTTTCGCAGCACATCCGGATGCGACATATAGCTGCCTGCTTCGACTACGCCCGACAGTGAATACATCGACTCAACAGCGACACGATTAACCCCAGCAGGACCAACCTCACGATCAAAGCGATGCATCCACAGGCTGGGCTTCTTTCCTTCCTCCAACGCCAGCCCTTCGGCCGCAATGGTATCGAGCCCCAACTGCCTAACCGCTCGATAGAAGCAGTACTCGCTGCGGAGAATGTCCTGATCGGTCTGGCTGGCTTTGTTGCGGGCGAACTTCACAAACCAGTGCTGCACAGCATCTGCATCGGGCAATACCGCGTCAGGATGCAAGGCGCCATGACGGTCTTCAGTTAACAATAGCTTTGGCGCCTCACCGCCTGCTCCAGTAGCGCCACCAATGGCAGCGCCCTGCTCGTAGGCGTACTCAAGAAAGCGTGAGTCGCGGCTGACCACTTCGTCCCGCGTAAAACCCAACACAGGACTGCCTGCGATTGCGCCTGCCGACTCCTTGATGCGCAAATTTCCAATAGGCGCAGGCGTACAGCGCCCCAACAGAAACAAATCCAGGCTCATGCCCCCCGGTCGCTCACCACTCAAACGCTTCAGCAAAAAGCGTCTAGCCGCACCGGCAGGCAAGATATCGAAGAGAAAGGCCGGAGCCTGTTTACTCCGCCAAGCGTCCCAACCCAGAGGTAACGTGGCACTGACCGCGCCATTCAGACGCGTGCTAATCGAGTCGAGGGAGCCCACTAGATAGCCCTGCGCGTACCCATACGTACAAGGACCATCCAACCCTAGGTCAGGCTGCTCGAAACCAATCCCCATGGCGTCCTGCCATTCGCCACCCGCATAGAGTTGTAGAGTGAGCTTGTGCATAGCGATCACCGGTAATTTAATGCCTAAACCCTAGCCAAATCGCAAATAAAAGGCAATTAACTGCCGATAAATGCTCTGCAATAATCAAAAAAGGCACTTTAATACCCATATAGATCCGGTATTCAGCAGGCACTTGCCTAGACACCGCGCGGGTTCAACTTCCCGTGAAGGATTTGAACCCGCAATTTGGATTCGCTACGTGCGTCTTGACGAAAGGCTCAAGGTTTCTGTGCTCGGAGCCGTGACTGTAGGAATTCCAACAAATCACTGGCGACAGACAACTGGTCTGAAACCGTTGATTTGAGCAGGAGAAAGAGGCTTAGGATTCACCCCCGAATCCACAAAATTAGCGTTATAAATCATGCGCTTAGCTAACAGCTACAGTGCCTTTTTTGGGTCTTTTTGGCCGGCTTATGCCGCCGTCATGTCAACCTCCCGCCAGCCAGCCACGATTCTGGCTATCGCCTCAACACCAGACAAAACGTTTTCCGTCGCTATTTTGGTTTGCGATCGGGCACCAGAGCCCCCTGCTTACCCAGGGCATCCCACGCTTGACGGGGGCACATATGGGGGCATAAAACGCGCATCAGCTCGCTCGGAGAGGATGTGCCCCCAATGCCGCGGCTGATCGCCGTGGCGCTGGCGTGCTGGAGGCGGAACCGGACTGCCAAGCCTGCCCGGTAAATGGCAAAGCCCCGCGCGGGCAGCGAAAGCATGCTCACGCTGGCTGCCAGCCATTTATTTCTTGATCAAACCCTGTCCGTTACCACGCAAACCGGGGCTGCTTCGATGATCGCGCAGATCTCACCCCAGGTTTGAACTGTCTGGAATTTCCGGAGAGTTGCCTGCCGCTGCAGCGTCCCTGAGTCACCCGACCTCAGACACAGGCACGGCAACCTGAACTACCGCCGAACCTGCTTACCCAGCTCCGTCAGGTAATAACACTGCAGGCGACTGTTGGGTTTATCCGGCCGGGTCATGGCAATCAGCCCTGCATCCAGCGCCGGACGCAGATAGCGCTCGCGGAAAGATTTGCGGTCGGCCAAGCCCAGGGCAGTTTGCAGCGCCTCACGGCTGACCTCGCCAACCACATGCCTGAGCAGCTCAGCGACTTGGGGGGTGACTTGAGGTGCGACTTGGGGGGTGATGCTCAGAATCGCATCGCGCAGCATGGTCAACATAAACACAATAAACGGCGCGCTATCGGCTTGTTGGGTGCTGTCATTTATAGCGGCGTAATACTCGGCTTGGTGCGCGTGCACCAGACTTTCCGCCGGCACATGCGCGAACAGTGGCTGCCAACGGCTCAGAATCAAGGTTTGCCACAGCCGCCCCATACGCCCATTGCCATCGGCAAAGGGGTGGATAAATTCGAACTCGTAGTGAAAGACGCAACTGGCAATCAGAGGGGGCTGATCGGTTATTTCCAGCCAATGCAGCAGGTCGCGCATTAGCTGGCTGACGCGACTGGCCGGCGGGGCCATGTGCAGCACCTGATCACCCTTCATCACGCCAACACCGCCTTGACGGTAATGCCCGGCATCGTCGATCAGGCCTTTCATCAGCAGTGCATGAGCATCGAGCAGATGCTGTTCACTCGCGGGCTGCCAGGCCTGCAACTGCTCGTAAACTGCCAGCGCATTACGCGCCTCCTGCACGTCCTTGGGCGGCGCGATGATGTGCTTGCCGTTTGCTGCAGCTAACAGATACCTCGCTATCGCGCCTGGGAGTCGACTGGTTCCGCTAAACGCCCGACAGCAAACCCATCCGTAAATAATGAGCCCTGATTGCCCTCGTCAACCGGGTCTATCGGCCGGAGAAGATACTGCTCGTCACCCAGAATGACCTCCCGCGCTGCACGGGATACGCAACGCCAAGCCCACGGCACGCCTTGCTGGCGAACGAGCCGGGGGCGTTCTGGAACGTGCAGCCCAATAGCGACCGTGACTGGCGCCGCCTTAGGCCGCCACAGCTTGTCGCGACATTACCCCGGCGACTGTTGCCGATCATTACCCGACTGATCACCCCGTATGCGCCCTGCACAAAAAGTGAGCACGTGCAGCCGAGCACGCGGGCCCGCTTTTGGCAGGCGGCAACCTCATCGGCAACTGCACGCTCAAATATCAGAATCTAGATATTTGCATTTCTAGATATGGTGTTTAGAATGGCACCCCATCGATCACCTCGCATCAGTCGGTTTTACACACAAGTCCCCGAACGGGGAGCCGCCTTCGAGTTGGGGTGATCTCGCCTTATCGCATCTATAATTCGCTATATATGGATTTACTAATGACACATAAATCGCTCTTCACTACCACCCAGCTTGGCCCTTACCCGCTGCGCAATCGCATCGTATTGCCGCCCCTTACCCGCTCGCGGAGTTCTCAGCCGGGCAACATCCCCAACGACCTGATGGCCACCTACTATCGCCAGCGCGCAGGTGCCGGCTTTATGGTCACCGAAGGCACCCAGATCGAACCACGCGGCCAGGGCTATGCCTGGACACCGGGTATTTATAGCCCCGCGCAAATCGAAGGCTGGAAGAAAGTCACCACGGCGGTGCATGACGAAGGCGGCATCATTTTCGCGCAACTGTGGCATGTGGGCCGGGTATCCCACACCTCGCTGCAGCCGCACGGCGGTGACCCGGTGGGGCCATCTGCACTGCCTGCGCGCAGCGTCAAAGTCTTCATCGAAACCGCACCGGGCGCGGGCGCTCTAGCAGACCCATCCACCCCCAGGGCTTTATCCAACGCGGAAATCAAAGAGCTGGTGCAGCTCTATGCGCAAGCGGCACGTAACGCGCTAGAGGCGGGCTTCGATGGGGTCGAGTTGCACTGCGCCAATGGTTATCTGGTCAACCAGTTCATCTCGGCGCACACCAATGTGCGCACGGATGAATATGGCGGCTCCCTGCCGAATCGCTTGCGATTCCTGGCTGAGGTGACTCAAGCGGTTGCCGATGTGGTGGGCGCCGATCGACTGGGTGTGCGTTTTGCGCCCTTGTTCGTCAGCACTGACGAAGAGCGCGTGTACCTTGGCTTGGTCGAGGAGAACCCTCACGAGACCTACATCGAAGCTATAAAGGTGCTTGAGGACATTGGCATCGCTTACCTGTCGCTGGCAGAAGCAGATTGGGACGATGCACCGGAGTTGCCAGACTCGTTCCGCAACGCGGTTCGAGAAACCTTCAGTGGCCGCATCCTCTATGCCGGGAAGTACACCCCGCAACGGGCGGATGCGGCGATCACTGCTGGCTGGGCTGACCTGATTGCATTCGGCCGCCCCTTTATTGCCAACCCTGATCTGCCGGCGCGAATTGCCAATGACTGGCCGCTGAACCCGCTCGATGCGGCCAGTGTGTACGGCGGCACCGAGCACGGTTATATCGATTACCCCGCCTACCAGAACTAGGTGACGCCGCTGCGTGCTCTCGACGAGAGGGCGCGCAGCGTGCCGAGGCGCAATCTGGTAAAGTCGCAAAAACCTACTCTATATGCCGTGCACATGAGCATCGACGTTATTGAAGCGCTAAAGGCGTTGGATAATCCAACCCGGCTAGCCATCCTCACCCTCCTGAAGAACCCGAGACAAAACTTCCCTGAACAGGAAGCCGATCCCGAGCAATTTGGCGTGTGCGTGAGCATCATTCAGGAAAGAGTCGGGCTCTCCCAGTCGACTGTATCCAACTACCTGGCCGCCCTTCAGCGCGCGCAGCTGGTCAGCTCCCAGCGCATTGGCCCCTGGACGTACTACAAGCGCAGCGAGAGCAGTATCGCGCAGCTACTCAAGGCGCTCGAAGTAGCTATCTGACCAGTAATGAGTGAACTCTGCGTATAGAAAGCCCGTGTTGCGGCTTTAAACCGTTGACCTGTTTTCTCGCATAACTAAAAAGCCCCGCAAAGCGGCAATGCTGTTCACTTAAGCGGCCATCTCTGGGCGCCTGTCGTAGCCATGCACCCACCCGTAGCCCGGATGCAATCCGGGAGCGATTATCAAGCGCCAGACTTCCCCCGGATTTCATCCGGGCTACAAAA